>NZ_OZ061315.1:2436796-3655194 GCF_964063325.1 Hafnia alvei
GGTGAGTTTCTCTGCATCTGCCATGACACGAAGATTGAAATCATTTAGCATTTTATCGGCTGCGGCCTTATCTGTTTTCGCCAGTTTTAGATATTGTGCCTCAGTTTCTTTTTGTTGATCCGCAACTTTCGCTTCCCAGTCTAGATATGCTTTCTGGACGACCGGCGCAAGTTTCGGGTAATCCGTCATGACCAATGTTTGTAGTTTGCGATACTTCCAGTAGATCGACTGGCTGTCAGCGTGGTCCGAGCCGGTGGCATAATTAGCAGGGAAAGACGTCAGCCCACTGTAATAAGGAACAAACGCCGTTAGGTCAGCCATTCCTAATCCCACATAAGTCACTTCACCGATTTCTTTTGGTAACTCGGGGCGTACCTGCATCACATGTGCTTCATAGGTTCTGAAAACGCTGATTGGTCGCCACTCTTCCTTACCATTTAGCCCGTTCGAATACGGATCGTGTTTGGTGCCTTGGTAGTGATTACGCAGAATGGCTTTAACTTCATCAAGCGTAACTTTCTTTTCTGGTGTTAGGAAAACCGGAGACTGTCGCCCTTCTGCCATAACTTGCTTAACCGATGGGTTTAGCTGTTTCTGTATTGTCCAAACACGCGGATCGTTATAAGTCCGGTCGCGCTCATCATCGCGGGTGTAGGCTTTAGAGAAATTAAATTTGCCGTCTGTTTTAGGCTGATAAAGCCCCTTTTCTACTGCAAATTCAACCAGATTCTTTGACCCCATAACGTTAGGATCTTTAGGGTCATAGTTTTGTAATCGTCCTTGGTTGGCGGTAGCAACGTATTGATTATTCGGCACTCGCTGTGCCATCCACTGATGGCCAGACCCCGTTTCTAAATACCACAATTCTTTCTCATCTACCACGGCAACGCCAAATCCCTCACCTGCCCCTTTGGTTTCAATAATATGCCCCAGTAACTTCACCGCCTCGCGTGCAGTTTTGGTTTGTGACAGCAAAATATCCGGGATATCGTCCTCAGTAATCCCTGTTTCTTCAACATAAGGGTCAAAAGCAAGCGCTTTAGGTGATGCGAAAATAGACTCGGTTCCGCTCACGCCAACACCGGCTTCATTAAATCCAGTCGCGCCATGCAGCTGTGTTTTCCAATTAGGCACCGTTGTATAACGTAATGAATCTTTCGGTAAAGGATAGGTAAAATCATTCGCGCCATTATGTGCTTTAGTACTGTATGTCCCTGTCTGATTCTGTTTTGCAGGATGAATAACAAAGTGCTGCGCCTTTAATGCATCACTATCCGCACTACGTGCAACAATAATAGAACCATCTGCCGTGGCCTCATTGCCCGCTAAAAATGTCGTGCAGGTAAAACCCGTTGAGATTAATGCCATATTAATGGATAAAGCAATCGCGCATTTTTTCAAAGAATACATTCCTATTCCTTATTTTCCCGGTTTAATTAATTATCCTTTGCTATCAATCATGCTGATGCGCAGGAAAGTTCATGTAATTAAATAAGGGTAGCAATGAGTGGGATGCGATTACCGTGACAATGCTCCCAAGGCGATTGAGCAACCTTAGGATTATGTACACATTTTTAGAGAGGTAGGCTCTATTGCAGATATAAATATAAGGTGATCAGTTTAAGATCATGACTACGTTTTGTAAGTCATTGAGGAAAGTCACATATTGACTATTGGTAATAATTTTTTTGTTGCTCAGCACCACTAATTCATGGTCGTTAATCTCTGAATGATAGCTTGGATGAGTATGGGAATAACTGTTTTCTACAAACCCAAGGCTTTGGTAGAAACGTAAACGCCTATTCGCAATTTCGGTCGTCAACGGATCTATTTCTAAGATTGTCTGCGGGTGTTGAGACATAAAACATTCTAGAACTTTTTTGCCATATCCCTGAGAGCGCAAGCTTGGATTGATTGCCAGATGCTCGATATAGACATAGTCTCTAAACTTCCAATATCCAATAAACCCAACAAATACATTATCATGATGCCAAGCATTTAGATGGTATTTCTGGTTATCAAGCGCTGCCTGCTTCGCCCTTTCATCTCGCTTTTCATGATAAGGAAAAGCACTTTCATAGAGTTCATCTACACTTTTATAAAGTGGGTTGTCCATTTTTCCTATGCGCGTAATGCTAAACATCGATATCCTTCTTCCTCTAGAAACAATCAAGGGCGATACACCACGTTTTCTTGATGTGCCGCCCTCGTAGGTTAATTCTAATTTACCGTTAAGCCGCTTGCTTCTCTTTTATATTACGGATAAGTCCCTTGCACAATACAATTCCGCTACCGATCAAACCACCTAGTAATACGGATAGGATTAATATTAACGATTTTTTCGGTGCGTCTTTCATGACTGGCAATGACGGCTGTTGTGAGAATGAAAATGCTTCGAATTTATCATTACCGCTATCGCTAAGTTTAATCTCGCGCAGCGCTTGTAATGTTTCTCGGTTAGAGTAATAGCTATCACTTAAATACAACGGCCAAGAAGTTTCATTGGCAATTATTGTTTTTAACGCAGGCTCACCCAGCATAAATAGCATTTCATCAGAAAGTCCGGTGACCTCTTTGACAGCTACGCTCTTAGTGTTTGTAGCTTCTGCAACTTTCAATGCTTCCGATAAGGCATTTAAGCGACGTGCTTTTTTCTCCTCAGCCGTTTTTACCTGAGAATCTAATGCAGTATTAATGGCCTGCATTCTCACTGCCAATGCCTTCTCAGCATTTGAATAAAAGCTGCTGGAAGTTTGCTTGTTAACTTTATTTAAAACGGTAACCAATGATTTCTGTGCGTCCTTCGCCGTTTCAGCGCTAAAGCTCACGGTAAATGAATCTCTGCTCCCGGAGGTTGTCGGCTTAATCTCCAAGGGTTTTTCTGGCAGAAACGTCAGTGTTTCAGCTGAAACACGGGATACAAAGTTAGCAAACACATCATTGCTTATATCTTTACTATTGCTAGGGTCAATAACGGCCACAGCCGTAGGATAATCCGCCAGCTGGCCTAGCTGCGGAGGCGTAATAATCGCTGTCGATGTCCATTTCTCTTTTGCAACGGCTAGATATCCAATAGCCAAAACGATCGCAATACAAACAGCCGCAATGATTGTTTTCTTTCCGTTCCATAACTGTAATAGCAGGTCAAGCAGATCAATCTCATCAGTACCGTTTTTTTGCTCAAGACTCATAGGATTTCCCATACAAACTCATAATTACATTAGCTGACATTGCTCTTAAACAAATAATATATCGCCATTTCAATTTAAAGCGATTGTTATATCGTGTACGTATATGAATGGCGATAGTACTAAATCTGCAACCGGTTCTCAATGGAATAACTCCCTGTTCTGCCTATATTTTGGCTAGGAATGTTCCGTATTTTCAAGTATAGATGCACGTCATTATTCTGCCCCGTGTCATGGCAATTTAGCTCGCTTCTGGTAGATTGAAAGGCCTGTTCTTTCGCTAAATTAACGAGGCAATTGAGTATGAATATATTTGTAACCGGAGCCACCGCAGGATTCGGTGAGGCGATAACGCGCAAATTTATCAAGAACGGACATTCGGTGATTGCGACCGGTCGTCGTTTAAGCCGTCTCGAAACGTTGAAAGACGAATTGGGTGATGCATTAACTATCGTGCAACTCGACGTTCGCAACCGCGCGGCCATACAGCAGGCGTTAGAGAGTCTTCCGGCAGAGAAACGTAGTATCGATGTTTTAGTTAACAATGCGGGGTTAGCTTTAGGTTTAGAGCCTGCACATAAAGCAAATGTTGATGATTGGGACACCATGATCGACACGAATGCCAAAGGTTTGGTTAACATGACTAGGGCTATTTTGCCCAATATGGTTGAACGCAACGTCGGTCATATTATTAATATCGGCTCGACGGCAGCTAACTGGCCATACGCCGGTGGCAATGTGTACGGTGCGACAAAAGCGTTTGTTAAGCAATTTAGTCTTGGTTTGCGTGCAGACCTACACGGAACCCAAGTGCGGGTTAGCGATATCGAACCTGGACTGGTCGGCGGTACCGAGTTTTCAAACGTTCGTTTTAAAGGCGATGATGAGCGCGTAGGGAAAACATATGAGAATGCCAATGCATTAAGCGCAGATGATATTGCTGAAGCCGTGTATTGGGTCGCTACTCTGCCTCCACACGTTAACATCAATACCATTGAAATGATGCCGGTCAGTCAGTCTTTTGCCCCGCTGTCTGTCTACCGCGGCTAAATTTCACGACATTGTAAACTTCTGTTTTCGCACTAAACCGTACTGAAACCAACATTTTCGCAAACTATCAGCGGAACTGACGGAGTGCTATAGTGTCTTCATATCGAGAATGATGGCCTGAAAGACGGTTATTGTGAAAAGAGGATAGCGAATTGAAACTGAATAAATTGCAACTGAATAAATTGCAAATGGCCGCTCGTTGGATGCCTTTAGCCGTAGCCATCATGATCGGTGGCTGGCAGGCCACGGCTTTAGCCGATTCTTGTGCGTCAGGCAGCACCTGTGTATTTGGCTCTAGCGGCGGTCAGGATAACTCCCTGACAAAAGAAGATGCTCGTCAGCAGAAAGAACAATGGGATGATACCCGCTCTCTGCGCAATAAAGTTAATACCCGCGTTGAGAAGCAGTTCGACAAGTTCGACACAGCTGTAGATTTGCAAGACTCATGTGAAAAAAGTCTAAACGTTAATGCGTACTGGGAACCGAATACCCAACGTTGTTTAGATAGAAATACCGGACGACCGCTTAATCCATAAGCATTAAGTTTAAACGCTTTTGCAAGGATCCTTGGAGGATATTTCATGAAGAAATTATTGCTTGGCATCATGCTGTTGAGTGCTATTCCACTGGCTGCGCAGGCTTCCTGTGAGACAGTCAAAGCAGATATTAGCCAAAAAATCATCAAAAATGGTGTACCTGAGTCTGGCTTTACGTTGGACGTTGTGCCGAACGATCAGGCTGAAGCAAGCGGTGGTCAGGTCGTGGGTCACTGCGAAAATGACACGCAGAAGATCATCTATCAGCGCACTAGCGGCGCTGAAGACGACAGCACGCCAGCACCGGCTACTCATTAATTATCAGCGTTATCTCGAAACGGCTGCCTCATGGCAGCCTTTTTTGTCCCTAGCATTCGCCATCAAATTCCACGCAGGTCTCACTTTCAGGCTTTAATTTTGCCGGAATGAGCCACGCAGTGACTAAAGCAAACAACGACAATATTGCCGCGACGATAAACACCCAATGGATAGATGCCGCCACCTGAGTCGTTAAATTGACCATATTGGCATCTGGCTGTATGCCACTCTGGTGCATGCTCATGAGTTTCTGGACCGGATCATGGATATCCGGCAAGCGCCAATCGAGGTTGAGATTGAGCGTCGCACCTAAAATGGCAGTGCCAAGCGCTGAACCTAGCATACGGGTGAACACCGTTGATGCGGTGGCAATTCCTCGCATATTAGCGGGCGCAACATTCTGTACCGAAACCAGAAATGTGGTATTGGTCATCCCCATACCGCAGCCAATCACAAAGGCAGCCACTCTCCCCCATAGCAAGCCACTATCCGGCTGCTGCATGAGTAAAATGAAGCTTCCGGCGATAAGCAGAAAGCTGCCTAACATTGCTGTCGTACGATAGGACGTTAGCGACATCATCCGCCCGCTAAGGGTACTAGCCAACGGCCAGCCGATTGACATCATGGCTAACGTGGTGCCCGCCTCTAACGGCGTTCCCCCCATCACGCCCTGCACAAACGTAGGCAGAAATGCGGCAACGCCCATCATGGATGCGCCGACAATAAGCCCGCCAATATTACCCGCGACGATCACGTTATTCCGCCAGAGCGCCAACGGGAATAAGGGCTCGGGGGCTTTTTTCTCTTGCCGTAGCAGAAAATAAGCTGCGACGACAAAGAGTAATAGCAACGGAAACACCCAGTACTTCAGTATATCGGCCTGTAAGAGCGCAACCAGCAACGAGGCCACCGCGATAGTTAGCCAACACGTACCGGCAAAATCGATAGGATGCTGCCGTGGATGTACCGTTTCGGGGAAATAGCGCCACAGCAGATACATCGCCGTGATACCAATAGGAACGTTAACCCAGAAAACCAGTGCCCAGTTGAAGTGCTGAACAATAAACGCCCCCATCAACGGGCCTACGATAGCCGATACGCCCCAGACGCTAGAGAGATAACCCTGTATTTTTGGACGTTCCGCCGGTGAATAGATATCTGCAACGATGGTGAATGCAATCGGGGTGATCGCCCCTGCGCCCATCCCCTGAATCGCACGGAAAACGATCATCCACAGCATATTGTGAGAAAAACCGCACAGCACCGAACCCAATAAAAAAAGCGAGGCGCCGATATAGAACATCCGCTTGCGACCATAAAGATCGGCGAGTCGACCATAGATAGGAATTGAAATGGCCTGTGTTAATAGATATGCAGCAAATACCCAGCCCAGCAGTGAGAAACCGCCTAAGTCACCAATAATCGTGGGCATGGCCGTCGACACTATCGTTACCTCAATAGCCGCCATAAAGGTCGCTAACATACACGCGGTTAGCACAATGCCTCGATGTAAATATTGCTGTTCTACCTGCTCAACCATGCTGCCTCGCGAAAAAGCGAATAGAAATTTAGCTCAACACCTTACCATGAATATCTAGGCTAATAGTGTGAACTCTCGAAGAGAGAATAGGACTGAGATGAATACAAAAGTGACATTGTCACCTATAAGCTAAAATGATTTTTGATTGATTGCTGTTTCCTATCTCAATGATAGGCGCTACCGGCCCCTATCATTGATGATTGTCAACAAACACACGGGATACAACACGCACCATGGATAAGCCAAATTTTGGCCCTCTGAGGGTTGTGTACCCAGCGTTGGCGCAGCCCGAATTCATGCTCTGAAATGGAGTTTTAACATGAAAAAAATAACAAAACTTTTGGGAATTGCAGCCACTGTCGGTGTTGTTGGCTATTTAGGTCTAGTGGGATATGTCTATTACCATGATAAGCAACGAATTACGATGCCCGATCAGACTTCGCTTTTGCCACAAAATGCGGCAATACTGAAAACCCTGAGTGTAAAAGGCTGTGATTACTGCCACACCCCATCGGCACAGCTTCCGTTTTATTCACAACTTCCCATTGCTAAGCAACTGATGGAATATGACATCAATCTTGGCTACAAATCCTTTGATCTCACTCCTATTCGCAATAGCCTCATTAATAATACTCGCCCTCAACAGGGAGACATGACTAAAGTGGAATGGGTCATGCAGCACGACACCATGCCGCCGACTCGTTACACCGCGCTACACTGGGCTGGCGCTCTGAGTGATGAAGAGCGCTCCGGCATTTTGAACTGGGTGAAAGAACAGCGCATAAAATACTATGCCGCGAAAGATATGGCTCCGGCATTAATGAATGAACCCGTTCAACCATTGCCACGTACCCTTCCCGTTCAGGCTGATAAAGTGGCATTGGGTTTCCGCTTGTACCACGACCCGCGTTTGTCTGGCGATAATTCCATTGCTTGCGTTCATTGCCATCAGTTAGGGGCCGGCGGCGCTGATGGCCGACAAACCTCCATTGGCGTAGGCGGTGAAGTTGGCCCAATCAATGCGCCAACGGTATTTAACGCGGTGTTTAACATTGAGCAATTCTGGGATGGCAGAGCGCCAGATTTACAAAAACAGGCTGGTGGCCCGCCGCTTAACCCAATCGAAATGGCGTCCAAGTCATGGGATGAAATCACTGGCAAGCTCAACCAAGATTCTCTTTTCAAACAGCAATTTACAGCGGTTTACTCCGAAGGTTTTACCGGTGATACCATCACCGATGCGATTGCCGAATTCGAGAAAACGCTTATTACACCCGACAGTCCGTTTGACCGCTATCTTCGCGGCGATGATAAAGCGCTAACCGCCCAGCAAATGCATGGATATCAGCTCTTTAAAGATAATAAATGTGCTACCTGCCACACGGGGAAAATACTCGGCGGTCAGGCTTTTGAACCTCTAGGGCTGAAGCAGAATTTTGCTTTTGGCAAGGTGACCAGCGCGGATATTGGCCGACTTAATGTGACTCAAGGGGAACGCGATCGTTTCCGGCAGAAAGTGCCAACGCTGCGCAATGTTGCTCTGACGGCACCTTATTTCCATCGTGGTGACGTACCCACGCTGGATGAAGCGGTGAAGCTGATGCTGAAATATCAGGTTGGAACCTCGTTACCACAGAAAGACGTGGATGATATTGTGGCGTTCCTTGAGTCGCTAAACGGCGTTTATACCCCTTATCCCATTCATTAATCATCTCTAGGCGCCGCATTTTTGCGGCGCGGTTTCTTCCTGCTGTTAAAACCCTTAAACTGCTAGCACTTTTATGCCTTAGCACGACGCAGAGCGTGCTTCTTTTTTGCTAACCCGCGGCTAAACATGACTTCACCACGCATGAAACGTCTGATTCATATGCAACATTATCAACTGATGCTGCGCCGCTTAGCCATTGCGATGATTTTGGGGATCGCTGCAGCCACCGTTGTTTGGCTATTTCATCAATCGATGTTGAAACTCGAATGGTTATTCTTAGGCAGTCGCGGGGGAAGTCTGGTGGCCGCCGCGGCCGAGTTGCCATTATGGAGACGTTTGCTAACGCCTGCTTTAGGCGGGCTGGTTGCGGGTTCCATACTGTGGCTATTTCAGAAATATCAACACCAACGACCATCCGCCCCGACAGATTACATGGAAGCCTTCGACGCAGGCGATGGCCGTTTAGATATCTCCGCCAGCCTTGTCAAAAGCTTAGCCTCTCTAATTGTGGTATCGAGCGGAAGTGCTATCGGTCGCGAAGGCGCAATGATCCTGCTCGCGGCCCTGTTTGCATCGGTTTTTGCTCGGTTGTTTACACCACCAAAGGAATGGAAATTGTGGGTTGCCTGTGGCGCCGCCGCTGGGATGGCTAGCGCCTACCACGCGCCTTTGGCGGGGAGTTTATTTATTGCGGAGATCCTTTTTGGATCGCTAATCCTCGCCTCTCTTGGCCCGGTGGTGATCGCTGCGGTCAGTGCTCTGCTGATGAGTAATCTGCTTAACGGTGGGCAAGAAACCCTGTATCAGGTACAAATTCTGGTCGCACCGTGGCCAGTACAGTATTTATTGATGGCGTTGATGGGTGTGGTAGCGGGCTTTGCGGGGCCACTATTTCTTTCATTAATGCAATACAGCAGCCATTTCTTTCAACACCTACGCCTTCCTCCGCCGCTGCAGCTCGCGCTTGGTGGTCTGATCGTCGGTGGATTATCAATCATTTTTCCCGAGGTTTGGGGAAATGGTTACAGCGTAGTGCAATCGTTACTCTCTGCCCCGCCGGGTGCCTTACTCATTGGGGCGATTTTGCTTTGTAAACTGGTTGCGATACTGGCCAGCAATGGCTCAGGCGCTCCCGGAGGTGTATTTACCCCAACGCTGTTTATCGGCGCCGCGCTAGGTGCTTTTGTCGGGCAACTATTTGCGCACTGGCCGGGAATGGGCGAACACATTGCACTATTGATGGCGCTGACCGGCATGGCAACGCTGTTGGCTGCAACCACGCATGCGCCGGTGATGTCTGCGCTCATGGTGTTTGAGATGACGGGAGAATATACGTTGCTACCGGGATTATTGCTGGCCTGCGTGATGGCAACAACCCTGTCACGCTGGCTGCGGACAGGGTCAGTTTACGGCAAATAGGCGGCGCTATTTGAGAGGAGAAAGATCGATATACTTAGACAGATCTTTTTCCTCTGGACGGAACAGGTAAGGGATTTCGCCTAGCTGTGGCCCAGGCAACTTTTGGCGTAACGCTTCTAACGTTTCGGCATAATGCGAAAGCCCAGGGTTAATTCGGTTTGCGATCCAACCGGCAAAGGGTAAACCATCATTAATGATGGCCTGCGCAGTCAGAATGGCGTGGCTGATGCAACCAAGCTTGATACCCACCACCAAAATCACGGGCAGTTGCTCTTGCACAACCCATTCAGACAATGGGCGCAAATCGTGCATTAAAACACGCCAGCCGCCGGTCCCCTCAACCACTAAATGCGCTGATTTACCGCTTAGGTTTTGCAGCCCGCGGCTCATCAAACTGTAATCCAATGGCTCGCCGGTATAGGCGTTCGCAATTTCTTCCTGCAACGTTATCGGGTTTACTTCATCATAATTCAATGGGATAGAAGAAGACGCCTGCAATGTTAACGCATCTTTATTACGCAGTCCTTGCGGGGTTTCTTCACTACCGACGGCGATAGGCTTGTAGCCTACAGCAGTAGCACCAGAAGCATGGATGGATTGCAGTAACGCACGAGAAACGACGGTTTTACCGACTTCAGTGTCTGTTCCTGTGACAAAAACACGCTTTAACATGAATGATACTCCGGAGAATCTCCGATAAAAAAAACCAAAAAATTGGCGGAACGACAATTTCCTTCCGCCATCAACAATAATGAAAAGTCTAGGCGAAGCGGTAAAGCTGCAGCTTGCGTTAGCTCAATATTTTGTTTAACGAGGTGACAATTTCATGAAAAACCGGCATCTGTACCAAATTAGAGGTATGAATTAGAAAGGAATTTAGCCAAATACGTGCAGTTCCTGCTAGCCCTGCAGCAGCTGAACCAACAATGAACCATTGTAAAGTGCTTCTTTGACTAATGCGGCCGCAGGCATGGTGCCATTATTGCGAAAGCGCGTAGCCTCAACGCTCAGTCCCTGCGCATAATAAGGTAAAGACTGTTGCTGAATTGCCGCATTGATAGAGGGAAAGAGAACCGCGCTGGCTTGATTAAGCGGTGAGCCAATCAGGATTTTTTCGGGGTTAAACAGGTTCACCATAATGGCGAGAATTCGTCCCACGTTGTTACCCACGCTGCTGATAATATCCTTCGACAGCTGATCGCCCTGCATAGCGGCCTGACAGATAGCATCAATTGTGATCGGCGCGTTATGCAGCAAAGACGATGGCGAAAGCGGTAACCGCTGCTCGGCTAATTCAAGAATATGCCCAAGCCCTGCAACCGTCTCCAAACAGCCATGATTACCGCAATAACACTGCTTGCCATAAGGATCGACCTGCGTATGACCAATCTCCACCACGCTATGACGACCACCGTTTAACAAGCGACCATCGGTAATCACACCGGCACCCACATCATGATCGATAACTACCTGCAGCATATTTCTACAGTTTTCACCGGCACCGAACAGCGATTCTGCCATCGTCCATGCGCAGATATCGTGCTGAAGAAACACCGGTAGACCGGTATGCTGTTCCAACTCGACGCCCAGCGGCATATCACACACATCGGCATAAAAAGGCATGCGATGAACCATACCCTTCGCCGAATTAATCAATCCGGGAAGCGTAATGGCGATAGCCGTTAGTCGCTCTAGCTGATGCTGATGGCGGATAAAGAACTGATCAATTTCATTGATGATACGTTCTAGCAATGGTTGGTCTGCCTGTGCAGGCAATTCAACGTCTTCTTCAGCCACTAATTTACTGCTGAGGTCGCGCAGCGCCAGCGTCATCACACCATGACCCACACGAACGCAGAGATAATGCCAAGCCACAGTGTCGAGAATTAGGCCGACGGCAGGACGTCCACGACTGCCAACGTCTTGAAATTCGGTTTCTTGCACCAGATGCGCTTCAAGCAGTTCACGCACAATTTTAGTGATGCTTGCGGGCGCAAGCTGTGCGCGTTTAGAAAGTTCAATGCGGGAAATTTGGCCATGCTGATCAATAAGACGGTATACCGCCCCAGCATTTATCTGCTTGATTTGATCAATATGTCCCGGCTGGCTTTCAGCTATCACCGACCTACTCCCGCTTATTTTTCGCGCTTCTAAATAAATATTAACGCTATGGTGTCGGTTTTGAGTAAACCCGTCAACTATTTGATTCGTTATGTGATTTAGTGCACAAATAAGCCCAGCAATGGTCGATTTTAGCAGCAATTATTTATCTATGGTTGAGCAATCATTAAATTTATCAATGCCGTCGCCTGTGCGCTCAAAGGCCTATTTTTACTGTACGCTAACCAGATCTCCGTAAATGCTGTTTCCTCATCTAAGTATCTATAGCAAACACCATCCACCTTAATTCGCGTAAACGACGCGGGTAAAATAGACACCCCAAGCCCTGCGGATACCAACCCGACAATCGTCATCGCTTCCCCCACTTCTTGCGTGATATACGGTGTGATCCCCGCATTTTTCAGCAGCGTTAATATTTCATCGTGCAGTGCCGTTCCCACTTCTCTAGAAAAAAAGACAAAGGGCTGATTCGCCAAATCGCTAAACTTCAATCGCTCTCGCCCAGACGTTGCCAAAGGGTGATTCTGGTGTAATACCGCAACCAAAGGCTCACGCAGCAAAAGTTGATGAGTCAGCGTTTCGGGTAATCGCGTGTTACGCATCACGCCAATGTCGAGCTTTCCCTCTAACAGCGGCTCAATCTGCTGCTTAGTGTTCACCTCGCGCATTTGCATGTGAACCAAAGGAAAACGCTGCCGAAAAATAAACAGACTGCTAGCAACCAAACTGATAAAAGGAGCGGATGAGGTAAAGCCAATCTTCAAATTACCTAATTCACCTCGATGTGCTCGCGCGGCATTTTCTGCAGCCTGCGAAAGATGCTCCACAATTTCGTAGCACTCTTTTAGGAAGAGTTCTCCTGCTTGCGTGAGGCTGACATTTCGGTTGTTTCTTTCTAAAAGCCGAGCGCCCACTTCCACTTCAAGCGACTGAATTTGTTGGCTCAATGGCGGCTGAGAGATATTTAAACGCTCTGCTGCACGTCCAAAATGACACTCTTCAGCAACGGCAATAAAGTATTTGAGATGTCTAATTTCTATACGCATAGGCTAATTAATATCTTAAACGTCTTATTTTCATTTATTAATATATTAGACAATATATTCGGGGATACCTATGCTGAATTTATATCAGCCATTGTGACCTGCCGCACATAATATGGGCAAGCAGAGCTGATGAACCGTTTTACCCGATATTTTCGGTAAGGATACAGATTGGAAATCCCTCCGGCAGAAACAATGCCGCCTCGCATTGATTCAACCTCAAATGCGCTTGTTGTGTCGCCTGTAGCACCAACGCGCCGCGCGCTAAACAAACTTCCGTATATTGAACGTGGCCAACCCCAGTTTATCCGCGTGACTCTGGCGCTATTCTCCGCAGGCCTGGCAACCTTTGCCCTACTTTACTGTGTGCAACCGATTCTTCCTGTTCTATCGCACGATTTTGGTATTTCGCCGGCCAGCAGTAGCCTGTCACTTTCGGTCTCTACAGGGCTGCTTGCCGTTGGCCTGATGTTCACGGGCCCGTTATCAGACGCCATTGGGCGCAAGCAGGTGATGGTTACCGCGCTATTGATGGCAGCAATATGCACATTAATTTGTTCAATGATGACCAGCTGGCACGGTATTTTAGTGATGCGCGCGCTGGTTGGACTTTCTTTAAGCGGCGTTGCCGCAGTAGCCATGACCTATCTCAGCGAGGAGATAGATCCTGCCGTAGTCGCATTTTCGATGGGGCTGTACATCAGCGGTAACTCGATTGGTGGAATGAGCGGTCGTTTAGTCAGCGGCGTTCTGACTGATTTCTTCTCTTGGCGTATCGCGGTGGCAATTATTGGTTTGTTTGCCCTCGCCGCCGCGTTTATGTTTTGGAAAATCCTGCCTGCGTCGAAACACTTCAGGGCCACGCCCCTCCGCCCTAGGACATTGTTGATTAACTTTCGACTGCATTGGCATGATAAAGGCCTACCGCTACTTTTTGCTGAAGGCTTTCTGCTGATGGGAAGCTTCGTCACGCTGTTTAACTATATTGGGTATCGGCTGCTCGGCACGCCGTACTCTCTCAGCCAGGCGCTGGTCGGGTTGCTATCGGTCGTTTACCTGACAGGCTCATACAGTTCGCCTAAAGCCGGAGCGTTAACCAGCAAATTTGGTCGGGGGCCAGTGCTGACCGTTTCGATTCTTATTATGTTGATTGGGCTGTTGATTACGCTTTTTGCCCCACTGACCACCATTTTTATTGGCATGATGCTGTTTACTGCGGGCTTCTTTGCCGCTCATTCTGTGGCAAGCAGCTGGATTGGACGCCGCGCCCGCCGCGCTAAAGGCCAAGCATCATCACTCTACCTGTTCTGTTATTATGTCGGTTCTAGCGTGGCCGGTACTCTCGGTGGCGTGTTCTGGAATAACTATGGCTGGAACGGCATCGTAATTTTCCTTAGCGTAATGCTGGTTTTGGCACTGTGGATCAGTCGAGCACTAAAAAGATTGCCTGAAGCAAAGAGAATTTAACCCTCGAGCACCATCCCCGCATGGCGGGGATTCCGACAGACGACATCAATACTCCCCTTCGTTACTAAGCTCTTTCTCGGTTTAATAGGTAACGCTATCGCTTGAAATGTCATAGTGGCTACAGACAACGATTAGGGAATAACATACAATGTATGTTGTAACTAAATTATTGTGGTAGGAAAAACCATGTCTGCGAACCATGTTATCGATCGTATGAACACCTGTTTTCGCCAGCTTGAGCAAGGCTTAATTGAAATTGATGCTGTTTTGAAATCACTGACGCGGCTTCAGGCCAACGTATTTTTGCTGCCTGATATTGAGAAAGGTAAAGAACATGATGATATTACAAAAATCAGCGTTATCCCCTGCTCGGGTGAGGCTGCATTTGAAGTAGGTTTACAACATTTTCGTCGTTTGTTCATCCATCATCATGCACAGCATATCAGCAGCAAAGCCGCGGTTCGTATGCCCGGTGTGCTCTGTTTTTCAGCCAGTAACTCTCAGGTAAAATCCACCAGCGCCCTTATTACCGACGTTAACCAACTCAAGAAACAGCTGGAGAAGATTATCGCCGTTGAATCCGGTCTTCCCCCTGAGCAAAGGTTTGAATTTGTGCATGCTCATCTCAAAGGTTTGCTGACGCTGAGTGCCTATCGCTCCTTAACCGTGCTACACAACCCTTCGACCGTTCGCTTCGGGTGGGCGAATAAAAGCGTGATCAATAATATGAGTCGCGAAGAGATTACTAACCGCCTCGAGAAAAGTTTGTCTGCCAATCGCTCTGTTCCGCCCTACTCACGCGAGCAATGGGCGGCGATGGTAACAAAAGAGCTTGATGACATTATGCGTTTGCCGGAAGACGTTAAGCTGAAAATAAAACGGCCGGTTAAAGTCCAGCCGATTGCGCGAGTCTGGTATCAAGAAGAACAGAAGCAGGTACAACATCCCTGTAGCATGCCGCTTATCGCGTTAACGGATGAATTTAGCGAAACGCCCATCCCAATCCTTGGCGATTTGAGTGATTACGATGCGGAAAATATTAATGTTAAACATCGTCCGCGAGCTAAAAAGCTCGAACTCTTGATCCCTCGCTTGCACCTGTACCGTGAGCTTGAATAGCGTGACAACGTCACGCTTTAACGCGACTCCCCACCATATCTTGCGGCTTCACCCATTCATCAAACTGCGATTCAGTGACATAACCTAAAAGCAATGCCGACTCTTTTAGCGTTAACCCTTCGTGATGAGCCTTTTTGGCAATTTCGGCGGCCTTATCATAACCAATATGGATATTAAGCGCGGTCACTAACATAAGTGATTCGTTTAATAGCTGATTGATTCGAGGACGGTTGGGTTCAATGCCGCGCGCACAGTGCTCATTGAAACTCTCAATACCATCGGCCAGTAGGCGTATTGACTGTAAATAGTTATGAATAACTAATGGGCGGAAAACATTCAGTTCAAAATTACCTGACGCGCCGCCAATATTGATCGCCACATCGTTGCCCATTACCTGAGCACAAAGCATGGTTACCGCTTCACACTGCGTCGGATTAACTTTACCCGGCATAATTGAGCTGCCAGGTTCATTTTCAGGAATAAGAATCTCCCCGATCCCACAGCGCGGGCCGGATGCTAACCATCTTACATCGTTAGCAATTTTCATCATTGATGCAGCGAGTCCTTTTAAAGCGCCATGGGATTGAACCAGAGCGTCACAGCTGGCTAAGGCTTCGAACTTATTCGGCGCCGAGATAAAATCGCTACCGCTCAATTGCGCGATTGTTTTAGCCACGCGGACCGCATATTCAGGATGGGTATTCAGCCCCGTTCCTACCGCCGTTCCCCCCAGCGCTAATTCATAAAGATGCGCCAAACTATGTTCAATATGCTTTTTACTGTGCATCAGCATAGCGACCCAGCCAGAGATTTCTTGGCCTAACGTTAGCGGCGTCGCATCCTGTAAATGCGTGCGTCCAATTTTGACTATGTCGTCAAATTGCGCTGATTTATCTTGTAGAGTTTGTACCAAAACGTCTATTTGCGGCAGAAGTTGGAGGCGAATAGCTTGCACGGCGGCAACATGCATCGCCGTGGGGAAAACATCGTTTGAGCTTTGGCTTTTATTGACATCATCATTAGGATGAACTTTACGTTCATTTCCACGTTCGCCGCCAAGTAATTCACTGGCGCGATTCGCCAAAACTTCATTCATATTCATGTTACTTTGAGTTCCCGATCCGGTTTGCCATACGGCCAACGGAAACTCCTGATAACGAAAACCATCTATAACCTCTTGAGCCGCCTGCATAATAGCATCGGCTTTATCTTCACTCAGCAGGTCAAGATCGAGATTAACCTGCGCGGCGGCTTTCTTTACCAATGCCAAAGCATCAATGAGCGCCTGCGGCATTTTTTCCACCGAAATACGAAAATGCTCCAAAGAACGTTGCGTTTGCGCGCCCCACAGTCGCGCTTGAGGAACATCAATATCGCCCATAGAGTCTCTTTCAACACGCATAGCTGTCATATCTTCTCCTTGAGAATAAATGCATGATTCCGGTGAGTTAGCCATTGTTTCAATGAGTATAGCGGGATATCAACCAGTTAGAATGTGAGAGCTAAACGAATTTCTTACATCAATACCCTTGCATCAGATAGGTCCTCTCCTGTTTACTTACCGCCATGCTTTATTATTCATATTAACGTTTCGCTTTAACTTCACTCTAGGTTGATACCAATGCAAAAAATGATTAATGCCGTACAGAACTATGCTTGGGGCAGTCACGATGCGCTGAGCAAGCTGTATGGCTTCTCGAATCCAGACAACAAACCGATGGCTGAACTGTGGATGGGGGCTCATCCGCTCAGCAGCTCTAAAGTGTTGGATAAAAAAGGCAATAAGGTGTCATTACGCGATGAGATCGCCAAAGATCTGACGGGAAACCTAGGCAGCGCCGTCGCGAAGCGTTTTGGAGAACTGCCATTCTTATTCAAAGTCCTGTGCGCAGCACAGCCGCTGTCGATTCAAGTCCATCCAAGCAAACATGCTGCAGAGGAAGGTTTTGCGCGCGAGGAATCCGCAGGTATTGCGATCAACGCTGCAAATCGTAATTACAAAGATCCTAACCATAAACCCGAGCTGGTTTATGCGTTAACGCCTTTCAAAGCCATGAATGGATTTCGCGAATTCGCCGAAATTGCTCAGTTATTACAACCCGTAGCCACTGCGCATCCTGACATTGCGAAATTTATTCAGTCTCCAGACGCGCAGCATTTATCCGTACTATTTGGCAATTTGCTGAGCATGTCCGGTGAATTAAAAACACAGGCCTTAAGCGTGCTGGCCGAGGCGCTAAACCACCAGCAAGGGCCTGCATGGGACGCCGTACGCGGTATTGCTCGTTTCTATCCAGACGACAGTGGTCTCTTCTCGCCGTTGCTGCTCAATACCGTTGAGCTTGAACCAGGCCAAAGTATGTTCCTGTATGCAGAAACTCCGCACGCGTATCTGGATGGCGTCGGCTTGGAAATCATGGCGAACTCCGACAACGTGCTGCGTGCGGGCCTAACGCCAAAATACATCGATGTGCCAGAGCTATTAGCCAATGTGAAGTTTATTGCTAAGCCGGCTAACACGTTGCTGACCACTCCTGTTGTGAACGAACACGAAACTCGCTTCCCTATTCCGGTGGAAGACTTTGCCTTTGCCGTGCATACCCTGACCGAGACGCCACAGCCATTAGCGCAAGAAAGTGCGGCGATTTTGTTCTGTGTTACCGGTGAGGCCACGTTGGTCAAAGGCGAGCAGCGTATCGTGCTGGTTCCCGGCGAATCCTGTTATCTGCCCGCCAGTGAGTCACCGGTACAGGTGCAAGGCCATGGCCAATTAGCGCGCGTATTTAACGAACTCTGATTTATGCTATGAAAATAAACCTAGTGTAAACCTTGGTGGAAGTATCCCTTTCCCCAGCAAATTCAGATAAGTATTTGCGAATGGGCTTGGTTTACATTGCATGGGTTTAAAGCCACAATGAAAAGCGCCTACGGGCGTTTTTTTGTTATACCCGTCATACTTCAAGCAACTTGAATTTTTTTGGGTACGTACGATCTATCATCATTTGTTCGACACGCCGTTTTTGAGGCATTTCCCTCGCGGCAGCACATTTAAGGCTTAAGGAAGAACTCAATATGAAAAAATCAGCTGTCGCGGTTGCGGTCATTGTGGTGTTAGGCGCAGCCTGGACCGGAGCCTCTTGGTATACCGGAAAGCTCATTGAGCAACGAATGACGACTGAGGTTGAGAACGTCAATAGCCAGATCAACAATTACTTCCCTAAAGCGGGGCTAAAGCTCAGCTACGAAGACTACAACCGCCATCTGTTCTCGACCGATGTTCGCTATATTCTGCAAAATGACCCGACCTTCAAAGGCGAACCAAGTCTTAAAGCCGGTGAGCAAATTGTACTGAAAGAAACCATTACCCACGGGCCATTCCCGCTCGCACAGCTCAAGAACTTCAACTTTGTGCCGAGTATGGCATCCGTACATACCGAATTAGAAAACACGCCAGCGGTAAAAGCGTTATTTGATGCCACTAAGGGCAAATCGCTGATCGATGCGGATACCCGTATCGCCTATAACGGTGATACACAGTCGAAAGTTACACTGATCCCTGTCGACTACGCGAAAGACAAAATTTCGGTGAAATTTGACGGCGCAGTGATTAACGCCGACGTTGCCAAAGATCTTTCCACGCTGAAATTCGACATGAACAGCGATAACGTGGTGATTTCCGCACCAAATGAAATGAGCCAGCAAGAGCAAATCACCCTGCAAGGCTTCACTATGGAAAGCGACAGCCATCGCGGCAAGTTTGACCTGAATATCGGCTCGCAGAAAATGAATGCCAAGCATCTATCGGTGTCTGTTGATGGCAAAGAATCTGCCGTGCTTGATGGCTTCAAGCTAGACGCGAACGTCGGCGAAGATGATAAAAACCTTAATGGCGTGCTGAACTACACGCTTGATGCGCTAAAAATCAGCGGTAAAGACTTCGGTCAGGGGGCGTTAACGCTGAAATTTAACGGCGTTGATGGGAAAGGATTGAAAACCTTCACCTCGCAGTACAATGATTTTATCAATCGCCAACTGGCGCAGGGCGACGACGTCGATCCTGATATCTATCAGCAAGAGTTAGCGGCGCTGGTTGAAAAGAATATGCCTGCCCTACTCGCCGGCAACCCAACGCTGAATATTCAACCGCTGAGCTGGAAAACTTCTCAGGGTGAAAGCCAGTTTAGTCTCGATCTCAACCTTGCTAATCCTCAGCCACAGACAGAAACCACCAGCGAGCCGTTGATGTTGCAGTCAATCAAAAAATTGGATGCAAAACTGGCGATCTCCATGCCAATGGCAACCCAGTTAGCCTCTCAGGCTGCCGAGCTGGAAGGCTATAATGCTGAAGAAGCCACGCGCTTGGCAGGACAGCAAGTCCAAGGCATTTCAGCCATGGGCCAGATGTTTAAACTGACAACGCAAAAAGACAACGTGATTTCGAGCAGCTTCAGCTATGCCGATGGTCAGGTTGATTTGAATGGCACCAAAATGCCGCTGGCTCAGTTTGTTGGCCTGTTTGGGATTTTAGGTGGTATGCAGGATCAGAGCGAAGCCCCTGCGGGGAATTGATTCAGCATTCAGACACGATGTTAACGATAAGCGGCCTCTGTTGGGGCCGTTTTTTTAAGCTAATTCAGAAAGGATTACGCCGAGCCTCTGGCAATCAGCTTTGGTGGCAAAATAATATGTTGGACTTGTTCATCCGGCGCATCAATGCGCTGTAGCATCCGGTTCGCCGCGCTATAGCCAATTTCACGCGCAGAGCTACTGATAAAAGTTAGCGGAGGGTCGGTCAGCTCCGCTTCAGGCACATCCCCAAAACCTATTAATGCCACCTGACGCGAATAGTAGCTTTCGTTTTCGTCTTTACCCACGCTATTGCCCATGCCGATTACGCCAAAATAAGCGCCCATGGCAATAGACGCCTTATGGCACAAGATAGCCGTTATCTTCGGGTGATGATTGAGCAGTTTTTTGGTGGCTTCAGCCGCCTCTTGTTGCTTACAGTCGCACTCGACGACCCATTCCGATTTGAACGGCAGACCATATTGGATCAAGGTTCCGCAAAACCCACCTAAGCGTTCAGCACGGGTAAGCGAACTACTTTCACCGCCCAGATAAGCAATCTGGCGATGACCATGCTTGATCAGATATTCCGTCGCCATCTTTGCTGCCTGCGAGTTATCAGGGCGAATAACGTCGATATCATCAAATTCGCTGGCTCGGGCGGCGCATACCAGCGGCAAATGCATATCTCGCGCTTTTTGTTTCATCTCATCGCTAAGAAAACGTCCGCTGCCAACAATAATGCCATCAACACCATAACCGCTCAGGCTATCGAGGCAACGAGCGAGATGCAGCCCATTTTTTCCACACTGGGTAAGAAATAACACCTTGCCCTGCGCTTCCAGAATTTCGCTAATTCCTGCCGCGACTTCAGCATAAAACGGCTCGCTAATATCACTAACGATAAGCCCGATCACGTTAGACACGCTTCCGCGCAGCATCGCTGCCTGTTGGTTGCGGACATAACCAAGGGTTTCAATCGCCGAGTTAACACGATGGCAGGTTTTATCAGAAATACGCCCCTTGCCGCTAAGGACCAGAGAAACGGTAGTGACTGATACGCCTGCATGCTGCGCCACGTCGGTTATGGTGATCTTTTTCGGGTTCATGCCGTTAATTATTCACTTATCGATAGCATAGGGTGTTCATTTCTGTAGGTTATTTTACCGTATTTTTTAGTAAAACATTTAATCCAATCTCGCATAATTCACATTAACACTGATTTTTAGAACTGTGATCCGGCAAATGGTTTTGTTTGGTAAAACGTTTTATCTTCTTTTACCAGAAAGACTAAGACTAATTGATGATTTTTATTAGACACAGCGATCCATCAAAGGATCTTTCCATCAGGAGTTACCATGCCCAGCCCGACCAAACAAAAAATTACGCTATGGGAGTTTTTCCAAAGCCTTGGTAAGACCTTTATGCTGCCCGTGGCGCTGCTCTCTTTCTGCGGCATTATGCTGGGAATTGGTAGCTCGCTGAGCAGCCGCGATGTTTTAACGTTGCTGCCAGTACTGGATCATACCCCGCTTCAGCTGCTGTTTACTTGGATGAGCAAAATCGGCTCCTTCGGCTTTAGCTTCCTGCCGGTGATGTTCGCCGTTGCTATCCCGCTGGGTATGGCGCGCGATAACAAAGGCGTCGCTGCATTTGCGGGTTTTGTAGGTTTTACCGTATTTAATCTGGCCACTAACTTCTATCTGACGACCAAAGGGATTTTGCCTAGCGTTGATCCTCTGGTGCTGAAAGCCAATAACATTCAAACCGTGCTGGGTATTCAGTCTATTGATACCGGTATTTTGGGTGCGATTATCGTCGGGATTGTGGTGTTCTTGCTGCACGAACGCTTTAGCACTATTCGCCTCCCTGATGCGCTTTCATTCTTCGGCGGTACCCGTTTCGTTCCAATTATCACGCTGCTGGTTTTAGGCCTGCTGGGTCTGCTGGTTCCATTGATCTGGCCGTGGTTCGCTATGGGCATTAATGGTCTTGGTCGCCTTATCCATAGCGCTGGCGCATTTGGTCCGATGATCTTCGGTACCGGCGAGCGTCTGCTGTTACCGTTTGGTTTGCAGCACATTCTGGTTGCCATTATTCGCTTCACCGAAGCAGGCGGCACCATGGACGTTTGTGGTCACTCCGTTAGCGGTGCATTGACCATCTTCCAAGCTCAGCTTTCTTGCCCAACCACTCACGGTTTCTCTGAAAGCGCAACGCAGTTCCTGTCTCAGGGCAAAATGCCTGCCTTCTTGGGCGGTTTACCGGGTGCAGCTCTAGCGATGTACCACTGTGCGCGTCCTGAGAACCGTCATAAAATTAAAGGCCTGCTGATTTCTGGCGTGGTTGCCTGTGTTGTTGGAGGTACCACTGAGCCGCTCGAATTCCTGTTCCTGTTTGTCGCGCCGTTCTTGTATCTGATCCACGCTATTCTGACTGGCTTGGGCTTCACCATCATGTCCGTACTCGGCGTGACTATCGGTAACACCGACGGCAACATCATCGATTTCGTGGTCTTTGGTGTTCTGCACGGTCTGCAAACCAAATGGTATATGGTTCCTGTGGTGGCCGCGGTGTGGTTCGTTGCCTACTACGCAATCTTCCGTTTCGCTATCACTCGCTTCAATATCAAAACGCCGGGACGTGATATCGATAACAGCACCACCAGCGAAAAATCCGCGAAGGCGGCCTCTGCAAGCAAATCGGGCTATGACACCCCGGGGATTCTGGTTGCACTGGGCGGCGCGGATAATATCGTGTCACTCGACAACTGTATTACCCGTCTGCGTCTCTCGGTGAAAGACATGAAGCTGATTGACGATGCCACGCTGAAAAACCTGCGAGCGATTGGCGTGGTGCATGTGAATGAACATAATTTACAGGTTGTCATTGGGCCACAGGTACAGTCGGTGAAAGATGAATTAGACTACCTAATAGCTCAGCCAAGCGTATAACCTTGTTTGACCATACATTTGGGGCGCTTAGCGCCCCGCTTTATTTCTCATTCGAGCAAACATCAAATTAAGGCGAATGAAATATGTTTGATTTTTCTAAAACTGTTGACCGTCACGGCACGTGGTGTACCCAGTGGGATTATATCGGCGATCGTTTTGGTGTTAACGATCTACTGCCTTTCACCATTTCCGACATGGATTTTGCGACTGCCCCATGCATTACGCAGGCACTGGAAAAACGCATTGCACACGGCGTGCTCGGCTACAGTCGCTGGCAGCACGAAGATTTCCTCGGCGCACTGCGTCATTGGTACGCTAAGCGTTTTAACAGCGCCATAGACACCGATACAGCTGTTTATGGCCCCTCCGTGATCTATATGGTGGCACAGTTCATTCGCCTGTGGACTCAACCCGGTGAATGCGTTGTTACTCATACACCCGCCTACGATGCTTTCTACAAAGTCGTGCTTGGCAATCAGCGTCAATTGCTAGCCTGCCCGATGAAGCAGTCTGAGGGGGAATGGTTCTGCGACATGGCTCATTTGGAAGCGCTACTGGCTCGTCCGCAGACCAAAGTACTGCTGTTATGCAGCCCGCAAAACCCAACGGGTAAAGTCTGGACACGTGCGGAACTTGAAACCATGGCTGAGCTGTGTGAGCGCCATGACGTGAAAGTTATCAGTGATGAAATTCACATGGATATGACGTGGGGCGATCGCCAGCATCTGCCGTGGAATGAAGTGGGCAAAACACCGTGGGCATTGCTGACCTCCGCCTCAAAATCCTTCAATATCCCTGCGTTAACCGGCGCCTATGGTTTTATTAACGATCCAGCCACTCGCGACGCTTATTTCTTGCAGCTTAAAAGCAAAGATGGTCTTTCGTCTCCGGCAGTGCTTGCGGTTGCGGCGCATATCGCCGCCTACCGAGAAGGTCAGCCGTGGCTAGATGAACTGCGCGCTTATTTGCAGGCCAATCTGGAATACGTTGCCACCGAACTTAACCAAGCCTTCCCACAATTGGCATGGAAAATCCCGCAGGCCACCTATTTAGCCTGGATAGACCTGCGTGTCCTGGGCGTGGATGACCAAGAGCTACAGCGCGTACTCATCGATGAGGAAAAAGTGGCGATTATGCCCGGCTTTACCTACGGTGAAGAAGGCCGCGGTTTTGTTCGCCTTAACGTTGGCTGCCCACGCAGCAAGGTTGAATTAGGTGTGCAAAAACTGATTTCTGCTTTAAAAAAGTTAGTTAAGTAGTCAGCCTCCCCCCGCAGCTACCCAGCGGCGGGGGCATTTAGTCCTCTTCAAAATTGGCAGCTAAACCTACTGACGCCATAACCAAACGCCCCTCAAAACTCATAATCTCAAGCATCAAATGATCTCGCTAACTGATTTATTGGTTGAAAGTTTGTTCAAGCACTTCTATAGTCTACGTACGGAAAAATACCGTACACATCCATATTGAATTAAACGGCTCAAACCTAATCTTTAAAACAAAAAAATGACTGCCGCGAGCCGTCGAGGAATACAGCATGTCTGCATTAAAAAAACAGCGTATCGATCTTCGATTAACTGATGAAGATAAAAACGCAATTGAAGAAGCTGCGGCTATGTCCAACCAAACTATCACGCAGTTTATGCTTACCAGCGCTTCTGAACGCGCTGCGGAAGTTATCGAGCAACACCGTCGTCTGATCCTCAGCGATGAATCATGGAATCTGGTGATGGACGCCATCAGTAACCCTCCAGCGCCAAACGATAGACTTAAACGAGCAGCCAAACGTCTACAGAGCATGGAGTAAAGCATGGCTGAGTTAGCGATTGAGATTTTTTCCAGTGAGGCCGAATACGATTTCTCTGGCTTTGACTGCGGCGAAGAATCTCTGAATGTTTTTCTTAGCGATCATCTTGCGCGCCAGCATAATGCACGAATTTTACGTGGCTATGTGCTCATAACCCAAACGCCAAAACCCAAAGTAGTTGGCTATTACACGCTATCTGGCAGTTGCTTCGAGAAGGAAACGCTTCCATCCAATACACAGAAACGCAAAGTACCTTACGTTAACGTGCCCAGTATCACTCTAGGGCGTCTAGCGATTCAAAAAGAGCTGCATGGACAAGAGTGGGGAACGGCGCTGGTTACTCACGCGATGCAAGTCGTTTATCGAGCATCGCTAGCCGTGGGTGTTCATGGCATGTTTGTCGATGCACTCAATGATAAAGCGAAGCAGTTCTACCTGAAACTTGGGTTTATTGCTCTTACAGGCAATAACGCAAACTCGCTTTTCTACCCAACCAAATCCATCGAAAAGTTGTTCGAAGAACAATAAAATATTCCATAATACTTATCTTGATTTCTTACCATACGCCATAACTGTATATTTATACAGCACCCCGCAAATTTTAGACTTCTCGCCATTATTTGTGATGAATATCACGTTTTTATGCAACTTACTGGTAATTTGCAGTGTATTGTTTTTATACTGTTACGCACTTTATCCAGAATAACTGAGAGTGCATATCATGATTGACATCCGCCTTCCTCTGACCGATATCCATCGTCATCTTGACGGTAACATTCGTCCACAAACTATTCTGGAACTGGGTCGTCAGTTCAATCTGACTCTGCCCGCTGAAGAACTGGAAGCCCTGCGCCCCCACGTGCAAATCACCGATACCGCTCCAGACTTAGTCAGTTTTTTACAGAAGCTGGATTGGGGCGTTGCCGTTTTAGGTTCACTCGATGCCTGCCGCCGCGTTGCCTATGAAAACGTGGAAGACGCACTTCGTGCAGGTATTGACTATGCAGAGCTGCGTTTTTCACCCTATTACATGGCGATGAAACATCAGCTACCCGTTCAAGGCGTGGTTGAAGCCGTGATCCTGGCGTTCGTGATTATGGCGTTGAGACTCGCCTCATCGGCATCATGAGCCGCACTTTTGGCGAAAGCGCCTGTTTGAAAGAGCTAGATGCCCTGCTGGCCTGCCGTGAAGGCATCACCGCATTGGATTTGGCCGGTGACGAACTGGGCTTCCCTGGCTCCTTATTCCTTAATCATTTCAATCGTGCACGCGATGCCGGCTTACATATTACGGTTCACGCGGGTGAAGCAGCCGGCCCTGAAAGTATCTGGCAAGCCATTCATGAATTAGGCGCGGAACGCATCGGCCACGGCGTCAAAGCGGTCGAAGATGCCAAGCTGCTGGATTATTTGGCTGAAAATCGTATCGGGATGGAATCGTGCCTGACGTCAAATATTCAAACCAGCACCGTGGCTTCACTGGAAAATCACCCACTAAAAGCCTTCTTACGTCACGGTATTCTGGCCTCAATTAACACTGACGATCCCGCGGTCGAAGGTATTGAGCTGGCACATGAGTATAACGTTGCCGCACCTGCCGCAGGTTTAACGCCAGAAGAAATCCGTACCGCCCAGATCAATGGGTTGGAGATGGCGTTTATTTCTGCAGAAGAGAAACGCGCTCTGCGAGAGAAGAAAATCGGGTAGGGTTGAGTCGGTGGAAGGTGAGAGGTGAAAGGTGAAAGATTTCGTCCGCCTATCAATAACAGCTATCACATATAGCTAAATCTAAGGCGTACGATGAGGGGCGCCAGCGCGCGCCCCTTCAATCCTCGCGCTTTTATCCGAGACGCCATCTCCGCGCCGGGTCGGCATGCGCCATCCTGGCGCCTCCTCCCCTAACGCTAACATCCTGTTAGCGTTGCTCTTTCTTCGAAGACATAAACAAATAAAATCTTTTGAATTTGATTTTGACCTTTTCTGGCACGTTGTTTTTCAGCCGAATAGAGGAATGAAGGCTAGGATTCGCCGACAGGGACGTCGGCGAAAGAACGGAGGAGCCAGGATGGCGATTGCCGTTCGTTCCGTTAAAGCCGGAATGACGAGATGAGGGAACCTGCGAAGCAGGCTGAAGAACGGTGCCAAGCCGGGTTGTTAGGGGGCGGCGACTGGCCCCCTAACACGGACGCCTGCACGGTTTAAATGTGGAGTTCAGTGTTTTAGGCGGACGTAATCTCACACAACCCCGACATACTCCCAATAGGCGTACGAAACCTTACACAAAACCGACATACTCCCAATAGGCGTACGTAACCTCACACAAAACCGACATACTCCCAATAGGCGGACGTAACCTCACACAACCCCGACATACTCCCCCTATTCCTCCACCCGCCCCTCAGCCACCTTCTTCCCTCGATTCACATATCTTTGCGCCAAAACCGCACATACCATCAGCTGGATTTGGTGGAAAATCATCAATGGCAAAACCATCATACCCACCGCGGAGGCTGGGAAAAGTACGTTTGCCATCGGGATCCCGTTCGCCAAGCTCTTTTTAGAGCCACAAAATACAATAGTGATTTCATCTGCGGTGTTAAACCCTAGCCAACGAGCCGCAAAGGTGTTAATGACCAGCACAATCGCTAGCAGCACGGTGGAGAAGACAACGATAGACAACAGTGACCAGACGTCAATCTGGTGCCAAATTCCTTCAATAACGGCTGCGCTGAATGCGGTATAGACCACTAACAAAATCGAAGATCGGTCAGTGATATTAATCAGCTTACGGTGACGTTCGACCCATTTGGCAATGAGAGGACGAGATAAATGCCCCACCACAAACGGAACCATCAGCTGTAGGATAATTGCGCCAATTGCGTGCAGCGTATCGGTTTCACCACCCTGCGTATGCATCAACAGTCCCACCAGCAGTGGCGAAAGGAACACGCCAAGAATGCTAGACGCCGATGCGCTACAAATTGCGGCGGCGACGTTTCCCCCCGCCATTGAGGTATAAGCAATCGCCGACTGAACGGTTGCAGGCAATGCGCATAAATAAAGGAAACCAAGGTAGAGCGCAGGGCTCAAAAGATTAGGCACCACCACGTTGAGCGCTAACCCTAGTAGAGGGAAAAGCGCAAAGGTGCTGAGAAAGACGACTAAATGCAGCTTCCAATGACCCATGCCAGAAACAATGGCTTCACGTGAAAGTTTGGCGCCGTGCATAAAAAACAGCAACGCAATCGCCGCAGTGGTGAGATGTTCAAAGATCGTTTTGTAAATCCCTTCACAAGGGAATAACGACGCCAGAATCACCACGCAAATCAGAACCAGTAAAAACTTATCAATACGCAAACGTTGCAGCCAAGACATAACTCAACATCCCTTACCAAAAATGTGCATGTACATAAGGTTTAATGAAAAAACAAAGCCTTCTTTCTATGATTCAATGAATATACGAAAGAAGGCTTATCTGAGACTACTCGCTATTACATCAACAAAAGGTATCAGCAAGCTGTATCAACGTAGAGATAACAGCACCACACTAAGCAGGTATCGGCAACGCTCTTTGCTGTAACGAAGACTCTTGCCCCAATTCCAGCAGCTCCATTACGGTTATCGCCTCGCAAGCTGGTACGGGATTATCACCGTCACCGTTAATCGCATCACGAATACCGGCATAATACGCCGGATAGTTGCCCGGAATAGTCAGCAACGACTGCTCTGCCATAATGTCGTCTTGCACCAGCGTTAACACGCCATCACGCATGTCATAACCCCAATCCGCCTGCGGTGGGCGCTCACCGGCCTTCAAGCGATCCTCTTGTGGATCTAATCCATGTTTGATGTAGCTGCCTTTCGTGCCATGAACCACATAACGCGGCGTTTCAGCGGCCGTAACCATGCTGCCGTGCAAAATGACGCGCTTATCGGAGTAATACAAAATGGCGTGAAAATAGTCTGTGGTTTGCGAGTTTGGCCGCATCGCTGCCAAATCTGCCAACAGACTTTGGGGTTTGCCAAACAGCTGTAAGGCTTGATCAAGCAAGTGCGAGCCAAGATCAAACCAGATCCCGCTGCCTGCGCCCACTTTCTCGCGCCAGCGGTCACGGACCTCCAGACGAAAACGATCGTAGTGTGATTCAAACTGCACCACATCACCGAGTGCGCCTTCCGCCAGTAGCGTTTTCACCGTAAGAAAATCACTGTCCCAACGGCGGTTATGAAACACCGACAGCAGCCGCTTTTGCTGCTTAGCCAGCATATCTAACTCGCGTGCTTCCTGTAGATTGACCGTGAAAGGCTTATCCACCACCACATGTTTACCCGCCAGCAACGCCTGTTTCGCTAAAGGGTAATGCGTAATGTTAGGCGTTGGGATAACCACCATATCAATATTAGGATCGGTGAAAAGCTGCCCCGGTTCGCCAACCACCGCCATTCCTGGCCAATCAGCGCGTACTTTCTCGGCATCGCTGCTTGAAACCGCCGCTAATGTTAGACCCGGCGTACCAGCAATCAACGGTGCATGGAACGTTTTACCCGCAAAGCCATAACCGATAAGCCCAACACGAATTGAATCCGCCATACAAAACCTCGCTGCCCTAGCAATCAAAAAAGTAAGAGATGACCTTAGATCATCTTTTCAACTTATACATTGTTATCGAAATATTAAGATAGTGCTATTTGATAGCCTGTTTTAGCACGAGGAGCAAGGGGACTCCGTGCGATCTTGATTAGGCGGGTAATTATTAGACAAGGTCTCAACGCTGCAAGCGCCGCCTTGGTCGCACTCGCATCGAGAACAAAATCATTGGCTCAATCTTTGGAGATTGTAGTTTGATGTGAGAAAGCCAGAAAGAGAGGCTAACGTAGGGCTTGATTAACCATTTGAGTCATTTTCTGCAGCGTAGCTCCGGCGTTTTGAACCCCCGATTTTTCCTGCTCCTTCACCCAACTCTCCTGCACGTCCTGATACCGAGAGAGCGTTTTCCACTGCTGCAGTTCTTTGGCCTGAAGAATGCTCACGTTAGCCCCGGTTTTACGCATCTCAGCAATCTGTGTGTCAAAAGCCTTATTCATAACTGAACCTTGCTTTTTATAGGCTATCTCCGCTGCGCGTTGGATCGCATCCTGATCTTGCTTCTCAAGCTCATTCCATGTGTCTTTATTTATGACTAACAGATAGATATGCCCTAACCATAGGTTTTTCGCTATCAGTATATTGGGCGCTGTTATGTGTGCATCAATCTCATAGCCACTGTCAACGTTAACCATGATGCCATCCAGCGCCCCGGATCGCAGCGCGTTACGCGTCTCATCTCCCCACGGCAGTGTCACAGCCTTAGCACCTGCATGTGTTAAAAAAGCCTGATGCCAAAAACTGGCTAAGCGCCACGTTTCTCCTTTTACTTCCGTCAACGATGTCAATGGATGAGTGCTAAAGAAAGCAACCGGATAACCCGTGGCGAAATACAGATTTACCACGTTGTTTTGCTCGAGTTCTGCAGGGAAAGCGGGGACTTCAGCGTAGATATGACGGAAAAAACTAACTTGCCGATCGGCCGAAGGCCCAACGGGGAAACTTTTGAAAATCTGATGTAAAGGTAGCTGCTTCGCGGTGTATTCAGGCACGACGATGGCCATATCCGCACGCTTTCCCTGACCAACCAACGCCAGAGCCCCATAACCAGCAGCAAGTTCACCGCCCCAATGAGGCTCTATTTTCAAACGACCATGAGATTCTTTTTCAATGGCAGAGAAAAATACATCATTAATAAATTCGGTTCGCGTTCCACCCAACGCTTCGTGATCGCTGTATTTTAAGATTTTCACTGCAAATGCCGTGCTTGGTAGCAGTGCGCCAGCGAGAACAACTGCCAGAAGTTTCTTAGCCAATTCCATTTGATATCTCATCTCCTATGATAAAAAACCCTTGATAAAAAGGTGACACTGTCACCAATCTACACTCTCAGCAACGTACTCTGTCTTTCGCTCTGGCGGCGCTCTCCTGCGCTCATCGATGAGGAATCATTGACTTCATGATTACGACGACGGTAATCGCTCGGGCTAACGCCAACACGCTTGCGGAAAACGCGTGAAAAATAGAGCTGATCGTCGTAGCCCACCACGCGGCCAATTGTCGCAATAGGTTCTTGAGTCGTTTGCAGCAGCAGTTTAGCGCGAATAACCCGCTGATCTTCACGCCAACGCAGAATATTCACCCCCACCTGTTCACGGAAAAGATGAGCGAGGCGCGACGGTGATAAGCAAACGTGTTTCGCCACATCTTCGATACGCAGCTCATCGGCCAAATTACCGGTAATAAACTGGCAGGCTTCAATAATGCGTGCATCCATAATACGCTGTGGTGCCTGTGGGTCTTCTTCCATCGCGCGCAGCAGCAAACGCTCAAGCAGGTTCATTGCCAGCTCTTCCGCAAAGCGGCGCCCGGATTTGTGTGTTTGTTCAATATTGGCAAATAGGCGATCAAACTCCAGTAGCGTATTTTCAGGCAATACCATGTGCCCCACGCCATTAACCTGACTATGCCACTCTAACCAATCAGCCCAGTAGGCGCGAGGACGAAAATAGACCCACCGGTGATACCAACAATCGCTTTCCGATGAGCGCCCATAAAAGTGGCTGGCTTTCGGTGGAAATAACAGCAACTCTCCCGGTTTGCTGTATAAAGTTTCTTCTCCCTCTTTGCCGCTAAAAATGCGGCCTTCACCTTTGATCGTCAAATTGAGGATATAGCCTTTCATGCCCTCAGGGCGATCAATAAAGAAGTCTAATGGGCCCTCGGCAATAATCGGCGTTAATCCTGCGACCAAATAAGCGTTAAAACTGTATCCCGGTAATAAAGGATTTGGTTGTGGGTCCTGCATTAAACGTTGATACATCGTCCCTCCCATCCATTAGTAAACCACCTAACCAGTTTACAGAGCAGCGAAAACGCTGCTCATAATTGCTGTAAAAATGTGAAGCAGATAAATAATTATCTATAATTTATACTTAACAATCAGGACTCATCCTATTTCAGCTCACGTTTTAGCCATAATTTTGTTCCCTCACGGGATTAGGCGAGCGTTTTCTTGGCGAGCTGTTTGTAGCGGTCAAAAATGACCGCTGCCAACAAGATAACCCCCCGCACCACGTACTGAGAGAATGGTGAAATATTCAGCAAATTCATCGCATTTTCCACCGTTCCTAGAATCAGCACACCCGCGATAACATAAGATATCTTGCCAATTCCGCCTTTAAGCGATACGCCACCCAGCACGCAGGCCGAGATCACGATCAGCTCGTAGCCTATTGAGGTCATTGGCTGGCCGCTGGTCATACGTGACGCTAAAATGATCCCTGCCGCCGCCGATACCAACCCCGACAACACAAAGATAATAATTTTGGTGCGTACCACCGGAACCCCAGCCAAACGCGCGGCTTCTTCGTTACCGCCAATCGCTAAGGTATTTCGCCCAAAAGTGGTTTTATTTAGCAAGAAACCAAACAAAATAAAGCAGATAACGGTGATCCAAATCGGTGCCGGCAGCCCTAGCCAGTTGGCATAGCCCAATGCAAAAAAACGTTCGTCTTCGATACCGACCGCTTTGCCATCAGAAATAATGTAGGCCAAACCGCGTACAATCTGCATCGTGGCTAACGTGGTAATCAGCGCGTTGATCTTTAAACGAGCAATCACAAAACCGTTAACCAAGCCACACACGGCGCCCAGCAATAAACCAGCAAAGATGCCGATCCACAGGCTTTCAGTCATGTTAATGACAACAGCAGCAGTAACTCCCGCACAGGCAATAACCGAAGCAACTGACAGGTCAAAGTCACCTGATGCTAAGCAAAACAGCATCCCGCAGGCCACCATGCCCGACATTGAGATGGCTAGCCCAAGCCCCTTCATATTGATAAACGAGCCAAAATTAGGCACAAAAATCAAACAGGCGATAAACAGCGCGGCAAACACCACTAGCATGCCGTAACTATCCCAAATGCGGCTGAGGTTAAGCCCCTTTTTTCCTGCTTTAACCGTCGCCGGCGTAGACGTGACACTCGACATAATTCTGCTCCTAGACTTTTTCAGGCCGCATGAGAGGAAGTGGAGATACCGGGCATGGCGAGGGCCAACGCTTTGGCCTCGCTGGCGTTTTCACGCAGTAACTCGCCAGAAACCGCGCCCTCACGCATAACAACAATGCGGTCAGCAAGGCCGAGCACTTCAGGCAAATCACTCGAAGCAAACAGCACGGCAATACCCTGCTCAGCCAGTTGGTAGATCACATGATAGATTTCGTGTTTAGCACCGACATCAATGCCGCGCGTTGGCTCATCAAGTAAAATGACCTTCATATCTTCAGACAGCCAACGTCCCAAAATGGCTTTCTGCTGGTTGCCACCGGAGAGATTCATAATCAGTTGTTCTGGGCTTGGGGTTTTGATGTTTAGCGCACTGATACGCCGATCCGCATTCTTGACTTCCCACTGATGATTTATCAGGCAACCGGCGGTTAACGTATTGCGGCGTGCGCTGATGTTAATATTCTCTCGCACCGAGTGAACGGGAATAATGCCGTCTGCTTTGCGATCCTCCGGACATAGCATCATACCCTGACGAATAGAGTCTATCGGGCTGCGCACCTGCATATCACGCCCGTCCAACAGCACTTTTCCCTGTGTAATTTTGGTGCCACCAAACAGCGCTTTCATCAGTTCGCTGCGACCGGCACCCACTAAACCAAAGAGCCCAACAATTTCGCCTTGTTTCACCTGTAACGAAACAGGCTGCTTCACGCCCGGAGCCAATACCTGTTCAACCGCCAGACGAACCGGCCCATGTTCACGCGGCTGATAGCCATAGACATCACCCAAGTCGCGCCCCACCATGGCCTGAACTAAGGTCTCGTGATTGACCTGCTGCATATCGTCAAACGTTTTTACGTACTTGCCGTCTTTAAACACCGTAATGGCATCGCTCAATGCGAAGATCTCTTCCATACGATGCGACACATAGATAATGACGCGCCCTTCCGCGCGAAGTTCGCGGATCACTCGAAACAGCTGCTCGATTTCCCGCGATGACAGCGAACTGGTCGGCTCATCAAAAGCAATCACCTTGGCATTTCGTGCCAGCGCCTTAGCGATTTCAACCATCTGCCACTGGCCGATGGAGAGATATTTCAGCGGCGTTTGTGGATCAATATCCAAACCTAAGTGTTCAAGCTGTAATCGACTCTCATAATTGAGCAGAGAATTATTCACAAAGCCTTTTTTGGCCGGTAACTGGCCCAGATAAATGTTTTCAGCCACCGTCATCTCAGGCACCAAATGCAGCTCTTGATAAATAATGGCCACACCAGCATCCAGCGCATCGGTCGTTTTATTGAATTGAACCGGCTCACCTTTAAGCAAAATTTCACCCTGCGTCGGCGTATAGCTGCCGCTGAGAATTTTCAGCAACGTCGATTTGCCCGCGCCGTTTTCGCCCATCAGGGCATGGATTTGACCCGCTTGGCAGCGAAAACTGATGTCATCCAGCGCCTTCACCCCGGGAAATGTTTTCCCGATATGGCGGAATTCCAAATAGGGTACGTTGGAGGTCATAAACTCTCTCCTTACCAGCCTGCGGCTAAAGTCGTGAATTGATAGGATCTCGCCACTCAATGCGAGATCCGTTTCTCATTTAAACGAAGGCGGCTATAACCCTTTCTTTTTCAACTCTTCTTTAAAATTGTCACGCGTAATCAGCACCACATCTGTCACCGCCGTGAACTTGGCGGGCTCAACGTCTTTCGTCACCCAATCATTCAGCATCTGGATGCTTTTGTAGCCGTGGATATCGGGGCTTGGTAATAGAGAACCGTAGAAGCCCGTTGGGTTAGCTTTTGAAAGTTCGCTAACCGCATCCACGCCGTTGATACCAATACCAATCACGTTATCGGCTTTAAACCCTTGGCCTTCCGTTGCGCGCACGCCGCCAAGCACGGTGTTGTCATTCATGCCCACGATCAGCCAGTTTTTAACTTTCGGATACTGCACTAACATGGAGTTAGCCGCGTCAAACGCGCCGGGAATATCATTCGACTTGGTCGGTACTTTGTAGATTTGCTTTTCTGGGAAACCGGCTGCTTTTAAGGCATCCATTGAGCCAGTGGTACGGCGGCGCGCGGTATCCAGTTCATCCGCGGTAATCGCCATCACCCCAGTTTCGTCCACTTTCCAGCCGCGCTTGTTCATCTCTTTCCACAGCTCTTGCCCTTGGCGCGCGCCAATTTCACTGGCCGCCATCATCACCAATGGCACATTTTCCATCGGTTTACCTTTGGCATTGACAAACTGATCGTCGACCGCGATGACTTTTAAATCGTAGCTACGCGCCTTGGCGATAATCGCAGGGCCAAGTTTTGGGTCCGGCGTACAAATAACAAAACCTTTGGCGCCGCTTGCGGCAAGGCTATCAATGGCATTTAACGTTTTCTCGCCGTCAGGAACGGCAATTTTAATCACGTCGAATCCCAAATCTTTTCCAGCTTTATCGGCAAATGCCCATTCAGTTTGGAACCAAGGTTCTTCCGGTTGCTTAACCAAAAAACCGAGTTTCATGTTCTCGGCTATAGCCGATTGTGACATAACGGCAGCCAGTCCAATGGCAGCCAAAGCCTTAGTGAATTTATGCATATTTCTAACTCTCCAATTTCGTCATTCTTATGTAGCAGATTTGTCATACAGACCATGCTGTTTAACAACGCAAAGCTAGGTGTACGAATTTAGGGGGTTTAGCGCAGTAGATGCCAAATGATGGGGTATCACACTGCAATGTAAGGTCGTTATATAAGACGGGCTAAGTTGTAGCGGCTAATTAAAGAACAAATAGAGAGCAAAATCACACCAGAAAAATACAGCCATTATGTGCATATATTTAGCAATTCAATAACAATCAAAACTTTTGATACTGCTCACACAAATGCATGCCATAGCTGAAAAATACATACTTGCAGCTAAGCCCTCCTCACACTAAAGGGGCTCTATTTCCTATGTTAGTTAGCAGTGAAATCTATATAACAGGAGATAGGGAATGCGCGTGAACCCCATTGCAATCGGGCTGGATTTTGGTAGTGACTCAGTGCGTTCGCTCGCCGTAGATTGTGTGACCGGGCAAGAGTTAGATACCGAGGTCGTCTACTATCCACGCTGGAAAGAAGGACTATTTTGCGATGCGCCCGCCAACCAATTTCGCCACCATCCGCTCGACTACATTGAATCGCTCGAACAGGCGATAAAAGCCGTGGTAGCAAGGATGAGTGCGGAACAACACGCTGCGGTGGTCGGGATTGGCGTCGATTCTACCGGCTCGACGCCAGCACCGATTAATGATGACGGCGATGTGCTCGCGTTACTGCCGGAGTTTGCCAATAACCCCAACGCGATGTTTGTATTGTGGAAAGATCATACCGCTATCGAAGAAGCCGAGGAGATCAACCAGCTATGCCGCAGCGGCACGTTCCCTGACTACACGCGTTATATCGGCGGCGTGTACTCGTCGGAGTGGTTTTGGGCGAAAATCCTACATATCAGCCGTCAAGATCGCGCGGTATGTCAATCAGCAGCATCTTGGATTGAGTTATGTGACTGGGTACCTGCGCTGTTGTGCGGTAAACAGCAGCCGCATCAGTTAAAACGTGGACGTTGCAGCACCGGACACAAAGCCCTTTGGCATCCCTCATGGGGAGGCGTTGCTCCACGCGAATTTCTTGAAGCGCTCGATCCCTGTCTTGGCGAAAAACTTCAACAGCCTCTGTTTAGTGAAACCTACACCGCAGATCTTCCGGTGGGGAAATTAAGCGATGAATGGGCACAGCGCTTAGGCCTCTCAACCGATGTAGTCCTTTCCGGCGGCGCATTTGACTGCCATATGGGTGCCGTTGGCGCGGGTGCGCAGCCGTATACGCTGGTGAAAGTGATTGGTACATCAACCTGCGACATTTTGATTGCCGATCAACAGTTAATCGGCGATCGCACCATTGCCGGAATTTGCGGGCAGGTCGATGGCAGCGTGATCCCAGGCTATGTCGGGTTAGAGGCCGGCCAGTCGGCGTTTGGCGATATGTACGCTTGGTTCAGCCGTTTATTAACGTGGCCGCTGCATCAAATCGCCAAACAGCACCCCGAGCTGGCCCCACTGTTAGAAAGCACCATCAAAAACTTATTACCGGCTCTCACCGAAGAGTGGGCCAAAGCCCCCCATCTTAATCACCTTCCTGTGGTTTTGGACTGGTTCAACGGCCGCCGCACGCCTTTTGCTAATCAGCGTCTGAAAGGCGTGATCGCCGATCTTAATTTAGGAACCGATGCACCAGCCCTATTCGGCGGGTTTATTGCCGCAACGGCTTTTGGCGCACGCGCCATCATGGAGTGCTTTGAACATCAGGGCGTGCCGGTGGAAAACGTCCTGACGCTCGGAGGGATCGCGCGTAAATCACCGGTGATCATGCAGGTATGCTGCGATGTGATGAATCGCCCGGTGCAAATTGTTGCCTCCGATCAGTGCTGCGCATTGGGAGCCGCGATTTTTGCCGCCGTTGCCGCAGGCACCTACCCCGACATCGCCACCGCCCAGCAGAACATGGCCAGCCAAGTTGAACGTACGTTACAACCAAATCCAGAGCGAGTGGCGCGTTTCCAGCAGCTTTACGAACGTTATCAGCAGTGGTGTCAGAGCGCTGAGCCCTGCTACGCCGCCGTCAAACTTTAATCTCATTCAGAATTTACGGAGTCATCATGCAACAGTTCCAACAAAGCGAAGTCTGGTTCGTCATCGGCAGCCAGCATTTATACGGCCAACGTACATTACAGCAGGTCAAAGAGCAGGCTGAAAAAGTGGTCGCCCATCTGAATCAGAGCGGGTTGCCGGTCAAACTGGTGCAAAAACCGTTGGCGACGACGCCGGATGAAATCACGGCGCTATGCCGCGATGCAAACTATCAAGATAATTGTCTTGGCCTGCTGGTTTGGCTACATACATTTTCGCCAGCGAAAATGTGGATCAACGGCCTCCGCCGCCTAGAGAAACCACTGCTGCAATTCCATACCCAGTTTAATGCCCAAATTCCGTGGGATAGCATGGATATGGACTTTATGAATCTCAATCAAACCGCACACGGGGGCCGAGAGTTCGGCTTTATCGGCGCGCGTATGCGTCAGCAGCACAGCGTTGTTGCCGGGCATTGGGAAGATCGACAGGCACAGGAAGGCATCGCACGTTGGATGCGCACTTGTGCTGCAAAACACGAAAGTCAGCATCTGAAAGTGGCACGTTTTGGCGATAATATGCGTGAGGTGGCGGTGACGGAAGGAAATAAAGTCAGCGCTCAAATTCAATTTGGCTATAGCGTGAATGGCTATGCGCTGGGTGATTTGGAACAGGTGGTCAACGAAGTTAGCCATGGCGACATCAGCGCGCTGGTGGAAGAGTATGAAGCCAGCTATATCCTGACCGACGCCGTGAAAAACGGCGGTGCAAAACGCGAAAATCTGCTGGATGCCGCACGCCTTGAATTAGGTATAGAACGCTTCCTTCAGCAAGGCGGTTTTCATGCCTTTACCACCACATTTGAAAACCTCTATGGGCTAAAACAACTGCCTGGCTTAGCCTGCCAACGATTGATGCAAAAAGGCTATGGCTTTGGTGCCGAGGGCGATTGGAAAACCGCCGCCCTGTTGCGCATCATGAAAGTGATGGCGGCGGGCCTACCAGGCGGTACGTCTTTCATGGAGGATTACACCTACAATTTCCAGCCGGGAAACGATCTGGTGGTGGGATCGCACATGCTGGAAGTCTGTCCGTCAATAGCCAAAGAAGAAAAGCCGCTGCTGGATGTTCAGCATCTCGGCATTGGCGGTAAAGCCGACCCTGCTCGCCTGCTGTTTTCAACCCCTGCGGGCGCAGCGCTGAATGCCAGCCTGATTGATTTGGGCGATCGTTTCCGCCTCTTGGTTAACTGCGTAGATACCGTTGAACAGCCACGTGATTTACCAAAACTGCCTGTTGCACGCGCCATCTGGAAAGCCCAGCCGTCGTTAGCCACCGCGGCTGAAGCATGGATTTTGGCCGGAGGCGCGCATCATACGGTATTTACCCAAGCGCTAGACGTTGAGTATTTGCGCTTATATGCAGAAATGCACAATATCGAGTTCTTACTCATTGATAATTCCACCACGCTTCCCGCCTTTAAAAATGAGATCCGCTGGAATGAAATGTATTACATGTTGAACCGTAAATAACCCATCACGCAATATAAAATGGCAGCACAGTGGTTATAACTGTGATTGCCATTTTTTATGGTCTCGCACAACGAAACCACGTGCAAACAGCAATCGTGAATATAAAAACACGCCACGCGAAATTGAGTACTTCATTTTGTTTGAAAGTATTTCACACTATTTAATTAGCCGAAAATTATCTTGAACCTGCCCGCCGTCGATATATTAGACAGGCGATCAGCGTGTTACTTGTTAAATTATAACCTTTTTTTAATTATGTAACACGTATCACTAATATTGTACTAGACAGATGGTTTTCACTACATATACTGGAAACTCTTCTGTTATCCTTCCTGTTGATGAACATATAAAATGAACGTAAATGATTATCTGCTAAAGTTCCGCAGAGTTAGCACACTGGAAAGCTTAGAAAAACTCTTTGACCATCTTAATTACTCTCTCATTGAGGATGAGGAAATTATTAATATGTATCGTGCTGCCGATCATCGCCGCGCAGAATTAGCCAGCGGCGGCCGCTTATATGATGTGGGCTGTGTACCTAAAGAGATCTGGCGCTACGTTCAATAAAAATTATTAACCGCATTATATTGCCGTTGGCTATTCGTTTGAATGCGGTTTCACTTTAACGTTTGGTGCTAAAGTGAACGTATTTTTTGTTATCTTTCGACAATAAACTTTATTGTCGTGGCCTTATAGCCAATTCCCTTTAAATTCATTTCATTAATAAGCAAAAAGCATGAGAAAAGAGTACTTACTCAGCCCATTTTAGCGTTTACTGGCTGCTTATTTTTGCCAAGGATAATGCTTACTATGCGCTCTCGTGCTGCCACCTTTCTCCCACTCATTGGCTCATTATTTGCCCTGTATATTATTTGGGGTTCTACTTACTTTGTCATTCGTCTTGGCGTGGAAAGTTGGCCACCATTAATGATGGCCGGCGTGCGGTTTCTCTGTGCTGGCCTAGTAATGCTTACGTTTCTCCGTCTACGCGGCCACAAAATGCCAAGCGGTCGTCCTCTATTAAACGCCGCCATCATCGGTATTTTGCTGCTGGCAGCCGGCAACGGCGCTGTGACCGTGGCTGAGCATCAAGATGTTCCCTCCAGGATTGCGGCGGTCATGGTGGCCACCGTTCCCCTTTTCACCCTGTGCTTTAGTCGAATGTACGGAATGCCCACGCGTTGGTTAGAGTGGCTGGGGATTGCAATTGGCCTGTGTGGCATTATTTTGCTCAACAGCGGCGGGCATTTAAGCGGCAATCCGTGGATGGCGCTGCTTATTTTAGCGGGTTCAATGACGTGGGCGTTCGGCTCAGTGTGGGGTTCTCGCGTTGAGTTACCGGCAGGCCTGATGGCTGGAGCGATTGAAATGCTCACCGCTGGGATAGTCTTACTTATCGCCAGCGCCATAGCCGGTGAACGTATGACGCAAATGCCAAGCATACAGGGTATTTTGGCGGTAAGTTATCTGGCGGTTTTCGGCTCTCTGATCGCGATTAGCGCGTATATGTTTTTGATTCGTAACGTTCGCCCCGCCGTTGCCACCAGCTATGCCTACGTTAACCCGGTAGTCGCCGTGTTGTTAGGTACTGGTTTGGGCGGTGAAACGCTGTCGTCAACCGAATGGCTTGCGCTGTGTGTCATTATCGTCGCAGTTCTTCTGGTGACACTGGGCAAATATCTACTGCCACAACATTGATTTCTCGCAGAGTAAACGTTTGCGTAGTGTGAAATATTACGCGCGAAAAATGCGTGTCGGGCGGTATTCTTCATTGAGTGTACTGCCCGATAGCCTATAATCGTCGCCATTAACCAGTTTGCCTTTACCTGTTTTTGCAAGGATCACGACCCCATGACGTCCCTCCCCGAACAGATGCATGCTCCTCAGTTAAAACCTATCGCCCAGATCGCTGAACGACTGGGGATCCCATCGACACATTTGATCCCCTATGGCCACTACGCGGCCAAAATAGACATCAAGGCAATTAGACCCGAGCAAGGTACTGGCCAGTTAGTGCTGGTTTCCAGTATTACGCCAACGCCATTAGGTGAAGGTAAAACCGTCACCACTATCGGCTTAAGCCAAGGGCTGAACTTTATTGGCAAAAAAGCACTGGCGTGTATTCGTCAACCGAGCCTTGGCCCCGTGTTCGGGGTGAAAGGTGGTGCAGCCGGCGGCGGCGTAGCCCAGGTCCTGCCCATGGAGCAGCTCAATCTGCATCTCACCGGCGATATTCATGCTATCACTGCGGCACATAATCTGGCTGCCGCCGCGCTGGATGCCCGTCTGTTCCATGAACAGCGCTTGGGCGAAAAGTTTACTGAACATACCGGATTAAAACGTCTGGATATCGACCCTGAACACGTTGTGTGGAAACGCGTGATTGACCATAACGATCGTGCGCTTCGCAGCATAGATATCGGCGTGGGCGGCGGTAACAATGGCGTTCCGCGTCATGACGGGTTTGATATCACCGCCGCGTCGGAGCTGATGGCTATCTTGGCGCTTTCAGAAAGTTTGGCCGATATGCGTCAGCGCATTGGGCGCATTATTTTGGCCTATACGTTACAGGGTCACGCCATTACCACCGAGGATCTGGAAGTGGCTGGCGCAATGACTGTATTAATGAAAGAAGCCATTCATCCAACATTAATGCAAACCAGTGAAAACACGCCGGTGCTGATCCACGCAGGGCCATTTGCGAATATTGCCCACGGTAACTCTTCGGTTCTAGCCGATCGTCTTGCCCTACAGCTGGCAGATTATGTGGTGACCGAAGCCGGCTTTGGTTCCGATATGGGCATGGAGAAGTTCTTTAATATCAAATCTCGCCAGTCGGGTATCAAACCCTCTTGCGTTGTATTGGTTGCTACGCTGCGCAGTTTAAAAGCCAACAGCGGCAAGTTTAATATGAAACCGGGACAGTCTTTGCCGGAAGAAGTTAAGCATGCCAACCTACCTTTGCTGGTCGAAGGCGCGAGCAATTTAGCCTGGCATATCGGCAACGCGTCCCGTTATGGGTTGCCGGTCGTCGTGGCTATCAATCACTTCCCAGAAGACAGCGCGGAAGAGCTGGATTTCATTCGCCAATTCGCGATGGAACATGGTGCTTTCGGGGTTGAAATCAGCGATGCATTCTCTGCGGGCGGCAAAGGCACGGCCCAGCTAGCCGAATGTGTTACTGCGGCCTGCCGTACCGGCGGCGAAGTGTCATTACTTTATCCTGATGACATGTCTCTGGCGGATAAATTGCAGACGCTGGCAAAAAATGGCTACGGCGCATTACGAGCTGAATTAACCCCAGCGGCACAGGCCACATTGCAGCAGCTTGAGCTGGCTGGATTTGGTCACCTGCCACTGTGCATGGCAAAAACACCGCTCTCAATCAGTGCCGATCCGGCCCTAAAAAATGTGCCGCGTGATTTCATTCTGCCTGTCACCGATCTGAAAGTATCAGCTGGCGCCGGTTTTATTCGTGTTTATGCCGGAAACATTATGACCATGCCGGGGCTTAGCACCTTACCCGCCTACCGTCATATTGATATCGATAGCGCGGGAAATATCGTCGGACTGAGTTGATGAAATAATTAAGTTACGCTGTAACATTGAAGAAATTATCGTCATTTCGTGCATGCCGTGACCCGTTGACGGCTCGGCAGCACGATATCGATGATAGCGCTTCAATTAGCCTGTATGATGCGTAACGCTGAATTTGGGATTTAACGTGACGAGCTATGTTGAAAACAGGCTATGTCAAATGAAGGTAGCAATATGAAAACAAAACGGATTGGTGGCTGGCTGGTTGCGCCGCTGGCTTACATGATTGTCTCTTTGCTGTCGTCCAGTCTGATGCTGATTATCTTTTTGATGACGATCATACAGCCGGCCAGTCGCAGTCAGTTGCTTTCGCATAGCCCCACGTTTTCCAGCCAGTGGATGCTGTCGTTTGCTATCACCGTGATCGTCTGGGCCTTCACGCTGTTTAATCTGTATCTTTTTGGCAAACGCTCACGCCGCTTCCCTAAATTTTTCATTTTATGGCTGCTGGTGATGGTGCTTTTAGCGTTGAAATCCTTTGCGTTTTCTCCCGTTACCGACGCCTCGGCGGTACGTAATATGGTGATGCCGCTATTGGCTGCCGCTATTTTTGTTCCTTATATCAAGCGCTCAAGCCGCGTACGCGATACGTTTATTGAGCCGTAATTAGGCTGTTTTATCGGCGTTCAGTACTCCCTCATTCGAGTTAATTCGCAATAAATCGAATAACCTTGTACTTGATCTGTTGTCGTCCGGCGGCTAAATCCCGATAATACGGCGGTTTTTCTTCGTCTACTGTTTTTCTTGCTAGGTTTAGTTGATGACCGATTATTTGCTGTTACTGGTCGGTACCGTTCTGGTCAATAACTTTGTTTTAGTTAAGTTTCTCGGCTTATGTCCATTTATGGGCGTGTCTAAAAAGCTGGAAACGGCCATTGGTATGGGGCTGGCAACCACCTTTGTACTCACCCTCGCCTCTGTTTGCGCGTGGGCGGTTAATGAATTCATTCTGGTGCCGCTGGCGCTAGGATATTTGCGTACCTTAACCTTTATCTTGGTGATTGCCGTTGTGGTGCAGTTCACCGAGCTGGTGGTACGTAAAACAAGCCCTGCGCTGTATCGACTGCTCGGTATCTTCCTGCCGCTGATTACAACTAACTGCGCCGTGCTTGGCGTGGCGCTGCTTAACGTCAACCAGTCGCATAACTTTATGCAGTCTGCTGTTTATGGCTTTAGCGCCGCTGCCGGCTTCTCGCTGGTGATGGTTCTGTTTGCCGCGATCCGTGAACGTTTAGCCGTGGCTGACGTACCCGCGCCGTTTCGTGGCTCATCTATTGCACTGATTACCGCCGGACTGATGTCCCTTGCGTTTATGGGCTTTACCGGGTTGGTGAAATTCTAATGTCGTCGTTGTGGATTGCTATTTGTGCCGTCGGCGCTATCGCGCTGGTTTCCGGTATCGTGCTCGGCTTTGCCGCGCGCCGTTTTAAAGTTGATGCTGACCCTATCGTTGAACAGATCGACGCTATCCTGCCGCAAAGCCAATGTGGTCAATGCGGGCACCCTGGCTGTCGCCCGTACGCCGAAGCTGTTTCAAGCGGTGGCGAAAAAATTAATCGTTGCGCCCCAGGCGGCGAGCAGGTGATGTTGAAGATCGCCGAACTGCTCGCGGTAGACCCTCAGCCTTTAGACGGCGAAGCCGCCCAGTCTGAGCCGGTGCGTCAGGTGGCACTGATTGATGAAGAGAACTGCATCGGCTGTACCAAATGCATTCAAGCCTGCCCCGTTGATGCCATCGTTGGCGCAACACGCGCCATGCATACGGTAGTGAGCGATCTGTGCACCGGTTGTAATCTGTGCGTCGCGCCTTGCCCAACCGACTGCATCACGTTAGTGCCGGTACCGACCACCACGGCAAACTGGAAATGGGACCTAAACACCATTCCGGTCAGAACAATTTCCGTAAATGAACGCGAAGTGGAACACCATGTTTAATCTGTTTGCAGCGCTGAAAAAAGACAAGTTGTGGGACTTCAAAGGCGGTATTCATCCGCCTGAAATGAAGCATCCGTCCAGCCATGTTCCGCTGCGCCACTTTTCGCTGCCGCCAATGTTGATTATTCCCGTTCAGCAGCATATCGGCTCGGAAGGTGAACTGTTAGTGAAAGTCGGTCAGCACGTCATGAAAGGTCAGCCGCTCACGCGCGGTACGGGCCGTATGCTGCCGGTTCACGCCTCTACGTCCGGGGTGATTAGCGCCATTTCGCCTCAGATAACCGCGCATCCTTCGGGTCTGCGCGAAACCTGTATTACCCTGATTCCCGATAATCAAGATCGCTGGGGAGAGTTGCATCCGGTCGCGGATTACCGCGCAGAGTCACCGTTAGCCCTCACTGAGCTTATCCATCAGGCGGGTATTGCGGGCTTAGGCGGTGCGGGCTTCCCGACCGGTAACAAATTGGAAGGCGGCTATAGCAAAGTTGAAACGCTGATTATCAATGCCGCTGAGTGCGAACCTTATATCACCGCCGACGATCGTCTGATGCGTGAACATGCCGCTGAAATCATCGCCGGCTGTGAAATTCTGCGCCATATTTTGTCACCTCAGCGCACCCTGATTGGCATTGAAGATAACAAGCCAGAAGCCATCGCGGCGCTGAAGCTCGCACTACAGGGCCACGACGATATCAAACTACGAGTGATCCCGACCAAATACCCGTCCGGCGGTGCCAAACAGCTCACCAAAATCCTCACAGGGATGGAAGTGCCTTTTGGCAAACACTCCGCGTCTATCGGCGTTTTAATGCAAAACGTCGGTACGGTTTATGCGATCAAACGCGCCATTATCGACGGTGAGCCATTGATTGAACGCGTTGTAACGCTCACCGGCGAACTGATGAAAAAGCCGGGCAACGTGTGGGCACGCTTAGGCACACCGGTTAAGCATCTTTTACAGGCCGGTGAGTTTGAAGCTCAGAACCGCTCACCGATGGTGATTATGGGCGGTCCATTGATGGGCTTTACCCTCGCCTATCTCAATGTGCCGATTGTTAAAATCAGCAACTGCATTTTAGCGCCGTCAAAAAATGAGTTTGATGAAGCCAACGAAGAGCAGGCCTGTATTCGCTGCAGCCAATGCGCCGATGCCTGTCCTGCCGGTCTTTTGCCGCAGCAGCTTTATTGGTTTAGCCGTGGTCAAGAGCATGAGAAAGCGCGCCAGCATCATCTGTTCGACTGCATTGAATGCGGCGCCTGCGCCTACGTTTGCCCAAGCAGTATTCCTTTGGTGCAATACTACCGCCAAGAGAAGGCGGAAATTAAAGCCGCCGATCAGGAAGCGGCGCGAGCCGCTCAGGCAAAAGAGCGTTTCGAAGCCCGTCAGGCGCGTTTAGAACGTGAAAAAGCCGCTCGAGAATTGCGCCATAAACAGGCCGCGGTGAAAGTGACCGAAAGCGACCAAACTGCGGTACAGGCCGCGGTGGCACGCGTTAAACAGCGTCAAGAGCAGCAGAACGGTATCAGCTCAATTCACCCGTTTAACAACGATCAGGAAGATAACAGCATTCGCGCGGCTCGCGAGGCGCGCAAGGCCTTGGCTCGCGAACGTAAGCAGGAAAATGTTTCCCAGCCTGAAGCCGAAGCCGATCCGCGTAAGGCAGCTGTTGCCGCCGCGCTCGCTCGCGTTAAAGCCAAAAAAGCCGCTCAGGCAAATACCGCTGAAGGTGGCGCAACGGCCAATGAAAATATCGTCGTTCCTGCTGAGGAAGCCGGTGAAGATCCGCGTAAAGCTGCGGTTGCCGCCGCTATCGCAAGAGCCAAAGCGAAAAGAGCTACGTCGCTAGAGAATGCCACATCTCCTGCGGATCAAATGGAAACTAGCATCGATACGGATCCGCGCAAAGCTGCGGTGGCCGCTGCGATTGCACGCGCTAAAGCCAAAAAAGCGGCTCAGGCGCAAGAAAATGATACGGTTTCAGCGTCCTCTGATGAAGGCGCTGATAACTCACAAGACCCACGCAAGGCCGCTGTTGCAGCTGCTATTGCCCGTGTAAAAGCGAAACAGGCGGCGCAGAAGTCAGCCGCGGTTAACGAGGATTAAATGGCTTTTAGAATCGCCAGCTCACCCTTTACTCATAATCAGCAATCAACCCAGCGCATCATGCTGTGGGTGATTTTTGCCTGTATTCCTGGCATCGCTGCTCAAGCCTATTTCTTTGGCTATGGCAATCTTATCCAATGCGCGTTGGCCATTGTGACGGCGCTGCTGACCGAAGCTCTGGTTTTGCGCTTGCGTCATCGAAACGTAGCTAAAACCTTGGGCGATAATTCCGCTCTGCTGACGGCGTTGCTGTTGGGGATCAGTCTGCCTCCGCTGGTGCCTTGGTGGATGGTGGTATTAGGCACGGTGTTTGCCATCGTGATTGCCAAACAGCTTTACGGTGGTTTGGGGCAAAACCCGTTTAACCCAGCGATGATTGGCTATGTCGTTCTGCTGATTTCTTTCCCCGTGCAGATGACCACGTGGCTGCCGCCAGAGAGCCTGATGAACGCGCCGCTGAATGTGAATGATACGCTGTTGCTTATTTTTAGCGGGCATACCGCCGACGGCACAGTTATCCATCAGCTGATTCAAACCGCCGATGGCATCAGTCAAGCCACGCCGTTAGACAGCTTTAAAACCAGTCTTCGCTCTGGCCATGACGTGGCTGAGATTCTGCGCCAGCCAATTTATCAAGGCGAGTTTGCTGGTTTAGGCTGGCAGTGGGTTAACGCCGGTTTCTTGCTCGGTGGCATCGTGTTACTGCTGCGCGGCGTGATTCACTGGCAGATCCCCGTGAGCTTTATTGCGGCCTTAGCGGTATGTTCGGCTCTCGGCGGTTATTTCTCTCCCGAAAGCGCAGTGCCGCCAATGTTAGAACTGTTCTCCGGCGCAACCATGCTGGGCGCTTTCTTTATCGCAACCGATCCGGTGACGGCGTCTACAACGCCGCGCGGGCGTTTGATTTTCGGTGGTTTGATTGGCGCATTAGTGTGGATTATCCGTACCTACGGTGGCTATCCAGACGGTGTAGCCTTTGCCGTACTGCTGGCGAATATTACCGTTCCGTTGATTGACCACTACACCAAGCCACGCGCTTACGGACATCGCTAAGGAATCGCTATGCTTTCTACTATGCGCCGCCATGGCACCACGCTTGCGTTGTTTGCCGTATTAGCCACGGGTTTAACTGCGGTGGTGAATGAATTAACCAAAGATACCATCGCTCATCAGGCTGAACTACAGCAAAAACAACTCTTTGACCAGGTTCTACCCACCGAGATGTATAACAACGAATTACAGCATGAATGTTACGTTGTCACGGATAAGCGTCTTGGATCTGCTGCACCGCACCATTTATATCTGGCACGGAAAGATGGCGTACCGGTGGCCGCCGCGGTGGAGTCTACCGCGCCCGATGGCTATTCCGGTGCGATTCAACTGCTGGTTGCCGCTGATTTTTCCGGTAAGGTGTTGGGCGTACGCGTTTTAGAGCATCATGAAACGCCCGGTCTAGGGGATAAAATTGATGCCCGAATTTCTGACTGGATTAACAGCTTCCGCAATCAAACCGTTCACGGGGATAATGACCCACGCTGGTTTGTGAAAAAAGACGGCGGCGTGTTTGATCAGTTTACCGGAGCTACCATTACGCCACGCGCGGTGGTCAATGAAGTTCGCCACACGGCCGTTTTCTTACAAGAGAATCGTGAACGTATTGAATCCATGCCGCGCTGCCAAATAACCGCAGGAGAAAGTAACTGATGAGTGAAGCCAAAACGCTGCTGGCAAATGGCCTGTGGAAAAATAACTCTGCGCTGGTTCAGTTGCTCGGATTGTGTCCTTTGTTGGCGGTATCATCTACCGCAACCAACGCTCTTGGGCTGGGTTTGGCAACCACGTTAGTGCTGGTTTTCACCAACAGCGCCGTTTCTGCCCTGCGCCGCTGGGTTCCGCACGAGATCCGTATTCCGATTTATGTGATGATCATCGCCTCGGTGGTGAGCACCGTGCAGATGTTGATCAACGCCTACGCGTTTGGGCTGTATCAGTCGTTGGGGATTTTCATCCCACTTATCGTGACCAACTGTATCGTGATTGGTCGCGCCGAGGCTTATGCAGCTAAAAATCCGGTCGGTCTTTCTGCCATTGATGGTTTAGCGATGGGACTGGGTGCAACCTGTGCGCTGTTCGTATTGGGTTCGCTACGTGAAATCTGCGGTAACGGTACATTGTTCGACGGTGCCGATTTATTGTTAGGTTCTTGGGCTAAATCGTTGCGCATTGAAATCTTCCACACTGATACGCCATTCCTACTGGCAATGCTGCCACCCGGTGCATTCTTGGGTCTAGGATTTTTGTTGGCGCTGAAGTATGTTATTGATCAGAAAATGAAAGCCCGTCAGGCAGCGCGTCAAACCGTTGCTCCGACTATCAATAATGAAAGCGAACGAGCATTATGAATCAGGAAAAGCGCACGCTGATCCTTAAGCGGCTACAAGAGAATAATCCTCACCCCACCACGGAACTGGCCTACAGCTCAAATTTTGAGTTGCTGATTTCAGTGCTGCTATCGGCGCAAGCTACCGATGTGAGCGTAAATAAAGCAACGGCGCTGCTATATCCGGTGGCAAATACCCCAGCGGCGCTGCTCAAACTGGGCGTTGATGGCATCAAGCAGTACATCAAAACCATCGGTTTATATAACAGCAAGGCAGAGAATATTGTTAAGACCTGCCGGATCCTGCTTGATGAGCACAATGGCGAAGTGCCAGAAAATCGCGCCGCGCTGGAAGCTCTGCCGGGCGTTGGCAGAAAAACCGCTAACGTGGTGCTCAATACAGCCTTTGGTTGGCCAACGATCGCTGTAGATACCCACATATTCCGCGTATGCAACCGCACCGGTTTTGCACCAGGAAAAAACGTTGATGAAGTCGAAGCTAAGCTACTAAAAGTGGTACCCAAAGAGTTCAAGCTTGATTGTCATCACTGGTTAATATTGCATGGCCGCTATACCTGCATCGCGCGCAAACCGCGCTGTGGCTCATGCATCATCGAAGATCTGTGTGAGTTCAAAGAGAAGGTTTATCCCGAATCCTAAGCATACCGATACATAATGCGCAGGTATTCTCTTGCGCATTATTGAATGCAGCTTCCTCACTAGCCCCCAAATCTCGCCCTAGCGCCGCCTCCTGCAACTGTGATCCCGTCCGCTTTTTTCATAAAATGTGTGAAAAGATGCCATAGCGCCGAGATCAAGGGTTTTCGTTGTCATTTTTTTGAAATAGATCACATTTATCAGGTCACGAAAAATAACTATTTTCATACAAAATGTGAATTATTTGGATAATTATGCACATAAACGGTTATGCATTATTATTGCAATGGCATTTTTATAGAAAGCAGTCGATCACACTGCATATCTTTACAATAGAAGAATATATAACGAAAAACGGTCTGATTAGGATTTAATCAAAACATTAATTCGGGAAAGAGCGAAAACACAATGCTTCACTCTGCATAACATTTGTAACAACTCGCGGATGTTCTGCATAAAGTTTATGTAACAGAATATTTCATAGGTATTGTCAGACTGCATCATATAGTGAACATTAACCCCCGATCTTCCAACTTATAACAATGCAAAAGGATGCTTCCCCGCATCACTCTTTGTTTCCCTGTCACTGATAGGGTATGAAAAAATTCGAGGTATTTGTGTCAACCGCAAACAACAACAGTAATAAGGCAGATGAGAGCGTTAGCCTAAACGCCTTTAAGCAGCCTAGAGCTTTCTACCTGATTTTCTCCATCGAACTATGGGAACGTTTTGGTTACTACGGCCTTCAGGGCATCATGGCCGTTTATCTGGTCAAAATGCTTGGAATGACCGAGGCCGACTCGATCACCCTGTTCTCTTCCTTCAGCGCACTGGTATATGGCTTTGTTGCTATCGGTGGCTGGTTAGGCGATAAAGTTCTCGGTGCTAAACGCGTTATCGTGCTTGGCGCATTAGTCCTCGCCGTGGGTTATGCCTTGGTTGCCTTCTCAGGCCACGATATCACGTGGGTCTATGCAGGTATGGCGACTATTGCCGTAGGTAACGGCTTGTTCAAAGCCAACCCATCTTCCCTGCTGTCAACCTGCTATGAGAAAAACGATCCGCGTTTGGACGGTGCATTTACTATGTACTATATGTCCATCAACATCGGTTCCTTCTTCTCTATGCTGGCAACCCCATGGTTGGCCGCACAGTATGGCTGGAACATCGCATTCTCACTGAGCGTTGTGGGTATGCTGATCACGCTGGTTAACTTCATGATGTGCCGTCGCTGGGTTAAGAACCACGGTTCTAAACCTGACTTTGAGCCTCTGAAATTTAATAAGCTGCTGATGACCTTAGTGGGTATCGTAGTGCTGATCGGTGTTTCTTACTGGCTTCTGCACAACCAGATCGTTGCTCGTTGGGCGCTGGCGTTGATTTCTCTGGGTATCGTTCTGGTATTCGCTAAAGAGACTTTCGCTCTGCACGGCCCTGCTCGTCGTAAGATGATCGTTGCTTTCTTGCTGATGCTGGAAGCCGTTGTCTTCTTCGTTCTGTACAGCCAGATGCCAACGTCTCTGAACTTCTTTGCGATTCACAACGTTGAGCACTCTATTCTGGGTATCGCGTTTGAGCCAGAACAGTATCAGGCACTGAACCCATTCTGGATCATGGTAGCTAGCCCAATTTTGGCTGCGGTTTATAACAAGATGGGCGACCGTCTGCCAATGCCACACAAGTTCGCTATCGGTATGGTTCTGTGTTCCGGTGCATTCTTAGTGCTGCCATGGGGCGCAACCTTCGCCAACGAGCAAGGCATCATGTCTGTAAACTGGCTGATCCTAAGCTACGCTCTGCAGAGTATCGGCGAGCTGATGATTTCTGGTCTGGGTCTGGCAATGGTTGCACAGTTGGTTCCACAGCGTCTGATGGGCTTCATCATGGGCTCATGGTTCCTGACTACCGCAGCGGCTGCGCTGATTGCGGGTAAAGTGGCTGCGCTGACCGCTGTACCTTCTGACGTACCAGATGCTCACGCATCACTGGCTATCTACAGCCACGTATTTATGCAAATTGGTATCGTAACAGCGGTTATTGCCGTGCTGATGATGTTGACCGCGCCTAAACTGAATCGTATGACTCAGAGCAGCGATGAAGAAAACGCTCGCGAAGCTGCGACCGTTTAATCACTTCCGGTTATCATTGTGAAAAGCGCCCTCTGGGGCGCTTTTTTTTATCTGCGAGCGCCTGCAAAAATACTCAAACCAGTCACTGACAATTATTCATTGTCGCCGTAATATGGTTCTTCGCTAGGTATATCGATACCCCAAATAGTATGACGGGTATATCAATGTCTCAGGATCGTCTAAGGAGTGTTTGATGAAACTGTTTTACAAAGCCGGAGCTTGTTCTCTCTCTCCGCACATTGTTCTGCGTGAGGCTGGGCTAGACTTTACGATTGAGCGCGTCGATCTTGCCACTAAGAAGACCGAGCACGGTGAAGACTTCCTGAAGATCAACCCGAAAGGTCAAGTACCTGCCCTACAATTAGATGATGGAAGCTTGTTAACTGAGGGCGTTGCCATTGTGCAATATCTCGCAGACAAGGTGCCAGACCGCAATTTGATCGCACCGGCTGGCTCACTGGCTCGTTATCATGCCATTGAGTGGCTGAACTATATTGCGACCGAGTTGCACAAGGGCTTTAGCCCGCTGTTTAACCCGAAAACGCCTGATGAATATAAGGCCATCACACGTCAGAAACTGGAACAGCAGTTCACCTATCTCAATGGTGTACTGAGCAATCAGAGCTATCTGCTGGGCGCGCGTTTTAGCGTAGCTGATGCCTATCTGTTCACCGTGTTGGGCTGGGCTAAAGCTCTGCATTTCGATCTGCCAGCCTATCCAAACATTGTCAGCTATATGGCACGCGTTGCTGCTCGCCCTGCCGTTGACGCAGCACTGACGGCTGAAGGCCTCAAGTAATCTCTTTCTGCTCTATCTAAAAGGCCCTTAGTGGGCCTTTTTCATTTCGAATCAATATGATCCTGCATAAACTCTTCAAACATAAGTGACTTAAAAGCTTGGCTTGCCGCGCTTGTATAATGTGTTTTATGAATCAGCAATGCAGCGGTACGTTGGGGTAACGAAGGCACTAAGCTGATAGCGTGCATTTCACGCTGTTTCTCAATGATGGCCTGAGGAAGCACTGACACCAAATCACTGCTTTTAACCAGATCCAGAATAGTGTTAATGGAATTGGCCTCAATGGCTAGATGAGGTTTTAGCTGATGCTGGTCAAAATAGTGGTCGATATAGGCACGCGTGGCGAAGTCCTGACTTAACAGCGCCATTGGCACCGCTGAAATCTCATCCAGCGTCATCTTTTCTTTGCTGTATAGCGGGCTGTTATCCCCCACAGCCACGGCGAGCACTTCAGAAAATAGCGGGTGATAATCGATATATTCAACGTGATGAGAAACAAACGCCAAGCCAAGATCCAACTCATTTTCCTGCAAGTCTTTTTCTAATTGCTCCTGCGAAAGTTCACGCAGATGCAGCTTAATGTTGGGATATAGCTGATAAAAGCGCTTAAACAACGGACCGATCAAATAGGCACTAAAAGTCGGCGTAAAGCCAACCCGTAAACTTCCTCGGCTTAAATCCTGCACATCATGGATCGCTCGATAGCCCATTTCTAGCTCATTCAACGCACGACGCGCATGTTCAAGGTACACCTCTCCCACGTCGGTTGGACGCACAATCCGGTGTGTTCGATCGAGCAAAGCGACGCCCAATTGCTCCTCTAACTGCTTAATTTTTTGTGATAGCGCGGGCTGAGAAAGGCAGACTTCCTCTGAAGCGCGGGTGAAATTTCGATGTTTGACCACGGAAAGAAGAGCACGAAGATTGCGAAGGAACATAGCACCTACTATTCAAAAAACTTATACAAAGTATAAAAAATGGCACTTAGACATTATAGAGAAATAACCGCATTCTTGCTGCACGTTTTAGCACGCAGGAAAATATCATGCAGAACATCATTAAAGGCTTTTTAAAATTCCAACAGGAATGCTTTCCGCAGCGCACCAAGCTGTTCAAAGATCTGGCGAATAACCAGAGCCCAAGCGTTCTCTTTATCACCTGTTCCGACAGCCGTGTTGTACCAGAGTTCTTAACTCAGCAGGAGCCCGGCAATCTTTTCGTTATTCGCAATGCGGGTAATCTGGTTCCGTCCTACGGCCCTGAAGTCGGCGGCGTTTCAGCCAGCGTTGAGTACGCTGTCGCCGCTTTAGGCGTAACCGATATCGTAATTTGTGGACACTCGGATTGCGGAGCCATGACGGCGATTAACCAAGGCGTTTGCCTAGACCATATGCCGATGGTATCTCAATGGCTGAAACACGCGGATGCTGCCAAACTGGTTAATGCAACCCGTTTCTATGCGTCCGAAGCCGAAAGCCTCAATGGCATGGTGCAGGCTAACGTCGTTGCTCAACTTTCCAATCTAAAAACGCACCCTTCAGTAGCGGTCGCGATCGAGCAAGAACGACTCAACCTGCACGGTTGGGTCTATGACATTGAAAGCGGAGAAATGCTGACCCTTGAGGGGGAAAGTAAAAAATTCGTTTCACTGAGTGAAAATCCTTACACCTGCGCCTTGGCATCACACCGCGCAGCTAACGCCGCCTAATTCATTGACTATTTTGGAGAATATTATGACTCAAACACTGACGACTCAAAACGCCCGCATCGCTCTTACTGAAACCATTATTATGGCCAAAATGGTGAAAAACCTGACTTGGCAGGATCTGGCCGACGGCACGGATATGAGTATTGCCTTCGTCACCGCCGCATTGTTAGGCCAGCATCCATTACCGGAACATGCCGCGCAAAAAATCGTTAAACAACTCGAGTTGCCAGAAGATGCGGCGCTGCTATTGCAGGCGATACCACTGCGCGGCTCGATTCCTCAGGGTATCCCAACCGACCCAACCATCTATCGTTTCTACGAAATGCTGCAGGTATATGGCACAACGCTCAAAGCGCTGGTGCACGAACAGTTTGGCGATGGCATCATCAGCGCCATCAACTTCAAGCTGGATATTAAGAAAGTGGAAGATCCAGACGGTGGTTCACGCGCGGTGATCACCTTTGATGGGAAATATTTGCCGACCAAACCATTCTGATCTTAGGCAAATAAAAAATCCCCCTGCACTCATGTAGACCGCAGGAGGATTTTTTTATCAATGCAATATTAAGCCGTTTTACAGCGCCACAGCCGCAAACTGATGCACTGGCTGAGCGATCAGATCCTGAGCTGCCACAACCTGCAGCTCATATTCACCCATTTCTTTGGTGGTCAGCATCACTTCATAAACAGCTGCGGTCACATGTTCTAAGGCTTTCTTCAGCGGCTCACCTTTCAGCATGTTCACCAACAGTAAACCACTGGTTAAATCCCCCACGCCAACCGGCTGGCGGGCACCAAAATCGACCAACGGACGGCTGATGTGCCATGCTTCATCGGCGGTAACCAAGATCATTTCAAAGCGATCTTTGTGATAGCCGGCGTAGGACAAATGTTTAACCAGAACCACTTTCGGTCCGCGAGCAATAACGCTGCGAGCGGAAACCAGCGCTTCTTCTACGCTGTTAATGGTATGTCCCGTCAGCTGTTCCAACTCCAACAGATTAGGCGCCATGATATCGCTACAGGCAACCGCATCGCGCGCAAAAAACTCGGCTACGCCCGGCGCAACGATACACCCTTTTTCCGGATGCCCCATCACTGGGTCGCAGAAATACCAAGCATTTGGGTTGGCAGCTTTGACTTTGCGTACAATATCCAAAATATGTCCGCCCTGTTCTGGCGAACCAATATACCCACTCAATACGGCATCGCAGTTTTTAAGCTGATCGATGTCTGCAATTCCCTGCACAATTTCCGTCAAATGATTGGCTGGCATCACACAGCCAGTCCAGTGACCGTACTGGGTATGATTTGAAAACTGAACGGTGTTCAGTGGCCAGACATTTACGCCCATACGACGCATAGGAAACTCAGCTGCGCTGTTTCCTGCATGACCAAAAACCACATGAGATTGAATAGATAGGATATTTTTCATGGATGCGACCTACTTCACTGTCGCTCTCGACAGCGGTTTATTCATATTAAGGGGAAAATAAGGGGGACCTGAGTCCCCCTTTTATTGCATCCGTGGCTTATTTCCAGCAAATCAGGCAGTAATTCTTTTTACCGCGACGCAATAAAGTAAAGCGTCCGAACAGACGGTCAGCATCGCTGAAGGTATATTCCGGATCAGACTGTTTTTCACCATTGATGGTAATTGCATTCGACGCGATCGTTTTACGCGCCTGACCACGAGACGGCTGTAGCTCGGAATCCACCAGCGCCTGTTGCAAGTCTGCATCACGTGCCAGTTCAACCATTGGCATACCGTCCTGCGCCAGTTGAGCAAAGTCAGCTTCGGTCATTTCGCTCAGCGCGCCAGAGAACAGGCTCTGGGTAATACGTTTTGCAGCGGCTAACCCTTCTTCGCCGTGAACCATGCGGGTCACCAGCTCAGCCAGCACGTATTGTGCACGCGGCGCTTTGCCGCTGTTTTTGTCTTCTTCTTCCAGCGCGTCGATATCCTTCAGGTCCATAAAGGTGAAGAACTTAAGGAAGCGATACACGTCCGCATCGGCGGTGTTGATCCAGAATTGGTAGAATTTGTATGGGCTGGTTTTCTTCGGATCCAGCCACACTGCGCCACCTTCGGTTTTGCCGAATTTGGTGCCATCTGCTTTGGTGATCAACGGAACGGTCAAGCCCCAAACCTGCTTCTGGTGCAGACGACGGGTTAAATCAATACCTGAAGTAATGTTGCCCCACTGGTCAGAACCACCGATTTGCAACTCAACGCCGTGCAGCTCGTTCAGGCTAGCAAAGTCATAACCCTGCAGCAGGTTGTAGGAGAACTCGGTGAACGAGATACCCACGTCGTCACGGTTCAAACGCTGTTTTACCGCTTCTTTGTTGATCATCTGATTAACAGAGAAGTGTTTACCGATATCACGTAGGAAGGTCAGCACGTTCATATTGCCGAACCAATCATAGTTGTTGGCCGCAATAGCGCTGTTTTCACCACAGTCGAAATCGAGGAACGGTGCAACCTGATGGCGGATTTTATCTACCCACTCGTGCACGGTATCCTGCGTATTCAGTTTACGCTCTGTAGCTTTAAAGCTTGGGTCACCGATAAGCCCTGTCGCGCCGCCAACCAAGGCAACAGGCTTATGGCCTTCTAACTGGAAACGTTTCAAGCACAGCAACGGAACCAGATGGCCCAAGTGCAAGCTGTCAGCGGTCGGATCGAAACCGCAATACAGTGCTAGTGGCCCTTGCGCCAGTCGCTCTGCCAACGCTTCTTCATCCGTTACCTGGGCAATGAGGCCCCGCTCTTGCAGTTGTTTAATCAGGTTGCTGCTCGCCATTAAAGACTCCATTAAATTTTAATTTACTACCGCGCGTTCCATACGAGTGATAGTTCGTGCGGGTGATAAGCCCTATAGAATAAAGGGGTCACGCCCATCGCGCTAGATTTAACTGGTGTTTTTCGCTGATTAAGGCGCCAACCGGTCAATTTCCCACGCATCGCCTTGGCGTTGATAAATAAAACGGTCGTGTAAGCGATTTTCTCGCCCCTGCCAGAATTCCATCGAGTTAATTTTTACGCGGTATCCGCCCCAGAAGCTTGGCAAGGGGATTTCACCCTGTAAGAATTTCTGTTTCAGCTCGAGGAACTTACCTTCCAAGATGCCGCGCGTCGAAATGCGTGACGATTGATGAGATACCCAAGCCGCGATTTGGCTATCTTTCGGCCGGCTATGGAAATATTTCATCACTTCTAGCGTCGATAGCTTTTCTGCCGTGCCTAATATGCTGACTTGGCGATCGAGCATATGCCACGGGAAATGCAGGCTAATATGAGGGTTCTCTTCCAGCTGTTGCGCCTTGCGGCTGCCTAGGTTGGTGTAGAACACCATTCCTTGCTGGTCAAAATGCTTGAGTAACACAATGCGCTGATACGGTTGGCCACTTTTGTCTACCGTCGCCACACACATGGCCGTTGGGTCGGCTAAACGCGCCTCACAGGCTTGTTTTAACCAACGCTCAAACATCTCTAGCGGATCGTCCGTCAGATCGCTTCGGCGCAGTCCACCGCGTACATACTCACGACGCAGATCGGCAACATCAAACTCGTTGTTTTCACTCATATTCAGCAGTCCATCACCAGTCCAGAACGCTATTCTGCTCCCGTGGCGGGATAATCTCAATTCACTCACGGCTATCGTTGTGGCTGCATTAGCCATTATTGAGGAAAAAATATGCCTGTGAGCAAATCCCCGTGCCATTCAAAGACGGCAGCAGATATCTATAACACTGAATTGAAAGTAATTTTTCATAGCATTACGAAATGCGTCGACGAGCAGTGACAGTACACCGCGTATTATAGGGACAGTCATTATACGAAAGGGAAAAACGGTTGGGGCCGCGGGTGCAGCCCCAGAAATGATTAAGATTTCAGCACGCAGTCGTTAATGATGATTTGGTCGTTACGTTCGATAAACGCGGTATTGCCTTTAGACCAGAAGGTGTACTTACCGTCGCTGTAACGCGCGCCGGACGCAGAAATCACCTGTGGTAGCGTTAACTGATTGCCATCCATGATGAAACTGACCTGATCCTTCTGATTATCCACGGTTACGGTCAACGGAGTCGTACCACATTGGTAACTCAGCGGCTCAGGCGCAGCCTCTTTGTGCGCGGTCTGACAACCTGCCAATAATAAAATCGCACCTGCGGCAGCGATATATTTAAACATGAGCGTTCTCCCATTGTATTTTTAAATTGAATCAGAAAATCAAATTGCGTGGTTGGCTGGATAAATCGCGCCAAGAACGGTTTCCTGTGAAGCACCAGTGACCGAAGGTAAGTTACCGGGCATACCCGATAACGTACGGTAAGCCAGCCAGGCGAAGGCCAACGCTTCCATATCATCGCCACTCACGCCATAGGCGTCAGTGCTACAGACTTCGGTTCCCGCCAGCAACGCCGCCATACGACTCATAATGAGCGGATTTCTCGCCCCTCCGCCGCATACCAGTAAACGTTCACAGCCGCCCGCCAATTGAACCTGATCGCAAATGCTAATTGCGGTAAGCTCCACCAGCGTAGCCTGAACGTCTACGGCGGCAATCGCCGGGAATTGGGCTAGCTGCTGCTCCAACCAGCCCAAATTAAACAGCTCTCGCCCCGTGCTTTTCGGCGCCGGACGCGCAAAATAAGGGGCAGCCAAAAGGTGTTGCAATAAAGGCTGATTCACCGAGCCCTGTTTTGCCCACGCAGCATCTTCGTCATAGGCCTTGCAATGATTACGCCAGATCCAAGCATCCAGCAGCATATTACCGGGACCGGTATCGAACCCTCTGACCGGTAACCCCGGTAAAAGCAGGGAAAGATTAGCGATGCCGCCAATATTAAGCACCATGCGCCGTTCTACCGGATGCGTGAGTAACGCATGATGGAAAGCAGGCACTAACGGCGCGCCTTGCCCGCCATAGGCCATATCGCGGCGGCGAAAATCACCCACGGTCGTAATCGCAGTGAGTGCGGCAACACGGTTATTGTCACCCAACTGCATGGTAAACGGATTATCACCCTCGGGCTGATGCCAAACGGTTTGGCCGTGACAGCCAATGGCCGTAATGTCTTGCGGTGTCAGCGAGGCTTGCTTTAATAAATGGTTAATCGCTTCGGCATAGAGACTTCCCATCTGTCGGTCTAACTCACCGACCTGCGCTAGCGTCACCGCTTGCCCTTGGCACATGCCTAAAATTGATTGTTTTACGTCCATAGGAATGGGATGTGAATATCTGCTTTGCTGTGCGACCATCCGCTCATCAATAGCGGCAATGACAACGTCGATCCCGTCAAGGCTGGTTCCTGACATCACGCCAATGTACCGTCCCGATCTCATTTCATCGTCCTTATTTATTTTCGTTAGTTGAAATTAGCCTCTTCAGCCACTAAACGGAACCGGATTTATCTAATTTCCGTGCCAATATCATAAACATTGCTGACCTTTCTTGACGTAATATTTTCCTTACGAACGATTCGTAGACTGACAAAATGCAGTAAAATAGTAAAAGAGTTGGTGATTATTTAAACCGACAAAACTTAAACGGTCGTTTATTGTTGGTTGAGTCAATCATCTGTATGCTACAGCGATACAGGCATTGGTATAGGCAATAGTTTGTTTATAGCCAACCTTTTAGAGTAAACACACAGCCGTAACGACAGGCCAAAAAACAAGCCCGCGCGTAGAAGGCTAGAATGGAAGGAATATTGTTATGATTAAGCGTCTTATTGTTATCGCTCTTGCCGGCGCTTCATTGGCTGGTTGTGCAAACACCAGCACATTATCTGGTGACGTTTATACTGCGGGTCAGGCTAAAGAAGTTCAGCAGGTTACTTACGGTAGCATCGTGTCAATTCAGCCGGTTCGTATTCAGGCTGGCAACGATAGCAACGTCATTGGCTCTATCGGTGGCGCGGTGTTAGGTGGTTTCTTAGGTAACACCGTGGGCGGCGGTACTGGTCGTAGCTTAGCAACGGCGGCTGGCGCAGTTGCGGGCGGCTTAGCCGGTAACAGCATTGAAGGTGCTGTTAACCGTACCGATGGCGTGCAGTTAGTGGTACGTAAAGACGATGGCAAAACGATTGCCGTAGTGCAGAAAAACGGCAGCAAACCTTTCGCGGTTGGTCAGCGTGTCATGCTGCTGTCTAGCGGCAGCAGCGTCAGCGTCTCAGCGACTAACTAAGCCTGATTGGCTTAGTTAAACGAGAACACGAAACCGGAGGCAATGCCTCCGGTTTTTTTTGGTTTGCTGTTAGTAATAAAAAATAATTATAATTATTTGTTTTGTAAGTGAATTATATTTTGTTCCAGACGCTCAATTAAGCTAGTCAGCAGTGTCACTTCTTCTGGTGAAACGCCAGATAAGATCTCACCACGCGTCATCGTGATAACGTCATTAACTTCCTTGATAATAGGTGCAGCTTCTTCCGTCAACTTAATGCGTTTAGCGCGGCGATCGTTTGCGCAGGTATGGCGTGTAATTAAGCCCTTCTCTTCAAGCTGGTCCAACGTGCGAACTAATGAAGGCTGCTCAATGCCGATAGCTTTAGCCAGTTGGATCTGAGACTGCTCCGGCGGTAGACGATTAATATTGTATAGAGTAACCCAATGCGTTTGTGTCAATTCAAGCGGTTTCAAACGCTGATCAATTAACGCTCTCCATACACGAACTAATCGTGCTAAATCCGAGCCTAGTGTCGATTCCAATTTACTCTCCTTATAATTAGCGTGCTAAGATACTCACCCAGAGTAGCTACTAGTTTGGTTCTCAATCGTAAAAATTTCAAATGTATATCTATATCCTCCAGAAAATAATCTATGCTTATGGACAATTAACATCTATGTTACCTATAAATCTCTTAATGGATCGGGAGTGGTAAACATGGACATCCTTTCTTCATCCCAAGGCTCACCGTTGCCAGATCTGATATTAGGCGCATCGCTCTATTTTCCGCCTATTTTTAAAGCTGTTTTACTCGGTATTGTTTTCTGGTTGCTTATTCATCGTTTATTCCGCGATGTGATTTACTCTGGCGATATTTGGCATCCAACGCTAATGGATTTGTCAATTTTCGTCATCTGTGTAAGCACCAGTCTTTGGCTATTAACCAGTTGGTAAAATAATATGAAACAGAACACATTACGCTACTTCTCAACGGTTATAGTTTGTGCAATTGCAATCACCGCCGGCTGGTGGGCTTGGAATTATTATATGCAATCGCCTTGGACGCGAGATGGTAAAGTCCGTGCCGAGCTCGTCAATATTACACCAGAAGTATCGGGAAAAATAATTAAAGTAAATATCAGTGATAACCAACAGGTAAAACAAGGTGAACTGTTATTTTCTTTAGACCCTACGCCGTTCGAAATTGCGCTAAGTAATGCCAATGCCGCGATGGCTAAGGCCGAGTCAGATTTAGCCAAAGCTAACCATGAAGCCGCTCGCCGTGGAAACCTACCGCGTAACGTTATCTCCGCAGAAGACCTCGACGAGGCCCAACTGAATGCGCAAGCAATGAAAGCGAATTATAAATCCGCGCAATCTAATTTGGAACAGGCTGAGTGGAATTTACACCACACAAATATTTATGCTCCGGTCAGTGGATTTATAACTAATTTACAAACCCGAGTGGGAAATTATGCCTCTATTGGCTCACCGCTCGTGGCTCTTATTGATATTAATTCGTTTTATGTGATGGGTTATTTCGAAGAAACCAAACTCAGACATATAAACATCGGAAATAACGTGGATATAACTCTGTATAACGGAAATATTCCATTACAGGGACGCGTAGAAAGTATTGGCCGCGCAATTTATGACCAAAGCGTCGATAGCAGCGATAATATGCTGCTTAATGTAAAACCGAACGTGCCTTGGGTACGACTGGCTCAACGGGTGCCGATCCGAATTAAGCTTGAAAATGTGCCTAAAGATGTTTTGCTGGTTGCGGGAACCACCTGCACAATTTCTGTTCGCAGCCGTTAACAGGACAGCATGGTGAATTTCTCTTGGCTAGATTGGCGCAATACTCCGTGGGCAAAAGCCAACGCAGCACAATGGCGTTATGCACTTCGCAACGCTATTGCCATGTGTTTGGCGCTCTGGGTCGCTTTTTTATTAGATCTGGATGACCCCTATTGGGCGTTTACGTCTGCCGCCGTAGTGAGTTTCCCTACCGTTGGCGGGGTTATCAGCAAGAGTATCGGCCGCATCGCGGGCAGCCTAATCGGCGCCGCAGCTTCCGTATTGATCGCAGGACAAACACTAAACGACCCTTGGTTATTTACTTTTTATATTGCGGCGTGGATTTCGCTTTGCACCTATGTCTCGAATCATTACCAAAATAACGTCGCCTACGCTTTTGCTTTAGCAGGTTATACCGCTGCGATCATCGCCTTCTCAACGGCAGAATCCACCGATACCATGCAAATTTTTGATATTGCACAGGCTCGCGTCTGCGAAGTGATCACAGGAATTCTGTGCGGTGCCTTTATGATGATGATTCTGCCGAGCACGTCCGATGGCAACAATCTCGTGACCTCGCTACGCAGAATGCATCAGCGTTTACTGGAACATGCCACCATGGTGTGGCATCCAGAAACAACACCAGAGATGCGGACATCCCATGAAGGTCTGATCGGCCAAATCCTGACCATGAATATCTTGCGTATTCAGGCATTCTGGAGCAACCACCGGATGCGAAGTCGCAATAATGTGCTCAATTTTTTACTGCATCGACAACTGCGGCTAACCAGCGTGATTTCCAGCATTCGTCGAATGCTGGTGAATTGGCCCGAACGTCCTGAATTCTTGCAGGATGTATTACAAGACACCCTAAAAGAGCTGCAGGATCCTAACACCAACAAATATCGTTTAGCCAAAATTCTCAGCCGCATTTATCCGCAGGATCCAAGCGATTATCGGCTACGCACGTTTTATCTGCGTCTACGTTATTTCTGCTGGCTCTATTTACAAGGCAGCCGGTGGATTCGCCACATCGAAAACTCAACCCCAGAAGATAGCTTTTCGCCGCCAAAAGTTCACAGTATCGCGCGGCATACGGATAGTATGGAGTCGGGCTACAATGCTTTGCGTACGTTTATTGTGCTCATCGTCGGCTGTGGATTCTGGATTAATACCCAATGGGATGCGGGCTCTGCGGCATTAACTATTACCGCAATTACCTGCGTGCTCTATTCCACGTCAGCCTCCCCTATGACCAGCCTAAGCACGTTATTCAAAGCGATGGTGTTGCTGTCCATTGGCTGCTATCTGGCAAAATTTGGGTTGATGATTCAAATCGATGACTTCTGGGTGTTCTGTGCATTCCTGCTGCCGGTTTTACTCACTATGCAGTTGATCAAACTACAAAATCCTAAAACCGCGGCGCTATGGGGACAGCTGATTGTCTTCATGGGTTCATTTTTGTTGGTCACCAACCCACCAGAATACGATTACAGCAGTTTCGTGAACGGTAACATCGCTAAAATTTGCGGTGTATTGCTGGCAGCCGTGGCATTTCAAATCCTGCGGCCAAGCTCTGATAAACGTAAAAGTCGCCGAATCGTTCGCGCTCTGCGGCTAGATTTTATGGATCAGATAAGCCGTCATCCTCAACAGGATGAAAGCCAGTTCGAGTCTCGGATTTATCATCGCATCAGCCAGCTTAATCAAAGCAAGGATGAACTATCGCGTATTTGGGTGCTGCGTTGGGGCGTCGTGTTACTTAACTGTAGCCATATAGTATGGCAACTGCGGGAATGGCAGACACGTTCCGATCCACTTTCTGCGGTGCGCGACGTTTGCATACACTGCTTGAAAGGGATTATGACGGAGAAAGGCGTTCAGCATGAGTCGCTCGATGGCACCTTAGCCGAACTGTTAAGGATCAGCGAGGTGTTATCTCGCCATCCGGATCAAAGCGGCCGTGATTTAGCCGGTCTGGTATGGCGCTTATATTGTTCTTTATCGCAGCTACAGCAAAGCGTGGTCTCTTCAGTGACAAGCAAGCCCTGAGATATCAAAACAACGATGGCTGCTCCGGCGGATTGATTTGATCGGCATTATCGTTGCGCCGCTGACGTAAAAATCGTTGGCGGCACAAACGGAGCACATCGCGTTTTTGCGGATCGCTCAGTTTCATCCAGTCAAACCGTTCTTCTCGGCTACGCATACAGCCACGACAGTAGCCCCGATCGTCCGTCTGGCATATACCTCGACACGGGCTAGGAATATCAAAAAACTCAAGCTGCTGGGCCACGATATACCTCCTGCTTACTATCCTAAGTGAAGACGCAAACAAGGAACTGAGCAAATCAATTTTCGTTTAATATTCTGTATCTTTATATGTCTGAAAGAAATTACGCAAGCAGAGCATAGCCTGACGGCTTTTTTCAGTATGCACTCTCTCTAACGTTAATGCGTGCAGCTTGAGCGGCGTGGGTCGCCATTCAGGTAACAGCACCACTAACTCTCCTCTCTGAAGCTCATGGCTGATTTCATACAGCGGCTGTACTGAGATCCCTAATCCCTCCAGCGTAAATGCGCGTAATACATTCATGCTGCTACTGCCGGTGGCAATATCGGGCAGCCGAATTTTGCACACTTCCCCGCTGCGTTTTTGTAAGGTGATTGAGGTAGGAATTGCATCGTTGGTGCTGATCAACCACTGATGCTGCGTCAATTCATGCGGGGATTCAGGTATCCCGCAGCGGTTTAAATAACGCGGCGATGCACATAACACCATCGGCCACGTCGCGAGCGGATGCGCAATATAAGAAGCATCGTCCAATTGTCGATTAACCCGCAAAGCAATATCAGCGCGAATATCAATTAAATTAATAATTTCATCGTTAGCTAAGATCCGCAGACTCAGCTTGGGATGAGCTTGCAATAGCGGGGCAAGAGCCTGCGCAAGCGGTGTTCCACCAAGACCTATCGTTGTAGCAATGCGCAATTCGCCAACCAGCGTGTCGCGCATTTCGGCCAGTCTTTGCTCCGCCTGACTCGCCTCATGCAACATGGCTTTGCAGCCTGGATAAAATGCCGCGCCCGCATCAGTGAGCGTTAGTTTTCGCGTAGAACGATGCAGCAGCGCCACACCCAAACTCTGCTCTAGCGTTCGCATATGTTGACTCACCGCGGAAGCGCTCATGCCTAAACGCCGCCCCGCCGCGCTGAGTGAACCTTCCGCGACGACAACGGCAAATACCGCCATACGATTAAGTTTATCCATCGAATCCCCCTTCCCATCTTAAAGTTTTACTTAAAGAAGTTAGTGGCAATATGCCACTTATCAGCCACGCTGTTAAGGCTTAAAGTTTCTCTATCGCAATCAATGTTGAAAAAGGAATGAATAATGAAACTCGCTATTATCGGTGCAACAGGTTTTGTCGGTCGTGTGGTGGTTAACGAGGCGCTGGCGCGTGGTCATGACGTTACCGCCATCGCTCGTCATACCAAAGATTTACCCACTAATAGCCATTTGCATATTGCACTTGGCGATGTGACCGACATTGATTGGCTGGCACAAACGCTCAAAGGCGTAGATGCGATAATCAGCGCCTTTAACCCCGGCTGGACCGATCCTGATCTGTACGCCAACTTTGTCAAAGGTAGCAATGCTATTTTGAAAGCGGTCGAAAAATCAGGCGTGAAACGTTTCTTGGTGGTCGGCGGCGCGGGTAGCCTTGAAGTGGCACCAGGCGTTGAACTGCTCGATACACCACAGTTCCCCGCAGAGATCCGTCCTGGCGCGCAAGGTGCTCGCGAACTGCGTGACACATTACGTGCCGGTAGCCAACTGGATTGGACGTTATTATCCCCCGCGGCCATGCTAAAGCCGGGTCAACGTACCGGCAGTTTCCGTTTGGGTACAACGTCATTGCTGATGAACGGTGATGCGCCTGCCAGTATTTCCGTTGAGGATCTTGCCGTTGTCATCCTGAATGAAATTGAACAACCACAATTTATTAAGCAGCAATTCACCGCCGCTTACTAAGCCACAATCCTCTCCTAATCCCCCTTTCCCACGAACAGTCGCGTGCTGTTCGTGCGCGTTTCACTCTCTGTAACTGCCTATAATTCCTGCGTTTACAATTATTTCTTCACAAACTATCTGTGCTTGTATTGACTTAGACCAACTGGTCTATTAGTCTTTGCCCAAGCCTCGCTGTCACGTTTTACCCACGTCTGACGAGCTAACCTAAACTTCGTGGCGCATGATAATGCGCAACAACTGCAACAGGATTGACTATGAAAATCGAAAAGTTATTCACTCCGGTCACCGTTGGTGACGTTACTTTACCTAATCGCGTTTTCATGGCTCCGCTGACACGCTTGCGCAGCATAGAACCGGGTGATATTCCAACCCCGCTGATGGGTGAATACTACAACCAGCGCGCGGGCGCAGGTTTGATCATTACTGAGGCCACTCAGGTTTCATTCCAAGCCAAAGGGTATGCCGGTGCTCCAGGCCTGCATACGCCAGAGCAGCTAGCCGCATGGAAAAAAATTGTGTCAGGCGTCCATAAGCAAGGCGGACATATCGCCGTACAGCTGTGGCACGTTGGTCGTATTTCTCATAATAGCCTGCAGCCTAACCAACAGGCTCCCGTTGCACCTTCTGCGATTGCCGCCGATACCCGCACCACCGTACGTGATGAAAATGGTCACTGGGTACGCGTGCCTTGTTCAGAACCTCGCGCTTTAGAAACCAGTGAAATTCCGGGCATCGTTAACGATTTCCGTCATGCGGTGAGCCTTGCTAGCCAAGCCGGTTTTGATCTGGTTGAGCTTCACGCTGCCCATGGCTATTTATTGCATCAATTCATGTCACCGGCCTCAAACCACCGCACCGATCAATACGGTGGCAACATTGAAAATCGCGCACGTTTAACTCTAGAAGTCGTTGACGCTGCGATTGCCGAATCTGGCGCAGGCCGCGTTGGGATCCGTATTTCTCCATTAGGCCCGTTCAATGGTCTGGACAATGGTGAAGATCAAGAAGAAGCGGCGCTTTACCTGATCGGTCAGCTTAACCAACGTAAAATTGCCTACCTGCATCTTTCTGAGCCAGATTGGGCAGGCGGCAAGCCTTATTCAGAGGCATTCCGTCAGGCAGTTCGCAAACAGTTTAGCGGCGTCATTATTGGTTCAGGCGGATATACCGCAGAAAAGGCCGAAACGTTGTTGAACCAAGGTCTCATTGATGCAGTGGCTTTTGGTCGTAACTTTATCGCTAACCCTGATTTGGTCGAGCGCTTAGAGAAAAAAGCCCCACTGAATACGCCACATCCTGAAACCTTCTACGGTGGTGATGCTAAAGGCTACACAGATTATCCAACGCTATAGCTGCAATATTAATACCTTGGCATAGCTGCCAACCCTCTGACCGCCTCCACTCTGTCAGAGGGTTTTTTATTTACGGCTCTGGCGATTAATCAGGGGCTTTTATTGATCGCTGAAAGTAGGCTGTTACAATGTGTCTACATCCTGTCGCTATTGCTGATAGCGAAGCCTTGTCATCAAGGCCATTCTAATTTCAGAGGGAAATTATGCGTTTACTTCATACCATGCTGCGTGTTGGTCATCTGCAACGCTCAATCGACTTCTACACCAACGTTTTAGGCATGCGTCTGCTGCGTACCAGCGAGAACGAAGAGTATAAATACTCCCTTGCGTTCGTCGGCTACAGTGATGAGAGCGTGGGTTCCGTTATCGAACTGACCTACAACTGGGGCGTAGAAAGCTACGACATGGGCACCGCGTTTGGCCATTTGGCATTAGGCGTTGATGATGTTGCAGCGACCTGTGAAAACATCCGCAAGGCGGGTGGAAAAGTCACGCGTGAAGCAGGCCCGGTTAAAGGGGGGAGTACTATTATTGCTTTTGTTGAAGATCCCGATGGCTACAAAATCGAACTGATCGAAAACAAACAGGCAGATGCAGGCTTAGGGAACTAACCTCGCCTCCCTAGGATAAAACCTGACTGTTTTGCTTAAAAATCCAGCGAACGCATAGCCGTTCGCTTTTTTATGTTTTACCTGAATGAGAGTCGCCCCACGTTTGCTGACTGCAAACTGCAAAAAAATTTGCCATAATGCGCGCTGCATTCCATAGACCAGAAGTTGAACATGGCTGAAACCACCAATCTTAATACGCTGAGCGCGCGTTTTCGCGGGTTCTATCCTGTTGTCATTGATGTCGAAACTGCGGGTTTTGATGCCAACACCAACGCGCTACTTGAAATTGCGGCAGTCACGTTACGCATGACTGACGATGGATGGTTAGAGCCACATGAAACACTTCATTTCCACGTTGAGCCTTTTGTTGGCTCCGTTCTTGTTCCAGAGGCTCTGGCATTCAACGGCATCGATCCTGAAAATCCATTGCGTGGCGCGGTGAGCGAATACGAAGCGCTGCATGCTATTTTCAAAGCGGTTCGTAAAGGCATTAAAGATCAGGACTGTAATCGTGCGGTAATCGTTGCGCATAACGCGCACTTCGATCATTCATTTGTGATGGCCGCCGCAGAACGTGCTGGTTTAAAACGCAATCCATTCCATCCGTTCGCCACCTTTGATACTGCCGCCCTGAGCGGTTTGGTATTAGGACAAACCGTGCTGGCGAAAGCCTGTATCGCCGCAGAGATCCCCTTTGATAGCACTCAGGCCCACTCTGCGCTATATGATACTGAACAAACCGCAACGCTGTTTTGTGAGTTGGTAAACCGCTGGAAACGTATGGGTGGATGGCCATTGCCAACGCCTGCGCCAGAAACCACCGAATAGTCTGCCTCTTTTTCTTGTTGCAGCACCGAGCGGTGTAAGAATTTTTATTTCTGAGTTAACGCAATAAATTATAAAGGCGCCCTTAGGCGCCTTTTATTTTTCTCACAATAATCATCAACGATTACTGTTCTTCCTGCGCAGGATGCTTCGCAGCAGTCTCTTTAATCAGCTGCTGCAGTTCGCCAGCACGGTACATCTCAATAATGATGTCACAGCCGCCAACCAGTTCACCCTCAACCCACAGCTGCGGGAAGGTTGGCCAGTTCGCATATTTTGGCAGTTCAGCACGAATATCCGGATTTTGCAGAATATCAACATAGGCAAAACGTTCGCCACAGGCCGACAATGCCTGAACGGCTTGCGCAGAGAAGCCACAGCTTGGCAATTTTGGTGAGCCTTTCATGTACAAAATAATCGGGTTTTCAGCCAGTTGACGCTGAATTTTTTCAATGGTGGTCATTGTCATTTTAGTTTACTTCCTCTAGCCAGTGTTATGCCTATGGCATGCAAGTGCATATCGAATTATTGTACTGGATTGTACCGAGTGTCGCTCTGAGAAAAAAACGCCATCTTTTATGTGGCTATTATCTGAATTTCAACATCCCGTCACAGCGTAAGCTCAGTTTAATCTAAAAACGTGCTATGCTATATCCGTTTTGTACACGATCAGAATTACCGCGTTTTTTGAACAAAACAGTATCTGATTCAATCACCGTAACATTTGGTCACAAAGAGAATATAAATAGCAGAAATGAATGCTGTTTTGTTGCGGCGGTTTATTTAATACTGTTTGCCATGTTTTTTGCTTGGGACAAAGTCTGGAACCTATCGATGCGTCTATATATCGCGCTCTTTGTTCTGCTGTTTACACAGCTATTTGCTAATGCAGCGAATGCCTCTCCGGGGCATAAAGTCGTTGCCGATCAGCGAAAGTCGCATGCGACAAGTAGCGAAACTGCCGATCGTAAAAAACGAAAGCCGGCCACCAGCAAAAAAGAAAAAACTGCGGCACCTACAACAACGGCAAAAAATAAAAAATCGGTAGAGCAAAAAAGCAAGGCGACTAAAAAAACAGCAGACGTTCAGCCTACCGCTCTCGCCACCAAGTTCGCCAAAAATAGAGCCGTTGCGCGCAATAAAGCCAATAGCAAAAAAATAGATAAAGCAGTATTAGCCTCTATTTCTAAACCGAAGGCAAAATCCAGCGTCAAGAAAAGCGACACTCATTCCACGGCTAGGCTAGCTCGCGTTAGTAATAAAAAAACCTATGGTCGCCAGCGCGGTGAATTGAATAGCCATGGCAGAAACAGCAAAGGCGAATTAGCCAAGCTGAATCAAAACAATATTGAAATCGTTGATGGTAAACCGATCCGTTTGAGCCCTCAGCATAAAAAACGCTACCAGCATGCCAAGCAGACGGCCATGAATAAGCTGATGAATCAGGTAGGCAAACCGTATCGCTGGGGTGGAGCTTCACCAAGCACGGGCTTCGACTGCAGCGGTTTAGTCTATTACGCCTATCAGGATTTACTGAGCATCAAGATCCCGCGTACCGCCAATGAAATGTATCATCTGCGCGATGCGGCTCCGGTGAAAAAAACAGAGCTACAAAAAGGCGACTTGGTCTTCTTCCGTATTAATAATCGTGGCGCCGCCGATCATGTAGGTGTTTATATGGGCGAAGGTAAATTTATACAGTCACCTCGCACCGGCGAACAAATTCGGATCAGCTATTTAGATAATGATTATTGGCAAGGACACTACGTTGGCGCCCGCCGCGTAATGACGCCAAAAACGATTCGTTAATAGCAGAAGGTCATTGTTAAACAGATTTATGGTAGGGATTAATCGTATTTTGTGATAATCCCTATCATTTAGATTTACCCTGTCTTTGTATTATCCCCTTCCCCTCATTTTCGTACCGTCGCCGTTTTGAACGAATGGTGTACAAATCATCAATTGATAACCAAAAACAAAAATTTTGCCTGTTATTAGATTCAAAACTTGCTAAAATCGATCCCCATAACAAGAGCACAACAAGATCGTTTCAATTTTAAAAACCCGCTCACTGACATTAACGTTGGTGTGATGCATGAAACATAAAACACTTCCGTGTAACTGTTTCATTGCAAAATAGAGCAATAATAGGAGAGAGCAATGTCTTTTGAATTACCTGCATTACCATACGAAAAAAACGCACTCGAACCGCACATCTCCGCAGAAACCTTGGAATACCATTACGGTAAGCATCACAACACCTACGTGGTTAACCTGAACAATCTGGTTAAAGGCACTGAATTTGAAGGTAAATCACTGGAAGAGATCATCAAGACCTCTACCGGCGGGATCTTCAACAACGCCGCTCAGGTTTGGAACCACACCTTCTACTGGCATTGCCTGTCACCAAAAGGTGGCAACGCACCAACTGGCGCAGTAGCCGAAGCCATTAACAAAGCATTTGGTTCATTCGACGCTTTCAAAGAAGAACTGACTAAATCCGCGATCGGCAACTTCGGTTCTGGTTGGACTTGGCTGGTTAAAAAAGCCGATGGTTCTTTGGCAATTGTGAACACCTCAAACGCAGCAACACCACTGACCAGCGGTGATAAGCCTCTGCTGACCGTGGACGTTTGGGAGCACGCCTACTACATCGACTATCGCAATGCGCGTCCTAAATATCTGGAGAACTTCTGGGCTCTGGTAAACTGGGAATTCGTGGCGAAAAATCTGGCATAAGTTTGCTAAGTTACGCACATGAAAAAGGCGGTCAATTGACCGCCTTTTGTTTTAGCCATGTTAATAGCTATCGATAGAAAACTTAGCGATAAATCAATGTAGCGCGGCAACAAAACTAAAGATAACAATCACAGCCAGCGCCGCGACCGTTGTCATTAGAGAATATTTCAGGTCGGTTTCCATTTCTTCTTCTCCCGCATTTCGTTATCAGATCAATTTTGATTATACATAAACACTTGCAGAAAGTGTGTGAAATCATTTTCACATACCTTAAATGGGATCGCACGCAGTAAAACTTTCGATTATTCTTTCTGTTAACCCACAATTTTGACTTCCCCTTTTGCATTTTATAGGCCAAAATTTACGGTTTACTGCTACGTATCAGCTTTCATAACGTAAAAGAATAGGCTGGCGCTTGATAAATCCGCATATTCCTCTCTTTGATGCGATTGTAATCAGTATATTTTGATGTACGTAAGCAAACGATTAACGCAATAGCTATGTCATTGTGACATTAGCTTAGGAGTCATCTGTTTCATGGCAACGATTAAAGATGTGGCAAAACGCGCGGGCGTTTCAACCACGACAGTGTCTCACGTTATTAATAAGACGCGTTTTGTCGCAGAAGAGACCAAGACCGCGGTTTGGGAAGCCATTAAAGAATTGCACTACTCCCCCAGCGCCGTCGCCCGTAGCCTGAAAGTGAACCACACTAAATCGATCGGTTTGCTGGCAACCTCCAGCGAAGCGCCCTATTTTGCTGAGGTGATTGAGGCCGTTGAAAACGCCTGTTACAGCCAAGGCTATACGCTTATTTTATGTAACTCTCACAATAACCCTGAAAAGCAAAAAGCTTATTTGGCAATGCTGGCGCAAAAGCGCGTCGATGGGCTGTTAGTGATGTGCTCTGAATATCCAGAAAACCTGCTGCAAACCCTTGAGGACTACCGCAATATTCCAATGGTAGTGATGGACTGGGGCACACAGCGCAGTGATTTTACCGACGCCATTCAAGATAATGCGTTCGAAGGTGGCTATTTAGCCGGTCGCTATTTAATTGAACGCGGTCACCGCGATATTGGGGCGATTACCGGTCAGCTTTCCCGTAACACCGGCGGAGGTCGTCTGCGCGGCTTCTTGAAAGCCCTGCAGGAAGCCAATATTTCCGCACGCGATGAGTGGATGGTAGAAGGCGACTTCGAGCCAGAATCCGGTTACAAAGCCATGCACCAGATCCTATCGCAAAAAAATCGCCCAACGGCGGTCTTCGTGGGCGGAGATATCATGGCGATGGGCGCAATCTGCGCCGCCGATGAGATGGGCTTACGTGTACCGCAGGATATATCGGTGATCGGTTATGATAACGTGCGCAACGCTCGCTACTTCTCACCAGCGTTGACCACCATCCACCAGCCGAAAGAGCGTTTGGGCTCTATGGCCTTTGATATGCTGCTCGACCGTATCGTGAGCAAACGTGAAGATTCTCAAACGATCGAAGTTCATCCAAAACTCGTGGAGCGTCGCTCCGTTGCCGATGGCCCATATCTGGACTATCGCCGCTAAGTGATGAAGAGCAGCCCTTTTCTTTTAGCGCTGTTCCCCGTTGTGCTGTTCTTTGCCGGAGCGTTGCCAATATTGGCAGCGCTGCTGGCACTGACTCAGCCGCTGTCTGACATTTCCTCTTTCAATAACTTCATCCAGCCGTGGACGCTTTTACTCCAATGGCCAGGTTTGATGCGCTCGGTTGGCCTGAGTTTATGGAGCGCAATCGCCGCTACCTTAATATCACTTTGGTTGGCATTAGCGCTTTGCGGGCAAGTTATACAGCGCGCCAGCGGGGCCGCTCGCGCTGTTTCGAGCGCGATTTTAGCCATGCCGCATATTGCACTGGCGACCGGACTCATACTGCTGTTATCTCCTTCAGGTTGGCTACTCAGGCTTATATCCCCAACATTTACGGGTTTTGTGCGCCCGCCTGATTGGACGATCGTCAATGACCCTTATGCCCTGTCCTTAATTCTTTTACTGGTGATCAAAGAGACACCCTTTTTATTTTTGCTGGCGTTTAACATCGCGGGGCGAATTGATGTGGCCCGTCAAATGCAGGCTGGTAACGCATTGGGTTACCACAGTGAAAAAGTCTGGTGGTTGCTATTAGTGCCGCAAATACTGGTGGCCCTGCGCCTGCCGCTGTTTTGCGTGCTCGCCTTTGGGCTATCCGCCGTGGATATTGCGATTCTATTGGGGCCACAGCAGCCAACCACCTTGGCGTTGTTAGTTTGGCAATGGATAAGCGAACCCTCGATGGGGCACCAGTCTTTGGCCGCCGCTGGCACGCTGTTGCTTATTGCGATGACATTAGCCAGCTTTGGCGCATGGGGATGCGGTGAAAAACTCTGGTTGAAATATTGTCGCAACGCTTATGGGCAAAGGCGCAACACATGGCGTATGCCGCTTGCTCCGCTCTGGACAATTGGCGTGCTGTTAACGCTAGGTGCTTACGCGGTACTCTTCGTTTGGTCTATTGCGTGGCGTTGGCCTTTCTCTTCTTCTTTCCCGCTACAGTGGACCGATGATTATTGGCTTACCAGCATTCATCAGCTCAGTGCGCCGATTATGAATAGCCTGCTCATTGCGGGGATGGCGAACCTGTTAAGCTTGGTGCTGTGCGTTGGTTTTTTGGAGTGGCAATTTTATACGCGTAGCAAAACGAACTTTTGGCTTCTGCTCGCCCCACTGTTGATACCACAAATCAGCCTAATCTTCGGCTTACAGCATATGGCCGCTTGGCTGGATGTTATTGGCCTGCTGCCCAGCGTTGTCTTTGCCCATATGGTGTTTATCGTTCCGTACTATTTTCTTAGCCTCAGCGGCGCGTGGCAGGCTTTCGATTCACGACTGCTCTACACCGCACAATCTCTTGGCAAAGCGCCTTGGACCTGTTTCTGGCGCATCAAGATCCGTTTATTGAGCAAACCACTAACGCTTTCCGTTGCGCTAGGTTTCGCGGTTAGCATGGGATTATATTTACCCACGCTGGGCTTAGGCGCTGGGCGCTTCCCCACATTGGCAACTGAAACCGTTGCCTATGCATCCGGTATCGATCGTCGAATGGCTGCCGTTGCGGCCCTGTGGCAAACGTTCATTCCGCTTTTGGTTTACGGTATCGCGCTATTTCTGCCATTCATATTAACAAGGAATAAAAAACTGTGACGGTTTTAGCGCTCGAGCAATTTCAGCTTTTCCTGCATGGCACACCGCTAACTTCAGCGTTGAATACCCACGTAGAAGGCGGCCAAATACTCACGCTGATGGGGCCAAGCGGCTGCGGGAAATCGAGCTTATTGATGGCCATTTCTGGACACGCTCACGCCCCACTCTCAACGCAGGGAAAAGTGCTGATTGATAATCGCGAGGTGACTGAGCTTCCTGCCTATCAGCGAAAGATAGGGCTGTTATTCCAAGATGATTTGCTGTTTCCCCACCTTAACGTTGAGCAAAACTTGCTCTTCGCATTACCAGATAACACCAGCAGAGAAGAACAGCATCGGCAGGTCGCACTGGCATTGGGGAAAATTGGCATGAACGAATTTTCATCTCGCTATCCTGATGAATTATCTGGCGGCCAGCGCGCCAGAATCAGTTTGTTACGCACCCTGCTTTCTCGCCCTCGCGTGGTGGCTTTGGATGAGCCTTTTTCCAAGCTTGATAAAGCGCTGCGACAACAGTTTCGCCAGTGGGTCTTTAGCGAATTACGTCAGGCGAATATTGCCACCCTGCTAGTGACACACGACGAAGACGATGTTCCGCCACATGGCCAAATCATCATGCTCTAATCCTATTCAGGGCTCAGCCACTCTTGATTCATCGTTTCAGTATCACCTAAATAATCAAGCAACCAGTCAATCGCCGGCGAACGGGTATGATCTTCCCAAGTTACGCAGCAAGCGCTATCAGGAAACGGTTGAGCCAATTCTAAGATCTTCAGCTTACCCGCATGAACCAACGGTTCTGCCATGTGTGCAGGCATCAAGCCAACGCAAAGCCCATTCTCCAGGCAATCGCAGGCCGACTGCCAATCAGGCACCACCAAGCGGCGCTGGTTATCTAATAGCCACGTATCGCGCTTAGGCAGATCTCGAGATGTGTCTTCAATGCATAAAGCAGGAAAGGGACGAATTTTGTCGTCACTTAACTCACCCTCCAGCGTTGCCAGCGGATGATCGGGGCTAACCAGACAATGCCAGCGTAGAAACCCCATATCGCGAAAAGAAAAACGCCCTCCGGCGGGAACCGCGCGCGTCGCTCCTATCGCCACCTCTACGCGTCCGGCGACCAGTGCATCCCATACGCCGTTGAACACTTCTGGGTGGATCATTAATTCCATATCAGGAAAATGGCGGTAAAAATCGACCACCAGTTGGCGACTTCGGCGAGGATTAACGATGCGATCTACTGCAACATTTAGCTGTCCACGCCAGCCATTTGCTACCTGTTGACATTGACGGCGGGTGGAATTCATTTTTTTGATAATAGTTCGAGCTTCATCAACAAAAAATGCGCCTGCCTCGGTGAGCTCAACATCTCGATGACGCCGCTCAAACAGTGATACCGCTAGCCAAGTTTCTAGTTGGCGGACCGTATAACTCACGGCAGACGGCACACGGTGCAGTTCTTGGGCTGCGGCACTAAAACTTCCCGTCCTAGCAACCGCATCAACAACCTCTAATGAGTATTCCGACCACATGTGCGCTACCTCACTTTTCTTGCTTTCAAAAATTTTCATCCATGATAGCAAATATTAGCGTTTCACAAGTAATTAGAGAGATCGCTACACTCCCCGCGTCACACATTCATTCTGCAACAAATATATAACGAGTCAAAATAATGCGAACTTCATCATTTTTCATGTTCTATCTGGCCGGATTGAGCATGCTGGGATATCTGGCCACTGATATGTATCTTCCCGCTTTTGGTGCGATGCAGCAGGATCTTAATGCTTCCGCTGGTGCCATCAGTGCGAGTCTCAGTATTTTCCTCGCCGGTTTTGCCTTCGCGCAGCTGGTATGGGGGCCTCTGTCCGATCGCATCGGGCGTAAGCCGGTTTTAGCCATGGGCTTAACCCTGTTTAGTCTTGGCTGCTTGGGCATGCTGTGGGTGGATACCACCACAGAGCTTCTGGTGCTGCGCTTTGTGCAGGCGATTGGGGTGTGCTCTGCCGCCGTGACGTGGCAGGCGCTGGTTATCGACCGCTACAGCAAAGGCGTTGCCAATCGCGTGTTCGCTACCATCATGCCGTTGGTGGCATTGTCCCCAGCTCTTGCGCCGCTATTGGGCGCGTGGTTGCTTAACCATTTAGAATGGCAGGCTATCTTTGCCGTGCTGTTTGGCATCTCTTTGCTGCTGTTAATCCCAACCCTCATGCTTAAAGATGAGCGTCGGAAACCCGCAGAAAACCAGCCTAAAGAGAACATCAGCTTTTTCCAACTGATGCGCTCGAATATTTTCTCCGGCAACGTGATGATTTTCGCGGCGTGCTCCGCCGGTTTCTTCGCGTGGCTCACCGGTTCACCGTTCATTTTAGGCGATATGGGCTATGGCCCGAATGACATTGGCCTAAGCTATGTTCCACAGACCATCGCATTTTTGATTGGCGGCTATGGCTGCCGCGCGCTGCTGAGCCGTATCGGCGGAAACTTAATGCTGCCTTGGCTGTTAGTGGTATACAGCCTGAGCATGGTAGGAATGTTTGCGATGGCGCTGCTGGGTTCACCGGGACTCTTTGCGCTGTTAGTCCCTTTCTGCATTATGGCCATGGCAAACGGCGCGATTTACCCTATCGTGGTTGCCAATGCATTAACGCCATTCCCAGAAAGCAGTGGCAAAGCAGCGGCATTGCAGAACACTCTACAGTTAGGCGTCTGTTTCTTGGCAAGCCTGCTGGTATCCGTTTTTGTCGAGTCAGCGTTATTGGCCACAACCGCCATCATGGCGGGCACCGTAGTATTGGTTGCTTTCGGTTACTGGCTCAAAAGTGACAATGTCACAAGAAAATTATCCGATGAATCGCTAGCGGCGAGTGAATCAGGTAAAAAACATCAGTCACAGCATTAATTTATTTTTGTCTCCTTTACGCTAAACCATTGAGCAGCGGTGCGGATTCATACTTGAGTCTCTCACCGCTGCGTCCTATACTGCGAAGGTTGCTTTTACAATTATTCTGCTAGTAAGTAACTTTTGCTTTCCGATGTGCGGAGCACATCACATTTTTTCTTAAGGATGAGTCCCTGCTAACCGCATGGGTTTCCTCAGTTTTCCATTTTTCTAAGTCGGGTTAAACACCGCGGATTATCCGTTGGTACTCGTGCGCCTTTAGATTGCCAACGCTCTCTAGCAGGTCAGTTTTATGAAGAATTTGGTTCATGGAGAAACTATGAGTTCATCGTGTATAGAAGATCTAAGCGTGCAAAACAGTCAATGGTATCGAATTGCCAGTGAAATGTTGCAGTCGGCAGACATCGAGGTTAATGGCTCGCGCCCTTTTGATATTCGCGTTAAAAATCCACACTTTTTCAAACGCGTCTTGCAAGAAGGCTCACTCGGTCTGGGTGAGAGCTATATGGATGGCTGGTGGGAGTGCGACCGTTTAGATATTTTCTTTCAGAAGGTGCTGCGCGCTGGGCTTGAGAATCAGCTGCCACACCACATCAAAGACACCTTGCGTGTCGCAGCGGCGCGTCTTACCAATCTTCAATCGAAAAAACGTGCATGGATCGTCGGCAAGGAACACTACGACTTAGGAAATGATCTCTTCAGCCTAATGCTCGATCCCTATATGCAATATTCCTGCGCCTACTGGAAAGATGCGACGACGCTAAAGCAGGCTCAGGAAGCTAAGCTAAAACTGATCTGTGAAAAGCTTCAACTGCGGCCAGGAATGACCCTGCTGGATATCGGCTGTGGCTGGGGCGGTCTGGCAGCTTATGCCGCGAAGAACTACGGCGTATCCGTTCACGGCGTCACCATTTCAGCAGAGCAACAGAAAATGGCTCAGGAACGCTGTAAAGATTTAGACGTGCAGATTTTGCTACAAGACTACCGTGACTTGAACGCACAGTACGATCGCATTGTGTCAGTGGGGATGTTCGAGCATGTCGGGCCAAAAAACTACCAAACCTACTTCAACGTGGTGGCGCGTAATTTGAAGCCTGATGGGCTTTTCTTACTGCATACTATTGGCGCAAACGAAACCAATATGCATGTGGATCCGTGGATCAATAAATATATCTTCCCTAATGGCTGCCTCCCCTCGGTTAAGCACATCGCAACCACCAGTGAAGGTAAATTCGTGATGGAAGACTGGCACAATATTGGGGCTGATTACGACCGCACGTTGATGGCTTGGTATGAACGTTTCGTCCAGAATTGGCCGAAGATCGAGCATAACTATTCTCAACGCTTCTTCCGCATGTTTAGCTATTATCTCAATGCCTGCGCGGGGGCTTTCCGCGCTCGAGATATCCAGCTATGGCAAGTGGTGTTTTCTCCTCGCGGAACTGAAGGCGGCCTGCGCGTAGCGCGATAATATCTGATGGTTATCGGATAGTAAAAAGGAGCCCAAAGGCTCCTTTTTGTTTGTCGCTAGCTATTTGGCCACCGATGGCAAACCTGAATTACTTCAGATATTGGCCGGTACGTAAGGCTTCAATACGCTTATCCAACGGCGGATGTGACAGGAACAGTTCGCTAAATGATTTATTACGACCATTGATGCAAAATGCCATCATGCTCCCTTCTTCCTGCGGCTCATAGCTTGTTTTCAAGCGTTGTAGTGCAGCGATCATTTTTTCACGCCCTACTAAATTAGCCGACCCCGCATCAGCGCGGAATTCACGATAACGCGAGAACCACATAGTAATAATGCTCGCTAAGATCCCGAATACAATCTCCAATACCATGGATACCGCGAAATAAATCATTGGGTTGCCGCTGCTGCTTTCACCCTCATCGCGGTTGCCCGACAAGAATCCAGCAGCTACCTGAGCGATCAGGCGCGAGATGAAGATAACGAAGGTGTTCACCACGCCCTGAACCAGCGTCATCGTCACCATATCACCATTGGCAACGTGGCTGATTTCGTGCGCGAGCACGGCTTCGGCCTCATCACGACTCATGTTTTGCAATAAACCGGTGCTCACCGCCACCAGTGATGCATTGCGACGCGCACCTGTTGCGAATGCGTTCATATCCGGTGCGTGGTAAATCGCAACCTGCGGCATATCAATACCTGCCTGCTGAGACTGACGGCGGACGGTCTCAACCAACCAACGCTCTGTCTCATTGCGTGGTTGCTCGATAACTTCTCCCCCAACCGAACGCAAAGCCATCCACTTAGACATCAACAGCGAAACAATAGAACCACCAAAGCCGAACAGCAGTGCCATCACCATCAGCCCTTGCACGCTGCTGGACTGGATCCCTGTCAGGCTTAACACCACACCAAACACCAGCATGACAGCAAGGTTGGTTAGCAGGAACAAAGCGATACGCATCATGTTATTTATTAATCCTCATTTATGGAGCACGCATTATGCGATGCATATACTCGTTTTACTTCAAGTGGCAGAAACATTAGCAACTCTTGTTTGCTACTTTCATGCAACTCGAATGATTTAGTGTATAGATCGTAAGGCCATCTGCGCGGGATTCAAGTGGTGTTAAGCAATAACACACTAAAGAAACATAACTTTACAATTTGACGTACTAAAAATCACATAATTGACTATTTCCCAACCATTCAGCCAGAACGGCAGACATAAAAAAAGAGCGATTTCTCGCTCTTTTTACTGTCACCGTGCTCGCTTATTTTGAGCTGCCCTGCATTTGCTGAGCAAGATCAAGCGCAATTTTTACCGTTTCATCCAAGTAAGGATCGGGCTCTTGATAATCTTTTGGCAAATCATCAAGTGATTTAATTGGCTTTTTGCCCGCAACTTTCAGGCGTTCATTAATGCGTTTCAGGCGGGTTGCATCATCATCTTTGTTCTCTTTCTCACGCTGTGCATAGTTAAGAGAGACGATATTTTTGCGATCTTTGAGCGCTTTATAGTGAGCGATGTCCTGCTCAATATATTGGAACTCAGGATTCGACGCGATACGCTGATTGTGATCGGCTAACAGAACCGGATCAAACTTCTGCACATCCCCGGCTTTATCGTAGGTAGCCGCTTTAATGCTATCCCAAGGCAAGGCGTTGTCTTCAAAGCTTTCGCCAGTATCAATCGATTCCAGCCCCGTCGGCATAATAATATCTGGTGTCACGCCTTTACGCTGAGTACTACCGCCGTTAATACGGTAGAACTTCTGGATTGTGTATTGAACTGAACCCAGCTCCGGCCACTCTGGACGCAGCATCTGATCGTAAATACGATTTACCGAACGATATTGCTGCACGGTACCTTTACCGAAGGTTGGTTCACCAACAATCAGCGCACGATCGTAATCCTGCATAGCCGCAGCGAAGATTTCTGACGCTGACGCACTGAAGCGATCAACCAGAACTACCAGCGGGCCTTTATAGTAAACAACGCCGTCGGTATCCGCATCTTCACGAATTTTACCGTTATTATCGCGCACCTGAACAACAGGACCGTTAGGAATAAACAGGCCAGAAAGCGATACCGCTTCGGTTAACGCACCGCCGCCGTTGCTGCGCAGATCGATAATCACGCTGCTCACGTTCTGTTTTTCCAGCTTCTGCAGCTGTACTTTGACGTCGTCGGTCAGGCCGACGTAGAAGCCAGGAATATCCAGAACCCCGACTTTCTTGCCATCAACGGTTTTCACGCTCATTTTCACCGCGCGATCTTCCAAGCGGATCCGTTCACGCGTTAACGTGATAGTGCGTGTTTTGGTACCCTTACCTGCTGGCAGAATTTCCAAACGAACTTTGCTGCCTTTTGGCCCTTTGATCAACTCAACCACGTCATCAAGACGCCAGCCAATCACATCTACCATCGGTTTGCCCGGCTGGCCAACGCCAACGATGCGATCGCCAACTTTGAGAGATTTACTCTTCGCTGCAGGTCCACCGGCAACCATCGAGTTAATCTGGGTATAGTCGTCTTCGGTCTGCTGAAGCACTGCACCGATACCTTCCAGAGACAGGCTCATTTCGGTATTAAACTGCTCAGTATTACGCGGGGACAGATAGTTGGTATGGGGATCAATCTCATGCGCAAACGCGTTCATGAACAGTTGGAAAACGTCTTCGCTTTTGCTTTGAGTGAGACGTTTAATCGCAAACTGGTAGCGTTTGGTCAGGATTTTTTGAATCTCTGGCCAATCTTTACCGGCCAGTTTCAGGTTCAATTCATCGTATTTAACTTTGGCTTCCCAAAGCTTATTCAACTCTTCCGTGCTGGTTGGCCACGGTGATTTGCTACGGTCGACATCAATGGTGTCGTTACCGTCGAAAGTCATCGGAGATTTCAGCAAGGACAGTGCATATTCGTAGCGTTCGAAGCGACGTTTTTGTGCCAAATTAAACAGCGCATAAGCGGTATCTAATTGGCCGGATTTTAACTCATCATCCAGCGCCGTCTCACGGTCTTTGAACTGCGCAACGTCAGAGGCCAACAACACGTTATGGTTGTAGTCCAACATATTGAGGTAACGCGCAAAGATCTTTTTAGAAAAATCATCGTTCAAATCGAACTGACGATAATGAGAGCGCGTAAAACGTGACGTCACCCGTTCACTGACGGTCGCGTGCTGCGGCTCTTGGCGCAACTGCGGTAACTGATTAATGTTGTAAGCAACATTATCAGCCGCAAAGCTGGCACCAGCGAATAACGCCAGGGCTATCGCTGATACCCTGAAAAATTTGTTCATGCCTTGGCTGGCCTCCGTATCAGAACTGCAAGTGTTCTGCGCGCACAATCATCGCCAGACCGTTAGAAAGCTGAACGCGTACACCATCTTTGGTGATTTCCAATACGGAAGCGTCCATCGCACTTTTACCTGCGCTGACTTTTACGCCCTGACCTACGGTCAGTTTAGTAATGTCAGTCACCGGTACAGCACGCGGTTTAGCTGATTCTGTGTTCGCGCGAGGCGTGCGATCCTGTTGCGGGCGAGGAGTGCGTGGTTTACGCACTTCTTTATCACCGTTAGCAGCATCGGTACGACGTGCAGCAGGTTTTTTACCCGCTGGACGTGGGCGACGATTCTCAGTCGTTTCCCCAGCCTCACGTTTTTTCGCCTGCTGTTCTGCACGTTGTGCTTGAACTCGCGCTTTGGCTTCTTCTAACTGTTGACGAGCGTGTTCCACATGCTGCTCTTCCAGCACACCACACGAATTACCGTCAAGATCGACTCGTTCCGCACCCACTTTCACGCCGTGCAGATAACGCCAGCTTGAGGTGTACAGACGGAGCGCTGAACGTAGCTGAGTCTTGCTCAGTCCGTTTTCATCTCCCTGCATCCGCTCAACCAGATCCTGAAAGATACCGATTTTCAACGGACGTGCTTCGCCCTCTGCGCTAAAGCACTGCGGGAAACGCTGGGCTAAAAATGCAATGACTTCTTTACTACTATTCAACTTGGGTTGATTTTCCATGAAATTTCCTGATTACAACGGGTTTGCCAACCAGCGATGGCATGAACAGGCGACATTATAATGGCGCTACCGCCAAAAGCCACGCCATACGCACGACAACCTTATGCAAATGTCACAAATTTTGTGCTGTCGCACTCTTTTAAGTGTTCAGAAAGAGCAGAAGCCACTGATTTTAAACCATTTTCATCTTCTTTATCGAATCGGTCATAAACTGTGCTATCGATATCTAAAACCCCAATAACTTGTCCATTTACCTCAATAGGCAGCACAATTTCAGCATTGCTGGCTGCATCACAGGCAATATGACCGGCAAAAGCGTGCACATCGGCAACGCGTTGGATCTCATTTTTGGCAAACGCAGTACCACATACACCTTTACCTACAGGAATTCGCACACAGGCTAATTTCCCTTGGAAAGGCGCAAGTACCAGCGTATTACCATCAATCAAATAGAATCCGACCCAGTTAACATCCTCTAATCGCTCGTAAATTAGCGCACTTGCATTGGATAATGTTGCGATAAAGTTATATTCGCCGCTGCTTAGAGCAGCTAAATCACGCGCTAGGTCGGCATAAAACTCTTTTTTACTCATGTAAATCTCGTTATCTTGTTACTGGACGACAGCCATAAGGCCCGAATACGTCACATAAAATAAGCATTAAATGCGTTATCACACAAGGCCTATCCAACATCACTACACTTTAACTCGTTACACATTGTATCTTTACATCAGTTAGACCTACATTTTTATAACAACCATTCTGTTTTAAGGCCATCAATGCGATACTTTCACCCTTTGCGCCAGCCATCCTGCGTTTCTGAATGAATATCACTCGAATTACTGCGCTACCCGAACAGCACATCAAACGTTGCCACGAATGCGACTATGTTTTCCAACTACCTGAGCTGGATAAAAATCATACTGCATACTGCCCACGTTGCTGTGCCAAAATTTGCTCTGGACGTGATTGGTCCATGACGCGCTTAACCGCGCTGTCTATTGCAATTTTGCTACTGATGCCGTTTGCCTTAAACGAGCCGCTGATTCAAATCCGCCTGCTAGGAACGACGATTTATGCCAGCTTGATTGAAGGTATTTGGCAAATGGCGATCCAAGGGGACCCGGTCACGGCCAGCATGGTGGCATTTTGTACCGTAGGCGCCCCGCTGACGCTTCCGCTCTCCATTCTTTATCTACGGTTCGGCCATAAACTAGGCATGAATCTGCGCCCAGTGTTATTGATGCTGGACAGATTAAAAGAGTGGATCATGCTCGATATCTATCTTATCGGCATGGGCGTAGCCTGTATAAAGGTTCAGGAATATGCGGATATCAACGTAGGAAACGCTTTTTTTGCCTACGTGATGATGACGTTACTCACACTGGTCACATTGATTCATCTTAATCTGAATCAACTGTGGGAGCGGTTTTATCCACGAACCCAGCCCAAAACGTCACCGTATGAAATGAAACTCTGCTGTGCCTGCCACTATACTGGGCTACCTGATGAACGAGGCCGCTGCCCGCGTTGCCATACCACGTTGCATGCTCGTCAGCCCTACAGCCTACAAAAAACATGGGCCGCGCTGATTGCTGCCATCGTGATGCTTTTCCCCGCCAATATGCTGCCCATCTCAATTTTGTACGTGAACGGCGTGCGGATGGAAGACACCATTTTTTCTGGCGTAGTTTCGTTAGCAACCTCGGGCAATATTCCTATTGCAGCAATCGTATTTATTGCCAGTATTTTAGTTCCTTTCACTAAGGTGATTGTGATGCTGTTCTTATTGATCAGCATCCAATTTAAAACCCAGCACAGCCTAAAAACACGCATGCGTCTACTACGCTTAGTGACGTGGATTGGCCGCTGGTCGATGCTCGATCTTTTTGTTATCGCGTTAATGATGTCGTTGGTTAATCGCGACCAGCTACTTTCTTTTACTATGGGACCGGCGGCCTTCTATTTTGGTGCCGCCGTATTCCTAACCATCCTTGCCGTAGAATGGTTAGACAGCCGACTGATTTGGGATGCTCATGCAACAGGAAACGCCGAATATACCGACTAACGCAACGCTACGACGTAAACGCCGTATCTCACCGTTTTGGTTATTACCTTTTATCGCCCTTCTGATTGCAGGCTGGTTAATCTATTCCACAATGCAAGAGCGCGGCGATACCGTCATTATCGATTTCCAGTCGGCGGCAGGCTTGGTGGCTGGCCGAACGCCGGTACGTTATCAAGGCGTTGAAGTCGGCACGGTGCAAAAAATAGCGCTCAGCAATGACCTCAACAAAATTGAAGTCAGCGTAAGCATTAAAAGCGATATGAAAGACGCCCTGCGTGATGGCACTCAGTTTTGGCTCGTCACGCCCAAAGCCTCTCTGGCCGGGATCTCAGGGTTAGACGCGCTAGTCGGCGGTAACTACATTGGGATGATGCCGGGTACGGGTAAGCCGAGCCAACATTTCGTCGCATTGGATACTCAGCCCAAATTCCGCCTTAATACCGGTGAATTGCTCATCCACCTGTTTGCTCCTGACTTAGGTTCTCTAAGCACCGGCTCATTGGTCTATTACCGCAAAATTCCGGTGGGTAAAGTCTACGATTTTACCATTGCTGAAAACCAGCAAGGCGTTAGCATCGATGTACTTATCGATAAGCGCTTTGCTAATTTGGTGAAAGACAACAGTCGTTTCTGGAATGTCTCTGGTTTCAAAGGTGATTTTGCCTTAGACGGCATTTCGGTGCAGATGGAAAGCATGGCCGCGTTAGTGAATGGGGCCATTGCCTTTGACTCACCCCACGGAGGCAAGCAGGCCGTAGCCAATCACAACTACACGCTCTATCCCGATTTGGCTCACAGCCAGCGCGGCGTCGTCATCGGTTTAGATTTACCCAATGGCGATGGCCTCACAGCGGACAGAACGCCTCTTATTTACCAAGGGTTGCAGGTCGGCACGCTCACCAAAATGACGTTGGAGAAAGACAGCAAAGTCAGCGGTGAATTAACGATTGATCCTAGCATCGTCGATCTGATGCGCAGTGGAACCCGCATCAAAATGACCAGCCCTCGCCTCAGCTTGGATAATGCCAAACTGAGCCAGCTGCTCACGGGTAACGTATTTGAACTGCTCCCTGGCGAAGGTGAACCACAAAACCATTTCGCCGTACTGCCTAGCGCAGAGTCACTGTTACAGCAGCCTAATATCCTTAAGCTATCGCTCAGCGCATCACAAAGCTATGGCGTGGACGTTGGCCAGCCTATCAGCATGAACGGGATTAAAATTGGCCAAGTCCTTCATCGGGTTCTGAAAGATAACTCGGTTGTCTTCGACGTCGCTATCGAGCCGCAGTATCGCAGCCGGATTCATGCCGACAGCAAGTTTGTGGTCAACAGCCGTCTTGACGTTAAGTTTGGTGTTGACGGTGTTCAATTGCTTGGTGCAAGCGCACAAGAATGGCTAGATGGCGGTATTCGCGTCATCCCGGGCAGCAAAGGTGAACCCAAGGATAAATACCCGCTCTACCAAAACAGTGAACATGCTGAGCAAGGCATTACCGGTAATCTTCCGCCATCAACCCTGACTTTGCGCGCAGAAACCTTACCTGACATTCAAGCGGGTTCCGTTGTGCTGTATCGTAAATTCCAAGTTGGGGAAATTGTTGATGTTCGTCCTAAATCCAATGAATTTGAAATCGATGTTTATATTCAACCGGCCTACCGAAAGCTGCTTACGCCGCAAACTATTTTCTGGGCGGAAGGCGGAGCTAAAGTCCAGCTCAACGGCAGCGGATTGACGATTCAAGCATCTCCGCTAGATCGCGCAATCAAAGGCGCGGTTAGCTTCGACAATATAGAGGGCGTTAGCGTTACCAAGGGGCAGAAGCTTGAGCTTTATGCTTCAGAAACGGCGGCCAGAGCGATTGGGAGCCAGATCACCCTGCGCACCTACGATGCTTCAAAACTCTCAGCCGGAATGCCAATTCGCTATCTCGGCATCGATATTGGACAGGTTGAATCGCTAAAACTCTCCAACGAACGCAACGAAGTGTTAGCGAAAGCGGTGCTTTATCCCGAATATGTGGACTCCTTTGCACGCCAAGGAACGCGCTTCTCCATCGTTACACCGGAGATTTCAGCTACCGGCGTCAGTAATTTAGAAACCCTGCTACAGCCCTACATCAACTTAGAACCAGGTCATGGACGCACCATGCGAACCTTTGAGCTGCAACAAGCCTCTATCGCTGATTCACGCTACCTCGATGGACTGAGCGTGATTGTCGATGCGCCAGAGACGGGATCGCTGCAAATTGGTACTCCGGTTCTTTTCCGAGGTATCGAAGTGGGTACCGTGACGGGCCTCTATCTGGGCTCGATGTCTGACCGCGTGCACGTAGCGCTGCGCATCAGCAAGAAATACCAAAAACTGGTGCGTGAAAACTCAGTATTCTGGCTGGCATCAGGCTATAACGTCGAGTTTGGATTAACGGGCGGTATGGTTAAAACTGGCACGTTCCAGCAATTTATTCGCGGCGGCATCGCCTTTGCCACACCACCAACTACGCCGCTCGCGCCACAGGCTCAACCGAATACGCACTACCTGCTTAATGATAATGCGCCGGATAAATGGCAAAGCTGGGGCACTGCAATCCCTCTTCGCTAGCCCTGAACAAAAACACCGCCGACTGGCGGTGTTTTTTTAGTTTATAATGGGTACGACTTCTGAGAAAAGCATCGCCCTTCCACTTCATTCTCCAACCCCAAAAATGCCACGCTTAACGTTATGCGTTAAAGATAAAATAGAGCAACGCTTTACTAATGGCATAATCTCTCGTGCAAGCTCATCTCCCATCAAAAGAAAGACTTAACATTTGCTTTAGTTATCTTCAACAGCATAATTGGCTAAAAACTGGCAAAAAAAAAACCGTCGACTACTCTTAAATAGCAAGGCAATCCAAGCCTGCATTAATGCCAACTTTTAGCGCACGGCTCTCTCCCAAGAGCCATTACCCTAGACCTGATACAGGAATCGTATCAGGTCTCTTTTTAATCGATCAAAAATAGTCCTGATATAAAACCGCCTATCTAGCCGTTGATCTTGATCACTTCTCACACAGGGATATCGGTTGGAGACGGAGCATGAGACGACGTATGAGCACTGAGTCAGTGATGAATGTGTTGTTGATTGCGGTGCATCGGGAGAAACATTAGTCCATTCAGATCAGATATCTCGATATACGAACGGACGCCCCCTTTTGACTCTAGTCTTTTCAAGATCCTTCTTAGGATAACCTTGTACTGCATGAAGTGACATTTTCAAAATAAAACGTTGCATTGAGAAAGAATAACTGTGTTTTAAAATCCTTCGTTCATATAAAAGCCACCAATTCATCAACATATTAAATGTTAAGAAGTTAATTATTTATAATTAATATCATAGTTAATAAATCATTAATAAAAACAACAAACTTAAATAAATTTGATAACAATTAAGAGTTATATTTTAAGACCATTAAAAATAAGGAACTGTTATGAGTTGGGATTTTAATGATAGCGCACCACAAGCATCAAATTTGAGAATAGTTGAACCATCAGGAATGAGAAAATATTATGAATGGAGGCGACTGATTAGAGATATGAACCTGCCACCAAATGATGCTGCGGCTAGAGTTGGCGATCTTAGATATGAGAGATTACCTGAGCGTGGTCCATATAATTTCTCGATAAGATTATCACAACAACATCGGGTGCATTTTACTGTTGATAATACAGCGAAGAGAATTACAGTATTATCAATAGGCCCTCATGGTTAAGTAAGTAGACACAGTGGCTCTAGCAGAGCCACATCAACATAATTGTTATCACGCATAAAATCACAAAATTAAGAACTAAATTTTCCTGTGAAAAACTTTCCCTACGGCGAAAAAACAGCAGCAATAATGCTCTCAGATTCGATCAGTTCTGGTCCTTGAACTAGTGACTGACGCGTACTCGGTCACAGGCCCTGCTATATACCAGAAACAGACATTGTTCTTAATTATAACTAGGGACAATCCTGTGCAGATATGCTCCTCGATAAATTGCAATCATGGGCCTAACTATTTTAGTTCCTATTATTCACCCACCTAGAGTAATAGCTCAGTATTAATTAGCATTGCCAGTTAATCTGTTCTTTCATGAATATAAAGTCGTTAAGTTAAATCATCTCATTGAAAATAATCTTCATCAAAAAACATCCATATAAAACCAATTAAACATAATGAGTGTATCTTTGAGCCGATTTTTTCATAACTAAAAAATAGAATTTCCCATAAGAGAGGAAATGCAAAAAAGACTTCACCTCTGACACATCGCCACTCTTCAACGCCTGTTGGAATTTTTGAACTTGCGTGAACAGATCACGTTTATGACTATTATAGTTACCCGTGGTATATAGAGATAAATGACGCTACGTAATTATAACCAAACGGCACTACTAATACATGTTAATTCAGGTGCGTTATTATTTATAAATTCCTCCCAATGTTCATTCACTGATAGCAACCAATTTAGTTGGATTATTGTTCGCGTTGTATTAGGATTGAGCAAATTTAATGCAACAGTTTTTAACTTGTATTAAATTTCAGCTAAATAGTAAATTCGAGTTCTAATTATCTAGTTTAAATACGTTACTATTGTTGCAATTTATTGCGCTATATAGTTGAATACATATCGAGTTTAATGGCTGTTACATATATCATATTTATGTATTTCTATTATTTTACCTATAAAACAATTACGAATGTAAATTAAAAATTCGTTATACGTCAGGGATAAAAAATGATTAAACATCATGTGGCGAAAAAAATTGTATTAGCAGTGGCATTGGGTTGTGCTTCTTTCTCCTCGCTGGCAGAAATTACTCTGTTAGAGCAAGATCCGCAGGCTGGCGATCCACTCAGCCGCTTGAAGTTTCAGGTTGGCGGTAGTATTCGTCCACAGTTCATAGATGAAATGGGCAACAGTGACAGAGGCTCTTATAAGCGCAACGGTTATGACGGCGGAACGCGTTTTCGTTTCTCTGCCGATTATTATCTGTTCGACGATGTTAGCCTGATTGGTTACTACGAATTGGGTGTGAATATTCCAGCGCTATTCAACTGGGATAATCATTATGCAGATGGCGCAGCAAACACCGATCGACGCATGCTGTTCGGAGGTCTGAAAAGCGCAACTTGGGGTACTCTAACCTACGGCAAGCAAAATAGTATCTACTACACCGTTGTTGGCGCTAAAACGGATATCTGGGACTTCGATATGCAGGCTCAGGCTCCAGGTAACGGTTATAACGGCAACTACGACGGCTCATACCGCAGCTACAATCTAGTCCAATATAAAAATACCTTTGGGCCCGTTGATCTGTATGTTGGTGGTGTTTTACATGACGACTCCCACCCTGCCGGCGTAAATAACGGCAACCCGCTGCGTTATCAACGTAAAGGTGGCGGCGCATTAGGTGTGGATTACCACATCACGGATGAATTAACGTGGGGGTTCTGCGTACAGCTATATCCAACAAAGCATCAAACAAAATAACGGTGCGGATAGTGGCAAGAACGACAATGGCCAACAATTATTGGGGACGGGGTTAAGCTGGAAACCTGACAATTGGACTCTGGCAGCATCTGCCGGATGGTATCGTAATTTCTTAATGACCGGCGTAAAAAATCGTCATGATTACTTTGCTGGAAATGGCTACGGTGTTGAATATTATGCAGGTTATACTTTCCCTGTCAGCCAATATTTGGTGAAAAACATTACACCTTATTATGCTGGTGACCGCCTGAAATTTAATACTGGTCGTGATTATCAGAGCAACCATCAGACTCTCGGTATTTCTACCAAGTTCGATTATGGTTTCCAGATCGACGTCGAACATGTATTTACAAATACAACAGACAATAAAAGTGACCTAAATTTGGTTCGTCTGCGTTACGATTTCTAAGTTAAATCAAACTTGCCTCTTAAGCACCTAAATGTCATTTAGGTGCTTTTTTAAAAAAAATCCTAACCTCATCTCACATCTTATCAAGATTATCTGCTGCGTTATTGAACGCTTTCGCTAGAGAGGCATCAGTCCCTTTTAGCGTAATTGAATTCATATACGCCAGCCATTTTGCATTGACGTCATTGAGTGCATTTAACTGATTGGGGCCTGTCGTCACGCTTTGAACTCGGCTTACCTGAGGCTGGATAATCTCTATTGATGCTTGACGTATTTCACTGCTGCAGGACTCTATTTTCGTCTTCTCATTAGCATCTGTGGCTTGCTGTGCCCACTGAGCCGCCACAACATTTTTACGTTCTGCATCAACGCCCAGTTTGCGCATATTCACGAGTAAATCTGACGTAGACTCGATTGTAGGATAGTGACTCGCCGCAGGGATATCACAGGAGAAATAGCTCTTAAACGGCGATTGCCCCTCACTGCTCGCACACCCTGCCAATAATAGCGAACTCAAACATAGGGTAAGAATTTTTTTCATCCGATAGGCCTCGTTATTTTTTGTTGCTCGATAATAGCAAGACAGCGACATAACGGATATCGACGAGGGGCAAAATGGCATTTCATGGATAACATGTGGCGCAAAAAAAGCCGTATACGCGGCTTATAAACGCAATGGCCCAATTATTTTTGTGGAATAATGAGCATCTGCCCTGGATAAATTTTATCTGGATGCGACAGCATAGGTTTATTAGCTTCAAAAATGCGCATGTAGTCATTGGCGTTGCCGTACTGCGCTTTAGCAATCGCGCTTAAAGTATCACCCGCTTTAACCGTATAGAAATGGCTCTCAATGCCAGACTGCGCAGCCGCTAGCTGATCGTCTACTTTGCTGATACCAGCAACGTTACCAATAGCAACCAAGATCTTCTCTTTCAGCTCCTGACTTACGCCCTCACCTGAAACCGTTGCCGTGCCATCACCCGCGACTTTTACGTCAACCTTATCTGCTCCTGGTAAACCAAGCTTATTGATATGCTCTTTGAGTTTATCATCATGATTCCCACTCACGGCATCCCAAAGTTTTTCTCCCGCGTCTTTAACGAAACTTAGCAAACCCATTTAGACCTCCAATAGCCTATGCTCAACCAAAATTGGCAAGCTCAATTGATATCGTTAATAAAATTAATCCTATTAAGCTTAGCAGAATATCTAAGATTATCGGTTTCCAGCGACCGCTCGATTTGTCATTTCTGCGTGCCAAAATTGTAAAGAGAATAATTACCCGCAATAACAACGGATTACTTCATCGTCTCAAACCATTTGCTCAGAGGGTGAACCCGATCACGCTTCAAGTTGATGCATCGCGTTATGGTACTAAAACCGCAGGTCATGAAGGAGTCAAATGAAGAAGTTGATTTCATTAGTGTTGGTTGTTGCTTCAAGCACAATGTCGGCCACCTCGATGGCTTACCCGGCGGAAACCCACCCAAATGGCGGGACGGGATAACACCTACTGGTGGCTCTATTCCAAACTCAATTTATCTCTAGAATCAAGGCCTCATTCGAGGCCTTGATTTTTTCACCTAAGACTCAATGGTCTGCGACGCAGCTGGTCGTAGGAAGAGCAGGATAACGATAATACCCAACGCCGAGCATGCTGCTCCAACGGCAAATACCGATGAATAGCCTAACGTAGTTGCCAAAATGCCCGTTAGTGGCCCTGCGATAGCGTAGGAAACATCCTGAAATGCAGCATACCCTCCCATCGCCGTACCACGCACATGAGCCGGCACTCTTTTTACGACTTCAACACCAAGCGCGGGGAACATTAACGAACACCCAGCTCCCGTTAAGGCAGCCCCGATGAGGGCCACAACGGAGGTGCTTACTACATAAATCAGGATTAGCCCTATGGTTTCAACCACCAACGATGCAATAGCAACTTTCATTCCCCCCATCCGATCTGGCAACTGGCCAAACAGTACTCGCATTAACACGAAAGAAAGTCCGAAGCTGGTGAGTGCCAATCCCGCATGCGACCAACCGTGGGAACTAAATAATAGCGAAATAAACGTGCCAATAACGGCAAAGCCAACACCTTGAAGTGCCAGAGCCACACCGGGTTGCCAAATTTTACCCAGCATCCGCCACATTGGAATGCGTTGACCAGCATGAGGAGCAACCGGCTTAACCTTGAAATTAATCAAAATAGCCACAAGCGGTAATATCAGAGTAGAAACGCCTAATGCGGCAAATCCCCAATATTGATTCAGTAACAAGCCAAGTGGCGCACCTGCCGCAAGGGCACCGTAAATAGCCATGCCCGTCCATGACATCACTTTACCTGAGCGTGATGGTCCTAACAGACCTAAACCCCAGGTTAAATTTCCAGTCAGCAGCTGGCTTTCGCCAAAACCTAATACCAAACGCCCGGCCAAAAGAATGATAAATTTGGTCATAGCGTCAGCCGGCAGCAGCGCCGCCAACAGATAAGCAACGCCTGCGAGCGAGCAGGCCAGCATACCCTGAAGCGTCGATCGTTTTGCTCCCTGCTGATCGGCTAACCGTCCCGCATAGCCTCGAGTGAGCACCGTTGCAAGAAACTGCATTCCCACAGCAATACCAACCATGGTATTACTCATGCCTAATTGGTTGTGCACATATAAGGGAATAACAGGTAAAGGTAATCCGACCGTGAGATAAGTAAGAAAAACGGCTGACGTCAAAGGCAACAACGCATGATTTGCTTTGGGGGTACTAATAAAATGAGATTGAGACATACAGTGCTAACTCCAAAAGCAAGGAGAAAGCCAAAAAGAAACGCCTTCTCCCCTGCATAAATAGCAAACAGGATTAAATGCGTTGGATGACGTGAACGCTTACGCACAGATATTAGCTACCGGTGTTGGGTTGGAGCTTAGTGATAATTAAAATTCATGTCAATAAAACCGTGACGCGGCGCACAAAAAATGGCCAGCCAATAGGACAAATAAAAGCGGCCCTAAAAGGCCGCCAGAAAACGCGAATTTATTAACATCATCCAGATTTATTTTTGAGGATTAGTGTCATATTCAGAGCAAGACTGGTAGCCCTTATTGAGGACCTTACCGGTATCATCGAAGCTAACAAAATAGTTTTGTGGCTTTTTATCTGTTCCACTTATCAGGTAAGTACTACAGGTTCCACGAGCATTAACCATAGTAATGCTGGTTGCTGGTTGTCCGGCAATATCAACAACCTGTTGTTTGGTCATGCCAACTTTAACGTCTTTAACCACGGGTTCGGTGACATAACTTGCCGCACGATCGTAAGTACTACAGGCAGATAATGCAAAAGCTGTCGTCAGTGCGGCAATCCCCATAACAACTGATTTCGTATATTTCATTTTCTCTTTCCTTGTAGCTATTGTGTTCTATAAGCCTAGGAGAAGAATGACCATTATTCAAATCCATCACCTTTTTTTGCTCAAATTAACCAGTTTTTTAAGATTGATCTGAAAGTTATTTCTTCGGTTAAATATCATCCGAATCATCGATTCTTAGCCATACTTTAGCCATTGGCTTCAAGGCCATGCACGGTATACTGTGCCAACGAAGTATTAAGTTTCCTTATTATTTACCGAATTTGGAGTCACATCATGGGATTATTAGATAGCCTAGGCGGCGTTTTAGGCGGCCAAGGTGACAATGCCAATCACGTTAAAGCCATCTTAGCTTGGGTAGAACAGCAAGGGGGTATAGGCGCGTTGGTTGAAAAATTTCACAGCCAAGGACTGGGAAGTATTGTTGAGTCATGGATTAGCAGCGGCAGTAACCAACCTATTTCCGGCCAACAAGTCGAGAATGTGTTTAGTATTGAGTCCATCGCCGCGCTTGCAAGCTCTCTTGGCATTAACACCGATAGCGCATCGCAGCTTCTGGCCACCTATTTACCTAAACTGATTGATGGCCTTTCACCTAACGGTGAAATTCCGCAAGGAAACTCATTGGTCAGCGCAGGATTAGATATGTTGAAAGGTAAATTCTTTAGCTAAAGAATAACATTACCTTGCCGCTTATGCGGCAAGGTAATCGAGAAGAAAATAATGCTTCACGACTACATCGTTATTATATGGTTCAGCCTATTCTATTTTTATCCAGTGACTTTGGTAATAGCAGGTCTTGTAGCTTTCATATTATGGCCAAAAAGAAAGTTAACGACAATTAAAGTGCTGATATTAACTCTCATTATATTTATTCTTTTGGTTATCTATAACGTAGCTGAACGCTATATTCTGGGATGACACCACTTATCAAGGAACGTCAAACGCAGGCTTTAGCGGCTTCCAGTAAGGCTTGCTGGCTGTTGCCACGCGATGTTAGAAAGATTTCTACATCGGCCTGATTGTCGCTTATCGTTTGGATTTTTGCCGATGCCATTTCCCCTTGCCCATCTAAATAACTAGCAATAGTATGCGTGTTATTATTGTTATAATAACGTGTAGCAGGGTTAATATCAGACCATTTTTTATTTAGACACTGAGAATAGATACCGGCAGAACGGCTTATTTTTAAATCCATGACCTGATGTTTATTCGCTGTAATTGATTCAGGACTACTACATCCAGCCAACGCGAATAATATCGCGGCAGTTAATATGGTTCTCATTGGTTAATTCCCCTCTGTTTGCAGAGATCATACACTGCATGAATAACTCGCGTGTTGCCGTTAGTGTTATCGATATGACGCACTATCCCGGCTTTGATAAAAAGCCTCAAGGAGAAAAGTCTTAAAGGAAGGGCTTGAGTGTTTCCATGCAAAAGCTAAACCATGGAAACACTCAGCAAAGGAGCTCTTAGTGATAGTTAATCACTAAATGTCCCAGATTGGGGTGACCATCGATGGGTTTCAAATGAACATCAGCCACATTAGTGGGCAAACTAACCTTATCACCGCTTTTTAACACACTGTGCGCTCGTTCCAGATAATCACCATCTCTGTAGCATGATGAATGGAAACCCTTACCGCTTGGTGTAATGTCGCAAGTTGATTCAACAATCGAACCTACGAAACGAATTGTGCCCTTGTTCGTGGCGTGTACTGGCGCATGCAGGGCAAGCAACATTGCTATCCCGCTTACCCATGCTCTATTCCTAAGCATATGTAACCTCCATTTATTATTCACCTTAAGAATACAAATTAAAGAGAAAGATAAACTTGATTTACATCAGCTGAATATTCCACAGGGCACTATTTTAATAGTTTGAAATGTCAATTTACGTAAAATAGTTGCAATAAAATAAAAATATTTTTTAGAAATTATACGTAAGCGTTTAATTATCTAAACAAAACAAACAAATAACAGCATTTAGATCATCAATCGCAACATCGAGCAGCCGCACGTAACGGAGTGCTGAGATTAAAAAATTAGCCCACCGATGACTGTTATTAGGAAAGTGAGTTCTCACTTATCGAACATTCATAATATGAATATGTTAGGATCATGGCTGAAAGAAAGGATGTAGAAGTCATGATTAAGCAATTTTATTTTTGGATGATAGTTGGTTGTGGGTTGTTCTTGTTCATGTCCGGCTTTGTAATGAGATCAACTTTCGAAGGTGTAATCGGTGCATTACTGATTTTGTATAAAACGGTGATGGACTAACGGTTCTACCCATCGCTAGGATGGGTAGTGATTCGAGGCGATATTTATAAATCGTTTAGCGGCGTTTGTTGCTGGCAGAGATAGTCATAAAGTGCATTCACGTCATTCTGCTGGCAAAGGCGAGTTCCTTTGTTTAGGGTTGCAGCACTCCCCGCGGCAACGCCATACCTAACAATATCCAGTAAATCCGCCTGCTGCGACAATTTAAGCACCATCGCACCTACCATGCTGTCGCCCGCTCCAACGGTACTTTTCATTTTTACCGGCGGTGGCACAACCTGAACCCAGTGATGTTGCCCGACGGCCAGCGCCCCCTGAGCCCCTAACGAAACCACGACGTATTTTGATTTTCCAGTCGCAACAATAGACTGTGCAGCCTCAAGCACGGCGCTAGGCTCTGCCAGCAAATCTTTACCACTAAGCTCAGACAGTTCTTTTTGATTCGGTTTCACTAGCAATAAATTGCCCACTTCTAAACCTGCCATCAACGCATGACCAGAGCTATCGAGCACGCATTGGATATTTTTCTTTTGTGCCAGACGCAACAGTATCTGAAGTTCTTCCGTGGTCACCCCTTCGGGCAGACTGCCGCTGATGACAAGAATAGCTCCCTCAGGAATACCCATAGCGCACTCACGTAAACGATCAAACTCCTGTGACGTCAGTTTTGCGCCAGGCATGACAAAGCGATACTGCTCTCCGGTAATTTCGGTGTGCACATGCATATTTTGTCGAGTCCAGGCCTGCGTGGTCACCGTTTGAATGGCCACTTTTTCTTGCTCAAGCAATTCGGCTAAGTGCTGCCCCGTTGGACCGCCTGCGGGAAAGATGGCATTTGCTTCTCCACCAAGATGGGCTATGGCGCGAGCCACGTTTATACCGCCGCCGCCCGGTTCATAAACCGGCTCTGAGCAACGTAATTTGCCATCAGGATAGAGTTTGGCCGTTGTCGTAGAACTATCAAGTGAAGGAGCTAGCGTCAGCGTATATATCGGTGTCATAACATCTCCTCGTTATATAAGTACTTCCCCAGCCTAGCACTTCGCCCTGTTTATTCTTTGTGTTAATTCATTAAAGGATCTTTCCAGCCGTGCTAAACGATCATTCTATATGCTGTTCATCAGCGACCAATGAACGGCCCATGACCGATATGATTATTTTATAGGCAATTAAAATAAGATAAGCCGATCTTGATCGTGTCACAAAAAAGTCATACTGCAATGTTATTGATATTGGTGCTATAACAAAGAGGTCAGCTCAGTGCTGACAGACAAATATTTTGACGGATTTATGTATTACGGAGCCTCTATGAAGCGAATCATTAAAGGCGATACAAACTTCTCTCACCTCGTTGTCGCGCATGCAGCGATCGATCAGCATGCCAAAGCCTATGGCCTTGCCCGTCAAGGATGGCCTTCTACTTATCATATTAAATATCGAGATAAACTCATCGCGGTGGAAGTTGTGACCCGCCGTCAATCCTACGTTGCCACCGTTATGGTTGGCGCTCGAAGTTTAACCAAACTATGCGGTATGCCAGCCGCTGCATAAATCACCTCCGGTGGTACTCTGGCAAGTGCCACCTTATCCCCACCATATAACAAAGAAGCGGCTTTTCGCCGCCTCTTGATGTTGCTTGCAAAACTACTGACACAACTGACGCGCGTGCTCGATAAAGGGCGCTACGCTCATCTTTTGCCCAGGATGATTCGGATCGTCTAGCAATATTGTCTCTAACGGTAATGCGGCCATTTTTTTGGCTTTCACCAAGCTGTTTGCCTTCTCATCTAAAGGATACTGTGCCAGCGTGCTGGCATTAATGACAAACAATGCCTGATTTTTTGTGCACTGCAGCTGCACTTCTTCTTTTACAAAGGCCCACTGGCTACCGAATTGCGCTTTACTCACCGTCTCTACGGTACGCGCCGCGAATGCTTGCGCAGATAAAAAAACGCCCGCCAGCGTCAATAATCCTGTCAGTAACACACTTTTTTTCATCATGAAGTTCCACTGTCGTCCAATCAAAAACTATTGCTATCTTATTCTAAATAGGTGGCTGAGTTGCGAAAAAACTCACCGTAAGCAGAACCAACAGCGCCAATAACCATTCAACGACGGCGTTGCCCGCCAGTAACGTTAATGCCCGTTGTCGGTTTTGGCCCATGCTCCTCACCACGCGGTAGCGGTTATAAAGTGCAATACCGATCATCACGGCCACCAGCAAGATCTTCAGCCACAACCCACGCTGATAGACAGAGTCGAGCACCCGCGGCCAGCCGCCTAAAATCCACGCCACGTTACCTATGCCCGTGACGATGACCAGCGCTACCGCAAGGTGTCCCCAACGCGAATAGCGTATCACCGCCTGCATGGCAAAAGCTTTAGCGGCACCTGATAGTTGCCGTACGCAGAGCCAGAACGGCAGCAAACCGCCAAACCAAAAACCCGCACTCAGCAGATGAATACCATTATTAAGCCGGTGTGCTATACCGCTAATGCCCTGCTCCGCCGATGCATGGCCTGTACGAGCTAAGGTGATCAGCAATAGTGCGGCAAATAAGGTGAGTAAAAAGCGGCGAATATTTGGTGTGAATAAAGGCGCTATCAGCAGTAGAGAGGAAAATATCAGTTGTAGCAGCCACGCCTCGCCAAATGTCGTTTGCATAACGGCAAGCCAAGTATCTGGACTAATGACGTCTTGCCAGCCATCACCCATTTGTCCTGCTTGTAACGTCACCATAAGCCAAGAGCTAAAAGCACAAAGCACTAAACTCGTACCCAATAGCGCTCTGGTTTGTTTTTCTAGGTTATGCCGAAGCACGGGTGGAGCAATCCACCCGACAAAAAGAGCTAAGCCAAAAATTTGTAACGCAGTGGCAAAATGAACCCAACGGCACAAAACATAGAGAGCCGTGATACTCATAATTAGCCCTATTTAACAGAGAAGGTGTACTGGCCCTTGGTTTTATGTCCATCGACAGAAACAACGTTCCAGCTCACCGCATATTCACCTTTATTTAAGGGCTGGGTAAAAGGAACGGAAACATGGGTTTTGTCATTACCCGCTACCGATAACTTGCCTGTAGCGATCGGCTGGTTTTCAGGACCAACTACCGTGACTTTGCTAAACCCCGCTTCAATACCTTCGCTAAAAACGAACGTCAGCTCAGATGGTGCACTCACTTGGCTTTTAGCAGCAGGTGTTTGATCGGTAAGATGCGCATGAGCAAATACCTGTGGAGAAACGGCCAGCAGCAGCGCGGCACCGATACCAGATAGGTGAAATTGAGCCGTTTTAAGCATTTTCATAGAATCGCATTCCTTTTGTGAGTCGCAGGTTCGCGCATTGATGACGTTCACAATAAGGTTTACGCCCCCATATAAAGTCATCAAATACGCTAGCATATTGATTTATATCTTACATTTTCCGTTCGCGCATTTCCATGCAGCCAGCAACAAAATCGCAACCAGATGTTCACGTTTTTCAACTATGCGATAAACGACTTACTGACATACTTTTCCTATCTGTCATCACTGATTAATAAATTCATAAAAATCATTATGTTGAACTATCTATACAAAATGTAGCTTGCAAGTTTGGCCGTAGAGAGCTTTAGTTAACGGGCATACCAACCTAACTACGGTTAAGAGAGGCCAAAATGAGTAAGGGAATGGATAGCAAAAAGAATGCGAAGAAAAAACCGTTGAAGAGCCCTGCAGAGAAACGCGCGGAAAAGAGAGCAAAACGCGCACATCCAGATGGTGATTAATCAGTAAACGTATTTCGTATCTTAAACCCGCTGCGGCGGGTTTTTTTATTGCCAAAATTAGGCCATATGCGCAGAAAGTACGAGTTGGGAAAATCAGCAGTTCGAGAATAATATCGCTGTAGTATTCCTCTCTCTATCCCCTTCATTATTTCTTTCTTCAGCCCCCTTGAATAGATCGTTTAACAGCCAATAATCGCCTTTGATATAGGCATACTAGCCATAATTCTCTGCTCAATTATTTCCACTCGATGCAGCCGTTATGCCACTTCACATTTAATTACCCCGAAGCTCAAAATTTGTTAATTCTTGATTATATGTGCGGTTTATTGTCTCAAACCTGAATGACCAAACAAAGGGATAGCACGTGTAAAGGAAGGGATATAACTGAATAACAAGTGAGAGATACCAGAAGCAATAGCACGAATAGCTAAAACTCAATTTAACAACGGCATCATTTGACAAGTAATTTCTTATTATAGTCCATCGGCAAATATTTTCCATAATATCAAAAATGAACATCCAACTCGCGAGAGATCATAATAACACATTGATAAATAACGATTTATTATAACAAATGGATAAAAAAAACCGAACCTTAAATAAAGGATCGGTGTAAAAAGAATCTTAAGACACAGTAAAAAAATGCAGTAACAATGATGAGATTTAATTATACATCATATTTTTCATTGTAATTTGCATTTTGTGTGGTGAGGCATTTCTTATAAATCAAACGAGAATATTCGAACTGTGAATTATCACTTAAGGGTATCTTTTTCCGAAAGAAAATGGGGAGCCCCACTTGAGCTTTGTATATTTATCTTTGCTTCATTTACATTTCAATACATTTAATTACCATAAAAAATAAATAAACGTCGCATAGGCACTTTTTATTTATAGCGCATTAAACATATTATTAAGCTATGCTTGTAGCGTGAACTTTGACTGATGGAACGCACTTAAGTTCACACAGCGAGTGTAAAAAAACATAAATAAGCAGTGGCACATATAACTGACCTTGGCCGGTCAAAAAACTAAGAAGGAATATCATAGTGAAACGTAATCTGCTGGCAGTAATCATCCCTGCACTTTTAGTTGCAGGCGCAGCAAACGCTGCAGAAATCTACAACAAAGACGGCAACAAGCTGGATCTGTTCGGTAAATTAGATGGCCTGCACTACTTCTCAGACGACAACGGTTCAGACGGCGATCAGTCTTACGTTCGTTTCGGCTTCAAAGGTGAAACTCAGATTAACGACCAGCTGACCGGCTATGGCCAGTGGGAATATCAAGCAAACCTGAACCATGCAGAAAGCCAAGATAACAACAACTTTACCCGTGTTGGCTTCGCTGGTTTGAAATTTGCTGAGTTCGGTTCTTTGGATTATGGCCGTAACTACGGTGTGATCTATGATGTTGGTTCTTGGACTGACGTGCTGCCAGAGTTCGGTGGCGATACCTACGGTGCGGATAACTTCCTGTTCCAACGTGGTAACGGCATGCTGACCTACCGTAACACCGACTTCTTCGGTATGGTTGACGGCCTGAACTTTGCTCTGCAGTATCAGGGCAAAAACGATAGCCCAGAAGAATCCAACAATGGTCGTTCAGCTCAAGGTCAGAACGGTGACGGCTACGGTATGTCTCTGTCCTACGATCTGGGCTGGGGCATTAGCGCAGCAGCAGCGTACTCTTCATCTGACCGCACCAACGAACAGAACCGTGCACAGTATTATGGTCACGGCGATAAAGCAGATATCTACACCGGTGGTCTGAAATATGACGCTAACAACGTTTATTTAGCCGCTATGTATACTCAGGCTTATAACGCTAACCGTTTCGGTGATTTCTCTGCAAGCGGCCCAGATGCAGTTTACGGCTTTGCTAACAAATCTCAGAACATTGAAATCGTAGCACAGTACCAGTTCGACTTCGGTCTGCGTCCATCCGTTGCTTACCTGCAATCAAAAGGTAAAGACATCGGCAACGGTTACGGCGACCAGGATCTGGTTAAATACGTTGATGTCGGCGCGACTTACTACTTCAACAAAAACATGTCTACCTACGTTGATTACAAAATCAACCTGTTGGATGACAACCGCTTCACTAACAACGCTGGCATCAACACGGATGACATCGTTGCACTGGGTGTTGTTTACCAGTTCTAATTCGTTAATTAACGGATCTAGATCCTATGTGAATGCATAAAGGGGCCTTAGGGCCCCTTTTTAGGTTTCGCCAATACCCATTATAGCTCTGCCAGTGAGTTGTCAGGTGCCATCTCAAGCGCTAGCGCTGTCAGCGCACTTTTATTCGTAATGATGTATCCCGCCTTCTGCTTGACCAACACCCCATCCTGCGTGAATTGAGCGATCACATACAGTAAGTGACGATACGAAACGCCCATATACTCGGCCACAGAAGTATGTTTTTCGCGATACATGTCACAATGCTGAGTTAATAAAATAAAAGCGGCCAAGCGATTAATCAGAGGAAACGATTGGTTTTGCGTCAGCGAGATAATGTTGCGGTAATTTTTTTTACTGAGTGCAACGCAAAGATTGCGCAAAAAAGTCGCGTCATTTAACAGCGGTGAACGGTACTTTTTTACCGATAGCGCTAGGCACCAGCAGGCCTCGATAGCCTGTACAGCACGTGGCTCGTGATCGATATCTACCAGCTCAATTTCGCCAATAAAACAAGGCGCTGCAAAGAAATCAATCAAGGATATGCGGCCATTAGCCTGCGTTGAATACAGCTTGGCCCTCCCCTGAGCAAGGTAAAACAGATAGGTGGGAGAGTGACCCTCTTTGACAATGAAATCCCCCGCGGGCACGTGGAACAGCTTTGTATCACTCACAACATCAATAGAAAAATTTTGGCTATAGCCCGTAGCTTCCAGCAGTTGCTGCCGCAGACTCGCATCCAAGACTTCCTTCATCGCCCTCTCCCCAATATGAGATTTCTCATATTTAATATACGTTTTCTATTGTTATGCTTCAAACGCTGCGAAGAAACATGTCTGAAATTATTAAACTAATAATAAATTATTTCTTAATATAAAAGAGGATATAACAATGGAAAAAAGAAAAATCATACTCGATTGCGACCCAGGCCATGATGATGCTATTGCTATTATGCTTGCGGCAAAACATCCTGCCATTGATTTGCTTGGGATAACCATTGTTGCAGGAAACCAAACGCTAAATAAAACCCTCATTAATGGATTAAACGTGTGTCAGAAACTAGGTATTCATGTACCTATTCATGCTGGTATGCCACAGCCTATAATGCGTGAACAAATAGTGGCTGACAATATCCATGGCGAGAGCGGATTAGACGGCCCTGTGTTTGCACCACTAACTCGCCAAGCCGAAAGCAAGCATGCCATTCAATATATTATTGACACATTGATGGACAGTGATGGAGACATTACGCTCGTCCCCGTTGGACCATTAACAAATATTGCCGTTGCTATGCGTATGCAGCCAGCTATTTTACCGAAAATTCGCGAAATTATATTAATGGGTGGCGCATACGGCACGGGAAACTTTACACCTTCGGCAGAGTTTAATATTTATGCCGACCCCGAAGCTGCCCGCGTGGTATTTACCTCTGGAGTCCCGCTGGTAATGATGGGGTTAGATTTAACCAACCAGACTATCTGCACTGCGGATGTCATTACCCGAATGGAAAAAGTAGGTGGCCCCGCCGGTGAATTGTTCAGCGACATCATGAACTTTACGCTTAAAACACAATATGAAAATTATGGCTTAGCTGGCGGCCCCGTGCACGATGCAACCTGCATTGGCTATCTCATCAATCCTAACGCTTTCAAAATGCAGGATATGTATGTAGAAATCGATGTGAACAACGGTCCATGCTACGGGCGTACTGTATGCGATGAACTCGGCGTAACCGGAAAACGGGCTAACACCAAAGTGGGGATGACCATTGATACCAAATGGTTCTGGAACGTAGTTGAAGAATGCGTGCGGATGTATATTTAATTCATACTGATAAACCATTTTGTGACAAAGACTATATCTACAATACCCTAAACTAAATTTTATTTGGCTGCCTTCGCACACCACAACGACTGGCTTGGGTGAGTTCATCGAGGTGAATTATTTAGCACTCTCAATGTGGCTTACACTTTTTGGGGTACGCAGTATATATACACCTTGTCTATCGAATATTAATAGGCAACATCTTGTTGTCTATTAATATCAGTCATACCATAAAACGTTTATAAAAGGTATTCATAATGGATACAATGAGAAGCATTCTAGGTATGGTGGTACTGTTGGCAATTGCATTTTTGCTATCAGTGAATAAAAAGAAAATAAGCATTCGTACCGTTGGTGCAGCGCTAATATTACAAATTATCATCGGCGGTGCCATGCTCTATTTCCCACCAGGAAAATGGTTGGCAGAACAGGCTGCTCTCGGCATACATAACGTCATGATTTATAGCGATGCTGGTAGCGCGTTTATTTTTGGTTCATTAGTCGGGCCGAAAATGGATAAACTGTTTGATGGTTCTGGATTTATTTTTGCCTTTCGTGTCTTACCTGCCATTATTTTTATCACTGCGTTAGTCAGCTTGCTTTATTATATAGGTGTGATGGGGATTTTAATCCGTATCTTAGGCGGAATTTTCCAGAAAGCACTTAACATTAGTAAAATAGAGTCTTTTGTCGCGGTAACCACTATTTTCCTTGGCCAAAACGAAACGCCCGCGATTGTAAAACCGTTTATTGACCGTTTGAATCGCAATGAGCTGTTTACCGTCATTTGCAGCGGGATGGCCTCTATCGCTGGATCGACGATGATTGGCTATGCCGGATTAGGCGTACCGATTGATTACCTACTGGCTGCTTCTCTGATGGCGATCCCTGGTGGTATTTTGTTTGCACGTATTCTGAGCCCCGCCACCGAAGCTTCTCTAATAACCTTTGATAATCTTTCGTTTACTGAAACTCCACCCAAAAGCTTTATTGAGGCAATTGCAGCCGGAGCAATTGCCGGAATGAAAATTGCCGCAGGCGTAGCAACGGTCGTTATGGCGTTTGTCGCGATCATTGCTCTCATCAACGGCATTATTGGTGGAGTTGGTGGTTGGTTTGGCTTCGGCCACGCCACGCTTGAAGGTATCTTTGGTTATATTTTAGCGCCGCTGGCGTGGCTAATGGGCGTCGACTGGGGAGATGCCACGCTTGCAGGGAGTCTGATCGGGCAAAAATTGGCCATCAACGAGTTTGTTGCCTACCTCAGCTTTTCGCCCTATCTGCAAGCAGGCAGTGCGCTGGATACCAAAACCATCGCCATTGTCTCGTTTGCACTATGCGGTTTTGCAAACTTCGGCTCTATCGGCGTCGTTGTAGGCGCATTTTCTGCGATTGCACCACAGCGCGCATCTGAAATTGCTCAGTTGGGACTTCGTGCACTGGCCGCTGCCACTCTTTCAAATTTCATGAGTGCCACCATTGCAGGTTTCTTTATCGGTTTTGCCTAAACAATAACGCGCCAGGCTTAGCTGGCGCGTTATTAATTCATTTTGTAGTGTGCAGCTATATCAAATCAGCAGCGTTTGCTGACCTGTTCCACGGCCCTGTCATTTAATCGACATGAGAAAATTCAGCAAGGCTTCATTGACCCACTCAGGCTGCTCAAGCGTGCAAATATGACCCGCCTGAGGCACAACCAATTGCTTACAGTTGAGCATTTCAGCCATGAGATAGCCTTCTAATGGCGGTCTTGGCGCATCTTGTTCACCTGTGATCACCAACGCAGGCATCTTAAGCTCTTCCAACAATGGACAGTTATCGCCGCGCCCAAAGATCATGCGGCCAAGGGGTACAATACTTTGGCGTAAAACAGATTCTGGCATATGACTTAAATGTTCAGCTAATGCTTCCACCAAATGGGGCAGCGGTTCGCGGCGGAAAAACATTGGCGCGATTTGTTCAACGAGTACAGCAGGCACTTTGCCAGCTGCATCAATCGCATTTAACATCGCATCATATTTCTTGAATGTCACTTCAGGTTCCAACCCAACAAAGGTGTCCATTAACACCAACGCTCGCACGCGTTCTGGAACCATCGCCGCTAGCTCTACGCCCCACATTCCCCCCACAGACAGCCCGACGACAGCAAATTCATTGATATCCAGCGCATCCATGAGCGCTAAGTGATCGCAGGCTAAATCTTTCAGCGCACGTCGAGACTCCGGCAGAGGATCTGACTTGCCATGTCCCCATAAATCAGGCGCAATGACACGAAAATGCTGGCTCAACGCTTCGATTTGTGGCGCCCACATGCTGGAGTCAAACATATAGCTATGGCCAAGAAGCAGAGTAAAGCCTTCACCGCGATCGATATAGTGCATTTGACGGTCGTTTATTTGGATAAAAGGCATAGGGATCCTTGCGAATAGAGGAAAAAATTCAAAGAAAAAAGCCTATGAGGTAAGCGATATTACGCTCGCATACATAGGCTTTAAAATTTACTGATGAATACCGGCTAAGGCCAGAATAAAGGCATATTCTAACGCAATATCTTCATAGGCTTTAAAGCGCCCTGATTTGCCACCATGCCCAGCATCCATATCGGTATAGAGTAGAAGTTGATTGTCATCTGTTTTCAGCTCGCGCAGTTTTGCCACCCATTTCGCAGGTTCCCAATATTGCACCTGCGAGTCATGTAACCCAGTGGTCACCAGCATATGGGGGTAATCCTGCGCTTTCACCTGATCATAAGGGCTATACTGCTTGATGTAATGATAATACTCAGCATCATTTGGATTGCCCCATTCGTCATATTCGCCCGTGGTCAGTGGAATAGACTCATCAAGCATCGTCGTCACAACATCCACAAATGGAACCTGAGCTACGATACCGTGGTACAAATGAGGAGCCTGATTCACAATCGCTCCCATCAGCAATCCCCCTGCGCTGCCTCCCATGGCGTAAACCTGTTTGGCATTGGCATATTTCTCATCAACGAGATATTGGGTAACGCTAATAAAATCACTAAAGGTATTTTGTTTGTGCAGCAGTTTGCCATCTTCATACCACTGTTGCCCCAGATCCGCACCGCCGCGAATATGGGCAAGAGCAAATACGAAACCACGGTCGAGCAAGCTTAAGCGACTGACACTAAAGGCGGGATCCATGCTACTTCCATAGGAGCCATATCCATAGACCAATACGGGATTGTGCCCAGCACGGAAGAGATCCTGTCGATATACAATGGAAACCGGTACTTTCACACCGTCGCGGGCGGTTACCCACAGCCGTTCGCTGCGATAAGCGCCTGCATCAAAGTTTTTTACTTCTTGCTGCTTAAGCAACGTGCGCTCGTCGGTATCCATATTGATCTGGAATACAGAGCTTGGCGTGGTCATGGAAGAATAGCCATAGCGTAACAGTGCGGTATCAGGCTCAGGGTTAAACGACAGCCACGTCATGTAGGTAGGGTCATCGAAGCGGATATGCTTCTCTTCACCGGTTTGCCATTTGATCTGGCGCAGATGCGTTAATCCCTGCTCGCGCTCTTCAACCACCAACCAATCTTTAAATAGGCTAAAGCCTTCCAGCATGACATCGTTGCGCGCGGCTATGATGGCCTGCCAGGTCTGTTCCTGACTCGATGTTGATTGATAAAGACCGAAATTTTTTCCATCTTTATTGGAGCGGATATAAAAGGTATCGCGATAGTGATCTAGGCTATATTCGTGATCGCGGCGACGCCCTAAAAACATCTCAGGGTTCGCGCTGGTATCATCCGCATCCAACATCAAAATTTCAGAGGTTGTGGTGCTCGAAATATGAATCAGAATATATTTGTTGGAGATCGTTTTCTCTAAACCGACGTAGAAAGTATCGTCAGATTCTTCATAGATCAATTGGTCTTCATCAACCGATGTTCCTAAACGATGGCGATAAACCTGATACGGCAGCAGTGTCTGTGGGTGTTTGCGCACGTAATAAAGCGTGGTGGAATCATTAGTCCATTCAAAGTGCCCCGCCGTATTCTCCAGAACTTCGTCATACCAGCTGTGATCGTTTAGGCGTTTAATGCGAATGTCATACTGGCGCCGAGAGAGAAAATCTTCAGCGATAGCCATCAATTGATTATCAGGGCTGACCTCAATGCCGCCCAAAGCGTAGAAATCATGGCCCTGCGCGCGCTCATTGCTATCAACGAGTAATTCCCAGTCGCGACTATCTGCTGCATCAGCCTTTTGTCTGACATACAGTGCATATTCCTGTTCAGGTTTATATCGCGACTGATATCGGTAGCCGTTGCGTTGATAAGGCACAGATTCATCTTCTTGAGGAATACGCTCAACCATTTCATTAAACAGTTGCTTTCGGAGTTCCTCTTCACCACGCATGCTGGCCTGAGTATAGGCATTCTCAGCTTCAAGATAGCTCAAAACCGCTTCATTGCTGCGTTCATCATCACGCAGCCAGTAGTAATTGTCGGTTCGTGTATCGCCATGCATTTCCATGACGTGCGGGTGTTTTGCTGCAATCGGGGCTTTATTCATTGTCTACGCTTACCGCCTGTAATCTGATGCATCGTAACTTAATAGCGCTGACCAACTTACGCCCAGTGATTGCTCACGCAAGGGGCAAATTTAACGCTTGTAGTCGATAGGAGATAACTCATCCCTCTCTACATTATTATACGACCTACGGATCTCGGTAAGCTGTTTACACACAATAAAAAAGTTTTTTTCATTCATCGGACTAAAAAGATAGTAGCCTTGCAGTGCAGGACAGCCTAATGCCTCCAATGCTTTAAACTGCTCTTCTGTTTCAACATGCTCTGCCACCACGTTCATGTTCAACGCATTGGCGATCAAAATGAGATGCTCTACCAACTGACAGGCATCAGGGTTTTGCATTGCATGGATCAGTTCGCCGGGGATTTTTATCTGCGTTAACGGCAAATCGGCGAGCAAGGAAAGTAATTGATAATTGTCTCCAAAATGATCCACCGACAAACCGCAGCCAAGTGCCCGCAGTTTATGTAATTCCGTCATGATTAGCCGATCGCTAAACAAATCATTATCACCTAGCAACTCAATAACTAATCTATTTGCTGGAATACCATAGCGCCGTAAAACATTACCCATCTGCTCGGTAAATTCCGTTGTGTAAAGTTGAGCGAGCGGCAAATTGAATGACAATATTAAATCTGGGGATATTTCACGATGCACACGTTGCAGCAGTTGACAGACATTATCAACAATCCAAAGATTCAATGCGTGCATCAAACCAAAGCGCTCTAAGGTATCCAAAAAATCATAGGGCAAAAGCGTCCCCTGCTGAGGATGACGCCAACGGACTAATGCTTCAGCACCTAATAAAGTGCCATTAATATTGCATTGTGCTTGATAGTCTAAATAAAACTCATGCTCAGTGAAGGCCGATTGCAACGCTGTTTGCAAAGCCATCTCTAATTCCAAAGGAGGAACATTCTGGTCTAAAACACCCAGAACATTATAATGCTTATTATTCATTTTGTTATCTAATTATTAATAAAATGATGCTTGATTTAACTGCATTCAGATTAGAATTCGCTAATCTCAAAACACTTAAATTACAAATCTGAAGAAATAGTGAATATTTCCTCCAATCTACCAGCGGGTTTGTACATTAAAATAGCGACTTAAAGCCGCCCAGCGTCACATTAGCAGTAAAATAACACATACTTACATGCACAATGGCAATCACATCCATGACGTCGTAAGATAAATTACACTAAACAAAGCGAGAAGATATCTCAATAAACCTTAAATTTCAAAAAGATAAGCTTTATAGTAAAACTATTTTACATTATATTCTCTCAAGTGAGAAACACACAAGTTAGCACTTTTATCCTAATAAACAAAATTTTTAGGCCATGATATCGAACTAAGCCAAATTCCCAGTTCAAGATGTTTTTTAATTTAAATTTTATAGTCAAAAATTTTTCTTTCTGCTTCTAATTTTAAAGTCGTGACACCAGCGCAATAATGGAAAGAATTTAATAGAAATAAGATTTATACCTAAGATTAATACATATGGACTTTGTGGTTTTTCCTAAAAAGAAATTTAAAACCTCTTTAACTTTAATAAAGAGGTTTTAGATGATATAGGAACTAACTTTATTCTGGGTGAGAGTATTCGAGTTTACCGGCTTTGCAATCAACGTTAACAGTATAGTTTTTGTCGACTTTGTTACCGCGTACGGTTAGCTGAAGCACCCAGTCATTCCCCTTTTGGGTAATCTGATCCTGGCTCACCCACACCACTGGCGTACTGGTGCCCAACAATGTTTTATCATCAGCCCAACGCGGAATGCGATTTTGTAAGAAGTCGTTCTTCACCATCGTAGACAGCTGAGCTGCCGTCGTTTGCTCACAGTTAGCAATTTTCACCACGCGCTGCTCACTCTGTTGAGCTTGAGCAACACCAGCTGAAAACGCCAACGCCAATCCAGCCACACCTAACGTAATTTTGTTCATTTTCAATCCTCATTTAGCTTTGGCGCAGAGATCGTCCCTGCTGCCAGTGGCTATTCCATGATATGAACGCGCGCTCTGTGTGCCTGAACACGGCAAAGCGCGCTAACGCATGCGGAAACTAATCACATACAGTTCATTAAGCCCTGGATAAATCTCGCTGATAACCTGCTTCAGCTCGTCCAGTGTCATATTCTCTTGCGCCGCATGAAGCTCCGTCAGTTCACTCATCAACACGGGGGTAACACTCTCAACTTCGATAGTGCAGAAATAGACCCCGTCTTCGTAGCGGCTCACGCTGAGTAACTCTCCTTTCTCAAAGTGAGACTCGCTGCTATCACGGATAGTGATGGTTTTCTTACCTGACAAAATGTCAGCTTCAAAACGACGGTAAAATGTTATCTCACGTTTCATTCTAGATCCAGAAAAGTAAATAATATGTGAACTAAAACACTAGGCGGCGTTATCAACCGCGACTTTTACCTTTTTAGGCTCATTTTTTTCTTCATCACCTGCTTTTAGCGACTCAAGCGAGTTGCCACGCAATAGCAACGAAAGCTGATCTTTATGTTCTGCGAGGTAAAAGCTGAGCGTCTCCAAAGCGCTGTCTTCTAAATCTATAGGAGAATCCGCCAGCCACTCACTCAAATTGTCAGCCAGATCCAGCATCTTATCGTAAGCATCTGCTTCTTTTTTACTGGCAAAGGTCATTTTTGTTACTCCATCACGAACAACCACGTACTGAATTTCAACGCTCATAAACCACTCCACGATACTGTATATAATATCAGTATATTTATTTTTATCTCTTTCTGCAAAATTGACAACGATTAAAAGCGATGTTGAGACATAAATGGCTAGAAATAGTAGAACATCGCCACACGTTGAATCAGCCCTGCATTACGTTCTTCCCGCAACGCGCGTTCTAACAAAGGAAATTGCTCATCCCCCACCAGCGTAAAACCGACTTTCTGATAGAAAGGCGCATTCCAAGCTAAATCCAGAAACGTTGTCAGCCCTACCCCACAGAAGCCACGTTGGCGAGCGGCGACCAAGGCGTGATCAACCAAAAAATGTCCAATTCCACGTTGGCTAAATGCGGGTAGTACATTCACTTCGGCTAAATGAGCAAAGTCACCGGTGACCTCAAGCATGGCAAAGCCAATAGGTTTCTCATTGCGGATGGCTACCCAAAGGTTTTGCGACGCTTGTGCCTGTAATAAGCGCTCAGCGGATAGCGTAGCATTGCGAAAAGATTCTGGGAGTCGGTCAGCGGGAAACTGCGCGGCTGCGAGGCGTTCCACTTCGGCTAACATTGCAAGATGGTGCTGTTCTGCGTGCTGGAAAGTTATATTTTCATTAGTCATTGCTGAGTTCTATCCATTCTGAGGCTAAAATGCAAAAAACCCGCACTCGGCGGGTTTTGTCAGCATGATAGTATCAGCTTAATTACAGCGCAATAACATCAGCCGCAGACGGGCCACGTGGGCTGTCCTGAATGGCGAATTCTACCTGCTGGCCTTCAGCCAGAGTTTTGAAGCCGTCACTCTTGATGGCAGAGAAATGGACGAATACATCTTTGGAGCCATCAGCTGGAGTGATGAAGCCAAATCCTTTGCTTTCGTTGAACCATTTAACGTGACCAGTTTTCTTGCTCATTTAACTTTCCTTTACTTAAAATTACTTGCCGTTAGGCATGGTAGACCTGCTTACTAACATAACTCAGACGAATCGTATCCTAACGCTCGGTTAATTAAACGCCCATTTAAGAATGAGCAAAAATATAAGCCGAATCATTTAATGAACAAAAGCGATATGATTACATCAGCATTTCAGGCGTCAGTATTAACGCATAGTTTCATGCTCAGCGCAAATATTTCGTGGCCGATATACCTGTTTATAAATACTGTACGTACAGCCTGTTATATTTCTATATATTGACAAATATTAGCCAATACAATAATCGGCAACTAAAAAATAAACTGTTATTAATCAACACAGTAAAAAATACGCATTGCCTACATAATTTTTTATTAATACGCAAAAACATTCACAAATAAAATAGCGACATACATCACAAATATAACTTTGCTGTCGATAAAACACACGAATAAGACATGGGATAACAGCCTGAAATAAACAGCACCGCGCCGTCATCTTTTTATTACATCAATATATAGCGAACACAGGATCCGCAATCGAAACTGCGGACCCCTTCATTATCAGCGGGGAACGCGAATTCCACCTTCCACGCCTTTAGGGCTCAGAAGTACCTGCCAAAGTTGGATGTTTCTTGCCCGAAATGCCCCAGCGCATGCATTTAAATAATAAGTGAACATGCGATAGAAGCGATCGCTATAGTTGTCTTTAATCTCCGGCCAGCTTTTCTGGAAGGACTCAAACCAAGCCATCAATGTACGGTCATAATCAACACCAAAATTATGCCAATCTTCCAGCACGAACAAATCCTCACTTTTTGAGGCAATGTGCGCAACGGATGGCAAACAACCATTTGGGAAGATGTACTTATTGATCCACGGGTCAACGTTCAGGTCAGTTTGATTAGAACCAATGGTATGGAGCAAGAAAAGCCCATCAGCTTTTAGATTGCGTGCCACGACTTCGAAATAGGTTCGATAGTTTTTCGGGCCTACGTGCTCAAACATTCCAACGGAAACAATGCGGTCAAATCTTTCGTTTATGTCACGATAGTCTTGTAGCAAAATCTCAACATCTAAGCCTGCGCAGCGCTCTTGCGCCATCTTTTGCTGCTCAGCGGAAATCGTCACCCCCTTTACAGACACGCCGTACTCTTGCGCCGCAAACTGTGACAAGCCTCCCCAACCACAACCAATGTCTAGCAAGGTCATTCCCGGTTTCAACTGCAGCTTTTCACAGATCATTCGCAATTTTGCCTGCTGGGCCTGCTCCAACGTTTCTGCATCTTTCCAATAAGCGCAGGAATATTGCATATACGGATCGAGCATTCGGCTAAACAGGTCGTTACCCAGATCGTAGTGCTCTTTCCCCACGATCCATGCGCGTTTCCGGGTTTGATAATTGAAAATGCGAGCCGACGCAATGCGCACGATATCGCTGAAATGTTTCGGCAAATGCGCATCAAGTTCAGCGGCCAAAATATCTTGGAAAAAGATATCTAAACGATCACACTCCCACCAACCGTCCATATAGCTCTCACCAAGACCCAACGACCCCTCTTGCAGCACACGATGGAAGAACTCTGGGTTTTTGACGCGAATATCCTGCGGCCGAGTTCCGTTTATTGTAATGCCGGCCTGGCTTAACATTTCCTTTGCAATTCGGTACCAATGGTCTTCTTTTAATTCAGTCTCAACAACACACGTCGAACTCATGGTTCACTTTCTCCCCTATACCGCGCTAACCCTCCAGCCGCACGGCTATTGCTGTTTTAATTATTCAAAATTCAGTACCTAGCAAAGATTCACCCCTGCCGATAGCTAGATTTATCATACAATACATTTATCATACAAATGAAAATTTACTTAATCAACCTGCTAAAAGCCGGTGACACTTACCGACGTATTTTTTTGTCTGTTACCTACATCCAACCGCAACTCATATCTGAATATAATTAATCTCCTGAATAAATAATTAGCAACACATGTTATCCAAGTCAGCTTGGCGGGCTGTCAGGTGTTTTATGCTTGGATAAAATTGGCAGCCCAGCCTTATTTTCATGACGCGAATTAAATCGAATTACTGACACGCAAACGTTTTCGTATATACTGCAACCGATTTTTGGCCAGCTCATAGGATGATGATTATGTTGTCGATTGGAACTGCACTCCGCCCACATGCCACTCGCGTCATGCTTTTAGGGTCCGGTGAATTAGGTAAAGAAGTGGCTATCGAATGCCAACGTTTAGGCATTGAGGTTATCGCCGTCGATCGCTATGCCGATGCGCCGGCCATGCAGGTTGCCCATCGTAGCTATGTGTTAAACATGTTAGACGCTGAGGCCCTAAAAGAGCTGGTCGAGCGTGAACGCCCTGACTTTATCGTGCCAGAAATTGAAGCTATCGCCACATCAATGCTGGTTGCGTTGGAAAATGACGGGCAAAAAGTCGTTCCTTGTGCGCGAGCGACGCAGCTCACCATGAACCGCGAAGGCATTCGTCGTCTGGCCGCTGAAACACTAAAATTGCCCACCTCTCCTTATTGTTTTGCCGAAACAGAGACGGAGTTCAACGCTGCTACGCAAGAAATTGGTCTGCCATGCATTATCAAACCCGTCATGAGCTCATCCGGCAAAGGCCAAAGTTTGATTCGCCATGTCGATGAAATGGCTAGCGCGTGGCAATATGCGCAGTTAGGTGGCCGCTCGGGTCAAGGGAAAGTGATTGTTGAAGGTCTGGTGAAATTTGATTTTGAGATCACCTTACTCACCATTAATGCCTGTGACGGATTACATTTTTGTGCGCCAATTGGTCATCGTCAGCAAGACGGCGACTACCGTGAATCATGGCAACCTCAGGCGATGAGCGACATCGCGCTAGCTAAAGCTCAGGAGATCGCCGGTAAAGTCGTTCTGGCTCTGGGTGGCTATGGGCTATTTGGCGTTGAGTTATTTGTTTGTGGCGACGATGTCATCTTCAGCGAAGTATCACCACGCCCGCACGATACAGGTATGGTGACGCTGATTTCTCAGGACCTGTCAGAGTTTGCACTGCACGTTCGCGCATTTCTTGGTTTACCTATCGGTAATATTCGCCAATTTGGCCCAAGCGCCTCTGCGGTGATCCTGCCACGTTTGCACAGCAACGACGTTGTTTTCGAGAACGTGAAACAAGCATTACAATCGCAAACGCAGATAAGATTATTTGGCAAACCAGAAATCGATGGCACCCGCCGTTTAGGCGTGGCGTTAGCATATGAAGAGACGGTTGATAAAGCGATTGCGCTGGCCAAGCAAGTCAGCGGCGGTGTGGTAGTGAAAGGATAGGACACCACGGCGCGGAAATCTCTCCGCGCCGCTTTATTACTGACTATTCTTCGTTTTGGTTTTGGTTTTGGCTTTCGTTTTCATTTTCATCTTCGTCATCAAATGAGACTTGGATATGTGCGCCGGTATGGTTGGCGCGAATTTCCGCCGCAACCAGAGCAATGGCTTCGCCGCTGCTCATACCCTGCTCCATCAATTTGTGAATGCGATCGGCAGCCTCTTGCTGTTCTGTATGTGATAACGCTGGCATTCCGCTGTTCATCAATAACTCCTGCTGCTGAATGGTAATACGGGGGCAAGAGTATAGCCGCAAACAGCCCACAAACCTAGATAATGCAGGGGCATTTATCCGCTAATATTGCCTGTAATTTATGATAGTCTTACCTTTGTCATATCGACATCGACGTTGAACCAAAATATCTGCATACCTATAAAAGTGATCTCTCGTCCATGACTGCCATAACCTCGTCACCTGCTGCATTGTCACGTATTGATTTAGACTACACTCCGGATGCCATGCTGCATTATTTCGCTCCGCTCGCCCAGCAACCTTGGGCAATGCTGTTGTATTCAGGCGGCGCTAATCATCCCCATAATCGGTTTGATATTTTAGTCGCCGAACCTGTGCTTACCTTAACCACACGTGACCATCAAACCGCTATTGCCGAAAACGGCAATATTCGTTATAGCGAGCAAGACCCTCTGCGCTTAGTTCAAGCAGAATTATCGCGTTTGCTGCCAGCGATGTCGGAACAAGCCGATACCCCGTTTTGCGGCGGTGCCGTTGGCCTATGGGGCTACGACCTTGGGCGACGTTTTGAAACCTTGCCTGAACAAGCTAATGCCGACTTATCAACGCCTGATATGGCAGTAGGAATTTATGATTGGGCATTAATCGCCGACCACAGGTTAAAACGCTTAACCTTAATCGTTCATGGCGATGCCCAAGCACGCCTCGCATGGTTGACTGCGCAGGTAGAAACACCGCAGCCTTCTCCCTTCCAATTAACCTCCTCTTGGCAAGCCAATTTAACTCAGGAAGAATATAGCCAGCGATTTGCCCGCATTCACGACTATCTGCGTGCGGGCGACTGCTATCAGATTAATTTGACCCAACGCTTTAGCGCTGGCTATAAAGGCGATGAATGGCAGGCTTTTTTACGTTTAAATGAGCAAAACAAAGCGCCTTTTTCAGCGTTTGTGCGCTTACCAGAAAGCGCGATTTTGAGCGTATCCCCTGAGCGTTTTTTACAGCTTAAACAAAAACATATCTCAACGCGTCCCATCAAGGGCACGCTGCCGCGCTTAGCCGACCCTGCTGCCGACAAATTACAGGCGCAGAAGCTGGCCAATTCCCGTAAGGATCAGGCTGAAAACCTGATGATTGTCGATCTCATGCGCAATGATGTTGGCCGAGTTGCCCAACCGGGCAGTGTGCGCGTCCCCGAACTCTTTGTCGTCGAGCCCTTCCCCGCGGTACATCATTTGGTGAGCACCATCACCGCCACGCTGCCAAACAATCTCACGGCAACCGATTTGCTTCGCGCATGTTTCCCCGGTGGTTCAATCACCGGAGCGCCCAAAATTCGCGCCATGCAGATAATTGAAGAATTAGAACCTCAGCGACGTAATGTCTACTGCGGCAGCATTGGCTATATTAGCTGCTGCGGGAATATGGATACCAGTATCACCATACGTACGCTGCTAGCTGAGAATGGCAAAATACACTGCTGGGCCGGCGGTGGCATTGTCGCTGACAGTCAGGTCGAGGCGGAATATCAGGAAACCTTCGATAAAGTGGGAAAAATATTGCCGATCCTTGGTGACGTTGAGGTGCCTGCATGATGAAGCTCTCTCCTGAACTCACCGAGTTTGTAGCTCGCTTTCAGCTTCAAGCGCCGATCCAAACTAGCGAAGGGCACAATCTGCGCCAAGCCGCCGTGCTAATCCCTATCGTTAATCGCCCACAGCCGACGCTATTACTCACTCAGCGCTCGAGCCATCTGCGCAAACATGCTGGGCAGGTTGCCTTTCCGGGAGGAGCCGCCGATGCGACCGATAGCTCTTTAATTGCTACGGCGTTACGCGAGGCTCAGGAGGAAATCGCGTTATCTCCTGAGTGCGTTCACATTCTCGGACAGCTACCGGCGGTAGATAGCATTACCGGTTTTCGGGTAACTCCCGTTGTCGGACTCCTGCCTCCTAATATCACTCCTATCGCCAGCGAAGATGAAGTTTCTGCCGTCTTTGAAATGCCACTGCGGGAAGCGCTCGCCCTCTCCCGCTATCACCCGCTAGATATCCACCGAAGTGGGCATAGCCATCGGGTCTATCTGTCTTGGTATGAGCATTTTTTTGTTTGGGGTATGACGGCCGCGATTATTCGCCGACTGGCTCAACAGATCCATATTTAGACACATTGAATTTGCATCAAAAAAACTAATCCCATATCTCAACAATAGAGTTGGTTTATTCCCTTATCTCCATGGATTAGAGATTCCTCGATCCCTATCACTCTCTTTTTTTTGTTATCCGCTAAAGTGAACCCTATAAACCTTGGTAAATACGGGTAAATTCGTAGCTCATTACTTGATTTATCTGGCATATGTCGCAATATCATAGATAAGTCACTATGAATTTGTATGTTTGCAGTGGCAGATGTTTTCGTCAGACTACCTTTTCAAGCGTAGGGGAAAGCCGATCAAGTGACGGTTATTTGTCGCATAAATCCGCTCACAGACCTCACCCGATGTAGGGTTAATCGTTTTTTTTTGCGTTTGTTATAGATAAATTGAGGGATTGCACGTGCGTCACTCGTTAAGTTCGGCTATTGTTGGCGCGCTTTAGTCATGACGTGAGCAATATGCGAATTATTACATTAATTTTTATAATGTGAATCTGCTTCCACGGCAGCAAGCGCATTGAACGTTAGAGCAAACAGCACCAGAAAAAACACCACGGACTAACGGTGGCAAATCCGTTTTCCGCAGTCTATACCCTAAATAATTCAAGCGGCTTGAAGGCGGCAAACCTGTGAGTCCCCCCGGAGCTAACTCTAGTAAGTAACTGGGGTGAGCGGGTGCAGCCAACGCGTAAGCAGCTTGAAGTATGAACGGTATAATAACTTTTATATAAAGACAGTATTTCACGAAGCACGATTATATGTTTCTGAAAGCAATGTCTACTAAGGAGTCCCAACGTGATTAGCGTTTTCGACATGTTTAAGATCGGTATCGGCCCTTCCAGTTCACATACCGTGGGCCCGATGAAAGCCGGCAAACAGTTTGTCGACGATCTGATTGATAAAGGGTTGCTACCTTCTGTCACGCGCATTTCCGTCGATGTTTATGGCTCACTCTCCCTTACAGGTAAAGGCCATCATACTGATATTGCTATCATCATGGGACTCGCAGGCAACATGCCTGATACCGTGGATATCGATGCAATTCCGGGTTTTATTCGCGACGTAGAGCAACGTCAGCGCCTGCTGTTGGCTCATGGCCAGCATGAGGTTGATTTCCCACGCGAAGGCGGGATGAACTTCCGTAGCGATAACCTATCGCTGCATGAAAACGGCATGCAAATCCATGCATTTGCCGGCGAAAAATTGCTGTATAGCAAAACTTATTATTCTATCGGCGGCGGCTTCATCGTTGACGAAGAGCACTTTGGTAAAGATAGCGCGGGCGGCGTGACGGTGCCTTACCCGTTCCACTCCGCGCAGGAGCTGCTGGATCATTGCAAAGAGACCGGGCTGTCTATTAGCGGCCTCGTTATGCAAAACGAACTCGCTCTGCATACCAAAGATGAAGTTTATGCCTATTTTGGCGACGTGTGGGCAACCATGCAGGCCTGTATCGACCGTGGTCTAAATACTGAAGGCCTTCTGCCTGGGCCACTGCGTGTACCGCGCCGTGCATCGGCATTACGCCGTATGCTCGTCACCACCGACAAATACGATAAAGATCCGATGACGGTGATCGACTGGGTGAACATGTTTGCCTTAGCGGTTAACGAAGAAAACGCCGCCGGTGGCCGTGTCGTTACTGCGCCAACCAACGGTGCCTGTGGCATCGTTCCTGCGGTACTGGCCTACTATGACCACTTTATCGAACCCGTTACACCCGACGTTTTCGTGCGCTACTTCTTGGCTTCCGGCGCAGTTGGCGCACTGTACAAAATGAATGCGTCAATCTCCGGTGCTGAAGTGGGTTGTCAGGGTGAAGTGGGTGTAGCCTGTTCGATGGCGGCAGCGGGTCTGACTGAACTGATGGGCGGCAGCCCTGAGCAAGTTTGTATCGCGGCAGAAATTGGCATGGAGCACAATCTGGGCTTAACCTGCGACCCCGTTGCGGGTCAGGTACAAGTACCTTGCATTGAGCGTAATGCCATTGCCTCGGTGAAAGCCATCAACTCTTCACGTATGGCGCTGCAGCGCACCTCAGAACCGCGTGTTTCGTTGGATAAAGTCATCGAAACTATGTACGAAACCGGTAAAGATATGAACGCGAAATATCGTGAAACTTCGCGTGGCGGCTTGGCGATTAAAGTTCAGTGTGATTAAGCCGTAGCTGAACCCGCGCAATAGCTAATTTTCGTTGGTAGGCCTAAAGCCCTAAGCGTGCTATCAGTCAAACTGATAACGGCTTGGGGCTTTTTCATTCTCTATGCCAATTACTGTGCAAACTCTCGCCAAAACGCCTCCGGCGTCAAACCACCAAGTTTTTTCTGTGGCCAGCGTTGATTGTACTGTTCACACACCTGTTGCAGAAAAACATCAAGGTCAGTATTCCCGATGGCAGGAATCAACTCGCTCAAGAAACACTCCAGTCGTAACGTAATATCAGCGATATCCTCTGCTCTTAGCGTCAATGGTAGCCCATGTTCTACGCTCCACTGCTGTAATGGATGATCGGGTGACAATTCATTCCCGAACAGTTTCTTATTTTCAGTCTCAACAGATTGTATAGCGGCAGGCGTTATTTTCATCATCGCTTCCAGCCAATGTACCACCAGCGTAGGAGAAGCTCCTGCATAAGCGCGTGCTGCCATCCAGCCGCTCACCTCTTCTTGCGCCCACAGAATATGATGTTCACCACCGTCTTGAGGCAGCAAACTCACGCGCTGATAAAATAAACGTAGCTTCCCTAGCTTAATTCCAGCCTTTACGGCCTTCTTGCCGCGCAGCTCGCGTGCCTCCAACACGTTCATATGCGCCAATTCTGCACGTCGCATATAGCGGTCTAAACCCGCGCGTGAAACACTTTGCTGCATCCCTAAATTAACCAGAGTGACCAGCTCATCCAGTGGGATCATCAGCTTTTGTCTCAGCCAGTTGATCAGCATGCTTTGCTCTGGTCTCAGCACTTTGTGAACATTTTTCGGTGCCGTATGTTGATCGACAACATCTTGCCGCTGTCGCCAGCGGCGCACCGTCGCCACCGAAATGCCAAGCTCTTGCGCTAGCACCCGATCGCTCTTGTCAGACTGCTGGATATACCGTCGAACTCTGGGCGTTGTTGTTGCGTTAGCGTGTAGCTTAATTTCCATTTCAGATCTCCTCGAACGATCGAATTAATGATATCCAATCATGTGAGACTTGTTTGTTGTAACCGTCACATTGTGAACTAACGCAACTTTATCATCACCTCATTCACACATAATCGCCGCATTAAGATCCTGTTACTTCATCATTAAAAAGCAATTTACGGAGTTCTCTATGAGCAACGTTTTAGGATTTCTTGAGGCGAAACTGATGCCACTGGCGGCCAAAGCGGCGCAGCAGCGGCATCTGTGTGCGATACGTGGCGCCTACGTTTCATTCATGCCATTTATCATTGTCGGCTCCGTTTTACTGATTATTTCGTCATTTCCCAGCCAAAGTTATCAGCAGTTTATGACCGGCATGTTTGGCGCAACGTGGAGCAATATCGTTGAAATACCGTTTAACGCCGTCTTCTCTACCATGTCGCTGTTCATCAGTTTTTTAGTCGCCTATCGGCTAGCGGAACACTATGAAGAAGACCGGGTGTCTTGCGGCATTTTGGCGCTGGTTTCTTTTCTGATCCTGACGCCTTTTATTAAGGTAGAGGCGCTCGGCAATATTACCGTGGTTCCCACCGAGTGGATCGGCAGTAAGGGGCTGTTTGTCGCTATGATCGGCTCGCTGTTATGGACCGAGCTATTTTGCTTTTTAAAGCGTAAAAAACTGGTTATCAAAATGCCGGAAGGTGTGCCACCGGCGGTACAGGAGTCCTTCGCTGCATTAATACCAGCGCTGGTTGTGATCGTACTGGTGTTAGCCATTCGCATCGTTTTCGAACATACGCATTACGAAACCATTCATCAGTTCATCTATCAAGTGGTTGCCACACCGGTGCGCCATTTTGGCACCTCCTATGTTGGCGCGCTGCTCACGGTGTTATCGATCACCATTCTATGGTCGGTTGGGATTAACTCCGGTTCAATGGTGAACGGAATTATTCGTCCACTATGGATGGAAAATCAAACCGACAACATTGCGGCCATTCAGGCAGGTGTTACACCGCCGCACATTATTACCGAGCAATTTTTCGACATGGTCTGGATGGGGGGCGCGGGGGCTACGCTCTCGCTGGTCATCGCTATGCTCTTTTTTGCCCGTAGCAAAAGTATGCGTGAGGTTGCCCGCCTAGGCGCTGGCGCATCGGTATTTAATATCAACGAACCTATCCTGTTTGGCCTGCCTATCATCATGAATCCGATCATGCTGATCCCGTTTAACTTAGTTCCATTGGTTCTAGTGACCGTTCAATACATCGCCATGAAAATCGGCATGGTTGCCGTCACCACCGGCGTATTTATTCCATGGACTCTACCACCGGTCATCAGCGGGTTTATCGTCACCGGCCATATCAGCGGTAGCTTGATGCAAATCGTCAACCTGCTGATTGGAGCCATGCTGTATCTGCCCTTCCTGCGCATTCTGGATAAACAATATTGCGTTGCTGAAAAACAATAGATTGTGTCTGTTATACAAAGAATTAGGAGCTTTACATGTGGGGAATGATCGCGACATGGCGCATGGCGCTAGAAGGCATCACACACGCCAGCACCCTGCTGGCGAATGGGGAAAAGTCAGCCAAAGCCGTGGTCAATGCCGTTGCCGACGTTGAGGATTTTCCATTTTATAAATCCGTCGGCTATGGCGGTTTGCCAAGCGAAAACGGTGAAGTTGAATTAGACGCCGCCTTTATGGATGGCGATACCTTAGCGTTCGGCGCCGTGGGTAACCTGGTCGATATCGCTAATCCGATTCGCGTAGCTCATGCCCTGAGTCGAGAGCGATTCAACAGTGTGCTGGTGGGCGTTGGCGCCCGTGAGTGGGCGCTGAGTCAGGGATTCACCGAAAAAACCATGCTAACTGAGCGAGCGATGCAACACTACCGCAAGCGCTGTCGCGAAACCATCGATCGGGGACTAAGCCCCTACGATGGCCATGACACCGTCGGCATGATTGGCCTAGATACCCGCGGTTCGATGAGCGTGGCAACGTCCACCAGCGGTTTATTCATGAAACGTCGCGGCAGGCTGGGTGATTCCCCTATCATCGGCTCTGGATTCTATTGTGATAGCCAAATCGGTGCGGCAACCGCCACCGGCGTTGGCGAAGATTTGATGAAAGGCTGCACCAGCTACGAGATCGTACGACGTATGGAAGGCGGAATGACACCACAGAATGCCGCCGACTCGGTGATATTTGAGCTTGAAGACAAACTCATGGCGCGCTTTGGCCGCGTGGGGGATTTGTCAGTGGTTTGCATGAATAAACTGGGTGAATTTGGTGTCTCTACCAATATCAAAACATTTTCATTTGTTGTCGCCACCCGCGATCTTCCTCCTACCGTTTACCTCGCCGAGCGTCAATCCGACCGCACCCACTATGTCCCTGCCGATGAAGCTTGGATGAATGACTATGCGGCGCGGATCCGCGCACCTATCGGAGAACCTCAATATGATTAAGTCTCAGGTAATCAGCGCTACATCACATGACGTATTATCGAGTGAAAATAGCCATCTTATTTCCTTTGCTGACAGCGCGCTGTTAATACAAGCCGATATCAATGCGGCGCTATTATCGGCTCTACAAAAAGACGCAGTAAACTCCGTTGCCGACTGTGCCTACGGCTGCGCCCCCTTTGGTCGAGTGACCTTATTACCAAAGGATCACTGGTTAGATTCGACAACCTATAAGCTCCACGCCGCACTGCGCCCCCTATTACGCAAAACGACATGCCCTGAACTGGTTGTTGATTGCAGTCTATGGGACACAAGCGAAAGCAGGCACCGCGCCATGCTCTCTTCATTGCTGATCTTCTTGTTTAATCTGGATTATCAACTGAGCGATTTAGGGCTCAAAACGCATGCAGAGCCTACGGTTCGGATTAAACACATCTCCCTTTGCTGTCGGCCACAAGATCAAGCCGCGGTGGAGAAAATACGCCGTCAGGCTGAAGCATCCGCCATTGGCATGATCGCCGCTCGCCGTATCGCAGACGTTCCCAGCGATAAATGCACACCTGAATTTGTGGTAACGGAAATTGAGAAAATCATCGCGCCGTATCGAACATTGCGCTGTGAGATTTTGGAAGAAACACAGATTGAGCGCCAAGGCTTAGGCCTGTTGCATGCCGTGGGTAAAGGCGCAGCCAACCCGCCACGCTTAATGGTTCTACGCTATGAAGGCCGCGCCGATGGGCCATTCAGCGCCTACGTGGGCAAGGGAATTACCTTCGATACCGGAGGGCTATGGCTCAAAGGCGGCGAAGGCATGTATACCATGAAATATGACATGTGCGGTGCCGCCAACGTCTTTGGCTTACTACTCGCAGCCGCCGAAATGGCGCTTCCAGTACGCTTGATTGGCGTGTTGGCGCTAGCTGAAAATATGATCGGCCCAGAAGCCATGCGGCCAGGTGACGTTGTCACAAGCTATGCGGGCCTTAGCGTTGAAATTAACAACACCGACGCAGAAGGACGACTGGTTTTAGCCGACGCCATTGCCTATGCCAGCAAACTCACCTTAGACGATCAGCATCCGCAGTACATCATCGATATGGCAACGCTAACCGGTGCCGTCGTCAAAGCTTTGGGCTATGACCTCAGCGGATTATGGAGCCAAGATCCCGAACTCAGTCACAACCTCACGCAAGCCGGACTGCACACTCGCGATGAAGTGTGGTCGTTGCCACTCGACACACGCTTTGCGCCACAGGTTGAAAGCGCCATTGCCGATGTTTGCAACACCCCGACCAACAACGCCGCCATCAGCACGTCGGCGGCTTATTTTCTAAGCCGCTTCTGCCCAGCAGAGATCCCTTGGGCACATCTCGACATTAGTGGAACCGCGCTGTGGCGCGAAAGTGGCCGTAGCGTCGCCTCTGGACGCCCTATCCCTCTTTTAATGCAGCATTTGATAGAAGATTTGGAGAAATAACATGAAAAAAATTCTGTTGGTTTGTGATCTTGGTATGTCGACCAGTTTGATGGTTAAGAAAATGCTGGAGTCTGCCAAAGCACGCGGCATCGACGCTGAAATTTGTGCAAAATCAGTACGTGATTATAAAACCTGTGCTGCCGATTTTGACGTTGCCTTATTAGGGCCGCAGATCCGCTACAAGCTGCCTGAATGCGAAAAAATCGCTCAGGAGCACGGCAAGAAAATCGCCTGTATCGATATGATGGCCTACGGCACCATGAAAGGCGATAAGGTGCTCGATCAGGCATTAGCGTTGATTGAAGAGGCTTAAGCATGGATCTTGAAAATGAAGTGATGGAGCTCATTGCCAACTCAGGCTATGCACGTAGCTTAGTCTTCCAAGCTATCCGCTGCGCACGTGAAGAAAAAGATTTTGCTCAGGCCGAAACTTACATGCAGCAGGCGCAAGAAGCGTTATCTTCAGCTCATCATGTGCAAACCAAACTGATCGAAATGGATGAGGGAACAGGAAAAATCCCAGTACATTTAGTCATGGTTCACGCACAGGATCATCTGATGAATGCCATTATGCTAATGGAATTAGGCCGCGAAATTATCGCTCTGCACCAACAATTCGTTCACTAAGTTGGCTTCCCCCTTACAGAAAGTAAGGGGGCTTGACACATATCAGCAAAATAAATGGCAACCGCTGACGTATTTCCCTATCAGATTTTTCTCTAAGTCTGTATAGAAAACAATAAGTTCTGTGTAGATAAATCCTAATTTAGCCGCTTTTTAATCACGTGGCGGTTTTATTATCCTTACAATATCGATCTCACGTTGATATTTACGCTACTATCCGTCCACATTTTCTTTTCAATAGCTACACTTACGCAAAGAGTGAACAATTCATTGAATGTATGTTGGCTAGGATTTTCCTGTCAAAGGATGCTTGATGCGCTTCTCAAAGGTGGCTGTTAAAAAGTATCGCTTGTACCGTTTACTGCTCGCTGCTGGAGCAGGATTGTTTGCTTTTGCTATTTCGATGGGCGGACGCTACAGCCAAGAGCTAGATACCGTACGCACCGCACAGCATAAAGCCGCGCTTTCTGCCGTTCAACAAATCGACCGCCTGCTTAACTCAGCCAATGAAATTTCAACCACCCACAACGAACTGGTTAACAGCAGTTGTCCTCAGGCTCAGCCACGTTTGCTGAATATGTCAGTGCAGTTGCAGACCGTACGAGCGATTTTGTTGGTAAAAAACGACGTTATTTTTTGCTCTAGTCTGTTCGGCCATCGCGATTATCAGCTTGATGTGATGTTTCCTACCTTTGCCAAACCCGGGCATAACCTGATGTTGAAAGCGGCATTATTGGTTAAACGCGGGAGCCCTACGCTGCTCTTCTGGGTACCGACTCGTACGGATCCTCACAGCGGTATGATCCACGTCTTTCATATCGCCATGCTGTCGAGCTTTATTCTCGAGCCGCAAAAGCCCTATGTGAACTACATGGCCCTCAACGTTGAAGGACAAACGTTGATTTATGGGCAAGAGATGATTCGGCAAACGCGAGATATTACGGATAAACCCAGCGTCGCGCTTAATTCTAGCCAATATGCTTATTCCGTGGGCGTCTTTTCCGATCCTGATTGGCAGCTCGCGCTACGCTCTCTTCCTCAGCATATTCCGCTCTCGCTGCTGGTCTTTTTACTGGCTGGCATTATCGTCTTTATGGTTTCGGCTAATAGGATGAATTTGGCCTATCACATCTCTTCGGCGATCCAGCGCAAGCAATTCCAGCTATTTTGCCAGCCGATTATTCAAAGCCAGAGCGGAGAATGTGACGGCGTTGAGATCCTGCTACGTTGGCATGATGAGCGCCAAGGTTGGATCTCTCCGGATATTTTTATTCCTCTGGCCGAGCAGCATGGTTTGGTCCAATCGCTTACGCGCCACCTTCTGTATACGCTAGAACAAAATCGGCACCTGTTCCCACAATCGCCTGATTTTTATATCAGTATTAATATTGCCGCCGAGCATTTTGCTCAGGGGCAACTTGCACGCGATCTGCATAATCTGTGGTATCAATTTAATCCTGAGACCAAGCTCATGCTAGAACTCACTGAGCGCACAGAATTGCAGACAGCAGATTATGCACAGCTCGCTGAACTGCGCGCGATGGGGGCATCTTTAGCACTGGATGATTTCGGCACCGGGCATAGCTCACTGAGTTACTTGCAAAATCTGCATCCTGACGTGCTGAAAATTGATAAGACGTTCTGTGCAACCATCGGTACAGATGCCATCAATGCCAAAGTGCTCGGCAGTATTGTTGCGTTGGGTAAAGAGCTCAAATTGAAGCTCATCGTTGAAGGGGTTGAGACTCGCCAGCAGGCTGATTATCTGCGCCAATTAGGCGTTTGTGCGATGCAGGGGTTTTACTTTGCACGTCCGATGCCTATTGCAGAGTTTCCGCATTGGCTAGCTCAGCAATATGCCAAACACAAAAAAAGTGGTGATTGAGCCATTAAATTTCCCTCCCCATAGGGAGGGAAATATTAGCCGTTGTTATTAACTGCGGCTATTAACGTTTGTTATTCGTCCTCATGCTCATCATGCGTTTCAATACGCTCAATGTGGATCAGCTCAATGCGATAATCTTTAACTTCCATGACTTGGAAACGTAGACCGTGCAGCTCTAATTTTTCACCGGCCTGCGGCATCTGATCAAAATGAGCCAACAGCAAACCGGCCACTGATGCGCAATCAGAAGAAGACTCGCTGACCAAGCCATCCCAGCCTAGCATTTGCTCCAAGGTATGCAGGTCAGTACCGCCTTTGACTAACCAGCCATTTTCCTGTTTGATGACATCCAGCGTTTCATCTTCATCAGGGAATTCGCCTGCAATTGCTTCTAATACGTCCAGCGGCGTCACCAAGCCTTGAACCATGCCAAACTCGTCGCTTACGATGACCAAACGCCCTTTTGCCTGGCGTAATACATCTAGCACGTTAATCACATCTAAACTTTCTAGCACCACGATTGGCGCACTTTTCGCGGCATAGTCAGCCACAGAGATCCCTTCATCCAAAGCCACCAGCAAATCTTTGGCTCGGACAATGCCAATCAACTGGTCTAATTCACCGTCGCAAACAGGGAATAGACTATGGGGTGTTTCCAGCAGTTGGCGGCGAATTTCCTGCGGCGTGCGTTGGCAATCCACCCAGGTAATCTCATTACGCGGCGTCATGATGGTACGTAAAGATCGCGATGCCAGCGTCAAAACGCCGCTGATCATATAGCGTTCTTCAGCAGCAAAGGTCTCTTCCTCTTTGGCCGCTACCACCTCTTCGCTACGGTGACCATTCTGTTTATCTTTCTTACCGCCCATCATACTGATGATGGCCTCAGCAGTACGCTGACGCATAGGCAGGCGGCGCTCGTGTTTGATATGGTTACGACGCGCAATCTGGTTAAACATCTCGATAAGAATTGAGAAGCCAATCGCGGCATACAGATAACCTTTTGGAATATGCAGGCCGAAACCTTCTGCCAACAAACTCAAACCAATCATCAGCAGGAAGCTTAAACACAGCACCACGACGGTTGGATGTTCGTTAACAAAGTTGGTCAGCGGCTTAGAGGCCAGCAGCATAATCACCATCGCAATGACAACCGCACTCATCATCACCGGCAAGCTATCTACCATGCCGACTGCCGTGATCACGGCATCAAGCGAAAACACGGCGTCAAGAATGACAATCTGCACCACCACCGACCAGAAACTGGCATATCCTCGGTTGTTCACCTCATGGGTATGTCCTTCCAGCCGTTCATGTAACTCCATGGTGGCTTTAAACAGGAGGAACAGCCCCCCGACGAGCAAGATTAAATCTCGCCCTGAGAAGCTAAAATCGCCTACGCTAAATAACGGACGCGTTAGCGTCACCATCCATGAGATAACGGACAACAGCCCCAGTCGCATCAGCAGCGCTAGAGAAAGGCCAATAATACGCGCCTTATCTCGCTGCTTCGGCGGTAGCTTGTCTGCCAAGATCGCAATGAAGACTAAATTGTCTATGCCCAGAACAATTTCGAGAACCACCAGCGTGAGTAAACCCACCCAAATTGACGGATCGAGTAAAAATTCCATGTTTTATTCCGCGTTAATGTGAAAAGAGAATTGTTGAACGGCAACAGGATCTTGCTGTGCACGACGTTTCAGCCCGTTCGAATATCGGCTAAAACTAAGATTTGATTTCCAACGACCTGCGATATAACGCAAAGCATTAAGAAAGCATGCATTCAGCAAAGACAAGCCACGGAACAAAACATCACCGGGCATAAAGAATAGTGTAGAGAATAGCGAAGAAATTAAAGGGCGTCGGGGACGGTCCATACGGTGGGTTTAACCCAATACTCCTGACAATGATAAGTAACTTTATGCTAGCAAGAAATAAAGCTATCCAAAAGGGCATCAGCGCACACATTTTGTCATTTTTTGTCAATAGTCTGTTACTCATATTGCGCATAAATCCAGCATCTAAATATTTCTTATAATTTACATGTGCTAATAGCAGATGGTCGTCACATAAATTATTTTTTTACTGACTAAAATAAATCTCGCTGAAGAAGATTTGGGATTTTTCGCCTGAATCGATTCATGAAGCTAACTGATTGATACTTAAGATACTTAGCATTCATCAGTGAGATCCAAGAATTATTTGGCGAGCAGTTACTCCACAAGGACGTATCTACAAACGGTTTTTTGACTTAATTCCATGCTGAGAAAGTGAGTTATTTCACACCGTAAAAGCATGCTAGCAAGTAGAGAGGAGGTAGCGAGTGAGTATTGCTATTATCATCGGCACTCACGGGGCAGCGGCTGAGCAATTGCTCAAAACCGCAGAAATGCTGCTAGGCGAACAAAGCAACGTTGCCTACATTGATTTCGTTCCCGGTGAAAATGCTGAAACGTTAATTGAAAAGTACAACGAGAGATTGACCCACTTAGATACCAATAAGGGCGTCATCTTCTTGGTTGATACTTGGGGTGGAAGTCCTTTCAATGCGGCAAGCCGTATTGTCACGGACAAAGAGCACTATGAAGTGATTACCGGCGTCAACGTTCCAATGCTGGTAGAAACGTTCATGGCTCGCGACGATGACCCTAGCTTTGACGAGTTGGTTGCATTAGCGCTGGAAACAGGCCGTGAAGGCGTCCGAGCACTGCGCGCAAAAGAACCTGAAGTTGCCAAACCACAGCCAAAACCGGCTGCGCCAAAAGCACCTCAGGCTCCGATGAGCCCAGAAGACCACATGAAGATCGGTTTAGCACGTATCGATGACCGCTTGATTCATGGTCAGGTTGCTACTCGCTGGACAAAAGAAACTAACGTGAGCCGCATCATCGTTGTGAGTGATGAAGTTGCTGCTGACCACGTTCGCTCCACCCTGCTTAAACAGGTTGCTCCTCCAGGCGTTACCGCTCACGTGGTTGACGTCGAAAAAATGATCCGTGTTTATAACAACCCAGCTTACGGTCGTGACCGCGTCATGCTGCTTTTCACTAACCCAACCGACGTGGTTCGTTTAGTCGAAAACGGTGTGAATATCACCACTGTAAACATCGGTGGTATGGCGTTCCGTCAGGGCAAAACTCAGATCACCAACGCAGTATCCGTAGACGAGAAAGACATCGAAGCATTCAAAAAACTGGATGCACGCGGCATTGAATTGGAAGTCCGTAAGGTCTCCAGCGATAGTCGTCTGAAGATGATGGAATTAATCAATAAAATGAACTAACGCTGAATCGCGCACTTGCCGGTTCGTGTTTTTAAACTCAGCTCTTTGGTTAGAGGAGAAGTGCAATGGAGATTACAACTCTTCAGATTGTACTGATATTTATTGTTGCGTGTATTGCAGGGATGGGTTCCATCCTTGATGAATTCCAGTTTCACCGTCCGCTGGTGGCTTGTACCCTGATCGGTATCGTTCTGGGTGACATGAAAACCGGTATCATTATCGGTGGTACTCTGGAAATGATCGCTTTGGGTTGGATGAACATCGGTGCGGCTGTTGCACCTGATGCGGCACTGGCCTCCATTATTTCCACCATTCTGGTTATCGCCGGTGGGCAAAGCGTTGGTGCTGGTATCGCACTGGCCATTCCATTGGCAGCAGCAGGTCAGGTTCTGACCATCATCGTTCGTACTATCACCGTGGGCTTCCAGCACGCGGCTGACGGCGCGGCCGAGCGTGGCGACCTGCGTGCGATTAGCGTTCTGCACTGCTCTGCATTAATCCTGCAAGCAATGCGTATCGCAATCCCTGCGGTTGTTGTTGCAATTTCTGTAGGTACTGATGCTGTTCACACCATGCTGAATGCAATCCCTGAAGTCGTGACCACTGGTCTGGCTATCGCGGGTGGTATGATCGTCGTAGTTGGTTATGCGATGGTTATCAACATGATGCGTGCTGGCTACCTGATGCCTTTCTTCTATTTAGGTTTCGTTACCGCTGCGTTCACTAACTTCAACTTGGTTGCGTTGGGTGTTCTGGGTCTGATGATGGCTATTCTGTATATCCAACTCAGCCCTAAATACAACAAATCTCAGGTTGTACAAGTTGCCGCCGGCGATAACGGCCTTGATAACGAATTAGACTAGGAAAGGGTGAGAGAAATGGTTGATACAACATCATCAGTTGCAACTCCAAAAACTGAAACGAAACTCACCGCAGGCGACCTGCGCAGCGTATTCCTGCGCTCTAACCTGTTTCAAGGTTCATGGAACTTTGAACGTATGCAAGCATTGGGTTTCTGTTTCTCCATGGTGCCGGTTATCCGTCGCCTGTATCCAGAGAACACAGATGAACGCAGGCAGGCAATCAAGCGTCATTTAGAATTCTTCAACACACACCCATACGTTGCGGCCCCTATTTTGGGTGTTACAGCGGCGATGGAAGAACAGCGTGCGAACGGTGCTCCGATCGACGATGGTGCCATTAACGGTATCAAAGTGGGTCTGATGGGACCGTTAGCCGGTGTGGGTGACCCAATCTTCTGGGGTACCGTACGTCCTGTATTTGCAGCGTTAGGTGCAGGTATTGCGATGACCGGTAGCCTGTTGGGCCCTATCCTGTTCTTCGTTCTGTTCAACCTGGTTCGCCTGCTGGTTCGTTACTATGGCGTAGCTTACGGTTATAAGAAAGGTGTTGATATCGTTAGCGATATGGGCGGTGGCTTCCTACAGAAACTGACGGAGGGGGCATCGATCCTAGGTCTGTTTGTTATGGGGGCCTTGGTTAACAAGTGGACGCATGTCAACATTCCACTTGTGGTATCCCGTATCACTGACCAAACCGGTCACACCACGGTAACCACGGTTCAGACCATTCTGGACCAGTTGATGCCTGGCCTGATCCCACTGCTGCTGACCTTCGGCTGTATGTGGCTGCTGCGTAAGAAAGTCAACGCACTGTGGATCATTATCGGCTTCTTCTTCATTGGTATCTTCGGCTACTGGATCGGTCTGCTCGGTCTGTAATCGTATGAATAGCCGGATAGGGTTCGCCCTATCCGGCTTTTTTATTTTGTGTTTGGAGTATTCATGTCTTTAACTGATATCGCACTGCTGGCTTTTATCCTGCTGTTTATTCTTTACGCCGTCTATGATGAAATCATCATGCCAAGGCGTAATGGAAAAACACGCTTACAGGTTAATTTAAAACGTCGTAATAAAGCCGACAGTGGAATATTTGTTGGATTGTTAGCCATTCTTGCGTACCAAAATATTACTAATAATGGTTCTCATTTCACAACATGGTTACTCTTTACTCTGGCAATTATCGCTATCTATGTTTTTTATATTCGCTGGCCAAAAATATTATTTAAAGAAACCGGTTTTTATTACGGTAATGTTTTTATTTTATACAGCCGAATCAAAAATATGAATATGTCAGAAGATGGCTATCTGGTTATTGATTTAGAGAAACGCAGGTTACTGATTCAAGTCGCTAAAATGGACGATTTAGACTTAATCTTAAAGTTTTTCGTTGAGCAGAAATAACCAATACGCCCTGCTGTTAATGAGATTCAGTACATTACTCCTGCTATTTGTACTGGATCTTTACTCTCCTAAAACGTTATTACTTGTCCGACACACCCCAGTTAATAATAATTATCATTAACATTGATTTCCCCTGCAAAATATGCCGTTGTTATTATCTAAAGAAATAGAGTATGATCGCCTCCGTCAATTTGGGGAGTAGCCGGCGTTCTAGCTGATTAATATTCAGTTTTTGAGCGCGCTCGTGTCAACATACTCGTTCCTAGCATGGAACGTGGTGCGAGCAGCCCGCTTGCTGATCATCAGCATTCAAGCGTGGACAGGCGAGACCATAGACACGTAGCTCCGTCGTATGGTTGGGGGTGGGCTGCGTGTATATGGAACACCCGGCCGAGTATTTTTCATGAATTTATCCGCAACAGTTATCCTCGCTTTCGGCATGTCTATGGACGCTTTCGCTGCGTCAATTGGTAAAGGTGCCGCGCTGCACAAACCTCGTTTCCGTGAAGCATTCCGTACTGGTCTTATTTTTGGTGCCGTAGAAGCGATTACCCCGCTCATTGGTTGGGGAATTGGTCTACTGGCCAGCAAGTTCATTATGGAATGGGATCACTGGGTCGCCTTTGCCCTGCTCTTCATGCTCGGGAGTCGTATGGTTTATGAGGGCTGGAAAGGCAACCATGATGAAAATGCTGAACCAGTGCGCCGTCACGGATTCTGGCTGCTCGTCACCACGGCAATTGCAACCAGCTTAGATGCAATGGCCATCGGCGTCGGGTTAGCCTTCCTACAGGTCAATATCCTCCACACCGCGATGGCGATTGGTTTAGCCACGATGATTATGGCGACGTTGGGCATGATGATTGGTCGATTTATTGGCCCGCTGTTAGGCAAGCGCGCAGAGATTTTGGGAGGCGTGGTACTTATCGGTATTGGCTTCTCGATTTTATATGAGCATATCGGTCCTTTCTTCTAAGAACTGACGGTATAAAAATGCCCGCGTAATGCGGGCATTTTTATGTCACTCGAACGCTCAATCACGGCGATACACACGAATAGCAAAATCTGTTTCGCACTCAAATTCAGCGCTACTTTTCAATGTTTCTGCTACATCAGGCGTCGCTCGCCACGCGAAAGGCGTCATTTGCAACAAATTAGCGGCCTGCTCTCCTGGCAGCATCAGGGTGTAGGCCAGCTGTTGCTCATCAATAAGCGTGAAACCCTCAAACGTTTCAGTCTTCTCCGCATGCAGCTGTACAGAGTCATAAACTTGCGCCTTCAGTTGGTAGAGATGGCGCGGAGCCGGTGACACTGTCACAAGAATACCCTGTTGAGCAACAACACGAGCCAGCTCTTCCGCCTTGCAAGGTGCATAGATGCGAATAACAGCATCCATCGAGGCATCGGCGTAAGGCAGACGATGACTTGAAGCAACACAGAAAGAGACCGTCGGGTAACGTTTAGCCGCATAGCGAATAGCAACCTTGGCAATATCTAAGCCAAAAACCGCAATATCCCGCTCTCTAAACTGTTTTGCCACTTCAGAGGTGTAATATCCCTCGCCGCAGCCAATATCGAGAATACGACGGGTTTGAGGCGCTATATGCGTCTGAATCGCATGGCAAACGGCTTCACGCAGCGGCTGATAGTAGTTTTGATCCAAAAATGCACGCCGCGCCTGCATCATTTCAGTACTATCCCCCGGCTGCTTGGAGTGTTTGTGCTGAACAGGCATCAGATTTACGTATCCCTCTTTTGCACAATCAAACTGGTGATTATTGGCGCAACGCCACTGATGATCGTTTTTTTCCAGCGGTTGCTGACAAAGAGGACACTGATAAGGCATTAGATTTCCCGCATACTGACGTTAAAGCCCAACAGTCTAAATAACGCCAGCCAGCGATGCAACTGACGAAGCACCTCAAACTAACAGCAAAATACCTTACGGCCCCCTTTTCTAAAGCGCCAATAATCCCTAAGCTGAAGCCCTCAGTTTGATAAACGTCGAATAGGACAGCGTATGGCAATCCCCGGTTGGCGCAACATCCCAAATATTCGTTATGGATTCGGTCACAAGACAGCGTTAATGCCGACAGTTTTAAGCCCCTATCGGGAGACGATGCCTGAGAAAAAGCAGGTACATGGGATCCGCGTAGTCGATGTAACCACACCCAACCAAGAGTGCGGCGAATGTGATGCTCTTTATACGAGTAAACCAAACATACTGCTGACTATTCTCACCGCTGACTGCCTGCCTGTGATTTTCAGCCGCCAAGACGGCCAAGCTATAGCGGTGGCACATGCGGGCTGGCGTGGACTCATAGACGGCGTTTTAGAGCAGGTTACGAAGCGTATTTCACAAGAGGATGATATTTCACAGTGGATGGCCGCTATCGGCCCTAGTGCAGGGGCATGCTGTTATGAAGTGGATGAACCTTTGGTCGAACGCTTTCATCAAGCGCTGCCTTATGAGTCAGCATTGATTTCACCCCGCTTCCGACATTTAGATCTCGTAGCTATTGCGCAAGCTAAACTTCATGGGCTTGGATTCGCTCATGTCGATAACCTATCTGAGTGCACTATTTGCACCCAAGAACATCAACCTGAAGCAACTCACTATTTCCGCTATACCAGTTTTCGGCGCAATGCGCATCGGCGCGAACGAGAACCTGAGCATCCAGGAATCAAAGGCCGCAATCAGTACTCCGGCTTAATCATTCTCCCCTAGCCTCCAATCTCAAAATTCAGGCATAAAAAAACCCGCATAAAGCGGGTTTTTAACAGCTGACGCTGTCTTAGATTGCAGTTACGTTAACTGCAGATGGGCCTTTCTGGCCATCTTGGATTTCAAACTCAACGTGCTGACCTTCAGCCAGAGTTTTGAAACCGTTACCCTGGATTGCAGAGAAGTGTACGAACACATCTTTGCTGCCGTCAGCCGGGGTGATGAAACCGAAACCTTTAGCTTCGTTGAACCACTTTACTTGACCTTTGATCTTAGCCATCTTGAGTATTTCCTTTGGATTGTTTAAACCGCCCTAGGGCGTTAGATAGACAAACTAGAGTCGTTACTGCTTGAGGCACTAAGATAAGAATCGGCAGAGAAGTGGTAGTCAACGCTATGGTTTTTACTCAGAACTTCTTTACTGAAAATGCCACACATATACAGAACTGTACCTCGTTTTACCCAGATGCGTTATCACACACTACGTATTCAATGGCAAGCCATTTTTATCCAGTGAACGACACGTCGCACAGAAATAAAACGGTCGGCGGAAAACTAAGCTAATCTGTGCCAAAAACTGTTGCCACTCACAGAATTATCTGCTGCATGAAACTGCTTATTTAAGCACCGATTTATGCCGTTCTCCATCTCCTCCGTCGTTATCTTTTTACTCTATTCTGAACGGAGAGTCACCTATTCCGACGATGAAATTAACTAATAATGAGTATAAAAAAGGAATGTGTGATGCATAATACGGTTCTACGGAGATTTATTGCAGTAACAGCAGGGAGTTTGCTAAATATTTGTTACATTCTTACCGCATGCAATGACGCTATGTAACCCTAATATGGCTTACAACCAGCGAAGCGTCCCTGACATCCCTCCCCTAAACCATAAAATGAGCCATCTCTCTGGCTAACACTATGTAGTACCACCGCTTTCTGTAGCAGAAAAATCACAATACCATTAGGTTACCAAGAAGAATTCGCTAAATGATTGGTATCCATTATTGCTCTACTTTTGATTCAGGAAAATCCGTATTTTTCCTGTTGTTTATACTTCATTCAACTTTACCCGCAATCCTATGATATAATTTATTCCTAACAATAAAATATTTGCTTCGATATAATTCTTCGATCGCGCCTCTCTACTAAAAGACTTCCAAAATTAATAACAAAATATTACCGAGAATAATAATGAAACTAGTGAAAACAGGTCGCCTGTCTATTGGTTGTCTATCGCTATTGGCGCCCGTCGTTGTTTTTGCGCAAACACCAATAACAACCAGCGAATCACCTGATACACACTCAAAGACGCAGCAAGATAGCAGCTTTTGGGGCTCGTTTACCGATCAGGTCAAACAAACTTGGCATGCCGATAATTACGAGCTGTATGTGCCGCTAAATACTTGGCACAACCGCGCCATGTATGACAAAGAGAAAACCGACAAGTACAACGAACGCCCTTGGGGCGCGGGGTTTGGCGTCTATCGTTACGATGAAAACGATAATTGGCACTCACTGTATGCGATGGCGTTTAAAGACTCTCACAATAAAATTGAGCCTATTATCGGCTATGGTTTTGAATGGATGTGGATCCCTGGAGACCGAGATGGTTGGCGTTTTGGTGCAGGGTATACGGCCAGTATCACCGCTCGTGATGATTACTCCTACATTCCGATTCCGCTAGTGTTACCTTTAGTATCGATTGAGTACAATCGTTTATCTATTCAAACAACGTATATTCCAGGAACCTACAATAACGGAAATGTCTTATTTACATGGATGCGTTGGAAATTTTAATTAATATCCTTTGAAAAATTAAGCCAATAAAAAAGGAGCCGCTGGCTCCTTTTTTGTTAAAGAATATTCTTATTTGATCGGCAGTTTTATATCTTTAAACATTGCCTCAATTTCTTCATTTGAACGCAATGCAACAGCGGTATCAACAACATCTCGCGTCAAATGCGGTGCAAAACGTTGGATGAAATCATACATATAGCTACGCAGGAACGTACTGCGGCGGAAGCCGATTTTTGTAGTGCTAAAGGTAAAGATATCGCTGGTATCCACCGTAACCAAATCAGGATCCTGAGCAGGATCGACCGCCATATTCGCGATAACCCCCACCCCTAAGCCCAAACGCACGTAGGTTTTGATCACGTCGGCGTCTGTGGCAGTAAAGACAATCTTGGGTGTCAAACCCGCACGATTGAAGGCCGTATCCAGCTCTGAACGCCCCGTGAAACCAAAGGTATAGGTAACAATGGGATATTCGGCCAGCTCTTCAATGGTGATCGAGGTTTTCCCTGCCAGCGGATGGTCGGGTTTCACCACCACGGCGCGATTCCAGTGGTAACAAGGCAACATAATCAAATCATCATAAAGATGCAGAGCTTCAGTCGCGATAGCAAAATCCGCGTTTCCTTTAGAAACCGCTTCCGCAATCTGCGTTGGAGAGCCTTGATGCATATGCAGAGACACGCGTGGATAGCGTTCGATAAAGCCTTTAATCACGGGAGGCAGCGCATAACGCGCCTGCGTATGCGTCGTAGCCACATACAGTGAGCCTTTGTCTGGATAGGTATGTTCCCCTGCAACAGCTTTGATGGCATCAACCTTGGATAAAACTTCACGCGCAATGCGGATAATTTCCTGCCCTGCTGGCGTTACCTGTGTCAGATGTTTTCCACTGCGGGAAAAGATCTGGATACCTAATTCATCCTCTAGCATTCGTACTTGCTTACTAATGCCTGGCTGAGAGGTGTACAGGCCTTCTGCGGTCGATGACACATTTAAATTGTGGTTCACCACTTCCACAATGTAACGAAGCTGCTGCAATTTCATAGCTAATACCATCCTAGGTTGAAACTTGACGCGATGGCAGTCTGGATAGGAGCACCCCTTGGCAATAGGCTTACACTCCAGCCTTGGGCTTTCTGTGCCGATTAAAACCCGTTTTGCCCTACATTGACCGCAATGTTAATAACTCAACAATCATTTAAATTGCTTTTATATAACCACTATATCATTTTGAGCCGATCTGTATAGCTCTGGTAACAAGATCATAACGAATTATTTATGGAATTAATAAAAGTCTCGATAGCATACTTATTTAGACTTTGAATCAAAAGCCACGGCCGCTTGCCTTGATACAACGATGAATAGTTATGCAATTTCACGCACCCTATCTCGCGTTGCTGATTTTGATTTTTACATAAAAAAACCGGTCAGAAATCCTGACCGGTTTTAACCACTTTTTAGCAAAAAAGCGTTAGTTTATTTCTTAGTTTCGACCCATTTTCCGTCAACGAAGAATGCGGTCCAGCCTGTCGCTTTGCCGTCTTTTTCTGAAGAGACATATTGCTGTTTGGTCTTACGACTGAAACGCACCATCGTCTTGTTACCTTCAGGGTCTTTCTGCGGCGCATCAGCCAAATAGCTCAACTTCTCAGGCAAGCGATCTTTGAAGCGAGCTAACTCTTCCACCAGCGGCGCGCGTGTTTCACGCGATTTAGGGAAAGTATTGGCCGCTAAGAACACGCCTGCAGCGCCATCGCGCAGCACGAAGTAAGCATCTGACTTTTCGCACGGCAGCTCAGGCAGTGGAACCGGATCTTCTTTCGGTGGCGCTACGTCGCCGTTACGCAGGATCTTACGAGTGTTCTTACACTCTTCATTGGTACATGCCATGTATTTGCCGAAACGCCCCATTTTCAGGTGCATTTCAGAACCACATTTTTCGCACTCAACGATCGGGCCGTCATAGCCCTTGATGCGGAACTCACCCTCTTCGATCTCGTAACCGTCACACGCTGGGTTGTTACCACACACATGCAGCTTACGCTGATTATCGATCAGGTAGCTATCCATCGCCGTGCCGCACTTGGCACAACGGCGTTTAGCACGCAATGCGTTGGTTTCAGCATCATCGCCTTCCAGCACGTTAAGCACTTCGGCTTCCGGCACCAGATTGATCGTGGTCTTGCAACGCTCTTTCGGCGGCAGTGCGTAGCCAGAACAGCCAAGGAAAACGCCGGTGCTGGCGGTACGAATACCCATCTGACGTTCACAGGTTGGGCAGGCAATACTGGTCAGAACCATTTGGTTCGGACGCATACCGCCTTCTTCTGGATCTTTTTCAGCGACCGAAAGCTGTTTGCTGAAGTCTTGGAAGAAGCCATCAAGCACGTTTTTCCAGTCTTCTTTGGCATTAGCAACCTGATCAAGGCCGTTTTCCATGTGCGCGGTGAAGTCATAATTCATCAGCTCACGGAAATTTTCTTCCAAGCGGTCGGTGACAATCTCACCCATTTTTTCAGCGTAGAAACGGCGGTTGTCCACACGCACATAACCACGATCCTGAATGGTTGAAATGATTGCCGCATAGGTAGAAGGACGACCAATACCCCGTTTCTCCAACTCTTTAACCAACGATGCTTCGCTAAAGCGAGCCGGTGGCTTGGTGAAGTGTTGGCTTGGTAAAAGCTGCTGCAACGTCAATTCACTACCAATTTCCACAAATGGCAATGTGCGATCTTCATCGCCCTTACGCAGCTGAGGCAGAACTTTAGTCCAACCATCAAAGCGCAAAGTACGGCCTTTCGCTTTCAACGTATAATCGCCCGCTTTCACGGAAATCGTTGTTGAGTCGTATTTAGCTGGCGTCATCTGACAAGAAACAAACTGGCGCCAGATCAGCTGATACAGCTTCTGAGCGTCTGCTTCCATGTCTTTTAGCTGTTCAGACAACACGTTCACATCAGAAGGACGAATCGCTTCATGCGCTTCCTGTGAATTGTCTTTGCTGGCGTAGGTATTTGGTTCTTTCGGCATATACTGCTCGCCGAAGTTTTCACCGATATACTCACGCACCATGCTAACCGCATCCTGACTCAGGTTAGTGGAGTCAGTACGCATATAGGTAATATGACCGGCTTCATACAGACGCTGGGCCATCATCATGGTTTTCTTCACGCCAAAGCCAAGGCGCGTGCTTGCGGCCTGCTGCAACGTGGAAGTAATAAACGGCGCAGAAGGCTTGCTGCTGGTCGGCTTATCTTCACGATCTAAAACCGTGTAATGCGCGTTCTCTAGCGCCTTAACGGCGGTCTGAGTTTGATCGCCATTAACCGGTTTGAAAGGTTTGTCTTTGTGATGCGTAACCTGCATTTGCAGAGCAACTGCATTCTTGTCGTTCAGATCGGCACGTAATTCCCAATATTCTTCAGGAACAAACGCTTTGATTTCGCGTTCGCGATCGACAACCAAACGCACAGCAACCGACTGAACACGACCGGCAGATAAACCACGGGCAATTTTCTTCCACAGCAGCGGAGAAACCATGTAACCCACGACGCGGTCCATAAAACGACGCGCCTGTTGTGCGTTAACGCGGTCGATATTTAATTCGCCGGGTTTATTAAATGCCTGCTGGATAGCGTTCTTAGTGATTTCGTTAAACACCACGCGGCTATAACGACTTTCGTCGCCGCCAATCACCTCACGTAAATGCCACGCGATGGCCTCCCCTTCGCGGTCAAGGTCGGTTGCGAGATAAATGTGGTCAGCTTTTTCAGCTAATGTTTTTAACTCTGCAACAACCTTTTCTTTACCTGGGAGTATTTCATATTGCGCTTTCCAGCCGTGATAAGGATCAACGCCCATACGATTAACCAGCGCTTCACGCTCATTCTTTTTGACTTTAGGCTTCGCTTTATCTTCAGCGGAGGCTGCGCCCTTTTTACTGGCTGAACCACTGGTCGGCAAATCGCGGATATGACCGACGCTGGACTTAACCACGTAGTCATTACCCAGATACTTATTTATCGTTTTAGCTTTTGCCGGGGACTCAACTATTACGAGAGCTTTACCCATAATTACCTTTACCTGAATGAATCCTTCTGTCTCCAGAAGCCTTTGTTCGCCATTATCATAGCGATTGAAAAATTCTTTTTTATATTGCGGCAGACCGCGCTGAGATCAAGCCATTTTTTTATAAATCGCTTTCAACTGCTCAACACAACTGCAAAATGCGACTCCAAAAACAGGAGCAACGCACTCGCAACCTTATGACATGCGGAACTTTTATTCAAAACGACAATCTTTCGTTCCGCCAAAGGTCAGAAAACCCATCACTCTACCGGATTGAGAACATCACGCAACTTAATTAGCACGGAATGGAGATTTTTACCAATTATCGGCCAAAACTTAGATCAAAATACCGCGATAGTTTGCGATACCCCTAGCGTACGCAGTACTATATTAGGCAGTGTTATTAATAGACAACGTCATTTGTTGGAGAACGAAAAATGTTCGGTGAAACAACCCCAATCAAACGTGAAGCTCTGCTGGCGGAAGCCAACCAAATCATTAAAGAACACGAAGATTATATGCAGGGTATGGAAGCGACCGAAGTCGAGCAAAAAGGCGACGTATTAGTATTCCGCGGTGAGTTTTTCCTCGACGAAGATGGAATTCCAACCCGCAAAACCACCGCCGTGTTTAATATGTTTAAACATCTAGCTCATGTATTATCTGAAAAATATCATTTAGAAGATTAATTCATCATTCTGAATTGAATCGCTAAAAAAATGCCCCTTTCAAGGGGCATTTTAATTTCATTAATGTTACTCAACATTAACAAACTTATTTTATATATCGTAACGCTGGCTACGCTGCCACCAACGTAACATCAAGCGATCGGCGCTGTTCGCCGCGCTATTGGTAAAGCGATCCATCATGCGTTTACGACGGGTATAACGCACACCGATCACGTCATGATTTTCCATTTCAGCGATCAACAGATCGTCGCTGGTACCAACGGAGTCGACCAAGCCTTTATCTTTCGCTTGAATGCCATACCAGTGTTCACCGGTTGCGACGGAATCAATGTCCAATGACGGTCGCTGCTGGCTGACAAACTCTTTAAACAGCTCATGGGTTTCATTCAGCTCTTCGCGGAATTTCTCCCGGCCTTGCTCGGTGTTCTCGCCTAACAGCGTGAGAGTACGTTTGAACTCCCCGGCAGTATGCAACTCAACGTCGATATCGTTCTTCTTCAGCCAGCGGTTGAAGTTAGGGATCTGTGCGACAACGCCGATTGAGCCAATAATCGCAAAGGGTGCTGCGACGATTCGGTCTGCGACACAGGCCATCATATAGCCACCGCTGGCGGCGACTTTGTCTACCGCAACGGTTAATCGCACACCTGCCTGACGTAAACGCTGCAACTGTGAAGCGGCTAAACCATAGCCATGCACCACGCCGCCCGGACTTTCCAAGCGCAACAGAACTTCATCGCCCTGCTTAGCGGCAGCCAGCACAGCGCTGATTTCCTCACGAAGCGAACTCACTTCATGGGCATCCATACTACCTTTGAAGTCGAGAACATAAAGACACGGTTTTTCTTTCGCAGCAATCCCCTGTTTTACCTCGGTTTTACGCTGCTTTGCTTTCTCTTTATCCTGTTTTTTCTGCTGCTTATACCACGCTTTTAAGGCGCTATCATCCATGCGCGCTTCCTGCATACTGCGCTGCATATCACGATACTGTTCGCCTAAATCCGTTAACTGTAACTCTCCGCGGCTCGCTCCCTTTTTATGTCGCAGGCTGACAAACAACACAATCAGTGCCCCTATTGCGATCACAAAGGTCATCACCTTCGCCAAAAATAGGCCATACAAGGATAACCACTCCACATTCACCGCCTTGTTTAAGATTTTCTGATACTACTTATATTAGCGCTAATCCACTGTAGCGCGTCCGCCAGTATGTAACATACTGGCGGACGCGTCATTTTCAAGGGGCTTATTCGTAAACTCCCTGTAAATTCAGCACATAATGTCCGCTCTAGGAACAATACCATTGACCATTAGCCGTGCAATAGGTCAAGATCGGCGACTATGAGTTACAGCAAATAAACAATTTAGTCATAACTTGCCGATCCAGCCGAAAAGCCTTGATGCTACGCGGCGTGAGGAAATACAGCATGCACTATCAACCACAGCCTGAGCTTTTGCAAAACCGCATTATTCTTGTGACCGGAGCGGGAGACGGAATTGGCCGTGAAGCGGCCCTCACCTATGCTCGCCACGGCGCGCAGCTGATTTTACTCGGCAGAACGCTGAGTAAGCTTCAGACCGTGCAGGAACAAATACGCCAGCTTGGTTTGTCACCTGCGGCGATCGTCGAATTTGATCTGTTAACGGCAAAGCCAGCCGACTATCAACGACTCGGCGCAGAGTTAGCGTCAGCCTACCCTTATCTTGATGGCGTATTAAACAACGCGGGTTTGCTCGGCACTATTAACCCTTTAGCGGAGCAAGACTACCAAGAGTTTTGTGATGTGATGCAGGTCAACGTTAACGCCTCGCTATTGTTATCGCAGGCGCTGCTGCCTTTACTGCTGAAAGCGCCCGCAGCATCCCTGATTTTTACCAGTTCTAGCGTGGGCAAAACCGGTCGCGCGGGATGGGGCTCTTATGCTATTTCCAAATTTGCCACCGAAGGCATGATGCAGGTATTGGCCGACGAATATAAGAACTCTAATTTGCGGGTAAACTGCATTAATCCTGGCGGAACCCGCACCGGAATGCGAGCATCGGCATTCCCTGATGAAGATCCGCAGAAGCTAAAAACGCCTGCTGATATCATGCCGCTCTATCTTTATTTGATGGGTGACGACAGCCGCCGAAAAACAGGATTGAGTTTCGATGCCCAACCGGGGCGAAAAGCCGGCCCTGCGGAATAAACGTCACATCATTTTGGTGTCGCTATTTATGCCGTCGGATAACAATAAATAAATAAGTTAGGAGTAAGCATGTCTGAAGAACGCCACCAGCAGCGCCAACAACGTATCAAAGAAAAAGTCGATGCCCGTATTGCCGCCGCGCAAGAAACTCGCGGCATCGTGATGATTTTCACCGGCAATGGCAAAGGTAAAAGTACGGCAGCGTTTGGTACCGTGGCGCGCGCTGTTGGTCATGGGCATCGTGCGGGCGTGATTCAATTCATCAAAGGCACGTGGGAAAACGGCGAACGAAACCTGCTTGAGCCGCATGGCGTCGAATTTCAGGTAATGGCAACCGGTTTTACGTGGGAAACACAGAATAAAGAAACGGATACCGCCGCCGCACTTGCGGTTTGGGAGCACGGCAAACGCATGCTGAACGATGAAAGTTTAGATCTTGTGGTCATGGATGAGCTGACCTATATGGTGAGTTACGGCTATATCGAACTTGAAGAGGTGCTAGCCGCGTTGAAACAGCGTCCGGCGCATCAATCCGTGATTATTACCGGCAGAGGCTGTCATCGTGAACTGGAAGAGCTGGCGGATACCGTAAGCGAAGTTCGCCCGGTGAAACACGCGTTTGAAGCAGGTATTAAAGCGCAAAAAGGTATCGATTGGTGATAGTTAAATGCCGAGGCCACCATTGCAAGCCTCGGCGTTTTAATCAGGCAAGCACTTTCCCACTGTTGTTCAAACAGTGAATAACACTAAACCCATCGCGGTAATCGATCCGACTATGCGCTCCCTGTTCGATGCGAAAATGCCACATTGCGCGATCTTCCAGCTTGAGAAGCTGCGTGCAGATGATTGAGATAACGCCCTGATGTGCAACGATCAACACTCGCTGTCCGGCGTGCTTTTGCTGAATATCGGCTAATGCCAACCGCACTCTTGCAGAGAAATCTCGAAACCCCTCTCCACCCGGAGGAACGGTTCGTTGCCAATCGGCACACCAAGCGGCGTAGTGTTCAGCATCCTGTTGCTGCAATTCTTTGTGGTGACGGAGTTCCCACTCACCAAATGCCATCTCATCCAACCCGGTATGTTGCACAAATTCAGCATCTGCACCGAGTATTCTCTGAGCCGTTTGGTGAGTGCGTTGTAAGCCGCTGGTATAAACCACATCAAATGATATTTCGGTGAGCTGTGCCGCAACCGCATCAGCCTGCTGTTCGCCTAATGCCGTTAGCGGCAGATCGCTGCTGCCACAGTACACACCGTCTAGATTGGCCTGAGTCTGACCGTGGCGTACCAAATATAACTCCATCAGTGTTCCTTGGGTTCAGATTGCCTATGCGATAAGTATACGATTTATATCACAGCAAACAGGAAGATAAGGCCGAATAACTCATTGCCCGCGCCGATGGTGTCACCGGTTTGCCCACCAATACGTTTGTTGATGAAACCACGGTATAGCAGTGCGAACAGATAAGTGATAATCGCCGCCAGTCCGCCATGCCAACTAGCGAAGCCCAGCGTCATGAGCAGACCGATGATCAGCGCAATCACGTAATGCTGGCCGCCGATTTTCCCGATATACAGGTTTCCCATGCCATTTTCACGCGCATATTTTTGCTGGTACATCAGAACTGGCAGCAATGCACGGCTAAGCGCTGGAGCCGCTACCAGCAAGGTGTAAACGTTATGTCCGGTCTGCGTCAGCTGATAGATAATCGCCACCCGAGCCAAAATCACAAAAATCAGCGCCAGAGCACCGTTAGAACCAATCCGACTATCGCGCATGATCTCGAGAATACGCTCACGTGGGCGAGCCGAAAAAATCCCGTCACAGGTATCTGCCAAACCGTCTAAATGAAACGCGCCCGTGACCAGCGTGGTGGCCAATAAGGCGGCAACCGCCGCTAACAACGGACCGTAAACCGGCAATATCACGGCAAACGCCAACGCACTCAGCAAGCCAACGATCAGGCCAACAAACGGAAAATAGACCACGCCTTTAGCGTAATCATTCATATCGAGATTATCTGTCCAGCGGGCAGGCACGGGAATGCGGGTCATAAACTGCAATGTGGCGAGGAATAGTTTCATTGGTACGGGTCAGTCCATGTCGTCGGTAAGCAAGAGCATGAGAATTAACTCTCTGATTGCCTTCTATATTAATACCAGACGCTCATCTGGCGCTAGCGCCAGATCGCAGATATAAAAAAACCGCAGCGAATTAACGCTGCGGCTTTATATTTGCACACTAAAAACAAAGCGCAGTGATTAGCCGCGTTTGTTTCCTTTGCTGGTCGCTGCTTTATTCGCAGTTGCGCCACGTGTAGAAGATGTGCCTTTATTCGCTGAACCAGAACGGCGGTTTGGCGCTGCCGCAGCCGCACTGCCACCTTGACCATGACGTTTAACCGCACGGCGGATCTGATTCGCCTTCATACGGCGACGTTCGCGCTCAACCGGCAGCTTGCTAACGGTTTCCGCATTCAGCTCAACCAGTTCGCGCAGATAGTTGATGTCGTTCAGTGGGAGCTCTGCCCAGCCGCCGCGTGGCAGGCCTTTTGGCAAAGGCAGATCGCCATAACGAACGCGGATCAAGCGGCTCACCTGCACGCCAACGGCTTCCCATAAACGACGAACCTCACGGTTACGCCCTTCGGTTAAGGTCACGTTGTACCACTGGTTAATCCCTTCACCGCCTTGGAAACTGATGGTTTTGAATGATGCAGGACCATCTTCCAGTTGTACGCCACGGCTTAACTGACGAATTTTTTCATCATCAACCTGACCGAACACACGTACCGCATATTCGCGCTCAACTTCACGGCTTGGGTGCATCAAACGGTTTGCCAGTTCGCCATCGGTGGTGAACAACAGTAAACCAGACGTATTGATGTCCAAACGACCTACGGCGATCCAACGAGAACCACGCAGTTTTGGCAAGCGATCAAACACCGTTGGACGACCTTCAGGATCGCGACGGGTACATAGTTCGCCTTCCGGCTTGTAGTAAGCCAAAACGCGACAAACAGATTCGGTTGATTCGCGGATAGACACAACGCGTCCATCAACACGAATTTTCATAGCCGGGGTAACCTCAACACGGTCACCAAGCGTTGCTAATTTACCATCAACGCTGACACGGCCTTCTTTAATCATGGCTTCAATTTCACGGCGTGAACCATGACCAGCATTGGCAAGAACTTTCTGTAACTTTTCGCTCATTGAGCAACCTCTAATGTCGCCTTCACAGGCGTCGTGGGGTATTGTGGATGTATCTGAAATTCAAACAATTAATTGAATTTTAACGCGGCATTATACACGAAAACGTGAAAATGTCCGAGCGCTATACTTTTTTATCCGCGAGGAAAAGGGATAAAAGCGCCAATTTTCTCGGCGGTATAGCGATTCACGTCAACACCTTGCCGCCGAATTTCTTCGCGTAAACGGGCAGGAGGCTCATCCAAAGCCTCATCGGCTAACTCGAATACGCCCCAATGCATGCCAAAAGCGCGCTGACAGCCGAGTTCACGAAATAGGCGTACCGAATCAGCCGGATCCATATGCTGAGAATGCATAAACCAGCGCGGCTCATAGGCACCCAACGGCAGCGCGGCCAATGAAATGGGCCCTAATCGTTCGCCAATCTCTTTAAGCCGTGGCGCATAACCACTGTCGCCAGAGAAATAAAAGCTATCGGTTAAATGCGAGAGAACCCACCCGCCCCACAGGCTACGATTTCGATCCCAAGGCGTTCTCATACTCCAGTGTCGTGCAGGCACAAAATGGATCATCACATCGCCAACCGCACGCTGCTCCCACCAATCCAACTCGTGAATATATATGGCACCGCAGCGTATGAACCATCGTTTCAGCCCCAGCGGCACCATGCAAATCAACTGAGGAAAGCGCTTTAACAGCGCGTCAATAGTCTGTGTATCAAGATGGTCGTAATGATTATGTGAAATCAAAACCGCATCAATATCTGGCAGTTGTTCAACGTCGATAGGCGGCGGTGTTTTTCGCTCTGGCCCGTAAAAGTTCAGTGGCGAAGCTCGCTGGGAAAGCACAGGATCAATCAGGATGTTTTTACTCCCCATTTTCACCAACATCGCAGCGTGACCCAGCCACCACACGCCATCCTGTGACTGTGCAAGATCAACCGGCTGCCACCAGCGCTCAACGAGCCCGCGATACCCCCGCTCAGGCTTTAACGGTAAGCGGTTCTTTTTGCGTTCGTTTTGCCAGCGTTTTAAATCACCAGGACGATGTTCATTAGGCTCAGGATTGGTAAAACCCTCTGGCGTGTGGTGGGTTTTATTAGGATCATAATAAGGATTTTTCTTCACTCGACGCCCTCTTAGGTGACAACGTCACTTGAAATTGGCCAAAATCGCCATATTTCATTCTAGCTACCACAAACACATTTATCACCGATGTTTGACGTTAAGAATTACTTAATAACTACAGACTATTCTCGATGTCAGCTTTTGTCAGTCACGTAAAGTAGGCTAAAGGTGCTGGGGTTTTAAAAGAATTCTCTTTAGTCTCGTTTTCAAGAAACAAACGACGGGTGGATCACAAAATTAGCCCGTTAGCGAGTCATCAGGAGTTAATTACATATGAAAAATAATCAGTCATACACTCGCACTCAACGCATGCGCAGCGCTCTACAGGGGCAGATGCAATACTGGAAAATGTATCTATCGCTGAAGTCTCGCCAAATGGGGCTCAGCGGTAAAATGCGCCAGATGACGCTTATCGTATCGGCGGTAATGATGGTCGCCATGCTGATGGCAGGATTCGTGCTCTTTAACCTTGTGGTTCTGAGCGTCGCCTTAATTGGCGCAATAGTTTCACTGTTCCGCCCACGCCAGCGCCCTTTCACCACGCAGGGCCCGAGAGTGATCTAGATTGAATTGAATTTGCTTCATGTAGCGTGAAGTTATAAAAATATCTAGTAGATGAAATTTAGCGGTTTTGCATATGCATTACCGCTTTTTTTATTTTTAGGTGCCATGAATATCTAAGAATTACCCAGAACAATCCGCACTATAAAATGTTCTGGTGTTATATACCGGCTAGGGCACTTTAATGAATCTACCAGCGTAGTTCTGATGTTGGCATATATGTTATGGATTTTACATATTCCGCAAGATCATAAGATACCTGCATAGCCACTGGAATATGAAAATTATCTAGGTCATAAACTTCTGTCCAACCAAAAGCTCGTTTCATTACAATTTCAGGAGGCGCACTACGTATAGGCGCACCAAAATTTTCATGCATCCACTGTCGGGACATTTTTTCCTGTAAAGGTGATGGCAGTACGTTAGGGAATTCCCAATTTTTAACCTTGTCATTCTGAATCCTTACTGTCATTTCCTTAAGAATCCGCCCATCACGTTTGAACGATAAAAATACGCCTTCCTTCGCCATATCAAGGAACACAAAGGGTTCGCCAGAAGACGACTTAGGTTCTGTTTTATAGGGAATTATCCCAGCATCAAATATTTCGTTATAACTTTTTCCAAGACTGCGTATCAACGCTTCTACATTCACGGTCATTTGTATAATCCCATACTGTCATTCAGTTGATGCATTTTCGCCCTTACCGTTTCTATCTGAGACTCTGTAGCACCACGCTCTTTGAGCGCTGGCTTGATGGCATCCAGATTACGATCCACCGCAGCCCGCAAATCTCGCGAGTCCAGCTCAATTTGTTCAACATTATTGCGTCCACCGTAGGTTTCACTGATTTTCTGATGCACATCCTTCGGGATCACAATAGCGGCTACATCCTGTGACAGTTCCTCCAACGTAGTATCATCAAGCTTAGGATTCACTCTTCTGATATAAGCCTTAACAGCGGCCTTAGAAGGCATATGATCAGCCTCATATTTCCCCTGTCGCGATCGGCGCTTAAAGTCACTGTATAGCTCCACCTCCAAAAACTCTACCGGCGGCTTACTCAGGTAGATATAAATCGGGGGCATATCCGGCACAGGGAAAATCAGGATGTAATCCTCAAAATCCCCTTCAGTCGGCGCGGGATAGCTCTCGATATCGCTTCCGACCTTCTCCGGTATCGGCAGTACCGTTATGGACGATGGTAAGCTTGGGCTGTCTTGATGCCCGGTATTCGAAGGAATATCTAACTCTAGCTTGTCAGGGTTCCAGTAAATCGTAACCGGCTTTACCCCCTCTGTCGTAAACTCATACAGCCCAGTCTTCGTGTTGAGCTTCATCTCACGCACGGGGACTTCGGATAAACCGCTTTCCGTTGGTGTGTGATAGCCTTTCGGGGATAAACGCCCATGCCCATCATCCTCCCAACGAAAACGCACCCGTGTTGGCGCTTTGCCACCGGACTCTGCCAACTGAGCTAATCTCATTTGGTCGATGAAATCCTGCTCTCCGCTGTTAAGCGTTCGAGGCATCATACCGATAAGAGCCACCGCAATCGGCGCTCCCGCACCGGCAGCGGCAATTTCACCAAATGGAACCACGGCGCGAACAGCCCATGATCCCACCGTAATGAAACGCCCACCGGCCCACTCAAGCGCCGCCGAACCTGATGGAAACACTGTGCTAACCGCTACAGGCACGGCGACTGCCGGTGCTGCGGATGATGCTCCGCCAAAGAGCTTTTTGTACCACGGTTTTTCCGGCTCGGGAGGCGGTGATGCGGGCCGTTTCGCACTCTGCGCATGTTGCTCAGGTTCAGGCAACGGCACCGCGCGAAAATACCCCATCAGCGCAAAGTTCTCGTGCGTCTCCGGCCCCGTTCCTGCCTCGGTATTTCCTTCACCACGCTCTTGTGATTTGGCAAATACAGGCATAGAACGTTTTGCCTGCTCTTTCGCCTTATTCTCAGCCCGTTCAGCCGCATCTGCTGCTATCTTTGCGGCCTGCTTTTCTGCAGATTGCTGTGCTGGCGATAACCCTGCGCCAAGCCACTGCCCCAACGGGGCAATGATCCGGTTACTGCCAGAGGGGCAGCCGCACAGAACAATTGCACCATCTACCGCCAACACCTTACCCATGATAATAAAGCTGGGCTCGCCCTCAATGACGCGCCCACGTTTGCCGCATTTTGGGCATTCCGTCGTACTATCACCAACCCTGATAACCGCATGACCGTAGACCATATATTGGCTGGTAGGCAGTGAAGCAATCAACTTTGCTCCGGTTGTCGTTTTGTCACAGGATAATGCCTTACCCTTACCCATAATGTTCGGTCGGTAGCCCATTACCTAAGCTCCACCAGAAAATCATCGGGCATTGCCTCTCCTAAACGTTTGATAATCAGCAGGCTATCCTGAGGCGTATTGATAATTTCATCACCATTATCTAAACCGCTGCCCACCAGCGCGGCTTGAACCTGTCCAAAGCGATGCTCCTTACCCGCTCCACTTGAAATCAGTGTCGTCGTGCCATCAGGATAAATTACGCTATCGCCCACTTTTGCTAGTTGTACCGATGAGCCATTTTTCAGATTAATCAGCACCCCACTCGAGGCTATTTTGACCGTTCCACCGCCTCTGGTCTGGCTACCTTCTGCTGCAAAGCGAAAAATCCCGATGGGAGGATGAGCGCGAATATAGGCTTCCTGCTCTTGGATAATTGCCATGCTATCGTCACTTAGGGTTGATAGCGTTTCGTCGCTAAACGGCGATACATCAAGGTTTGAGAGGATTTCAGGTGTGAGCTCATTCGTGTACATCTGGGGGAGTTTATTGGTCGTCATGCAGCAATAGCCCTTATTAATGAATGGTTATAAGTTAAACATTACATTAAGAAAACTATCGGTGACTACAACGGAAGATCTGAAATTGCAGCATTTATTCAGCGATACTGGACTTATCCCAACCCAGCAATGATTAAATATTTTGCAGTGTTTGAGTTTGTACTCTGCTGTTTTGTCTCTGTAGTATTCACGCTTGAGACAGGTTCGAGCGCTACGGCCCTGCTTTTCATTAGCAATAAGCCATAGAGTCAAACGAAACATTCTGGAATAATGAAGCCGACGCAACAGGAGGTCATATGAGTTTCAATCTGGCAAATCTTCCTCAAGAAGAGATGGACAAAGTCAATGTCGACTTAGCTGCAGGCGGCGTATCTTATAAAGAGCGCTATCACATGCCGGTTATTGCGGAACTGGTTGAGCGTGAGCAGCCTGAACATTTGCGCAACTATTTTCGTGAGCGCCTGGCTTATTATCGCACCCTACGCATTGATACCCTGCCATACGAACCGCCAATGAAATAATGTCTGTCTAAGCTATTTTCCACCGGCCAAATCAAGCAAGCTGCCGGTGGAATAAGACGCCTCATCCGACAATAGCCAAACGATGGCTGCAGCAACCTCTTCTGGCTGTCCACCACGCTGCATCGGTAATGAGGCTTTTATTCGATCGACACGATTGGCCTCGCCTCCATCCGCATGCATTTCCGTATAAATAAACCCTGGCCGTACGCCGTTAACGCGGATCCCTTCCCCCGCCACCTCTACTGATAACCCTTTCGTCAGCGTATCCATCGCGCCTTTGCTGGCCGCATAATCCAGATATTCGAAGGCAGCACCACTTTTGGCTGCCGCAGAAGAAACGTTCACAATCGCTCCACCGCGCCCTCCGTGGCGTTTTGCCATCCGCTTAACCGCTTCTCGGCAACACAAAAAAGTCCCGGTCACGTTAATACGCAGAATCTGGTTAATTCTTTCTGCCGTTAAGCTTTCTATTGTGGACTGGGTTTGCAAAATCCCAGCGTTATTCACCAGCGCATCCAACCGTCCCCAATGTCGATCAATTTGGTTAAACATATCGCAAACGGCCATTTCATCCTCAATATTGGCGCAGAGCAGCAAACACTCTTGCCCCAAAGCCGCTATTTCAAGCGCCAGCGTCTGTGCGGCTGCATGGTTTTGAGAGTAATTAATGCACACGCGATAGCCACGTTTAGCGAGTAATAATGCCGTAGCCCGCCCTATACCGCGGCTGGCACCGGTCACGAGAGCAACTGGAGATGAATTCACAGCGATTCCTTGTTAAATTAATGTTCATCGCCAGTGTAGCTGAGGTTGAAACGGCTTCAAGTATGATGGGTATTATCATGGGTATAGAGGTAAACGCCATGATGTCGTAATATGTAGTAGACGGCATGTTGCTAATGAGAACGATTACCGGAGAACGAATGACGCAGAACGAACGCAATATTGCCCTAGTATGTGCGCTAAGCGAGTGGATAGAGCAGCATCTAGGCCGCGATATTTATCTGGATGAGCTGGCCCGCTACTCTGGATATTCACTGTGGCATATGCAGAAAATTTTTCGTGAAACAACCGGCATGTCCTTAGGCCGCTATATTCGCGAACGTAAGTTGTCTGGTGCAGCAAAACGTTTACGCCACACCGAAGAGTCAATTATCGATATCGCGGTGTACTACGGCTTTGCCTCGCAGTCACATTTCACCTATATGTTCCGCAAGCATTTCGACATTACGCCAACCAACTATCGGCTTCAAACCGACATTCAACTATCTACTATTCAGCCCCTGCACGTGATGTATAAACAAAGCGCCTGAACTCACTGAGAAACAGCATCATGCAAACCTCGTTACGTCACGTTCTCGGCGCTGTTTTGCGCGATCGTTTACTGCAATTTCTCCTGCTTGCTGGCGTAATATTGGCCTGTTTTACGTCTTCCCCGCTGCGCGATTATCCTCACTGGATCGATTGGCCCACCATTACCACCCTGCTCGGGCTGCTGCTGCTGACGAAAAGCGTTGAGATGAGCGGCTATTTCGATTGGCTGGGGCGAAAAATGATGGCTCGCCTCAGCAATGAACGCACCTTAGCGCTGTTTATGGTTGTGGCTTCTGCGCTGCTTTCCACATTTCTTACCAACGATGTGGCCCTTTTCATCGTGGTTCCACTCACGATAACGTTAAAAAAGCTCAGCGCCTTACCCGTGACCCGTTTAATCATCTTTGAAGCATTGGCGGTCAACGTAGGTTCTTTGCTGACGCCGATTGGCAATCCACAAAACATATTGCTGTGGAATCATAGCGGCCTGTCGTTCAGCGCCTTTATTGGACAAATGCTGCCTTTGTCTGGCGTGCTGCTGTTTCTGCTATTGCTGTTCACGCTGATGTTTTTCCCAAACAAAACCATTCGCCCTCTAGCCGATCGCCAAGACAGCTCACGCAAGCGCGGGCTATTGCTGGCCTGTGCGGTGCTCTACGTGGTGTTTCTCGTTAGCGTTGATTTAGGCTTGCCCTATCTCGGACTGTTAATCGTGCTGGTCGCCTTACTGTGTTTGTCTCCCAAAGTCATTTTGTTGGTCGATTGGGCACTTATTTTCATTTTCATGGCGATGTTTATTGATGTGAAATTACTCACTCAGTTACCGGCGCTATTACCGCTAACTGAAAACATGCAGCATCTTTCAACGTTTGGCACTTACACGATCGGCATTCTGCTCTCTCAGGTTATCAGTAACGTGCCGGCTACCATTTTGCTGCTGGGTTTTATTCCTGCCACCACCACGCTGGCCTACGCCGTGAATATTGGTGGATTTGGGTTTGCGCTGGGATCAATGGCCAACCTCATCGCCTTACGCATGGCAAATGAAAAGCGCATCTGGCTGACGTTTCATCTATTTTCTATTCCCGCTCTTATCATCTCTGCGGCGCTTGGCTGGTGGTTAATCTAAACTGATAAGCACTGCGTGATTTTTAGGCTTTATTCCATTTGGTTATTGATAATCGCAGAATGTGATTTAGCAAACCGCAGACAATGGTTTAGCTTCATCATCAATAACGGAGCGCAATTACCTGCGTTTTTTTTAAACAAATAATTTAAGTAAGACATTGGGATACCTATGAAAAAAATGACCTTGGCTCTGCTTGCAACCTCATTATTTGCTACCTCCGCACTGGCTCAAGCAGCCGATGATTTGGCGGCAATCAAGTCTGCTGGCGTGATGAAATTCGGAACAGAAGGCACCTATGCGCCTTATACCTACCATGACAAAAGCGGCAAGCTGGTTGGTTTTGACGTGGATGTCGCCCGCGCCGTGGCAGAAAAAATGGGCGTTAAGCCTGAGTTTGTCGAAGGTCGTTGGGATGGTTTGATTGCGGGCTTAAGCGCCAAACGCTACGACGCGGTTATTAACCAAGTCGGCGTTACCGACGAACGTAAAGCCAAGTTTGATTTCTCTCAGCCGTATATCGGTTCTAAAGCAGTGTTGGTTGTCCGTGATGACAACACCACCATCAAAAGCTTTGCTGATTTAAAAGGCCAGAAAGCGGCTCAAAGCCTGACCAGTAACTATTCAAAACTGGCGACTAAAAACGGCGCAGATTTAGTGCCAACCGATGGATTCAACCAATCATTGGATCTGGTGTTAAGCGGCCGTGCAGCGGCAACGTTAAACGACAACCTGTCATTCTTGGATTTCAAAAAGCATAAGCCAGACGCGAAAGTTAAAATCGTCGCAACCGATGAAAATACCGAGAACTCAGCGATTCTGCTGCGTAAAGATCAGCCTGAATTAGTGAAAGCGGTAAATAAAGCGCTGGATGAAATGAAAGCTGATGGCACTTATAAAACGATTTCTGTACGCTACTTCGGTCAGGACGTTTCTCAGTAATCGTCTTTAACACTATAGCCAAAATAGTGACAAGCCTGCCTCTGTGAATCCTTAACTGGGTATCACTTCATGAGGCGGGCTGTTGTATTTAGGAAGACCGCTTTTGGACATACTGTTTTTAGACATATCGTTTTAAGGCATATTTTTTAGACTTACTGTATTAGGAGTACGGCATATGGCATGGCTACACAGCCTGACTGACTATATTCACGGCCTTGCCTGGCTACAGCTGATGATGGATTCGTTTTGGAGTCTGCTGTCTGCAGGACTGCAATTCACGCTGCCTTTAGCAATCCTCTCTTTTATTGGCGGGATTATTCTCGGCTTTATTACCGCATTGGTACGCTTATACGCCCCAAAACCGGTCAAGTGGATTTTTGATTTCTACGTATGGGTTATTCGTGGCACGCCGCTGTTAGTGCAGTTGTTCTTAATCTTTTATGGTTTACCGAGTGCGGGGATCACTCTCGATGCGTTTCCGGCGGCGCTGATTGGTTTCACGCTCAGCGTGGGTGCCTATACCTCTGAAATCATCCGTGGGGCGATTATCTCAGTGCCTAAAGGCCAGTGGGAAGCGTCTTATTCTATAGGCATGAGCAGTTCACAGGCCATGCGCCGCGTGATCCTGCCACAGTCGGTATTCGTATCACTACCGCCGCTGTCTAACTCATTTATTTCGCTTATCAAAGATACCTCATTGGCCGCGGTTATCACCGTACCTGAGATGTTCTTGGCGGCGCAGCGCATTGTTTCTGTCACTTACGAGCCGCTGATTTTATATGTAGAAGCGGCGCTGATTTATCTGGTATTCAGCACGGTGCTAGGAAAACTGCAAAACAAGCTAGAAGTGTATTACCGCCGCTACGAGTAAGTTTTTGTTATCAGCCCTACGCTTCCCAATTTCTGATTACGTTCATTCCGCATCACCTACCCCAAAGAAATAACAATTTTCTTTGGGGTATATTTTTTTCCTTTGCTTACATGATAAAAACTGAATGCCCCCCTAATACGTCATGCAGTGGACGAAGATCCCGTCAGTAGCGCTTTGCAAACATTGCTAATAAATATCTATCAGATGAAATCCCTTCTATTTGTGTGTATAAAGAAACCTTACTTTTATCACTAATTGGAAAGAAGTTAGATGTTTTTTTTAAAAAACGGGATCGAGGGTTACAGGAAGGCATTTTGCTACAAAGGCGTAGCCAGTCGCCGGGCTTATTTCTTTTTTGCATTGTTTCAGTTGCCGATGTTTTGTCTGCTCGTACTGGCTTCATTTTATCTGAGCAGCATTTTTATGGTTAATTCAAACTTACAGATCATGCCAGGGACGGTAATACTGGCTGTCATCGGTTTTTTTATCGTCCTCGCTATTGGGATTTATACCTGGCTGGCCGGGCTTGCGTTCTGTGTCCGTCGACTACATGACATTGGTTTGAGCGGATGGGTATTACTTATCCCAATTATTATTGCTTTTGCTATTGAGGCTATCGGAGAAGGAGTCGGACCTATCGTTAACGGTGTTTTCCTCCTAGGGCTGATGCTGGCGAAGTCAAAAACAGATAATAATAAATACCAGTTTGATACAACTTCAAGGGCTAGAGATATTCCAAGTTGATACAATCATAAACTGCTTAATATATAGGCTATGAACTTGGCAAATCAGGTGCTGAACTACTAGGTGATAAGATTGGGGGCTTATGATAAATAGTATCTTTAGTACCATTGAAGAACTCATTATGGCCGTACTTGCGACAATTGCTTTGCTATCGACATTACTTTGCTTTATCCAAAATCTGTCATCAAAAGAAACTTCCAAGAAACGTGTGCTTTATTTATGACTAGATTCAATAAACTCCCTACTCAAGTATTGATCTATCGGGATGGCGGATTCATTTTTCATAATAGCGTTGCTGGCAAGAGAAAGTGGGTTCTACACAAGAGATATGAACAAGGATGAGGTAAGATTCATCAAATCCCATCCTAAGGAGCAAACAAGATGGCTAAAACTGAAAGTGATTTTAGTCACAATGAGTTTTGCTTCATATGTTGCAGCCTTCGCTTTCTATTTGATGGTAATAAAAAAATGAATGTAGTAGCGCAATTATAAAAGGATCATGCAATGTCAATTAAGGGGGTAATTCGATGGGGTAGCATATTCATCATTATGTTCATATACATATGTGCTTTAGCGCTTATAATCATGGACTACGGCGTAACCTTAAAGTACGCAGACATAGATCAATATGAAAAAATTACAGCAATCAGATGCAATGCCATCGTTGAACAAGTATCTATAACTTTTGTTGAGATTACATATGTTGCATTTTTTGGGTATTTAATCTCCATCGCGTTAATTCTGCTTATTTTTAAAAAAGTACGTTAGATGTACAAAGACTACCAAGATTTCTGGCGGCCTTCACCTCTGTCACCCTAAGCCGTTTATCTTTTTCCGCTTTTAGAACACCTTAAAGTAGTATCAAACAGCAGCAAGAAAGTCACCTTCAACAAGGTGGCTAGGATAGAAACCCTCGAAACACCATGCCGCAGCAACAAAAAGAAAACCCGCCGTCATTTACCGAAAAGTCAGCAAACGAATCAAGCGGGTGCAAATGCATGAGAAACTCTATGTCGAAGTTATTCAACAAGTGGATAATATCATTACGCATTTAATTAACAATTTATCTTCATGATTTTGTGAGCAGGATCATCAAATTAAGCGTTTGTGCCGTGCTAGAGCGGCTCTCTTTAGTCCGAATTAATATGTTCCTTACAGTAGCGGCGCTTATATGCCACCGGTGTGAGCCCAATCTGCTTACGAAAGATCTGCCTAAAATAGCCTACATCGTTAAACCCGCTACGTTCAGCCACTTCGGTTAATGAACACATATCATTTAACAGCAGCCTCTCTGCGCTGCTCACACGCTGCCGATGAATCGCCTCTGTTAAGGTCACACCAAACGTTTTACGAAATACTCGTCCCAAATAGTCAGGGTTACAAAACAGCTGCTCAGCTAATGATGCTGTGCTCATCGGTAAATGATACTGGGTTTTAATCAGCTGCCTAGCCTTATAGGCTAAGGCAACGCCTGAGTGGGTTATATTGGCATCATCCGGTAGCCCAGCCGATATTTGTTGTAGCATAAGCAATAATATAAGCGCTAATGCTGGGGATTGTTTCCTATTTTCTTGCTCACTAAGAAATTGGCGAAATAAAGAACTAATATATTGTGGTTCATGAGCCTTACAATGTTGAGGAATAGACAACAACGTCGCCGTTGAGCTATTACATCCATGTTTCATAGCCGTTTCGTTAATATCAAATGAATAGATATCAAAATGCAGCCAATAAAATTTTAGATCAAGCGGAAACGTCTCTAATCCGACATGGTGACACAGTGGTCTTAGCAGGAGAATTTCGCCAGCAGAAACATAAAAATCGGCATCGCCTTCACGAATGGCCAGCGTTCCACTCTCAACAAAAATCAACTCCCATGAGGAGAGTGTCCTTGCCGGATGAGCGCCCACGCCGCGTGAAATAAACAACCCACCGTTTTGTACCGTAAGTGGAAAATCAACAGTGACCTCAAGCATTGGCGGTTACCTGTGGGTAAATTTGGCTTAGTCTAGCCTACAAAGACGCCACCCTCGTGTTTTAAAAATAGACTAACCGATCGCCTTCACACTTTTCTTATTAAGTCGGAATCGTCATCTTTTTATACTTTTTCCTCCCCTTGTTGCTCCCTATGCTCTGTGCCAGATTAATAACCGTCGACACCAGAAATAAACATAAAAAATAATAAACTCCCTAAAGTGAATAAATAAATTTATACCCAACATAATTCGAGTTGTATTGAGCAGCAAGTGAGCGCATCCCAATGAATCTTACTCAGGTAAGTCATTCAGGTGCACAAACACAGCTAACAAAAATGCAGCTTGAAGTATGGCGGGTATATTCACTTCGGCATGATTACGTCGCCAATATGCGAGGATTCAACATGACCGCTACGCCCATTAATCAAACTGATTTTGTCGCTAAAAATAATAAAGAATCACTGAGTATTCGGGAAAAAATTGGCTATGGCTTAGGCGATGCCGGCGGCACCGTCATTACCTGCCTCATCATGAATTTTCTCACCTTTTTTTATACCGATATTTTTGGCCTGACGCCGGCCTTGGTCGGCACGTTGTTCATTGCCCTACGCGTGATTGACGCCATCTCAGATCCGCTGATGGGGATTCTCGCCGATCGAACCCACAGCCGCTGGGGGCGTTTTCGTCCGTGGCAGCTGTGGATTGCTTTACCCATCGGCATCGTCGGCATACTGACCTTTACGGTGCCTGACGTCAGTATGAACATGAAAATACTGTGGGCGTTCATAACCTATTTTTTGCTCTCCATTAGCTACACCGCGATTAATGTGCCCTATTGTGCGCTGATAAACACCATGACGACCCGCCATAGCGAAGTCATTTCCTGCCAATCATGGCGCTTTGTGTTGTGTGGCGTCGCCGGTTTTCTGGTATCGGTTGGGTTACCTTGGCTGGTTAAGGTATTGGGGCAAGGCGATCAGGCGGCGGGTTATCAGTTGGGCGTCGGCGTACTGTGTGCCGTGGCCGTTGTCATGTTCCTATGCTGCTTCTTCTGGGTGAGAGAGCGGATCCCGCTGGCGTTGATGGGAAAATTTACCCTGCGCGAGCATCTGTCCGGGCTGCGCCATAACGATCAAATGCTGCTGGTGCTCGTGATGTCATTCCTGCTGATCAACGTATTTAACCTACGTGGCGGCGGCTATATGTATTTCATCACTTACGTATTACAAGGCAGCACCGGATTTGCATCGCTCTTCTTCACCATGGTCACCGTTGCCTCCATACTTGGCGCGATTATTGTCAGCCCGCTGTCGCGCAAGTTTGACACCGTCCGCCTGTACTACGTCACCAATCTTATCCTCGCGCTACTGGCCGTTATTATGTGGTTTATCCCAACCGGCCCGCAATTTCAAACGCTGTGGCTCGCGGTGATCCTGGGGAACGGGATTATTCTCGGGTTCACCCTGCCGCTGCATTTCTCCATCATGGCTTTCGCCGACGACTACGGCGAATGGAAAAATGGGATCCGTTCTTCCGGCATGAACTTCGCTTTCAATCTGTTCTTTATCAAGCTTGCATGGGCATCCAGCGCCGGTGTTTTGAGCTTGGTATTCATCTGGGTTGCCTATCAACCGGGGATGGAGAATCAAACGCCTGCCTCGCTAAACGGTATGACTTCGCTCGAAACCTTGCTACCCGCTTTTTTCCATTTAGCGCTGGCTTTCGCTATTCGATTCTGCCGCCTGAATAACCCAATGATGATCCGCATTGCTCACGATCTACACCTTCGCCATGCGGGTTAGAGCTAATTTGCCATCTTTTTAGGAGCCGTAAATATGAGTTTTTTAGAAACCATTCAGTCCAACGCCACCGCGCCAAGTGTCTTAGTACAGGCTCAAGAACTGGATTTAAACCATGTGCACGTTAACGATCCATTTTTAGGCCAGTATCAACGGCTGGTTCGCGACGTGGTGATCCCTTACCAGTGGGATGCACTCAACGACCGTATCAGCGACGCAGAACCCAGCCACGCTATCGAAAATTTCCGCATCGCCGCTGGGCGAGAAAAAGGTGAGTTTTACGGCATGGTTTTTCAAGACAGCGACGTCGCCAAGTGGCTAGAGGCCGTTGCGTGGTCCTTGTGCCAAAAAGCCGACCGCGAATTAGAGCGCACCGCCGAGCATGTTATTGAACTGATTGAAGCAGCTCAGTGCGAGGATGGTTATCTCAATACTTACTTCACCGTGAAAGCGCCACAGGAGCGCTGGACGAACCTTGCCGAGTGCCATGAACTTTACTGCGCAGGGCATATGATTGAGGCCGGTGTGGCGTGGTTTCAGGCCACGGGCAAACATCGCCTGCTTAACGTAGTTTGTCGACTAGCTGATCATATCGATAGCGTTTTCGGCCCCAATGAAAACCAACTGCATGGTTATCCTGGGCATCCTGAAATTGAGCTGGCCTTAATGCGTTTGTATGAAGTTACCGGCCATTCGCGTTACATGAAGCTCACTCAGTATTTTGTTGAGCAGCGAGGTGCTCAGCCACCACACCAGCCGCAACACTATTACGATCAAGAATATGAAAAACGTGGGAAAACCTCTTATTGGAATACCTACGGCCCCGCGTGGATGATCAAAGACAAGGCCTATAGCCAAGCACACCAGCCGCTAGCGCTACAAGAAAGCGCCATTGGGCATGCGGTACGTTTTGTTTATTTATTGGCTGGCGTCGCGCATTTGGCTCGCTTAAACCATGACGAAGAGAAGCGCCAAATTTGTTTACGCCTGTGGAACAACATGGTGCAACGCCAGTTGTACATTACTGGAGGCATTGGCTCGCAGAGCAGTGGTGAAGCCTTTAGTTCCGATTACGATTTGCCTAACGATACGGTATACGCCGAAAGCTGCGCGTCGATTGGTCTGATGATGTTTGCCAACCGCATGCTGCAAATGGAAGGCGATAGCCAATATGCCGATGTTATGGAACGTGCCCTTTACAATACGGTGCTCGGCGGTATGGCGCTCGATGGACGCCATTTTTTCTACGTCAATCCACTGGAAGTTCATCCGAAAAGCATTCCGTTTAACCACATCTACGATCACGTAAAACCGATCCGCCAGCGCTGGTTTGGCTGCGCCTGCTGCCCACCCAACATTGCGCGCATTTTAACCTCTATCGGCCATTACATTTACACCCAGCGCGACGATGCTTTGTATATCCAATTATATGTCGGCAATGAAACCACATTGGATAATGGGCTAAAAATATCGATAGCCGGCAACTATCCTTGGGATGAACATGTCAGCCTGAAAATCCGCACCACAAAGCCTGTTCGCCAAGCCTTAGCGTTACGGCTGCCTGAATGGTGCGCCTCTCCACGAGTTTTATTGAACGGCGCTCCCTGCGACGGAATGATTAAACGTGGTTATCTGCACATCTCGCGAGAATGGCAAAATAACGATCATATTGAGATGATCTTGCCGATGCCGGTACGCCGCGTATATGGCAATCCGCTCCTGCGCCACGTTGCGGGGAAAGTGGCGATCCAGCGCGGTCCGTTGGTTTACTGCTTAGAACAAGCCGACAACGGTGCTGAATTACATAATCTTTCCCTTCCCATCGATAGCACATTTACCCTGCTGGAAGGCCAAGGTATTTTCGCCCATAAAATGCTGATTCAGACGATGGGAATTCGCGTGGTGAGTGATAATGCCGCCCATCAGCCGCTGTATCGCTATGACTCTGCACCGGAGAAACAAGAACAGCAGAAGCTGACCTTTATCCCGTGGTTTAGCTGGGCTAATCGCGGTGAGGGGGAGATGAGGATATGGGTGGGGGAAAGATAGTTTATAGATGGTTAAGGGTTTTGACCGCTGATGCTGCTTATGTGCTTGCGGTGTAAGGTTTCGACCTCCTAACAATGAAATTCGTGTGTAAGGCGAAGCATATTCACCGGATATCTATGAACTCACGATGTAAGGTTTCGACCGCCTCTTAGCAGCGGTATTCACATATAAATTAAGTCGAAGGCGTCCGATGAGAGCCCCGTTGCGCGGGGGCTCTCAACTCGCGCGCTTTTATCCGAGATGCCATCTTCGCTCCGGTTTGGTATCGCCCATCCAGGGCGCCCCAAACTCCACCGGTACATCCCTGTACCGGCGGCTCGTTCTACCAAAACCTAAACAGTTAAAAGAAAATAGAAAGATAGAAAGATAGAAAATATCTTTGGTCTTTTTATCTTTGTTGCCTTTTTTTATGTTTAAAGAATGCATTTTAGAGCCGCCAGCAGGGATGCTGGTGGCAGGTTGAGGGCGCACAGGACGTGCGCTCCGAGACCGGTCGGCCAAACGACGCGGTAAAAAGCGCGAGAGTCGAGAGGTTGCGCGCTGGCAACCTTTCGTCGGACGCCTACGCCAGCCGTCTCATAGAAACGCAAATGCTCACGGGCGGACGAAATCTTTCACCGCTCTCACATTAAAGATTCTATATACAAGGCGGCGTTGCTTGAGCCGCCTCACTCGAACACCTACGCCAGCGGTTTCATGGAAACACATGTGCGCATAGGCGTTCGAAACCCTTCACCGCTCTCACATTAAAGATTCGGAATAGAAGTCGTACCACACCTTACCGTTAGTGCGCCTGTTCCTGCTGAGCAAACTTCAACTCAATCAGCGCAATTGCCTTTTGCACGCCGCGCTTGGTGACAGGGTCAATGCTGGCCTTGTCAAAATTAATGCTCTTCAGCTGGCTGGCCATTTTTTCGCGCACTTCGGTAGGCGCAATCACATCAATAACGTCTAAAATCTGCTTAATTACCAGCTGGCAGGCAACCAGATCGGACGCCAGTTCTTCACTCTCAGTCAGCATCTGAGACATACATTTTCCTTTTTAAATTCAAATTTGCTCGTGTGAAAATCAGCAGGAATTTTATTCCTGCGGGTTATTACATAAATGGCTTCGGATCGCCCGCGCCAACGCGCACCACTTCCGGCGAATCTTCGGTCAGGTCAATCACCGTGGTTGGCTGCTGGCCTAAGAAACCACCGTGGATAACCAAGTCCACCACTTTACCCAATGAATCTTGGATCTCTTCCGGATCGGACTCCGCAAAATCATTGCCCGGCAGCATCAGCGTCGTCGACATTAACGGCTCGCCTAGCGCGGCCAACAGATCCAGCGCAATCGGGTTAGACGGCACGCGTAAGCCAATCGTCTTACGCTTTTCGCTCATTAAGCGACGCGGCACTTCTTTCGTAGCCTTCAGAATAAACGTGTAGTTGCCCGGCGTATTATTCTTGATGAGACGAAATGCGGTGTTATCGACAAACGCATAGGTCGAGATCTCAGACAGGTCGCGGCACACCAAGGTGAAATTATGGTTACTGTCTAACTGGCGAATACGACAAATACGCTCCATCGCGTTTTTCTCACCCAGCATGCAACCCAGCGCATAGCCGGAGTCCGTTGGATAGACGATAACGCCGCCCTTGCGCAAGACTTCCACACACTGACTAATCAGGCGCGGCTGAGGGTTATCCGGGTGAATATAAAAAAGCTGACTCATTGTAATTCCTCATTATTCAGGACGTTGTCGATAGCTCAGAACGATGAATTGTCTAAGTTACCAATCTCGCCATACAGGCTCAACGCCCGTCGGGAGCCACAATTTGCGGCCCAACTCAATCCACGCGCAGGGCTGGTGAAAATCAGAGCCCTGCGAAGCTAATAGCGTAAACTGCAACGCGTAGGCAGCCAACTGCGAACGCTCATTCGGGGCTTGCTGGCACTGTGCGACTTCCATCGCATCGCCGCCCCAGCTTTTAAAATCAGCCAGCAGTCGTTTCAACCACTTATTGCTCAACTGATAGCGGCCCGGATGGGCCACCACGGCCAGTCCACCCGCATGGTGAATCGCAACGATGGCCTCTTCAATTGTACACCACTGAGGCGGAGCGTAACCGGTTTTACCGCGCGCCAGATAATGTTTAAAAACACCACCGACGTTGGTTGCATAGCCTTGCTCCACCAAATAGCGGGCAAAATGACCGCGCGTGATCTCAGCGCCATCGGCAATGCGCATAGCGCCCTCAAGCGCTCCGGGGATACGCGCTTTCTCAAGCCGCAGCGCGATCTCTTTCGCCCGCGCCTGACGGCGAGTCACCTGTTCGCTCAGCAGCGTTTGTAGCTCAGCGCTGTCAATATCGACGTTGAGCCCAACAATGTGGATTTCATGATTCTCCCACAGCGTTGAAATCTCCACGCCCGCAATCAGCTCAAGTTCAAGCCCTTGCTCAACAATAGCTTGGCGCGCAGCAGGAATACCTGCCGTGGTATCGTGATCGGTGATGGCCAACGTGGTCACCCCCATTTCTACAGCGCGAGACACCAACTCTGCGCTAGAGAGCAAACCATCAGATGCCGTCGTGTGGCTGTGCAGGTCAAATAGGGGTTGAGGTGACAGTGTCACATCTTCTGATTCAAGCAGTGTATCTTGCAAAATAGCCATCCTATTGCGGTATCTGGCGCTATCATACCTAGGATGCCTAGCCGAGCGCTAACCTATTCACCTAATTCCTAAATCATTCACTGACGCTACGCCCTTTTCTCGCATTTCACATGATTGAAATTTATTCATTTAAAAGGTGTTGACACATAACCATGAAACTAGTTTACTAGTACGCAGGTTCGGTGCTGCCCCATTCTTTTGTAGTACCAACAGCAAATACCAGCAGAAAAGTACCGACAGAAAATTAAGGTGAATGAGATGCGTAAGATTTCTTTAAACAGTCAGTTTCTAAATCAGGTGCAGGCGTCCGCAATGACCCTTTCTGCACGTTGGTGGCGCGACTCATTCGGTTGGGCGGAGTAACTGTGTTACGGATATGAAATCCAGCACAATCCCGCCCGCACCCTGCGGGCTTTTTTATAGCCAAAATTCAGCAAAAAACGTTTTTAAACAACACTAGCGAACAAGCGGACATAATAATGAATTCGACAAAACCCACCTTGACCTTGTTAACGCAAACGGCGGCCTATCGTAACGATCCCACGGCGCTGTTTCACCTGCTGTGTGGCGCGCGCCCCGCTACGTTACTGTTAGAATCCGCCGAGATCGACAACAAACAAGATCTGAAAAGCCTGTTAGTTATCGATAGCGCCCTGCGTATCACCGCGATGGGCCGCAGCGTCACCCTTCAGGCGCTGACCGAAAACGGTCGTGGCCTGCTTCCGTTGTTAGACGCGGCATTGCCCGCAGACGTTGAGAACGAGATATCCCCAAACCAGCGCGTTCTGCATTTCCCTGCTATCGATACTTTGCAAGATGAAGATGCGCGTTTGAAATCACGCTCGGTGTTTGACGCACTGCGTACCCTGCTCACGCTGGTTATCGTGCCTGAACAGGAACGTGAGGCCATGTTTATCGGGGGGCTGTTCGCCTATGATTTGGTGGCGGGCTTTGAAAATCTGGCGGCGCTAAACAGCGATCAGCGCTGCCCAGATTTTTGCTTCTATCTGGCAGAAACCTTGTTGGTGCTCGATCACCAGCACCGCAGCGCTCGCCTGCAAGCCTCGGTGTTTACCGAGAATGCCGCTGAGGCACAGCGTTTGCAGGCTCGTTTAGAGCAGCTAACCCAGCAAATGACGCAAGAAGCTGCGCCCATTACCCATCCTCGCATTGAAAATATGCAGCTGAGCTGCAATTTGAGCGACGACGCTTTTGGTGCCGTGGTCAGCCAAATGCAACAGGCCATTCGCATCGGCGAAATTTTCCAAGTGGTGCCTTCACGCCGTTTCAGCCTGCCGTGCCCTTCTCCACTGGCGGCATACCATACCCTGAAACACAGCAATCCAAGCCCGTACATGTTCTTCATGCAGGATAACGATTTCTCTCTGTTTGGCGCCTCGCCGGAAAGCGCGTTGAAATATGACGCAACCAACCGCCAGATTGAAATCTATCCGATTGCAGGCACTCGCCCACGCGGACGCCGCGCCGATGGTGAATTAGACCGCGATTTAGACAGCCGTATCGAGCTTGAAATGCGTACCGACCATAAAGAACTGGCGGAGCATTTGATGTTAGTCGATTTGGCACGCAACGATCTGGCGCGCATCTGTGAACCGGGCTCACGCTATGTTGCAGACCTGACCAAAGTCGACCGTTACTCGTTCGTCATGCACTTAGTTTCTCGCGTGGTGGGCACCTTGCGCCAAGATCTGGATGTGCTGCACGCCTATCAGGCCTGCATGAACATGGGCACCCTGAGCGGCGCACCAAAAATTCGCGCCATGCAATTAATTTCACAGGCGGAACAAACTCGCCGTGGCAGCTACGGTGGTGCGGTGGGCTATTTCACCGCACACGGTGACTTGGATACCTGCATCGTGATCCGCTCAGCCTACGTAGAAGACGGTATTGCCACCGTTCAAGCCGGTGCTGGTGTGGTTTTAGATTCTGTTCCACAGGCTGAAGCCGACGAAACCCGTAATAAAGCCCGTGCCGTGCTGCGAGCCATCGCCACCGCTCATCACGTGAAAGAGGTGTTCTAATGGCTGACATTCTTCTGCTCGACAATATCGACTCATTTACTTACAACTTGGTCGATCAGCTGCGCTCTAGCGGTCACCGCGTGGTGATTTACCGTAATCAAATTCCTGCCGATGTGATTATCAGCAAACTGGCTGAAATGGAGAATCCGGTCCTGATGCTCTCTCCAGGCCCAGGCACGCCGTCTGAGGCGGGATGTATGCCTGAGCTATTAACCAAGCTGCGCGGCAAATTGCCTATCATAGGTATTTGTCTGGGTCATCAAGCGATTGTGGAAACCTACGGCGGTCACGTGGGTCAAGCGGGTGAAATCCTGCATGGCAAAGCATCGCAGGTTGAACACGACGGCGAAGGCATGTTTGCCGGTTTGCCTTCTCCGCTGCCGGTTGCACGCTATCACTCACTGGTCGGCAGCCAGATCCCTCAGGGGTTAACGGTCAATGCCACCTTTAACGGCATGGTGATGGCTGTTCGTCAGGATGAAGATCGCGTGTGTGGTTTCCAATTCCACCCAGAATCCATTCTTACCACTCAAGGCGCTCGTTTGTTAGAGCAGACGCTAGCTTGGGCATTAGTCTAAATACGATAAATATAAACAAAATCAAAAGACTAACTTATAAAGAATTGACGGAGTAAACACCATGCAAGCCACATTGATCAAACCAACCATTTTTACGCATCAGCCTATTTTAGAAAAACTGTTCAAATCACAGTCGATGACGCAAGAAGAGAGCCACCAGCTATTTGCCGCCATCGTGCGCGGTGAATTAGAAGACAGCCAGCTGGCAGCGGCGCTGATTAGCATGAAAATGCGCGGTGAACGTCCTGAAGAAATTGCGGGAGCTGCCAGCGCCCTATTGGCTGATGCTCAACCGTTCCCGCGCCCAGACTATGACTTTGCGGATATCGTAGGCACCGGCGGCGACGGCACCAACAGCATCAATATCTCTACCGCTAGCGCTTTTGTCGCGGCCAGCTGCGGCGCTAAAGTGGCTAAACACGGCAACCGCAGCGTTTCCAGCCGTTCAGGATCGTCTGATTTATTGCAAGCCTTCGGCATTCGCTTAGATATGAGCGCCGAAGATTCACGCCAAGCGTTGGATGATTTAAATGTCTGCTTCCTGTTTGCACCGCAGTATCACACCGGTTTTCGCCACGCGATGCCGGTTCGCCAACAGCTGAAAACCCGCACCATTTTTAACGTGCTCGGCCCACTGATTAACCCAGCGCGCCCGCCTAAGGCCCTGATCGGCGTTTACAGCCCTGAATTGGTATTGCCGATTGCGCAGGCGCTAAAAGTTCTGGGTTATAAGAATGCCGCCGTGGTTCACGGTGGCGGGATGGACGAAGTTGCCATTCACGCACCGACGCAGGTGGCTGAGTTAAACAACGGTGAAATCGAAAGCTATCAGCTTTCTCCGCAAGATTTTGGCTTACCGAGCTATTCGCTGAATGCGTTACAAGGTGGAACCCCAGAAGAAAACCGTGACATTCTGGCGCGCTTATTACAAGGTAAAGGTGATGCAGCGCACGCTGCGGCAGTCGCCGCTAACGTTGCTTTGCTGCTGAAATTGTTCGGTCAGGATAATCTGCGCCACAACGCGCAACTGGCACTGGAAACCATCCAAAGCGGAACAGCATTTGAGCGAGTGACCGCATTGGCAGCACGAGGCTGAGTATGTTGCAAGGTAATCTTTCCCCACAGAAGCAAGAAACCGTATTAAATCGCATCGTTCGCGATAAAGCCGTCTGGGTTGAAGCACGTCAATCCCAGCAGCCTCTGGAGAGTTTCCTCGGGAGCATTGGGCCGTCATCGCGTTCGTTTTACGACGCGCTAGCAGGCAACCGAACCGCGTTCATTCTGGAATGCAAAAAAGCCTCGCCGTCAAAAGGCGTGATCCGTGAAAACTTTAATCCGGTTGAAATCGCCACCTTATACCGTGACTTTGCTTCGGCAATCTCGGTGTTAACCGACGAAAAGTATTTTCAGGGCGACTTCGACTACCTGCGTCAGGTCAGCGCCACCGTTCATCAACCGGTATTGTGTAAAGACTTTGTGATTTCCGAGTATCAAATCTATCTGGCCCGCCATTACCAGGCCGATGCGATTTTACTCATGCTCTCGGTATTAGACGATGAGCAGTATCAACATCTGGCCGCCGTGGCTCACAGCTTAAACATGGGCGTCTTAACAGAAGCCAGCAATGAAGAAGAGCTGGATCGCGCTATCGCCTTGAAGGCCAAAGTCGTCGGTATCAATAACCGCGACCTACGCGATCTGTCGATTGATTTAAACCGCACGCGCCAAATGGCACCGCGTCTGCCGCAGGGTGTTACCGTGATTAGCGAATCAGGCATCCATACCTACAGCCAGATCCGCGAACTCAGCCACTTTGCCAACGGATTCTTGATTGGCAGCGCGTTGATGTCTGAGCCTGATTTAAGTTTGGCGTTACGCCGCGTGCTGCTGGGTGATAACAAAGTCTGCGGCCTCACTCGCGCCGAAGATGCCGCCACTGCCTACAACGCCGGAGCCGTATACGGCGGTTTGATTTTCGTTGGCAGCTCGCCGCGCTACGTTGACATCACTCAGGCACGTGAAGTGATTGCCGCTGCGCCATTGAAATACGTTGGCGTGTTCCGCAACGCCAAACTGGAAACGGTGCGTCTCACCGTAGAGCGTCTCGCGCTGCATGCCGTTCAGCTTCACGGGGATGAATCACAGGAGTATATCCGCGAGCTTCGTCAGCTGTTGCCGGTTAACTGCCAGATTTGGAAGGCCATCAGCATCAGCGACCACATTCCTGCGCGTAATTTGCTGCATGTCGATCGCTATGTCTTCGATAACGGCAACGGCGGCACCGGCGAACCGTTTGATTGGAACCTGTTAGCCGGGAAAACGCTGGATAACGTCATGCTCGCAGGGGGTCTTAACGCCAGCAACTGCGTTCTTGCCGCGAAGCTCGGCAGTGCGGGACTTGATTTCAACTCTGGCGTAGAAACTGCACCCGGCATTAAAGATCAGCAAAAACTAGAAGCCGTATTTCAAACGCTGCGCGCTTATTAATTAAATCAATAATTAGGTTGGGACATACCATGACATTACTAAACCCCTATTTTGGCGAATTTGGCGGGATGTACGTTCCCCAGATCTTGATGCCAGCACTGAAGCAATTGGAAGAAGCCTTTGTCAGTGCTCAGAAAGATCCTGAGTTCCAAGCACAGTTCATCGATTTATTGAAAAACTATGCAGGTCGCCCTACTGCATTAACGCTGTGTCGTAACTTAACCAAAGGTACTAAAACCAAGCTGTACCTGAAACGTGAAGACCTGCTGCACGGCGGCGCACATAAAACTAACCAAGTACTGGGCCAAGCACTGTTGGCTAAGCGCATGGGTAAAACAGAAATTATCGCCGAGACAGGTGCTGGGCAACACGGCGTGGCTTCTGCGCTGGCCTGTGCCCTGCTCGGCCTAAAATGCCGCGTATACATGGGCGCTAAAGATATTGAGCGTCAATCGCCAAACGTCTTCCGTATGCGTTTAATGGGCGCTGAGGTTATCTCGGTGACCAGCGGTTCCGCTACGCTGAAAGACGCCTGCAACGAGGCGCTGCGCGATTGGTCTGGTTCGTACGACAAAGCGCACTACATGCTCGGCACGGCGGCTGGCCCACACCCATATCCAACCATCGTGCGCGAATTCCAGCGCATGATTGGGGAAGAAACCAAGGCGCAGATTTTAGGCTTTGAAGGCCGTTTGCCTGATGCGGTTCTCGCCTGTGTCGGCGGCGGTTCGAACGCTATCGGCATGTTTGCAGATTTTATCGTCGAAGAATCGGTGCGTTTGATCGGCGTTGAGCCCGGTGGATTAGGCATTGAAACCGGACAGCACGGCGCACCGCTCAAGCATGGCAAAGTCGGGATCTACTTTGGTATGAAGTCACCGATGATGCAGACCGAAGAAGGCCAAATCGAAGAGTCTTACTCCATCTCTGCGGGCTTAGACTTCCCTTCTGTCGGCCCACAGCATGCTTATCTGAACAGCATTGGGCGCGCTGATTACGTGTCCATTACCGATGATGAGGCTCTGGATGCCTTCAAACGCTTGTCGCGTGAAGAAGGTATCATTCCGGCGCTGGAGTCTTCACACGCCTTGGCGCACGCATTAAAAATGATTGAGCAGGATCCAGATAAAGAACAACTGCTGGTGGTGAACCTTTCAGGCCGCGGCGATAAAGACATTTTTACCGTTAACGATATTTTGACTGCGCGGGGAGAAATCTAATGGAACGCTATCAACAACTGTTCGCTGAACTAAAGACCCGCAATGAAGGTGCTTTCGTTCCTTTCGTTACCCTTGGCGATCCCACTCCCGCGCTCTCTCTGGAGATCGTAAACACCTTAATCGACGCCGGTGCCGATGCGTTAGAACTGGGCATACCGTTCTCCGATCCGCTGGCAGACGGCCCAACCATTCAGGACGCAACGCTACGTGCTTTTGCCGCTGGCGTGACGCCGACGCTCTGCTTTGAGCTGTTGGCTGAAATTCGTAAAAAACACCCGCAGATCCCAATTGGCTTACTGATGTATGCCAACTTGGTATTCCATAACGGAATTGACGAGTTTTATCAGCGCTGTGCCGAAGTGGGCGTTGATTCCGTACTGGTTGCCGACGTACCGATCGAAGAATCCATGCCGTTCCGTCAGGCCGCGTTACGCCACGGCATTGCCCCTATCTTTATCTGCCCACCGAACGCCGATGATGATTTGCTGCAAGGTATTTCCGCGCAGGGACAAGGCTACACATACCTGCTTTCTCGCGCCGGCGTTACTGGGGCAGAAACCAGGGCTCAACTGCCGCTGCATCATTTAGTGGCGCGTTTAGATGAGCTGAAGGCGCCTCCTGCGCTGCAAGGTTTTGGCATATCTGAACCTTCGCAGGTGAAAGAGGCTCTCGATGCCGGTGCCGCGGGGGCGATTTCTGGCTCCGCCATTGTTAAAATCATTGAGAAGAATCAGCACCAGCCCGATGTGATGCTGAAAAAATTACATGATTTCGTCAGTGGAATGAAAGCCGCGACTCGGCGTTAAGATAGCCGTATATAAACGCCGTATAGAAACATAGCCTCAACAACCGTGCCGTATTCGTACCGCACGGTTTTTTTGTATTAGTAACGCTTACATATTGATAAGCCTGTTTTTTAAAAATGGATTATAGTAATTACGGATGACATGACGGCTAATCATTGGATTAGGTATTAAATCGGTCATTCTCACTATAAACAGCAAGGAGAGACATTGATGAAATGGGTTAAAGCGATTACCACTTTTTGCGCAGCGGCGATTTTTTCCGTTGCGTTGGCTGGCTGTGCGCCAACGGCCAAACAGGAAGGCACCGGCGGTTATATTGATGATACCGTTATTACAACTAAGGTGAAGTCTGCGCTATTGGCGGAGAAATCTCTCAAATCAACCGAAATCAGCGTTGAAACCTTCAAAGGCCGCGTTCAGCTGAGCGGTTTCGTTTCTTCTTCTGCTGACGCCAACCGTGCGGTTTCTGTCGCCAAAACGGTGAAAGGCGTTCGCGTTGTTGAAAACGATATGCGGGTTAAGTAACCGTTTTCGCGATCAATAAAGGCGCTTAACGCGCCTTTTTATTGTCTGTAACTTTTGTCTGCTATCTGCGTCTGTAAAACTGACCGTTTTATTGACCCTGCTATACCCGTGATACTTCAAGCTGCCTACCCGTTGATTGCCCCCGTTCAAGTCGCTTGAAATATCTTGGGTATATACGCTTCTCGTTAGAAGCGATAGCCAACGGCAAACATAAATACAAATGGGTCGATGTGTGTATCGATGCTTTGCTTTTGGTTATTTCCATCTCTGAACTTGATGGTTGTATCAATATCCATGTACCACAGTGATGCGTTTATCATCCAGTCTTTATCAACCAAATAGTCCAAGCCCACCTGACCTGCTGCGCCCCAGGAATTATCCACGCTCAGATCGTGTAAACCTAAACTTTTGCCCGTGTTATTAAACTTCGCATCGTAGAAATTGGTGTAGTTAATACCTACACCGACATAAGGACGCAGCTTGTCTTCGGCCTTACCGAAATACCACTGAGCCATCAACGTCGGTGGCAATTGACGCGTCGACGCGATGTCACCCGTCGCCTGCAATCCCACCTTATGCTGGAACGGCGTTGCACCCAGCAATTCAACACCAATGTTATCCGTGATTAAGTAGCTGAACGTTAATCCTAACTGGGTATCGTTATCGATCTTAAATCCGCCCAGTCCCATCACGTTATCACTGCTTTCCGTTGGACGTACCGTCGCGGTACCGGCACGAACAATAATATCACCCGCCTGATGAGCCATAGCGAAAGATGGTGCCAGCGTTGCTGCCACACATAGCGCAAGTGTAATTTTTTTCATCATCCCTTCCCTTTATATGGTTATCACTGCGTGCGGAAATATAACCAAAAAGGATGATGCGTGATCTAACACAGATCACATCAACGACATTGTTTTTCACAAAATGACATATATTAAACATGCATTAATTATATGATTTTACGTAAATTGATATGGATCAATTTTAACGAGTTATAAACATATCTCACGCATCTCAGCTAAGTTGATTGACGTAAAATTAACCTCGGGGTAGTTTTTCTGTTCCGATTGTTTTGGTTCGAAACCATAAGGAGTGGTGGGAAATCAAGATGAGTGACATGCCAACAATTCCAGCGATCTCACAGCATAATCCCTGCATCTCATGTGGTGCATGCTGCGGTTATTTCCGAGTGTCATTTTATTGGGCCGAAGCGGATGATGCCGGAGGCCTTGTACCGGCTTCGCTGACCGAACAGGTCAGCCCTTATATGCGCTGTATGCAGGGCACCAATACTAAAAAACCGCGCTGTGTGAACTTGCGCGGTGAAATTGGCCAACACGTCATGTGTTCTATGTATGAGAGCCGGCCCTCACCCTGCCGAGAATTTTCTCAATCCTGGGAGTTTGGAGAACGTAACGAAGCCTGCGAACGCGCCCGCGCCCGCGCCGCCTATGGGCTTGCCCCTCTGCCCTCAGCAAACGCCGAAGAAATCGCCAGTAAAATAGCGACGGGGTGCCACTTCCCCGGTTAACAGGGTACAATCGGCGCACATTGATTATTCTAAATCCCCTAATAATCTAAGACGGCTCCGATCCTGTAGCCGTTTTCTGTGAATTAGGGCGTCGTTGCAAATGCCAAGGAGCGCCTGCATGCCAATCACGGCCCGTACATTGTACCGTGACAGTTTTAACTTTTTCCGTCATCAGATAAGCACGCTGTGCCTGTTAGCGCTATTAACCGCATTTATTTCAGTGATCCTGAATCAGGCATTCACGCCGGGCGCAGACGATCTGAGTATTTTAGCCGGTGCCGACGGCACGCTAACGTCAGGTATGGGACTGCAAGAAATGGTGCAGCAGATGACACCAGAGCAACAAATGGTGCTGCTGAAAGTATCCGCTGCGGCCAGTTTCTCCGCGCTAATTGGTAATGTGCTGCTGCTTGGCGGCATGTTGGCGTTAATTCCATTGGTCTCCCAAGGACAGCGTCTTAGCGCACTGCGTGCGATTGGTACCTCTGCACCGATGCTGCCACGTCTGTTACTGTTAATGTTCCTGTGTACGCTAATGGTTCAGCTTGGTATTACCGCCTTTATCGTGCCGGGTATCGTATTGGCCGTTGGGCTGGCGTTAGCGCCGATGATTATGTCCGAAGAAAAAGTCGGCGTAATCAGAGCGATTCGCAGTAGCTTCCGCTTATCGTTCGCCAATGTGCGTTTAATTAGCCCAGCCATCATGCTATGGCTGGCGGCGAAACTGGCGCTGCTGCTGTTGGTTGGCGTGCTCTCTGCGCTGCACCCAACCGTGGGTATGGTGATTATGGGCGCGCTGAGCAATCTGGTTTCCGCCATGCTGATTATCTATCTGTCTCGTCTTTATATGCTGGTGAGACAACCCGCTTAATCAATAACTGCTTAATCAATAACTGATAGCAAAATGGGAGCCACTGGCTCCCATTTTTTATGATGATGGTTTAGGGTTCTATTGGCGGTTGATATGGCATCCTCTTATCTTCAAGCGCCAGCACCTTAGTTTCGCTTGGCGGCGATGGTTCGCAGTTAACGCATTCGCTACTCTGAATAAACTTCAGCGCTAAATAGAGATCGGAAACAAACAACAGCCCTTTCTCTTCGCCCTTCGCTCGGTTTGCGCTGAACCAGCGTTTAAGATCGGTTCTTCTACCCGCTAAGACTAATTTGACGTTGCGCTGTTTTAAATCTCGTTTCAGTTCATCGATAGCTGAAATCACGCTGATATCGGGATAGGTAAAGCTAGCGACCGCATCAATTACCACCCAGCGCGGCTGGAAAGGCATGCCGTCAACCAAATTGAGGACTCGCCTTTTAAAATAGCTGACGTTGAAATAGGTTAGCGGCGAGTTAAAACGGTACATCAGCACGCCTTCGACGGCTTTAACCTGAGCCCCGTTGCCTAACGAATGGATCATGCCCTCTTCGTTCACGCCCAGTAGCTGTTCGGTTGGGCGAAACACGGTACGTAAAAACTGCAGCAGACCGAGTAAAACCGCCAGACCGATCCCCGGCATAACGCCGACTAACATCACGCTAGCAAAGGTAAACAGCGCCAAACGAAACGCCGGTGGATTGCGGCGACGCAGTTGAATAATCGTGCGGAAGTCCAGCAACGACCACGACGCATAAACTAACACCACGCCAAGAGCAGAAACTGGAATGTATTGCAGCGGAGAGGTAAAGAATAAAACTACCACGCCGATCACAATCGCCGCCACGATGGACACCAGCTGGCTTTTGCCACCGTTGGCATCGTTCACCGCCGTACGCGAGCTGGTGCCGCTGATAGCAAAACCCTGAGACAAACCCGAGACTATGTTAGCTACGCCAAGCGCACGGAACTCGGCATCGGCGTTAACCTCATAATTGTTTTTAGCGGCAAAGCTGCGCGCGGTCAGCATCAAACTCACAAAGCTAATCAGCGCTAGGTTAAGTGAAGGGATCACCAAGTCACGCAGCAAACCGGGTTGGAAGCTTGGCCATTGCACAATCGGCAAGCCGTCGCTGAATCCGCCAATCGTACGTATGCCGTGACGCGGTAATTCAAAGAGCCAAACCAGCAACATTGCGAGGCACATAGCGATGAGCGGCCCTGGCCAACTGGGGCGTAGTCGCCTCACGCCGATCAACACCGCCAACGTGAGCAGTGACAACAGCATGGTCGGCCAATGGCTTCCCAGCAAATCATACGGCAGCGAAAGCAAGCGTTCGATAAGCTCACGCGCTTTAGTTTGGAAGCCAAAAATTTTGCCTAACTGATCGACGATAATCGTTATTGTCAGACCGTTTAATAACCCGGTGAGGATGGGCCGCGACAGTAAATCAGCCAGCGCGCCAAGACGAAAACGGCTGGCGATCAAGCACCAACCGCCGGTCATCAGCGTCATCATGATGCACAGCTGCCATTGAAGCTCAGAGTTACCGGCGGCGAGCGGCGTCACAACCGCCGCGATCACCGCACAGGTAGCCGTATCCGGCCCCACGATGACCTGACGCGAGGAACCGAAAAGCGCATAGGCAATCATGGGGAACACGCAGGAATAGAGCCCAACGATAGCCCCAACGCCGGCTAAATCGGCGTAGGCAATCGCCACCGGCAAAGCCACGGCGGCAACCGAAAGCCCGGCACGAATATCACTTGTCAGCCACTCCCGCTGATAACCCATCAAGAGGGCTAAACCCGGCATCCAGCCGTTAATAAATTTCCATTTCATGTCGCTTACCTTCTTTACACGCCTGCTACATCATGCGTGTAAGCAACAAACTTATCAAGGTGATAGCAAGCATTATGCCATCTTGTAAGTATTTGCAAAAATAGCCGTCGTTGCATCCCACTCGGCGGCATTATGCGCGATAATGAAGGCAGGTACGCGTTAGGGTTTTAATGCCTCACCGCACTGAATCGGGTATAGTCGCTCGGTTAACTGATTTATGGACAGGTATATGAAGCAGCTTTTAGATTTTCTGCCCCTAGTAGTATTTTTTGTCTGTTACAAGCTTTATGACATTTACGTGGCCTCTGGCGCGTTGATCGCAGCCACTGCGGTAGCGCTAATCGTGACCTGGCTTAAATATCGTAAAGTAGAAAAAATGACGCTTATCACCTTCGTGATGGTCGCTATTTTCGGTACGCTGACGTTGGTATTCCATAACGATTTGTTTATCAAATGGAAAGTGACCGTTATCTATGCACTGTTCTCCATCGCGCTGCTGGTAAGCCAAATCGTACTGAAAAAACCGTTGATCCAACGCATGCTTGGCAAAGAAATTTCGCTGCCCGATATCGTGTGGTCACGTCTGAACGCGGCGTGGGCGCTGTTCTTTATGGCCTGTGGTATCGCTAACCTGTATGTGGCGTTCTGGATGCCGCAAAGCGTATGGGTTGATTTTAAAGTCTTCGGACTCACGGCACTGACGCTGGTCTTCACGTTATTAAGCGGCGTATATATCTACCGTCATATGACTGAAGAACAAAAGCTCGGCAAATAAGGTTTTTCCTGAACGCAATCGGCTTCAGGGAAGTGGTAACTGAAAAGAATAAGACTGACATTTATGAACGAAAAACATCGTTTCCCTGAGGGAGAGCTTGTCCTTCGTACTTTGGCAATGCCAGCCGACACTAACGCCAATGGTGATATTTTCGGTGGCTGGATTATGTCGCAGATGGACATCGGCGGCGCAATTCTGGCAAAAGAAGTGGCTGAAGGACGTGTTGTTACCGTGGCGGTTAACGGTATCACCTTTTTAAAGCCGGTCGCCGTGGGCGATGTGGTGTGTTGTTATGCACGCTGTATCCGCACCGGCCGCAGTTCCATTACTGTCAATATCGAGGTGTGGGTGAAAAAGGTGTCCTCTGACCCTATTGGACAACGTTACTGCGTCACTGAAGCCGTCTTTACCTACGTTGCAGTTGATGATGACAACAAGTCACGCACCTTGCCTGCGGGCAAAGAGAACTTCCGCGTTGGCTTCGACGATTAAGATCTTCGCGGCGATTTAAGCCTACAAAAAAAGCCAGTCACACTGTGACTGGCTTTTTTATTGACCCTGAATCGATTATTGGATTTCAGTTTCACCCGACATGCGGAAGATAATCGTCTTAGTCAGTCCCTTCCCTTCACGACCCGTCGCAAAACGCCATTTCTTCAGCGCCTGTTTCACATCACGTTCAAACAAGTTGCGTGGCTCTGCGGAGATGATCTCCACGTTTGTCGTCCGCCCGTTACTATCAACGTCATAACGAACAACAACCTTACCTTCTAGTTTCAACGCAACGGCACGCGCTGGGTATATTGGCCTGACAATGCTTAGCGCCTGTGGGCCACTAGGTACTGCGGCAACCGCGGGTGCACTGGCGGTGTTGTTGCTCGCTTTCGTCGTTGATGTGCTGCTGTGCGTCGACGTGCTAGAGGCCGACGTTTCAGGCGACGTCACCGTGCGGGTTGGCGTCTCTTCACGCGGCTTTTCTTCAACCACTTTTTTCGGCTGAGGTTTAACGACCTCTTTCTTCACCGGTTTGGGTTTTGGCTTAATGACAGGTTTAGGCTCGGGCTTTGGTTCCGGCTTTGGCTCAGGCTCGGGTTTAGGCTCTGGCTTCGGCTCTTCTTTTGGCGGTGGCGGCGGAGCAGCCTCCGGTTTGGCATCAGGCTGAGGGATCGCGACAGGCGCCGGAGCGGCAAACATCGCAGGGTTAACCATTACCACATTGATCGGTTCCGGCTCCTCAGCGGGCATATGCAGCATTTCCTGCGCAGAGGCATACAGCAAACCAGCGATTAGCGTTGAATGCAACCCGATGGACAGCGTCGTTGGCCATGAAAGACGACGTGTCAGGAAAAACTTCTTCAGTGGTGATGTTTTCAGCGACAAAGTGTTAGCAACCTGGTTTGACGGATTGATTTAACCCAAATGTTCTTTACTCAATAAGCCGCAAGTTTAAATGCAAATAGCAATCATGTGCAATGTGCAAAGGCGCCCAGAGCGAAAGAAAACGCGCGATTGACGGTTAAAACAGCAGCCCAGCAAACTCCTTAACAGCAAGATAACAGGCTTATTGCACCCTGAGTACAGATGCCGTAACGTGATATTGTTTGTATCACACTCTTTATACCAACAATCAGGATAGCCTTATGTTATATCTCATTTTCTCTCAGGATGTTCCCGACGCACTGGATAAGCGAATGACCTCACGCCCTGATCATTTGGCTCGCTTGCAGGTCTTACGTGATGAAGGACGTCTGCTGACCGCCGGTCCACTTCCTGCCATTGACTCTAACGACCCTGGTGCTGCCGGTTTCTTAGGTTCAGCCATCATTGCCGAATTTGAATCGTTAGAGCATGCCAAAGAATGGGCCGATGCTGACCCGTACGTCGCCGCTGGCGTGTATCAGGCGGTTACCGTGGTTCCATATAAGAAAGTATTTTAAAACAGAACGTTATTGCCAAATTCTGGATATAAAAAAGGCCTGCTTGCGCAGGCCCTCCTTAATTCAGAGAAGTGCATTTAGCGGGGCTACATGGAGATTCCATTGATAATGCTAAATGCGCTTTTCTGTCACAATCAAGTGATGCTGCGCAGTCTACCCTTAAACCTCGAGCCCCGCAACATCCTGATAATTAGTACTTATATGTTACATGACAGAACATAACCCTTTGAAATATATAATTTATCATTCAAAAACAGGGTCTTGGCATTATCTAACTGCTACATATATGTACAACTAGCTACATTTATAGTGCCCTTTTTTATGCCCTTTTAGCCAAAATGCCCCTTTTTATGCCCCTTTTCACTTACCTTTATTGTGATGCTCGGTCATGAAAAATAAAGAGAAATCTAGATTTCACCGCAGCGACTATATGCAAGGATTATCATCATGCTCTGCCAACCTCCAGTCATAGACTTAAATCGTTCAATACTGACAATTAACATGATGATACGGCCTTAAGTCAGGAGGTATGCAATCAATCGCAGCTCAGGTATTTCTGAATTTAGAGTTCAAATATATGACTTAGCGCCCTTGTGAGGCAGATTGGTCACCTTAATTTACGACTCTAGTATCCAACCTTGCGTTTCTTTGTGATGTCTTATTACTGATTAAATATACATAGCTGAAAAAATAAACATATTAAACAACGTTTGCTAAATCGGTTAAGCTGATGAAGTACTATTTTTATTCAAACTAGAGTACTTATAATTTTATAAAGGGATGACTAATGAAAGTATCTGATTTGTTGATGAGAACGCAGCCCGGCCGCCGCAAATATGGTATTGCAGTTTTTGTTGGTTTCATTGCAGGAGTTATGTCTGCGTTTGTAAAATGGGGAGCCGAAGTACCATTACCTCCTAGAACATTTACTGGCGGTCGTGATGAGTTTAATCCGCCATTTCTTTTCCTTAGAGACTACTTAGGCATTGATCCAACGGCTACTGTCTATACCTTTTCAGAACACATTATCAATCCAGTAATGGTCACTCATATCATCTTCTCGTTGATATTCGCTATCGGCTATTGCGTCGTTGCCGAGATATTCCCAAAAGTTAAACTCTGGCAAGGCGCTTTAGCCGGTATTGTTGCTACAATTGCAGTGCATTGGATTAGCTTCCCATTGCTGGGGTTAACGCCTTCTCTCTCGATGCTTCCAGCTGATGAATATATTTCTGAGCTATTTGGACATATCGTTTGGTTCTGGGCTATTGAAATTATAAGGCGTGATCTCCGAAATAGAATTACTCACGAGCCTGACGCTGAAGTACCGCTCGATAACCCATTCCGTTAATTTTCAAAAGATGCTGGCTTATCTGCATAGGCCAGCATTCCGAAATTCTAATGAAATGCTACCGATAAATGAAATCTGTCCCCACTACGGTTAATATATCAGCGATGCCCTCTTCAAATTTTCAAGTGATAGGACATTAATAATCGTCAATCAAAGAAAGTAATTAGGAATTCATAATGAAAAGAGAGGAGCTGTTCGAATATGCACGAGAGCATTATAAATCTGAACCAGAATATTTATGGAATAAATTTCCCAACTATGCAGTTCTTCGTCACCATGATGGCAAAAAGTGGTTCGCTATAGTCATGAATGTGTCAGGCTCTAAACTTGGCCTTAAAACCGATGATGAAATCGACGTTATTGAGGTTAAAATCAGGCCAGAACACATCGGGTCCCTACGACAAAAAGAGGGTATATTATCCGCTTACCACATGAGCACAGAACATTGGATAAGTATCATACTCTCTGGTCCGTTATCGCCGAAAGAAATTCACGATCTATTGGCCGAAAGTTATGAGCTGACCTCTGATTGATTACCGGATTAATGATATACATGCACTTATAAGCGTATGTATATCATTTGATCCATGCCTGACAATAACCATTTTAATCAATTAAACACATTAGCGATCCACTTTTATTGTCACTGCGCCGGCCTGTTATATACACTCTGATTTTTCTAATACTTACGGATTTCCTTCGAACTTACTCAACATAAGCTCGCTAGAGTGGTGGGAGCATTATTCAGAAGGAATTAAATATTCTCGCCATTTGTTAAGAAAATTCCACAGTTCTACATCTGAGTGCAAATTATACTTCCTCATAACCTCCCGTTTTCTTTGACTTGCCATTTTCATTCCTATCCCTAGAATACTACCAATTTGAGACACGCTAAAACCTTTATCTAAATAATAGATTACACGTTTTTCACCTGCTGTTAATAATAAGCGACGGCATGAACGGCATTTTTCTTCTTTTTTTTCGTTTGACATAGTCCAAGCTTGAGACACCTTATGACGAACTTGCTCAACAGAGTCAGTTCTTCGGATAAAAACGCTTCCTTGCAAACAGGGGAATAGGTTCTCAACAATTGGCAAATTTTGTCCGATGCTAATACCAATAAGAAGGAAATTTTTTTTATGATGACTAAACATATAAGCGCAAATTCGGTCTATTCCTGCACTGAATGGTGTTACATAGATATCTGCATCACGTAATGCAACTGTTGCTGAAACTCCATCAATCCGTTTCAGAAGCATCCCCATATCTTCAGTGAAGATTTCCTCTAATAGGCACCACACACCAGAGCTATAAGCTTGATTAGCATCCTCAAGGTATACTTTAATCTCTGCAGACACTCCCACCTCCTTCATACATCGAATCAGCATAAATCCACCACGCTAGTTTTGAAACCGGCAGGCAAGCCTTTGCTTATTATAGTGTTAAAATCAATATCATGGCACTATGAAGTGGAATACTAAATCTGGCCACCTGAATAGAGGTGATATCATCGCCTCATAGTCAAAACAGGTGACATTATGACCGGACGTAACAGACGCAATTTTAGCCCCGAGTTTCGCCTCGAAGCTGCCCAGCTTGTACTCGATCAGCACTACAGCGTTGCCGCCGCTGCAACAGCAATGAATGTCGGTAAATCCACGATGGATAAATGGGTTCGCCAGCTTAAAGAAGAACGCGCAGGGAAATCCCCAAAGGCCTCTCCGATGACGCCTGAGCAACTTCGCATTCGTGAATTAGAAAAACGACTACAACGTGTTGAAATGGAAAACGATATATTAAAAAAGGCTACCGCGCTCTTGATGTCAGACTCCCTGAACAATTCTCGTTAGTTGAGAAACTCAGGACGCGGTTTCCTGTTGCCTTTATTTGCAATGTGTTCGGGATCCATCGCAGTAGCTATCGGTACTGGCTAAGCCGACCGCAGAAACCTGATGCAAAACACATCGTTATACTTAGCCTAGTTCGTGAAGTTCATCATGCCAGTAATGGCTCTGCGGGGGCCCGGAGCATTGCCGATATGGTCAGCGCAAAAGGTGTTCCGTTGAGTCGCTGGCGGGCCAGTAAGATAATGAAAGAGCTGAATATTATTAGTTGCCAGCAACCGGAGCATCGCTACAAAAAAGCCACAAAAGAGCATGTGGATATCCCTAATCATCTGGATCGCCAGTTTGCAGTAACGGAACCTAATCAGACCTGGTGCGGCGACGTGACCTACATCTGGACGGGCAAACGCTGGGCTTATCTGGCGGTTGTTCTGGATTTATTTTCTCGCAAGCCAATAGGCTGGGCGATGTCGTTTTCTCCGGACTCAGTTCTGACAGGAAAAGCATTAACGATGGCCTGGGAAACCAGGGGAAAACCGGCTGACGTTATGTATCATTCTGACCAGGGAAGTCACTATACCAGCAGGGAATTCAGACGGTTATTGTGGCGTTATCGTATAAAGCAAAGCATGAGTCGACGAGGGAACTGCTGGGACAACAGCCCAATGGAACGATTTTTCCGCAGCCTGAAATCAGAATGGGTCCCGAACTGTGGATACGTTAATTTTAGCGAAGCAAATAGATCAATAACGAATTACATCATTGGTTATTACAGCCAGCTCAGACCCCACCAATATAACGGTGGCTTAACACCCAATGAATCAGAGCGATTGTTCTGGAAAAACTCTAAAACTGTGGCCAGTTTTTGTTGACCACTTCAAAACCAAGATTGATGACGAACTAATTAAAGTATCAGCAAAACCTTTAGATTTTCGTTTCACGGCTCTGTGGCTGCATGGAGATGAAACAGAAACAATCTCTCGCGAACAGATGAGTGCTGTTGTCGCGATGATTATGGACACCGACGATAATTTTTATCAAAACATCCTATTGTCTGTTCGTAGCGAGCAATACGCCAAAGATGCCACTCTCACGCAACTCGGCGCATTAGTGAAAGCAACTAAAGAGGTTTTCGCATATACAGATCGCCCCGCCCAGCTCGGCGTTATCTCAAATTTCTTTAAGCAATATTGTTCCTGTGCTGTTTCAGAAGCCAGTGAAGATGCGCTGGCCAACATCGTTAAATTGTACCGCGATAAACAAACCACACCAGTAATGCCAGAAACAAAGGCACAGACAACAAGCACAGGTGCAACACTGGGCACCCCGATCCGTTTATCTGATGATGTGCTTCACTCCCCTGTATTTCTGAAAAAGGTTATTGCCTACGCCATGCAGCCGGCTAACGGCTATGACTTACTGGCACCACCAAAGGGCATTGTCGATCGCGCCGCTGAGCTAATGAAAGATCAAGATGTTATTGATTGGTATAACGCGCTTTCAGAAACACCAGGCATTTTAGCCCTTCACCCTGATTTTACTTTTGCGTGCATCCAAGCCGCGCCGATAGCGATCACCAGTGATAAGAAAAAACTACGCGAGTACATCAGTCATAACCTTGGTGTGATTCAGCCAGTACCAGTTAAAACCGAAGAAACCGCCTCAAATGAAGGGGCAAAACCGGAAGTGGTCACCGGTGAACTAGTGAATCTCGGGGGCAGTAAATTTGATGTGAGCCAGATTTTTGAGAATAAACCACCAGCAATAAATGATGCACATTTGGGGGAAAACGCGGATCTGTCAACCAAACATTTGGGGGAAAGTGAAGATTTGTCAACCAATGTGGCTTTATCTCCGCGCGCCCTGCAAATCAAGGTAGCGCTGCAAAGCGTAATTAATGGCGAGACTGATTTGGATTCCGCAGAAGCCATTGCAACCACATTAGAAAGCGAAAATGTTGATCCGGCCTACCTTCTGGAGTGGCTGCCTAATGAAATCGAATTGGCCGAGCTGGGCGATGAGTTAGAAGACTGCACGGTAGGCAGCCTCATGATGGATTTATTCGATATCGCCCCCAAATTCATTACTGACTCATCCGAACGCGTCCAGTTCTTTACCAACCAAATTGCACTCTATAAAAAAGAGTGGGCAGAAATCGAAGCAGAAAAGGTCAGTAAAGAAAAACCAGCCAAGCCCAAAAAGCCAACCATTGAAGAGCTGCAGGCCGAGATTCAAGCACTGAAAACCCACCAGCAATTATTTAGTAATTTTGTTAGCGCAGGCGTGAAATTCCTTATGGCTTGCGAGGGGGATAAATGATGCTTACTCCTACCCCACTGGCGCCTAGTGCGCCAGAAACTGAGTGCCACTGCTATTGGTGCGGTAAATCGAAAGAAGCCGCAGCGATGATCGGGAAGCTGATCAAAGTCGGTCAGCACCAACAATATCAAAAGTTCTGTGATGATCATTGCCACGCAGAATGGAAATTATACTGCGCGCCAAAAGTGCAAGTTTCACGCACACCAGCACGTCGCTATTCATCATGGGAACTTCGCTGAACAGTTGGATCTGATTCTTGAAAATCAATTTACAGATAGGTGATTCGATATAGTTCGTGGGGTGCCTATGGCGCAGGTTGTCTTTATCGAGGAATGGATGGTAGAGGATGGGCTCAGAGCTAAAACGGGTCTAGGGGACCGTCAGATTGAGCAGTACCGGCAAGGATGCTGGATTGAAGGGATTCACTTTAAGCGCGTATCGCCCAGTGGTGATAAAACAAAACGCGGGATCATTTGGTACAACTACCCAATGATAAACCAAATTATTAGAGAGGCATAAAATGGCAACGTTACCGACCGGCGTGGAAATCAGAGGCAACAGCATCTGCATCTGGTTTATCTACCGCGGTAAGCGTTGCCGTGAAATCCTTAAAGGATGGGCTAATACACCAGCAAACATCAAAAAGGCCGGAAACCTCCGGTCTATGATTGTTAGTGAAATAAATCTTGGCGAATTCAGCTATCACAATCGCTTTCCAACATCAAAAAATGCATCGAAATATGATACTGAAAAATGGGTTTCAAGCTTTTTCGAACTCACTGAGCAGTGGCTAAAAACCAAATCCGTTGAAGTCAGCCCTGGTACTCTTGTTAGTATGAAATCTCAGATTTCTGTTTTAAATCGAGTCATCGGCGAACACACCATGATTGAATCGATCACCCACAACAACATTCTGACATACCGGCATGAGCTGTTGCACGGCGGCACGTTCTATAGCCATCGACCAAATAAGATTGGCCGTAGTGTCCGTACCGTTGAAACATACGTATCCCTACTCTGCCGCGTACTGAAATTCGCTCATCGTTCAGGATTTATCACAAGCAAGCCTTTCGAAGAAATAACAAAACTCAAATCAACAAAGGCAAAACCAGACCCATTATTGAAGAGTGAGTACTCAGCACTGCTCGCCGCTATGCGTGGCCAGACAAAAAACCTATTCCAACTTGCTTTCTATTCAGGGATGCGCCATGGCGAACTCAGCGCATTGGCATGGGAAGATATAGATCTCAATACTGGGATTATTCATGTTTCGAGAAATTTAAATAAGCTCGGTATTTTTGGCCCACCCAAAACGCGGGCTGGCAACCGAGTAATAACATTATTGGCTCCTGCACTTGAGGCGCTTAAGGCACAGAGAGCACTTACCGAATTGCAGCCACGGACAGAGATCACGTTTCAGCATCGCGAATATAGGAAAACTGAGCAGCAGCACGTACGTTTTGTTTTTCAACCGCGAGAAGTAAACAACGAGAAAAAACCACATTACTGCTCATCGACGATCGCAACGTTATGGGATACAGCCATCAAGCGATCTAAGGTTCGCCGTCGAACGCCGTATCACACAAGGCACACATACGCATGCTGGATGCTGTCTGCTGGCGCCAATCCGGCATTTATCGCTAGCCAAATGGGGCATGAAAACTCGAAAATGGTTTTTGAGGTATATGGTACGTGGATTGAAGAAATGAACAACGAACAAGTACAAACATTGAACTCAAAACTCGCTATTTAACCATGCAACTCCAGATTTGAGCTGACACACTGTAGGGTAAGGCAGCATTGTGCAAAATGCGGACGTTGCCAGTAGGTCAGTACAATGAGTAGCAGGATGCAGCACTGTCACTATCGATGTAAATAAAAACATGTTTTAAAAAACAGTATTGACCTCAAATCTCAAATGAGTAAATTAGTACTCAGCAGCACAATGAAATTGGTTAGTAATTTGTTGAATAGAAAGAAGTAATGAAAAGACCATTTTGCTTTACAGGCCACGAAGTTTGTTGTTTGGGATGTAGTTCGCTTTCAGGCCTCGTAGTGGTTGTGCTGGCTCGCAAAATGGTAGTCTTAGCGCGATGATGTAAGGCCCTGTTTTTTTAGATAATGCTGGCGGTTTCTTTTTTTGATTGTAACCGTATCTGCAATGGGCAACGCATCAAAGAGTATATATCGCGAGGGGATGTGCTTGTTTAAGTTGCCACGCTTAGGTTCTGAAAGCGCAGGCAGGTGTATAACGAGATAAATAGAGGGAGGATTTTTAGTATTAATGCCCAATATTATCTGTAGTAAACGGGTGCATTTAAAGCAGTATAAATAGCAGTATAATTTTATTAAGTTCATTAATGTTAAATCTGAAGTCTGAAGTACCTTAAAAGCCCTGACTGCAATGGTCAGGGCTTTTAAGATTACTACCTCCTTTAAATTGTAAGTTCTCCTAACCAATTATTAATAAAACTAACCTTGATAATTCACCCAGATGAGCCTCCAATGCCTTATAGGTTTGAATGCGCTTAATCAAGGTAAGCACACGCTGACCTCCTCGACATTAATCATGTTTCCTCAATGTTAGTCATGCAGTTACAGTTGTTAGAAGAACTGCCAACATCTGTTCCTCGCTCATAGGGCCTTTAACTCTGTTAGCTCGTCCGCTTCATGCTAGAAGCGGAAACTGTTTAACGGTCATGCTAAGTCTTATGTGATGCATCGCCGTTATTCCTCAAACTCTCAATGTATCAATAACTGCTCGCAGAGCGGGTGACACATTGCGATGAGGATAATAGATGAATGAACCTTCAAGACGTAAACTGTAACGTTGTAGAACCCTAATTAGATTACCTCGTTCTAAATCATCGGAAACTAACTCTTCCGGAACATAAGCCAGCCCCAGTCCTAAACTGGCAGCTTTTGCTTCCATATAGCTGTCAGCAAAAACCCACTGACCCTGCGGCCGATGGGTGATTTTTTTATCATCTTGATGTAGTTCCCATGCATACAGGCTACCGTCACCGAATTGATAAGCGATACAAGGATGAGCCACTAAATCTGCGGGGGTTTGTGGAAAACCGTAGCGACGAAAGTGCTCTGGTGTACCGACAACAGCCATCTCCATATCAGGAGTGATGCGAACAGCAATCATGCCACTGCCAACTTCCGGACCTAAACGCACACCTGCATCGAATCTCTCCGCAATAATATCGACAAACCGGCTTTCGCTGATGAGTTCCAATCGGATGTCAGGATAGCGCTGCTTAAACACTGCAAGCTTCGGCAGGAGTACTTTATCAATAGCGTGCTGACTGGCATTGATGCGTACCGTACCTGATGGGGACTGACGATAATGGGCAAGCGTGGCTAGCCCCATATCTAAAGCGTCGAATCCTGACTCAAGGGTTCCATACAGTTGTTCACCTGCATGGGTGAGCGATAATTTGCGGGTGGTGCGTACCAGAAGTTGAACGCCCAGTCGTTCTTCAAGTTCGCGCACAGAACGGCTGATCCCTGACTGTGCCAGGCCAAGGCGTTGTGCCGCGGCGGTAAAACTCCCTTCCCGCACCACCTGCATGAACAGGTATAAATCGTTATAGCTTTCCCGTTTCGCCATAATCTCTCCCTCGCAGTCGCACCATTATTTAGAACAATTTGGTATTAATTCTAGCATTTTTACCCACTAATCAGCACTTTTACTGCTAACTATAATGTGCTCATTACAACAAAAAAGCACAGCAGCGTTGTCCGTATGAAACCTGCATCTATCATGTTTTATGAGGAGATTTTGATGACTGCTTTCACCAAAAAACTGACAGGTGCCATGCTGCTATGCGCATCATTAAGTGGAGTCTCAAATATGAGTTATGCCGATACAACCAATCCGAACGCGCCTGCTACGCTGGTCGATAAATGGGATAAAACCTTTACTCAAAGCACGAAAGTTGCTCACCGTAAAGTGACCTTTCAAAACCGCTACGGGATCACCCTCGTCGGGGATCTCTACATTCCCAAGGATCGTGGCGAGCGTAAGCTGGCTGCCATTGCCGTCAGCGGCCCCTTCGGCGCGGTGAAAGAGCAGTCAAGCGGCCTGTATGCGCAAACGCTTGCAGAGCAAGGGTTTGTTACCCTAGCGTTCGACCCTTCTTATACGGGCGAGAGCGGAGGCTACCCGCGCAATGTCGCGTCTCCAGATATCAACACCGAGGACTTCAGCGCGGCGGTAGATTTCCTAGGTCTGCAAAAAGAGGTGGATCGCAACCGTATCGGGCTGCTGGGTATCTGCGGCTGGGGCGGCATGGCTTTAAACGACGCCGCGATGGATACCCGCGTCAAAGCAGTGGCAACCAGCGTGATGTACGACATGAGCCGTGCGATGGGACATGGCGTGGGAGATGGCAAAGATCGTTATAGTACACAGGACCGTCGTGCCATATTGCAGTACCTGAATGCACAGCGCTGGAAGGATGCGAAAAATGGCGCTTTCGCGCCCGGCGGGCATGACATTTATGTTGATGAGAAAGGCAACGTCAGTGCGTCGAGTCGTATTCTGCCGGAAACGTTACCCGCCAATCCCAATCCGGTTCTGAAAGAGTTCTTCGATTACTATCGTATGCCGCGCGGTTTTCATGAGCGTTCGGTCAACTCAACCGGCGCGTGGAATGCAACCATGCCACTGTCATTTATGAATATGCCGCTGCTGAGTTATGCAAATGAAGTCACTATCCCTACGCTTATTGTGACCGGCGAAAAAGCCCATTCACGCTATTTTGCTGAAGATGCCTTTAAGGCGATCGGCAGCAAAGAGAAAGAGCTGGTCATTGTCTCAGGAGCAAACCATGTTGACCTGTACGACAACGTTGTGGGTAAGATCCCGTTTGCTAAATTTGAACAGTTTTTCAAAACCAACTTAAAGTAATGGTCTGAAGCCGTCTGATATTTGCAGGCGGTTGTTTATTTCCCATACATCATCCCCGCCCACGTTTTTATCGTTATTCCCTGAATAGCGTCTATTTTGGCTGCGGCTAAGTCTCGCCGAAGCGATATAAAGAGATACTGATAATGTCCACAGTAAGTCATAAAACATCACCCACTAAAACAGATGCACACTGGGGAGGCGTGTTTGCCATGACGCTCTGCGTTTTTGTGCTAATCGCTTCCGAGTTTATGCCTGTCAGCCTGCTTACGCTTATTGCCAACGATATGCACATCACTGAAGGACTGGTAGGCCAGGGGATCGCCATATCTGGCGCACTAGCGGTACTGACCAGCCTGACTATCTCTCGTATTGCCGGAAATCTGAATCGTAAATATCTTCTTCTGGGACTGACGGTCTTAATGGCCATATCGGGAATGGTCATCGCTATAGCACCTAACTATCCGGTTTATATGCTGGGGAGGATTATGATCGGTGTCGTTATCGGTGGGTTCTGGTCAATGTCGGCTGCAACTGCCATTCGGCTCGTGGAGCAGCATCAGGTTCCCCGTGCGCTGGCAATTCTCAATGGAGGGAACGCGTTGGCGACCGTTGTGGCTGCGCCGCTTGGTAGCTATCTGGGGACGACCGTCGGTTGGCGCGGGGCTTTTTTATGTCTCGTTCCCCTTGCCATAGCTGCGTTCATTTGGCAATGCATCAGCCTACCTTCAATGGAAAACGATAAAAGACAAAAGCAACAGAGATCTATGATTCGTCTGTTTAGAATCTCGGACGTACCTACGGGGCTGGTGGCCTGCGGACTATTCTTTGTGGGGCAGTTTGCCTTATTTACCTACGTGCGTCCCTTTCTGGAGACTGTAACCAGTGTGGGCCCCTCTGGCCTATCCCTAATTTTGCTAGCAATAGGCGTAGCAGGTTTTGTCGGCACAATGGTCGTATCGACACTCCTAAACGCTAGGTTCTATCAGACCTTAATTATGATCCCTCTGCTTATGGCAGCGATTGCCGGTACGCTTCAGCTGGTAGGCCACAGCATCTGGGCAGTTGCCGTGTTGCTAAGCCTGTGGGGGTTGCTTGCGACGGCTGCACCAACGGGATGGTGGACATGGATAGCACGTACGCTTCCCGAAGATGCAGAGGCTGGGGGTGGTCTCATGGTTGCTGTCATCCAACTCTCGATTGCACTTGGTTCAACAGCAGGAGGTCTGGTATTCGATAGTTTGGGATGGCGAAGTACTTTCGGATTAAGTGGTATATTACTTCTTGGCGCGGTAGTGATGACGTTTCTCACGTCACGTAAAAATAGCAATGCGCGCTAGCACAATCACTTTCGTCCAAGCGTCTGATTCTCGCTCACAGCGGACCTTAAACTCTGTTAGCTCGTCCGCTTTGTGCCAGGAATGGACGTTTGTGGTTTTAGAAAGACTCCTATGATGTGGCCAGTTTTTGTGGACCAGTTCATACCCAATGAAGAGAAGGTCAGCCGCTCTTAAGACGCTTGATGCTATTACCTTACCTGGAGTCTTTCATTGCATCCTGCTTCCCGGGATTGCATTGCTGTTTTGTCCCGGGAAGATAAAATTTTCCCGACCGGTCTGGATTGGTTCCGCCCGGACAACCCGCCCGGCCCGGAGCAGAAACAGTATTACTACCGTCTGATCCGTTGCCTCCATCAGAATAATTCCCGCCATTCCCGCCATCAGCAGCATTTACAGCAAATGCGCATATGATAAAAAAAAGCGCAAAAACACGCCAGATCATAAAAACTCCATTGTTTAACAATCAAATGTTCAACCTAGCCCCCATTGTAGGGCATGTCAAAGGATTAGGTCCGCTCCTCGCTCATAGCTGACCTTGCCGTGCTTCAGCGCTTTATGCCAAAAGCGAGCATAGCTGCCAATTAGCATTTATTTATCAGGTCTGTTCCATGGCATTTTTAGCAGTAAACTCGCCATTCCACATAAACCGCTTACACCTGCAAAGAGTAAACCTGCACCTACAAAGCCCGACAGTAAAAATAATCTGCTATCTATTGTGTATCCCAATACAACGCCGATAAGAATCAGTGTGCCCGCAACAATCTGAACTTGCCTCATAATAGGCAAAGGTTGTTTCTTGTCTTCAATAGTCGGAAGATGGGCGCTCTTCCAAGCGTTAATGCCGCCAGCCATCATTAAAGCCGGCACAGGGCTTGCTGCATTCATAAGCACGTTGGCATTTTGAGCCGTGCGCCCCCCTGACAGACAATGAAAAATGATAGGTTGTCCCACTGTACCATCCAACTTTTTACCTGCCGTGATATCAGTAAGAGGAAGTGAGCGCGCGTTCGGTATGTGCTCACGCAGGTATTCAGCGGGGTCTCTAATATCAATGAGCACAGCGCCTTGATCAATCAGCCTTTTGGCTTCTTGCGGTGATACTGATTCTGGAGTCATTTGAAATCCTCTGGACAATAAATGCCTTTTAACGTGGAGATAACCTTTTTCACCGCGTCATTCTTAATGAAATAGTTAACCTTTTGCGCCACCCTTTCAGACTCAATTAAGCCGTCTTCTTTCATTTTTGCTAGGTGTTGAGAGGTTGCTGAAGGCGTTAAACCGGTCAATTGCCCCAAATCACCTGACGAGGTGCCGGGTTTATCAATTAGAATACAAAGGATTAATAGCCGATTGCTGTTGCTCATCGACTTAAGCAGCGTTGTTGCCAGCGAGGCACTTTTCTGTAACTGGAGCAGTTGAGTCTCATTCATTTCTTTATTTTAGTAGTTTCTAAATTTAGAATATTCTAAATTAAAGCAGTGCTCACACGCAATGACGAAATTTTAATAGCAGTAGGATGTTCGCTCATTGGCGACTGTCAGGTTTTGTACAAAAAATACTGGCAAGCCAAGTTGAGTTGAGTTGAGTTGAGTTGAGTTGAGTTGAGTTGAGTTGAGTTGAGTTGAGTTGAGTCAGCATAATTTTGCTGGTGCCCCTTGGGTGCCCCTTTTCTACTTTCCAGCATTTAAAATCATTTAAAAACAATTAATTAAACAGCACCTCCAACTTTGTACTTATGAGTTATACAAATCGCTGATTCAAAAATGATGATTAAACCGTCAAAACGCTGAAAAAACGGGGTCTAATCGATGATAAAAGCAGCGTTTATCACTAGGATTTATCTATTTGTTTACAGCCTATTGCAGCTATTGATAAAAATGCCCGCCGGAGCCTAGACCTCAAACCGCAACTCTGGCAGGATAGAACTCAAGGAAACACGGATAACTTATTGTTTATATAAGCCTGTTTTTTTAGGTTGGATGATCCGGCGCGATGCTGGCAACCTTCTCCACCGCGCTAAGAGTCAAAAAATCGATATCGATTTATTACGGATGTTTCACTTTCACCGAATAATGAGGAATTCACGATTATGGCGACAACGAAAAAAGCGACAAAATCCCACATTGGTCTCGATACCAAACAATCTGCCAAACTGGCAGAAGACCTCAATAGCCTGCTCGGTAACTATCAAATTTTGTACATGAACGTACGCGGCTATCATTGGAATATCACCGGACCACAGTTCTTTGAACTGCACGTGAAATTTGAAGAAACCTACAACGATCTACTGCTGAAGGTCGATGAGATTGCCGAACGTATCCTGACGCTGGGTTATCAACCGCGTCACGCGTTCAGTGAATATCTGAAAACAGCGGATATTAAAGAAGATACCAACGTGACCGACGATAAAGGTACGTTGAAAGGTCTACTGTCAGGTTATTCAATTCTGCTGACGCAGCAGCGTGAAATTCTGGCGTTGGCAAGCGAAGCCGGTGACGAAGGGACGTCTTCTTTGATGAGCGATTACATCAAAGAGCAGGAAAAACAGGTTTGGATGTTAAACGCCTATCTGGGCAAATAATCCCGCGTTAAGTTTTGCTCCAGCCCCGCAATGCGGGGCTGAATTTTTTCTACCACTCATAAGCCACAGAATACAGCAATGAACGATGATGCTGAATTTTGTGTAAGCGGCGAACACTATAGATGTGTCGGTTTCTGCGGGATTGGCCTTCTAACCAGCAACTGCGTCGACGGTGTACCTGACGCAACATACGCCAGCGCCCTACTTCATTTCTACTACGTCGCATGACAAACGTCTCTCTGGGTAAGTGCGCGGGCATTATAAACCTATAGTGATATTTGTCACACAATCGATTTGCTTTCTTCGTTTTAACCCGTCAGCACATGACAGACAAAAATTTGTCTCAATGTTACAACCTGTAAATTAATACGAAATTTAAATCGATGACTTTTATCCGCGAAAAGGTTTTACCTTTCAACAACAGTGCGTAAACTCAATAGAGATAACGCTTTTTTGCGAAAGGACAACTCGCCTTTATGACAACGTTTTATACCGTAATTAGCTGGCTTACGATTTTTGGCTACTGGTTACTCATTGCCAGCGTGACACTTCGCATTTTGATGAAGCGCCGTGCGGTTCCCTCCGCCATGGCTTGGTTGCTCATCATCTATATTCTGCCACTGGTGGGGATCATCGCTTACCTGTCATTCGGAGAACTTCACTTAGGGAAAAGACGTGCCGAACGTGCTAAAGCGATGTGGCCCTCTACGGCGCATTGGCTAGCCGACCTTAAAAGTTGTAAATCCATTTTTGCGACAGGCAACAGTGAAGTCGCCGCGCCGCTGTTTCAGCTGTGTGAGCGCCGTCAGGGAATTGCCGGCGTTAAGGGCAACCAGCTACAGTTACTGACCACCAGCGACGATACGCTCAAGGCCTTAATTCGTGATATCGAGCTGGCGCGCAGCAATATTGAGATGGTGTTTTATATTTGGCAACCCGGTGGATTAGCCGATCAGGTTGCCGAGTCGTTGATGGCAGCGGCGAGACGCGGCGTACATTGCCGATTGCTGCTCGACTCCGCTGGCAGTGTGACCTTCTTCCGCAGCCCTTATCCTGCCATGATGCGTAATGCAGGCGTTGAAGTTGTCGAAGCGCTGAAAGTTAATCTTATGCGCGTTTTCTTGCGACGCATGGATTTACGCCAGCACCGGAAAGTGGTTTTGATTGATAATTTTATCGCTTATACCGGCAGCATGAACTTGGTTGACCCGCGTTTCTTTAAACAAGATGCCGGCGTTGGGCAATGGATTGACGTAATGGCGAGAATGGAAGGCCCGGTAGCCACTACCATGGGCATCATTTTCTCCTGTGATTGGGAGATTGAAACCGGCAAACGTATTTTGCCACCGGAGCCTGAATATCATTCTCTGCCGTTCGAAGAGGAATCAGGACATACCATTCAGGTTATTGCTTCCGGTCCGGGTTTCCCTGATGAACTGATCCATCAAGCGCTGCTGACCTCGGTCTATTCCGCCCGTGAACAACTCATCATGACCACGCCTTATTTCGTGCCGAGCGATGATTTGCTACATGCGATTTGCACCGCGGCACAGCGTGGCGTTGATGTCTCTATCATCGTACCAAAGAAAAACGACTCTATGATGGTAGGCTGGGCCAGCCGCTCATTCTTCACAGAACTGCTGGAGGCGGGCGTTAAAATTTACCAGTTTGAAGGTGGTCTGCTGCACACCAAGAGCGTATTGGTCGATGGCCAGCTTAGTCTGGTTGGCACGGTCAATCTGGATATGCGTAGCCTGTGGCTGAATTTTGAAATCACCTTAGTGATTGACGACGACGGCTTTGGCGCTGACTTAGCCTGTGTACAAGACGATTATATTGCCCGTTCTACTCTGCTTGACCACGCTGGCTGGCTAAAACGCCCGCTGTGGCAGCGCGTGGTTGAACGACTGTTTTACTTTTTCAGCCCATTGCTGTAAATAGCTTGGCTAATTGATGATGAGACAGTACAGGACACTCTTATGATGGATTTAGACAACCGACTCACCGAAGATGAAGCCTTAGATCAGGCCTACGATATTTTTCTTGAACTGGCCGTCGACAACCTCGACCCTGCTGACGTTATTCTGTTTAACCTGCAGTTTGAAGAGCGCGGCGCGGCTGAATTATTTGATCCTGCCGAAGATTGGAAAGATCACGTTGATTTCGACTTGAACCCTGATTTCTTCGTGGAAGTAGTGATTGGTCTAACCGATGGCGAATCAGAAGACATCACCGACGTGTTTGCTCGCGTACTAATTTGCCGCGAGAAAGATCACAAACTTTGCCATATTTTGTGGAAAGAGTAAGTTTCCACTGCACCACGCCAATTAAAACGCACAGCTGAAGCTGTGCGTTTTTGTTTTAATCATGAGGCTGCTTGCTAAGCCGTTTACTGCAAAACTTGCAATACACCGCATCGTCGTCATGGCCCGACTTATGGCAGTGTTCACAATGACGTACGGTACGTCGACGCTGCAATACTTCGGTCATATGGGCCGTTAACACCCCGGTGGGGATAGCGATAATAGAGTAGCCGATCAAGATTAATACCGAAGCCAGAATGCGCCCCGCCGGCGTATGAGGGGTTATGTCGCCATAGCCAACCGTCGTCATGGTCACCACGGCCCAATAAACTGATACAGGAAGACTGGTAAAACCGTGCTCGGGGCCTTCGATCACATACATCACCCCACCAAATAAACACAATAGGATCATCACAAAGGTAAAAAACACCAATAGTTTTTTGCGTACGCCAACGATGCTGTCCCACAACAACGTCGCGGAGCCCATATAACGCAGCATTTTAAAGATGCGCAACACCCTTAAAACACGCATTAGGCGCAGCAACGTGACATATTCAACGGCCATGTGTGGGAAAAGAAGTAAACAATAGAGCGGCAGCGTGGTCAGCAGATCGACAATGCCCAAAAAACTCGACGCATATTTTTTAGACTTGGGCGTAGTCAGCAAACGAAGCAGATATTCAGCGGTAAATACCACCGTAAAAAACACTTCTAACTTTAGGCCTAAATCCTCACGCGCCACCAGCACACGCAAGGGTTTTGGATCGCCTGATTCCATAAACACCAGCACGACGCTGGCGACAGCCATGGTGATCCAAAAGAACTCCATTTTGCGCCCAAAGGCGGTGTGGGTATCGAATAAACTGCTATATAAACTCTGCCGCCAAGTGCCTTTTTTCATGCCCGTCATGCTGACCCCAAAAGAGTTATTTGAGCGTAATCCCCCCACTTTAGCACCACAATATAAAGCGATGGCTTTATATAAGTGTCACTAATGGTAAAACATTTCAGCATTCCGCCACACTTTGATGCCGCTATCAGAATGGATAGCGGCACGTTGCATGCTTAGCGGCCTAAAGCATTTTTCTGATTACAGCATGTTTCTGATTACATAGTGCAAAATGCCGTCGTTGCGGTAATAGGCCAGTTCGTTTCCGGTATCAATTCGGCAACGCGTTGGCACCACTTCACGTCGCCCATCGGCATAGGTGATCGTGACGTTAATCGTTTGTCCGGTCGTCAGATGTTGTAATCCACTGATATCCAGTGTTTCATCTCCGGCTAGGTTAAGCGTTTTGCGCGTTACCCCTTGCGGGAATTCTAACGGCAGAATGCCCATACCAATCAGGTTCGAACGGTGAATTCGCTCAAATGACTCGGCAATCACTACGCGAACACCTAACAGACGCGGGCCTTTTGCCGCCCAGTCACGACTCGAACCCGAGCCATACTCTTTACCGGCGATCACCGCGAGCGGCACGTTTTCCTCTTGATACTTCATCGCCGCATCATAGATCGCCATCTGCTGTTGGGTGGGAATATGACGAGTCACACCACCTTCTACGTCGGGCACCATTTCGTTGCGGATACGAATATTGGCGAAAGTTCCCCGCATCATCACTTCATGGTTGCCACGTCGTGAACCGTAAGAGTTAAAGTCTTTAAGTTCCACACCGAGTCCCAGCAGGTAGCGTCCCGCTGGACTTTCCGCTTTGATATTGCCGGCAGGCGAAATATGATCGGTGGTCACCGAGTCGCCTAGCATCGCTAACACTCGAGCGCCGTGGATATCTTTCACCGGCTCAGGTTCTGCCTGCATGCTGCTGAAAAATGGCGGATGGCGTATATAGGTAGAGTCATCTTGCCAATCATAGGTCGCAGAACCCTGTACCTGAATCCCCTGCCATACCGCATCGCCGTCAAAGACCTGCGCGTACTCCTTGCGGAACATATCGGTTTTCACCATCTCAACCGCATTGGCGATCTCTTGACCGCTTGGCCAGATGTCCTTCAGATAGACCGGCTTACCCTGTGCGTCGTGCCCTAACGGATCGACGGAGAGATTCACGTTCATATTCCCCGCCAGCGCATAGGCCACCACCAGCGGAGGAGACGCCAGCCAGTTGGTTTTCACCAACGGATGAATGCGCCCTTCAAAGTTGCGGTTGCCAGACAGCACCGCACCAACGGTGAGATCGCCCGCTTTAATTGCCGTTTCTATCGGCTCAAGCAGCGGGCCTGAGTTGCCAATACAGGTGGTGCAGCCATAGCCAACCAAATTGAAACCGAGGCGTTCAAGGTAAGGAGTCAAACCCGCCGCATCCAGATAATCAGTCACCACTTTCGAGCCCGGCGCCAGCGACGTTTTCACCCATGGCTGCCGTGCTAATCCCTTCTCAACCGCTTTTTTCGCCAACAATCCGGCGGCCATCAGCACGCTAGGATTCGATGTGTTGGTACATGAGGTGATCGCAGCAATCACCACCGCGCCATGCGCTAAGCGATGTTTCTCTCCCGCCAGCGTAAACTCTTTGAATTCCACGCGATTTTTTTGGCTGCTAATCTCAAGTTCTGTCGCCGCCTGAAACGCCTGTGGAACTTTAGGCAACGGCACGCGGTCTTGGGGACGCTTTGGCCCAGCCAAACTTGATTCAACCGTATTCATATCCAGCGACAGTGTACTGGTAAATACCGGCTCATCGCCGGCGTGACGCCATAGGCCTTGTGCTTTGCAATAGGCTTCAACCAGCGCAATCTGTTCTTCACTGCGCCCGCTCAGGCGCATATAACCTAAAGTCACCTCATCAACGGGGAAAAATCCGCAGGTGGCGCCAAATTCAGGCGACATATTACCGATCGTGGCGCGGTCAGCCAGCGGCAAATCGGCTAAGCCGTCACCATAAAACTCAACGAATTTGCCTACCACGCCATGTTTGCGCAGCATTTGCGTGACGGTCAGCACCAAATCGGTGGCGGTAATGCCTTCGCGCAGTTTTCCTGTGAGCTTAAAACCGACCACGTCGGGGATTAGCATCGATACCGGCTGCCCTAACATGGCCGCCTCGGCTTCGATTCCTCCCACGCCCCAGCCTAACACCCCAAGACCGTTAATCATTGTGGTGTGGGAATCAGTCCCGACGAGCGTATCAGGGTACGCCATTCGCTGGCCATTTTGCTCTTCATGCCAAACCGCTTGCCCCAAATACTCAAGGTTAACCTGATGGCAAATGCCGGTTCCCGGTGGAACCACACGAAAACGATCAAACGCTTTTTGTCCCCAGCGCAGGAAAATATAGCGCTCGTGGTTACGCTCCATCTCCAACTCAACGTTTTCACTAAAGGCTTGCTGATGACCAAAATGATCAACGGTAACAGAGTGGTCGATGACCAGATCAACGGGCGATAGCGGATTAACTCGCTCAACGTTGCCACCCAAGCGAGCCACAGCTTCGCGCATCGCCGCAAGGTCAACCACGGCGGGTACGCCGGTAAAATCTTGCATCAGAACGCGTGCTGGCCGATAGGCAATCTCTTTGTCGGCATGGCCGGTTTTCACCCAATCGACGATTGCCTGTAAATCCTCCAGCACCACGCTTTCGCCATCAAGGTGGCGCAGCAGGTTTTCCAGCAGAACTTTCATTGACTTAGGGAGTTGGCGGATATCGCCCAGCTGCTTTTCAAGCTCAGGCAAGCTGTAATAGTGATACTCGATATTCAGGGCACTCAGTGTTTTCTGACATTGCTGCGCGAGATGTGGCTGGCTCAGACGATGTTGAAGATCGGATGACATTGGCTTCTCCTTCCTTATCATGCTTTAAGCGGTGTTTCTCGGCGCTGGATACAATCGATGCGGTTTCATCTGGGAACGACACGCATGGCCGGAAACAATCTCCTGATAACGCTGTGGCTATCTTTAAAGATAACACAAAGAGATGGTAACGTTTTAGCAACATCATCCCATTACTGCGATAGACGATGAAAAGGAAGAAATACGATTGTAATCACGAAAGGCAATTTAATGCTGATATCTAGCTAAATATTCAATAATAAGAAAAAAAAAGCCTCCACAAGGGAGGCTCTATATTTAGCATTGTCGCTGTTTAAAAATTATTGCTCACCGGCAACCATTGCCGCGTGACGCTGTTCCATTTTTTCGATGCGTTTTTCGAAATTCTGGTTAAATTCTTTTTTCTGTTCTGGGGTCAGAACATTATACATTTTGTTTTCCATCTTCATGCGTTCCAGCATCATATCGTTGCGCTCTTTGCTGTTAGCTTCGATTTGTGCACGCGCAGCGCTTTCATCAAATTTGTCGCTGGCGACCAGCTTATGCATGTCTTTGAAATGATCGCCCATCATTGGTTTTTTGTGCTCGGAACGGAACTCTTTAGCGATGGTTTTCATTTGCTCACGCTGCTGGTCTGTCAGCTTCAAGCCTTCAAACATGCCGCCGTGGCGTGGGCCCTGCTTGCCCATCTGATGATGCATCATCATCGGTGCGCCGTCAGCCTTGGTTGCCACTGGAGCCGCAGGGGTAGTTGGTGTTGCGGTGGTTTCAGCGGCGTTTGCCATTGAAGCGCCAAAAGCCAGAGATGATGCCAACATTAAAGCAGTTAATTTACGCATAATTATGATTCCTCAAATAGTGTGTTCGTTGTTGCGTTGATGGAATTAAGTCTATAGGTCTAAATATATAGTAGTTACACGCTGAGTAAATAAACGAAAGGAGAAAAACCAAAAAAAAGGCAATTATGGAGAGAGTGTGAAGATTGAGGGTTTATTTTAAACACAACGCTAAGATAAACCTTAAAATAACAAATTCCGGCGTTTTATTCTAGCTCAGATTAATATTTACAGCCTCTGCGATGTTCTTTAAAGCAATGTTTATTATTGTTCAGAGCAGCATAACGCTTTCACTTTTATCCCGTAGCACGCTTCTCTATGCAAATATTTTGCTACAGGCATGGATGGCTCTCCTCCCCCAGATATCCCGCTTTGTGATCCAGTAGCCAAATTCACAACACCGAATCCATAAAAACAAAACAGTGTTTCATTTTTAATTGAATTACGTATCAGAAGGATCTAACATGCCTGCATCGACACGAACAGAGCCCCAGACTGTTCATGCCTGCCAAACACTCAAACGAATATCGACGAGGTGAAAGATGGAAGTCCGTCAAAGCATTCATAGCGACCATGCCAAGCAGCTCGACACCGAGGGTCTACGCCGCGAGTTTTTAGTTGAAACCATTTTTGATGCCGATCAGTACACCATGGTGTATAGCCATATTGACCGCATCATTGTCGGCGGCGTTATGCCGGTGCAAAAAACCGTCGCTATCGGCGCTGAAGTAGGTAAACAACTCGGCGTGAGCTATTTCCTAGAACGCCGCGAACTCGGCGTTATCAACATCGGCGGTCCAGGCACCATCACCATTGACGGCGAATGCTATGAAATCGACCATCGTGAAGCTCTCTACGTTGGTAAAGGCGCACGCGATATTGCTTTCGCCAGCGTAAACGCCAGCCAACCGGCAAAGTTCTACTACAACTGTGCACCGGCTCACACCACGTTCCCAACCAAAAAGATCACGCCCGCTGACGCCTCACCGCAAACGCTCGGCGATGCAAAAACCAGTAACCGCCGCACCATCAACAAATATATGGTTCCTGACGTGCTGCAAACCTGCCAGCTGTCAATGGGGCTAACCGAGTTAGAAGAAGGCAATCTATGGAACACCATGCCGTGCCATACCCACGAGCGTCGCATGGAGGTCTATTTCTATTTCAACATGGATGATGATTCCTGCGTTTTCCACATGATGGGTCAACCGCAGGAAACCCGCCACATTGTGATGCACAACGAACAGGCCGTCATTTCACCAAGCTGGTCAATTCATTCCGGCGTGGGCACCAAGGCATATACCTTTATTTGGGGAATGGTTGGCGAAAATCAGGTCTTCGACGATATGGACCACGTTGCTGTTAAAGATATTCGCTAAGCCCTAGCTCACTCATTTCTGCGGCTGCTTAATGACAACCAGCCGCCCTCAAAGGATATAAAACATGATTCTTGATGCATTTTCGTTGCAGGGTAAAGTGGCGCTGGTTACAGGCTGTGATACCGGTCTTGGTCAGGGAATGGCCGTTGGTTTAGCACAGGCTGGCTGCGATATTATTGGTATTAACATCGTTGAGCCAACTGAAACCATTAAACAGATCGCTGCGCTAGGCCGTCGTTTCTTAAGCCTTACCGCGGATTTGCGCGATACGTCGGTTATTTCCGATCTGGTCGCTCGCGCAGCCAGTGAGTTTGGCCATATTGATATTTTGGTCAATAACGCCGGTATTATCCGCCGTCAGGATGCACTGGAATTCAGTGAAAAAGATTGGGACGACGTGATGAATTTGAACATTAAGACCGTGTTCTTTATGTCTCAGGCCGTTGCCCGTCAGTTTATCGCCCAGGGCAAAGGCGGCAAGATCATCAACATCGCCTCAATGCTCTCTTTCCAAGGCGGGATCCGCGTGCCGTCTTATACCGCCTCTAAAAGCGCGGTGATGGGCGTGACCCGTTTGCTGGCCAACGAATGGGCGAAGCATCAGATTAACGTTAATGCCATTGCTCCCGGTTACATGGCCACTAACAATACGCAGCAGTTGCGCGCCGATGAAGCGCGTAGCGAAGAGATTTTAGACCGCATTCCTGCAGGTCGTTGGGGATTACCAGAAGATTTAATGGGCCCCGCGGTGTTCTTGGCATCACCGGCATCAGACTACATCAATGGCTACACGATCGCCGTCGATGGCGGCTGGTTAGCGCGTTAATTAATGCGTTTTCACTACGCTGGCGCCCTGCCAGCGTGGTTATTCTGTTTCATCCTGCATTGACACTCCCCGCGCCACGCCGTAACGTCCGCCTCAGCCTAAAGAATAATTGATAATCATCAGCGTGGGATCAATGTGAATACTCGTAACGCCTCTTTAACCGTATTAGCCGCAGGCAGTTTGCGTCGAGCACTAACCCCTATTTTGTCTCAGTTTAGCCAGCGACATCATGTGAGCATCCATGCGCAATTTGGCCCAGCCGGATTGCTACGGGAACAGATTGAAAGCGGCGCTCAGTGGGATCTGTTTGCTTCTGCTAATCAAGAACATCCACAAACGTTGCTCGACCACGGATTAGCAAATAGCGTGATGCCTTTTCTGCGCAACAAGCTATGTTTAACCACCCACCGAGCCAGAGTATCGCAGACCACAAACTGGCTCGATTTGCTGACCGACCCGCGCATGATCGTCGGCACTTCTACGCCCGGCTGCGATCCTTCCGGCGACTATACGTGGCAATTATTTGATCGCGTCGAACAGCGCCGTCCCGGCGCAGGTGAATTTTTGAAAACGCACGCCAAACAATTAGTTGGTGGGAAAGCGGGGTTGCAAGTCCCAGAGACGGAAATCGCTTCTGCATGGCTGATTCGCCAAGGTCTGGCTGATGTTTTCGTCGGTTACGCACACTATGCACAATGGTTAGAGCACGACGCCGATATTGCGGCGGTCACCATCTCCGAGGCTGACAATATATTCGCCACTTACGCGCTGGCGCTGCGCACTGACGCCGCTCAGCCACTGGCGGCCTATCTATTATCAATTGATATTCAGCAACAGTTTGTGAGCGCAGGGTTTGCGCTGCGTTAGTCCAAAGAAAGATCGAATATCGGGGTTAGCACCGACCGAGCTCCTACGGCAGATGGCACAGCCGCCAGCTCGACTCTGACCCCATAGGCCTTATGTAAATTATCTTCGGTGAGCATTTCCCTGCTGTCGCCATATACCCACCGCTGATTATCCAGCAATAAAAGGCACTTTTGCGCCACCAGCTGCGCATGTGCAGGATCGTGAGTGGTAAACAGAACGCTTATCTGACGCTTTTTCGCTAGTTGGTGGATCAAGCGTAATACCGCCTGTTGATTGAATAGATCCAAGGCCGAAGTGGGTTCATCTAAGATCAACATTTCACAGCCGGTGGCTAACGCACGGGCAATCATCACCAGTTGACGCTGCCCACCGGACAACGTTTGAAAGCTGAAATCGGCCAAATGCGCAATCCCTAGGGTGTCTAACGCCTCTCGGGCAATACTTTCATCTTTGGCCGTTGGCTGTTGTAGCAAACCAACGTTGCTCACTCTGCCCATCAAGACGATCTCAATAACCCGATAGGCAAAGGCGGAGGAAAACGACTGAGCAACAAAACCGATCGGCGCTCTGCGTGAAATGCCCCCGGCCAGAGGGGGAATAACGCCGGACAGCGTATTCAATAACGAGGTTTTTCCGCGCCCGTTGGCCCCAAGAATGGCCGATACTTCGCCACGGCGACAACAAAAACTCAGCGCGTCAAACAACGCCTTCTGATGGCCGAATTCAAGTTCATTCACGCTGAGCGCTATCTCATTCACCGTGCGATCTCCGTCGAGAGTGAATCAACAGCACGGCAAACAGCGGTGCCCCAATTAATGCGGTAATAATCCCCAACGGAATTTCGGCCGCGCTCAATGTGCGTGCTACATCATCAACCAAAACCATAAACCCACCGCCGAGCCAGAATGCTGCCGGAAGTAAGCGTCGATGGTCTGCTCCAACTAATAAACGCGCAAGGTGCGGGATCACCAATCCTATCCAGCCAATCCCCCCGCTCACCGCAACCTGAGCGGCAACCAGCAATGCGCAGAGCAATAACACCCACCGACGCAAACCCGCAACCGAAACGCCTAGGGTGCGCGCATCCGCATCGCCAAGAGACAAAATGTTTATCCGCCAGCGCAGGCGAAACAGTAAAAAACTGGCCACAGCGAGCGGGATAGCCATCATCAAAAGCTTGTGCCAATTAGCGGTAGCAAAGCTGCCCAGCAGCCAGAACACAATGCTCGGCAGCTTTTCTTCGGTATCCGCCATGTATTGCAACAGGCTTACCAGCGCAGAGAAAAAGCCACTGAGAATAATCCCGGAGAGAATCAGCATCAGGCGATTCTCATTACCGAGCGTTGACGCTATTGCATACACCAACACCAGAGCCAACAAACCAAAGGCAAAGGTCGAACTCATCAACCAAAGCGGTGAAAGACCCAACAAAATGGCCAGCGTGCCGCCGAAGGCTGCGCCGGAGCTCACGCCGATAATATGCGGATCAACCAACGGGTTATGAAACACACCCTGTAAGCAGGCGCCGCACAGCGCTAATGCCCCACCCGCACAGCACGCCATCAAGATACGCGGCATGCGCACCGTCCAGATAATTTGCCCGGCCAGATCATGAGTTTGTAGCGGAGACATTAACGCATGCCAAACATTCACCGGTGAGATTGAATATTGCCCTACCCCCAATGAAAAGAAGGCGACAATCAATGTCGCCATCGGCAATAGCAGATTGATGCGTGGTTTATTCAGCTGAAGCATGTGGCGCAGCAACCCACGAAGTCCGGTAAAAACGCTTGTAATAGTCGTTGGCGGCTTTATTCATATCAATATCGGTGAAACGAGTCGGATAAAGCTTCTTAGCTATCCAAAGCTCTCCGATAGCTAACGCTTCAGGCATCGGATATCCCCACGCTTTGGCATATTCCGGCATGAGATACACCCGCTGATTTTTCACGGCATCAATGCCCTGCCATGCCGGATCGTTACGGATTTTATTAATCTCATCAGGATAGCGATCCTGCACAAAGATAACCTGCGGGTTCCAAGACAAAACCTGTTCAATCGAAACTTGCTTATAGCCCTTGATACTGGCTGCCGCGACGTTCATCGCCCCCGCATGCTGCATCATTAAGCCGGTATATTTTCCTGAACCATAGGTGGTTAAATCAGGATTTGCCATATAGACGCGCACTCGCTGGCTTTCAGGAATATCCTTCAAACGCTGAGCCACTTTTTCACGCTGAACGAAAGTGTAATCAATCAGTGCCTCACCCTGCGACTCACGATTAACGACGTTAGCGATAAGACGAATGCCATCCTGAAGCCCTTGGTTATAGGTCTGTTCTTCATTGGCCATCTTTGGATTCAGTTTATCCTGCTCACCCTGCGGATCACGGCGTAAAGAAACCGCCACCACCGGTATTCCCGCGTTCTCAATCTGGTTGATCATTTCCGACGGTGCATAGTTAGCTACGAAAACAACCTGAGGATGTTCCGCCAGCAGGCTTTCAATATTGACCTGCGTCAGATCGCCAGGCATCGGCAACGTGGCTAAACGTGAGGAAAAACGCGCAAACTCAGGGCCAAGCTGTTTTTTCCAGCTCGATAAAATCCCAACCACATCGTCGGTGGCATCGAGCTGAACCAACAAATTAAGCGTTTGGTGTTGCAGAACCACCACCCGATTAACGTGATCGGGAATCGTTACCTGACGACCTAATTGATCGGTAACGGTACGGTCTGCTAAGGATGAAAAAGAAACCAGCAGCAACGATAGGCCACTGAATAGCGCACGGCTACATTTAGGCAATGAGAGATTCATAGTTGAAGGCTAAAATAATGTTATATAACTAACTATATAACGAACCACTCTCTGCAAACAAGTTATCCCTTGGTTAGCCAAAACTTTGGCGCTTCATTTCACCGAACAATTCACGGTTGGTTTACTGAAAAATCATCTAATTTTCATATTGATATAAAACCTGAACAATAAAATAAATTTGTTCAGTTTTAGTTCATCTTTAAACATCCTACGATGGGTTTATCGGCGCTAGGAGGTTAAATATGAAGCAGATTTATAGATACTTAAACGAATTGAAAGCCAGCTACCAGCAAGAACATCCGCCCTATCAATTACCGTGCGGGTTCTACCTCACGCCGGAACAACGGCTGGAGATCTTGAAAGATATCTTGGCACCCTACAGCGAAGAAGAAGAGAAGTTATCAAAACAGAAGTTATCGGAAGAGAATAAATAAGGAAGGAAAGTGCTGTATCGAGAAAATCTAAAACCATAACCAAGCCGCAACGATGGAACGGTGCGGTTTGGCAATTAAGCTCACGCTTGACTACAGACGCTTACGTATTGCATTTTCTGCGCTAAACATCCACAGCTCAGGCTGCCGGTTAGGTGAAAATCGTACTTCATAACGATCTTTCAGCGGTGTTAAACGCCAGCTCATCAGCTTTTGATCGCGTTTCGGTTTCAGGAATCGACGCCAGCCTAATGAACGGGTTGCCTGACGATCGAGCATCCATGCCGCCGTTGGCGATAACGGCAAACGTATAAAGGTATCTTCAACGCTGATATCACAAATACACATACGACTCTTCCATAACGTAATAATTTTTCACTGATGATTTAATACCATCACTTGAACGAATTATCCCGTCAGGCCGCCTATAAGCCAAAGAGATAACCCATGAAATATGATACGGATCACAAATAACGAGAGGTGAAATTAACATCTCCATAACCAACCACTCCCCAGCTCGACGACTCAACGCTAGATAAACCTTTCACTCACATATCGCTCACGGCGAATCATTGAACCGCTGTTGTATAGATTTGCAGAAAATGATGCATTTGAATGCATATAGGTCAATTCATTGATTAACACCGAGTATCATTTAGTGCTTAATAACACATAGAAACTATAACTATTTTAATTATAATTATAATTATAATTATAATTATAATTATAATTATTACTTATAATACAAAAGAGGACCTATGCATAAACAAATGATTAGTGCCGCCCTGCTGTTATGTTCAGCCACACTGGCTCACGCTAGCCCCAGCATTATTGCGCATCGAGGGGGAACGGGTGACGCACCAGAAAATACGATAGTCGCCATTAGCCAATCATTAAAAAACAACGCTGACGCCATTTGGATCACGGTTCAAATGAGTAAAGATGGGGTTATTGTGCTTTACAGACCATCAGACCTCAAAAGTCTGACAAATTTGCAGGGGCCTATTTCATCACATACCGCAGCTCAGTTAAGCAAAGCAGATGCCGGTTATTTCTTTGAACAACCTTCATATCCGTTCCGCCATAAAGGAATTGGAATACCGACGTTAGAACAGGTGTTAAAAAAATGGCCGAGCACATTTTTCTATATTGATATCAAATCTCCAGATGCAGATCCTAACAAGCTGGCTCAAGCCTTAGAGGCTGTTTTACAAAAAACCAATAGCCTAACGCGCACCCGGGTCTATTCCACCGATGAAAAATACATTGATGCACTTCCTAGTGATATTGCTAAGTTTGTCAGTCGAGATAAAACCCGCACGATATTGGCAAACGTCACCATGAGTCACCAGTGCGATATCAATAAAAACGAGACTCAAGAACGCTGGTATGGTCTTGAATTAAAACGCGATGTTGAAGTGATTGAAAAGTATACTCTTGGCGAGGGCCGTTCCAAATCACGCCTAGAGTGGGATGAAGAGGCCATGAGATGTTTTCGTAGTGCTGGAGGTGCTCATATCATTTTCTTCGATATAAACACGCCAGATGACTATCGTAAGTCGATGCAATTAGGTGCTGATGGTGTTTTGGTTAACTCTCCAGCGAACTTCAACAAAATCAAACAAAATTAACCATCGGCAACCGCACTGGCGCTTTGCATTCGACCCAGTGTCAACGGCCTAGCAAGAGGGCTAAGTACAGACGAAAAAAAGCCACCCATTGGGTGGCTTTTTTACAGAATTATGGTGCCGACTACCGGAATCGAACTGGTGACCTACTGATTACAAGTCAGTTGCTCTACCTACTGAGCTAAGTCGGCAAGTCTAGCGGAGCAACACTCCGCTTCCTTGGGGCGCAATATAGTATAACCGCGCAGAAACAATCAAGTATTATCAAAAGATTATTTGCCAAGTGCTCTAAAAAAAGCCAACACGATGAATGCTTAATCAAACATGCCGATTATATCGCCACTTGTGCTAAAAATATTAAGCGGAAACTCCATGAGAACGCAGCGTAGCTATCTAAGAAGTGAAGGGCTGCACGCCCCAACGAACACCTCTCGCCCACACCCGTCGAACGCGGCCTTCCTTTTCTAACAGCGTCAGCCAATATCTCGCAACATATACTGAATCATCGCACTCATCAGCAATGTCTCGAGTCTTAGGCCACTCCATCACTGATAACGGCAGAGCTTCACTCCAGCTTTCCTTTGTATAGGTACTGGGACGACACATTTTCATTAATATATTAAAAACTGTTTCTTTTTTATTTTGGTTGGCTACTTTTATCGGCGCTGATTTCTGCACGGCTCTCTCTTTAACCCTGACGGTATGGGGCCCGCTGTCAATGGATACTTCTTTTTTCCTCACAGGCAACTTCTTTTTACGATAATCCATAATATGCGACTCTTTTTGAGCAATATTGGGCGCCCAATGGTGCATTATATGAATGAGCTCCGCGCTGCTGGCCAAATTAAGCTTATTCATTACCGCTCGTTTATGGGCGCTAACCGTTTTCACATGCATTCCGCGAATATTGGCAATTTGCCCAAGTGAAAAGCCTCGATAGAAATACGTTGCCACACGCTCTTCAACATCCGTTAGCCTAACGGGAAAGCAAGAGAGACACATTTTCTCATCGGTTTCAGCTACATAGTTTTTATTACTTAGGATCGCCCACTGATGCTCAATTTTGTCTCGAATGCTCTCAATCGATTCAGTGCGACGAACAAATACACACCCGCGTAAGCAATGAGGCAAATTTTTAACTTTAGGTTCATTCAAGCCATTACACACCGCAATGAGCAAACTTTTTGCTTTGCGTGATTTCATCTGAGGACGGCAAATTAGCTCTTCACCAGCATTAAAGCTGCTCACGTAAATATCAGATAATTGTAGAGCCAAATCTTTAGGTATTTCATAGTTTCTATTCAGAGTTATACTCTTTTGTTGAGTGAATATATCCTTCAGAAGCTGCCATAAGCCCTCACTAAATACCTGATTATCGTCATCAAAAGCCACCTGCAATTCCATAAGTTCATTATTCATCATGCATTCCCACCTAATCTTAATCCATCGACCTTATTGTTATGACTGCTGAGTTCCGGCCAGAAATACCCTTGAAGAAAATCAGCGCCGGCTTCAATGGCTTGTTCACAGTGCAAAGCCGTTTCAATCCCTTCAATTAACGTGAGGGAGCAAATTTGTTTGCACCGAGCAATAAAACGCTTAAGTTCTGAGGGACGATCGGCCAAATGCCAAAACGTCTCTTTATCAATTTTTATTCCGTCCACCGCCCCGGCTAGATGTTCCATTGATGGCAGTAACGCTTGGGTGACATCATCAATCCAAACCGATACTGATTGATCGCGCAAAGCCGATAAATGGGTATTTAAATGACGTCGTGACCTTTCACTAAGCCGTGGAATAACTTCAGGGTCTTGTAGCTCTACAACGCAGCGATTAAATAAAATATCCGGTGATCCACTTTCCTGAGTGGAATGAAATACATCTAGGTCAAGCATTAGTTTGCTGCATAAATCGACATTTTTAAGTATCTCTACAGGCAAATTACAAAAATAACGGTGAGGTGAATCCGTTTGCAGCCCAACCCACTCCTGTTGAGATTCAAATAACATCATCACGTCTTCCGACGTCGCCTGGCGAAAATAGCTTTCTGCTTGCGAGGGCGACAAAAAACGCGTCAACATCTCATAGCCAAAGACCTCCCCACTTTGCGCATCAATAATGGGCTGTAAACGTCAATTATCGTTCACAAACGAAAAATCCGTGGATTCTATTAAATTACTCATAATCAATTATCCTTAGACTATGGGGAAAAACGTTTATCTTTCGGATAAAGAAAATGAACCTCGGTAGATAAACGCGCCACTTCACTCTGCTCCCCAATAGCAGATAAAATAAGCATTCGGCTTTTATAGACACTTGGGTCAATGCCATACTCTAAATATCTTGATGACCACTCTAAATAATCAAACAATAAATGTGTTTTTTTCGTTGTGTTAAATTTAATCAAGTTATTAACCTGACAATCAAATTCAAGTCGCTCTCTAAACACCCATGGATTCAATAACGCCTGAGCGACTTTATCTATATTGATACGCGCCACCTCTTGCGGAGGCTGTGTGATTTGTACATTTTCGAACATCGTTAAAAGCAGCCCGCTTTGCAGCGCGGTGGTCATAAATAGCGCGGTGAGTCCTGCGATGACACCAACAGCTAATGTACCTAAACGCAGGAGCCACAACGATATCGAATAATCGGCGTGCTCAATTTTATGAAATGAATTTGCTTCCTGAGGGTTAACCTCATTTATTTGTTTTTCATCAGTTCTGCAATAGCTCGCTTGGTCACATAGCGCAAGCAACAACAAAAAAACCATCCAAAGCGCGGCTGAAAGATAAAATGGATATTCGACTAAAGAATGCAATAAGAAAGGAAGCAGTAATAACCACAGCCCCCGACAATGAAAAGAAGCATGAATCCTGTCGCTCAGCACGCTCTGCTGCCATAGCTTCCAGCCTGCAAATGCCAGAATACCGTAGGCTATGAGCATAACGATTCCCCCTTCCGCCCAACCGAACAAAATCTCATTGTGAGGATGGTTAATAACAACCGACTCCAATGATGTAACCCCGGTTCGAATAAGGAAGTGAGCATATTCATAGCTAAAACTGCCTAACCCCCAGCCTTTAAGTGGATGAGTAAAGATCATATTGAGTGTTTCACTGAGCATCTGTACGCGATAGCTCGTCGAGTTTTCATGCAGCAGATCTAAACTCGCCGCCGGAGAGAGCCAAATCACCAGATTAGCCACGGTGACCCCGGTAAATATCCATATTAAAGCGCGTAAATAACGGCGAGAATAAGAACGCCAATACAAGAGTCCAAACCCGCTAACAATGACAATTGCGTTAATAACGCCGATGCGCGATTGTAAAAATATCAGCATAAATGGAACAGCGGTCATAACTACAGGGATATAAACGCGCCATCCCAGCGACAAAATGGCTGACACCTTAGGAAATACCGTCTGGTTATGCAGTTTTTTAGTATCAGTAGGTTCTAGCCATAAAAGGAGAGAAGCACCTAACCCAATATTCAAGCATGTTGCCGCGATATTGCGCTGAGCAAGAACGCCGATAGCTTCCGTACCATAATGAAACCACTCACCTGGCTGAGGCAAAATAATAAATAAATATACAATACCGACTATTGTTTGAATTAACGCAGCGGCAGACAAACCCAATAACACCACACGCTGGTATAAAACACTCAGTTTTATCTGCAGGATTGAAAAATAGAAGACTAGCCCTGCCGCCACACCAAGCCACTGAGTAAAACCGCTCATCAACCAGTGTTCCGGCGTATAAAGCAACGGAATTCCCATTAACAGCGTTGCAGCACATAATGCATAGCTCAGCTGTGATATATATAGGTGAGAACTAGAATAACGAGAAATACATACAACCAGCACTAAAATTGCCATTACCGCCCACGCAATTTGATTACTCGGCAATAGCAATCCACTTCCCCCTTGAGAAGGGAAACGGATATGCATGATCAATGCTAAATACAATAAAATAAAGAATATCAAGATCTGGCGTGCTTTTATTCTGAACATATTTTTACTCTGCATAAGATACTCAGCATATACATAATGTATACACAGGCCACTTAAATCCTCTTTTCATCGTTAGATGCAAAAAAATAAAATCGTGAAATAGCACCATTCTTTTAATTATGTGCATTCTTTTTAGGGGCTATTTTTCCTATATCATGAATATGACAATGCGTGTTTTCGCATAAAAAATTAAGCGACCGCTGCTCACCATAATCGGTAACAATAACTAAAGATATTTTGTTTCCGGTAGTACTTACATTATCGGGAATAAACCCTCTTGATTTTGGTGAATACATCACGGATTCAAATGATATTGGTTTAGCGCTTTGACTCTCTCTGGCCTCAACGATAGTCAAGTAATAAGGAGTAACATTGTTAATTTCATACTTTTTCTTATCTTTATCAAGCGTTATATTTTCTAATCCTGGTAGGATTTCTTGCATTTTATCAACAACGATAGACTCAGGGCGGTAAAAAACTTTAAGTTTACTTTCCACTGCCAACATTACGCTATTGGGTTTGTTCGTTTTAGGTGGGATTTCCCTAAAATAAAAATAAAAAAGGCTCTCCTTGTCGGTTGGTAATCCCACCGGCATTTCAGAAAATTGCAGTCGCACCTTCGTTTCACTGCCCGCCTCAATTCGCTGAATCGGTGGAAGAGATACAAGTGGCATGTTTATTTTTTTCCCAGAGGCATCTTCTATCCATGATTGAGCTAAATAAGGGGATTTATTATTCTGATTTGTAACCCGCAAACTAACCGCTTTATTTCCTTGATTAAATACAATCCGCGTACGATCAAGTGATAATGCAGCCTCAGCTTTATAAGTGAACATAGTTAATAAAAATGCACATAAAAAACAGGGGTAATTGTGACTCATAGCTTCACCTACACAATGACAGATAAAACAGGTTATCTATTTTTACGATGGAAATAATATGCTGCATGTCAAACACGTATGAAACTGTTTTTACGGGTAGCTCACGGATAAGATGCTGGTACCAGAAAAGTCTCCGCCATCCTGAGGAGGAGTGCCGGTTAGCTCCGCTTCTAAAGCCACGATATTACTTACTGCCGTGCCTTCTAAGGTTTCCCCTAATGGTTTTCCATCAGCAGTAAACTTGGCATTCATTCCGTTGTTGAGAGCAATAAAATCCAAGCCTCTCAGTTTAAGAACATATTTCATACCGGCTACTGAACAATCAATCTGTATATTTTCCTTACGCTTCGCGCCCTTAGCATCGGCCAGTTGTAGCGTGCCGAAATCAAACGTTATTAATGGATCATGCAATGCACACCATTGATTAACGGGTGGCAACCCCAGACAACTTACGGCAAAATTAGGCAGTGTAGCACGGGCCCCCTGCCACTCACTCCACAAATGTGATACGCCAGAAGATCCTCGATAAACACTCGGGGCTAAAGCTGCATCAACGCATTCCTGACCATTTACGCCACCAAAATGCTTCACCGTAAACGAACTCACGCCGAAATTTGTTGTGTCTTTTAAAATATTTCGCCACTCCGTTCCCCTTTTCCACTCGCTAACATAGGAAGAAGGGATATCATTCGGGTTTGCGGTAATGGTTCCCGCGCCGTCATTATGGCGATGGGTAACAATAAACACGCATGAGCCAGATTCGCATGCCGTAGGAATTTGATCTAGTGTCGAATTGTCAGGTATTGTTGGATAACCAAAATGAAGCACATAGGTCGCCGAATCGCTACCGGTTATCGTCACATCGGCGCTTTCTATTACTGGCCATTTGTAGCTGACAGCATTCACGCCTAAGTTTGCTAGCCCCAGAAATAGAACAAACACCCTGCTTATTATTTTAATATTTTTCATCTTCTTCACTCGTACTCCAACTGAAACTCGGCGATGGCGGTAAAGTCGCCCTCAACTATTGTTCTGTTCTCAATACGTTTTGGATTACCTTTTAAATACGCTTGAAAGGTTAAAACGTTGTCGCTCTGATCGTGCAAAAAATATGTCATCCCGGTATTAATCGGCATTGCAACGGCGGTGCCATCTTGAGTGGAGGCTAAACCAATTGCGACCCCCTCAGCCTGGCCTTTTATGCGCAGATAGCCGGGGTCCTCAGGATCATCATCTCCGATAAGTGATACTTTTACCTTTGTACCTAATGAGAGATCGCACTCTTTTAGTATGAGATTAAAAGCGATTGGCGCCGTCACCGGGTTATCCGAGTGTATATAGAAAAATGTCTTCTCGCGCTGTCCGAACTCTACGTCTTGTGTTTCACTTTCGGTGGAAACAACACAAGGATCTTCTACCAGTTCTCCGTGGAATACGGCATTCACCGGAGATGCATCAGACTCCGCAGTGCGACGTGTTATTTTATCCATAAATGATAAATCATTGTTCGCCTGAAGGTCTGTTACATTAAATGCCGCTATAGCAATGAATATTGTGCTCAGCATGAATTGTAAAACACGTTGGTATGTCAGATTATTCATAGTACGCAACCATAGTCGCCATGACGGTAAATGGTTTAGCCTCTAACATCTTATTGGGGTCTTCTTTCACGGGTACGGCTTTAATACGAAAAGTCTGTGTTTTATCTATTTCAACCTCAGTATTCAGCGGTAGCTCTTTATTTTGATGTTCATCAAATAGCGCAATATTCAGGTTATCAACATCTGTTTTTATTACATGAGATTGAGTCGCGCTAACGGCCTGACTTCTAATTTTCAAGAACAAGCGCGCATTAATATCTTTGTCACACTGAATTGGAATGTCTAGACTCACCGCATAGCGGATACCGTCAATACGCTTGATCCCCATCCGCTGAAAGTTAAAATCCAACGCAGTTTTATTGTTAATATAACAAGGTACGGAAATGATCTTACCGTGCAGATGAGCTTTGGTGCTATCCGCCCGAGCGCCCCCCGTTAACAAACAATAGAATATCATTAAAAATATTACTTTTACGACCGGCATCAGATTTTCCTTTTCATTCCTTTACTCGTATTTAGCACTCAGCACCAGATCCGTCGAAAAATCCCCAGCATCTAATGTGGCATTATTCGTAGAGTTATTTATTAGTGTTGCTTTCAAAATAAAGCTCATTGAACTGGCCCCAGCAACACCTATATCTTTAATCGGCTGCCCTAAAGGAAGTTCGTTGCCGTTGATACTATTCGTTAACGCAATGCCTAGATTGGGTAAACCGCTATCGACAATGTTGTCGGCGGCACCAGCAAGGTGCGAGCCGTTAATCGTCAGCGAGAGTAACTGAGTAGGTAGCGTCGCTGAGGCATAACAGCTAACATCTACCCGTTGCTCAACCGCGTGATTGATTCCATCAACCTCTTGAGCCACAACGTCCTTAAAGTCAAAATCAAGATCTGCGCTATTGCTAAACGTGCAGGGAATTTCAATCAGCTCGCCAGAAAATGATGCCGTAATAGCATTGACCGATGAGCTAAATATTAAAACAATAAAGCAAATCGCTATTCTCTGGCAGAAATTAAGTTGAGGTCTTAATCTATTCATCATGAGTACACCTCTAATACTTTATGGGAAACTCGTTTCTAGAATGACACTGGCAGAGAACGCCCCGGTCTTAAGCTCCGTGCCTGGCTTATAGTTTATCAATTGGGCAGTTAATGACATTATGGTGCCATCTGTAATTTTGATGGGCGAATTTATATCCACTTCCGTATCATTGTAACTTGCATTAAAAAATGCGACACCTAGCCCTGAATCATTAACAGCTATCGCATTTGTGATAGAAGGAACAGGGTTTTGGCTTGTCACGGTTAAAAATAGCTGTGCCGTTGGTGAATAGTCGCAAACAAATTTTAAATCATGTGCTATTTTCGTTTTATCTGTTCCCACATCACTCACCACAACCTTGCCAAACTCATATTTTATGTCTTTATCATTATTGATATGGCACGGTGGCTGGACAAAAATCTTCCCCTTAACTTCAACAGTAGCGGTGTCTCCCTCGTCGGCATATCCGAAGAGAGGCGCTAATAGCAAATTTAATATCAACATCGTAGAAAATACTTTTGCATATTTTGTATTTCGTTTCACTTGGCCCTCCCTTTGATATATTAATGGTATCCCAGCGTAAAATTCATCAGTACATTGAACTTGCCTTCTTTTAAAGGCATTTCCGTTCGCTCAAGCATTGCGTATAGCACCATATCGGTATTTCCCTGCGACATGATCTGACCGCGACTATGCTCACCGACTCGCAGCTGTTGATGTTTACTATCCTCTAACCGAAGTGCTACGCCTTTCGCCTCACCTTTGACCTGTAATAAATGCAGGCTATTGTCAGCCTCATTACCGTTAATTGTCATAAATGCCACCTGCTGGTCCGGTAGGCTATATAGCGTCTCGTCATGTTCATCGTCTTGCACATGATTTGACACCATGCCACAGTCTTTCAGTTGAATATGAACAGCAATCTCAGGTGCACGGTCGCCTATTCTCTGTAGGCGATATCGCGGAATAGTACCCAAATTCACCGTCTGTTCCGCTGACTCCATACTGAGATAACAAGGCGATTCGGTTAATTCGCCGCTGACGTCAATCTCACCATGCATGCCTTCTACGAACCAACCATCAATCGGTGCAGACTCTTTTGCTTGAACGGGCTGATTATTAAAGCCACATGCTAAAAAACACAGTTGTAATCCCATTCTTAAACCGGAATGATTATGTTGCCATCCCATTGTTATATCCTTGGCTGATACTCATGTTTAATTCTGAAGGACAGCAGCAAGCGTTATTAGCTGTTTTCAGCGGGTCTTTATCGCTTTTATTCTTGATGCGGTTCCGCATGGCAAACATCCCCCTGACACCGATATTTCAGCGTTGGTCGTCCGCCATAATCGTTGATATACGTCATGTAAGGAGAATCATAATGATGCGCCTGAACTTTCACCGTGGATTTTGGTGCAATCATTACCGCTTTGAAATCTTTAACTAACCCTTTCGGCGTGCCGGATAATCCAATAACCGTTACGTAAAACGGCGTCGGATTGTCAACTTGATAACCACTATTTATCTTGGTCAGTACCAATTTATCTTGCCAAACATCGCCAGATTTCGGCGTTATACTGCTCGGCCGATAAAATAATTTAATCTTAGTTTGTAGCGCTACCTGCATAACATTCGGCTTGTCGCTGCGCGGTGGTATCTCTCGTACATTGAAATAAAACGCAGACTCACGATCTTGTGGCAAGGCACTTACACTCGGCAAACTGCTAATGCTGATTTGGCTTTTTGTTGCTGGTTCTACTCGCTGAACCGGCGGCACAGCAATCAGTGGCCCAGTGATACGGTGACCCTCCAGATCCTCCAGCCAAGCCTGCGCTAAATAAGGTAAACGTGGATTGTCGTTACGGATTGTCAAAGCAATCGCTTTTTCGCTTCCATCAAGAATGGCCCGAGTACGATCTAACGCTATCGCGGCGTAACCTGCTTGAACGCTCAGCATTAAAGCCCCGCCCAGTGCTACGCTATACATTATTTTCATGCTTCATTACTCTTTTTGAATTTGTGCAGGCTAGACAACTCGCCTGTTATTTCACCACGAGTACACAGGTACTCACTTGTTCGCATTGATAATTTCACTATTTTTTTCAGACCAGTATTTCTCTATGCCACTGGAGTTCATCTCGTCTGGTACTACTTCACTTCTTCATTCTTACCAACTGCTTGGCACGGCAATAACAGACTAGATAGCGTGTCCAATTTATTGGGCAACGTGACCTGGCACTGTGTCTGGCCATCCCATTTCACGTCTAACGTTTCATTGGCCTGTAAACCGGTCAACCATGCCTGACCGCTATCCGCCACCACCGCTATTTCGCGCCCTTCGCGGCTAAAAACGCTCGCGCCAAACGGTGGATGACGGCCATCTTCCATGGCCAACACCACCATCGCTTTCGCACCTTGAACCACAGAAAACTTGCGATAACCTATCGCTCCGTCGGTTAGTGAAGACTCAACCACGGATTGATTGGCCTCAATATCGTCTGGCATCGTCGTGAGATCTAAGCTGGTTGTATTTCGGTAGAAACTGCCAACATCAGCGATAACACCAAGGCCAAACATATTGGTATGAACGCGGCCGTTATTGACCGGAACACCGGAAACTTTGCCGGTATCAACCATCAAACGCGTTGAGCCATTGCCGCCGCCCGCGTGGAGCGCCGCACCTTTCGCCGTGGCAGTCAGCCCTCCCTGCAGGGAGAGTCCAAGGGAGGTATAGTTATTTTGGCTATAGCTGGCATTCGCCGTCATCTCTGCGGCATCGCCGTGGTGGGTAAAATAGCCACTCCCTTGTGTACTGGTGCCACTCGCGCCCCCCATCGTGTTACCCGCAGAAAGGCGATAATTATTATTGTTGTCTATACGGTCGTAATAACTCGCGGATTGGGTATAGGTTTTATCGTTATACTGTCCGGTATAGCTTACTGAGGCCGTGCCCCACGGGATGCTCATGCTCAGATAGATCACATCATCATTGTTACCTTCGTATTGACTACGGGTCGCCGAAATCATGAGTGATGTGCTTTTCAGTGGGCCTAAATCAAAATACGTACTCGCCGACAGGCTATAGCGATCGTCAGCCGACTGATCCCAATAAGTCTGATGGCTATATGATCCATAGAGACTTAAACGCAAATCATCAAAGCCCTTACTGGCTGTAATGGTGTAAAGCTCTTTATTATTGCCAGTGCTGCCGTCACGATATTTAGCGTCAAGAAATTCCCCCATCGACATAAAGTTACGTTCGGAAAAACGGTACCCAGCAAAAGTAATTTCGCTGTTAGTGCTATCAAAGCGTTTGGAATAACTCACTCGCCAAGATTTACCCTGTTTTTTTACTTGGTTCGGAAGTTGGGCAAAGGATTGCGTAATATCCGCTGATAGTGCGCCTAGGGAATAGAGATCGCGACCAATCCCCAACGCCGCTGAGTTATAATCACCAGCAATAATTGAGCCGCCATATAATGACCAGCCATTAGTCACCCCCCACGAAAACTCGCCGGAGGTAAATAGAGGGCCATCAATATGATGGTCATAGGTTGATGGCCGTCCTGAAGCCAGTTTGTACTGAACTTGGCCAGGACGAGTGAGATATGGAATCGTGGCCGTATCCACTTGGAACGTTTGTACTGAGCCATCTTGCTCTTCAACCTTCACATCGAGCTTACCGCTGACGGCACTGCTTAAATCCTGAATACGAAATGGCCCCGATGGCACCGTCGTTTCATAAAGCACGCGCCCCTGTTGACTCACCGTCACTTTGGCATTGGTCTTAGCAATCCCCGTGACTTCAGGTGCATAACCACGCAGCGAAGGCGGTAACATGCGCTCATCGCTGTTTAGGCTAACGCCGCTATAACGCCATGAATCAAACAAACTGGATGCAAGATAGCTCTCACCCATCGTTAAAACGGCACGCATTTGTGGCAGCGCGCGAAACAGATACACTCGGCTCCAATCTAGGTTTCGCGTCGTTGCTTGCCCTGCGGTACTGCTGTGGTTGTAGCTACCTTGATAATCACCGCGCAGGCGCCATGGCCCCGCATTCGCACCAACGGTGCCGTTTACACTCGCAGTTTGACTCTGCTGCCCATCGTGAGGCTTGGTGTAATTTGAATTGAGATTGTAATCAAACAGAACGCCGGGCTCGCCGTTGTCCCAACGAGATGGAGGCGTCCAATTAGGATCGCTATATTCCAGATAAGCCTGCGGAATATTCAGCTGTAAGGCGCTGGTCCCCAAATCTCCCCGCGCAGAGGCTCCTGACAACATAGACATATCTGCACATTGCAGCTGTGAATTGGATTGCCAATAGGTAATTTTATCCATTACATCAGGCTTTAAACCTAGCTCACGGATCATACTTTCAGGAATACATGGAACACTTGTCTCTGCATTTTCCGGCAGGGACAAATACACCACATCGTACTCATTAAGTGCCTGACTATTTAAGCGTACGTCCATACGATATGTGCCAGGCAAAATGTAGTTTGCCTGAGAAAATCGAGAAAAATCGATGTTGTCTTTATCATTCAAATCTAAAACGTCAGTGTTGAATTCAACAGCGACCACCGTATTGGAATAAAGAGAAACCAATGCGACTGTAATAATGATACTTAGTTTACTGAGCGCAAGTTTAGACTCAGCAAATATTAAATTCGTATTCATTATAACCAATACTCCAGCACAAAATCGCCATCGCAAGCTACATCACAGATGCACTTGAAAACGACTTCCGATCACATCATCAGCAAAATTTATTACGTAAAAAGAGATCGCAAACTAAGGTATTTACAGCTCACTACTTGGGAGAAGCACCAATACAATAAAGCTGCAACACAGGTTCTCAGGCACTGCTTACGTAATATCAAATATGTCTTGAAAATAGATTAATCACTGCATGGCATAAGCTTGCCCACTGACTTTCTCAAGCGTCGATTCAGTCGTAGTTAAAATGCGCCAATTATTCGTACTCAACTTTGAAGCGAATACCTGCGCGATATCCCCCTGACAATAATTTTTCATTATTTTTTTCTAGTGATAGCGTGTAATTCAGTGTCATAGCACCTTGTTTGAGCGGCAACGAGGTTAAAGCTTCGCCAGGAAATATGTTATTCCCTTCACTGTCTTTAATCAGTAAACCAACCCCTTGAGCGTTTCCAATCAGTTTAATAAGATGAGGGACGTCATCGTGTAATCCATCAAATGTCACTCGAACACTGTTAAATGACCAATTTCCAGGTCTAAATACTTCACACCCTTCTAAACTTATATGAAATGGCTTCTCAGGCCCCTGCCCATTACGAGCAATCATACCGATAGGCAAAGCGCCCAAATCAATATGCTGATCGATACTCTCAACCGCGAGTGCACAGGCACTGGCAACTATTGACCCATTCACATTGACTCGCCCGTGCTCGGCAGCATTAGCTGAAAATACAGAAAATGGCATTATCGCTATGGCACATAGCACAAAATTACGCCGCACTATTTTCAACCAAGACATACGCCACCCCCATTCCACAATAAAAAAACGCTGAGAATATAGGGGAAATAAATCCCCTATTCTCATCACTAATCGGAATAATTAGTTATAAGTCATTGTGAAATTAGCAACGCTGGTAAAGCTACCTGGAATAATTACCGCTGAGGAACCACCAGTCTTCTGTAAATAAGCAGTAAAGTTCAGGGTATTATCACCTTTAAGCATATCACCAAGATCGGCTTCATCGCCCAGAACTAAATCTTTACCGCTTTTACCAATGATCCCTAAGCCAGCACCTTTTGCAGTGCCGTTCAGCAGCAGCAAATCGTCTTGACCAGCTACCGCACGAACACCATCAAAAACGATAGCCGCTTTATATGCAGATCCATCAGCTTTTAGTTCGCAAGATTCTAAATGCAATTCAAAAGGAATAAGCGCTGAACGACCTGCTTCCAGCGTGCTCATGGTAATAGCACCCATTTCAACCGTCTGGTTAGTAGAATCATTTTTGATAGTACATGGCGCATCAACAATTTGACCGTTGAAGTTTACTTTACCTTGGCCACCTGGCGTTCCTGTAATTGCTGCGCTTGCAGTTCCTGCCATCATCACCAAAGATACTACTGCCGCTAATTTATTTAGTTTCATTTTAAACCCTAAAGTAAAGTTATATTTAATTGGACACCAACACTGACAAGGAAAACAGCAAATGAACTTCGCATAACAAACATGACAACCCCACTCAATAACCGAGAATCCCAGCAATCTCATAGTAATGAGCAATACGCTTTTATTATCCGCTGCACAGAGAATATAGAGATTATATTCTCTAAATAATGCCACCTTACTGTGTTCCCAAATATATTATCCCTCCCTATTCACCAATAAAACCTATTTCACCGAAAGAGGATGTTTTCGATTTTATATATTGAAAAAAATAAGACATTGGATGATTTACAACACAAAGCACAACAAGCAAGAATGCATTTTGGTTTTTTATTCTAGGAAAATACCATTGCACGACTTAGTTTTCGATTAAACAATTCAATCATAGATGATTATTCCTTTTAAAAACCCACAACAATAATTGTTAGCCAAACCACCAAATTCATAACAATAAATGTTATCAATAGCAGATAAAGCCCATCGCACAGCCAACCTTGTGGCATTAGGAATAATCACATAAGACTTCATTTCTCATAAATATGAAAGAGAAGTGCAGCTCCTCTACTGAGGTAATAGAGATGAAACAGAGAATGCAAAATCAGAGGGGTATCATTTATTGCCATTAAACATCCATTAATTGCGATTTAACCACTAACCCAAAAGGGGTAAGGTATTACCCAACAACTAACCACGAGGTCGTTTTAAATGAACAGATATAAAAATGAATGTTTAACAATGTACCGAAACAAGAATTACTCTATTCACACTGAACTTACTTTATTTCCCTATAAATCAGAAATCATTGTGCAGTCCGGTTTCGAACAGGCCACAGTCGCTACCAGCAATGCAACTATTACTGATGTGAAAGCTTCTATTAATCCAAAAGGACTTAACCTTGCGATGACCTGGATTGAAGCGCATGCTTTTGGCTTCACATCATTGCACTATGCAGAAATTAATGAGCGCTTGGAGGTAGTACGTACGCATGAGGTTGAATCTATTAGCACCAACAATGCGGCTATTTTGCCTTTAAGCTTTATTTGCGAAGAATTCTTATTCATCGCAAAAGTTGAATGTTCCACCGAGCAAGTGACTATCTCTCAGTATCGTTTAAGCGATTTTACGCTGGTATCCTCACCAATGGTGATTACGTCAAAAGTCAGCGATTCCTATCTCAGCTCAAAACGCAATAAAATTGCTAACCTAACAGTCGTTGACGGCGGAGATAATACATTCTATCTACAGTACAAGGTTCAAACTGACTCAATTCATACCCTGCTTCTGACATATCAAGACAAATCGTTGTCACAGCAGCGTCTGTTTGACTTTGCTTATGACAATATTGGGTTCCATGAAACATATCTCGACAAAGAAGAGAAAATGATCTTTGTTACCTATGCCAATACCGAGTCAGGTGACATTTATCTAGCGGCTCAGTCGCTCGATCCTAATGGAAATCATAATCTCGTCGAAAACAACGTTGTTATTAGTCAAACTCAGGGAAGCTACAACCGTCCTTATATTGAAAAATGTAATACAAATTATGCAGTAACATGGGAAGGCACAAACCCGTATGTTATTTATGTAGATAAAAATCTACTTATTTTATCACCTGAGGAGATGCTCGATTTATCTAACCCAGCCAATATCAAAACTGCCTACGATATGAGCACAGATACATTAGTGATGAGTGCTCAAATTGATAACCGTATTTTTGAAGACTACGGCACATCATTTTATTATTCAAAGACCATGACAAAAAAATGATCATTCTTAATAGCGCTACGCTAGAGCCCTGTAAACAAGAGTATGCTGACGGTACCCTATTGCTCACTGCCGAAATAGATTACTTTTTTGGCAGTGGTGAAACGCTAGACATGGTTATCGACACTTACATTATTAACCCCGTTGACGGTGCTGAGTTGCTGGTTGGGAACAGTCATATTGTTAACTCAACCCCTGTAACAAAAGACAGAACTGAAATAACGGTCGCAATTACAGCTGATCAAAACATTGATGTCCTACGAAATATTATTAATGAGTTTGGCAATCGCACATATACCTTGGTTATCAAACCAACGCTGCCAAATTCAACGTGGGATGGCACAAAAATAATCTCAACCGCAGAAGTGCAGTTGATCGGTGTTGATACGTCAATATCAGTAACAGAAGTAACAAGCTCAGCTGACAATTCAGAGACCACTATTAAGGTTGATGCTAAATATTGGAACAACGAGTGTATGTCGCTCAATGCAACATTAAGCACCGATCAAGACGTACATACGCTATCTATGTCTTATGACAGCAACAGTCAGTTATGGAATGGTGTTGCAACCATCATTGTTCCTGCTGGTCATTGCAATCAGGACATTACTATCACGCTCACGGGAGCATATTCCGCTGGGTGTAATCCATTACCATGCACGTCATGGCAATATTCTGAAAATATTAAACAAACAATTAAAGGACCATGTATGACCACTAATTTCCCAGTCGGACTGCACACTTTTGTCGATACATCCAATAGCGAGTCAATCTGCTCAACTATTTTAACCGCTAAGAGCAAACATCTTGTTAGCAGTTATGTTTCTATGCGAACTAAAGACTATAAGTCAACCTATGCAAAAGTGATTACCAAAGATGGGGCGATGCCTCAGCCTGTCTTCATTCCTGATGTTACAGACTATAACCAAATTGACGCGGACCTGGCCCCAGTCGCAGGCACCGATGATTTTGTCTCCGTTTGGGCCAGCAGTGCAACATCTGCCACCCAAAAGTATCAAATTTGCATGCGTCGCTTTACCGTTGGTGCTGAAGGTAACATCATTCCTAAAGGATCTTCACAGATTATTAGCCAAAGTAATGGCGATTACATGGCTCCGCGTATTGTTTACAATAAACCATTAGATCTCTTTTTCGTCACTTGGGCTGCGGTATTAGATAAAGAGATCAAGATGGGCTTTTTTGACTGGGATGATGCTGCTAGCCAATTCACCCAGAAAGGTTATCTGAGCACGCTTGAAGCACCAGTCAGTGATAACTTCTTTAGCCCAACATTCAACCTGAACGAAGCCATCAATACGAACGCCTGTTTGGTTAATGCGGCAGACAAAATCGTTGGTGCTTTTACGGTAGATGGGACTAATCTTGCTTTCTTCGAATTTGGCTTTGCAAATAATCAGGTATCACAAAACGCCATGCCTGAGTATCAGGCAAGCAGCATCAGCAAATTCCATATTGCCTTTGACGATCAGACCACCACGATTAAGATGGTCTTTACCACTAGTGATAAAGGTGACATCTATGGTGATACCGTTCAGTATTTCCCAACGCGTATGCGCAGTGATTATCCAGTTCAACCGCGTGCCGCTATTAAAATTAACCAATCAACGTTCCTAGGTCGTCGCCCATACATTAAACGTACGCCACATTTATCCGATCAAAATGACCGCCAATATGTCATTGCCTGGGAATGCGATCAATCCTCCGTGCATACCATCAAAGTATCTAAAAACTTTATCCCAATGGGTGCAGAAGGCGTATTGAATAACGGAGACAAAAATAGCGATAACGTACGTATCGTTATTACTGATAACCAGACTTGCTACATGTTTAATGCTTTAGCTCTTGACGGTGAAACGTTGTCATCCCAAGCCATTCTGCTTGCAGTAGAATAATTTTTTAATATTAACGTTAAACGTTAGCTTTACCGCTAACAATAAAGTGAATAGCAGGCAGCGATAGCGCTGCCTGTTACTTAATGAAATAGGCCAGATATGAAAAGCCATTTTTTTAATGGGTATTATTGCCTTGTTGATACTATCAACGAAGATACACTTTATTCTGCCATTAATACCGACAAGTCCAACCATCTTGTTATTGCATACACTAGCGGAAAGAGTTCAGCGGATATCACCGTGTTTGGTAAAGTGGTTACCAACACGGGTGTGATGCCGCAACCATTTCGTATTTCAAATAATAGTGAGCATGCACAATCAAATGCGCACCTAACCCGTATTTCACAAAATGATAGCTTTGTTGCCGTATGGGATGAAGCCACTGACGAAAATGAGAAAAGCATTTTTATTCGCTATTTTAGCCTCGATGCTAATGGTGCATTACATTCTCAGCAAGCCCCTCAGAAAATCAGCGATAACGCTGGCATAAACGTTGCCCCGCGAGTTATCTATAACACTGCAAGTGGGCTCTTTTTCGTCACCTGGTTTTCAATACTTAATCAATCGATTCAGATGCAGTATCTCAGCTTTGATGAAGCAGCCGATACTTTTAAAGATGCATCCTACATTACCGAACTAGAGGGCACCGTCGACGCCGCATTTTTCGCCGATGATCTCAATTTACATACGTCAGCAAGACTCAATCTGTGTTTAACTCAGGCCGAAAATAGCGATATTATCGCTGTCAATATCGACGATCATTCCGTGGGTTTCTTCGAGTGCTACTGCTCAAACAACAAAATCATTCAAACAAATCTTCTTGAGTACCAAACGACAGCAATCAAAAAATTTGCCACCGCCTATGACTCTTTTAACAAAAAACTCAAGATAGTCTATACCCTCGAATACACAGATGGCGGCGAAACCGAAGTTTCATACAGTGATGTGTATGGAGATAGCATTACTTATTTCCCTAGTAAGAAAATGATGCCGAAAGTTGGAACCGATCGGTTAGAGCTAAATTTATCGAATCATAAAACGAGTTTTCCCGCTATACAGCCCTTCACCTGCACAACGGATATCTCTGACATAAGATTTATTATCGCGTGGAAAACAGATGCTGATGGCATTTGCTTCAATGAGTTTAACTCTGACTTTATCCCTTTAACGGTAGAATCGAACATCAACTCAGCGGGCGTCAATGCTAGCGCACCGTCTATTGCGGTAACAGACAATCAGAAAGGGGTTATTTTTGGAGCAGCCGGCACTGAATCTAATGCTCTCTATCAGTCTGGCGTTTTGATGGCGATTGAAACATTGTCTGCAAACTCTATAAGTAAGTAGTGTTCGAATCTTAGAATACATTGGCTCGATAATCGGGCCACCTTCATAAAGTCCTGTCCCATCAATATTGGTTTTCTGCACTCCCCTCATATAGCTCAAACCATATTATTTATAGATAAAAACCATCATTTTTTCTAATAATGCAATATTTTTCATAAGTCACATTAATACCGCAACGTAATATTACTAAGACCTGTACGAGCAGGTAACTATAAATAGTATTGATTCTTTAATTTTATATAACCCTGTATATACAGGGTTATTAGAACGCCGGCGGCATAACATTCAAGAAACATAATCCGATCGATTTTTTTTATTGAAGTTTGTATTGAGAATGTTAAATTAATCAACCTCAAGCAGGCTATAACCAGCAGCATATGGGCACAAAATCATATATATTCATGCAGTTATATATTTTCAATGGCGTAAAACCTGAACCACACATTACACATACCAGTAACTCTTAGAGAAAATAATTCAATCAACACGCTTCATTATTGAGTAAAAATCATAACTATTGCCTGTGCTCTGATAAACGGCCTCCCACAACCAAAATAAAAGTGATTCATTTCAGTTGGTTACATTAATTTATCATTTCATTACGCGCCTGCATATCGTTGCTATGTTAATAAGCCTTACTATTTTGGCAATATTTAATTTTATTCTGTAATTTGCATAATCAATAAATTAACACTACAGAAAGAATTAAATCCAATTAATACGAAATAAAATTTCGGCAATTAAAACAATGTAATTATTTCTTTACATGATTTAAAAATATCAAAACTAAAAACGAAGCATGGTTATTTCAAATTAGTTGCAAATATAATTTTACTAGGTATTATTAACCTAAGTTATTAACTGCGAGGCTTTCAAAATAAAATACTCATCTGTATTAATTTAGGTAGGCAATTTAACTATTTATCGGATGGTTTATATACATATGTTTGTTCTGTCAAAAAACCTCAACTTATTCATGATTACCGCACAAGAACTTTCCTTTAAAAAAGCAGCAAAACGGCTATTTATCACACCGTCTCCGCTTGGGAAATCAATAAACAACCTTGAGGAACAATTGGGGTATGAGCTATTCACTAGAAGCAACGATGGTTTAAAATTAACTAGCAAGGGAAACTGTTTATATACAGAACTCCTCCCAAAATATGAGGAGCTAGTTAAATTAGAAAATGAGATCGTTCGTGGCCGCGGTTTGACACAAAACCCAATCATTAAAATTGGTGTTAATAATTATTACTTTTGGGGGCTTTGTTCAGCTTTAGATAATTTGCTAACGCAATATAATTACAACATCCAGATTATCAATATAGATACAGATATTCCTTACAACTTGCATAATGAAAATATTGATTTTTATATCCACAACGGAGACGCTTTAGAGTCCTATGCAAATATTGAATCAACGCAGCTCCAAGGTGATAGGCTGATGCTGATGACGGGGAAAGACCTACTTCTCAAGTACCAAAACAACGTAGAAGCCGTCCTTTCTAATGCAACGTGGGCACAGCTAAGACACACCCCTAGCTCTCCCTACTTTAAAAACATGCATCAATATAGAAATGACAGGCGTATAAACTCATCTCTGATTTCAACTTCAGAAATAACTCAAACTATCGAACTCGTGAAAAAGAACCTTGCGATAAGTTTTGTTTCAAAAACGATAGAAAAATCGCCATTTATCGAGAGAGATCATAACGTCGAATTTATTGATGTAGAAGGGCTTAGTTTTTACATTCCTAGGGAAATTTTCTATCTATCAGCCAAAAAAGAAAAATTATCGATGCTAATAAATATAATATCCAAAGCTATAAATAATATTTAGTATAAAAATAGCCGTACTAATAAACGTCTAAAGAACATTAAAAATTTATTGTCTATATTTTCTGATACTGTCCAACACCATTTATAATATATAATATTGAGTGTAAAACACTCATTGTGTTTCCGGTACATAACTCATTCCATAACCGTCATCCCAACTAAAGCACTAAAATCGCGCTTTAGCCGCTGCTATTCTCACCTCCAAGTCATCGCCGTCAGATACCAATATTTTTCAACGATAAAGGCGCCAGCGCCACACGAAGCCCTACTCACTCGGTCTCACGTTTGATCGCTAATTTCGCCAAGCGACAACAAAGGACAGAACGTGCAGACTCGCCATAGGATTTGTGGTCATGCTGAAAAGCAAAAACCCCAAGCTCATTACAAGCTTGGGGTTCTAATTTGGCGGAAGGATAGAGATTCGAACTCTAGGAGCTATTACACTCGACGGTTTTCAAGACCGCTGCCTTAAACCACTCAGCCATCCTTCCAATGGGGGCAGATATTAGCGACCTTCCCGGTGGCTGTCCAGCGTTAAAATGTTTTTTTTGCTCAAGTGAGCAATATTCATCCCATGCGGATCATTTTCAGCCAGAAAATGCTATTTATTAATCAGTTAAGCATCTATTCCCAATGTTTTTCATGCGATAATGCGAGGTATATAGCAAATAAATCTCTTCGCAAGGCGACCATTTTTAGGCTTTTTTATGGCACCCCACACCAAAATATTAGTTAGTAGCTGCTTAATGGGCTTTCCGGTTCGCTATAACGCGAGCGCCAAGCCGTTTATGCCTCCTGCATTGTTACGCTGGCAGCAAGAAGGACGGCTTGTACTTTGCTGTCCTGAAGTGAGTGCGGGTTTCCCAACTCCACGCTTAAGCGCAGAAATACGTATTGCGCCGCTGGGCGAGCGTACGGTGGTTGAATCCAATAGTCATGACGTGACGTCAGGTTATTTGGCGGGGGCTCATATTGCCCTACAGCTAGCCCTTCAGCACCAATGTCGATTTGCATTGCTCACGGATGGCAGCCCATCATGCGGTAGCTCACAAATTTACGATGGAAGTTTCAGCGGGAAGCGCATCGCTGGAATGGGGTTAACAACTTCACTACTCAGAGAAAACGGTATAACCGTTTTTGGCGAATCTGAATTCTCCGCGCTTGAAGAGGCAATTCATTTCTCGGATATGCAAACGGCCTTCTAAGAGGCCGTTTAGTCGATAAATAAATAGGGTTACAGCTTTTTACTCAAACGATAATCAAGTGAATAGCGTCCTGCACCTGTCACTAACAAGAGTAAAAGCCCCCCGATAATGCTGATGTTTTTATAAAAGTTGATTTCGTTAAGCACCATATCCATCCCACTCAGTCTCCAGAATGGATGTCCAATAATTGAGGTTCCCAAAACATAAAGTGCAAAAATTGCAGCGATAGGCCGGGTCCAGAGCCCAAGAATAATCGCTAAACCAAAGAAAAACTCAATAACGACGGCAATAATGGCAGAGATATAAGGTAACGGTGCGCCATAGCCCTGCATCGCAGAAACGGCTAGCTCAAAATGAGCTAATTTCCACCAGCCAAAAATAATAAATAGCAGCATCAGTAGTATTCGGGAAAGAAGAATAAGAGAATCTTTCATACCGTCGCTCATTTTTAACTCCTTTGGTATAAAAAGAAGACAACCTTTCTATCTTCATTTTAGAACACAATGGAGAATTATCGAGCGGTGAATGAGATAGGCCACATCGTGCAGCATAGACGTGGCCAAAGAGAGGGATAGTCAGTGTCGTTAGATCATCACGTGAAATGTCTTCACGATCTCTAAAATGCCATTAATGATAAACTGAACACCCATGCAGACTAATAAAAATCCCATCAAACGGGAAATAGCGTCAATACCGCCCTTCCCCACTAGCTTCATAATGGCACCCGAGCTCCGCAAACACCCCCATAAAATAACGCTGACGGATAAAAACACCAGTACGGGTGCAACCAATAATACCCACTCGGGGAAATCAGCACCGTGCTTAATGGTGGACGCCGAGCTAATAATCATCGCGATAGTTCCTGGCCCCGCGGTGCTTGGCATCGCTAGCGGTACAAAAGCAATATTGGCCGTTGGGTGCTTGACCAACTCTTTGGTTTTGCTTTCAACCTCAGGTCGATCTTCCATTTTCTGCTGTGGAAATAGCATTCGAAAACCAATAAAGGCCACGATTAATCCACCGGCGATGCGTAGCCCTGGGATCGAGATACCGAAGGTGTTCATGACTAATTGGCCCGCGTAGAAAGCGACCATCATGATAGCGAACACATAGACTGAAGCCATCAGCGACTGGCGATTTCGCTCCTCGCGATTCATATTTCCGGCTAGGCCAAGAAACAATGCAACCGTTGTTAATGGGTTTGCCAACGGCAACAAAACCACCAGTCCTAGTCCAATTGCTTTAAATAATTCAATCATTAGTCATGCTATCCTTGGTATGTTTTTTGATACTCGGTGAGTCAACATTTCGAGTATATGAAATCAACACCACTCCCGCTATACCGATTATCAGCCCCTATTTTTATTCTTCGACTTATCCAACTCATTACGTATCTGCGCATGGCTGATTAACGCGAAAATGAAGGTACCTCCGATAATATTTCCAGCCAGCGTAGGTAAAGCAAATGGGTATAAAAATGCCTGCCAATTAAGATGACCTGAAAATACGAGATACAGAACTTCAACGGAGCCAACAACGATATGCGTTAAATCACCTATCGCAACGAGATACGTCATGATAATAATCACCCAAATTTTGGCGGCTCCGGCTGATGGAAACATCCAGACCATCGAGGCGATAATCCAACCAGAAATAACGGCGTTAGCAAACATCTCGGTGGGCGAGTTACTCATCACCTGCTGGCTGATTGTTACAAATGCCTCACGCGTTTCCACATCAAATACCGGCAAATACCAAAAAATAAACGCGACAAGGCCTGTGCCGATTAAATTGCCGAATAGAACTAATCCCCACAGCCGCATCAGCAAAACAAAATTAGTTTTATTGGGTTTAGTCATAACGGGAAGTACTGCTGTTAGCGTATTCTCGGTAAACAACTGTTGTCGCGCCATAATGACGATTATAAACCCGAAGGTATAACCAAAGTTCTCTAACAAAAAGGCGCCGGGAACACCATCCAGTTTGACATGAAAAATCCCCTTCGCCATCAACGATGCACCCATCGAAAGTCCTGCGGCGAGCGCCGACCACAAAAGCGCCCAAATATCACGCTCCAGCTCCTTCGTTCCTTCTTGGCGAATAATTTCGTGCACCGCAGCCGCGCGCGACGGTAGCTGCTCTTCATCGGTATTAATCGATTTCCCTTGCTTTTCTTCTTCGTTATCGACCTTTAAATCATCTGAGGGTTTCTCATCGACAATCTCTTCTGGTTTTGGCTCATCATTCATTCTGCACTCCTTCTGATTGTTAGATTAAGCGTAGACGCTCATCCGAAGATGCAGTACCTCTGATTTTCTCTGGAAACAGTAATGCAGGCTTTTGGATGAAAAACCTGCTGGAGCATTCGCTCGCTGGAATTTATAATGTGACCAACGTCACATTTTAATATTGAGTAAGGATTGGGTTACATGGGTACTGTTATGACCGGGCTGATCGTCGCCCGCTGGGAAATTATGAGCACGTTTATGATGTTTATTGCCAGCTCATTGAATGTCAAATTCCGCAAAAAAGGCCATCGTTTTGTCGCCTTTACATTCAGCGGCATTGGTTTTGCCATCACATGTTGGCTGGTTTTGGCGTTATCTGGCACCACCATTAACACGGCCGGCATGAGCCATTTTTGGGCCGTTGCAAAAGACGTCTTTGTCGATGTAATGAGTCAACCCGCTACCTATAGCATGATGTGACATGCTCTGGGAGAGTACCCAAAAGAGCATGGCACCGCAGGTTTTTTATGATCATGCATCACTGCCTGAGGCACTAACGCCGGCTAAAAGCGAAGCCTTAAGCATTTTCATTGCCGTATTCCAGCGACTTGAACTATGGCGTGCAACGGCATATTTTGCGACGGACTGGGCAATTTTAACTCTTTTTGCATTCATCATTTGGCTCCTCTGATAACTGAGCGCTATTCCTACACGCTCACAGTTATTAGGAAAAAGCCTATACCTTTCTGCTTCAAGCTGTGTTTTTAAATTGTAAACTTTTGCCGAAAACTATATCCAAAAAACATAGCGTAAAGGCTTAGGGCTATAAAACAAAAAAGGGCCGCAATGCGGCCCTTGATTCAGTCAGATGCTTTAATCCAACTTGGGATGCTGGTCGATAAGGCGTTGTTTTTGACGCTCCAACTCCTCAATCTGCCCGTTAATATCTTCGACCTTCTGCTCAATGTTGTCATACGTTTCTTGTAACAACTCTTTGGCTTCAGCGCGGTCTGATGCCGCAGGCGTTGCACCACGCAGTGGTTTGTTTGCGGTTTCTTTCATAAAGATCCCCGTTGCCAAACCTATCAATGCAACAACCATAAGGTAATACGCTGGCATATACAGGTTGTTTGTCGTCTCAACTAACCACGCGGCAATTGTTGGCGTTAAACCAGCCACCAGAACCGAGATGTTGAAGGAGATCGCCAAAGCACTGTAACGGATATGGGTTGGGAACATCGCAGGCAGCGTCGATGCCATAACGCCGGTGAAGGCATTCAGTAATACGGCAAGGATAAGCAGGCCTAAGAAGATCAACCCAATGACATCACTATTAATCAGCTTGAAGCATGGGATTGCCAGCAACAGTAAACCAACGCTGCCGAAAATAATAAAAGGCTTACGGCCATAACGGTCACTCATCAACCCCATCACTGGCTGCACAAACAGCATGCCAATCATGATAGCAATGATGATCAGTACCCCATGGTCTTCAGAGTAATGCAGGTTATGTGATAAATAACTCGGCATATACGTCAGCAGCATGTAATAGGTTACGTTGGTTGAAATTACCACACCTACGCACGTTAATAAGCTTTTCCAATGCTGGGAAACGATTTGTCTAAATGAAGTCTTAGGCGGATTTTGGATCGCGTTGCGATCGTCTTTTTCCATTTTATCGACATGCTGTTGGAATGCTGGAGTCTCTTCCAGCGCATGACGCAGATAAAGACCGATTAAGCCCAACGGAGCCGCAATAAAGAACGGAATACGCCAACCCCAATCAAGGAAGTCCTGCTCACCGACAATACTAGAAATAAGAACAACGACGCCTGCGCCAAGGACAAAACCGGCTATTGAACCGAAATCTAACCAGCTGCCCATAAATCCACGTTTTCTGTCTGGAGAATATTCGGCAACAAAGATTGCCGCACCAGAATATTCACCACCGACAGAAAAGCCCTGAGCTAATTTAGCTAACAGCAGCAGAATCGGAGCCCAAATGCCGATAGAGGCATAGGAAGGGATTAAACCAATACAGAACGTGCTGACGGCCATGATAATAATCGTGACGGACAGAACTTTTTGGCGACCAAATTTATCGCCCAATGCGCCGAAGAAAACGCCACCGAGAGGACGGATTAAAAATGGAACAGAGAATGTTGCTAGGGCGGCAATCATCTGAATGCCAGGATCTGCCCCGGGAAAAAATACCTGTCCAAGTGCATAGGCCACAAAGCCATATACACCAAAGTCGAACCACTCCATTGCATTACCAAGCGCAGCAGCGGTGATAGCTTTTTTTAATTTTTCATCATCAATAATTGTAATGTCGTTAATGTGTAGCGGCTTTGCCTGCTTTCTTCTTAATCTCATTATCGTTTCCTTGCTAAATTTTGTGCTGCACAGCGAAAGCCATCTCGCTGAGGCGCACGGTGGCCACTTATGCCTGATAGACGTGGCCTAAATCGCCGTCAATATGCGTTATTGGAGAGCCATTCTCCGCTAAACTACGCATTTCTCGGCCCTTTTATCCTTATTTAATCCTTCAAATAACGCAGCGGGTAGATAACAATAATTCAACAAAATGGTCCAAATGTCAAAATTTGTGATCTTAGTCACCTGAAACGTAAAGATGATTTGGCTAGGAAAATAACTAGCAAAGCTTATATTAACGACAGGGAATTAATTAACGGATTAAATATTTTTACTATCAGGAAAGCTGAATAACGCGGGCTTTGAATGGCATCATTGAGTAGGCATCATCCGTGATACCCAAGCCAAAATTGAATTATGGTGACTCGATTACAATAGCAACGCGTCTATTTTCTGAGCGGCCTTGTTTAGTACTATTACTCGCAATCGGGTTACTCTCACCCATACCACGAGTCGTCAGATTCATTCGTGGGATCCCACCCTGAGAAAGTGCATCCGCCACGGTATTGGCTCTTTTCAAAGAGAGCTGTTGGTTATAGCTTTCGTCGCCATAATTATCAGTGTAGCCACTCAGACGCGCATGCATGATATTAATTTGCGCGAGCGTTTTACCCATTCGTTTTACTGTTTCAACGCTTTCTGGCGTTAGATTGGACTTATTGTTACCGAAAAGAACTTTCTCAGATAGGCCAAACATCCACCCTTCTTCCGTTTGTTGAAAGCCTTGTTCTTTTAGTACTGCAATTTGTTCAGCGGTAAGCCCGCCTTTATGCTGACAGCCGGCCAAAAATAACATGGCTAAGAACATGCCAATAAATTTCCAGTGAATATGCGTTTTCACGTTTCCTACTCCCTATTTCTATTTTTTAACGTTCTCGTTATGAGATACTCCAACCACCGCCGCTATGCTTGCTGTGATACATCGCGGCATCTGCCTTCTCTAATAATTCAACCGGCGTGCTCTGTGCATGTGAAAGCGTAAAGCCAATACTCAATGAAATAAATACCGGCTCACCGTTAGGTAGATATATTGTTTCCCGCATTGCCTTAACAATTTTGTCTATGATTTGCATAACGTCATCCTTATGCGCAATGTGGCGCAATAAGATTGAAAACTCATCTCCGCCCATGCGAGCAACTAAGTCGTTCTTGCGAACTTGCATTCTCAGCCGCTCTGCGATAGTTGTCAGCACGTGATCGCCGGCGGCATGCCCCCACGTATCATTCACCGCTTTAAAACCATCGCCATCAAGGAACATCACGCATATTTGTTCCTGCGCCGTATTCATGCTTTCCAACATGCTCATAAAGTTGGAGCGGTTAGGTAATGATGTCAGTGGATCATGCAATGCTTTGTATGAAAGCTGATCGTTTTCATTCACCAAATCTGCCTGCTGTAGCTCCATCTCACGCAACAGGCTGTTGAAACCTCTACTGAGTTCATTAATCTCAGCAATTTGTGACGGTCTCACGCGCAAAGAAAACGCTCTATTTTCTCGGGCCGAACGAGCAACGTGCGCAATATTCTGTAACTCGTCAACAATTCCGGTGTGCATCCGGCGTACCAGCCACAATGACAGCAGTGCGGTAAGCACCAAACAGCTCAATAGACCGAGCATCAAGTTTCCAAGAAACTTTACCATCGTCGCGCCGCCTGCGGTCAGCGTCACATACCCCACAACTTCGTTTTCACTCATCACAGGCTGCACAACCATTTTTGGCAGCAACCACTTGCGAATAGGATCATCGATGGTCATATGCAAACGAGTCGGTGAAGTCCAACTGGCCAGCAGTTCTTTCTTTTGATCATAAATGCGAGCCTCGTAAATTTGCTCTTTTCGCGCAATCAACGTGAGGGCTTCCTGAGCTGCGGGTTTGTCACCGAATACGACCGCCGCTGCGCTGGTGTAACTTATCGTTGACGCAACCAACTGCAAATTGTGCTCTGCATAGGTTTTCAACGTAAACACAGATAATACAGACAGCGGTATACCCGCCATAAGCAATGTAATCGCGATGATCATCAGATGAATGCGCTGAAACATGCGGCGTAAAGTCGGCCGCGGTTTTGGCATATTGGCGTTTGAGGCAAAAATTTGATTCATCTAATTACCCTTTTTCTTCGCCAAAAGCAGCACGTTAGGGTTCACCTGTACATTGCTGCGCGCCAGAATATCTAAGTTCAGGTCAAACGCGATCCCTGAATTATCAATGCGTAAGCAAAATGCGCTGCCCTTAATACACTCTGGATTATCTTCTGCAATGGTTAAAATACTTTTTCCTTGCATGCTTTGTATGAGCAACTCTTGATCGGCCGGTTTTATATTTCCGAAGTAAACCACATCGCATTGTTCAAGCAATTTCGTTGGTGAAAAATCAACGATCTGCGTAGATACATGACGACTAGGTAACACAATACTCTCCTCGACTAATAAGCGTGCATAGCGTGCAGGAGGAACAATACAAAGCTTGATAGGTTCAGGAGAATTGGCCCAGCGAGTATAGCGGATCATCCCAATAACAACTTTTGCAACTTCTTGTTCTTTAACAGCAATTAACTGTGGTGTGTCTACAGGCGTTTCGGCTGCTAAAACATGAACGCTCTGTACTGATAGAACTAGAACGAAAATTAAGGCTACAGCGGCTTTGCTCTGTATCCCTCTTAAATAATGACTAAGTTTTGTACGGCTGGAGGGTGATATCATGAAAAAAGAAGCCTAATGGCAACGGCCTCAGTTTTAATTAGGTTACACATTATTATTCCTCCGTTAACATCCGCCAGCATAATGAAAACATTAAGTACAAAAAAAGTATACACGTAAACCCTAGGATTTTTCTCGTGCGCGAATTTTTTGCACAATTACGGCGCTATTTTTATTAGATATAACTGAAACTTCAATGAGATTGTTCCTTTTATTGTGCGGCCTATAAGCATCTCTACGCTAAGTAAACCAAATGCAACGCTGCTGCTCGTCAATATATCGGTTAGACACGTTTTCTCTTTAGACAATAATTGTTCATTTATCTTTCAATGAACTAGGTGTATTTCGTTATGGGCATACACAAACAACAGACATAACCTTGGCATCTGTATTATAAGCAGTATGCCGATATCCATTTAATGACCATAAAAAACCGCCTTGACGGCGGTTCTAGCTAGTCTCGCTTATTCATTTCCATTACCTCATCGAGGCTAGGATACTGTCTTTTATCGCGAAACTTGGCTGGCGATGTTTCAAAGTGAGCTCTGAATACACGGCTAAATGTCTGCTGAGAGCTAAAGCCATATTTAAGCGCGATATCAATAATTGGAAGCTCACTGCCGCACAGCAACGTTGCCGCTTCATGTAAGCGTCGTTTGCGAACATATTCAGCAATAGAGAGGCCTTGTTTCTGTTTGAATTCACGTTGTAGATACCATTTTGAATACCCGCTTTTCGCTGCAATGGCATCAACCTTAATTGCCTCACTCAATTGAAGCTGTCCTTCTATCCACTGAATAAGCTCGCTGACAATCACCTCTGACATTTATAACCTCTTTCTGTGAGCACCCGGCCTTTAACTGATACTCATAATTTCTTTAGCGCGCTGAGTCGCCGATCCTGTTGTTAGCACCATCACCAGTACGCCATACATCGGCTCTACTTGCGGTATAAGATTATCTGTACATCTTTTGTTGTATCAACATAGTCTTATTGCCTACAGAACGTCGAAAACTCGTCTCGCGGTTTTCTCAGCCATTGGGCAAGAAGCGTTCTCACTTCTCCCCCAATTCTATTTTTGCTCTACTGTATTGCACTCTTCTCTAGGGGGAAATGTGCTCATATTATGTTCAGATTTATTCATTCTATACGAACTCCAGTTCTGATAATGGCGTATTGTAAGTGCCTGTATTTTTCATCTGGTGCATTTCGTGCTAGAAGATACGGACTTTTCCCATTCAGAGCACGAATTTGCTCTAAAAAATGAGCGACCTATGGAACAAAACACCAAGAGCTAAAAAGGCAGATATGGTATGCTACACGCTACTATAAAAGGTGGTAGTATGGCCTTAATGACTAAGGTTCTCGATATATTTAAAAGTAAGCAGGCGTTTGTTATTTGTCAGGAATGCAATCACAAAGGTCGCTTTGATGAGTTCAAAATTGAAGACAGCATAATGATGCACTGCCCGCATTGTCATTATAGCTTCAATCGTAAACGGCATAAAATTTCGTCTATTTAGCGGCTATCCTGCGTAACAAATACCCTGTAAAAATGGCGATTGTTGAAGATAGGTTGAACTTGCCTTGCTAAGATATGTAGAGTGTATTTTGGCATTATCGTGGCAGGGAAATTTATGCGATTTTTGATCAATACAATGACTGGGCTTGTCGTCATTTTACTTGCCATATGGACTGCATTCATTTTCGACTTCAACGAAGCCAATAGGCTCCCGCACTATTTATTTCACCATATTGAATCATTTTTCAGTCGCTGATCCTTACCGTATAATGGTGGTAATAAGGCAGACCTGCACGCTTTCCCCTTTAATCTGTAAGGATATATAATGTCCCCCGCGTTAATCACCTATGGTGCGTTAGCTTTTGCTATTATTTGCGAAGTCATAGCCACGTCGATTCTTCCGCATACCAAAGAGTTTACTCGTCCTGCACTCACTATTGTCATGGCACTTCTATATGCCATTGCGTTTTATATGCTATCTATTGCAACGCGAACCATGCCCGTTGGCATTGCTTATGCGATATGGAGCTGCCTAGGGATCGTACTCATTGCAGGCGCTAATTATATCTTATTCAAACAAAGCCTCGATTTCCCTGCGATGATCGGCTTAGGGTTTATTATTGCTGGCGTACTGATCATTAATATATTTTCTCATTCGGTATCGCACTAATATTTTTAACGACCAGTTACTTGATGTATTCGTAGCTGGTTATAAATAGCAAGCCATTTAAATTACGCCAAGAACTCTTTTAAACATATACACTTACATTCCTTCACAATCTTCTCCCCTTACGCCCTACTTTGCTTATTTATCCATTTGTGATTTTATCTTAAAATTATTGAATCGGTTAAATTTTAGCTTATAGTCTTTATATTAAGCATATATAAAAACACAGGCTCAGAGTGAGTTTCTTCATGATATGCTCCACACCAAATCAAGCGTTCAGGGATACGAAATGAGTAATATCAATGAGAAACAAATCCTCAAGCGAGTACGAAGCATAGATTTGAATTTACTCACTGTTTTTGAAGCTATTTTTAGTTGTAAGAGTGTGAGTCTGGCTGCCAAAACGCTGAATATATCGCCATCCGCAGTTAGCCAATCATTGCAGAAAATACGCAATCACTACAACGATATTCTCTTCATTCGACAGGGAAACGTATTACAGCCGACGCTCGTGTGTTTGAAAGTCCATGAGCAATTAGCCGAAATCATGCGTTTAGTTGATTTTTCCCTAAATAGCCGCGTTGATCCTCTTGAAAAGAAGAAGTTTATTATTTATGCATCACAGTTTATGGCGACGTTCTATCTGCCAAAACTGATTAATCTGCTACAGCACCAGTCTCCTAACGTTGAGATCGTGCACCATACCTTGGCTGAAAATACCAACGTTGACGAACTATTGATTAATCGCCAAGCCGACCTTGTTTTTGATCTTCACCCTACGGCCAGTCACTCTATCATTTCGGCCGAGTTTTCTACCGAAACACTCACGTTAGTATGCAACACGGAACACCCTCGCCTCCAAGGTAAAGTCGATATTACACAGCTGTATAACGAGCGTTTCTGTGGCTTAAACTCGACGATTCCTTATATTATGCGTCGGCAAGTTGAGCTTTCGCGCCTGTTTAAAGAACGGAACTTTATCTTCTCTAGTGATTCCGTCATGACTATTTTAAGCATTATACAAAGTACAGAATCCATTGGCCTCGTGCCCACCTCTTTGTTAACAGATAATCACTATCCTCATATCCGCCAGATCGATATTGATATTCCGTTCGATCCTGTTACGTTTTACGTTCTGCATAATAAACACGTCGCTGACTCACCGGGTTTTTCTCAACTTTTGGCTACCATCATGCAGCTGCAGCAAAGTTTGCATGAGAAGTAGTCGCTGCATTTAGTCGTACACTACGCCAGACGAAATACCGAAATCGCCTGCTTGAGCGCATCGGCCTGGTGCCCTTGCTGCTGAGCCACCCTTACCGTCTCAGCCACATGGCTTACGTTTTCCTGCACGCTATTGTCAATTTGCGCGATGCTTTTATGCATTTGCGCAATGCTGACCCGCTGCTGGACGCTCATTTCCGATAACTCATCAACCAGCTGTGACAAATGTGTAATCGAACTCATGACTTCCTGCATGGTCACGCCGGCGGCGCTCACCTGTCGCGAACCCGTTTGAGTGCAGCTGACTGATACTGCAATTAATTGACGTATTTCTTTCGCCGCATTTTCACAGCGCTGAGCCAGTATTCTGACCTCTGTAGCGACCACCGAGAATCCTTTGCCATGCACACCGGCACGCGCTGCCTCCACGGAGGCATTAAGTGAAAGGATATTAGTTTGGAAAGCAATACCATCAATAATTTCTAGAATATTGCTGATGCGCACCGATTCTTCTCTAATCTGCGCCATCGTTTGGATCGTAGAAGAAATATTTTCGTCACCGCGAGCCGCGATATTTGTGGCTTTTAAGGATAATTCTTGAGCAAGTAATGCTTTCTCGCTGGTGTGCGCAGACACAGACGTCAGCTGCGCCATCGCACTCGCGACCACCGCGAGCGCCGATGCTTGCTCATCTGTTCGCTGCGATAGCGCTGAATTTTGCCGCAGAATACTTTCTGCATCACCTTGTACCATCGCTATCCCGTGGCTCACCTGACCAAGCGTATTGCGCATCGTTTTCAAGGTGGAACTAAAGGTACGGGCAAAAGCAGAATGGCTTGGGTGCTCCTCGCGATCTAATGTCAGACAGCCTGGCTCTCGATTAATATGTGATGCCAACTGTGCGACTTCGCTTGCCGAGCGCGCATCCCGTGCCATATGAACCGCCATATAAATCAGTATAGCCGTTTGTGCCACCACAAAAATTGCGTGGAAAACAACCATATGGAATCCAGGATGCATAAAGCAGACGATCCCATAAAGATCGTTTTCCTGTAAATAATTAAACAACAGATGATGAACCGCCGCAGTAAGCGCTCCCATAAGCAGCGGTCGATAATCTCGGTAAGCTAATAGCGCTGACAGCAGAACAAAAACCGAGAAATGAAACTCAGTCTCCCCTTCACCTAATTGGATCAATAAAGCAGCAAATCCTAATAGCGTAAACGCATAAAACAATCGGGTGATTAATTTTCCTGGAAACAACATCTTTATCAGCGTAGAGCTAAGTGCCAATATTAACCCCGCGATTAATGCGGTAGATATATGCTCGTAATACCAGCCCACGCCAACCGCAATAGCAAATAGCCCCCAGACGAGTAAAAACATCAACAAATCGGCACGTCGGTAGATCAGTTCGAGTGAAACCGTCTCTGACGATTCACCTTTGTTCTGTAAGATTGTCGCTGTCACCATTTTATCATCCACACTGTCTGTGATTAGGATCGCTAACGTTTTTGCTTTGCTATCTCATCAAGCGTAGATGTTTTATGACTACGTGGTGGAAAATTTCATACCTATTTTCTCTGTAGAATTAAGAGGTAAGATTAGTTTTTGGCTGGGAAAGGCATCCTCAAAGTCATTCGCTTTGCTATGGCGGCGTTGAAAATAAATGTTCAGTTAAATTTACATAAAAATGCCGCCTGAAATTCAGCAAAATTGTCCATACTGACTATCACTCTCATAAACTGTTTTTTAGCGCTATGCTTTTCATCACACATATAGAGGTGATAACACAATGAAATTATTTACAGCCCAACTGCAAGACGTTAAGAAAATCCTTCCGCTTTACTTAGGCTACCGGGCATTTTACCAAGTCCCTGAATCAGCCGAAAAAGCCGAAAAATTCCTAACGGATAGGATCGCCAATCATGAATCCGTGATTTATTTTGTTGAAAAAGACGGCGTTCCTGTTGGATTCACGCAGCTGTATCCGCTGTTTTGTTCATTAGAAATGAAGCGTATTTGGCTGCTTTATGATCTGTATGTTGCCCCTGAAGCAAGAAAATCTGGGGTCGCGCAACAGCTGATTGCGCGCGCCGATCAACTGGCAAAAGAGACTGATTCCGCCTTCATCATGCTAAGCACGGCTACTGACAACGTTAAAGCTCAGGCCTTGTATGAAAAAGAAGGCTACGTTAGAGATACACAGTTCTTTGTTTACAACAAAATGCTGGGCTAACGGGCTCTACACAAAACGCTGTCATGCACTAGACTTTCAGAATAAACAATAACTGAGTGAGCATTGAGGTTCTTATGTGCAAAACTTTATCTGTTTTATTTATTCTGGTACTTGCTGGGTGCGCTGGTGGATACCATCATCAGAAAGCAACTGACGATCAAAGTCGTCAGCAAACCTGCCAAAACGCAGACGCTAATGCAGACAGCACCTGTGGCCACTCCATTGTTCCGAGCATGTATTAGCGCTTGCTTAATCACATAAACGACAAAGGCCACCGTTTGGTGGCCTTCTAACTAGAATAACGATTAATCACGTGTAAATTTCTCAGCCTCTTCTTCCGTTTCAATATAACTCGACCCAAATGCAATTGTCGCAAGCAGCCCCACAATATACCCCACTAATCTACTACGCATTATCTCTCTGAGTAGTCTCATCGCATCTCCAGTTCAGGAACGGAGCTAAACTATACAGAGTAATATTGGTGGAAAATGCCGCTCAGCCTGCAAATTTCAGTTCCGCTGGGGTTATACGGGCTTTCAGCTGTGCTAGTTTTCTGTTCGATAACTATCGTGATGGCTTCACGCGCCAAAACTTTGCGAACTAATGTAATTCCTTCTCGCTCTATTGCAGCAAGAACTACGCTTTTGACTAGCATGGTTTTAATTTTAATTAAATTAATTTCAGCGCAACGCTTTAAACAAAGCCTAAACACATCTTAAAAAAAGCCTTTCTGAACAATACATTTATATAACCAGTGATATCATCGCTAGGATTTTTACTACTATTCTAAATTTTCAATACTTATTGGGATTCACCATGCTAAAAACGATGCTTCTTTCCGCTATTTTTATCTTATCAGGTTGTACTGCCAGTGATTGGATCAGCGCCGCCGGTGGCATTATGCAGGCAAAAGATGACCATAGCCGTTCAACAATGGACTCAAGAATTCAAGCAGCGAACAAAGCCGCTGGATACTAACATCTGATTTAAAAACGGATATTCTCTATCTGTTACCGCTTCATTGCCCATCGCTAAACCGCATGATCCTTTGGCGTAGAAAATCAACTAATCGCTTGCTGTCTGGTGACAGGACAGCGGCCTTAGTATTTACAACACCAACATCCATATAGGTAATGCAGTCATCAATAGTTCTGCGCACAACCCGGAGCCCATCCAAAGACCAAGGCCGATATACCAGATCAGATAAAATAGTCACGCCTTTACCTTGAGCGACGAGGCTCCGAATAGCTTCGAAAGAGTTAGTTCGAAAGTGAATATCGGGAACACATTGCCGACGCTGCCAATAATCTTGAAATACCTCTGCGTATTCGTCGGTCACTAACAGCAGAAATGGTGATTTTTCCACATCAGAAAGAGTGACGACCGGCTGACTCAACAATGGATGGCCAATAGGTGTCCATAGCTTTCTCTGCGAACGTATAAACGTCTCGATCTGCAAATCAGCGTCATGATTTATATTGGAGGTCAGCAATAAACAGAAATCGAACCTTTTTTGGCGTAATGCGCTAACAAGAACCGGTGAAGCCGCTTCTTCAAAGATAATTTCCATCAGCGGAAAGCGGTTTGTTATATCGCTCAGAATATTAGGCAACAAATAGGCCGAAAGCGTTTCAGCAATGCCGATACGAACTGTACCACTCGCAGTTTCCGGCTGATTTTGTAGATCTTCGAATGCCACGTGGCTATCCATCATAATTTTGCGCGCGTGGTTAAGAAACCGCTCTCCCGCCTGCGTTAGCCGAACGCCTTTTGGGTGTCGAATGAATAGCTGACAGTTCAGTGCCTCCTCAAGATTACGCATAGATACTGTCATTGAGGACTGCGAAATATGACAACGGTTAGCCGCTTTTGATATTTGCAAGGTCTCAGCTAATGCAATGTAAAATTCAAGTTGTCTCAATGTAAAGTTCATAGTTTTAATCTATATCCGAGGATGAAAACTTTGTATTAGCATCCTAGCATTTGTTGGCAGTAATCTTGAGCCAACGAATCAGTTTATCCTTTACTGGAGCAGTTATGCCCTATCTCCTGCTTAGCCTCGCCGCATGTTTTTGGGGTGGGAACTATGTTGTAGGCCATGTACTGGTTGCTACCGCAAACCCTATCATTCTTTCTGCCGCACGCTGGATTTTTACCGCGCTTATGCTGATGACCCTATATTTTCGCCAGGTTCGGGAACAGTGGCCTGCCATGAAAAAATCTGCCGGCACTATTGTATTTCTTGCACTTTGTGGGCAGGTTTTATTTCCGTTAACGCTTTATATTGGCCTGCAATACACATCGTCACTGAATGCCGCCATCTATTTATCAACAACGCCCGCGATGGTATTACTGATTAATCACTCCATATTTAAGGAGAGGATATCATCACGAAATATCAGCGGCGTCATACTCAGCTCTTTGGGGGTCATCTGGTTAATCCTGCAAGGTAATATTTCACACATAGACCTCTTCAATCAGCTAAATAGAGGTGATATTTGGACAATGGGATCGGCCGTCAGTTGGGCAGTTTATTGTGCATTCTTACGCATAAAACCGCGTGAGGTGAAAGGTAATGCCTTTGTCGCCGTTAGCGCTGCTTTAGGGGCAGTGGTGTTGCTTCCTATACTTGCGCTAACCGTCATAGGAAACGGGGTCCTCAGCATAATTCCCTATGTTCAGCCTGAGTTTTTACTGGGACTTGTATATCTGATTATATTCCCATCGTGGCTCTCATATCTTCTGTGGAATAAAGGTATTGCGACTATTGGAGCGACACGTGGAGAGATATTCTCCCATATTATTCCGCTCAGCGGAGGTATCTTTAGTATCTTGTTTTTACATGCACAACTTCATACATACCATGCGGTTAGTGCCATATTCATTGTGGCAGGTATCGCGTTATGCTCGCACTCAGGCAGTCTAAAAATGCCAATTAACGGAAGTGATAAAGCAAATAACTAACAATGCACACCTTGCTGCCGTGATTCAAACGTATCTGCGTGAATAACTATCGCAGATACGCTGATCAGATACCTGAACAATTGGTGTATTCAATTTTCTCTACGATAAGACATTGGATGTTCGGATAATGGGTGATCCAAATTTACATTATGGGCGCCTTCGATTTTAGCGATAACTACCTGAAAACCAGAAATCCACTTGCTGCTTTGTTCTTTTGCTCGTAAGTGCTCAACGTTGTTCATGAGTAACTCGAGTCCTTCGCGGCTATCCCAGTAGTAGTTGTTTATCAAACGACCACTCTGAACATCAGTAAAAGACTCCATCCCAATAAATCCTGCAATGTCCTTTGAGAAATCTTCTATTTTTTTATCCAACTTATAAAAATCTTCATCATATTGTTTTTTGTCAAAGATAAAACTAGTTAGAAACATTGTATATTCCTCTGATAATTCCTGATGTTAGAGCTTGCTGAGTCTTTCTATCAACGGCATCAACGCGGCGCCCTATTATCACATGAGCGGTATAACCTAAAGCTTATTCTTTAATGCTTATTGCAGAATTCCACATCGTTTTTTCAGGTGCGCCACCGTTATCATTCGCCCGCAATCCTACGCCGAATTGTTGAGGAAACGAACCCATGAAATATCAAATGTCATCCATACAATAAGCCTCGCTAAAGCACTTATGTTTCCAGATGTTATTTAGTATTTCTCAATACAAAATTACAGTACACGCTGGTGTTTATTTAACCCAAAAGCAGAAAAATATAGCCAGCTTTAAGCAATTTTATTCAGTTTAGTCGTATTGAAATAAGAAGATTTTTTGAGCACTAATGAGAAACAGAATGGGGAGTGTTTGAAACGAAATTTAAGTAGTGATAAAGTAGAGTCTCTCTGGACAGTATTGGCTTTGCAAATCCACTGTCCAGAGATTTTTCCCTGGTGTTGGCTGAATTAGCTACCTGACTCTCGTGGTCAGGTTTTTTTTACCTTCAGCTTACCGGGGCATTATAAGTCATTGGCTAAGTTCTGTAAGTTGTACTTAAGTACTTTGCGCCCTGTACTAAAGTACATATTGTCACTCAGATATGGGAAATTGAACGTCTAGGAGCCCAAATGTTTTCTGTTTTCAATGAAAATCCGATACTAACGGAAACGCTCCGAGATTATATCGATAGAAAACTGTCGCATTTAGGCAGCCCTGAGTACGCATATACGGTTATCAATAAAAAAAATCCGTCAAAACTGCTTATCATTTCAAGCTATCCCGATGAATGGGTTAACCTCTATCGTACTAATAATCTGCAGCATATCGATCCGGTCATCTTAACCGGTTTCAAACGCACTTCACCCTTCGCGTGGGACGAGAACATCACATTGATGTCAGATCTCAAGATTTCAAAGATTTTTTCGCTATCGAAGCAATACAACATTGCTAACGGATTCACCTTCGTACTGCACGATCATTTGAATAATCTAGCGCTTTTATCATTAATCATTGATAGCAATATGAAGGAAAACTTAGAGAAAAAGCTGGCATCTGAGCGCGGCAATATTCAGATGCACCTGATTGAAATTAACGAACAGATGTATCATCTCGTTCAATCGATATCTTTTGGTAAAGAAGACATCGAAATCGATTCGGACAAACCAATTTTCACTCTGCGTGAAAATGAAGTGCTCTATTGGGCCAGCATGGGCAAAACCTACGCCGAAATTGCTACGATCGTAGGTATTTCAGTGCGCACCGTGAAGTTTCATATGGGCAACGTTGTGAGCAAGCTTGGAGTAAGCAACGCCCGACAAGCAATAAGGTTGGGCGTTGAACTTGATCTTATTACACCAATGCCGGTGTAACGGCTATCGACATCGGCCAATTAACCAGCTGGGACTGAATACCACTGACTGAAGCGCTTATTTTTGCAGCCATTTTTGTTTGACTGGCAGAGTCTGTTGGGAGATAAACCAGATAGATTCGCTCATCCTCACTCAGATATGCCTCCTTAAGCGGCTTAATTTGCCAACCTGAACGTTTCAATATTGTTAGCATTGCTCGGCTAACGATAGTGTAGATACCATTGCAGCCATAGTGCCTAGCATAATTTATCATCGCTAAAAATAGCACCTGACTTAGCGGGTATCGCTCGCCTAACAAATCCCTCGCGCGTGATTTATCAACAAAGAATCGGCTTGATTCCATTTCACCTGCGGGTAAAGGCACATCTGCAAAGCAAGCCTGAAACGTGTGAGTAATCATATTAGGCTCATCCAATGGGACAAAGCGCACGCTACAGACAAGTTGTCCCTCATATAATCCTAGGATGTAACGTGTATTAGGATTATCAAACTCATCGAACTCCATGTCTTTGTTGCAGACAACATCCCATCCCAACCGGTCACTGAACGTTTTTTTTCTCAGTCGATAGAGTTCATCAGAACGAACCCCATTCAGCTCTTCGTAACTGACATCAAATAGCTCAAGCATTCCATCACCTTGATTACATTTTAGTTACTATCCATATTATCTATGGCTGGTGTTTTTCGCGTGCTGCTATTGTACAGTTTTTTTTAAGAATATTTGAAGATAGGTTATAAAAGTCTGGGATCAAAGCCGCAACTCATTTTCAGAGTTCAAAGGCAATCTGAGCAGATATATGCATTTGTTGGGAGATATCGGGCATCATTTTAGGATTATTCAAGCGAGTGGTTCAAAACAAAACGCGTTTACCTTCCCTAACAGAAAAGCAAAATGAGCTAATATGTAGAAAATCTGAGTGTAATAAATGGATTACCAAACCTGATTTCAACAGGTTTGCTCTCAATCGCGGGGCTGTTATGTAAAAAGGCTACTATAAAGTAGCCCTTATATTCATTTTATTTATTTGAAAACTTCAGCTACAGCTTCAAAGTTAGGACCATGCTCACGGGCGGCAATAATCACGTAGTATTTGCCACCCTTTTCATCTGCCAGTTTTGATAAACGTTTATGCAGATCGGAAGGAGAGCCAACTTCTCCGTTAGTCGCACCTACAGATACATTTCCAATATACTCATATTTAAAATGATGAGCTTCATCCTTGGAAATCAGGTCCGCCGCAGTGGCACTGAATGCCGTCATTGAGAAAGCGAGGGCGGTAGCTAAAATAACTTTTTTCATATAACACTCCATGCTCATTATGAATACCAACCGTAACATATAATCAACACACATGAATGATCCACATCAAATTATTCACATTTTATATACTTAACGTAATCCATAATGCACGCCGCAGCCCTGCTCAATTAACCCAAAACCCATACCACTTAATAAAATTTGATCTCGCGCCAAGCGCCGGAATAGAGTTATTCCTAGTGGGCCATTACCATCGGCAGGTCGCTAAAACGCGTGGTATATGCTGGAGATAACATGTTGCGCTTCATCTGCCAGCCTCTCTGTATTCCCTGCCCAGCAAACCATATTTTCCCGCGTCCTTTATTATTTATCTCATCGAGCACTTTCATTAGCGCTTCAGCATTGGGCTTAGGGCTAAACTCATCAAACAGATTTAGCTGCGAAATACCGTGATCGTAGAAATCGCCGAGCATAACGCCCCCCTTTTGATAGCGCTTGCCGGGCTTCCAAATGTTATCTAAGCAAAGTAATGCGTGTTTGATAATGTCTCGCGTATCATTCGTGGGAATTTCTAACCGCGTCGACGCCAAGTTGCTGTAATGCAATTCATACTCAGAAAATGGCGAGGTTTTAATAAAGCTACTCACGTGCTTGCAAAACTGACCTTCCCTTCGAAGTTTTTCTGCCGCCCTTTCGGCATAACTACAGATAGCCTCCTTCAGATCCTGATACTCAGTAATTCGCTCGCCGAAGCTACGACTACACACAATTTGCTGCTTTGTCGGCGCAACATCTTCAATGCTTAAACATGATTCACCACGTAACTCCCGCACGGTTCTTTCAAGGACAACGGTATAGTTACGGCGAATATAGGCCAGATCCATATCAGCCAGCTTCAGAGCCGTATCAATACCCGCATTTTTGAGCGACTTAGATAGTCGCCGGCCAACGCCCCACACCTCTTCAACGGGCATTAATGCCATCAGTTTGCGTTGCCTTAGCTTATGAGATAAATCGACAACGCCTGCGGTTTGCGGCCACTGCTTTGCCGCATGGTTGGCAAGCTTAGCCAACGTTTTCGTCGGAGCAATACCTATCCCCACGGCAAGGTGAGTACTCCGCTTGATTTGCTCACGGACTTCGTGCCCATACGCTTCTAGATTATGGCAATGACTGACGCCTCGCAGATCCAGAAACGCCTCATCAATGGAATACACTTCAACACGCGGTGCCATGGCCTCAAGCAGTAACATCACTCTCTGGCTCATATCGCCATAAAGCGAGTAATTACTGCTAAAAACGTGTACGCCATATTGTTCGAACAGCTTCCGCTGTTTGAAATAAGGCGCTCCCATGCTGACGCCGAGCTTTTTGGCCTCCGCAGAGCGAGCAATGACACAGCCGTCGTTGTTTGAAAGAACCACAATCGGCTTGCCATGCAAGTCTGGGCGAAACACCGCTTCGCAGCTGGCATAGAAACTATTCACATCAACAAGGGCAAACATTAACGCGCCTCATTGATCACAAACTTAACGACCCCGAATGTCTCAAGATCTTCCCCGTCATTGAATTCGATCGCTGGGTACTCAGGGTTTTCGGCAATTAGCATGATCCTCGGGCGGGTTACATAGCGCTTTACCGTGAACTCTCCCCCGAGGCACGCAATAATAATGTCGTTATGCTTAGGCCTAATACTCGAATCCACCAGCAGTAGTGAACCATCAAAGATCCCCGCGCCCGTCATTGACTCACCAGAAACGCGCACAAAATAGGTTGATGCCGGATGTGCAATGAGTAGCTCATTCAGATTAATAGGTTTATCGATGTAATCAGCCGCAGGGCTTGGAAAACCAGCAGGCACGCTGTCGGCATAAAGCGGTATTGATACTGAGAGCTTGCTTAAACAGGCAGGATAGAATTTCATCATGTTAAACCATTAACTGTATATTCATACAGTATAGTGCGTGATTCTAATGATGAACAGCCTCTACGTCCAAGATTGGCAGGTCTATGCGAGAAAGTTCTGATTTGGAAAGAATTATATTTTTTTCAGCTCAGTTCTTATTCTGAACCAGCTTGGCCCTGATAAAATGCGGCGAATCTACGCCCCAGAAATAACATGAGTTTTCCTCTGGAGTATTTAGCAGCGATTTTTTAGTAACGTAAATTGGTTTACTTAATATTGAAGTATGGATTGATAAATTTGCGAAAAGTAAACCGAGTTATTTTGGAAAATCGTAATATGTTACCAATAAAATTATTAGGATGGAAACCATCTAGCTATGAGATTTATTGCCAGGCTTATCACACATTTGGTGGGAGTGTATGCAACCATCCTTTAGTATTAAAAATACTGGAGGATAGAGACCCCAACCAAATTCAGTTTTTTCATAAAAAAGTGAATGGAAAAATCGTTGGTGCATTATTCACTGATAAACGTGGGGAGATTATTCATCCATACAAGAAAATCCCCGTTATATTTGAGAACATTATTCTACCCGTTTCACCAGAACTGGGACGTTGTTATCTGCCTGCAAAATCGAAAGAGCTCTCAATAAAGCATAAAAAACAGTTCATTAACTTCACCTATGGCGTGTTAAACCGTCGATCAATATGTCTTGTTAAAGATTCATTTTCTAAGAAAACGAATAAGAAAAGACAATCTGAGATGAACAAGTTTCTCAACAACGGCGGAGAAGTGGTTCCCGTTTCCGCCTTTAGCAGCGAGCAGCTCAGCACAATTTACCTTAAATTATCTGGTATGCGTTGGGGGAGTCAGCATCATCACAGTGATATCAAAGAGCTGGCCGACTTTATAGAATCAATCCGACCAATGATTTTTGGCAACGTCTTGTTCTATAAGGGTGAAGCCTGTGCTTACGACTTAATTTATCAAGCAGAGTGCAATAATTGGATCTATTTTGACGATCATAATGGCGGGATTAACACCGATATAAAAGATTTTAGCGTAGGAAGCCTTTTACTCTTCGCTAATATCAATACTGCCCATAGCCTTTGCCAACAGAAAAATAAGGAATTTATTTTTAGTATTGGCAGATCAAACGATAAGTGGGCCTATAAAGGACTATGGTCAAATGAAATAAAATTAGGGAAGTCTATTTTTTAAACTCACAGGTACTATGCAAGTTTAATGTTAGAACTTATATAAACATGTTAACGCCGAAGTTATAAATACACTCCGGCGTCATCGTCATATAATGCAGGTCATATAGTGCGGATAGCGCGTCAATGTTTATCGCTACGCAAAACAGCCGAATATCAACAGCACAAACAGCCCATATCCTCCACTGACAATAACTAATGCACGCCCATCCACGCTGCCACGACGAAAAATCTGCCAGAGATAGACAATGGCTAGCACGGTAGCAATGCCTGCGACCAGCAGCGGACCATCAAATAACCATGGTGTGAAAAATAGGCCTAGCGCGCTGGGAATGGTAGCTTGAATCATCATCGCGCCTGAAATATTCGCCAGAGCTAAACGCTCTTTACCCTGACGCACCCAAATTAACGCGTTCATTATTTCAGGTAGTTCAGTCGCCACCGGACTCAAAAATAAAGCCACTAAGTGTGGAGGCCAATGCATAAGGGTTCCAATATCCTCAAGTTGGCGGATGAAAATATGCGAGGCTATCGCAATAACGGCAAGCGATAAAACAATTTGCGGAACAATCCAACCCAGAGACGGCTCAATCGCTGAGGGGCGAATTTTGAGCGGTTCAATCATTTCTTCTTCGGGGGCAGTATCGCTATTTCGAATTTCCCGCCAAACATAGAGCGCATAGGCCACCAGAAATAAAACGCCCAGCCATGGCTTCAAAGTAAAAGCAACCAAGCCTAACGTCACTTTAACGATAAATACGGCAAGAAATGCGCCCTGATCATGGCTCATGCGCGCATAGTCGGCGCGTATCTGAGTGCTTTTTCGATTGGAACGGCGATGGTGCCAAATCAATGCTAATCCAACCACGGCATAGGCCAGAGTCGCCAACACGAGCGGCCCTCCCATTGCGGCCCCCACGCCAATATTTTTTTGCTCTGGCGTACCGCCGAAAACCACGGCCATAAAGGTCACGGTACTTTCAGGCAGCGCAGTACCAAAAGCAGCAAGCACAGAACCGACGGCTGTAGCGCCAATATTTAGCCGCCGCCCAAACCATTCGATTCCATTAACAAAACACTCACAGGCTAAATAAATAGCGATCGCAGAAAGGAAAAAGAGGGTGATTGTTTGATACATGATAGTCATGTGGCCGGGCGAGTCGGATCCCAATGGTGCAACAACACGACTCGCCCGGCAGGGAAAGTGTATTGCGACCAAAAGTCTCGCCTGGCTATGCTTTCGCAATGGCTGACCACGCCATGAGGAAATAAACCTCAAGTTTGTTGACGTGGACTCCTTAGCAGTACTCCCAGTACGGCTGAAGGATGGCTACTCCCCAATGATAGTGCCGCGCATGCTACCAGAACTAAGCCCACGAGTCTCGGGCGTTCAAACGCAGCCATCATTTTGTTTTTATTCTGTTTAGGTTCGAAGAGACAGAGAAACCGTTGCCGCTATTGCATATGAGATATTCTCGCTACGACTGCAATGTGGGCCGATTGACATCAAACCCACCGATTTTTCGACCCCACGTCAGAATGGCTACTGATCTTTATCTGTTTTAGAGTGAAATGAAAGACGAGTCTTGAAATAGGCTTTAACGCTCTCCCCCATCGCGTGAATTTTGGCGTCAATATCCTGACATAAAAACTCATCGCTGTTCATTGCCCTAACTCTCTGTAACGCGAACTCGTCTATCTCTTCTTTTTGCTGTTCGGTTAACTCATTAATATTCTGTTGTTTCATTGGGAGTAAGACCTCTTATTGAGTCGTTGAAATAGGCTTGGTGAGCACGGCCCTTTGCGTATGGCTCGTTAACATTGAGCAGGACGCTACTGCTTAATTATAAGAGTAATTTCCATATCATTTATAAATACACACTACACAGGTGTTGCGCCGATCATTGATAGCGTCGCTGTTGCAGTCCGTCAGTGGCTGAAAACGGGCTTAATAACCACCAGCAAACTTAAACAATGCAGCGATCGGCCACGACAATCTGGCATCACATCAAAAACTACAGGTATAATCTCACCATTATCCCCTGAATTTAGATACGAACATGACAAAACTCACGTTACAAGAACAGATGCTTAAAGCCGGACTCGTCAGCAGCAAAAAAATGGCCAAAGTACAAAGAACGGCTAAAAAATCGCGCGTTCAGGCTCGCGAGGCGAGAGAGGCCGTAGAAGAAAATAAGAAAGCACAGCTTGAGCGCGATAAACAGCTGAGCGAGCAACAAAAACAAGCCGCTCTATCGAAAGAATACAAAGCCCAAGTGAAGCAGCTTATTGAAATGAATAGAATTGACATTTCAAAAGGCGACATTGGCTTTAACTTCACTGATAATAATTTAATTAAGAAACTCTTTGTTGATAAGTTGACTCAATCACAGCTGATTAGCGGTCGCCTCGCGATTGCTCGTTTAGTGATAGATGGCAATAGTGACGCTGAGTACGCAATTATTCCTGCCAGCGTAGCCGATAAAATTGCGCAGCGTGATGCAGACAGTATCGTATTGAATAGCTCGCTGAGCCAGGAAGAGCAAGATGAAGAAGATCCTTATGCCGATTTTAAAGTGCCCGATGACTTGATGTGGTAATGGATGTTTCTATTAGAAAATCCCCTTGGGATTTTCATTACGAATTTATGTTCAACCAGATCATGTAAAGACGTAGGCTACGCAGGCATTGTGCTTTACACTGCGCGCTGCAAAAACTGAGTAGATAAACAATTTAAGTAGGCGGTAATGGCGATGAATGGAACGATCACAACGTGGTTTGAAGATAAAGGTTTTGGGTTTATCAAAGATGAAAACGGTGATAACCGTTATTTTCATGTGATTAAGGTCGCCAACCCTGAGCTGATTAAAAAAGATGCAGCGGTGACATTCGAACCCACCACAAATAACAAGGGCCTGTCGGCTTTTTCTGTGAAGGTTATTCCGGACAGCAAATACATCTACATCGCAGGCGAACGTATTAAGCTGACGTCGATCAAGTCTTACCTTGTTTACAGCGAAGAAGTACCCGCCGATACCGGTATTGATAAAGAAAATACCGTGCTGTCTGTAGGCATATTGATGAACAGCATCAGACCGAAAGCATCGACTCAATCAGATGAAATGCGCTCGCTAAAAAAGCTGGCGATCACAACATTCCAAGGAACAACGCTGATCTTCACTGAAGATGAGATAGACATAGATGCCACGGTGAAACTGCTCAAGGTCTAAGTAATTCCAATACTGGATACTTGGCCTATTCAAAAATAGAGTTTCAGCCCGTAAAAGAGGCCACCTAAGGTGGCCTTTTCAATTTATCAACGCCACCAAAAAAACCTTAGTTTTGCGTTTCGATCTGTGACCAGCCCTTACTGTACATGCAATCATTAATCAGCACTTTTCGCTTTGACTCATTTGCATCAGAAACTGAATAGCTCGTATCAGACGTTTTATTTTTCTTATCTTTGGTCGTATAAGTCGAGCTAACAACATTATCAGGAGGTAGGTCTCTTAGGGCCTGAGCTTCACATTTTGTTTCAGCGATGGAAGCATCGTTCGCATTAGAGCCCGGTTTTACCCATTGATAGCTGCTACATCCAGAAAGAAGCAGCACCGCTGAAAGAGTAATAAATTTACGCATTATTAATCACTTATAATCAAAGCTTAGCGAATATCAATATCTAAGAGAATTATTTATAGGATTCAACCCCATAGAGTCCCCTTCCTTTATTCACAGATATTCACTCAAAAGATAAATCCGCTGTTACCAGCTGGGATAGTGGCTTGTTGCCGCATAGTGCGCCAACTTAAGTTGTTCATGGCAACCACCCTTTTCCATAAGCTGGGTTAAAACATGCAACCTTCACAGAGTAGCCGAATGAAATATCATAAACAATAACCTCTCGTTATTTGTTTAATCTCTATTAATCGCAAAACTGATTGAAAACGGATTAATTGCTGAACTCAGAGCTCAATGCGGAGGTTAATCAACTCTATTCGTCAGTGATTGGAATGGCTATTGACCGACGAATAGAGAAATGTGCTTCATATAGGCGGCTGATAAGATCAAACAACGATATCGCTAGTAGAATAGCCTCAACAAGAACTACTCATTGCCCCATCGATTTAGGAACTCCGCAATATCATCGATTCGTTGTTGGTTAATTCCGGCCTCAACGGCCATCGCTTTCTGCGTATCCTCACTGACCTCTTCGTTATTCATTAAACGGGTAATCAGTAGCTGGAAATAATGCGCCAAAGCGTCACGCTCCGACTCGCTCACTGGCTCTGCCGATTCCGTCGAATACTCATCCAGAATGTCATAGTATTTCAGGGATACTTCATTATTCATCGTTCATCTCCACGTTTTAGTCTAAGTCAGTTGCGGTCTGCATTGGCTGGTTTTAATAATATCATTCTTACTCCGTTTTCTGGCATTCATGTCGCATTCACCACGCGATAACTCCTCAGTACGTTAAAGGTTGCTGATGGATTCACTGGGTAGATTTGCGTTTTCAATGTACCTTTTCACGCCAATGAGCCATCAATGGGAACGGCAGGAGTTACTGTTATCTCAGGCTATCAAAGGTGTTTCGCAGCAGTTTGCGATGGCCCCATCGTTACATTAACTCTGGGCGGTATTCCACGACTGACTGAAGTTGGCATAGTTGGCATAGTTGGCATAGTTGGCATAGTTGGCATAGTTGGCATAGTTGGCATAGTTGGCATCTGGCGTATTCAATCTAACGCGTAATCTCGGTGTTCTCAATTAAACCGAGCGTTGGCAGATATGAAAGCCCTATAACCATTATGTTATTAAGGATTTGTTAAGATTTAGTTTATAAACTTTATATTCATAGTTTCAAAGGGCATAACAATGACAAAATTCTCTACGCTACAAATACAACTCCACTGGCTCACGCTCGTCTTAATTGCTGTTACCTATGCAGCGATGGAGCTACGTGGCTGGTTCCCCAAGGACTCAAGTGCGTATCTTGCCATGAGAGCAACACATTACAATGCGGGTGTATTTGTATGGCTGCTGATGTTCTTTCGTTTGGGGCTAAAGCATAAATACAAAGATCCGAATATTGTTCCACCGCCGCCATGTTGGCAAATGTACGCAGCTAAGCTCATGCATATTGCCCTCTATGCAACCTTCCTTGCTTTACCCGTGCTCGGCATTGCCTTAATGGCCTATGGTGGCAAATCATGGAGCTTGCTAGGTTTTACTATTTCTCCTTTTGTGGCAGCTGATGGCGGAGTAAAAACAACAATAAAAGATATCCACGAAACACTCGCCAATGCGGGCTATTTCTTAATAGCATTTCATGCCGCTGCGGCGTTATTTCACCACTACATACAAAAAGACAATACGCTCTTGAGGATGATGCCGGATAAAAAGGCTCGGTGAGTCAATATAAGAACGAGAATGAGTGGCACAGCGCCTTAATCCACTGCCGTGCCCTTTCCAGCTGTTTCTGCATCGTGGTTACTCCCGCTAGGCGGGTTTTATCACCGCGGTATCACTGCCATCTCTCTAGCGACAAACGTATCATCATTAACGCGGCTTACGCACATACCGACAGGCGCCCTATTCAGCATCTCAAATAATCGGCTTTGAGTGACAACCGTTGCCTGATCACCACACCTGAATTCCTTCCCCTGAGGCCTTGGCATTTCTAGCTTACCGCCGGGAGAAGTAGCGCCGTTTATGGCCCAGTTTAAGGCGCCAATAATGCATACCAGCCCAATACCTAACGTAATAAATATCGCTTTTACACCAGTGGAAAACTTCACGCGGAGTTCCTTCCCAAAATAAAAGCGAAGATAACAGCATGAAGAGTATGGTTAAAATTGGTTGTATAGATCAATTACCTCATATTGATCGTTCAAAACGATCGGTATTGCAAAGGTACTATCTTGGTATTTAAGGAAGTCCCCGTCGTCAACCTCAAGTCAAAAGCTTCAATATGTGGATGTCTGTTTGGCTGGCGCTACATACAAAAAAAGGCCACATAAAAATATGGCCGAATAAACAGATTATTTGAGTTTCAAGCGTAAGCTTAGATTTTTGTCATTTTTGCTCTAAGCGCAATACGTAACAATTCAACAGACCATATCCATAAGCAGGTTCCTAGGATCTCAGATATGATTTCGTCTGCAGGAAGATGAATAACCGCTGGTGATAGCCCAAGAATCGGGAGCATAACTCCGTGACAGACAATGGCAAAAAGAACGCCAAAAACAATACCTTGCAGCATGGTTATTCGAGGGAAGACTTCTGCTACTACGCAATAAAAAACAGTCGCAGCAATAGAAAAAACAATATGTACAAAGTTCCCTCCCCAATACACCAGCTGGTCAGAATAACTATAAACAAGTGAATGCCAATCAATGCCCATATCAGTCAGCATCTGTACGGGAGGAGCAATTCGGTCTGGGGTTCGAGGAGGAAGAATATCCTCCGTTCCTGATTTCACGAATGCTGAAATGATCCCGGTAATAACCCCGATAACTAGGGCGATAAAATAATGACGATTCTGTTTTGGTGTTGTCTCAAGAAGTGTAATTGACATGCTATATCCTCTGTTAGTCCATGTAATGATTATTTAACATCGGAAAGATTAACAAAGCATATGCTTTAGTTAAGTAGGGTTAATTTTAAGAAATATCTTCTATCACATACTGCACCAAACTAGAAATTATCGCCCTTCGCAGGCACTTTAAAGCATCTTTTTTCAGCTCAAATACAAACAATTCATAATTATCAATGAGATACCGAACCCAGACCTCGCCCTATTAACTTTCAGTGCTCCTCCAATGAATCTCAAATATACAATCCTCAAATTTTGAATATTTTGTGTTATTACATGGCGAAATGTAACAACTTGGTTATATTTAAAAAATGTTTTTGCCTGATGACAATCATTGTCATTGAAATTAACGAATTATATCCAGAGGTAACTGCTCGAGCTCGTTGGGTAGTTAGAGTTTTCACATAAGGATGGCAAATGAGACTTAAGTTGATCGTCAAAAGCCTTGCGCTGGCGGGGCTACTCTCCTCCACTGCACTGACACCGCTGTTTGCGCAGGAAGCACCAAAAGAAGCGACACCTTCAACAAAACAAGCTAACGATGCACTCTATAACCAGCTTCCTTTCTCTGATAACACTGATTTCACAAACGCCCACAAAGGTTTTATCGCCGCGTTGCCACAGGACGTTATCAAGGGCGAGCAAGGGAATGTCATCTGGAATCCGCAACAATACGCTTTTATTAAAGAAGGGGAAAAAGCCCCTGACACCGTGAATCCAAGCCTGTGGCGTCAGTCCCAACTTATCAACATCAGTGGCCTGTTCGAAGTAACAGACGGTGTTTACCAGATCCGTAACCTTGATTTATCCAATATGACCATCATTGAAGGTAAAGAAGGTATTACCGTAGTTGATCCGCTCGTTTCAGCTGAAACAGCAAAAGTTGGCATGGACTTATACTATAAAAACCGTGGCAACAAGTCTGTCGTCGCCATCATTTACACCCACAGCCACGTTGACCATTACGGCGGCGTGCGTGGTGTTGTCGATGAAGCAGATGTGAAATCCGGTAAAGTAAAAGTTTATGCGCCTGCTGGCTTCATGGAGGCCGCCGTTGCTGAAAACATAATGGCCGGAAATGTCATGAGCCGCCGTGCCAGCTATATGTATGGCAACTTGCTCAAACCCGAAGCAACTGGACAGGTTGGTGCGGGCTTAGGTACTACGACGTCTGCGGGTACCGTTACGCTGATTGCGCCAACGAATATCATCGAAAAAGATGGTCAAAAAGAAGTCATTGATGGTCTGACTTATGACTTTATGCTGGCGCCAGGTTCTGAAGCCCCATCCGAAATGCTGTGGTATATCGAAGAGAAAAAACTCATCGAAGCCGCAGAAGACGTAACCCACACCTTGCACAATACCTATTCGCTACGCGGTGCGAAAATTCGTGAACCATTGCCATGGTCGAAATACATCAACGAAGCTATCGTTCGCTGGGGTGATAAAGCCGAAATAATTATGGCCCAGCACCACTGGCCAACCTGGGGTAACAATAACGTGGTTGGCCTGCTGAAGAGCCAGCGTGATCTGTATCGCTATATCAACGACCAGACCCTACGTATGGCGAACGAGGGTCTGACCCGCGATGAAATTGCGGCAAACTTCAAGTTACCAGATAGTCTCGCGAAAACTTGGGCTAACCGTGGTTACTACGGCTCCATTAGCCACGACGTGAAAGCGACCTATGTGCTGTACCTCGGCTGGTACGATGGCAACCCAGCCACTCTCGATGAACTGCCGCCAGAAGAAGCAGCAAAGAAATTTGTTGAATATATGGGCGGTGCCGATGCAATTCTTAAGAAAGCTAAAACCGACTTTGACCAGGGTAATTACCGCTGGGTGGCGCAGGTTGTCAGTAAAGTCGTATTCGCCGACCCAAATAACCAGAATGCACGTAACCTTGAAGCTGATGCACTGGAACAGCTGGGTTACCAAGCAGAGTCTGGCCCGTGGCGTAACTTCTATTTGACCGGAGCTCAGGAGCTGCGTAATGGCGTGGTGAAAGGTCCAACGCCGAACACAGCAAGCCCGGACACCGTTCGTGCCATGACGCCTGAAATGTTCTTCGACTACCTTGCTGTTCACATCAACGGTGAAAAAGCAGGTAATGCTAGGGCGGTGTTTAATATCGACTTGGGTAATGATGGCGGCAAGTACAAGTTGGAGCTGGAAAACGGTGTACTGAACCACACCCCTAATGCAGAAGCAAAAGACGCCGACGCAACTATTACGCTAAACCGCGACACGCTGAATAAAATCATCCTGAAAGAAGAAACGCTGAAACAGGCCGAAGATAAAGGTGATGTGAAGGTAACGGGTAACGGTGCGAAGATGGACGAAATGTTGGGCTATATGGACAAGTTCGAGTTCTGGTTCAATATTGTGACACCATAAAAAAATCCTCTGAGGTGTTTACGCCTCAGAGGATTTACCTTCGGTAATAATCGGCGTCCCCTGAATTTTTATTTGGTATTCCTTTTATTCCTGCCTTCGTTTACCCATACGTTTTAATAACCAATTCAAATTGAATAATAACAAAACGGGAGCACTAGGCTCCCGTTGGCATATATCGAAGTTATCCGATTACATGTGCTTAATAATCGCGTCACCAAACTCTGAACATTTCAGCAGGTTAGCGCCTTCTAACTGACGTTCAAAGTTATAGATCACGGTCTTGGCAACGATTAAGCCTTTCATGCTTTTAACAATTATACCTTTAAGCATTAAATCTGCCGCGTCGAACCATTGCATGTGGCGCAGCAAACGGCCTTTCGTAACATTTCAATTTATTCCAAAGCAATAATATTAAACTTCCCACTCAGTAACGGTTTGCATAATATTTTGTAGCCGTCCCTATCGAAGCAATCTGCCGTAGTGTTGATTGATTTGGCCTCTTGCAAGCTTCCGACTGTTCCTAGGTAAAACCAGTTATTAATAATATGATACTGAGTGAAAGTCTCGCAGCTTTCCTCAACAGCAACCTTGCCATTATATGGCCAGCACTGTACTCGCATGCTCTCCATCGCTTGCACCAAACGCAACTGATGCTCTTCAAGCGACTCCTTACCGCAGCATGCTCCACCACACCGCTTAAGAGCATAACGAAAGCAAGCACGCCCTTGAACCAAACGCTCCAGACCTAATACGCCATAACAGAGTTTTTGCTGATCAGCTACCGCTCTCAATGCATCTAATGCTGACAATTTATTGGGAAATAAACCGAATAATTGGGTTTCGTGCCAAAAATCACGATCGCCAGCATAAACAACCTCAACGCCGCTATGCTTTAGCGATAGCGAGCAAAGCTGCTTAGCATGCCTCAGCTTTTTGTTGAACAATGGTTTTTGTGCCTTTATCAACTGAGCTTCTATGAGTAACGCCCCTAGCTCACCAGCCATTTCTATATACTCAATATGGGTAGTTAAATGAAGCAGTTTTGCTTCATTCTTATTCCGAAAGTGCGACATAACTCTAGAGCGAATATTGACACTTTTACCGATATAAAGCGGCATTGTCTTGCTCGTACCATGAAAAATATATACCCCCGGTCGCGAAGGGAGCGCCGCGAGTTCTTTCTTCAGATGCTCTGGATATTTATACATATCCTCATCTAATATTGGCACTTATTGTCTCCTTTCAGCCAGAGATGAACGAGTGAGCCTTGGCAATAGGCAACTCGCCAAACCTCGAGGTATGTGCTGGCGAAAGCATATTTCGTTTCATCTGCCAGTTCTTTTGGATGCCTTGCCCTGCAAACCAAATCGCGCCCCTACCCTTATTATTTATCTCATCGAGAACCTTCATCAGCGCCTCACTGTTTAGCGTCGGCGCGTTCTGCATCGCTACATTACGGTGAACTCACCGCCAAGGCACGCGTAGCGATTGATGGCCTTGATGCAAGGATCTAACATCCGAATGAGCATTTCTATTATGACGACTGAAAACTGCTGTTGTTTAACCATAACTCAACCAAACAGCACTTTGTAATACCCATACAAATTTAGAGGTTAAACTCCTAGCATCGACTACTTAAAAGGAATATCTCGATGAACATTGCCTATGACATGAATAGAAATGCTTTGCGGGTGGGTGCCCACGTTATTGAAAATGGCACCTGTAAGGTTATGGTGATCAAAGCAATCAACGATGAAAATCTTGCAAGAGAGCAAGTTCGTACGGCGAAGTGCGTGGTTTGTAACGACGGTCCTAATGCATATGCGCCTGAAGACCTTATTTTGCTTGGGCACTAGAATATTAAATGAAGCAACATTACCTCAAGCTGTTAACTTGATGATTTTTCAGCCGTGCGTAGTATCCGCGCCCGACAAAAACCCTGTGAATCACTCAAACGCAGTTCAACGACGATCGAGGGAAAGATTGGATGGTTGTTGACATAGAAAAGAGCAAATCATGGAAGAGTTTTGGGGAAGATTTCTGGTTAACAAAAAATAACGGGGCTCTAATAGCCCCGTTTACATTCGCGTGATTACATGTGCTTAATAATCGCGTCACCAAACTCTGAACATTTCAGTAACTTAGCGCCTTCTAACTGACGTTCGAAGTCATAGGTCACGGTCTTGGCAGCGATTGCGCCTTCCATGCCTTTAACAATTAAATCAGCCGCTTCGAACCATTCCATGTGGCGCAGCATCATTTCAGCGGACAAGATAATAGAACCTGGGTTTACTTTATCTTGGCCAGCATACTTAGGTGCCGTGCCGTGGGTAGCTTCGAACAGCGCGCATTCGTCACCGATGTTAGCGCCCGGTGCAATACCGATACCACCAACCTGTGCGGCCAGCGCATCAGAAATGTAGTCACCGTTCAGGTTCATACAGGCGATAACGTCATATTCGGCAGGACGTAGCAGGATCTGTTGCAGGAACGCATCCGCAATCACATCTTTAACGATGATGTCTTTGCCGGTTTTAGGGTTCTTGATTTTAACCCATGGGCCGCCGTCGATCAGTTCGCCACCGAATTCTTCACGCGCCAACTGGTATCCCCAGTCTTTAAATGCGCCTTCGGTGAACTTCATGATGTTGCCTTTGTGAACCAGCGTCAAAGAATCGCGGTCGTTGGTGATCGCATACTCAATCGCCGCGCGTACCAAGCGCTTAGTGCCCTCTTCCGAGCAAGGCTTGATGCCGATACCGCAATGTTCAGGGAAGCGAATTTTCTTCACGCCCATTTCATCACGCAGGAATTTGATCACTTTGTCAGCTTCAGCGCTGTCTGCTTTCCATTCGATACCAGCATAGATGTCTTCTGAGTTTTCACGGAAGATCACCATATCGGTCAATTCTGGCTGTTTCACCGGGCTAGGCGTGCCCTGATAGTAACGGACTGGGCGCAGACAAACGTAAAGGTCGAGCTGCTGGCGCAATGCAACGTTAAGAGAACGAATACCGCCGCCAACCGGAGTGGTCAGTGGGCCTTTGATAGCCACGCGGTAGTCACGAATAAGGTCCAGCGTCTCTTCAGGCAACCATACGTCTTTGCCATAAACCTGAGTTGATTTTTCGCCGGTGTAGATTTCCATCCAAGAAATTTTGCGTTCGCCTTTGTAGGCTTTGTTAACGGCTGCATCTACGACTTTGATCATTGCAGGAGTCACGTCAACACCGATACCGTCACCTTCAATGAACGGAATCACCGGGTTATGCGGAACAACCAGTTTCCCCTGAGCATCAACCGTAATTTTCTTACCTTTAGCCGGAACAACAACTTTGCTTTCCATTAACCTCTCCTTCAGCGCACGTACTTATAAAATACCGTTTATAAATATTACTACCCATTAACCTGGGTCATTCGTTTTTGTACAGTAACTGCTTGATTTCGCTAAGGCATGAATTTTAAAAAACGCAGCCTTTTGTTAATGCAATGTAAGATACCTGTCAATATTACTTGAAATATTGTCTGTCGCCAATCGGAATACGATTTCAGTTATAATGTTGCGACCATCTGCTATCATAATCACTATGTCAAAATTCCCTGTTAAAAATCACAAAGTTAACCGATTCAGCTCGCGCCCTGCTGCGGCTGTAAAGCGTCCACGTGGGCCACGAAAAGTGGTCATATTCAACAAACCATTCGACGTTTTGCCTCAGTTCACCGATGAAGCAGGACGCACTACCTTAAAAGACTTCATCCCGTTGACCGACGTTTACGCCGCCGGTCGTCTCGATCGAGACAGCGAAGGTCTGCTGGTGCTAACCAACGACGGCCAACTTCAAGCTCAGCTAACTCAGCCAGGGCAAAAAACGGGTAAGGTCTACTATGTTCAGGTTGAAGGTGCGCCAGACGAAACCGCTCTAGAGCAATTCCGCCGTGGCCTTGAGCTAAAAGACGGTATGACGCTACCCGCCGGGGTTGAAATCGTTGCCGAGCCAGAATGGCTTTGGCCGCGTACCCCCCCAATTCGTGAACGTAAATCTATCCCTACCACATGGATGAAAGTAACGCTTTATGAAGGCCGTAACCGGCAGGTGCGTCGAATGACAGCGCATATTGGTTTCCCCACCCTGCGCCTGATCCGCTACAGCATGGGAGATATTACGTTGCAAGATCTCGCCCTCGGCGCGTGGCAAGAAATCCAATATCCCTAGCCGTGAAGCATGCATAACACATGGCTGAATTAAACGCCTGAAGAACGAAATGGTTAAGCAATATTGAATAGCTAAACAATAGAAGAAGGAAATCTGATGCTAAAACCTCATGTGACCGTTGCCTGCGTTGTGCAATCCCAAGATCGTTTTTTGATCGTTGAAGAAACCGTACACGGCAAACCGACCTGGAATCAGCCTGCGGGTCATTTGGAGGCCGACGAAACTTTGTTGGAGGCCGCGGTGCGTGAGCTATGGGAAGAGACGGGGATACACGCCCAGCCTCAGCACCTGTTGCAAATGTATCAATGGGTTGCGCCAGACAACACCCCCTTCTTGCGTTTTACCTTCTCGATTGATTTGCCAGAACAGCCGGAAACGCAGCCACACGATAACGATATTGACCGCTGCCTGTGGCTTACCGCCGATGAAATTATTCACAGTGACCGTCTGCGGTCGCCGCTGGTTCGCGAGAGCATCCTGCGTTATCAACGTCAGGAACGATATCCGTTGGAAATTCTCGCTACTTTCGGTGAGCTAAAAAGAAGCTAATTAAGCGATAAACCCCGCATCGTCGTAACACCGTTCACTTAAGCGTGATTTTAGGGGAAGTACACCGATGGGGGTCGTAGCAGCTTTAGCTGCCGGAGCGCCCCGCGGTGTGCTAGCCCCGTGTATCTCGATTTCTTAAACGAACGGCGTTACGCATCGGCGGGGTTTTTCTTATCCTCTCAGCATGACGTGCTGGCGATCACACTTTTTACCTTTGATATTCTTATTCGTCACAATTGACGTTTTTTTAACTCATAAAAATGACGACCCCGCCCCAAATCACTTAATTTGTCTCGCGCTAAAAACGTTACTCATTCTTTTTATTAGAAAAAATTTTTAGGCCTCTCTTTGGCACGGATCGTGCTCATGCATTGGACATGATAGTCACCGTTGTCATCTGAACCAGAGGACCGAACATGAATCGCTTTGTGATTGCAGAACCTTTGCGATGCATTGGCTGTAATACTTGTCTGGCTGCCTGCGCCCAGACGCACAAGGATCAAGGGTTGCAGCAGCACCCTCGCCTTGCGATGACGCGTACCGGCGACCAAACGGCCCCCATCCTGTGCCGCCAATGTGAAGACGCACCGTGTAAACGAGTATGCCCAGTTAGCGCCATCAGCCAAGGCGCAGACGCTATTGAGCTAAATGAAAGCCTGTGCATCGGCTGCAAACTATGTGGTCTGGTCTGCCCCTTCGGGGCGATTACGCCTTTTGGTAGTCATCCTCTGGATCTTCCCAATCAATTTCAATATCACGTCAGCGCGGCTGAGCTTGCCGATGTTCCCGTCAGTCCGCCGACGATGGAACCCTTTCTGGCATGGAATGCAGGGGTACGTAGCATTGCCGTCAAATGTGACCTATGTGCTTTCTCGCCGTCTGGCCCCGCCTGTATCCAAGTTTGCCCCACCGATGCGCTGCACTTGGTCGATGAAAAACTGATGGCTCAGCAACTGCTACAACGCCGCTTGGAAGCCTCTTCCGAGTTAGCGTCTGACCTTCTGGCGCTCGCCATCCCACCGCAGGAGCACCTCTAATATGGATTCTCTACAATTGTTGTTCTGGTCTGTTGGTCTCTACGTTGTGGGTGCCGTACTCTCTTTACTGTTTGCACGGCAAGAGCGTATCGCGATTTGGGCCACCGGCATCAGCGCAATTCTGGGCGGTATTATCGGGCTGTGCAGCGCGTTTCCGGTATTGATGCAGGGCATAACGCTCACCTTTTCTGCTGCCGGCCCCTTCCCTTTCGCCGAGTTCGTGGTTCGTATGGATCCCCTCGCGGCGTTTATGGTGCTGGTCATTTCATTACTGGTGACCCTTTGCGGGCTGTATTCACTTTCTTATGTTGAGGAGTATCGCGGCCGCGGAGCGTGGAGCATGGGGTTCTTCATGAACCTGTTCATTGCCTCCATGGTGGCGCTGGTGGTGATGGACAATGCCTTTTACTTCATCATTCTGTTCGAAATGATGTCGCTCGCCTCGTGGTTTTTGGTTATTGCCGATCAGGACGACGAATCTATCCACGCGGGCCTGCTCTATTTCTTTATTGCCCACGCGGGTTCCGTGCTCATCATGATCGCGTTCTTTCTCATGTGGCAGCAAAGCGGCAGCCTCAATTTTGCTTCTTTCCGCAGCCTCTCGCTTTCTCCAGGGCTGGCCTCGACCGTTTTTCTGCTGGGCTTTTTTGGCTTTGGTGCCAAAGCAGGGATGCTGCCGCTGCATAGCTGGCTGCCTCGCGCGCACCCTGCGGCACCTTCCCACGCATCGGCCTTAATGTCTGGCGTTATGGTGAAAATCGGCATTTTTGGCATCATCAAGATCGGTATCGACCTGCTAGGTGCCACCGAGCTGTGGTGGGGGATCGTGGTGCTGGGATTTGGTGCCGTATCTTCCGTGTTAGGCGTGCTGTATGCGCTTGCCGAGCACGATATCAAGCGGCTCCTCGCATGGCATACGGTTGAGAATATCGGCATTATTTTGATGGGCGTGGGCGTAGGCATGGTTGGCATCGCCACTCAACATCCCGTTCTCGCCGCGTTAGGTCTGCTTGGCGCGCTCTATCACCTGCTGAATCACGCCGTCTTTAAAGGGCTGTTGTTCCTCGGCGCAGGCGCCGTTATTTACCGTGTGCACACCCGTGATATGGAAAAGATGGGCGGCCTCGGCAAACTGATGCCGTGGACAGGACTGGCATTTCTCATCGGCTGTATGTCTATTTCGGCACTCCCCCCGCTCAACGGCTTCATCAGTGAGTGGTACACCTATCAATCGCTGTTCTCAATGAGCCATTCCGATGATTTCATCATGCGGCTAAGTGCGCCGATTGCCATTGTGATGCTGGCCATCACCGGCGCACTCGCAGCGATGTGCTTCGTTAAAGTGTACGGCATTAGCTTTTGCGGCGGTGCGCGCAGTGAGCAGGCCGCGCAGGCTCGCGAAGTGCCTTGGCCAATGACGCTCTCCATGTTGCTGTTGGCGTTACTGTGCATTTTGCTTGGCGCAGGTGCCAGCATTGTGGCACCCATCATTTCTAGCGTAGCGACAACGCTCGTCAATACTCACCCCATCACCGTCTCTGAAGGATTGCTGCTGGTTCCCGCGCAGGCCTCTCAGGCCATGCTTTCCCCAGCGGTCATGTTCATCTTATTACTGGCATTGCCGCTGCTGCCGCTGCTGGTCTATCTGGCGCTACGCGGTAACCAGCAGAAATTTCGTCGCCATGGCGATCCTTGGGCCTGTGGATACGGCTGGGAGGATGCCATGTCTGCTTCCGCTGGCAGTTTCACTCAACCGCTGCGCGTGATGTTTATGTCGCTTTATCGGCTGCGTAAACAGCTCGATCCGTCACCTCTTTTAGCACGTGCGCTAGATAGCACCACCCGCGGAGCCGCACGTGCAGAACCGTTTTGGGACGAAGGCATCATCTACCCACTGGTTCGTGGCGTGCGACGTTTTGGCTCACGCGTTCAAAATCTGCAGGGGGGCGATTTCAGACTGTACTGCCTCTACATTGTGGCCGCATTAGTGATCCTACTTTTGATTATTGCGGTGTGAGGAGAAAATCATGTTAATGCAAGAAACGCCCTCGCTGGCGATGGGGATCTTCGCGCTAATGCAAGCGATTATCCTATTAGCCATGACTCCGCTGATGACCGGTATCTCGCGCCAGATCCGCGCCAGAATGCAATCTCGCCGCGGGCCGGGGATTTGGCAGGATTATCGCGATCTTGGCAAACTGTTCAAGCGCCAAGAAGTCGGTCCAGCACAGTCCGGCATTATTTTCCGCCTGATGCCCTATGTTTTGCTCGGCAGCATGCTGTTAGTGGCGATGTCTCTCCCCGTCTTCACACAGACTGCCCCCTTCGGTGGCGCGGGTGACCTTATCGCTTTGCTGTATCTTTTCGCTCTGTTCCGGTTTTTCTTCTCGCTTTCCGGCTTGGATACCGGCAGCACTTTTGCCGGTATTGGTGCCAGCCGTGAACTCACGTTGGGGATCTTAGTTGAACCAACGTTGATTCTGGCTCTTTTGGTGGTGGCGCTTATCGCGGGGTCAACCAACATTGGCACCATCAGCGCCACCTTGACTCAGGGGTGGAGCTCACCCACGGCAACTTTCTTGGCGCTGCTAGCCTGCGGATTTACCGCTTTCATTGAAATGGGAAAAATTCCCTTCGACGTGGCCGAGGCCGAACAGGAATTACAGGAAGGGCCGCTCACCGAGTATTCAGGTTCGGGACTGGCCTTGGTGAAATGGGGAATCGGTCTGAAGCAGGTCGTGGTCGCAGAACTGTTTCTAGCGGTGTTTATTCCCTTTGGTAAGGCCGCCACGCTCAGCGCTTCGGCGCTCTTCTTCGCGTTGATCCTCATGCTTATCAAACTTCTGGTGGTATTCGTGCTGGCCTCACTGGTGGAAAACAGTTTGGCTCGCGGTCGCTTCCTGATGACTCACCGTGTGACATGGCTTGGCTTTGGCGTTGCAGCGCTAGCCTTCGTGTTTTACCTAACCGGTCTATAAGGAGCTACCGCCATGATGGAAAATATCGCTCTAACGACCCTTTTGCTACCGTTTATCGGCGCACTTATCACCGCCTGCGCACCCAAACGTTACGCTAAATGGCTATGTACTCTCCTCGCCCTATTAGCCACCTTGGGCACGCTGGCACTGGGTTGGCAATATTGGCTGCATGATAAAGCCGACGTCACCTATACCCTGCTCAGCTACGGCACGGTCGAGCTGTTTGGTTTTACCATTGACCGAATCAGCACCCTTATCGTGTTTGCCGTGGTGTTTCTTGGCTTCTTGGTCAGCCTCTATTCAACGGGTTATCTCACCGTTGGTAATAAAGAGCATCCACATGAGGGCAGCAATCGCTATTACGCGTTTCTGCTGATCTTCATTGGTGCCATGGTCGGGCTGGTGCTTTCATCCACCATTCTGGGGCAACTGCTGTTTTTCGAAATCACAGGCGGCTGTTCGTGGGCATTAATTGGCTATTACCAGACGCCAAAATCTCAGCGTTCCGCCATGAAAGCGCTGCTTATCACCCATGTGGCCTCGATTGGGCTGTATCTCGCGGCCGCCACACTGTTCCTTAATACCGGCACTTTTGCCCTCAGCGCGCTGGCTAATTTACACGGCAACGCCAGCTATATCGTGTTCGGCGGGATCTTGTTTGCCGCATGGGGGAAATCTGCCCAGCTACCGCTACAGGCGTGGTTGCCCGATGCGATGGAAGCGCCAACGCCTATCAGTGCTTATTTACATGCGGCATCAATGGTCAAAGTCGGTGTTTATATCTTCGCGCGTGCCATCCTATCGGCCGGAGAAGTGCCGCATATTATCGGCTGGGTCGGCATCATCATGGCGACCATCACGCTGATCTACGGCTTCTTAATGTATTTGCCGCAAAAAGACATGAAGCGCCTGTTGGCATGGTCAACCATTACCCAGCTTTCCTACATTTTTCTCGCCCTCTCGCTGTCGATATTCGGCTCTAAACTGGCCTTTGAAGGCGGTGTGGCTTACATCTTCAACCATGCCTTTGCCAAAAGCCTGTTCTTCCTGATCGCCGGAGCACTTAGCTACAGCTGTGGCACCCGAATGCTGCCGCGTTTAAAGGGCGTGCTGAAGAAAATGCCGCTGCTTGGCATCGGATTCTGCGTGGCCGCCTTAGCCATTACCGGCGTCCCCCCGTTTAACGGCTTCTTTAGCAAATTCCCTATTTTCGCCGCAGGTTTTGCGCTTTCACATGAGTTTTGGGTCATGACGCCATTAATGGTGCTGGTACTCATCGAATCTGTCGCCAGCTTTGCGTGGTTCATTTATTGGTTCGGTCGCGTCATTTCCGGCACGCCGAGCGAAGAGGTTGCTCAAGCGGCGCCGGTTCCTCTAGCCATGCGTATCGTGTTGGTGGTGCTGATCGCGATGTCAGTATTCTCAAGTTTTATCGCCGTTGCCTGGCTTGGATAAGGGAGTCAACTATGACCGGATCATTGATCGTTAATAACCTCGCAGGGCTGATGATGCTCACGTCGCTGCTGGTCATTGGCGCCAAACGCCCTACCGCTTCTTGCTGGCTCTATGCTTTGCAGTCGCTGGTTTTGGTGCTGATATTCTTCACGCTGTCGCAAACTCTTGAGGCTCATCAGTTAGCCCTTTGGGCCATCAGCGCCTTCGTTACCAAAGTCGTAATGGTGCCGCTTATTATGGGTTATGCCTTTCGCAAGCTGTCAGATCCCAGCGCCAACGGCAGCATTATCAGCATGTCGATGCTGATGCTGTCTGCTGCCGTTATCGTGGTGCTGTGTTGGTTCGTGGTCGCGCCGGTTCAACTGCCGTTACTGGCGACGCTGAAACCTGCGCTGGCGGTCTCGCTTGGGCATTTCCTATTGGGGCTACTGTGTATCGTAACCCAGCGCAATATCCTGAAGCAGGTATTTGGCTACTGCCTGATGGAAAACGGCTCTCATCTCACTCTGGCATTGCTGGCATTCCGAGCACCAGAGCTAGTTGAAATCGGTATTGCCACCGATGCCATTTTTGCCGTGATCGTCATGGCGGTGCTAGCGCGCAAGATTTATCGCACGCTCAACACGCTGGACGTTGAACAACTCACGGCGCTGAAGGGGTAACGCGATGAATCAAGAATCGATTTTATTTCTCCTACTGGCGACGCCGTTAATTGCCTCGTTGTTAACCTTTGCCAGCCGCCTGCTGGGGGATTCAGCCCGCGTCATAGTCACAGCGCTGCACAGCGTTGGTATTCTCGCGTTGTTAATCGTCGCCCTGTGGGTAGTTGCGATGACAGCCGAGCACGGCGAGCTTTTATCGGCTAACCACTGGCTGCATATTGACAGTCTTAGCGCCCTGTTCTTGGCAATTCTGGGCGTGATTGGCTTTTTAACCGGACTTTACTCTATCGGTTACATGCGCCATGAAGTCGACGAAGGGGAAATTTCCGTCCCGACGCTGTGCAATTACTATGGTTTCTTCCACCTGTTCCTCTTCACCATGCTGCTGGTGGTCACCAGTAATAATCTCATCTTAATGTGGGCCGCCATTGAAGCCACCACCTTAAGCTCGGCGTTTCTGGTGGGAATTTACGGACAGCGCTCGTCGCTGGAAGCCGCATGGAAATACATCATTATTTGTACCGTCGGCGTTGCCTTTGGCCTGTTTGGCACCATTTTGGTTTATGCCAATGCGGCCAGCTTTATGCCCGATGCCAACAACGCTATTTTCTGGACGGAAGTGCTTAAACATGCGGGCCAGCTAGATCCCACCCTCATGCATTTGGCCTTTGTATTTATCTTGATTGGCTTCGGAACCAAAACCGGGCTATTTCCTATGCACGCGTGGTTACCGGACGCCCATAGCGAAGCGCCCAGCCCCACCAGCGCCCTGCTTTCTGCGGTGCTGCTGAACTGCGCTCTGTTGGTGATAATCCGCTACTACATCATCATCAGCGCCGCTATCGGGCCAGAATTCCCAAGTCGATTACTGATCGTATTTGGCTTGCTGTCCGTTGCCGTTGCGGCGTTCTTTATTCTGGTTCAGCGCGACATTAAGCGTCTGCTGGCCTACTCCAGCGTCGAAAATATGGGGCTGATTGTGGTCGCTATCGGCATCGGCGGCCCGCTGGGGGTGCTGGCGGCCTTGCTGCACACGCTGAATCACAGTCTGGCCAAAACGCTGCTGTTTTGTGGTTCTGGCAACGTGTTATTGAAATACGGCACCCGTGATCTGCACGCGGTGAGAGGTATGCTCAAAATCATGCCGTTCAGCGCGGTGCTGTTTGCGGGGGGCGCCCTGGCGCTCGGCGGAATGCCGCCGTTTAACGTCTTCATCAGTGAATTTATGACCGTTGTTGCTGGTTTGGCTGCGGGGCATCTTTGGCTCACCCTTTTCATCCTGCTGCTGTTAACCATCGTGCTCGGTGGTTTAGTGCGCATGGTGGCGTGTGTTCTGTTTGGCGACGCCCCTGATGCCGTCAGCAAAGGCGAACTGGGGCTGCTCACGACCTTACCGATGGCGATCCTAATCGTGCTGATGCTGGTGATGGGGACGCATATTCCCCAGCCGGTGACACGTCTGCTTGAAAACGCCGCCACCATCGTCATGAATCCATCATCAACGCAGACCCCAACCTTCAACTGGCCGTGGGTCGCTGCACAACATGTTCCGTCCGCGCAATGCGCACCAACATCCTGCATGGAGAAGTAATGTGAGCTACCTAAATGTGGTGAATAATAATCAACAGGGTGAAAAGCGCGGTACGGGCTATTTGAAAAAGCTGCGCGAAAAGTTTCCCAACAGCGTACTGGATGAAGAGTGGCAAACCGCCGATCAGCTCACCGTGACGGTGAAAACCAACGAATTGCCAGAGATAGTGGAATATTTGTACTATCAGCTCGGCGGCTGGCTGCCGGTCTTATTCGGCAACGATGAACGCTCTCTGAATGGCTATTTTGCCGTTTATTACGTGCTATCGATGGAGGAAGGCGAGAAGTGCTGGGTGACAGTTAAAGCCTTGGTTAGCGCGTCCACGCTAGAGTTCCCTTCAGTGACGCCTCGCGTTCCGGCCGCGGTATGGGGCGAGCGTGAAATTCGCGACATGTATGGTTTGATACCGGTGGGTTTACCCGATGAACGGCGTTTAGTGCTACCCGATGATTGGCCAGACGGCATGTATCCGTTGCGCAAAGACGCAATGGATTACCGTCAGCGCCCAATGCCAACCACCGATGCCGAAACCTATGAATTCATCAATGAACTCGGCGGCAAAGATAACCGCATTGTGCCAATTGGCCCGATGCACATTACCTCCGATGAACCCGGGCATTTCCGCTTGTTTGTCGACGGCGAGCAGATTATCGATGCGGACTATCGGCTTTTCTACGTGCATCGCGGTATGGAAAAGCTGGCTGAAACGCGCATGGGTTATAACGAAGTCACTTTCCTCTCCGATCGGGTATGCGGCATTTGTGGCTTCACCCACAGCGTGGCTTACACATCATCGGTTGAAAATGCGCTGGGTATTGTGGTTCCTCCTCGGGCTCATACCATTCGCAGTATTTTGTTAGAAGTCGAGCGGCTACACAGCCACTTGCTAAACCTCGGCCTTTCGAGTCACTTTGTGGGCTTCGATACCGGATTCATGCAGTTTTTCCGCGTGCGTGAAAAATCCATGATGATGGCAGAGCTGCTCACCGGCGCACGCAAAACCTACGGCTTAAACCTGATTGGCGGCATCCGTCGTGACATTCTCAAAGCCCAGCAGATGAAAACCCTGCAATTAGTCCATGAGATGCGCGATGACGTCACCCAGCTAGTCGATATGCTGATGAATACGCCCAACATTGAGCAGCGCACACAGGGCGTAGGTATTTTAGATCGTAAAATTGCACGTGATTTCAGCCCCGTTGGGCCACTGATCCGCGGTAGCGGTTTCAAACGAGACATGCGCTTCGACCACCCCTATGCCGATTATGGCAACCTGCCGAAAACGTTGTTTACCTTCGACGGCGGCGACGTGTTCTCGCGCGTGATGGTGCGCGTGAAGGAGGTTTTCGACTCTTTAGCCATGATCGAATACGGCTTAGATAATCTTCCCGAAGGCAATCTGCTGGTCGAAGGCTTCACCTATCAACCGCATAAGTTTGCACTGGGGTATGCCGAGGCACCGCGCGGTGAAGACGTGCATTGGAGCATGCTGGGTGATAACCAGAAACTGTTCCGCTGGCGCTGTCGCGCCGCGACCTACGCCAACTGGCCGGTATTACGCTACATGCTGCGTGGAAACACCATCTCCGATGCCCCGCTTATCATTGGCAGCCTTGATCCCTGCTACTCCTGTACAGACCGAGTGACCCTAGTTGACGTGCGTAAGAAAAAATCCAAAACCGTCTCCTATCGGGAAATTGAGCGCTATAGCGTTGAACGTAACCATTCACTGCTGAAATGAGGGTTAAACAATGCTGAAACTGTTTAAGACCATCCTCAAAGCCGGTGAGCCAACGGTGAAATATCCTTTCAAGCCGCTGGACGTTTGTCCCGGTTTTCGTGGCAAACCAGAATACGATCCCGAGCAATGTATCGCCTGCGGGGCCTGTACTGTCGCCTGCCCCGCGAACGCATTGACGATGGAAACTCACCTCCAGAATGGTGAACGCATTTGGCAACTGTTTATTGGCCGCTGCATTTTTTGTGGCCGGTGTGAAGAGGTGTGCCCAACGCGCGCCATTGTGCTATCGCCCGAGTTTGAAATGGCGGTAACCCACAAACCTGATTTGTATGTAAAAGCCACGTTTCAGTTGCAGAACTGTCGCAGCTGCCATCGTCCTTTCACGCCGGTGAAATCGGTGGAGTATGCCATGGCGCTGCTGATCCAGTCTGGCGTCGATGCCGCCAGCGTTGAGGAAATGCGGCCCAAGTTTGAAACCTGCCCTAGCTGCCGACGTAAAGATGACCTGAGCCACCATGAGCACCAAAACCTGTGCTATCACGTTGGGGAGAAAAGCCAATGAGCCACACACCGAGTCCGATAGGGCACACTGCCAGCCAACCGATTCAATTGGACGAGTCGGCAACCGCGCTCAAACAAACCCTGCTCAGGGACATTAAGCGTTCTGCCTATGTCTATCGCGTTGACTGCGGCGGCTGCAACGGCTGCGAAATAGAAATATTTGCGGCTATAACGCCCCTATTTGACGCCGAGCGCTTTGGGATCAAAGTGGTTCCCTCCCCGCGTCATGCCGATATTCTTCTGTTTACCGGCGCCGTCACGCGCGCCATGCGGGTTCCGGCATTGCGCGCATATGAAGCGGCACCCGATCCTAAAATCTGTATTTCTTACGGCGCCTGCGGCTGCGGCGGAGGCATTTTCCACGATCTGTACTGCGTATGGGGCGGCAGCGATACCATTGTTCCGATTGATGTCTGGATCCCAGGCTGTCCGCCAACGCCTGCCGCCACCATTTACGGCTTTGCCGTCGCACTCGGCTTGCTCGATCAAAAACTCAAAGGCGTTGACCACCAACAGCAGCCGAATGAGAAAGCCTCGTTATTGCTGCCACAAACGCTGCCAGAGCTAAGGATACTCATTGAACGCGAGGCTCGGCGCTTGGCGGGTTATCGCCAAGGGCGCGAGATCAGCGATCAATTCCTCGGACTGCTACAAAACGGCGATGCGAACACGGTGGCAAGCAATATCGATCAATGGTTGCGAAGTGCTAGCGACCCACGCTTAAGCGAAATCGTGCATCGGCTACAAAGCCTGCTAGCTACGGGAGGTCGATAATGGCTGGGGAGGAAAAATCAAATCAGCACAACGTGGTCTTTTGGTCGCTGCGGCAAAAATTTCTTGATAGTGGCGACGTCCCCGAACAGGCGCAGCAGGTGATGTATTACTCCTTGGCGATTGGGCATCACGTGGGCGTTATTGACTGTCTGAACACCGAGCTCACCTGTTCTTTAGCTGAGTACCAGAACTGGATTTCACGCTTACCGGAGGGCGATGCGCTGCGTAAAATGCGTGGGCTGCTGACTTTTGGTGAGATAACGATTGATAGCACGCACACACAAATGCTGGCCAACGCATTTGCTCCGCTCTGTGAGTCAGCGGAAGCGCCCTTTGCCGAGTGGAGTTCAACCTTAATCCGTTTGTTAACCGAGATAGTTCACGAGCCTGCCATCTATCTGATGGTGAAAAAGACACCCGCTAATATCTGATTGCCTCATCACAAATCAAGAAGCACAGCAATGTGCTTCCCAAACGGTGCATTACTTGGTGTTCACAAATTTATACTTCTCGGGCAGAAATGCCTAAACGCTGCATCCGCGACAGCAGCGTGGTGCGCTTTATTCCCAGTTTAACCGCGGCGCCGCGAGGCCCTGCCACAATACCGTTAGTTTCCCGCAGCACCTGCACGATACGCTCTCTTTCTTCTTCATCATTTTCTGGGGCTTTGGTTTGCAGGATCTGCGCCATTTTAGAGATTTTATCTGCCACATGGCGTTTGGCTGCGGGGATCCTCAGATCATTGAGCTGTAAATTAAGCGGCCCGCGACGAGTCAAAATTACCGCTCTTTCAATCACGTTTTCCAGCTCTCGCACGTTGCCAGGCCAAGGATAGTGGCTCAGATGGTTTAAGGCTTCGGCGGGAATACTGTCAATATCTCGATTCATGCGGCGAGCCAGCTTTTGGGTGAAAAATCTCGCCAATAAAGGAATATCTTCTGGTCTTTCGCGCAGCGGCGGTAACAAAATCGGAAACACATTCAGCCGGTAATAGAGATCGCCACGGAACTCACGTTCAGCCGCCATGTGTTGCAAATCGCGGTTGGTCGCAGCAATAACGCGTACGTTCACAGGGATCACTCGATTCCCTCCCAAGCGCTCAATTTCGCGCTCCTGCAAAACTCGCAGCAGTTTGGGCTGAAGTTCGAGTGGCATATCGCCGATCTCATCTAAAAATAACGTTCCACCTTCGGCCATTTCAAAGCGCCCAAGATGGGTATTGGTGGCACCGGTAAACGCCCCTTTATCATGGCCGAACAGATCGCTTTCAAGCAGGCTAGAGGGCACCGCCGCACAGTTCATTTTTATCATGGGATTATTATGTCTAGCGCTAAGCTTATGAATAGCGCGAGCCACCATCTCTTTGCCCGTTCCCGTCTCCCCCAAAATCAATACGGTGCTGTCGCTTTCTGCCACCATCTCCATTTGTTCAACCACATCACTCATCGCTTGGCTTTGGTAAATAATATCGCTGAATCCATCACTATTTTGGATCTGCTCATTGAGCCAGATATTTTCATGCGCCAGACTGTCTTTACTGCGGGTAATCTGTCCATAGGCATCGGCGTTTTCCACCGCAATACCGATACGAGCAGCGATCTGAGCCAAAAGTTGGCAGCTGTCGCGGGTAAAAATAGCGGGCTCGGGATGCGCTAAAATCAGAACACCGAGGGGCTTGTGGTTAAACGATAGCGGCAGGAAAAAAGCCGCCTGCATGCCTTTTTGCGCCAATGACTGCAATAAAGGGTCTCGCCGCCAATCGGCTAAATGCTTGGTGGTTTGCAGCAAAATAGGTTGATTCTCATGCAGCGATCGCGCCACCATGCTGCCGTCAAGTTCGAGAGAATATTGACTGCAGGTCACAGACTGTTGCGGTAAATAGTCGCTGGCATACACCACTAAACTTTTCTGTTTACCCGCGTCACGTAACGCCATGCCAATCGATGCGATGCCAAAAAAACGATGGATCTCTTTCGACACTTCTGCCACCAGCGCATCCGTTTCAAGATGTGAGAGTACAGAATTGGTGGTATCCACCAGAATCTGACAGTGATCGCGCTCATGGCTTAAATTTGCGCACTCTTCCCGCAGCCGTTCTTGCTCCAGTAAGCCTTCAAGAACCGGCGTGACCAACCGTGCGAGCCAGGAAAAAAGCACTTTGTCCTCAGCGGTAAAGCGTCCACCGTCATTACGCACAAAACTAAGCTCAACCAGCGTGCTGCCCGCAAGCTTGACCACATGCAAATTGCTGTCGCTCACGCTACCCGAAAAAGCCGTTGCCGCACGCTCAACGCTGCCATCGTCAAAACAGCGATAATAAACGCCGTCACTGAGGCGAAGTTCGATAAATTGTACGGGGCTAAAAGGGGGCGGTAGCGGGATAAATGCTTTGAGCGCAGCAATACTGTCGGTTTGGCCAAGCAGCTGCTGCGTAACCAGAGAGACAACCTCCTGCCACGGTAAATTTTGCGGAGTAATAACGCTAGTAACAATGCTCGTTTCGCTCGGCTTCATAATATCGCAACGTTATCATTCTGATTATTGAATACGCAGTGTAATACTTTTTAGAATTAATATAACAAGTGACACATTATTCTTTGATCAGAACAGGATATTTTTTTGTTGTCTATCACTCGTATATATCCAAGTCATCTTTAATAATCAATTTTTGTGATCTCGATGGTTATTCTGCATTGGTCAGAAAGTTTTTTGGTACGCAATGTGCATAGTTTAAAGCGAATATAGAATGATAACCTCACAACGTTCCTTTTTTTATATCGTTTGATATGACAGGAGTTAACTATGAGCACAGGCAATCCATTTGATTTACGCTTACCGGATGAAATGGCAAAGGTCGCTGAGCAGGCAGGATTATATAAGGCGACTAAAAAGAAAGAACTCTCATTCTTTCTCGCATTAACCGCCGGCGTATTTATTTCTCTTGCCTTTGTCTCCTACATCACTGTGACAATGGGCCCAGCGCCCGCCACGGGGATCACCAAGCTGGCCGGTGGCTTATGCTTTGCATTAGGTCTAATTCTGGTGGTTGTTTGCGGCGCCGACCTCTTTACGTCTTCGGTTCTTACCGTGATGGCCAAGGCGAGCGGGCTTATCAACTGGCGTCAGTTGATAACCAACTGGATCATTGTTTATGTTGGCAATTTTGTCGGCGCTATGCTGCTGGTCGCGCTAATCTGGTTCGCAGGACAAGCGATGAATAGCAACGGTCAATGGGGACTCAACGTCTTACAGACCGCCGATCACAAAATGCACCATACGTTTATTGAAGCCGTATGCCTTGGTATATTGTGTAATCTGATGGTCTGTCTTGCCGTATGGCTCAGTTACTCTGGCCGGACGCTGGTCGACAAAATTGCTGCCCTGTTATTACCTATCGGCATGTTTGTCGCCAGTGGTTTTGAGCACAGCATTGCCAATATGTTTCTTATTCCTCTGGCAATCGTCATTCGTAATTTCTCACCTGATTCGTTCTGGCAAACACTGAATACCACACCGGATCAATTTTCTGCTCTAACCGTGAATAATTTTATTACTGACAATCTTATCCCCGTCACTATAGGTAATATTATTGGCGGTGGCGTATTAGTGGGCATTACTTACTGGATGATCTATTTACGCCATCCAAAAAATGGATAATAACATTATCGTCATTAATGACGACATGAAAACTCATTATCATAATGGCGCCTTGCCATTGTGATAAATATAAAAAACGTTACTGCATAATATCGGCAAGGGTAAGGTTTATTTCTATTCGTCAGATTTGACGATTTGAAAATATAATTTTTATCTGCTGTTAAATTGACAATCAACAGCGCTAACCAGATGACAAACCATTACCAATAGGTAAAGACAAATAGGTCTATTTAACATGCTAAAGAAACAGGCTAATCTTATTCAACATGACACAATAGACAGCCTTTCAGCCTGCTTTATTGCGTATTTTAAGCATTATGGCAAGCCGAAAAAAGCCTGCTTTTTAGCACATATCCAAACGCTATATCACAGACATACGGGTGTGAATCTTCCTTTAGGCGAAGGTGAAGGCCATCATCTGGAAATATTATTTAACCAAGCCATCAAAGCATGGCATATCTACCGATACCACACATATGAACACCCCACGAAGAGAAGCCAGGGACTCCTGAAGGCAGGTCGGGTATTTCGCGTCAATAACTGGAGCCTGCGCGAACTGTATCAGTGGTCGAAGAAGAATAGCTTCGACCTCTTCAACCATCTCAATATGCGGGGTGCCAAAAGGCTACAGTGTGTTTATCTCAACGATGAAGAACAGCCCTATTATATTCGCTGGCGCTCTGCCGCAGAAGGCATTCATCCTTATGATATTATTGATTTTTCATGGCGTGAAATTTTCACTTATCGCGTTATTCACTCTGCATCGTTGATCGTGCATAACCGCTGTGCGGGCAGGGAGAATGGTGTCTGCGTCAACGGAAATAACTACCGTTCGATTCGTGATGCCTATCAAAATTTGATGCCGAATAAGTCTTATGGTGCTATTTGCCGTCAACTGCGTCATGGAAAGACACCCGACGAAGCGTTTGACGACGACGAGTGAAGAGAAAAACGAAAATATTTTCTTTTTTTTGCATCCAATCCGTCACCCCGTCCGTATATGAGTATGTGAGGCACAGAGCCTGACTTTTTCCCCTACTCATAAGGAACGCATCATGAATATGTTTACCCGTACCTTACTTTGCTCTTCTCTGCTGGTGTGTGGCGCTTCTGCATTTGCACAAAACATGTCTGAAGCCTCCATGATGTCTGGTGGTACCACCATGGTCGGCGGCGCAGCGATGTATCCACAAAAAAATATCGTCGAAAATGCGGTGAACTCTAAAGATCACACCACCTTGGTCGCCGCGGTCAAAGCGGCTGGTTTAGTCGATACCCTACAGGGAAAAGGGCCATTCACCGTGTTTGCACCAACCAATGAAGCGTTTGCCGCACTGCCCGCTGGCACCGTAGATACCCTACTAAAGCCAGAAAACAAAGCCAAACTGGTTTCTGTTCTCACATATCATGTGGTCCCCGGCTCTCTGGATATGAAAGCGCTGGAGAAAAAAATCCATCAAGGTAATGGCAAAGCCATGCTTAAAACCGTGAATGGTCAAGATATCTGGTTATTACAAAACGGCCCGCACAATATTCAGATTAAAGATGCAAACGGCGGTGTTGCTAATATCAGCACATATGACGTTCATCAGAAAAACGGCGTCATCGATGTCATTGATAAGGTGCTCCTTCCTAAATAAAGCCGTCTATACTTGCTGCAGGTTATTTCAGTAGATTATTCCTGCACAGGGTAGAACGATGAATAACGGCGATATTGAGCCTCTAACACGACTAATCCAAGAGGCTGCTCGGGGAAACCGAGCGGCCTTTGAAGATCTTTATCGTCAAACGTCGCCGAGGCTTTATTCGGTTGCCGTACAAATCCTGCGGAATCCCACATGGGCGCAGGATATTCTGCAAGAAAGTTTTATTACTATCTGGCACAAAGCGGCCACTTATCAGCCGGGCCTTAGCAGCCCACAAACTTGGTTGACGCATATCGTCCGTAATCGCGCCATTGATGGCTTACGTAGCGGTAGCGCACGCTATGAAATTCCAACCGATGATGAATTCGATACGGTGATAAGTGACAACGGCATTAATGAGGATCCGCTACAGCATATTCAAGACAGCGTGCAAAATTTGCGGCTTAAAGAGTGCTTAGCGGGGCTGCCTTCCGATCAGCAGCAAACCGTCGTGCTGGCTTATTATCAAGGGCTGTCACATGGCGAAGTCTCCGCCTTTCTCCACCAACCGCTGGGGACAATTAAAAGCTGGATACGCCGTGGACTGGAACAACTTAAAGGATGCTTAGGCCTATGACTCCGCGTACCGAACATCTCGATAAACTGGCTGGCGAATACGTGCTTGGCACGCTTCGCGGTTTGCCACGAGCACGGTTTGAGCGTTGGCTGGAACAGACGCCTGAGCTACAGGTTCATGTACTACGTTGGCAAAATGGCCTCGCGCCGCTTGATGACCTCTATTTGCCGATTCAGCCTCCGGCTCACGTTTGGCAAAATATTGTACGTCAGCTAGACGGCGAACGTGACAACGTCACAAATATCAAATCTCACTGGCTTAAACGCCATGGTTGGATCGGCGCAGCCGCATTAGCAGCGGCCTGCCTGCTATTAGTGTTACTACCGAGAACATTGGTGAAACCGTATGCCTCGCCGTCTGAAGTCGCAGTACTTGCCGCACAAGACAATAATATGCGCTGGCAGGTTAGCTTAAACCCAGATAGCCATGCGTTAACGCTAACGCCACCGCGTGGGTTGAATATTCCGAGCGATCGCAGCCTAGAACTGTGGGCAATACCGAAAGGTGGTAAGCCTATCTCCCTCGGTATTATCAGCAATACCGCATTGAGCGCCGTTTCGGCGTTAGGCAAACCGATTATTGATGGCAGCCTACTCGCCATCAGCTTAGAACCGCGCGGCGGTTCTCCAACCGGACAGCCAACCGGTAAGGTTCTGTTTACAGGCAGTATTCAACTGTAAAATAGATATTGTGCTCGGCATGCCTATCGCTTAAGCCTGCACCGTTAGACCAGTCGTCTAGAAAATACGGCGCAGTGCTTTTTCCACGCCCTGCTTTCGTGCTAAAATCCGCCCCTTAAATTTGTGTTCCACTCAGACTGTGAGAGTCTCATGTCAGATAACAGCCAGAAAAAAGTGATCGTCGGGATGTCCGGCGGCGTTGATTCCTCCGTATCCGCCTACCTATTACAACAACAGGGATATCAGGTTGCTGGCCTGTTCATGAAGAACTGGGAAGAGGACGACAATGAAGAGTACTGCTCAGCGGCGACCGACTTGGCCGATGCTCAGGCAGTCTGCGACAAGTTAGGTATCGAACTGCATACTGTTAACTTTGCGGCAGAATATTGGGATAACGTATTTGAGCTGTTTTTAGCCGAATACAAAGCAGGCCGTACGCCTAACCCCGATATCCTGTGCAACAAAGAGATCAAATTCAAAGCATTCTTAGAGTTTGCCGCTGAAGATTTAGGCGCCGATTTTATTGCGACGGGCCACTACGTGCGCCGCCGCGATATCAACGGCACCACGCAGCTGCTGCGCGGCGTTGATACCAACAAAGACCAGAGCTACTTCCTGTACACGCTGAGCCATGAGCAAGTTGCACAGAGCCTGTTCCCTGTGGGTGAGCTCGAAAAGCCAGAAGTCCGCAAAATTGCCGAACAGTTAGATCTTGCCACCGCAAAGAAAAAAGACTCAACCGGTATTTGCTTTATCGGCGAGCGCAAATTCCGTGACTTCCTTGGCCGCTATCTACCTGCGCAACCGGGCAAAATCATGACCGTTGACGGTGATGAAATCGGTCAGCATCAAGGTTTGATGTACCACACGCTCGGACAGCGCAAAGGCCTCGGTATCGGCGGTACCAAAGACGGTGGTGAAGATCCTTGGTATGTAGTTGAAAAAGACCTTAAAAACAACGTGTTGTTAGTTGCTCAAGGCCACGACCATCCAAGCCTGTACTCCCATGGTTTGATTGCCCAGCAGCTGCATTGGGTCGACCGCAAAACCGTGCGTGAACCGTTCCGCTGCGTGGTTAAAACCCGCTATCGTCAGCCGGATATCGCCTGCACCGTTACGCCAATTGATGATGAACGCATTGAGGTTCGCTTCGATGAGCCTGTTGCAGCGGTCACTCCAGGACAGTCTGCGGTGTTTTATATCGACGAAGTCTGCTTGGGCGGCGGCGTCATCGAACAACGCATCATTGACTAAGTTTTCAGCATCTTACTTAAGCCGGAGCACATTATTTGTTCTCCGGCTTTCTTATTTACAAAATTCAGACAGTTATAAATAAATCCTTTCTTAAATTACGGTTGAAAGTCGCGTGCTAGACTGAGAATATTCTGACGAATACTAATCAGAGATAAACGATGAATCCGCTACAGTCGCTCGATGTTCTCTACATAAATGCTTGTGTCACCTATGCTTCGCTGTCGGTGAGCTATTTTGTGCTTAGCAAACACAACGCATTAAATTCAAATTCATCGTTAAGTCGCCGCATTTTATTTGGCGTGATTGCGGGACTGATCTCGTTGTATCTCACACGCAGCAAAATGTACTTCACGCAGGAGGTTTACTACAGCTTCGAAATTGTACCGATGCTGTTAGTCACTTTCTTTGGTGGCGGTATTGCAGGGATCACCGCATGGCTGGTTAACTTCGCGACCACCGGCGGCTTCGTTCTCGATAATCTGCTACTGGCGGTGATGCTGGTTCCGGTGCTCATCGCAAGAGTCTGGGAACGCAATACCTTCCGCACCTATCTTAAAACCATCATTTTGATCACGCTTTATCGCATTGTGATTGTGCTGCCGTTTTTGCATACCAAAAATCACATGCTAGATATTTTGATTTACCAAGCTGTCTCTTTTCTCTGCCTGCTGGTTTGTTACCAAACGCTATCCATCAAGCGCCGTAGCGTCGATGCCTTCTTTAAAGTGCGCGCGGCGTCTCTGCTTGATCCGATGACCAAAGTACATAATCGGCAAGCGCTTGAGCAACAAATGCAGGCGTTGTCGAAATCACGTTCCCCGTGCTGTTTAGTAATGATCGACATTGATAACTTTAAATCTGTTAATGATACCTACGGGCATTTGGCGGGCGATCAGGTACTGATTGAGGTGGCAGAATTGATTCGTTTGATCACGCGATCAAGCGATTTTGTTGCGCGTTTCGGCGGCGAAGAGTTTGCAATCATCATCCATTATGACGATCTCAATCGCGCCTACCACATCTGTGAGCGCATTCGGCTAGCCATCAGCAACCGTAAATTTTTCCTCTCCCACGGGCCTAAAATCCATGTGACGGCCTCGTTTGGTATTAGCCTGTTTGATGGCAAAACCGCAACCTTAGAAGAAGTGCTCAATCGCGCCGATAACGCGCTTTATACGGCGAAGCACAGTGGTAAAAACCGAGTAGTCATCGAGTAAAGCTTGCTCTAGCGGCGTGGGAATTGAGCAGACGCCAGTTAAATGTCGGTCAGGGACTCGATTGCCTCTGTGTTTAAGCCCTGCTTTGTGGCATGATCTGCGCTTAAATTTCTACACGAGTTTCTAAAGCCGTGTTAATTTTTCCTTGTCCGCGCATACAGGAGTCTCCGTGGCGAAGAACTACTATGACATCACCTTGGCATTAGCCGGTATCTGTCAATCAGCCCGACTGGTTCAACAGCTGGCACATGAAGGTCAGTGCGATAACGCAGCAATGAGAACGTCGCTGAACAGTATTCTTCAAACTAATCCTCCCTCGACGCTAGCCGTATTTGGCGATCATGAGCGCGATCTTAAGTTAGGCCTCGAAACGCTATTAAACGTGTTGAATGCCAACCGCCAAGGGCCTGGCGCTGAGTTAACGCGTTATTGTCTGAGCCTGATGGTGTTAGAACGCAAGCTCATTGGCAACAATGCAGCCATGCAAACGCTGTCTGACCGCATCAATGTTCTAGACCGCCAGTTGGCACATTTCGATCTAGAATCTGAAACCATTATTAGCTCACTGGCCTCGATTTACGTTGACGTCGTTAGCCCACTGGGGCCGCGCATTCAGGTCACGGGTTCCCCAACCATCCTGCAAAACCCACTGATTCAAGCCAAAGTACGCGCCGCATTGCTAGCGGGTATTCGCTCTGGGATCTTGTGGCAACAGGTTGGCGGCGGGCGCTTGCAGCTGATGTTCTCACGTAATCGTTTATTCCAGATGGCGCAAAATTTACTCACGCATTGTTAATTCAAGGCTTAGTAAATTCTAACGACAAGATTTTGTAGGTTTTAAATACAGTTAGCCCAGCGATCGCTCGCTGGAAGATTTACCGATTGGTTACGTTTTTCTATATCCACCTCAATCCCTCAGGAGTTGCTACCGATGGAATTATCCTCTCTGACCGCTGTGTCACCGATTGACGGCCGCTATGGCGATAAAGTCACCGCGCTGCGTCCGATTTTCAGTGAATATGGTCTGCTGAAGTTCCGTGTGCAGGTAGAAGTACGTTGGTTGCAGAAATTAGCAGCCTGTGCAGAAATCCGCGAAGTTCCGGCTTTTGACGCCGACGCAAACGCTTACCTCGACAAAATCGTCGCAGAATTCAGCGAACAAGACGCTCAGCGCATCAAAACCATCGAGCGCACCACCAATCATGACGTTAAAGCCGTAGAATACTTCCTGAAAGAGAAAGTTGCCGAAGTTCCTGCGCTACACGCTGTATCGGAGTTCATCCATTTTGCCTGTACGTCTGAGGACATTAATAACCTGTCCCATGCGTTGATGCTGAACACCGCTCGCGAAGAAGTTATCAAGCCACAGTGGCGCAAAATCATCGACGCCATCGCAGGTCTATCTCAGGAATATCGCGATATTCCCCTGCTCTCTCGCACCCATGGTCAGCCAGCCACACCATCAACCGTAGGCAAAGAATTTGCCAACGTGGCTTACCGTATGGAGCGCCAATTCCGCCAGTTAGGTAATGTCGACATTCTCGGCAAAATCAACGGCGCAGTCGGTAACTACAACGCTCACGTGGTGGCATATCCTGAAGTCGACTGGCATCAGTTTAGCGAAGAGTTCGTTACGTCTCTGGGTATCCAATGGAACCCATACACCACTCAAATTGAACCGCATGACTACATTGCAGAACTGTTCGACTGCGTGGCACGTTTCAACACCATTTTGCTCGACTTTGACCGCGACATTTGGGGCTATATTGCACTTAGCCATTTCAAACAGAAAACCATCGCGGGTGAAATCGGCTCCTCCACCATGCCGCACAAAGTCAACCCTATCGACTTCGAAAACTCTGAAGGTAATCTGGGTCTCTCCAATGCGGTACTGGGGCATTTGGCCGCTAAATTGCCAGTTTCACGCTGGCAGCGCGATCTCACTGACTCCACCGTACTGCGTAACTTAGGCGTTGGACTTGGCTATGCGTTAATCGCTTATCAGTCCACCCTGAAAGGGATTAGCAAACTGGAAGTAAATCGCGATCATCTTCTGGATGAACTGGATCACAACTGGGAAGTTTTGGCCGAGCCAATTCAGACCGTGATGCGCCGTTACGGCATTGAAAAGCCGTATGAAAAACTGAAAGAGCTAACGCGTGGTAAGCGTGTTGACGCCGCGGGTATGCAGGCATTTATTGATGGACTGGCCCTGCCTGACGACGAGAAAACGCGTCTGAAAGCCATGACGCCGGCCAATTACATTGGTGAAGCCATTACTCTCGTCGATAAGCTGAAATAATTAGCCTTTCCGCTGCAAGCTGCCCGCGATTGCGGGCAGTTTTCATTCAACCTGTTGTATTTTTTGCTTCGTTCTAAACCGCCACCACGAAATCACGCATTTTTCCTTCTGCAATCCGAAATCACGGTCTACACTGAGGATCTCATCCGTCTTAATCAATACATATAATCCGGACGTTCAATGCTATGAGCGCAGAAAATAGCCTGCAGTTATTAAATAAATTACAGCAAGATATTGCCCAAACTGGCTCGATGCCAATCTATCTTCGATTTAATGAATCTCTCCGTGAAGCCATCGATCAAGGGATCGTCAAACCAGGCGATTTTCTGCCAAGCGAGCGCGCGTTCACTGACGCGTTAAAAATCTCCAGAATTACGGTGCGTAAAGCGCTGGCATGCCTTGAGCAAGACGATATTATCGGCCGAGGTCGCGGCTTTGGTACTATGGTGAAAAACACGCCTACGTCGCCGCTTGCCTACTCTCTTGCCACCATTAAAGGGTTTTCGGGTGAGGTGAATTTACAAGGCCGTACGCCTGGTTCAGTGTGGATCAAACGTGAGCGCGTGGCTGCATCCGTCAACGTGGCCGAAAAGCTGAATATTCCTCATAACAGTTCGGTATTTCGCCTAGAACGTATTCGCACCGTAGATCACAGCCCCGTTTCCGTCGCCATTTCATACGTGGTTGAAAATGCCATTGATGACGTCGAACAAATCGGCAATTCATTGTATGACTATCTACGCAGCCGCCAGATCCAGTTTGGTAAGCTTTATAGCCAAATTAGCGCCTGTTTGGCGAGCAACGAACTGCGTGAGAAACTGCTGATCAAAGAACCTTCGGCGATGTTAGTAATCCGTCAAACTTTGCTCGATCACGAGCTGCGACCGTTGGAGTACAGCATCAACTACTGCCGTGGCGATATGTATGAGTACTCAACCGAAGACTGAGTTCTAACGCCCCGTCATCAAAGCGCTACTCAACCCATTGGGTGGCGTTTTTATTCCGCACTCTGCGAATCTCTCCGCAAATTCAGTGAGCAACCCCTTTTCAAACCTTACCGCGCTGTGCACAACCTCGCAGGTTTTTATCGCCGATGAAATTCTCCCAAGCAATTAAATTTTCTCAGGATTACTCTTTTTCTGGCTAAAGCAGGACGAGTCATATAGGCGTGCATTTGAAAATATTGCTTGCAAAGCATACAAACAGGTATAATATTTTATACATAAAAAGGATCGACACCATGTGTGATCAAAAACGGACTTTTATTGCCATAACAGTTTCAGGTTTAAAACTCACCCCTTGCGTTAAACCTATCGACTGGAGGGGCTCATCTAAGAAGGCGTTGCTCTCCTTCTGTGATGAGGTTAAAAAAACAGCGGGATTTGAGCTTCACCGTGTTCAATATGGCCTTGAACCTCGGCACTGGAAACCAAGAAACGATTTAGGTTCCAGCGTCGTTGAAATCCGCATAGATAACGGTAATAACCAATACAGAATCATGTATGTCGCAACATTTGCCGAATCAGTCTATGTACTGCATTGTTTTGCAAAGAAAACACAAAAGACCTCTCGCATAGACAATGAAATCGTCATGCTACGGTATAAAGAAATCGTCAAAGAAAGGAGTCTTAAAGATGAGTAATCACGACATAAATAACCGCATAAATAACCACATTGATACTCAGTCTCGCCATATCACTGAGGCCGATGGCAATATTTTTGCAGACCTTGGTTTTTCTGACAGCCAAGCTCAGCAATTGCACGCAGAATCTCTCACCCAGATTAACGCAGAATTAGAAATGAAGATCACACTGATGGTTGAAATAACCCAGTGGATTGCGTCTAACAACCTTAAACAAAGCGCAGCCGCAGAAATATTAAATATATCTCGCCCAAGGGTTTCTGACGTGGTGAACCAAAAAACCGAGAAATTTACTATCGACTCACTTGTCGGCATGTTGAGCATGACCGGCAAGCGAGCACGTTTAGTTATTGAGTAGTGCGTGGAGGGGTTAGAAAAATTCGGCTAACTCTTCCGTGGTCGGTGCACAATCGCCGCCGCGGAAAGAGACCACATAGGCAGCAATATGATTGGCTAACGTCAATGCATCCTTGGCCGATAATCCGCTGGCTAACCCCGCCAACAGTCCAGCACAATGACTATCCCCAGCGCCAATCGTATCAACCATGTTTACGGAGCAAGCATCAACCCAGCCTTTTTCATCATCCGCTTGGTGATAGTAGCAGCCAGCATCTCCCATTCTGACTACCACGAGTTCTTTGGTTTGTTCGTGGCGCTGCTGGCAAAATGCCTCAACCCCATCCTTTTTCATTCCAAGGATCTGGGCTTCACGCTCGTTTAACGTGAGGATAACGCCGGAGCGCAATAGCTGCTGAACCACCTGTGGTGGAATACGATCCAGCCGTGGGCCAAAATCAACCACCACTCTCACACCAGATGGCAAACCTTTAACCCAATTGAGCAAAACATCACCACGCGGAACGCTAAGCTGATAGCCAGAAATAGACACAAAACCTGAAGTAGGTGTCAGCGGTTCTAGCCAATGTGCCTGCCACTGGTTTTCAATACCGTCAAACGAGATAAACGTGCGCTCACCATCCGGTTCAACCAGCGCCAAACACCACCCATTGTCGCCGCCGGTCACGTTCAGCTGGCTATGAATGCCTTTGCTCGCCATGGCCGCCCGCAGCCGGTCTGCCCACATCCCTTCGCCAATCGGCAGCATGGGTACACAGTTAACGCCTAAGCGATGCAGCGCCAGCGTAATGTTTAACCCACATCCGCCCAGATGAACGCCGCGCTCAAAGGCCGGTTGATCGCCGCCCCTTTCCGGCAAACGATCGGTTTGCGCCACAACGTCCATGACCGAGGCGCCGAGCACCATAACGGGCTGTGCCTGTTTTCGTTGATGCAAAAATTGGTTCAGCCACGGTTTCATTATTTTGCTTCCTGCCATTGAGCCCGGAATTTTTCGAACGCGGTGCTATAGCGCGTCATATCGATAGGGTTAGTTTGTTGCAGCGTTGCAAGCCACTCTGGTTTAATTGCGTTAACACCTTTCAACGCGCCGCAGATGGCCGTTGCCATAGCACCAATGGTATCAGTATCGCCGCCAAGGTTGGCACACAGCACCGCACACTGGTTAGGACACCCCTGAGCCAAATCAACCATCGCAATCGCCGCGGGAACAGACTCAATGGTGCTCACCCCCGCCCCCACCAGTTGGTAAACCCGTTCGCAGGCGTCTTCGACACCATCAGCCCCAGCAACCACCGAAAGCGCCAGTTCAATACGCGCAGCCAATGATGCGCTGAACGTTGATGGACGAAACTCCTGCGCATAGGTCGCTACGGCAGGCAGCGCCATTTTTATCTCATCCCACGCAGCGCCTTCCACCGCTTTAGAAACCGCCCACGCAATCGTCACTGCGCCAGCTACCGCAATATCCGATTTATGCGTTGGACTAGAAGCTTCCCAAACCTGATCAACAAAAGTACGCAAGGGAGCCGAAGGAAGCACGCATCCCAAAGGAGAAACACGCATTGCCGCACCGTTAGTCACGCCGTTGTTTTCTAAACTGCTTATTGGCTTGCCTTGTTTCTGTTCACGCAGCGCTACTTTTGAGCTCGGGCCTAAAATATTCTTATTGAAGGCATCGAAACTATCTACCCAACGAATAACGTTTCTCGCAATCAGCTCTGGCACCACCTTTCCGTTAGCCTCCACCAGCGCATCGGCTAAAGCCAGCGCCATCGAGGTATCATCGGTGAATTGTCCAGCGGTGAAATAACATGCAGCGCTGTTTTCCTGAGGGCCATCTAAGAAGCGGTCAATCCAACCAAAATGGCTACGCACGCGCGAACGTGGCCAAAGTTCGGAAGGCATTCCGAGTGAATCGCCTAGCATTTGGCCATAAAGCGCGCCAAGAATACGCTGTTGGAGGGTCACCTCTGCCTGTGAAGATTCGTGTAATTCCATAACAAACAACCTCAATATGTCATTGGCGACTGAGTCAGTGCAAGTCGCCGCAAGATTAGAAAACTGTCTTAATTTCCGATAGCAACCTGCGTAATTTCACGGTTCTTTTCGCGGAAAAAGAGGATGAAGAGCAGCATCACGGCAAAGACCATCGCGGCGCCAACCCCCCACACGGTAAACCAGTCGAAGGTCATACCGTTGTGCGCTTCAGGCAGTTGGAAGGCCGTCATCGCTCTTCCTCCCAGCCAGTTACCAATAAAGCTACCAAAGCCTTGGCAAATAAGAGTAATCAAGCCCTGCGCCGCTGTTCGCATATGCGCGGGTGCTTTCTTATCCACATAGATGTAGCCGGTCACAAAATAGAAGTCGTAGCTGACACCGTGTAACAAAATGCCGATAAACAGCATGCTATACATCAGCACATCCGCCGTACCGCCATAGATAAACAGCACATAGCGAATGCCCGCGGTAACAAACCCCAGCAAGAGAACTTTTTTGATGCCGTAGCGTTTTAGCAACAATGGCAGCGCCAGCATGGCAAAGATCTCGGATACCTGTCCAAGCGTCATCCAACCGGTGGCATTTTCTAAGCCCACCTGCGTGAGGTAACCATTGGCGAACTGGTAGTAGAAGGCCAGCGGCATGCAGAAGAGAAACGAGCACAGCGCGAAAATTGCAAAAGAACGGTCACGTAGCAGGCCCAGCGCATTCAATCCGAGCAAATCTTTAATATCGGTACGCTGCCCCACTTTCGGCGGGGTATTTGGCAGCATAAAGCTGTACAAACCCAGCAATACGGAAGCAACCGCCGTGACAATCAGCGGCATATTGGTGTCCGAGACGTTATCCATCCCCAACAGTGGCGGCAGCATAAAGCCAACAACCAAGCCCGAAGCAATCCAGCCTAAGGTGCCTAATACACGGATACGGGGAAAATCTGTTTCAGTATCACGAATATTGGCAAAGGCGATACTGTTGGTCAGCGCCACGGTTGGCATATACGTCAGGGCATAAACCACCAGCAGAGGGAAAAATGTAGAGAACTGCGTCTGCCATGCCAAAAGCAGCATCAGCGCGCCGCCCACCAAGTGCAGCCACCCAAGCACCTTCTGCGCCGCAAAATAGCGATCGGCAATAACCCCCACCAGCACCGGAGACAATATTGCAGCGATCGCCGTGCTGCTGTAAGACCATGCGATCTCTGAAGGAGAAAACCCCAGTTTGTTCAGATACTGCCAAAGAGGCACAAACCATGCCCCCCAAATAAACCACTCCACGAACATCATCACGGATAGTTTAGTATTGTTATTATTAACTATTTGCATTTGATTTCCTTGCACACGAATGGACTAAGAACCCTTTCATTGCGTAGTACCTTAATAATACCATTGAAATAAAACCGAGAGCTGAATCGAACAATCATATTTACTCTCTGTTTCCAGGCAAACGTTTTCTTCTCATTTCCTTCCCCCACACTTCTAGCTAGGCATCGTCTAATCGTTATTTTACTGAGCGCATTAGGTAAATAAATTGTATGAAAATATTTTCTTAATTGTTTTTTATTCCCACACCTTTACAATGGAATTTATGATTAGCAAGCTAAGAATATAAAAAGCAAATGCTTATCATGATGTCTTCATCAACCTTCTCTGCCTCTCACTCAACATGACGCTGGATCAAAACAAACAGCATTTTTTGGGTGGCAGGTATCTATTAAAGCAAGGTGCCGTTATGTCTAAGCCTCATGAAGCAATTCCAGCCAGAAGGCTGTTCTTAAAAAAATCGTTAACGCTTATTCCACTCGCCGCCGCGGCGGGAACCGGTGTGGTATCTCTCACCGCTATCGCCCAAGCGTCACCTGCAAAATCACCAGGAATAAGTCAGCACTACGTTCCTGTCTATTTTAACAATGAGGAGTGGACCTTCCTGCTAGCAGCCTGTGAGCGCCTGATCCCTAGCGATGTAAATGGCCCAGGCGCGGTATCGCAGGGCGTCCCGGTTTTTATTGATAAACAGATGGAAGCCCCGTTCGGGCATGGCGGCCTGTGGTACATGCATCCCCCTTTTGTTGCCGCGGTGCCGGAGCTGGGGTATCAGTCCAAATTGGTTCCCCGTGAGGTTTATCGCTTAGGGATCGGTGCGGTGAACGATTATTGCCAGCAGAAATTTCAACATCGTTTTGCCGAGCTAAAGCCGGATCAGCAGGATCAGGTGCTATCTGGGCTTGAAAAAGACCAGCCGGCATTCGATGCCGTATCCGCCAAAATGCTGTTCGATTTGCTGCTACAAAACACGAAAGAGGGATATTTTGCTGACCCGATCCATGGAGGCAACCAGACGCTTGCGTCGTGGCAACTGATCGGATTTCCTGGTGCCCGCGCCGACTTCACCGATTGGGTTGATCATCCCAATGAGCCTTATCCACAGGGCCCTGTCAGTATTTCCAGCAAGAGGACTGCATAAATGACAACCATAAAAAAAGACCCCGTTGACGTAGTCATTGTCGGTTTCGGTTGGACCGGAGCCATTATGGGCATGGAAATGACCGATGCGGGTTTAAGCGTAGTGGCCTTAGAGCGCGGTGAAAAACGTGATACCTACCCAGACTTTGCCTATCCACGTATTGCCGATGAATTAACCTACGGTATTCGGCTTAAACTTTTTCAGGAAGCGGCCAAGGAAACGGTGACCGTGCGCCATAATCCCGGAGATTACGCCGTACCCTACCGCCAATTTGGATCATTCTTGCCGGGCAACGGCGTTGGTGGCGCCGGGGTACACTGGAACGGCATGCACTGGCGTGCATTACCGAGCGATTTAAAATTACACACGACGATCGGCGAGCGCTACGGAAAGGCATTTATTCCTGACGGTATGTTATTGCAAGACTATCCTGTTGATTATGCCGACTTAGAGCCTTTCTTTGATAAGTTCGAAAAAGTCTGTGGGACCGCCGGTAAATCAGGCAATCTGCGGGGAGAAATTATCGAAGGCGGTAATCCCTTTGAAGGCCCAAGAGCCTCCGAATATCCAACTCCGCCGCTAAAATCGCTCTATTCTGGCACTTTGTTTAGCCAAGCCGCCAAAGAGCTGGGTTATCATCCTTTTGCCATCCCTGCGGCAAACTGCTCACAGCCGTATACCAATCCCTACGGTGTGCAACTCGGTCCGTGCAACTATTGCGGTTACTGCGAGCGCTTTGGGTGTTTCATGTATTCCAAAGGCTCGCCACAAAGTACCATCTTGCCCGTTCTCACCCAGCGCAAAAACTTTGAACTCCGCACCAACTCAATGGTTATCAAGGTAAACCTCGATAGCAGCGGTAAAAAAGCCACCGGAGTGACCTATATTGACGTACAAGGCCGTGAAATAGAACAACCGGCCAGTATGGTTATCTTGAGCGCATATCAACTGCATAACGTTCGCTTACTGTTACTTTCTGGCATTGGTCAGCCCTACAACCCACAAACGGGTGAAGGGATGGTCGGTAGAAACTACGCATATCAGATGAACAGCGGTATTTCTCTCTTCTTTGATAAAGACACCCATTTCAATCCGTTTATCGGCGCTGGCGCTGCGGGTGCCGTTATTGATGATTTCAATAGTGATAACTTCGACCATGCCGATCTTGGGTTTATCGGGGGTGCTTATATCTCCGCCGTGCGTACCGGCGGGCGTCCAATCCAGCAAATGACACTGCCTGCCGATACACCAACGTGGGGCGCCGGTTGGAAACAAGGGATCAAGGATAACTATCTGCATTCGATGAGCATCGGCTCCGAGGGGTCTGTTATGCCTTACAAAGAGTGCTATTTAGATCTCGATCCAAACTATAAAGATGCTTTCGGCCAGCCACTGCTGCGCATGACCTTCGATTGGAAGCCCAACGAAGTGAAAATGACACAGCACATCACCCGTAAAATGCAGGGGATCGCTACCGCGATGAAACCTAAACAAATGAAAGTCTCGGTGATGGACATGAACAGCCATTATGACGTGCGGCCTTATCAGTCAACGCATACCACCGGCGGCGCTATTATGGGTGATAGTCCATCCAACAGCGTGGTGAATAAATATCTGCAAAGCTGGGACGTCCCTAACGTCTTCGTACAGGGTGCAAGTGCCTTCCCGCAAAACATGGCCTATAACCCAACCGGACTGGTTGGTGCGTTGGCCTATTGGTCAGCACATGCCATTCGCACCCAATACTTAGCCAATCCGGGCCCATTGGTTCAGGCCTGACAGGGAGAGTAATCATGAAAATAAGTAGACAAACGCAGCTGGCCATCGTGTTACTGAGCGCATCTGGACTTTATGCTCAAGCCGCTCCAGCGCCAATGGAACAACGGATCGCTCATGGTGAATATCTTTCCCGTGCGGGCGACTGTACCGCATGCCATACCGCCGTCGGTGGTAAACCCTTTGCTGGCGGGTTAAAAATGACGACGCCGGTCGGGGCCATCTATTCCACCAATATCACCCCAGATAGAAAACAAGGTATTGGCGAATACAGCTTTACCGAGTTTTCCGACGCGGTGCGCAAAGGTATCCGCAAAGATGGCACCCATCTCTATCCGGCTATGCCCTATCCCTCCTTCGTTAAAATCAACGAAGACGACATGCAGGATCTCTACCTTTATTTCCAGCATGGCGTAAAACCCGTGGCGCAAGCCAACAAAGATAGCGATATCCCATGGCCGCTCAATATGCGCTGGCCGCTGGCTGGCTGGAATCTTTTGTTCCGTCATGACGGCGTATTCCAGCCTGATACTCAGCAGACGACCGCATGGAACCGAGGCGCGTATTTAGTTCAAGGGCTGGGCCACTGTGGTTCTTGCCATACTCCACGCGGGATCGGTTTCCAAGAGAAAGCGTTAGACCAGTCTGAGCCTGAATATCTCAGCGGGGGTACGTTAGAAGGCTGGCACGCGGCCAACTTACGCGGTGATAAAGTCACCGGTCTGGGTCAGTGGAATGAGCAACAGATTGCCCAATTCTTAAAATCCGGCCATACGGAAAAGTCTGCCGCGTTCGGCTCTATGACCGACGTGGTGCAAGACAGCACCCAATATTTAAATACAGAAGATGTGCAGGCTATTGCGGTCTACTTAAAATCGCTGCAGCCGATGGGCGATAACGCCAAAGAACCCGTGAAGGATCCCGCCACCTATCAGGCACTCGCCAGCGGTAAGGCCACTCAACCCGGCGCACAGTTGTATCTTGATAACTGTGCGGCCTGCCACCGTTCAGACGGTATGGGCTATGAAAACACGTTCCCTGCGCTCGCGCATAATCCTGTGCTGCTTAGCCAAGACCCCTCTTCACTCATCAGCATTGTATTAAAAGGTTCTCATATGCCGATTACGCAAACGGCACCAACGGGACTCACCATGCCAGATTTTGGCTGGCGTCTCAGTGATGAAGATGTCGCTCAACTACTGTCATTTGTTCGCACTGGCTGGGGAAACCAAGCAGAGCCTGTCAGCACATCGCAGGTGAAAGAAATTCGCGCCGAGCTGCCAAAGCCTAAAGATAAGTAATCGTTTTTCCGCTTCATTCACTGTTACTGCACACTCTCAAAGGCTCCATTCGGGGCCTTTTATTTCCCGTTTAGTTTTCGTTTAAGTTTGATAGCGCATGGTTGAGGAAGGGTTTAGGCGATAGTTTCGATACTGGTTGTCGCAACACTGCAACAATGAATATTGAGGGAATCACCTATGTTTAAACAATCCTTATGCGCATTGGCCATCATCGGCACGATGACCGGCATGGCACAAGCCGACGATTACACCTATGTCGCTGGCGGCCTGCAAGTTGGTGGTATCACCAGCAAAAGTGATTTTGATAAATTAGTGCACCAAAACCGTTCAGATCAAAGCAAAACCACCATGGGTGGCTTTTACCTGCGCGGTGGCTACGGATTTGAAAATAATCTGTTCATTGATGCGCGTTTGAGCGGAATGGGAAACAGCCAACGTAGCAGCGGCGATAGCCTACTGGGCCTTGGCTATCATTTCCCCATTAATCCAAGCACCGATATGTATGCGATCATCGGTGCCAGTGGTCACGCCATTTCAACCAATTTTGATTGGGATAAGAAGCGTGATAAAAGCTGGGGCAGCGCAACCGGCGAAATTGGTGTGAAAAGCCACATTACCGATAAAATCGGCATGAACGTCGCCTATCGTTATGCTGAATATGACAGCCGCGGTTTTAACGAAGCGCGAATTGGTGCAGATTATGCCTTAACATCAAATCTTGCGGCCGAAATTGGTTATACCTACCATAATTGGAAAGTGGACGATCAGATCGGTGAGATCGGGCTTCGTTATACTTTCTAGTAAGATAACGTAAATATTAATCTTGCCAAGAGGTGCTTTCTCTTGGCCCCCCATTTTAGGGAGAAGTCATTCATGCGAATTCTGGTCGTTGAAGATAATGGTTTGCTTCGTCATCACCTGTCTGTGCAAATGCGCGATATGGGCCATCAGGTCGATGCGGCGGAAGATGCCAAAGAGGCTGATTTTTTTGTTAATGAACAAACGCCAGATATTGCGATTGTTGATTTGGGCTTGCCGGGAGAAGACGGCTTAAGCCTGATCCGCCGTTGGCGTTCAGAGCAAATTAAGCTGCCAATCTTGGTGCTGACCGCTCGTGAGAGCTGGCAGGATAAGGTTGCCGTGCTTGAGGCCGGTGCTGATGACTACGTCACTAAACCTTTCCACCTCGAAGAGGTGATTGCACGTATGCAGGCGCTGATGCGTCGCAACAGCGGATTGGCCTCGCAGGTTATTACCCTGCCGCCGTTCCAGATCGATCTTTCGCGTCGTGAGCTCACGGTTAACGACAATCTGATCAAACTGACCGCATTTGAATACACCATCATCGAAACGTTAATCCGTAACCACGCCAAAGTGGTCAGCAAAGACGCTCTGATGCTACAGCTTTACCCTGATGCCGAACTGCGCGAAAGCCATACTATCGATGTCTTGATGGGGCGACTGCGTAAAAAATTGCAGAACGAATATCCACATGAAGTGATTACAACCGTACGTGGTCAAGGCTACAGGTTCGATATCAACGAATGAATCTCTCGCGCTGGAACCGCTTTAAAGCACAGCCGTTCTCGTTAAGAACGCGCTTTCTACTTGCCACCGCAGCCGTAGTTTTCATGCTGTCATTAGCCTATGGCGTGGTTGCAGTGGTTGGTTATGTGGTCAGTTTTGATAAAACCACGTTCCGCTTATTGCGCGGTGAAAGTAATCTGTTTTTCAGCCTGGCGCACTGGGAGAACAATAAGCTCACCATCACCTCTCCGCCCAACTTCGATCTTAATGCACCGACGTTGGTGATGATTTACGATGACAAAGGCAAACTGCTTTGGTCACAGCGTAAAGTTCCTGAGCTTGAAAAACGTATTGAGAAATCTTGGCTAGAAAAGCCTGGATTCTATGAGTTGGACTCCAGCACCGTGTTCAGTAGCACCGTGCTGGGAGACAACCCGAAGGTTCAAGACCAACTCAAAGACTACGATGATGATGATGACGATGCGATGACCCACTCCGTTGCGGTAAATCAATACGCCGCAACGGCGCGTCTACCGGCGCTGACTATCGTCGTCGTCGATACCATTCCGCAGGAGTTACAAAACTCCGATATGGTGTGGGGCTGGTTTACCTACGTCCTGATCGCTAACATTCTGTTAGTCGTACCGCTCCTGTGGTTGGCGGCATACTGGAGTTTGCAGCCGATCAAAGCGGTGCTAATACAGGTCCGTGAGCTTGAAAGCGGACAACGGGAACAACTGAGTGAAAATCCACCGCGCGAGCTGCGTGGGCTGGTACGCAACCTGAATATTTTGCTCAACAATGAGCGCCAGCGTTATACCCGTTATCGCACCACGTTAACTGATTTAACCCATAGTCTGAAAACGCCGTTGGCTGTGCTGCAAAGCACTCTACGCTCATTGCGTAATGGTAAAGACTTAAAAATTGAACAGGCTGAGCCCATTATGCTGGAGCAAATCAGTCGAATTTCACAGCAGATTGGCTACTATTTACACCGTGCCAGCATGCAGTCTGAACACAATATGCTAAACCGCGAACTTCATTCAGTTGCCCCTTTATTAGACAGTCTATGCTCGGCGCTTAATAAAGTTTATCAGCGCAAAGGCGTTGATATTACGCTAGATATTTCTCCTGAGCTTACGTTCGTCGGTGAAAAGAACGACTTTATGGAAGTGATGGGTAATGTGTTGGATAACGCCTGCAAATATTGTCTGGAATTCGTCGAAATCACCGCTCAGCAGACGGATAAAGAACTGATTATCATGATCGACGACGATGGCCCGGGTATTCCAGAGAGCAAACGTGAGCTGATCTTCCGACGCGGGCAGCGCATTGATACCCTGCGTCCAGGACAAGGTCTTGGTTTAGCGTTAGTCGATGAGCTATTACAACAGTACGACGGTGAAGCCATCATTACTGATAGCCAGTTAGGCGGAGCAAGAATGAGCATTCATTTTGGCCGCCAACAGGTTTCACACGCCGTCGACTAAACAATAACTGCCCTCTTTTCTCTCAATACGGCGTGCTATCTGCGCCGTATCAGCAAAACATTCCGCTTTAAAGTACAAGTTGTGACAAACAGGCAGAGGAATCCCTGCGCGCATCCGTTATAATCCCAACAGATACATACACAGGGAATTAACAATGGATTATCAACTTGATCTCGACTGGAATGATTTTTTGCAACGCTACTGGCAAAAACGCCCGGTCATCCTAAAGCGTGGGTTCAAGAATTTTGTTGATCCCATCTCACCCGATGAGCTAGCAGGTCTTGCGATGGAAAACGAGGTTGATAGTCGCCTTGTGAGTCAACAAGATGGCCGCTGGCAAGTGGCTCACGGCCCGTTTGAGAGCTATGACCATCTAAGTGAAAACAATTGGTCTATCCTAGTTCAGGCAGTCGATCACTGGCACGTCCCCTCCAGCGCATTAATGCGCCCATTCCGCAAACTTCCTGACTGGCGAACTGACGATCTCATGATCTCGTTCTCAGTACCGGGCGGCGGCGTGGGGCCTCATTTGGATCAGTACGACGTCTTTATCATTCAGGGTACCGGTCGTCGCCGGTGGCGTGTTGGCGAAAAGCATCCGCTAAGACAACATAGCCCGCATCCCGATTTGCTTCAGGTTGAGCCCTTCGATGCCATCATCGATGAAGAGATGGAGCCGGGTGACATTCTGTATATTCCACCAGGGTTCCCACATGAAGGCTATGCGCTAGAGAACTCACTGAACTACTCGGTTGGCTTCCGCGCCCCCAATAGCCGTGAGCTCATCAGCGGCTTTGCCGATTTTGTGCTGGCCAACGAACTGGGCAGCGAACGCTACAGCGATCCCGATCTTGCCCTGCGCGAAAACCCTTCTGAGGTTCAAAGCGCCGAATTGGAAAAACTGCGTGGCATGATGATGAGCCAATTGCAGAATCAAGATAATTTCAACCTTTGGTTTGGTGAATTTGTTAGCCAGTCACGCCATGAGCTGGATATTGCACCACCTGAACCGCCCTATCAGGCCGGTGAGATTTACGAATTACTCCAATCAGGTGAATCCCTTGAACGACTGGGCGGGCTTCGTGTTATCAACGTAGCAGGTAGCTGTTATGTCAACGGTGAGATTATTGTCACTGAACACAGCGCTGCTGCGCAGGCCTTAGCACGTGAATACGTCGTTGACGCAGCGATGCTGGGAGACGCGCTTGACGATCCAAGCTTCCTCGTTACATTGGCAGCTTTGATTAATAGCGGCTATTGGTTCTTCCGCGATTAAGCCTATCTATATTTAGAAAACCTAACATCTGGCAGATTAAATAAATTTGCCAGATGTTTTACTAAATTAAAATATAAAATAATTATTTATTAATACATTTTTAATTTAGAGTTATTCAATATATGTGCCACCCCTCTCTATTAAACTAATAATTTACGTATTATTCTCTTCCTTATCCTTTCAATAGCAGCATTTTTTTAGAAAACCACTTTCTATGGACCCGCTATCTAATAAGAAAATATCTCTACGTATTAACGTACTAAAAGCGGCAAGAACACGTATTGAATGGACATTCAATACCTTCAGCCGAATTTGTATCTCTTTTTCAGGTGGAAAAGACTCAACTGCAATGCTTCATTTAGCCGCAGAGCAGGCAAGAAAAAAGGGCAGAAAGTTTGATATTATCTTTATCGATTGGGAGGCTCAGTTTAGCCACACCATCAATCACATTGAAAAAATGCGAAGCTTATATCAAGACGTCATCGATCATTTTTATTGGGTTGCGCTCCCTATTACAACGGGGAATTCTGTCTCACAATTTCAACCCGAATGGCAGTGCTGGACGCCAAATACAAATTGGATCCGCAAACCGCCCGCAGATGCTATTACCGATCCTGAGTTTTTCCCATTTTACTATGACGGTATTACCTTCGAGTCATTTATGCCCGCCTTCTCTGACTGGTATTCCAACCGTCAACCCAGCGCCATGATGATTGGAATTCGAACCGATGAGTCCTATACCCGTTTCTGGGCTATCGCTTCTCAACGTAAAAACCGCTTTGCCGATGACAAACCATGGACAACAGGAACGATTTCAGGTCATACCTACAATATTTACCCTATATGCGACTGGAAAACAGACGATATTTGGACCTACTTCTCCTCCTCAAAAAAAATCTATAATCCTTTGTATGACCTGATGTTTCAGGCTGGTGTGGGGTTACATGCCATGCGTATCTGTGAACCTTTTGGGCCAGAACAGCGGCAAGGTCTATGGCTCTATCACGTTCTTGAGCCTGAATGCTGGGAACATGTTTGTGAGCGAGTCTCTGGCGCTAATACCGGCAGCATTTATGCCAACAGCCGAGGCGATTTCTATGCTCGCCGGCAGGTACATAAACCCGACAATCACACTTGGCATAGCTATGCTCTATTTTTACTAAATAGCATGCCGCAGCAAACCGCCGAACATTATCGAAACAAAATCGCAATTTATTTACGCTGGTATCAGACCCATGGTTTCCCAAGCGATATACCCGATGAGCAAGAAAAAGATATCGGCGCTAAAGATGTTCCATCATGGCGGCGCATTTGCAAAGTACTTTTACGCAATGATTATTGGTGTCGGTCACTATCATTTAGCCCTAATAAGCCAAGCAGCTATGAACGTTACAACAAAAGGATCCAAGCAAAAAGGAAATGCTGGAGCATTATATGAATATTAATTTATTAATAAACGAACTAAAAATAGCATTAGGTGAGATGTCTGAAACCGCCCAAATTGAGACTCTAAATAAGATCCGATTAGCACTGCATAAGATCAGCCCTTTTTCTAATGAACCTATCGATTGCGTACTTTGGAAACCCATTGAGAATGTTGTCTCCAATGATTACAACCCTAACTCCTTAGCTCCACCAGAAAAACGTTTGCTATACACATCACTATTACGCGATGGATATACTCAGCCTATTGTTACCAGCCAACTATCCACGGATGATAAAACAAACGTTATCGTTGATGGTTTTCATCGCCGTGAGCTCGCATCCAAGCGCCCTCTTTTGCGCACCCGAGTGCTTGGTTATCTCCCCGTTGTGATGCTTAACGAAAGTACACAGGAAAAAACACATCTGATTGCGGCGACTATTCGTCATAACCGCGCCCGCGGTAAACACCAGATCAGCGCCATGTCCGATATTGTCCGTGAGCTCTATCATTTAGGCTGGGACGACGAAAGAATCAGTGAGGAATTAGGCATGGATGCCGATGAGGTTTTACGTTTAAAACAGATTAGCGGCCTGATGGAACTGTTCGAGGACCGTGAGTTTTCTGAGGCATGGACGGTGAAATAAAAAAAATCGCCATCCTGACTTAATGAGGATGGCGATCAAAATGCGCTTCACAAAAGTAAGCCGCAAGCCGCTATTTATAAATCTCTTCTAGCAACTCTCGAACGTATTCAGGCACCACCTGGCTTGCTGCGCCGTAATGCTTCTCGTCAAACTGACTCTCAACCTGACTGGGCTCAAGATTGAGCTCAACGGTATGAGCGCCATTTAAATGAGCTTCATGTACAAAGCCCGCCGCAGGATAAACATGTCCCGATGTGCCAATCGCAATGAAGTAATCAGCTTTTGCCAGAGCATCATAAATCTCATCCATGCCGATTGGCATTTCACCAAACCAAACAATGTGTGGACGCAGCGGCGCAGGAAATTGACAACAATGACAGCGGTCATCGACGGTTAAATCCCCTTTCCATTCGATAACCTGTCCTGACTGAGTACAACGAACTTTGAGCAATTCCCCGTGCATATGAATAACACGGGTATTCCCTGCTCGCTCGTGCAAGTTATCGATGTTTTGCGTCACTAGCACAAAGTTGTCACCCAACTGCCGCTCTAATTCGGCTAGCGCCAAATGGGCCGCATTAGGCTGAATTTCTGGCTGCTGTAGCTGATGACGACGTGCATTATAGAAACTCTGCACCAACTCCGGATCGCGATGGTAGCCTTCTGGCGTGGCCACATCTTCAACGCGATGTTCTTCCCACAGTCCATCAGCCGCACGAAAAGTTCGAATTCCCGATTCAGCAGAAATCCCCGCGCCGGTGAGCACCACGACATATGGCTTAGTCATACACCCTCCTGCCTGATTATTCGCGTGACACAGCGTGTCACGGTGGAAAATTCGTGAACGAAAACGCTGGTGTCGTAATCGTTTGTTTTTCCTAAACCGGCATATACGATGACGGGTACGCATAACCACAGCTCCTCATTGGTTTCATTACCACAGCAAATAATTAATCGTCGTTAGTCGGTCAAATTCAAAAACGCGGCACCGCGCACGCCGCCAGCATCACCGTAACGAGCAGGCTCAATACGTGGCGCTTTAGCAACCCGCAGCAAAGCACGCGGGACGCGCTCATTCAGCAGCGGATAGAGCTCAGAGAAATTCGACAATCCACCGCCGAGCACCACCAGATGCGGGTCGATCACGGTAAATAAATTTCCCAAACACATCGCCAACACGTCGGCAAAGCAATCTACATGCGCCAACGCTTTATCATCCCCCGCGCGGTAACGCTCAATAATTTCTTTAGCACCGAGATTTTCACCGGTACGGTGCTGATACAGCCATTCAAAGCCACGCCCAGAAATATATTTTTCGATGCAGCCCTGCTGTCCGCAGCCGCACGCTACACGGGGTGTGTCCGCTCCCATACGATCCAAGGCATCAACCGGCAAACGGAAATGGCCAAACTCACCGGCAATATAATTACGGCCAGTCAAGGTTTTACCATTAATCACCAATCCACCGCCCACGCCGGTACCGAGGATGATCCCAAGCACAATGGGATAAGCACGGAACTCTTCGTCCCACGCTTCCGAGAGAGCAAAACAGTTGGCATCGTTATCCACTCGAACCGGACGCCCGATAAGCTGAGAAAGATCGCGTGGAAGCGGTTTTCCCATTGCGGCAGGCACGTTAGACGTGAAGAGTTCGCCCGTATCGGCGTTGGGTAATCCAGGGATGCCGATACCTACTTTACCCTGAGCGCCGGTAAAAGCATCGGCCTCAAAGGTTAACGACGCTAGCGTATTTAACAGTTCATGGTAATCGTCGCGTGGCGTAGGCACCCGCTTACGCCAAATTTGATTCAGCTCGGCGTCGAATACGCCCAGCTCTATTTTGGTGCCGCCCATGTCAAAACCGTAATACATTAACTCTCCTTGTTGCGCGTCGTTAAATGAAGTCGTTACTGTCTGCCGTTTATCTCGGTATTATTGACCACCGCAGGTTACTGACCGCCGCTGAGTACACGCGCAGGATCGATACGGCTTGCGCGACGAGCGGGATACCAGCTGGCCACCAAACTCAGCACAATCGCCGTGACCAGCACTTCCACCACGTCAATCCAATGCAGCTCTGTCGGCAAGAAATCGATAGGATAAATATCGCCCGATAGCAATCGATGCCCGATCACCTTTTCAATAACTTTAGAAATATTAGTCAGTTCGAGTGATGCCACCACGCCGATCACCACACCGCAAATGCTACCAACCATGCCCGCAAGCAATCCATACCAGATAAAAATCGCGCGAATAAGCCGGTCTTTCGCACCCAGCGTTCTTAGTACGGCGATATCACTGCTTTTGTCTTTCACCGCCATCACCAGCGTAGACACAATGTTGAAACACGCCACCCCAATCACCAAAACCATCGCCAGATACATGATGGCGCGGATCATCTGGATGTCACGGAACATATAGCCGTAGGTGCCTTTCCAACTGCGAATATAAACGTATGCATTGGTCACCTCACCCGCATCTCGCACCAGTTTGTCGGCGTTAAAGACATCCGCAACTTTGATGGAAATACCGGTAACGCTGTTGCCAAGATCTTGATACTGCTGAGCATCCGCCAGCGGTACCATCGCCAAACTGTGATCCAGCATGCCACTTAATTGCAAAATACCGCTCACGTGCAGACGAATACGTTTAGGCTGCAAAAGCTTCATCTGTGGATCGTTGTTTGGCACCATCACGGTCACCCAATCGCCAACCTTCACATGCAGCGCATCAGCCACACCTTTACCGAGAATAACCTGCTGCTCTCCGGCTTTAAACGTTGACCATGCGTTACCCTGCACGTATTGCGACAGTGAGCTCACGCGGCTCTCTTGCTCTGGATTAACGCCGCGCAGTTGTACCGCCACCAGCTGAGTGCCGCTTTCAATCAGGCCAGTAAATTCCACATAGGGTGCTGCAGCAACGATACCCTTTACTTTTTCAACACGTTCTAATACCTGCGGCCAGCCGTTAAATGGCTGCTCCACTGGGTAGATTTCACCGTGAGGCACAACGGAAAGAATGCGATGATCCAACTCGCGTTCAAACCCATTCATGGCGCTCAGGCCGACGATCAAAACGGCGACCCCCAGCGCAATACCAACGGTAGAAATCACGGAAATCAGAGACACCATGCCGCCACGGCGTCGTCCGCGGCTAAAACGCAGACCGATCAGCAGAGATAATGGTGAAGCCGACATTATTGCGCCCCCATCAGGGTCACATTTTGCTGAAGCTGGCCATCGCGCATTTCTAGCTGACGGTTCAAACGCTTCGCCAATGCCAAGTCATGGGTAACAACCAAAAAAGCCGTTCCTTGACGCACATTTAGCTCGCCTAACAGGTCAAAAATACTGTCGGCGGTGCGCATATCAAGGTTACCGGTCGGTTCATCAGCCAACACCAAAGAGGGATTGTTTACTAACGCACGCGCAATCGCCACGCGCTGACGCTCACCGCCCGACAGCTCGGAAGGTCGATGATGGCTACGCTTAGCCAATCCAACGGCGGTCAGCATGTCCATCGCTTTGCCTTGGGCGTCGTCACCTTTTTTACCACCAATTAGCAGCGGCATCATCACGTTCTCTAACGCGCTAAAATCGGGCAGCAAATGGTGAAATTGATAGATAAAACCCAGCTCACGGTTTCGTAGTTCGGCTTTGGCAGCTGAAGACATATCGTTGAGCGATTGACCTTTAAAAATCACTTCGCCGGAGGTCGGAGAGTCCAGACCACCAAGCAGATGCAGCAACGTACTTTTACCTGAACCTGAGCTGCCCACGATGGCCATCATTTCGCCGGGCTGCATGTCAAAGGTCACATTACGCAATACGTCCGTGTGCAATTTACCTTCGTGATAGGTTTTGCACAGGTCTTTGCACTGCAACAGTTCTTTATACAAAGACGGAGAATTACTCATAACGTAAAGCCTCAGCAGGATTCACCGCGGCGGCACGCCACGACGGATATAACGTAGAAAGCAGCGCGAGCAGCATTGCCACAACGGCAATCAGCACCACCTGCGGAATATTGATATCAACCGGTAAACTCCCACCGGCCAACATTTCGCCTAACCCCGGAATAACATTGATTTGGCTGGCAAACACCACGCCCAATACGGCACCGAGTAAGGCACCGATAATACCGGCACTGGCGCCCTGCACCATGAATACCGACATAATCTGCGCACGCGTTAATCCTTGGGTTTGCAAAATCGCCACCTCGCCCTGTTTTTCCATCACCAACAGGCTCAACGAGGTAATAATATTAAACGCCGCGACGGCGATGATTAGGCTGAGCAGCAGCCCCATCATATTTTTTTCCATTTTGACCGCTTGGAATAACTCGCCCTTCCGCTCACGCCAATCTTTCCATACCAAGCCTTTTGCCAGCGGTTGGCTGACCAGCGCATCAATCGCCAGTGGCTTGTCCATATAAATACGCCAGCCGGTGATATTTCCCAGCGGGTAGCGCATCAGGCGGGAAGCATCCTGCTGATTCATCAGCATTTGATACTGATCGACTTCGCTATTGGCGGAGAATGTGCCCACCACGTTAAACACGCGTTGGCTAGGAATGCGCCCCATCGGCGTAAACTGGCTAGCGCTAGGCACCATAATGCGCAGCTTTTCACCGCGCTTCACGCCCAGTTGACCCGCGAGTTGGTCACCTAAAATCACATTGTATTGGCCCGGCTGCAAAGCCTGCTGAGTCGCACCATTAAGATAAGGCGACAGCGGATCTTTTTCGTCAGGGTTCACACCGATAATCACGCCCACCGCCACGCTATGCGCGCTTTGCAATACCGCATTACCGGTGGTCAGCGGCGTGATACTTTTCACACCGACAAGGTGTTCAAACTGTGCGGCAGGAACCTGTTGAGGATTGATCGACCCTTGTGTCGACGTCACTAATGCCTGCGGCATCAGCCCAAGAATATTATTTTCTAGATCTCGCTCAAAACCGTTCATCACCGAAAGAACGGTGACTAACGCCATAACGCCGAGCGTGATACCTATAGTAGAAAGCCAAGAAACAAACCGACCAAAGCGGTCTGAGGCTCGTCCGCGCATGTAACGCAGACCGATGAATAACGCGACAGGTTGATACATGAAATCCGTTCGGTTGCAGTTGGTAAGGCAAAATGAGTATGGATGATAACATTTAGGAAACCCAAAAAAACTACGTAATGCATTTTCACGTCATTTTGTAGTGATTTCAGGCCCCTCAACGACCTGACGTCAACCCTATCACCCTGCACTTCAACAGTAAGGCATTCACTCAGCAGTTGCTAAAGTGAAGTGATAAAGGATAATAAAGCCTAGAACCGCGGTGCCTGATCGGGCTACGCGCCAAAAGAGCGACAGAGACTGACTAACGATTTATGCCTGAACAATACCAATACACGTTACCTGAGCGTTATACGCTCCCGGCCAAAGCTGGCGATGTACGGCTTTTAGGTCAGCTCACTGGATCTGCATGCGCGCTAGAATGCGCGCAGATTGCCGAAAAACATGCTGGTCCGGTGGTGCTGATCACCTCGGATATTCAATCAGCGCTACGGCTACGCGACGAAATCCAACAGTTCACTACGCGCATGGTGACTACCCTATCTGACTGGGAAACGCTGCCATACGACAGTTTCTCACCGCATCAGGACATCATCTCCGCTCGCCTGTCTAGCCTGTATCAGCTCCCGACGATGAAACGCGGCGTCTTCATTCTACCGGTCAACACGCTGATGCAGCGCGTATGTCCGCATGAATTCCTGCATGGGCATGCGCTGGTGATGCAAAAAGGCCAGTTGCTATCCCGCGACAAACTCCGCAGCCAATTAGAACAGGCTGGCTATCGCAGCGTCGATCAGGTAATGGAACACGGTGAATTTGCCACCCGTGGTGCTTTGCTCGATCTCTATCCGATGGGTAGCGATGAGCCTTACCGTATTGATTTCTTTGATGATGAAATCGACAGTCTGCGTGTATTTGACGTGGATTCTCAGCGCACGCTTAACGAAGTTGAATCCATCAACTTACTTCCGGCACACGAGTTCCCAACCGATCAAACCGCGATCGAGCTGTTTCGTAGCCAGTGGCGTGAGCTCTTTGAAGTACGCCGCGATCCCGAACATATTTACCAACAGGTCAGCAAAGGCATCTGGCCTGCGGGGATAGAGTATTGGCAGCCGCTGTTCTTCAGCCAAGCACTGCCGCCGCTGTTCAGCTATTTCCCAAGCAACACGTTATTAGTCAATACCGGCGAATTAGAAGCCTCGGCGGATCGATTCTGGTTGGATGTGAATCAGCGCTACGAAAACCGCCGCGTTGACCCCATGCGCCCACTGCTCACGCCCGACAAGCTCTGGTTGCGCGTTGATGAGCTGTTTTCCTCGCTCAAACAGTGGCCACGCGTTCAGCTAAAAACCGACAAGCTAGATAAAAAAGCGGCGAACACCAACCTCAGCTACCAGCCTTTGCCGGAGCTCACGGTTCAGGCGCAAAACAAAAATCCGCTCGATCTTCTGCGGCGCTTCATTGAGCAAACCAAAGATGCCATTGTTTTCTCGGTAGAAAGCGAAGGCCGCCGCGAAACCATGCTAGAACTGCTGGCCCGCATCAAAATAAATCCGAAGCTGATTACCCGCATAGAAGACGCGGAAGCGGGCAAAATTTATATTATGCAGGGCTCGTGCGAGCATGGATTTATCAATCCCGAGCTCAAGCTTGCGCTGATCTGTGAAAGCGATCTGTTGGGCGAACGCGTTAGCCGTCGTCGCCAAGACAACCGCCGCACTATCAATACCGATACCCTGATCCGCAATCTGGCTGAGCTGAGCATCGGTCAACCGGTCGTTCATCTCGAGCACGGCGTGGGCCGCTATGGCGGTATGACAACGCTGGAAGCCGGCGGCATCAAGGGTGAATACCTGATCCTAACCTATGCCGGTGATGCCAAACTGTATGTTCCGGTTTCCTCGCTATATCTGCTAAGCCGCTACTCCGGTGGCGCAGACGAAAGCGCACCGCTGCATAAATTAGGCAGCGACGCGTGGACCCGAGCCCGCCAAAAAGCCGCGGAAAAAGTCCGCGACGTCGCGGCTGAGCTGCTGGATATTTATGCCATGCGGGCGGCGAAACCCGGCTTTGCGTTCAAACAGGACCGCGAAGCCTATCAAATGTTCTGCCAAACGTTCCCATTCGAGACGACGCCTGACCAAAGTATGGCGATCAATGCCGTACTCAGCGATATGTGTCAGCCACTGGCGATGGACCGCCTAGTGTGCGGCGATGTGGGCTTCGGTAAAACAGAAGTGGCGATGCGTGCCGCATTCCTCGCAGTGCACAACAATAAGCAGGTGGCCGTATTAGTGCCAACGACCCTTCTGGCTCAACAGCATTACGACAATTTCCGTGACCGTTTTGCCAACTGGCCAGTTCGCATCGAAATGATTTCTCGCTTCCGTAGCGCGAAAGAGCAAACGCAGGTGCTGCAAGATGCCGCTGATGGCAAAGTCGATATTTTAATCGGCACTCACAAACTCTTGCAGGCTGACGTGCAGTGGCGTGATTTGGGTCTTCTGATCGTCGACGAAGAGCATCGCTTTGGCGTGCGACAGAAAGAACGCATCAAAGCCATGCGCGCCGACGTGGATATTCTCACGCTGACGGCTACGCCAATCCCACGTACGCTCAACATGGCGATGAGCGGAATGCGCGACCTATCGATTATTGCCACGCCTCCGGCGCGTCGTTTAGCCGTGAAAACTTTCGTGCGCGAATACGACAGTTTGGTGGTGCGCGAAGCCATCCTGCGTGAGGTGACGCGCGGCGGCCAGGTCTATTACCTGTATAACGACGTTGAAAACATTGAAAAAGCAGCCCAGAAGTTAAGCGAGCTGGTGCCTGAAGCGCGGATTGCAGTCGGCCATGGCCAGATGCGAGAACGTGAACTTGAACGCGTGATGAATGATTTCCACCACCAGCGCTTCAACGTTCTGGTATGTACTACGATCATTGAAACGGGCATCGACATCCCAAGCGCTAACACCATCATTATTGAACGCGCCGATCATTTTGGTTTGGCACAGCTTCACCAGCTGCGTGGGCGTGTGGGTCGCTCTTTCCATCAGGCCTATGCGTATCTGCTTACGCCACCGCCTAAAGCGATGTCGACCGATGCGCAAAAACGCTTAGAAGCGATTGCGTCGCTGGAAGACTTGGGGGCGGGCTTTGCTTTAGCGACTCACGATCTGGAAATTCGCGGCGCGGGCGAGCTGTTGGGCGATGACCAAAGCGGCCAGATGACCACCATTGGCTTCTCTCTGTATATGGAACTGCTAGAAAGCGCGGTTGATGCGCTTAAAGAAGGACGCGAACCTTCGCTAGAAGATCTCACCAGCAATCAGACCGACGTTGAGCTCCGCATGCCGGTGTTGCTGCCGGATGATTATATCCCGGACGTCAGCACCCGTTTGTCATTCTATAAGCGTATTGCCAGCGCCAAGAGTGACGATCAGCTTGAAGAGCTAAAAGTGGAATTGATCGATCGCTTCGGCCTGCTGCCAGATGCCGCGCGTAATTTACTGCAAGGCGCCAAGCTGCGTCTGGATGCGATGGAACTTGGTATTCGCCGTATTGAAGGCAATGATAAAGGCGGGTTCATTGAGTTCGGTGAGAAAAATCACGTTGACCCCATGTTCCTAATTGGTCTGTTGCAGAAAAAACCGCACATCTTCCGCTTGGATGGGCCAACTAAGCTGAAGTTTATTGTCGACCTCAGCGAACGTAAGGTACGGCTCGAGTTTATTTCCGATCTCCTCAGCCAGTTTGCTGAGCATCGGGTTTGATCTTGCAACGGGGTATATGAATATATGCCCCGTACTTTATTGATACAAAATACATGTCATACATACCACATTTTTTATTACGCCGTTGATTATCTATAAATCAAAAAAATTCAGGTCGTAACAATGAAATCTTTCGAAGTGTTATTTTTATTTGGCTTAACATTTTAATTAATCATAATATAAAAGCATGAACCTGATGAAGAGGAAGCACATTCAACGCTTACGGATATATATGCTATTAATTAATCGTATTGCAGCAACTTTCCATCTATAAAAACCTCATCTGCATTTTTATTTAAATGAGGTTTTTTATAATCAGATGATTTAATTCTTTCCGAATGTAAGATTACCGTTTGATAATTATATAAGATAGAGGCATGGTTCCAATATACTGATCGTCACTATCATTATTTATGACCTCGCCGGTATCTAGATTAATTCGATGTGTCGGTTCTTTTTTGCAGAAAATCGCTATCTGAACAAAATAAAGCCCATATGGCGCGTTATAGTTAGTTATTTGCCTTATTGTATAATGATCCATTAGATTATTTCCTGCAGAATCACAAGGAACCTCAGGGAACTCTACTGTGAACCCTACGCTATCTTCTATATGATGATCAATAGGTTGATCATTACTACCAAGAACAGATACGCGATTATACATTACAAACTGTCCATCAGGACAATAAACTTTACCAGCACTCCAGTTACCATAACCAACATGAATACTTCTTGGGATGTTATTTCCCCCCCTAACCCCAGCACCTATAACTTGCAACATAAACACCTCTTTAATGTAGTTAAATTAAATGATTACCCATGCAAATATTCGATTTTTAATACAATCAAAACCAATCGAAATTAACATAAGACAATTTAATGTCAACTCACCACTGACTTATTTACATATTAATTAACCATGTATCAAAGAAATAAAACAATTGCAGAAATAGCATCTGGTAAATATATACATCGATTTAATGAATTGAATAAATTCACCACCACCAATATATAGTTAACAAACTTAGAAATACTGGTTTCAGCATCTTTAATACTTATTCAATCTAATTCAGGTTATAGCGCCTAAGATAACCAGCATCATCCAGAATGACATGACAGTCTTACTATTTTCAGGATGAATTTTTCACATCTCACTGAAAAAACAAGATGAGCTATATTTATTGAACGGCTTGAATTCACAAATGAATGGCCAAGCTAGGGACTTAAGATTTAGCTCCATATCATGTGCTGATGAGTTCGTTTTAATACATGAAGTAAATAATGCTGGAATGCTTGAATCAGTAAGGGAGGCATTAGCCTCCCTTACTGATTCGCGTTATCAAACTCTTACACGCTTTGGTTCAGCACCAGCTGGCCGTTACGGTCAACGGGAATTTGGGTACCCGGATCTTTATCCATGCGCACGCGCCCTTGCTGATCGCCAATTTTGTAGGTGACGTCGTAGCCCAACAGTTTCTGCGATTTGTCGTAAACGGTTGAGCAGCGTTGCTGGGTGCTGGTATAGGTGTCGTTGTTTTGCATTGCGCCCTGAACCTGATTACCGGCATAGCCACCGCCTAATGCCCCAACCACGGTCGCCACATCTTTGCCGCGCCCGTTACCGATTTGATGGCCTAATACCCCACCCGCCACTGCGCCTAGCACAGAACCCGCTATTCGATTTTCGTCTTGTACCGGACGGCGATGCGTTACCGTGACATTACGACACTGCTGCCGTGGGGTCTTCACTGACTCATGAATCGGCGTTGCTGAGAGTACCTGCGCATAACGCGGTCCAGTGCTAAACACGTCTAAACTTGCTACTGCAGCAACGCTTAACGCTGCGGCTACGCCGATACCAACACCTGCCAACATTGATTTATTCACAGGGCACTCCTCCTGAATAGACTCACGCAATGGTGATGAATACGTTGCTTATGAACATAACGGACTCATAACGATGCGAAAGTCATAGGATCCTTTCGCTCGGTGTGCGTGCTTCACCTAACTTATAAGAGATAGTTTGCATAGGAATATTCATTGCAACAATCAGACAACATAACCAAATGATATTCATTACTCACTTTAAGAGCTTTCCGATCAGACCCTTTAGTTCGTGCGCTTTAACGTTGTGTACCTCTAAAAGAGGCGCTTATTGGCATATACCAATACTTACCCTGTATAAAAAACACTCGTCAATGTATCAGCAGCCAGAATTTTTAAATCTAAATAAGCACACACTTTGTTTCTAAACGGCGCAAAGCCTATGCAATAACTGAGCTACCTTAGTTTTTGTAGGGCTCGTTACTTTCATTTTTTTCATATTCATTCATTGGAGAAAAAACAATGAAGCATTGCGTTGCATTACTATTAGTACTCTTCTCTTCGCTGCTGCTTAATCCATTTTTTGCATATGCGGATAATTATCAAACTAGCGTCAACTGTGCGTATAGCCATACATTAGGTGACGACGCTATTCTCATGTATGGCATGCCTAATCATGCTATGTGGCATGACTTTTTTGGTAACCAAAAAACCGACGCATATTCAACTTATGTAACACTTCGTGAAGCAGCAGGAACCACCTGTGACACTTTAGCTGACTCTTCAGCCTATTGGGCACCGGCCATGAGATTGCCAAACCAGCAAACTGCACCGCCTAAATACACCAAAGTCTATTATCAAACCGTCAACAGCACACAATATCCATTGACCTCCTTACCTGAAGGGTTACAGCTATTGGCCGGCAACCATACTGGAACAGCGGAAAACCCTTACATTTCATTCTTTTGTAACGATGGTTCGGGTTATAGCAATAGTGACCAACGCATATGCCAGCGTGCATCTGACGGCACATTACAGGTCGATATCGGAATTCGATTCCCTAACTGTTGGGATGGACATACGCTGAAAGCTAAGCCGTCAGGTTCACCAGCAAAACCGAATGCGGTTTATTCTAATAGCGATGGTTCCTGTCCTGTAGATTATCCAAAGCATATCCCAACGATAAATATGAACGTCGCCTATATTATTAATGGCTATGACAAATTGGATTTAACTCAGGTTCAATTGTCATTAGACCCGATCATGAATGGCGAACAACGAATTGAACAATGGGGAACGATGTATACCGCTCACGGTGATTTTATTAATGGCTGGTCACCCGATGCAGCAAAATTTATGACAGAACGCTGCATGAATAATAATTATGACTGTACAGGCCATATGCCATATAGCTATAGCGATCCTATTGCTGACACCTACGTCAGTAATTTAGCTGACAGTGACAAAAATTTTGGCTCACAAACCCAAATGCTAGCGCTAGGCGATATATCAAACAGCAGCGCACTGAATAATCCCATGAAGATTGCGCTGGTAAAATATAAAATCCCACCTATGCCGACCCAATATCCCGCAGATCAAACGGCGCTATTCAGCTATAAGTTAAGATTATCAGGCGGTATTCTCACCACACCGGCAAATGCCATCACTATGTATGCGTATCCTGCCAACACTAACTGGGATGAAAATAGCGTTACGTGGAATAACCGCCCATCGTGCGATGTGTCCAGCTGGAGTTCGTTGTATTTAGATAATGCTGTTTCCTACCGAGAGTTTGATGTTACGACACTGGTGCAAAAAGCGCGGCAAAAAGGACAAACTGAAATTGCCTTCTGCATAGCTGGTGATAGTAAAACATCAGGATATACCTATTCGTTTAGCACCAAAGAGACGCCTTACCTGTCTCAGTTACGCGTTGTTGCTACCCAGCCAGGTGGAGAATAACGTCATATTGCCTGACACGTTAGGGTAAAAAAAACGGCTCTAATCAGAGCCGTTTCATTTCAACGATATATTCAGCAACGCATTAGTGCAGTTTCAAACGCGGACGAATCACGCGATTGATGCCACCGACCAGCATCATCAGCCCGGTCTTGATATAGCCGTGCAGCGCGATTTGGTGCATACGGTACAGCGAAATATAAACCATACGCGCAATACGCCCCTCTACCATCATTGAACCACGCATCAGGTTGCCCATCAGGCTGCCAACGGTGCTGAATTTAGACAAAGAAACCAGTGAACCGTGGTCTTTGTACACGTAAGGCTTCATATTGCCGCCTTTGAGCTGTGCCAAAATGTTGGCGTAGCAGCGAGAAGCCATCTGGTGCGCGGCCTGAGCACGCGGAGGAACAAATCCGCCGGTTGGCTGCGGGCATGACGCACAGTCACCAATCGCGAAGATATTCGGATCGCGCGTGGTTTGCAGCGTTGGCTCAACCACTAATTGGTTGATACGGTTAGTCTCTAAACCGCCAATATCTTTCATGAAATCAGGCGCTTTAATGCCCGCCGCCCACACCATCAGATCGGCAGGAATAAATTCACCATCTTTCGTGTTGAGGCCATTTTTATCCGCGCTGGTAACCATGGTTTTGGTCAGAACGCGCACGCCTAACTTCGTCAGTTCACTGTGTGCTGCACCAGAAATTCGGGGAGGCAGCGCAGGAAGAATTCGCTCGCCCGCCTCAACTAACGTCACGTTTAGCGCTTCACTGCTCAGGCCTTCAAAACCATAGCTGTGCAGTTGCTTAACCGCATTGTGCAGCTCCGCAGACAGCTCAACGCCGGTCGCTCCGCCACCCACAATCGCGATATTCACCTTCGCCGCTTTATCTTTTTGCGCCGAGAACTTCAGGAACAGATTCAGCATTTCGTTGTGGAAACGACGAGCCTGATGCGGGTTATCTAAGAAAATGCAGTTATCTTTCACGCCCGGTGTACCGAAATCATTCGAGGTACTACCCAACGCCATCACCAAAATGTCATACGACAGCTCGCGCTGTGGTACCAGAATTTCACCCTGCTCGTCGCGAATGTCTGCCAGCGTCAGCTGCTGCGCAGCGCGATCGATGTTGGTCAACGAACCCAGTTGGAAGGTGAAGTGGTGATTACGCGCATGAGCCAGATAGCTCAACGCATCCACGCCGTCATCCAACGATCCGGTTGCAACCTCATGCAGTAGTGGTTTCCACAAGTGGCTATGGTTACGGTCAATCAGAATGATTTCCGCTTTGTCTTTACGACCGAGTTTATGGCCCAGACTGGTTGCCAGCTCGAGACCGCCCGCACCACCGCCGACAATCACGATTTTTTTCTTAGATGCGCTCAAAGCTTTCTCCCTTGGTAAAAAATGTAAACCAATAGTTAATTAACGGTAAATAATCAATACCCTTATTTTACGTATGGTTCACTCAGGTTAATTTAATTTTCTACGCAAAGAATAACACGACAGGTCATTTGGTCATACCAAAATTGATGCACATCAATTTTTATGTTTATTCCTTGGGCGATATGTATCATCACCTCACAAATTTGAGTTGTTTTTCAACGTAATCATTACAAATCAGACGCTCTTCACACTTCTATCGCCTACTCGAATCATCAACATGACAAAGCCCAGTTTTTAACCTTTATTTAACCATGCGAGCCTAGTCTCCAAACCTCTCTTACAACAAGAAATCGATACCTCTCCCCCTATACGAAGGAGCCGTACAATGAAGAACGTCCGATCCGGCCTGATTTGGCTATTGGTGGCGTTAATCGGCGCTTATGCTTTTGGCATGCTAGCGCTGAGCCGTGGTGAACATATTAACGCGGTGTGGCTGGTGATAGCCGCTATTGCCTGTTACAGCATTGCCTACCGTTTTTACAGTCTTTTCATTGCTGAAAAAGTGTTTGAACTCGATGACCGTCGATTAACACCCGCCGAGCGCCACAACGATGGTTTGGACTATGTGCCAACTAACAAATGGGTGCTATTCGGGCATCACTTTGCGGCGATTGCCGGAGCGGGTCCGCTAGTCGGCCCCATTTTGGCGGCGCAAATGGGCTTTTTACCCGGTACCATTTGGATTTTGGTTGGTGTCATGCTAGCGGGCGCAGTGCAGGACTTTTTAGTCCTGTTTATTTCGACTCGTCGTGATGGCCGGTCGCTGGGCGAAATGGCTAAACAAGAGCTGGGCTCTTTTGCAGGCGTCATCACGATGCTTGGCGCATTAGGCGTGATGATTATCATCCTCTCAGCCTTGGCTCTGGTGGTAGTTAAAGCCTTAGCTGACAGTCCGTGGGGGCTGTTTACCATTGCCGCTACGATCCCTATCGCTCTGTTTATGGGCGTGTACATGCGTTATCTGCGCCCGGGGAAAATTGCGGAAGTCTCGATCATTGGCTTTGTTCTGATGATGGCCGCGATTATCTACGGCGGCGATATCGCCATGCACCCTTATTGGGGGCCTTTCTTTACTCTACACGGCACCACGCTAACGTGGGTGTTGGTTATTTATGGCTTCATTGCTTCCGTACTGCCGGTTTGGTTGCTGCTGGCACCGCGCGATTATTTATCGACCTTCCTGAAAATTGGCGTGATCGCCGGTTTAGCCGTGGGGATTGTCTTTGCTGCGCCAGAGATGAAAATGCCAGCGGTAACCCGCTTCATTGACGGCACTGGCCCGGTATTCTCCGGCAGCCTATTCCCATTCTTGTTTATTACCATTGCCTGCGGCGCCATCTCAGGTTTCCATGCGCTGGTTTCCAGCGGCACAACGCCGAAACTCATCGAGCGTGAAAGCCATATTCGCTTTATCGGCTATGGTGCCATGTTGATGGAGTCATTCGTGGCCATCATGGCATTAATCTGCGCCTCGGTTATCGACCCTGGCGTCTATTTCGCCATGAACTCCCCTGCGGCACTGATCGGTACTACGGTAGAAAATGCCTCACAGGTGATTAATAGCTGGGGTTTTGTCGTCACTCCTGAAACGCTTGCCATGATTGCCAAAGACGTGGGTGAGAATTCCATTCTGTCACGCGCCGGTGGTGCACCGACCTTCGCCGTTGGCATGGCACATATCATCACCGAGGTCTTCAACAGCCGCGCCATGATGGCGTTTTGGTATCACTTTGCCATTCTGTTTGAAGCACTGTTCATTCTGACCGCCGTGGATGCGGGTACGCGCGCCTGTCGTTTTATGGTGCAAGATCTGGTTGGTGTCGCAATTCCAAGCTTAGCCAACAACCGTTCTTGGTTTGGTAATCTGGCAGGAACCACGGTGGCCGTTGCCGGCTGGGGCTTCTTCGTTTATCAAGGCGTGGTCGATCCGCTAGGAGGAATTAATACGCTCTGGCCGCTGTTTGGTATCGGTAACCAAATGCTGGCCTCGATGGCGTTAATTCTCGGCACGGTCGTGCTGTTCAAGATGAAAAAGCAGCGCTACGCATGGGTGACCATTCTGCCAACGGTCTGGTTATTCGTGACTTCAATGACCGCTGGCTGGCAGAAGATTTTCCATGAGAAAGCCAGCATTGGTTTCTTAGCACAGGCCAAACGGTTCTCTGCGGGGATCGATTCAGGCACCCTCATTGCACCTGCGAAAACCATCAAAGATATGGAAACCATTGTGATAAATAACTACATCAACGCCGCGCTGTGTGGCTTCTTTATGTTGGTTGCCATCACCATGCTGATTTCTGCTTTCTTTGTTATTCGCCGTGCACTCAATGCCAACCAGCCGACGGTGCACGAGACAACGCCGGCACTGCGTGAGGAAAAATCACATGGCTGAGGAACATGATGTCAAAGCACACATGATGATCAAAAGCGGTCTGCCGTGGAAAAGGCAGGCGCAGCCGAATATGGTTATCCTGCGCTGTTTGCCACTTTCGCTGGGTGAGTCACACCCAACGTCGGCATGGCAGTGGGTAAAACTGATGTATCGGCGAGCCGCACAAAGTTTGCGTTTGATGGTTGGCGTGCAAGATTATCAGAACTACGTGCGCCACCAGCAGCTACATCATCCTGAAAATACGCCAATGACAGAGCGTGAATTTCATCGCTATTGCTTAGAGGCACGCTTCCCAAGCAAGGGGGGGAAATTGGGCAAATGCCCATGCTGAGGATCACGCGTTTATAAACATCAAAACCGGCCAAGTGGCCGGTTTTTTTATGGAGATTTATTCTATTTTATCGCTTGAGGTACGCTCTTCATTGCCAACCTCTTTTTCACCCGTTTAGACCACTTGGGCGATAGGCTACAAACGAGCTAGCCCAGCAGATTGGTGCCAAACGCACCCTGCCAATCTTGTTCAAATTTCTCAACGGCAGACTGCACTGCGGGGCTCAGCAACATTTGTTCTGCAATATCGACCGGCAGCGTGATCGCCTCACACCCCACCAACATGCAGTCCAATGCCTGGCGTGGCGTTTTAAAGCTCGCTGCCAGCACGCGAGAATTTGGCGCATGCATCTTCAGCAATTGATGTAATTCTCGCACCATGCCGATACCATCGCCGCCCTGCGCATCAACCCGATTAACATAAGGGGCAACGTAGGCTGCTCCGGCCATAGCCGCCAGCAACCCTTGGCCTGCACCATATACCGCGGTGCCAAGCGTGGCGATATTCATTGTATTCAGCTGTTTGATGGCTGCCAGCCCCTCTGCCGTGGTCGGGATTTTCACGATCACGCCAGAAATACGCTCGGTCAGCATAACCGCCTCCGTCACCATGCGTTCCGAATCGTTAGCCATCACCTGCGCAAAAAGTTTACCCGAACCGCCCAGCGCATCTCGCAAAGCCGGCAAAACCTCCCATACAGATTTACCCTCTTTGGCAATAATACTTGGGTTGGTTGTCACCCCTTGCAAGGGTAAAACACGCGCCAGCCTTTTCACCGCAATGACATCGGCCGTATCCAGATACAGTTCCATTCACTTCCCCCTATCGAAAATGTGCTCAACGTCTGATTGTGCTCACTATAAAGCATTAAACCCATTTGCAGTTGATCAATATCAACTCAACTTTCATTCGAAAGTGCATTAATCTTCGTTAGAAGAAATTGAACACTAATCATACCTTCGGAGTTCGTATGCTATTTAACCTGCAACGTTATTCGACCCATGATGGTCCAGGGATCCGCACAGTGGTATTTCTGAAAGGGTGCTCCTTAGGGTGTCGTTGGTGTCAAAATCCAGAGAGTCGCTCACGAGCCCGTGAACTGCTGTATGACGCAAGACTGTGCCTAGAAGGGTGTCAGCTATGCGAACAGTGTGTGCCGCACGCCATTCAACGAGAGAATAGTGGCGTCACGATCGATCGTCATGCGATCGCTGAGCGCGATTTAGATCGTCTTGAGACATGTTGCCCTACGGGCGCGTTGTCTGTATGCGGGTCGGCACTGGATCTGGATGAGGTGATGGGGTCGGTGCTGCGAGACTTGCCTTTTTATCAGCGAACCGGCGGCGGAATAACCCTTTCTGGCGGCGAGCCTTTCATGCAGCCCGAAGCCTGCGCAGAATTGCTGAAGCGCAGCCATCAACACCAAATTCATACTGCCGTTGAATCCTGCCTGCATGTGCCTTGGCATAACATTGAGCCCAGCCTTGAGTTTCTGGATCTATTGTTAGCCGATTTAAAGCATGTTAACGCAAACACCTTTAAACAATGGACTGACGGCTCTGCTAAACGCGTGATGGACAATTTTTGCCGTCTCGCCACGCGCGGCGTCAATATGACGATCCGTGTTCCACTCATTCCCGATTTTAACGCCGACGAACAATCCATTCGCGCAATCACCAACTTCGCCGCCGATGAACTCGGCGCCAAAGAGATTCATTTTCTGCCCTACCACACACTCGGCATCAATAAATACCGCCTGCTGGATATGCCTTATATAGCGGCGGATAAGCCATTGGATAACCCAGAGTTACTGGACTTTGCGCAGCAATACGCCCGCGATAAAGGTCTTACCGCTCTGCTACGAGGATAACGTCATGACCCAACTCGATTTAACTTCGCTGTCGCCACGTATTCGCGCTCATAAAGAGGCGCTAATCCATATCGTTAAGCCACCGGTGTGTACCGAACGTGCACAGCACTATACCGAGATGTACCAACAGCATCAGGATAAACCGCTGCCCGTACGCAGGGCACTGGCGTTAGCCCACCATCTCCAGCAACGCACCATCTGGATTAAACATGATGAGCTGATCATCGGCAATCAGGCCAGTGAAGTGCGTGCCGCGCCGATATTTCCTGAGTATACGGTCAGTTGGATTGAGCAGGAAATCGACGAACTGGCGGATCGCCCTGGCGCTGGATTCTCTGTCTCAGAGGAAAATAAAGCGGTATTGCATAAAATCTGCCCGTGGTGGCGAGGCCAAACCGTTCAAGATCGCTGCTACGGTATGTTTACCGACGAGCAAAAAGCCCTACTCTCAACCGGTATCATTAAAGCAGAAGGCAATATGACCTCCGGTGATGCCCATCTAGCGGTCAATTTCCCGCTGCTGTTGGAGAAAGGATTGGACGGACTGCGGGATAAAGTCGACGAACGCCGCAGCCGTTTGCAGCTCACCGACTGGGACGATCTGCACAAGGAGCAGTTCCTAAAGTCGATTGATATCGCCCTAAGCGCCCTTAGCGATCATATTTTACGCTACGCGGAGCTGGCGAAAAGCATGGCGGAACAGGAGAGTCGGCCTGAACGTCAGGCTGAACTGCGCCATATTGCTGCAAACTGTGAATTGATTGCACATCAGCCACCGCAAACCTTCTGGCAAGCGCTGCAGCTGTGCTATTTCATGCAGTTGGTGTTACAGATCGAATCCAACGGACATTCGGTTTCATTTGGCCGCCTCGATCAATACCTTTATCCATGGTATCGCCGCGACGTGGAGCTGAAGCAAAGCATCAGCCGTGAATTTGCCATTGAGCTATTGCACGGTTGCTGGCTGAAATTGTTAGAAGTGAATAAAATTCGCTCGGGTTCACACTCAAAAGCCTCTGCCGGTAGCCCGCTCTACCAAAACGTCACCATCGGCGGACAAACGTTGTTAAACGGCCAGCCGCAGGATGCCGTCAACCCCCTGTCTTACACCGTTTTAGAATCCTGTGGACGATTACGCTCTACGCAGCCGAACCTCAGCGTTCGATATCATGCGGGCATAAGCAATGATTTCCTCGATGCCTGCGTACAGGTCATTCGTTGTGGCTTTGGCATGCCAGCGTTTAATAACGATGAAATCGTGATCCCTGAGTTTATCAAACTGGGCGTTGAACCGCAGGATGCCTATGATTATGCCGCTATTGGATGCATCGAAACCGCCGTCGGCGGAAAATGGGGATATCGATGCACCGGAATGAGCTTCATCAACTTCGCCCGTGTGATGCTGGCCGCATTAGAACAAGGCCGCGATGCAACCAGTCAAAAAACATTTCTACCGCAAGAATTAGCGCTGTCTAAAGGTAACTTTGAGACGTTCGATCAGGTCATGAACGCTTGGGATGAGCAAATCCGTTACTTCACTCGCAAATCAATCGAAATTGAATGCGTTGTGGATACCGTGCTTGAAGAAAATGCCCATGACATTATCTGTTCTGCGCTCGTTGATGACTGCATCGAAAGAGGCAAAAGCGTGAAGCAAGGCGGCGCTAAATATGACTGGGTCTCTGGCCTACAGGTCGGCATCGCTAACCTCGGTAACAGCTTAGCGGCAGTACGAAAATTAGTCTTCGAACAAGGCGTTATCGGCCAGCAACAGCTTGCCGCGGCGCTGGCAAATGATTTTGATGGTTTAGACGGTGAACTGCTGCGCCAGAGACTGATGAACAATGCGCCGAAATATGGCAACGACGAAGATGACGTAGATAACTTGCTGGTTCGTGCCTATCAGACCTATATTGATGAACTGAAACAGTACCATAATACCCGTTTTGGTCGTGGGCCGATCGGCGGAACCTACTATGCGGGGACGTCATCCATTTCGGCTAACGTGCCTTTTGGTGCGGCCACGCAGGCCACACCAGATGGACGCAAAGCCAAAACGCCACTGGCGGAAGGCGCAAGCCCGGCATCGGGAACCGATCATCTTGGGCCCACGGCGGTATTTAACTCTTTAGGCAAACTCCCCACCGCCGCAATTCTAGGTGGCGTGTTGCTGAATCAGAAACTCAATCCAGCTACGCTGGAAAATACGCGCGATCGAGAAAAACTGATGCTGATGCTGCGCACCTTCTTTGAAGTGCATAAAGGCTGGCACGTGCAGTACAACATCGTTTCACGCGAAACACTGCTGGAAGCAAAAGCGCGCCCAGAACGGTATCGCGATCTTGTGGTGCGCGTAGCGGGCTACTCAGCGTTCTTTACGGCCTTATCTCCTGACGCTCAGGATGATATCATCGCGCGTACCGAACATACGCTTTGATGTGGGCGATTAAACACAAAGCTATCGGTGGCTTAGGCCACCGATAAATTAGGTCGTTAAGCCAAGGAACTCATGAATTCAAGACAGCAAGCTATTCTCCAATATGTCAACGACACACGCCGCATTAGCGTGGCCGATCTGGCACGTGATACCGGTGTTTCAGAGGTGACGATCCGTCAAGATCTGAACCTATTGGAAAAACGTAACTATCTAAAACGTATCCACGGATACGCCGTAGCGCTAGAAAGCGACGATGTAGATGCTCGAATGATGATTAATTTCACGTTAAAACAAAAATTGGCAGCCTACGCGGCATCTTTGGTTAACGATGGTGAAACAATTTTTATCGAAAATGGCAGTACCAATGCCCTTCTCGCCCGTTATCTGGCAGAGCGCAAACGCGTTACGCTGGTGACCGTAAGCACCTACATTGCCCACCTGCTGAAAGAAACGGATTGTGACGTCATTTTAATGGGTGGACTGTACCAAAAGCGCAGTGAAACAATGGTAGGCCCGCTAACCCGCCAATGTATCCAGCAGGTTTACTTCAACAAAGCTTTCCTCGGCATTGATGGTTTTCACCCAGAAACAGGCTTTACCGGTCGCGATATGATGCGCGCCGATATCGCCAATACGGTTTTAGCCAAAGGCGTTGAAAACATCGTGCTGACAGACTCTTCAAAATTCGGCCAAATTAACCCCAACCCATTGCAGCCCACTCACGCGATTAATCGGGTGATCACCGATTATCGTTTAAACGATGAATACAGAAACCATCTCAAAAAACTAAATATTCAGCTCGATATCGTTTATGAGGAGCAGGGTACGCTATGAGTGAAATGACCTTCAGCCGTGAACAGACCTCGCAGATGGTCCACAAATTACAAAAATATCTACAGGCTGAATTAGACGTTGAAATTGGTGATTTTGATGCAGAATTCTTGCTGGATTTCTTTGCCAAAGAGCTCGGCGCGCATTTTTATAATCAAGGGATGGCTGACGCACTGCGCGTAGTAGAAGAAAAAACGGAAGATCTTGTCGATACGCTGACTTGGCTGCAAAAGCCTGTCGATTAAAAACATACCGCCCATAGCGAACTCTAACGTCCGATATTAGGGGGAACCGTAGGGATGGGGTCGTAGCAGCTTTAGCTGCCGGAGCGCCCCACCCTACGGTAGCCCCCGTGAATCTCAATCGCCAAAGCGACCAGCATCAACCATAACACTATCTTTTTCTATAGTATTAATATTCAGAGTTAACAATAACCTCTTCACCCAACGCCCCTGCATTTGGCAACGGCTGATAGCTTGAGTTAGATGCCCGCAATACCCGAATACCACGGATACCGACATCGCGAGCCGCGGTGATATCACCATCCGAATCACCGTAATAAACCTTAATCTGCTTTTCTTTGATCCAGTTTATCTTGGTATTTTGTCCAGGCTGATCGCCTGCAAAGATCACGCTATTCATGTTTGCTGCCGGTATCGAGAAATCCGCTTGCAAGGTATTCGTAACGGTTTCTGTTTTGGTCGGGCTGCGACCAGTAATGAAATAAATGCTGTCACCACGCTTAAGATGCATTGCAATCAGATCTTTACCCACCTGCTTGGGCATACTGAAACTATCCCAACCGTTATTCATTTTCTCCCAAAATGCGGGATCTTTCAGATAGTTTTGATCTTGCGGAGAGAACTCTTTCTGCCCACGATAAAATCCTGGGCTCGAAAATAGCACCGTATCATCAATATCAAAACCGACTGCTATAGGAGGAATACCCTGTAGGCTATTCTCAATCTGCGTCACAGAAACCCAGTGAATTGGCGCTTGATGTGCCAACTGTGCAACGGTAACCCCAGCATTAAGAGGCGTATCTGTAGACACTTTTGCCTGTGCCGATGGGCTTAAACTGATAACAAGGGCTAACGCACTGAGTGCAACCGCAATCTTTCGCATGGATATTCCTTTTATTTGTTAATTCTCACATTCACAGCTGTGAAATATCGGATTAGGGTTTTGTCACATTCGCGCTTCATAGTATGCAGCAAATACATCAGAAAACGTGCTCTGGTTCAAAATTGATGGGCGTAATAAGCAGGCAAACGGGAAGAACATCGCATATTGATAGAAAAGTGACGTACTGAAGCGCAAAGAAAATAAAAATAGTGGTTGTACAGTATTGCGTTAATAGAATCTCGACTGTATAAATATACAGTATATTGTGAATGCGGAGGCGACCATGCGCATTGAATTGACATTGGACAAACGTAACAAGCTGCCAGACGGTGCTCTGGAAGCATTAAACCACGAATTTTCAAAACGAGTAAACCATATCTATCCTGAAACTGCGGTACAGGTTCGAATGACTAACTCGAATACGTTAACCGTTATGGGCGGACTGAAATCCGACAAAGAACGCATCGAGGAAGTCCTGCAAGAAACGTGGGAAAGTGCCGACGACTGGTTCGATAACGGATTTAGCGAATAACACTAATTCGCGGTGTAAACACACACTTTTACGCCGCAATAATAAGCCTAATTCATTGAATGATAATAGGCGATGAGTTCCATCTCCGTTAGCCATCGGCAATTCCTACGGATAGTAAAATGCGTAGGCCGGGAGTCGCTTCCCGGCTTTTTTTTGCCTATCTAGCCGCACAACATCTTTCTTGCACTATTATTTCGTTCGCGATTTGCAGCAAGGCCTTTCCACCGTAGGGATCAGCCTTTTTTGCACCAGCAAAATCACCGTTTTGAGCATCAGCAAGGCAATCACAAGGTTAGTGAAAACGAACATGGGAACCGCTAACGCCGCAAACAATCCATCTTGTTCACCCACGCTTAAATGCAGAGCCGTGGTTGCTAGTGCCGAAATACCGAATGAAAAGCTCCAAAATGAAGCATTGAACGGCTGTTTCATGTACCACGGCATTAGCCTAAGCATAAAAATAAGCTGCAATAATCCATAGCCAAACAGCATCTTGGCAACGAAGTCTGTATGTCCACCATTAACGCTGAGGTAGGCACTGCATGCCACCAGCGCTGGAGCAAGTTGAATACCTAGCGAAGTACGCACCGGCTTGGCCATTTCGCCATGGCTGCGCATACGATGTAGGATCGCAGGCTCCAAACTCAGCCATGAAAATACCCCTGCGCCTAAGAACAGAATGCCCAGATCGTGAAAGCCTAATGCGCCACACGCCATGGCACTGATGAAGTTATTAGCTACCGTGGGCAAATATAAACCCGGTGTCGTGGCCTCCGCCGGATGCTCCCCTTTCCACAGCCCCGCGCTTTGCCATGCGGCATAGCACAGTTGGACGCAGGCACCGATACCAAACATGATTTCAGCCAGAAGGTGCGTTGGCGAATAATGAGCAAAGCCAATTGAAACCAGCATCGTGGTGGCCGGAAATAAGCTCACGAAACTTCCGCTCAGCGGGTGGCGCATTTCAGCTATCACTAATTGTGGATAACGTACAAGACGATATATAAAAGCCAACGCTAAACTGAGCCAAATCAACGTTGCTAGCCCAACCAAACCTTCGCCAATGAAAGGCGAAACGGGCCAAATAGTCGCCGCATAGCGCCAAGCAAACCCCATCCCGATGATGCCCAGCACCATCCCAAAATATCCTGCAGGGATATTGACCACGTGAGGCTCAGTGCGCTCAGCGGTGCTTTCTAAAGAACTATTCATGAGAACTTTTACACAACTCAAACAGGACGCAGATTATAGCGGATGATCCCTCAGCTGTTTTCACTTTCATCCTACAAAACTCGCAAAGTGTCATTTTTAATACGCTTTATCACCACCCTACGCTGGGTTTAGGTCATTTATCTGATTGTATTGGCATAAAATGATGGACTAGGCTTAACTTAACTCGGTGGTTTAACTAACCTCAATACTCTAGGACTTATGCCGTAGGAGAACAATAAATGAACAGCGACAATCCCGAGCATGCAATGACGTTTGGTGAACTACTTGAACTGATCCACGATCAACAACGACGAATTAATGTGCTGGAAACTGCATTTTCCTATTTAGCATTCGGACTCGAGGGAAAAAGCTGTCAACTATTGACCCACAGCTTGAAATTGGAGGCCAACAACCAAACATATGATACTAAGACGCAAGAATACTTCGCCAAACTTGCAGAACAGTTTGAGGTACGTAATTCCGGCGTTAGCGAGACAACAACAATCGCAAATAATCACAATATCTAGTTAGTACCTGTGTTTAATTCATCGCCAGAAAACATTTTTTTAACAAAACACATAAAAAATACGTCATTTAAACAGTTAGATGCGTATACTGAAAATGCTCATCTAATGAGACACATTGATCCTGGTTAGTAGCTCACGACAGTCACTACGTTTTAGGGGGTCTTTATGAACGGAAAAGATGAAGTAATTCAGACGCACCCAGTGGTTGGTTGGGATATCAGTACTGTTGATAGCTATGATGCTTTGATGATCCGCCTGCACTATCTTTCTTCACGCGATCAAGATCCTGAGAAAGCGGAAGTGGATCGTACTCTGTGGTTAACCACCGATGTTGCACGGCAGCTCATTGACATCCTCGAAGCCGGAATTGAAAAGATAGAATCTTCGGAATACCAAGACATTGATTACCTTAAACATTAGTACATTAACGCACCGCTAGAACACCGCCCCTCACAAGGCGGTGTTTTTTTATGTCTCGATTTCCCTCTGCAACCCTGCAAAGGTTATCATCAGGTTGTAAAATAGATCACAAATGTTGTTCAACCAAATTTGTTGCGCTGAATTCGTTCATCGCCATAAAAACGGGTGTACTCATGGAAAAACCATGACACGGAGGATCCCTTTATGAAATACGATTTAGCTATTGTCGGCTGTGGCTCTGTTGGTGCAGCCGCTGGCTATTATGCTGCGCTTTCAGGCTTAAACGTTTTGATGCTAGATAGCCATACCCCACCCCATCGGCAGGGTAGCCATCATGGCGACACCAGAATTATTCGCCATGCCTATGGCGAAGGTGAGAAATATGTTCCCTTGGTGCTACGCGCACAGGAGCTTTGGAACAAGTTGGAAGAGGCTTGCGCAGTACAACTTTTTCATCGCAGCGGCGTTCTTAACATAGGGCCGTCCAGTTCTGAATTCATGCGTAATGCCGAAAACAGCGCCTCTCAGTTTGGGCTGTCCGTAGAGAAATTGGACGCTGAACAACTGCGAAAACGCTGGCCTGAGTGGTCAGTGCCTGATGGCTACATCGGTTTATTCGAGCCAAACGCCGGGTATTTAAAAGCCGAGCTCGCGGTAGGTATTCTCAATGAAAAAGCCGCCGAGGCCGGTGCTGATTTGCACTTTAACTGCCAAGTTGATGCAATTACACCTGAGGATAACGGGGTAAAAATCACCACGTCTGAGGGAGAATTTAGCGCACGCCAAGTTGCCGTTACGGCTGGAACATGGGCAAAAGCATTGCTACCGGAACTGCCAATAACGCCAGTACGCAAAGTTTTCTCTTGGTATCAAGCCGATGGCCGTTACAGCGAAAATAACAACTTCCCTGCTTTTACGGTTGAAACTCCCGAAGGCGATCAGTTTTATGGCTTTCCATATAACAATGACGGTCTAAAGTTGGGTAAACATAATGGCGGACAAGCCATTACCCTGCCCGAGCAGCGCCGTCCGTTTGGTACTAATCCACAGGATGGTAGTGAAGTATTTGGCTTTTTACGTCAATTCCTGCCCGGCGTTGGCGTCTGTTTACACGGTGAGGTTTGCACCTATGATCTCTCCCCAGATGAAGATTTCATTCTAGACACACTACCGCATTCACCGCAGGTCAGCGTAGTAACCGGTTTAAGCGGGCATGGTTTTAAATTTGCTACCGTATTAGGTGAGATTATTGCGCTTCAGGCCGCAGGCCAACCCGTTCCATTCGATCTCTCTCCTTTCAAAATAAGTCGATTTTAATTGCTTGCCCGCAAAAATGCGGGCTAATAATTTAATAGCACAAGCCATCGCTCACGGTGGTTATTTTAGAATTGACAACTGCATATTAAAAACACTAACTTATAGAGGTGGAATTTATATAAATCATATCAAAAAACATAAGACGTTATTTTCAAGGATGATGAATGAACGTATTAGTTGTAGACAAATGTCTCTATACACGATTGGGTATATCCTGTTACTTTTCTGAAGAAACAGGTATAAATATTCACCATGTGAATTCGGTGATTCAAGCTTTAGAGAAAAAAGATATACCTAATCCTGATATTATTTTAGTCAACCTGACGGATTATTGTCGAATCAATGAGCAAGACACATCTCTGATACGATTTTTCTCTCATTATTCACACGTTAAAATATTTGTTTACCTGGATGCGGACTATCCGAATGGCACTAGACCAATTATATTAAATGGCCATGTATATATCATTAATAAACAAAACCTTACAGCAATTTTATCCGTTTTCACCGAGTTACATCGAAAGCCAGATCTGCATAAAAGCATACAGCAATATTTTGGCAATTATCCGGCATTGACCGATCGCGAAGCCTCTATAACCCAATATTGGATGGAGGAAATGCCTAACCACAAAATTGCACGTAAGTTAAACATCTGTGGCCGAACCGTATATGTACATAAGCAACATATCACCGAGAAAATGCATGTACGTAATCGGCTTGAGTTCTGCTATCTCTATAATGTCATTAAATATGTAGTCTTCCCTAGCCCTAACCTAATCAAATAAATTCTGCAATAAAAAAAGCCCGCGTATGCTCGCGGGCTTTTAAAAAAGAAAATACTTTTCATAATATAATTCACAAAACAATAGTTTTGTATTTACATCATAATTAATTAATAGGCATCATTAATTTACAGTACTGTGATTATTTTGTAAGACCCGTTCTTGTTCTTTTTTCTGGCGACGCAAACGCAATTTGTTTATCAGCGCTTTAGCCTCAGCCTTGGTCGCTACTGCTGGTGCTGAGCCACGCAGTGGCTTTCGTGCTGTTTCACGCATAAACAACACGGTGACAACACCGATCGCTCCCGCCACCATCAAATAATAGGCCGGAACCATTTGGTTGCCCGTTGACGAAACCAACCACGAAGTCATCAGCGGCGTCGTTCCACCAAATAATGAAACTGAAATATTAAAACCTACGGCCAAAGCACTATAACGAGTCTGCGTAGTAAATAGCGCAGGTAATGCAGAAGGCATGGTGCCACTGAAGCAGGTATGCAGCATCCCCAAAATCATCAGTCCCGCAAATACCGCCCACATATTTCCTGTACCAATCAGCATCAGGGATGGGATAGCCAACACGATTAACCCCAGCGCACCAAACATGATAACGGGTTTGCGTCCTAAACGGTCATTCCAGTGGCCCCACAACAGCGTCATTGGCATCATGATGAACATCACGACCATAATCAGCATTAAGCCACTGAGTTCGCTCAATCCCAACACCCCGGTCAAGTAACTTGGCATGTACGATGTCAGCATATAATTAGACACGTTGAACAGCAGAACAAGGCCAATACATTTCAGCATCTGCTGCCAGTAGGTTCCCATCATTTCAAACAGGCCCATCTTGGGCTTACTATCTTCAATGGCTTCCTGTTTTTCCATATGTTTTTGGAACGCAGGCGTCTCTTCAAGTTTTAAACGGATATACAGACCAAATAATCCCAACGGCGCAGCGATAAAGAATGGAATACGCCAGCCCCATGCAAGCAACGTTTCTTCAGGCATAATCGCCGTTAGCCCGGTCACCAGCATCGCTCCGAGCAAATAGCCACCGAATGTGCCGAACTCTAACCAGCTTCCCATGAAACCACGGCGTTTATCCGTTGAGTACTCAGCGATAAACGTAGCAGCGCCGCCGTACTCACCTCCGGTGGAAAAGCCCTGAACCAAACGAGCGACCAATAGCAATATTGGGGCTGCAATACCAATACTTTCATAGCTTGGGATTAATCCAATACAGAATGTTCCCACCGCCATCATGATCATGGTAAACGCCAATACCTTTTGGCGGCCAATGCGATCGCCGAGCGGGCCAAACACCATGCCCCCTAATGGGCGTACCAAAAATGCAGCCGCAAAAGCGGCGAAAGTCGCAATCAGCTGGGCTGCGGGGCTGCCGCTGGGGAAGAAGACTTTACCAATGGTCACGGCTAAAAAGCTGTAAACACCAAAATCAAACCACTCCATGGCATTACCCAGTGCCGCAGCGCCTACGGCTCGTTTGAGCATGCTGCGGTCGACGATAGTAATATCGTCAACGGTCATTTCTGGTTTTTGATTCTTCTTTAGACTCTTGCGCCAAAACGCAAGATGGGATGAATGTGGCTGTGCATCAGCCACGCGCGTTTCTGACGCGAGAGTCTCTTTAGGATCGGTCATAGTTACCCTTGATGTGCATTGAATTAATTCTCAGCAGCACCATAGATTTCGCGTCCCCGTAATTACGGCTTAATCCAATTTTCGGATCGCAGCGTGAGGCGAGATCTATGCAGCAGCATTAACGAGAAATCGTTAAAAGTTACCTATTTTTTATCGTGTTATTTTCTGTTCCCTTAGCAGGTTTTTTATTTTTCATGGTGTCTTTACATATCTTTAATTTACACATTTTAGTGACTTTGGTCAAGTTTTTGACTTTTTGTCTAATGCAATGCGCCGGTAATTTACCAACGTTATTACAAAGCGCATAATTTAAAAAATATCTTTATATTCATAATATTGAGTTAAATTTCATTTAAATTTTGTTGGCTGTAAACCGTGTAAAAACGGCGCATAAACCAATACGGAATATTGCTTTATCCGTCACTGTTTTTAGCTAAAAAATTGACAAAAAAAGACAGAAAACTTGGCCTAATTCTCAAGAAAATATATGTGTTAAACCCAACAGAAATATCATCTGCTGATTGTGATTTTAGATATAAAAAATTATACTTTTTTCAATCTGCACTTTGAGTTGCACGTATGTTTGACAAAATAATTCAGATGATTATTAACAACGTTCGCAATCATCTGATCTTTTATCTGGCTATTTCGTTATTACTGCTTTTGTTAGATATTTATCTTCTTTACTTCTGAAATCACCTCGCCCCCTCTTCTCCCGAAGAGAGGGCTTCGTCACCGGCTATTTCTCTTCAACACCCTCACCTAACAGAACCGCAAAACGCGATCCCACCGGGGTGAGCTCTAACAAAATTTTAACCACGATAGTGAGTGGCACAGACAACAACATCCCAATAGGGCCAAGCAGCCATCCCCAAAATATCAGCGATAAAAACACCACCAGCGTTGAAAGCCCCAATCCACGGCCCATCACCCGAGGCTCGAGGATATTGCCAAACACCATATTGATGATGATATAGCCCGATGCCACCATAACGGCATCGCCAAAACTATTGAATAACAGCGCCTGAATCACCGGTGGGACTGCGGCAATCACCGAACCAATATTTGGAATATAGTTCAGTACAAAAGCCAATACACCCCACATCATGGCAAAGCGGATCCCCATCAGATGCAGCATTAACCAAACCACGACACCAGTAATAACGCTGATGCCGGTTTTCAACGCCAAATATTGGGTTACACCATCCAACGCTCGCTGGATGCTTCCCATACCCGCATCAGCATTAGAGAGGGATTTTCGTAGCTTGTAAGGAAGATGGGGAACTTCCATCAACATAAAAACGACCGTCATCAGCAGCAGGAATAAACTCGACATTGCCCCTGATAATTGGGTCACAATCCGCGTGGCCATATTCATCACGACACCGGGATCAAAATGATTCGCCAACTCGATAGGTGAAAAATTCAGATTCAAACGCTCGGCAATATGCTGCACTACCGCAAGCTTGCTGGCTAACATACCGCGATATTGCGGCAACGTTCGGCTGAAATCATTAAGCGACGAGCCCAACATACCTATCATTAGCGTTAGCAACAGAATAATGATAACCAGTACCAGCCCAACCGCGGCAGCGCGCGGCAACCGCAACCGCATAAGCCCCGTCACCAGTGGGCTAAGGATAATAGCCAGAAACAAGGCTAGCAAAAACGGCACAATAATATCGGATGCGGCTCTCACTCCAGCCAGAACGATAACCAGAGCCGCAGCCATAATCGCAATTCGAATACCCTGTGCGCTTAATACGGTTCGGGACATGGTGATTCCTTGTTGTCATATATCCTGATCGGTGCTTTCCGATCCAACTGTTCGCGTGTTCCCTATCCAAGACCTTGCTCACCCATCATTGTTCGGATGCTGTCTCTAGCCAGATACGGTAACTCCCTATAGATTATCGCAGGATTTTTTTGATCACCACCCGCCAACTAAATTCAAAATATTAATATGAATGAGGCCATTGGCAGTCGCAATTAAATAATTGATTGTAATATATTTTACGTCAACATATTGATGGATACTCCATCTCGCTGGTTAGAATCACGTATACTGGCGTTTTATTCTCTTTGATCCGGATCCCGAATGCTGTCGTTTAACCTCGATCGCCACGACTCTTTGTCGCTGCAAAAACAGATTTATCAGCAAATCCATACGGCGCTGCACAACGGAGTGTTAACGAACGGCGAACGCCTGCCTTCGATTCGTGAGCTCGGAGAAAAGCTACAGGTTTCCCGTAATACGATTACGGCCGTTTATGAAAAACTGGTTCTAGAAGGATTTATCGCCAGCCGTCCAGGCGTGGGATACAACGTTATCCTATCGTCACGTATTGATCTGCCCGAGTCTAAAACGCCGCAAAGCGATTTAGATCATCCCCCCAGCGTGTTGCAGACTCAGGCGCCAGACACCTACGTTGACGTAGATAGTCCCATGTTTTTCAGCCTAGGTAATCCTGATGAGTCATCATTCCCTTGGCAGCGCTGGCGCAGTTGGAATAACAAAGCCTCGCGTAGTAAACATTTATTGATGACGCGTTACCATCCCCCAGCTGGCCTGATGTCGTTGCGACAAGAGCTGGTCAAATACTTGGCTAATGCCCGCGGCATTCATACCGATGCCGAGCACATCATCATCACCAACGGCGTCCAAGAAGGTTTAGCCCTGATTGCGCGCACGCTATTAACGCCGCAAGAGCATATTGCCGTGGAGTCTCCCTGCTATTCCGGTGCGTGGAATTTGTTTAGCAGTTGCACCCCGCATATTCACGCTATTCCGGTAGATGATTTTGGCTTGCAAACCCAAGGCCTGCCAGATCAGCAGTGTGCCTTAGCATACGTGACACCGTCACATCAATACCCTGTAGGCGGAACTTTGCCGCTTGAGCGGCGTAAAATGCTGTTGGATTGGTCTCGGCGATCAAACGCTTACGTGATTGAAGACGACTACGACACCACGTTCCTTTATGGCACACAGCCGCTTCCGGCGTTGAAATCATTGGAAAATGCTAACAACGTTATTTATCTCAGCAGTTTTTCAAAAACGCTGGGGCCCGGCATGCGTATTGGTTTTATGGTGTGTCCAGAGCGGTTAGTTGCGCCAATTCTTAACCTGAAAGCGCTGTGGAATCACGGTGCCAGCTGGTTGTATCAGCAATTTCTCGCTGACTTTATGCACGATCAGGGTTATCACCGCCATCTACGCAAGCTTGAAATCGAATATGGCGCACGCCAAAAATTACTGCGTGAAGGCCTAATGGCGCTATTCCCGAGTGCTACGCTGTTAGGCACCTCATCAGGCCTGCATATTACGTTAAAAACGTCGCTGTCAGCCCATACCGTTAGCCAACTGCGTGAACGCTGCCTGCGCGAAGGCGTGCGTTTCGATACCTTAGGCAGCATGTGTAATGGTTCCGAGAACGCCTATTTGGCAGAAAATCAGGATACGCTAATGCTGTTTGGCTTTAGCGCGTTGTCACAGGGACATATTCGGTTAGCGTTAGAAATTATTGGCAAAGCCTGCCGGGAGCTGGGTATTTCATCCACCGGCAAGGCTTAGGATGGGCTATTTATACGGACTAATCGTCGCGGCCAGGAATGCGCAAACGAAGCGGCTTACTGCGCGACTTATTGAAAATCATATTGCCATTCTCACGGCCAGCGCGGCGAGCCCGCTGCTCTTCAACCGGCAATGCCCGCTCTTCTTGGCATTCAGAACTACAGCAACCGCTGAATTTCTCTGCGCAGGACGGGCATTGAATAAATAACAGATGACAACCGTCATTCAGACAGTTGGTGTGCGTATCGCAAGACGTCCCGCACTGGTGGCATTGGGAGATGACATCGTCGGTGATACGTTCGCCCATGCGTTCATCAAAGACAAAATTTTTGCCGATAAACTTCAGCGGTAATCCCTGCTCTCGAGCACGACGTGTATATTCAATGATGCCACCTTCCACGTGATAAACGTTGTTAAACCCGTTATGCAGCATATAGGCGCTGGCTTTTTCACAGCGTATCCCACCGGTGCAATACATCACGATTTTCTTATCTTTATCCTGCTGTAGCATATCAACCGCCATCGGCAGCTGATCGCGGAAAGTATCCGAAGGCACTTCTAATGCATCGGTGAAATGCCCAACTTCATACTCATAGTGATTGCGCATATCCACAAACACCGCATCGGGATCATCCAGCATAGCATTCACTTCGGCCGCTTTTAGATATTGACCCACATTGGCAGGATTAAAACTGGGATCGTCAATACCATCGGCAACAATTCGCTCGCGCACTTTCATACGCAACACCCAGAAGGATTTTCCATCGTCGTCGAGCGCCACGTTCATTCTTAGCCCGTCGAAATCAGGGTGCGCCTGATACAACGCGCTTTGCATCGCGTCATAGCGGCTTGCAGGAACGGAAATCTGTGCGTTAATGCCTTCATGCGCGATGTAAATACGACCGAACACGCCTAGTTCACGAAACGCGATATAGAGAGCGTCACGGAAGAGCTGCGGCTCTTCGATGCGGCAGTATTTGTAGAATGAAACCGTGGTGCGTGGCTCGGTTTCGGCCAACATCCGCGCTTTTAATTCTTGGTTTGAGATTTGGTTATGCAACACTGGCATGGTGTTCATTTCCTCAATGTTAGTTATTCAAATTTTCACGGGTTCCTCGAGTATCTGACCCGAGTCAGCCCCATAGGGCGGCGATTATGGATATTCATTGATGAATAATCCACCGACAGACCGTGTGGTTATTTAAAGAATAGCTAACAAAAAGATAAATAAATGTTGCCGAATGCTTATTCATCCCCACGTAGCTGGGGATAATGAACAATATTGTAGAATTTGGCGGCGTGGTTGCCCGTATTGCGATAGCTGTGTGTTTGGTCAGCCACAAAGCGCAATGGCTTGCTGGTTGTCACCGTCTGCCATACGCCTTTCACCTGTACTTCTATTTCGCCGTCGATCATAAGAATATCTTCCACAACCCCTTGCTCGTGCGCGTAGGAATTGTGAATGCACCCCGCGTGCAAGGTGATCAGAAGCACCTCATAACCTAGCTGAGCATCAAAACTAAGCTGGGTCTGAGCGGTAATCGCCTCATCTTCATGATGTAAGCTTAGCGTGGGCTCTTCATCCACCAGCTGCGGGGGCAAAAACTCACTGAAGGAAGCCTGTAGCCCGCTGGAAATCCGCCACAGGGTGACCACGGTTGGGCTCGATTCGCCACGCTCAATTTGTCCAAGCATAGCCTTGCTCACCCCTGTAGCCTGCGCCGTTTTATCTAGACTCCATCCTCGCCGCTGGCGCAGTTCACGCAGCGTTTTTCCAATATGAAGAGCAAGATCGGTCATGATTTATTCTCATTGGTGTTGTGCGTTATAACGCACAATGCTAATCTTGTTTTGTGCGCTATAACGCACAAGGCGGTGAAAAGTTTATCCTAATACCAGCCATTCACCAATCCTAATACATAAAAAATTCGGACTTCCCCATGCAGGCTATTGTCTATGGCGTGATCTCATCCCTCTTCTTCGCCTTCACTTTTATTTTCAATCGCTCTATGGAAATCGGCGGCGGCGACTGGATGTGGAGTGCCAGTTTACGATTTTGGTTTATGGCGCCGATGCTATTGGTGCTTGTTGCCCTACGCGGCCAGTTACGCCAAAGCATTGCTCATCTGCGACAGAATATCCGCACCTATTTGCTATGGAGTACGCTGGGCTTTGGTCTGTTTTATGCACTTGTCACGCTGGCGAGCGCCTATGGCCCCGGCTGGTTAGTTGCAGGAACGTGGCAAATTACCATTATTGCAGGATCGTTGCTGGTGCCTTGGCTGGGCGCAAGCGGTGAGCCTAAACATAAAATTCCATGGTTTGGGCTACGTTGGTCACTGCTGATCTTACTCGGTATTGCGCTGATGCTGTGGCAACAAGCTGAACATATCAGCCTGTTTCAGGCGCTGGCGGGGCTCATCCCCGTGGTTATCGCCGCATTTTTGTATCCTCTTGGCAACCGTAAGATGATGAATATTTGCCACCATAACGTGGATACACTGCAGCGGGTATTGAATATGACCCTCGCCAGCCTGCCGTTTTGGTTGGTGATTTCATTGGTAGCTTGGTCACGTGTTGGCCTTCCTTCCGCACCGCAGGTCGAGCAATCCGTATTGGTGGCGCTGTTTTCTGGCGTTATTGGCACCCTGCTGTTCTTTGCCGCAACCAACCGCGTGCGTAATGATCCGTCGCAGCTTGCCGCCGTAGAGGCCACACAGTCTGGAGAAGTGTTATTTACGCTACTTGGCGAGATGTTTTTCCTCGGTGCCGCGCTACCTTCTCCTATTTCTCTGCTCGGTATTACCCTGGTTATTTTGGGTATGATTGCTCACAGCATGGCTTCTAAGACAATAAGGGGCTCAGGCAAAACGCGGGTCCGACGCAAACCGAGCAACCAAGAAATCGAGGAACGCACGTAGAGATACAGGCAGAAACTGACGCGACGTGTAGACACCGTAAATCCCCAGCTCTTGTGGTTGATATTCAGCAAGGATCTCAACTAATTGTCCATCTGTGAGCAATTGATTAACCAAATAACGCGGTAACAAGCTGATGCCAAAACCACGCAGCGTTGCCGCCGTTAACACCGTGGCACAATTAGCGCTTAAATTGCCGCTTATCGGCACGGTGATAGATTCCTCCTGATAGACAAAGCCCCAGTGATGATGAGCGTAGTATTCATGCGTCAGACAGTTGTGCTCACTCAAATCCGTAATTGTTTGCGGTAACGCATGGTGTTCGAAATAGCGGGGAGCCGCGCACAATACCGAATGACAGGTTCCCAAGCGGCGAGCAATTAGGTTGTGATCCAGCTGATTCGTAATACGGATCGCCAGATCGATGCGTTCATCCACCAAGTTAAGCGTTTTTTCTTGGCGGCATATATCTATCTGAGCAACCGGATTGAACGTTAGATAGTCACACACCGCATCGGTGAGAAAGGCCTGTATCAGCGACTGGCTGCTGGTGATGCGTAACAAGCCTCTCGGCTGCTGCTGACTATTATCAACCACCTGCTCTATCTCTTCGCTTAACAGCAGCAATGCTTTACAGCGCACAAGAACCTCTTCACCCGCGCTGGTTAGGCTTTGGCTACGCGTGGTCCGATGCAACAGGCGGCCACCAATCCACTGTTCTAAGTCTGCCAAATAGCGTGAAACCATGGCTCGCGAAAGATTCAGCTTCTCTGCGGCGCGACTCAAACTCCCCTGCTCAACGACGCAAACAAAAACCCGCATCGCACTGAGTCGATCCATGTGTTCTCTCCTACGATTTGCTCGATTTGGTAAACAGTATGTCTACTATTCTGGCCTATTTCTTTCAACAATTGCTGAATATACTTCCAAACAGTAATAATTCACATTAATAATAAAGGCCTGTCTCATGCAACCATCCATCGCGGTTAAACCTCTGTTTTTGTCCTTACTTCTCACCACCAGCGCCTTTGCAGCACAGGCTAAAGCGCTTGAGCTGCAAACCTATAACCCTGGTGCTACCAGCCTGTTTCCGGTCTCCTCTGAGCTGATTGTTGGCGATAAAGAAGCGGTGCTGATTGATGCACAATTTGAGAAAAAAGACGCTAATGCGCTGATCAATATGATCAAGAAGAGCGGCAAAACGCTGACGACGATTTATATTAGCCACGGCGATCCTGACTTCTATTTTGGTTTACAAACGCTCGCAGCAGCCTATCCGCAGGCTAAAATTGTGGCCACTCAGCCTACCGTTGACCATATCAAAGCGACCCAAGACGCCAAGCTTCACTATTGGGGCCCTTTAATGAAGAATCAGGCACCAACCAAAATCATTACGCCTGAAGTCCTTCAGGGCAACGAAATCACGCTGGAAGGCCAGAAACTGGTCATTCAAGACCTTGATAGTGCTTCGCCAGACCGTACCTATGTCTGGATCCCCTCACTCAAAGCCGTGGTGGGTGGGGTGTTAGTTTCAGCCAACCAGCATATTTGGACTGCCGACACCCAAACAAAGGCCTCGCGTGAAAACTGGATTAAAGCGTTAGATCGCATGCAAGCGTTACACCCTCAAACGGTGGTTCCTGGCCATTATTTAGGAACACCTCCAAAAGGTGACGCCGCGATTGTTTTTAGCCGTGACTACCTGAAAAAGTTTGAGCAGGTTTTAGACACCCACAAAACCTCTGCAGGTGTGATCGATGCGATGCAAAAGGCTTACCCCAACCTGAAAGATGGTGAAAGCCTAAACTTGAGCGCGAAAGTGAATACCGGCGAAATGAAGTGGTAATATTTCAATTATTTTGATGTTGTTTATCAGTGTTATCCGGTTACTTGCGGGGGCGAAGTGCCAGATAATACCCATACCGTTTAGCCAAGAAATTTTACTTTTTCGGTGCTCGTTAGCACCACCTCTACAAAGGATGTAAGTATGCTCACCTCGCTAAATCAGGCTTTCACACGTTTAACCGATCATCCAGACGGCGGAAAGCTATTGCTGCGTCTCACCTTTGGTTTATTAATGCTTTTTCACGGTGTTGCCAAAATCGAGCACGGCGTTGGTTGGATTTCTGAGATGCTACAGGCGCAGGGTGTGCCTGGATTTGTCGCCTATGGGGTATTTATAGGCGAAATCGTTACGCCAGTGCTGATGGTTTTGGGTCTTTTCACACGTCCGGCAGCGCTGATTTACGCCGTTAACCTGCTGGTTGCCACCCTGATGGTCGGTACCGGTAAATTTTTCACCCTGACCGACGTCGGTGCTTGGGGACTGGAAAACGAAATGCTGTACTTCATGGGTGGCATCATCATCATGTTGCTAGGTAGCGGACGTTACTCTGTCGCCAGTAATCAGGCTCTGCGTTAATCTCCCCTTACTGCTTGCTTAATTTCTCCTATCTACAAGCGCTATTTGCAACGTTAAATAGCGCTTTTTCAAAACTTCTCTTCTCAAAGACATACCCTTCAAAAAAGCCATTTGTCATCAAAAGCCCCATGCAATAGAGATTCACAGCGGAAAAACCGTACCATTAACGATGTTTACCCTGCTTTACACCTCATTTTCGTTACAAAAGACCAAATAACTGTTCACAAAACAACGATTTTGATGATAAAAAGATGACCACGCCTATAAATCTATGTTAGTTTCCAAATCCCGTATTATTAATGAATACTCGAATAACATGGCAAAAGCCGAACAGTTCATTAATAAATACTATAAATACAATGAGTTAAATATTAAGTTTTTAAGTTATCAATCATACGCTCTCGTTCTTTGCGTATAGTTAATGGGAATACAACATGCAATCCTCTGATAAAACACAGCAAGGCCGTACTTTCCTCGGTCATCCCTATCCGCTCGGGTCTTTATTCTTTACCGAGATGTGGGAACGCTTCTCCTTTTACGGGATCCGCCCGCTACTTATCCTGTTTATGGCCGCCAGTGTTTATGAAGGCGGAATGGGCATTCCTCGTGAACAAGCCTCGGCTATCGTTGGTATTTTCGCCGGTAGCATGTATCTGGCGGCGCTGCCGGGCGGTTGGTTAGCCGACAACTGGTTAGGCCAGCGTAGAGCTGTTTGGTACGGTTCGATTCTCATTGCGCTTGGTCATTTAGCCATTGCGCTTTCCGCGCTTTGGGGCAATACCCTATTCTTCGTGGGTCTGCTGCTTATCGTTCTGGGAACCGGTTTATTTAAAACCTGTATTTCGGTCATGGTGGGCACCCTCTATAAAGACGGTGACACTCGCCGCGATGGCGGATTCTCGCTCTTTTATATGGGAATTAACCTAGGCTCATTCATTGCGCCGCTGGTAACCGGTTTACTCGTAGGTGAAAAAGGCTGGCATTGGGGCTTCGGTATTGGCGGTCTAGGCATGCTGGTTGCGTTGCTGATTTTCCGCTTCTTCGCGGTACCTTCCATGCGCCGCTACGATCGTGAAGTCGGTTTGGGATCTAGCTGGAATCATGCCGTTGTTGAACGCAAAAACGTTGGCCGCTGGATTTCTGTTTTGGCCGTGATTGCCATCGTTTTGATTGGCCTGCTGGCAAACGATGTCATTCCAATTAATCCCGTCTTAATTGCCAGCGTGATGGTATACGTTATCGCCGCTTCCGTGACGCTGTACTTTGTCTATCTGTTCGCCTTTGCGGGATTAGCATCGGAAGAGCGTGTTCGTTTGCTGGTCTGCTTTATTTTGCTGGTTTCTGCGGCCTTCTTCTGGTCTGCGTTTGAACAGAAGCCGACCTCATTCAACCTGTTTGCCAATGATTATACCCAGCGCCAGTTTGGTGACTTTGAAATCCCAACCGTATGGTTCCAGTCGCTGAACGCCCTGTTTATCATCATCCTTGCACCGCTGTTTAGCTGGTTATGGCCTGCACTGGGCCGCCGCCAGATGCAGCCAAGCAGTATGGTGAAATTTGTTATCGGTATTCTTTTTGCCGCCGCAGGGTTTGGCATCATGATTTTGGCCGCGCAGGATGTATTGGCCAGTAGCCAATCTGTATCGCCGTTCTGGCTAGTGGGGAGCATTCTGCTGTTAACGCTGGGTGAACTTTGCCTAAGTCCAATCGGGCTGGCGACCATGACATTACTGGCTCCCGATCGAATGCGTGGACAGGTGATGGGGCTGTGGTTCTGTGCTAGCTCTCTGGGTAACCTTGCTGCTGGCTTGATCGGCGGTCAGGTTAAAGCGGACCAGCTTGATATGCTACCTGACCTATTTGCTCGCTGCTCCATCGCTCTGGTCATTTGCGCCGCAGTACTAACGCTGTTGATTTACCCTGTACGCCGCATGATGAAAAACGTCGAAATCTAATATCGATCGCTTTTCAATCGGTTGAGATCCCAAGGCACCCTTTATGGGTGCCTTGCTGTATCTGCGACCACGATCGCAATCACATCCCAACACCCTATTTCCTTAGATTTACATTTGTCATACTAAAAACATGGTAAAATGCGCCAGCTTTAGGCGCTGAGCCTTCCTAAGCTGTATTTTGGAAAAAGAATCTCTTTGTCAGTGTGAACATCAATAAGCGATAAATTGATGTGCGGTTATCCCCGAAACTTCGTTCCATTTAGCATACAATGAATGGACTGGTATTAAGTGTTTTTGAGCGGATATCGTACGCGGTTATTAAGGTAGAGTAATGGAAGTAATCAAAGAGATCCTACACGCACTGTGGGAACAAGATTTCAGTGTGCTAAGCGATCCCAAAATGATTTGGGCAATTTACGGTATTTTGTTCACTACGCTGCTACTGGAAAATGGGCTTCTTCCTGCCGCATTTTTGCCGGGTGACAGCCTGCTATTACTGGCTGGTGCATTAATCGCCAAAGGCGTTCTGCCCTTTTTCCCCACTCTCAGCGTCTTAATCATCGCATCAAGTCTCGGGTGTTGGATGAGTTATATCCAAGGGCGTTGGCTTGGCGATACTAAATTGGTGCAAGGATGGCTAGTACAGCTTCCGGCGCATTATCACCAGCGCGCTTACCATATGTTCCACAAGCACGGATTAGTTGCTCTACTCGTTGGCCGCTTTTTGGCATTCGTGCGCACCATTTTGCCTACCATTGCAGGTATATCTGGCTTAAAGAACGCGCGATTCCAAGTGTTCAACTGGCTCAGTGCGCTGCTGTGGGTTTGCTCTGTCACCGGCGTGGGATTAGCCATCAGCTACATTCCGTTTGTTAAACGCCATGAAGATCAGGTGATGACCTGTTTGATGATTTTACCGATTGTGCTGTTAATAAGCGGGTTGGTAGGAACGATCGTGGTGGTTATACGTAAAAAGCGCCAAACACCGGCTCAATAAATTACGCATTTTGTCCTGTAAGACATCAGCTTCAGCTGTCTTACAGGACGAAATACAACTCAGAAACCTTCGTAACGCAGTAACTCCGCTTTTAATTCCGCGTATGGCGCGAAGAGTTTGGCTGCCGGAATTGATCGCTCCCCCTGTTCGCCTACAACGATCAACGCGGGAACACCGTTAATATTATGTCTATCTAACAATGTTTGCGTTTCACGCAGGCTATGTTCGTAACGGCGCAATAGCTCTTCGGTTGGACGCGCCACCGCTAACGCTTCGGTCTCAAACCCTTCACGTTCCAGAATTTCAACCACGCTTTTAGTGCTTGTGTTATCAAGCCCCTCAACGTATCGTGCCTTTTGCAATGTTTTAAGCACATCACCTGCGCGCTCTGGCTCAATTGTACCGGCGGCAATCATCGCTAGCGTTGACGCAAAGGAGTCAAATACCCCCCCCTGATTCAAAACGTTTTCTCGATACGCCTCGCTAAATACCTGACCCGTTGATGACTCAATGCGCATGTCATTTTGCCATGCATATTGGGCAAACTCAGGCGTCATGTCACGCGCACCTTCACGTGCAAAAAGCCCAGTGGGACGAAATGTTACGTGAAAATCGTTATCCTTCACCAGTTGGCTAATTTTCGGTGAAGCACCGTAGCACCAGCCGCAAAGCGGATCAAAAAGATAAATGAGTTCTCGAATCTTCATCAGCACTCCTTGGTGTTGTTCAGCTCGTAGCACCATTGATACTGCGATAAGCATAATGTGTGTTGGTGGTTCTGCCAAACTGCGGCAGAACGACATAACCTAAGTCTGGCTCAAAATCAGAGACTTGCCACCTTATTCCATTCAACCATCATCGACCAGACATGAAATGATGTTAAAGTTCGACGCTGCGAATGCTTTTGTTACGGCGCGATTTTTTAGGTTTGATATCCGGATCTGAGTAGTATGACCACAAGAACAGCAATATCCCGCCCGCGGCTAAACCAGCGCCTACCCAACCGGTAGATGACCAGCCAAAACCGGCGGCAATGCTTACGCCGCCTAACCAAGCACCTAATGCATTAGCAATATTGAACGCGGAATGATTCAAGGCTGCAGCCAGCGTTTGTGCATCTTCAGCGACGTCCATCAGACGAGTTTGTAAAGCCGGAACTAGGGCAAAACTGCCTCCGGTGAGCAGCACAACCAATATCGTCGCCCACGCGATATCCGCCACCAGATAGAACGTCGTCAGGATAACCACGTTCCAAATCAATACGCCAACAATCGTGCCCATCAAAGAACGGTCTGCCAAGCGAGAACCAAAGATATTCCCTAAAATCATACCAACGCCAAACACAATCAGCACCAGAGGTACACTCGACGGTGACAGGCCTGTTTGATGAATAAGCGTAGGGGCGATGTAACTGAAAACTGCAAAGAGGCCACCAGAGCCAACTGCAGCAATACCGAGCGTGAGCCAAACCTGCTTACGTTTTAGTGCACCCAACTCACGCAGCGGGCTTGCACCTTCTTCAACCTTATCTTTTGGCAGCCATAACATGACGAGCAGCGCCGTTAGTGCCCCAATCACACCCACCATAACAAACGCCGCACGCCAGCCCATCAACTGGCCAATCCATGTTGCCAAAGGCGAGCCTAACAGCGTAGCCAACGTTAGGCCCAGCATTACGCGTCCCACCGCTTTCGCGCGTTGCCCCACGCCCGCCATCGATGCGGCCACCAGCGATGCCACACCAAAATAGGCCCCGTGCGGTAATCCGCTGATAAAGCGAAACACCATCAGATTTCCGTAGCTAGAACTCAGTGCGCTAGCAATATTGCCAACGGCAAACAGCACCATCAACAGGAGTAATAGCGTCCGGCGAGAAAGCCTCGCGGCCAAAGTCGCAATCACCGGAGCACCAATCACCACGCCCAGCGCATAAATGCTGATCACGTGCCCCGCCTGCGGAATAGAGATGACTAAATCCTTTGCGACATTCGGCAGTAATCCCATAATGGCAAACTCGCCGGTACCAATGCCAAAACCACCAACGGCCAGTGCGAGCTCTGCCCCGCGCCGATGAGCAATGGGTGATGGTGCCGCTGACGGCGTTGATGTAGACATGGCTACCCTTAATATCTGAAGAATCTCTGACGTTGAATACGCAAGAAATAGTGACTTGAATCACATAATAAATGAGGTGAGCAGGATACCGAAGCTCACATTAAGCAGCCACTACTTTGTTAATTTTTCGTTTAAATCAGAATAGATATTGAACACTGTTCGGTTAAATAGAGACAAAAAAAAGCCCACGGGATAACTCCCATGGGCTTTTTCATCGCATGATGCTTAGAACAGCGTGAATGCGATCATTCCGACAACGCCACCCACGGTGCCCAGAATAGTTTCCATCACGGTCCATGTTTTCAACGTTTGCAGTTCGTTAGCGCCGGTAAATTTACCGAACAGCCAGAAGCCCGCATCGTTCACGTGGCTCAGTACAATCGAACCACCTGCAATACAGATAGCCAGCGCCGCCAGTTGACCGCCGTTCAGACCAAGCTGAGTGGTCACTGGTAAAACTAAGCCTACCGTCGTTAAACACGCAACGGTTGCAGAACCTTGGATCACACGCACTGCGGCTGACAATACAAAACACGCCACGGCAATCGGTAAACCGGCACCAATCAAAGCATCACCCAGCGCAGGGCCAACGCCTGAATCGACCAGAATTTGTTTAAACACACCGCCCGCACCGGTCATCAACAGGATAATACCCGCGGGCTGAATCGCCGCAGAGCAAATAGACATGATCTGCTCTTTGCTCATGCCGCGTGGTTTTGCCAAGCCGTAAATAACAACTAGGCAGGCAATCAGGATCGCGGTAAATGGATGACCGATAAACTCTAACCAATCATATAAATTTGTGTTTGGTGTTACGAAGCGGGCACCAATGGTTTTCATCCCCACCAGTACCAACGGACAAAGCACCAACGCCAAGCTCAGGCCAAATGAAGGCATGTTTGATTTATCTAATACCGGTGCGTTTTCTTCTTCTGGCATTGGCCAGCTAACACGTTTGCTGATGAAGTTACCAAACAGAGGGCCCGCCAACAGCATCCCCAGAATCGCAGCCACCAAACCAATCGCAATCATCCAGCCAAAATCTGCATTCATCTGTGCAGCTAACAGCATCGGTACTGGCCCTGGCAGCAAGAATGCCGCCGCGCTCGCAACACCGGCGAACAGCGGGATCGCCATTTTTACCACGTTGCCGTTAGTACGACGCGCTACGGCAAAAACCACACCAATCAACAGCACAATCGCCACGTCAAAGAATAGCGGCAGCGCACACACCAAACCGGCAATACCCAAAGCGTAATGGGCGCGTTTCTCACCAAAGCTTTTCAGCAAATGGGCTGCAATCTGGTCCAATGCCCCTGTCTCATGCAGGATTTTGCCAAACATCGCACCAAGAGCCACAACGATAGTCAGGAAGCCCAGAGTGCCGCCCATACCATCCTGCATGGCCTGAGTAATTTTACTCAGCGGCATGCCAGAAAAAATACCTGCGCCAATCGACACCAGCATCAGCGCGACAAAAGCATGTAAACGCGCTTTCATCACTAAAAAAAGGAGAAGCAGTACAGAGCCGACAGCGGTGCCGACAAGAGTCATGGTATCCACAGAATTATCCCTGATTAGAGCGTTGTTGGATGTGTTTCAACGTGTCAGCAATGACGGCGTCGAGCGGTTGATTAATATCAATGGCACAAACATCCTGTTCGTCTGAATCAGGCACTTCCAGCGCCTCAAATTGGGAAACCAACATCTGAGGTTTAAAGAAATGTCCTTTACGTGCTTTCATACGGGATTCGATAAGGTCAAAATCGCCATCCATATACACAAAAGAGAGATTCCCATTGCCTTCACGCAAGCGGTCGCGATAGCGTTTTTTCAGTGCGGAGCAAACGATAATTGAAACATCGTTGGTGCGCTGCATGGCAAATGCCGCATCGTTTAGCGCACTCAGCCAAGGTGCACGATCTTCGTCGTTCAACGCATGCCCTTCTGACATTTTGTTAATATTGCTGCGCGGGTGCAAAAAATCGCCATCTAAAAAGCCACACGATAATTTTTGGGACACCGCACTTGCGACAGCCGATTTACCGCTGCCAGATACGCCCATAACCACATACACGTAATGGGGCTTTTGTGTGTTTTTCATTGACTGGCTCCAGACATTTAGTGTTTTGTTGACGCTGGCACGTAAACCCACGTCAATGTTACCGGTAATTGTTATCGGTAACATTGTCAGCGCCTTTACATAAACTTGCAATGTGAGCCAGCGCACAAAACCTTCTTGTGTGATCTATATCGCAATTTTAATTAGCGTCAGAACAATCACCATGAGAAGAAATAACAGGAATGCAACAGATGACGGGGTAAAAATAATTTCACTAGTGTGATTATTTAGCCATGAAATCAGTTAATTAACGCGAAGAATCGGAGATCAAAAAAGAGCGCCAAAGCGCTCATTTCGATGAAAGATGAAAGATGAGAGTCAGAGATGTCTACTGGCCGTAATAAGCATTAGCGCCATGCTTACGTAAATAGTGTTTATCCAGCAACGTTTGTTGCATATCCGGTAGCTGAGGGCTTAGCTGCTGCGAGAAAATCCCCATATAGGCGACTTCCTCAAGCACCACGGCGTTATGCACCGCGTCAATGGGATCTTTGCCCCAAGCAAATGGCCCATGCGAATGCACCAAAACCGCAGGCATCTGTTCAGCATCAATATGACGCTCTTGGAACGTCTGAATAATCACCTGACCGGTTTCCCATTCATAGTCATGTTGAATCTCTTCAGGCGTCATCAACCGCGTGCAGGGGATGTTTCCATAGTAATAATCTGCATGGGTTGTGCCCCACGCAGGGATATCTCGTCCCGCCTGAGACCAAATCGTTGCATGACGTGAATGCGTATGCACAATTCCGCCAATATTCTGAAAGGCTAAATATAGACCTCGGTGGGTTTCGGTATCCGAAGATGGCTTCCATTTCCCCTCAACCACTGCGCCTGATGCCACATCGACCACCACCATATCTTCCGCGTTCATTCCTGCATATTCGACACCGGAAGGCTTAATCACCATCAGCCCCGTAGCGCGATCGATGCCGCTGACGTTGCCCCACGTAAACGTCACTAGACCATATTTGGGCAGCGCCAAATTAGCTGCCAGCACCTGCTGTTTCAATTGTTCGAGCATCGCTTATCTCCCGCGTTGATAGCGCTATTGTCTAGAACAAGGATTAGCGTGGGTATGGGAAAACTGGCTACAAAACACTGGGGAATTGGCTAAATGAGAAGAATTGAGAGCATGAGCAACCGCATTGAGAGCACAATTCGTTCATATCAATAATTCAAAATAAGAATATTTACCTGTTTTGAATTTACCAAGTGAATATACTAAGCCTCATAGACATAACGGTAATTAGCAGAATTATATTTTGTTGATATGGCCAATGTTAAGCATTACGTTCTGGATTACCAATAACCAACAACTATTTTTCTGAACGAAGCATGTCCTATACTTATATGGAAATATAATCGTCAGAAGCTTAAAAGGAGTAAGTGATGAATACAACAATGAAACGTTTTGCAGCGGCAGCACTGGCAGTGACGCTGGTTGCCTCTTTAAGTGCTTGTTCAAACTGGTCTAAACGCGATCGTAACACCGCGATTGGTGCTGGTGCGGGGGCCTTAGGTGGTGCCGTTCTTACCGACGGTAGCGCATTAGGTACCGTGGGTGGTGCCGCTGTTGGCGGGATCATCGGCCATCAGGTTGGCAAATAATACGAGTTAGCTGTGGGCTGATGTTTATATCAGCCCTTTTTTGATTAAAACGATTTAAACAATAAAATCGCTAATCAGCCGCCGGCCAACTTCACCTTATGACCTTTGGCCTCAAGAAGTTGCTTGAGCAAATCCCGTTTGTCGCCTTGAATTTCAATCACACCCTCTTTCACTGCCCCACCGCAACCACACTTCTTCTTAAGTTCTGCAGCTAGCGTTTGCAAGGCCGTATCGTCAAGATCTAAACCGCTAATCAGGCAAACACCTTTGCCTTTACGACCGCTGGTCTGGCGTTGAATGCGGACGATGCCGTCGCCTTTTGGGCGCGCGACAACCGCCTTCTCTTCATCAATTCGCCCAGTTTCAGTTGAGTAAACCAGTCTGCTGTTTTTGTCTTGCATGGTTAGAATATGTCCTGCTTAAGCTAACGATTTTAATATTTCGCGCAATGTTTCTGCCGGCGCAGGAGATTGGGTGATCGGACGCCCAATCACCATATAGTCCACGCCCGCTTTAGCGGCTTCAACCGGAGTCATAATTCTGCGCTGATCGCCTGCTGAACTTCCCGCAGGTCGAATGCCCGGTGTAACCAATTTAAACGCCTGTCCGCAGCTCGCTTTCAAGCGAGTTGCTTCATGTGCTGAGCAAACCACGCCGTCTAAACCACACTCTTTCGTCAGCAGTGCCAGACGCTCAGCATAATCAGCAGGTGATAGCTCGATGCCGATACCGCGCAAATCCTGTGCTTCCATGCTGGTTAGCACCGTCACAGCAATGAGCAGTGGCGCATCTTTTCCAAACGGTAGCAATGCTTCACGGGCCGCTGTCATCATGCGCGCTCCGCCGCTGGCATGGATGTTGACCATCCAAACCCCTAGCTCTGCCGCTGCTGCCACGGCATGGGCAGCGGTATTGGGAATATCGTGGAATTTTAAATCGAGGAAAATTTCAAACTGGCGCTGCTGTAATTCGCGCACGAACTGCGGGCCAAACAGGGTAAACATTTCTTTGCCGACTTTAAGGCGACAGTCACGCGGATCGATATTGTCGACAAATGCTAAAGCAGCATTTTTATCGGCATAATCAAGAGCGACTAGGATCGGTGACGTGATAGCGTTTGCCTGAGATGGCGTAGAAATGGACATTGCGACTCCCTGAAGCTGGCGGTAAATGAAATAAGGCCTTTATCAGGGAGGGCATTGTACACAGCGTTAGACAATGTGCCTAGCGCAGAGAGAGGCGAACGGCAAAGAATTACTGGCCATCGAGCCCACGAATAGGCTTGATGGTGGACCACGCACGACACGATGGGCAATGCCAATACATGGTGTGCGCGGTAAAACCGCACTTCATGCAACGGTAGCGAGGCTTGGTTCGAATTTGCTCACCAACCATATCACGCAGTAGCTGCAAACTTTCTTTTGCCCTACCGTCTTCGGCTTCTGCCAGATGGTAATCCATCAAGCGATGGAAGGTACGCATAGTTGGATGGCGCTGTATTTGGCGGCCCACATACACCTGAGCCACCTCGATACCTTCATTTTGCTCCAAGACTTCGGCCAGCATCAGCTCTGCGGTTGCGCCAGTATTTTCTTCTACACAGCGACGTAAAAATGAAACCCACTGATCCGGCTGGTTGAGTTGCTGGTAACATTCTTGCATCATTGGCAAGACTTCGCTGACCAGCTCTTTGTCTTGCTCTAATACCTGAGACAACGCTTCAACCGCCTTCGCGGGCTCATTTTTGGCAATATAAATACGGCCAAACATCACCGATACGCGAGCACAGTTTTTATCCGCAGAGGCCGCTTTTTTTAACAGCGTCATAGCGCGATCTAAATCATCGCTGCCCATTGCCTGCAATGACAGCTCACAGTAAAAATGCGCAATTTCGGTGCGTTGTTGATCTTTTCCCAGCTTCACTAGCTTCTCAGCAACATCGATGGCTTTTTGCCAATCGCTGGTCGCTTGATGGATGATCAACAGCTGTTGCAACGCGGAGACTTTAAAATCCTGTTCATCAATAAGCTGATTAAACATTTCCTCAGCGCGATCGTACAAACCGGCGGCCATATAGTCACGGCCAAGCTGCTGCACGGCCAGCAAACGCTGATCGAAAGTCAAAGAAGCACTCTCCATCAAGGACTGATGGATACGGATGGCGCGGTCGACCTCGCCACGCGAGCGGAATAAGTTACCTAACGTAAGATGCGCTTCGACCGTATTGCTGTCCTCTTTAAGCATATCAAGGAACAGATCGACCGCTTTGTCCTGCTGGTTAGAAAGCAGAAAGTTCACCCCAGCCACGTATTCACGTGAAAGTCGGCTCGCTTCCTGTTGCTTATCCTGCTGAGCACTTCTGCGTCCCATATACCAACCATAAGCGGCAGCAACGGGAAGAAGCAGAAACAGCAGCTCTAACATAGTCTCTATTCCTTCGGCGTCGCAGAAGGTGCGAGGTTGTCTGGCTCAGATGACGCTGCTTGCTGTTCCAGTCGACGAATTTTTCGTTCAGCGCGCGCTAAACCTAAACGCACTCGGACATAAAACAGGCCGCAGATAACCCAACCCAAAATGAATCCGGCTGCAAACAATGTGGCCAGCAACGTTGACAGGCGGTATTCGCCCTGAGCAATTAAATAGTTAAACGTAACAGCCTGATCGTTATGCGCACCCAATGTGACCGAAAGCACAAAGATGGCTAAAACAACCAAAAAAATCAGCAGATATTTCACATTTCTTCCTGTAAATCAGGTTAGTCGGATGAATTATGCCAAAGAAAACAGCACCCGAATGGTTAAATTATCATTTAGTTATATTGTAGGGAAACCCCACGTAGCACTAAAACCCTGTTTTAACAGCGTGCTCACCCTAACAACATCATGCCATTCTCCAATGAGATACCCAAGCGCCACACGGAAGAATAGATAAATATTAGGATCATATGGGGCCAAATGCCTAAAAATTCAAGCGTTATTCAGCCTTACTTCTCTGCCGTACGAGCACGAATCTCCTGAGACTCAGGCACACTGATGCCAAGAGAACCGCACCACCGTTGCACCAGTACGCAAGAAAGAGTGACTAGTACCCAGCTTATCGCGCAGGCAACAATTAAATCTATGGGCCAGTGCATCCCTAATACCAAACGGCTCCCCATTACGCCTATTGCCCAGATGGCGATTAATCCCGTTGAAACATAGTGGCGGCGCGGCAACAACAGGCCGAACGCGAGTAGTGCCCACGTTGCAGCAAACGTCGTGTGGCCTGAAGGAAAAGCAAAGCCAGTTTCAAACGCCCAATGGCCTTTCAGCCACTGCGGGATCCGTATTTCATGCAACAGTTGTTCAGTGACAAGATTGCTGCGCTCTGCACGTTTGAGCGCATAAAACGCCTGAGCATCAACGCCATGTTCACCTTCTAGCCACAAAACAAAAGGCCGAGGTTCTTGCACCCAGCCTTTGATTGTCGATTTAATCGCCTGCCCTACCAACACCGTTGCCATCAGTATAATAAATAAGATTATCGTCGCTTTGATCCGAAAGCGTAAACACCATAAAAACCAGCAGCCAAGGATTAAACACGTGAGAATACCCCACGGCGCAGTCACTGTTTCAGTCATTGCATAGAGAGCTTTGAGCACGTTGTTTGAATCACCGGGCTGCCATTTCCAGCCGCACAGCCAAACGCTCACCGGCATCGCCAGCAGCACAATCAGGCCCAAAGTGGTACGTTTTGCAATCTGTAACATCAATTAATCCTTTCTTTCTATTGATTATTCAGTGTAGCAACACCATATCAATGAAGCCTATCAGGAATTGCCGAGCGGTGTTTTATTGACCGGTTGAAACAAATAATACGTGTCCTTCAGCGAAAACTGCTGTATCGACGCGACTTGTGGCAAAATAGGCACCCTATTAACGATTCGGTTTTACCGGATTTACTTCGGTTGTGCCTGCACTCACCTGCATCGGCGGCGCACAATAACCGATGTCCGTTATGGACAGTATCTAAAAGATGTAGTTGTGGAGATCAACATGCAGCTTAAACGAGTGGCTGAAGCAAAACTGCCGACACCTTGGGGTGATTTTTTGATGGTCGGCTTTGAAGAGATTGCCACCGGCCATGACCATCTGGCATTAGTTTATGGTGATGTGTCTGGCTCAACGCCGGTGCTTTCACGTGTGCACTCCGAGTGTTTAACCGGCGACGCCCTATTCAGCCTACGCTGCGACTGTGGTTTTCAGCTTGAAGCGGCGCTTGAGCACATTGCTGAAGAAGGTCGTGGGATCTTGCTTTACCACCGTCAAGAAGGCCGCAATATCGGCCTGCTCAACAAAATTCGCGCTTACGCCTTACAAGATAAAGGCGCAGATACGGTTGAAGCTAACCATCAGTTAGGATTTGCCGCTGACGAACGCGATTTCACCCTCTGCGCAGATATGTTCAAACTGCTGGGCGTTGATCAAGTGCGTTTGCTGACGAACAATCCAAAGAAAGTAGAAATTCTGACAGAGGCCGGTATCAACATTACCGAACGCGTGCCGTTAATCGTGGGCCGTAACCCTAAGAATGAACGCTATCTGTCGACGAAAGCCGCAAAGATGGGTCACTTACTCGATTAAAATATATCGATGTGATCTGTTGCTGATATCGCTACAGAGACAACAAAGGAGGCCATTGGCCTCCTTTTTAATACGCGCTTAGTGATATTGCAGGATCAGTGACTACGGATGTACTCATCCATATCAGTTTTCAGGTTATCGGATTTTGTACCGAAGATAGCCTGAACGCCAGAACCCGCAACAACCACACCCGCAGCACCCAGTTTCTTCAGGCCAGCCTGATCCACTTTAGCCACATCTGCCACGCTCACACGCAGACGAGTGATACACGCATCAAGGTTTGTGATGTTGTCTTTACCACCGAATGCAGCCACCAGTGCAGCAGACATACCGTCATTGCTCTGAGCACTCTGTTCGGAAGATGAATCTTCACGACCTGGCGTTTTTAGGTTCAGCTTAGTAATCAACACACGGAAAATCGTGTAGTACACCAGACCGTAGATAATACCCACAATCGGGAATAGCCAGATTTTGCTGCTGTTGCCACTCAGAACGATAAAGTCGATCAGGCCATGAGAGAAACTTGTACCGTCACGCATGCCCAACAGAATACAGATTGGGAAAGCTAGCCCCGCCAGAATCGCGTGAATGGCATACAGAATCGGTGCCACGAACATGAAGGAGAATTCAATCGGCTCGGTGATACCCGTCAAGAACGAGGTCAACGCAGCAGAGATCATGATCCCACCGACTTTGGCACGATTTTCTGGCTTAGCAGAATGCCAAATAGCAATCGCTGCAGCAGGCAGACCGTACATTTTGAACAGGAAGCCACCTGACAGTTTACCCGCGGTTGGATCGCCTGCCATATAGCGAGGGATATCACCGTGGAATACCTGACCTGCCGCATTGGTGAACTCACCGATCTGCATTTGGAAAGGTACGTTCCAAATATGGTGTAAACCAAATGGAACCAGTGAACGCTCAACCAAACCGTAGATGCCAAAGGCAACAACAGGGTTTTGGTAAGCCGCCCACTGTGAGAAGGTTTGGATCGCGGTTCCGACTGGAGGCCAAATAAAGGACAGCACAATGCCCAAGAAAATAGCAGCCAGACCAGAGATGATCGGAACAAAACGTTTACCGGCAAAGAAGCCCAGATATTCAGGAAGTTTGATGCGGTAGAAACGGTTGAACATATAGGCGGCAATAGAACCCGCGATGATCCCACCCAGCACACCAGTATCGGCTAAGTGCTTCGCGACGATCTCTTCGGCAGGCATGTGCAGAACCAGAGGCGCAACCACAGCCATGGTTTTCACCATAATGCCGTAGGCCACTACCGCCGCCAGCGCAGAGACGCCGTCATTGTTAGTAAAGCCGAGCGCAACACCTATAGCAAAAATCAGCGGCATGTTTGCGAATACTGAGCCACCGGCTTCAGCCATCACATGGGAAACTACCGCAGGTAGCCAGCTAAAGTTGGCAGAACCGACACCCAGCAGAATACCTGCAATGGGTAATACGGAAACTGGCAGCATTAGCGACTTACCCACTTTCTGCAGGTTTGCGAATGCGTTTTTGAACATAATTGAGAGTGCTCCTGAATAAATAGTGCTCTTTTATTAGCCTGCTCTCGTATGCCCGAGAGTCACGCCGCGGACAGGAAGAGAACCTGAACGCCTAGAAGTGTCTTAGCACTCCTTTAATTTTTACGCAGGGTAAAATAAATAACCTGCAAGATGTTTGATGGCTGTCACGTTTCCATAATTACAGAGATCTGAATAACATTTTTGACAAAAAAGTGTTAAAAAATCACCAAAATGGTTTCATGAAAATAGCCATGTAAACATTTTCGAACAGCAAGATACCTGCTTGAACGATTAATTACGAGCAATAAAATAAATAGACTTTAACCATGTGTTGGCAATGTTACGCCAAACAAACGGCTGAAATTGTCTGTTGTTTGCCGGGCTAAATCATCCGGAGTCATCCCCTTCAATACCGCAAGATACTCAGCGACATCGCGTACATAGGCGGGTTGGTTCTCTTTGCCACGGTGAGGCACGGGAGCGAGATAAGGCGAGTCGGTTTCCACCAACATACGATCTGCAGGAACATAGCGGGCGACTTCACGCAGCGCATCCGCATTACGGAACGTTACAATGCCAGAAAATGAAATATAGAAGCCCATATCAAGTAATTGCCGCGCTGTTTCCTGATCTTCAGTAAAGCAATGCAGCACACCGCCACACTCGCTCACCTGCTCTTCACGCAGAATATCTAACGTATCCTGCCGCGCATCACGCGTATGCACGATCACGGGTTTGTGTAGCTCACGGCCAATGCGGATATGCTGACGAAAAGACTCCTGCTGCAGGGGGATATTGTCTTTCTGATAGAAATAATCGAGGCCAGTTTCACCCATCGCAACCACTTCTGGGGCGCTCGCTAATTGACGCAGTTCGTCATAGTCATAGCCCCCGTCCAAATTCAGGGGATGGACACCGCAGGAAAAAGCCACATTGTCGCGCGGTCCGATTTGCTCACGCATTGCTCGATAACCCGGCAACGTCGTTGCCACAGCCAGCACAAAACCAACATCGCGCGCTTTGGCATCAGCTAAAACGCTATCAACACTTTTGTGCAGATTTTCATAATCCAGACCATCTAAATGGCAATGGGAGTCAACTAAGTACATAAATTTTAACCTGATATTAATCACGGATCGCGTAGAGAACCCCGAGGGCACGGCTACGCGCTAGGAGGAAAGGAGTCGCTCCACAGACAAAGCTGGCGAGTGAGCATTAGCTCGCGGTTGAGCCCTGTGGTAGTGAGAAGCTGATGGCGGCAGAATATCCATTGCTCTAGCTGTTGCTGCAAAATCGTTGTTGCCTGGGTCGACGCCAGTTGATAAACCAACGGCTGTTGATCAAGATTTGCAAGGGCAGCCGTTGCTCCCTGCTGCAATTTCATCGCATCGAGCAATAAAGCACATAGCCATGTTAGCCGTTCATGCACATTATCGTGATTTAACAGTGGTAATAACTGCATCCACTGACGCTGAGGGATCGCTTGCTGCAAACCCTGACACAGCTGAAGACGTTGCTTCCAACTATTTGGCTCAAGCAGGCTCAAGGCTGCCACAGGCGCGCCACCGTTCAAGCGTAATGCGGTACGCATAGCCAGCTCATCGCCCGGCTGTTGGCTTTGAAGCCAGCGTAAGCTCAATGATTCTTCAGGTACAGCAAGATGCATATAAAAACAACGGCTACGTAACGTAGCGAGCAAATTAGCTGGCTCACGCGTTCCCAAAAGAAAATAGGTTTTCTCTGGTGGTTCTTCAAGCGTTTTCAGCAACGCATTCGCTGCCGCTTCCGTCAGCGTTTCAGCTCGCGGCAGCAGGACGACTTTAGCGCCGCCCTGCTGAGCATGGCTGTAAAGATGTTCGATAATTTGGCGAACAGGCTCAATACCAAGGCTCGATTTACCTTTTTCTGGCTGTAAGTCGTACCAGTCTGGATGGTTACCCGCCAGCATCAAACGGCAGCTATGACACTCGCCGCAGCTTTTGTCGCCATTTGGCCGCTGACACATCAGCCAGCGCCCTAATGCATACATCAGTGAATCGTCGCCGCAGCCCGCAATCGCGTGCACCAACAGAGCATGGTGCCCACGGCCACTCTGATGCTGAGCAACCAGTTGACGGTATGGTACGGTCAGCCAAGGATACCAATTCACGCGGGCTGCTCCTGATCCTTAAACCATGTCTGAAGCGCAGTGCGGATAGAGGCCGTCACTTCGGGCAAGGTTTGCGAGGCATCAACGGTGATAATGCTGTCATCCTGTTCGGCTAATGCCAAATAACGCGCTCTTGTGCGTTCGAAAAAGGCCAGCGATTCCTGTTCGATACGATCTAATGCACCACGGCTACGCGCTCGCTCTAAACCTATCGCTGGAGGTAAATCCAGATATAGCGTTAAGTCAGGTTTAAAGTCACCTAATACCGTATCGCGCAGCGACTGCATCAGACGGGAGTCAATCCCTCTGCCGCCGCCTTGATAAGCCTGAGATGAGAGATCGTGACGATCGCCTACTACCCACGCTCCGCGAGCCAACGCTGGTTTGATCACATTATCCACCAACTGAACGCGTGCAGCGTAAAGCATCAGCACTTCGGCTTTGTCGGTTAGTTTTTCGTTTTCAACGCCTTGCTTAACTAAATCGCGCAATTTTTCAGCTAACGGTGTTCCACCCGGTTCACGGGTAAAAACGATCTCTTCAATACCGTGCTGACGAAGCTCATCTACTACGGTATCGCGGGCCGTTGTCTTACCGGCCCCTTCCAGACCCTCAATCACGATGAACTTACTTTTCATTCTTTTCCCTTAGCACCTGCAAATAGTTGCGTACGGCTTGATTATGGCTCTGTAGATTAGTGGTAAATACGTGTCCACCTTTTCCATCTGCAACAAAGTACAAATAAGAAGTTTTTTCCGGGTGCGCTGCGGCCTCTAACGAGGCGCGGCTTGGCATGGCAATCGGCGTTGGCGGCAGTCCTGATATCACGTAGGTATTGTATGCGGTTGGCTGCTGTAAGTCGCGCCGCGTCAAATTACCGTTATAGTTTTTGCCGAGACCATAAATCACCGTAGGATCGGTCTGTAAACGCATGCCAATACGAAGGCGATTGATAAATACCGATGCCACTTTGCCGCGCTCTTCACCAACGCCGGTTTCTTTTTCAATGATTGACGCCATGGTCACCAGATCTTCAGGTGTCTTATAAGGCAGATTTTTCTCGCGATCCTGCCATATCTCGTCAACTTCTTTGCTCATGCGATTATACGCCCGCTTAAGTATCATCTCGTCGCTATTACCCGCGGTGTAATGATACGTATCAGGATAAAGCCAGCCTTCGATTGGGCGGCCTTCAGGTATGCCCAAGATTTTGGCTATCTGGTTTTCATCTTTGTTCGCCAACGCATGCTTCAGGTTTGGCGAAGCAGCTAAGACCTGCATCCAATCTTGAAAACGCGTTCCTTCAATGAAGCGTACCGTGAACTGTGCTTCTTTGCCGCTTTTAAGCAGTTCAAGAAATTCACGCACGGTCATACCAGGTGTAATGCGATAGGTACCCGCTTTAAAATTAGCCAATTCAGGCTCAAGCTGCAGTAGCCACGGGAAATACCGAGGATGCGCAATGAGCTTATCTCTAACCAGCAGGCCTTCTAGCGCCACACGGCCAGTGCCCGCAGGCAGTTTAAACAGCGTTTCTTGAGTCATCGCCAAAGGCGTTCGGGCAAACTTCTGCACTTGTTGATAGCTCCAAAACAGCGCGACTAACAAAACAAGAATGCAGACAACAAGAAGTCCAAACAGTTTTTTCTTCATTCAACCGCCAAATCATGACTCATACACAGGAAGTAGACACTGTGGTAATAAATAGTCCGCCAATTGCCGTGAGCTAAAGCGATACTCCCCCGCTTTATTCACCGGCAACAACGGCATTAAAGAGTTGCATATAAACACTTCTTCCGCGTCTTGCAACGCATCTAAGGATGCAGAGACAATACTTAATTCATACTCACTTTCAGCCAGAATGCGAACAATGCGCTGACGCATCAGCCCATCAACGCCTGCGTTGGCAAGCGTTGGCGTAAATACCTGTTGCCCAATACGCCAGAATAAATTAGCCGCACAGCATTCCACTAGCCTAGCCTCGCTGTCAAGCACCAGCGCCTCATGGGCGCTCGTCTGCTCAAGCTTTGCCTTAATCAGCACCTGCTCTAGGCGGTTGAGATGTTTAATGCCAGCAAGAGAAGGATTGATACCTAAGCGGATAGGACTTACAGCCAGCGTGATGCCATCCTCTTGCCACTGGGCATACTGAGCCGGAATTGCGCCACTTGAAAATATACGGCGCGGGTTTTCGACCGCTGAAATAGAATAACCCCGTCCGCCGCTACCCCGGGTTATGATCGCTTTGACCACGCCATTCCCAGTCTCAATCGCCGCTTGACGAAATTCTGCGAGCCAAGCCGTCCAATCAACCGGTTCAATAAATAACCGCGAACAGGCAGACTGCATCCGTCTGAGGTGAGCGTGAATATCATCGATTCGCCCTTGCACAGAACGAGCTGTGGTAAAACAGCCATCGCCATAGTGCAAACCGCGGTCACCGAGCGAAATCACCTCTGCAGGTGTTCCATTTAGCCAAAACATCACAAACTCCCGACGATGACCAAGGCATTCTGCCTCGATGCGATAATCATATTTTAGCGTTTTGAGAGGCGTAGGTAAAAAAAATGGCCCCATAAGGGCCATTTGATTGATGCAGATAACATCTCAAAACTTAAGCGACTTTAGATTTTGCGAAAAATCACAGAACCGTTAGTGCCACCAAAGCCGAAGGAGTTACACAGTGCATATTCCAAACCTTTCACCTGACGAGCCTCGCCGGGTACAAAGTCAAGATCACAACCTTCATCTGGGTTATCCAGGTTGATGGTTGGCGCAACAATTTGGTCGCGCAGCGTCAGAATAGTAAAGATAGATTCAACTGCACCAGCGGCACCCAGAAGGTGTCCCGTCATAGACTTGGTGGAGCTGACCATCACTTTAGCGGCATCTGCGCCGTATACACTTTTCACTGCCTGCGTTTCTGCTTTATCGCCCGCCGGAGTAGACGTTCCGTGAGCGTTGATGTAGCCAACCTGAGATGGATTCAAGCCTGCATCACGCAGTGCATTCACCATCGCCAGCGCTGCACCTTCACCGTTTTCCGGTGGAGAAGTCATGTGGTAAGCATCGCTACTCATACCGAAACCAACGATTTCAGCATAAATTTTTGCACCACGCGCTTTCGCATGCTCGTATTCTTCAAGAACCAGAATACCAGCACCGTCACCGAGAACGAAACCGTCACGATCTTTATCCCACGGGCGGCTTGCCGCTTGCGGGTTATCGTTACGCGTTGACAGTGCGCGTGCGGCACCAAAGCCACCGACACCCAAAGGTGTACTCGCTTTTTCTGCACCACCTGCCAGCATGACGTCTGCGTCGTTATACGCGATCATACGGGCTGCATGTCCGATGTTGTGCACACCAGAAGTACATGCCGTTGCAATAGAAATGCTTGGGCCACGCAGACCTAACATGATAGTCAGATGACCGGCTACCATATTTACAATGGTTGAAGGCACGAAGAATGGGCTGATTTTACGCGGTCCGCCTTTAACAAGCGCACTGTGGTTTTCTTCAATCAGGCCAAGTCCACCGATACCAGAACCAATCGCGGCACCGATACGTGGAGCATTTTCTTCAGTTACTTCAATCCCAGAATCTTTAAATGCCTGAATACCGGCAGCGACTCCGTACTGAATGAAGGCATCCATCTTGCGAGCATCTTTACGCGAGATGTAGTCTTCACTATTAAAATCCTTTACTAAGCCAGCAAAACGCGTTGCATAGGCGCTAGTATCGAAATGGTCGATTAAGCTGATGCCACTCTGCCCGGCTACGATAGCATCCCATGTGGAATCTACTGTATTACCGACAGGAGACAACATGCCCAGTCCGGTCACAACAACTCGACGCTTAGACACGCTTGTCCTCCAGGGAGGGAATTTAATTTGAAACTCTATGAGAGCAGGAAAAAACGTAGGCGGTCGAGTGACCGCCTAGATGTGTTCGATTACTTGTTCGCAGATTCGATGTAGTCGATTGCTGCTTGAACAGTAGTGATCTTTTCTGCTTCTTCGTCCGGAATCTCAGTATCAAACTCTTCTTCCAGAGCCATAACCAGTTCAACGGTGTCAAGAGAATCAGCACCCAGATCGTCAACGAAGGAAGCAGCATTCACGACTTCGTCTTCTTTAACACCCAGCTGTTCGATAATGATTTTCTTAACGCGTTCTTCGATAGTGCTCATACTCTTAAATTTCCTATCAAAACTCGCTTTCGCGATGGTTTTCGTAGTGTATTGAAAGTTGAAAAAGATGCAACTAAATCCCGGCTGGTCAAACCACGATTTTGCGTTATTTTGCGGTCATTCCCTCAAAAAACGCAAATTATTTTCGTGATTTTTAGATCATATACATGCCGCCATTGACATGTAAGGTCTCACCGGTGATGTAGCTAGCCTCATCCGAGGCTAAAAATGCAACAGCGTTAGCGATTTCTTTTGCATCACCCAAACGGTTCGCTGGGACCTGCGCCAGAATGTCTTTACGCTGCTCTTCCGTTAGCGAACGTGTCATATCGGTCTCAATGAAACCAGGAGCCACGACGTTAACGGTAATGCCACGAGAAGCAACTTCTCGTGCTAGAGACTTACTAAAGCCAATCAAACCTGCTTTAGCGGCCGCGTAGTTTGCTTGTCCAGCATTACCCATTGTACCCACAACAGAGCCAATGGTGATAATGCGGCCACAGCGTTTTTTCATCATAGCTCGTAAAACCGCTTTTGACAGGCGGAATACGGAAGTCAGATTCGTGTCGAGGATATCCTGCCACTCATCGTCCTTCATACGCATCAATAGGTTATCACGAGTAATGCCGGCATTATTGACCAAAATGTCAATTTCGCCAAATTCAGCACGGATGGTGCTCAATACTGCATCAATAGAAGCTGGATCAACAACGTTCAGGTTTAAACCTTTGCCGTTTTCGCCCAAATAAGCGCTAATATCTTCTGCGCCTTTATCACTGGTTGCAGTGCCAATCACACGGGCACCACGGGCAACTAAAGTCTCAGCAATAGCGCGGCCAATACCACGGCTTGCGCCGGTGACCAGTGCAATTTTTCCTTCGAAGCTCATCATTTTCCTCTTCTTATTGTGCAAGCGCGGCAGATACAGACGCAGCGTCGTTAATCGCAGCTGCCGTCATGGTATCGACAATACGCTTGGTCAGACCGGTTAGAACTTTACCCGGACCAACCTCCAGCAGGTGCTCAACGCCCTCACCTGCCATAAATTCGACTGATTCACTCCAACGTACTGGGCTATACAGCTGACGCACCAAGGCGTCACGGATAGCGTCAGGCGAGGTTTCAGTTTTAACATCCACGTTATTCACAACGGGGAACTTAGGCGCATTGAAGGCAATCCCCTGCAGCGCAATCGCAAGCTTATCAGCAGCAGGCTTCATCAATGCACAATGTGATGGCACGCTAACTGGCAACGGCAGCGCACGTTTTGCGCCAGCCGCTTTACACGCGGCACCAGCACGCTCAACGGCATCTTTATTGCCGGCAATAACAACTTGTCCCGGAGAGTTAAAGTTCACAGGAGAAACAACCTCACCCTGAGCAGACTCTTCACAGGCCTTGGCAATAGCATCGTTATCCAGACCGATAATGGCAGACATCGCGCCAGTACCCGCAGGTACAGCTTCCTGCATCAGCTTGCCGCGCAGTTCAACTAAACGAATGGCCTGTTTGAAATCCAGAACACCGGCACATACCAGCGCAGAATACTCACCGAGGCTATGACCTGCCATCATTGCAGGCTGAGCACCATTCTCCTGCTGCCATACGCGATAAATCGCGACGGAGGCCGCCAGTAACGCAGGCTGTGTCTGCCAAGTTTTGTTTAACTCTTCAACTGGGCCTTCCTGAACCAGTTTCCACAGGTCATAACCCAATGCGTCGGATGCCTCAGCAAAAGTCTGCTCTACAATCGGAAATTGTGCCGCAAGATCGGCCAACATACCCACGGTTTGCGAGCCCTGTCCTGGAAACACCATTGCGAATTTAGACATGTTTGTTTTCCTGATATTCTTTTTATACCAACGGGTTAAATATTGTTACCCTGTAACTTATGTAACAACACCTATGCCAACGTCAGAAAACCTTAACGATTAAAAACGAACCAAAGCAGAGCCCCAGGTGAAACCGCCACCAAAAGCTTCAAGCAGAATCAGTTGGCCACGCTGAATGCGACCATCACGCACGGCCTCATCTAACGCGCAAGGCACGGATGCCGCAGACGTATTACCGTGACGGTCAAGAGTCACGATCACGTTATCCAACGTCATACCCAGTTTTTTCGCGGTTGCACTGATAATACGCAGGTTCGCCTGATGCGGAACCAGCCAATCCAAATCGCTACGCTCAAGATTATTCGCGGCAAGAGATTCGTCGACGATATGTGCTAATTCAGTCACGGCAACTTTAAACACTTCGTTACCCGCCATGGTCAGATAGGCCTGATCTTCGGTGTAACGTTGGCGATTTGGCAGAGTCAGTAACTCACCGTAGTGACCATCTGCGTGGATGTGAGTCGAAAGAATGCCCGCCTCTTCAGAGGCACCAAGAACAACAGCGCCTGCCCCGTCACCAAAGAGGATAACAGTGCCGCGATCGGTCGGATCCAGCGTACGACTTAAGGTATCAGAGCCGATCACCAGCGCGTGTTTGACCGCGCCGTTTTTAACGTACTGATCGGCAATGCTCAGCGCGTAGGTAAATCCTGCGCAGGCAGCGGCAACGTCAAAGGCCGCACAGCCTTTGATATCCAGCATCTGTTGAACCTGACACGCCGCGCTTGGAAACGCATGCGTTGCCGATGTGGTGGCAACAACGATCAGGCCAATATCATTTTTATCAAGCCCAGACATTTCAAGCGCATGTTTCGCCGCTTCAAACGCCATGGTTGACACGTTTTCATTCGGCGCAGCGATGCGACGTTCACGAATGCCTGTACGGGAAACAATCCACTCATCAGACGTTTCAACCATACTTTCTAAATCGGCGTTGGTACGCACTTGTACGGGCAGGTAGCTCCCCGTACCGAGAATTCTTGTATACATGTACGATCAATCACTCTTGGGTAATATCGTCTCAAGGCGCAGGGCAATTCGCTGCGGAATTTGCCTTTGCACCGCCTGCACAGCCTGTTCGATAGCGACAGCGAACGCTTTTTGGTTCGCCGCGCCGTGGCTCTTAATCACGGTGCCACGTAATCCTACCAGACAAGCTCCATTATACTGGTCGGGGTTCAAATCACCGAAACGCTTAGCAATTCTTTTTTGTATCAAGCGCCCCAATAATTTTAGCCACCAAGAGCGCTTGCGCTTCTCTCCTGGTGATTTGAGAAGGGATAGAAACATGCGCACCACCCCTTCCATCGTCTTTAACGTAACATTACCCACGAAGCCGTCACAAACCAACACATCTGTTTTGCCAGTCAGCAAATCATTGCCTTCTAGATAGCCGATATAATTAAGCGTTGGCGTGCTTTTGAGCACAGCGGCGGCTTCGCGGATATTGTCTAAACCTTTAAACTCTTCTTCACCAATGTTCAGCAGGGCGATGCGTGGCGAGGTTATGCCAACGATCTCTTCCGCCATTACCGCACCCATCACGGCAAACTGCACTAACATGGCACTACTACTTTCAACGTTAGCGCCCAAATCTAGCACTACCGTCTTACTCTTTCGCTGATTCGGTAACACCGTCATCAGCGCGGGGCGCTCAATACCGTCTAGCGGTTTAAGCATCAATTTCGCCAGCCCCATCAGCGCGCCGGTATTTCCCGCGCTGACTACCGCCTGAGCCTCGCCACTCTTCACTAAATCAAGCGCGATACGCATCGATGTTCCTTTGCTGGTGCGGATAGCATGCGAAAGTTTAGCATCGTTGGGTATAACTGATTCAGCAGGGATCACACGCAAACGTTGTTGAAGCGCAGGTGCTGCTTTAGCAAGATAAGGTGCGATGGCGTCGGGTTGTCCGACAATAAGAAGGTATAGCGACGAAGTAGACGCCAGTGCCTGCAAAGCTGCAGGCACTGTGATGCAAGGACCGAAATCCCCGCTCATAGCATCTAACGCGAGGGTTAGACGAGTCAAAGTATCGCCTTGTAAATACTAAAAGTATTACTTAACGATAACCTTGCGACCGCGGTAGAAACCGTCCGCAGTGACATGGTGACGCAGGTGAGTTTCACCGGAAACCTTGTCAACAGAGACGGTAGTCGTGGTCAGCGCATCGTGTGAACGACGCATACCACGGCAAGAGCGGGTTTTTTTGTTCTGTTGTACGGCCATTGACCTTACTCCTTGATTACTTACGCTTTAAACTGGCTAATGCGGCAAATGGATTAGGCTTGTCTACCTCAGGAGGCAGTTTACCAAATACCATGTCCGCGTCGGACACTTCACAGTGTTCAGATTCATGCACCGGAACTACCGGCAGGGCGAGGATGATTTCATCTTCAACCATTGCCAGCAAATCGACTTCACCAAAATCGTTGACTTCGATCGGCTCGTAAGCTTCCGGCAATGCTTCAGCCTGCTCGTCATTGGCGACCGGGCTGAAACAATACGTTGTATGGACCTGCTGTTGGAACGTCTGATTACAGCGCTGACAACATAACGTCACCGTTACGTCGGCATGACCAGTAATCACCGCTAACCGCTGGTTATCAATATTAAATGACAACGACACGGCAACATCGCTATCCACACTGACCACAGATTCAGCAACTCGTGTTACCTGCTCAGACGAATAGAAACCAACGTAATCTAATCGTTTCTGTGCAGTACGAACTGCATCAAGGGTCAAGGGTAATTTTACCTTTTGCATAGGGCGCGCATATTAACTTTGTAAAGACCGAGAGTCAAAGGAAAAGGCCTTGCAGGCACACTTTCCCTCCAATATTCGCTTCCTGAGCGGCGGACAGTTTAAAATGCCAGATTCAATTACGCCATGCTTTCTGGAAAAAATATGTCACCTTTAATTTTAGCGTCTACTTCACCCTACCGCCGAGCTTTACTAGAAAAGCTCGGTATTGAATTCATCTGCGCCGCGCCCGACACGGATGAAACCCCCAAAGAGGGCGAGTCAGCGCCCCAACTCGTCCAGCGTTTAGCACAAGAAAAAGCGCAATCTCTGGCCGATAAATTCCCTAATAATTTTATTATTGGCTCCGATCAGGTATGCGTTATTGAGGGGAAAATTGTCGGAAAACCGGGGTCGATTGAGAATGCGCATCAGCAATTGCGTGCCGCCAGTGGAAAAATCATTACCTTTTATACCGGCCTCTGCGTATTAAATAGCCACACAATGCAAAAGGAAATTGTGTGTGAGCCCTTCCACGTACATTTTCGCCGCTTAACCGATGACGAAATCCACGCCTATATTCAACTCGAGATGCCGCTGTACTGTGCGGGCAGCTTTATGTGCGAAGGTGCTGGTATATTGCTTTTTAGTCAGCTTGAAGGGCGCGATCCCAACGCACTGGTGGGGTTACCTTTAATTGCGCTTAACGAAATTCTGCTTAAGTTTGGCTATAACGCCTTGCTTAAAGGTAAAAATAAAGCATAAAAAAAGCCGGAATAATCCGGCTTAGTTGATTTATCAGCCTCTTTCAGGCTTTCGTTTTACGCAACACATCGAGGCAGTGGCGTAATTTCTTGTCCATAGGGGCTTCCACTCGCATGGTTTCACCTGAATTGGGATGTTCAAAGCGTAATGCTGCAGCATGCAAGAATAAGCGATCTAGGCCTGTTCCCTTCAGCTCACCATCAAAATCACGATCGCCATAACGATCATCGAAGGCAATCGGATGACCAGCGTGCAGTGCATGCACGCGGATTTGGTGAGTTCGGCCTGTCACGGGGCTGGCCTTCACTAAGGTTGCATGTTCAAAACGCTCTTCAACTTTAAAGCGCGTTTCAGACGGTTTGCCTTCGGCGTTAACGCGAACGATACGCTCACCGCTTTGCAGAATATTTTTGAGTAGCGGCGCCTGCACGACTTTACAATGCGACTGCCACTGACCACGAACCAGCGCCAAATAGTCTTTCTGCATTCCTTTCATACGCAGCTGCTCATGCAACGCGCGCAGTGCAGACCGCTTCTTTGCGACCAATAATACACCGGAGGTTTCGCGATCGAGACGGTGAACCAGCTCAAGAAAACGCGCTTCAGGACGTAATGCACGCAGCCCTTCGATAACACCAAAGCTTAAGCCGCTGCCGCCATGTACCGCGGTACCCGATGGTTTATTCAGCACCAACAAATAATCATCTTCAAAGATGATGCAATCATTCAGCGCGGCCACTTTGTCCAGCTTCGCCGAAACGGGAGCCTCATCGCGTTCGGCAATCCGCACCGGGGGAATTCTAACTTCGTCACCCGGCTGCAATTTATATTCTGGTTTGATGCGCTTTTTATTAACTCGCACCTCGCCCTTACGCACGATGCGATAAATCATACTTTTTGGCACGCCTTTCAGCTGATTGCGCAAAAAATTATCAATACGCTGCCCTGCCTCATCGGCGGCAATCGTGACTAACTTTACTGAGGTGTTATTCATATTCATGGGCGCGATTTTAAAGAGGCATTCAACTGCATGCCACTTCTTTTTTGAGCTCGCAGCAGATTATCGTGAAAGGCAGGGATAATGAGAGCAATGAGAACGTTTGCGCCCGCATTCTGACTAATATACGAGCAACCAGACAGGCTTGTTGTGAAGTACCGCAAGAATCTTCTGGATAAGGGTAAAAGTCGTCTTGCTATACAGGCCGTTGCAGTGGAATAATGAAAAAGATTTCCGCGTTAATTCTCATTAAGACAGGGAAAACGACGGGATTTGACGTTTACTTGATGCCACAGAAATGCAGCAATGGCGTAAGACGTAGTGTGAAATCAAGTAATTAGCGGGCTGTGGGTAGCAGTCTGACCTAAAACATGGAATCAGCAATGCTGCATATTTTTGCAATCATTGACTGATAAACAGTGCTGTGTTTCACAAAGCTGTATTTTCGCTAAGAAACATAGGCTTACCGAAATATGCGCCCCTATGCAGGCGACAACCGTGAGGTTGACGACTTTGCGATAAGACTCGGGGTCATCGGTCTTCCTCTCGGTCAGGACGTTATTTTGCCCGCAGCTTAGTTGCCAATGCAAAAAAAATGAGTAAGTTGAAGATGAAAAGAATGTTGATTAACGCAACTCAGCAGGAAGAGTTGCGTGTTGCCCTTGTAGATGGACAGCGTCTGTATGATCTGGATATTGAAAGCCCTGGTCACGAACAGAAAAAAGCTAACATTTACAAAGGGAAAATAACCCGTATTGAGCCAAGTCTGGAAGCTGCTTTTGTAGATTACGGTGCTGAACGACACGGTTTCCTCCCCCTTAAAGAAATTGCCCGCGAATATTTCCCAAACAATTACTCCTCACATGGTCGCCCAAACATCAAAGATGTTTTACGCGAAGGTCAGGAAGTTATCGTTCAGGTTGATAAAGAAGAGCGTGGCAACAAGGGCGCTGCGCTGACAACGTTTATCAGCCTTGCTGGTAGCTACTTAGTACTGATGCCTAATAACCCACGCGCTGGCGGGATCTCTCGTCGCATCGAAGGTGATGACCGTACAGAATTGAAAGAAGCGCTTTCTTCTCTGCAATTACCTGATGGCATGGGTCTTATCGTTCGTACCGCAGGCGTTGGCAAATCAGCCGAAGCACTGCAATGGGATCTGTCATTCCGTTTGAAACATTGGGATGCCATTAAAAAAGCCGCGGAGGGCCGCCCTGCTCCGTTCCTTATCCATCAGGAAAGCAACGTTATTGTTCGCGCATTCCGCGACTACCTGCGTCCAGACATTGGCGAAATCCTGATTGATAATCCAAAAATTCTTGATCTGGCCAAACAGCACATCGCCGCGCTGGGACGTCCTGATTTCAGCAGCAAGATTAAGCTCTATACCGGTGAAATCCCGCTGTTTAGCCACTATCAAATTGAATCTCAGATTGAGTCTGCTTTCCAACGTGAAGTTCGCCTGCCTTCCGGCGGCTCCATTGTTATTGACTCCACTGAAGCCCTGACGGCCATCGACATTAACTCCGCACGCGCTACACGCGGTGGCGATATCGAAGAAACCGCATTCAACACCAACCTTGAAGCCGCTGATGAAATTGCTCGCCAGCTGCGCCTGCGTGACCTTGGTGGCCTGATTGTTATCGACTTCATCGATATGACACCAGTTCGCCATCAGCGTGAGGTTGAAAACCGCCTGCGTGATGCCGTTCGCCAAGACCGTGCGCGTATTCAGATTGGACGCATCTCACGCTTTGGTCTGCTTGAAATGTCTCGTCAACGCCTCAGTCCATCGCTGGGTGAGTCAAGCCACCACGTTTGCCCGCGCTGTAACGGCACCGGCACCGTACGTGATAACGAGTCACTTTCACTCTCCATCCTGCGTTTGATTGAAGAAGAAGCGCTGAAAGAGAACACCAATGAAGTTCACGCTATCGTTCCTGTGCCGGTTGCCTCATACCTGCTGAACGAAAAACGTGAATCTGTTAGCGCCATCGAAAAGCGTCAGGACGGTGTTAAAGTCATCGTTGTTCCTAACGACCAGATGCAAACTCCGCACTACAACGTAGTTCGTGTGCGCAAAGGTGAAGAAACCAGCACCCTCAGCTATCTGCTGCCTCAGCTGCATGAAGCGGAAACGCTGACCGCCGAGGAAGAACCAGTTCTGGAACGTAAACGCCCAGAACAACCTGCGTTGGCCGCTTTCTCACTGGATGTTGAAGCGCCTCCGGCAGAAACAGCCGATCCAGTCGTTGCAGCGCCTGCGGTGAAAACCGTTGCACAGCCTACAACGCCTGCGCAACCAGGTTTGGTAAGCCGTTTCTTCTCTGCGCTGAAAAACATGTTTGCAGGTTCTGAGCCTGAGCAAAAACCAGCGGTGGAAGTTTCCGCGCCAGCTGAAGAGCCTCGTCGTCAGAATCAAGATCGCCGCAACAACAATCGTCGCCAGAATGGTCGTCGTGATCGTAACGATCGCTCTGACCGTAGCAATGACCGCAACGAACGTAACAACGATCGTAACGACCGCGGTGAACGTACTGAACGCAGCAACGAGCGTAATAACGACCGTAACAGCAACCGCGAAGACCAGCGTCGTAACCGTCGTCAGTCAACGCAGCCAGCGAATGCTGATGTGGCCGTTGAAACAGCGAACGTTGAACAGCGTGATGAACAGCAGCCTCGCCGTGAACCGCGTAATAACGATCGTCAACGTCGTCGTACAGAAGATAAGCGTCAGGCCCAGCAAGAAGTCAAAGCGCTGGAAAACAGCGATGCCGTAGTAGCGAATGAGGCTGAAGAAAGCAGCCGTGAAGAGAATCAGCACATGCCGCGCCGTCAGCGTCGCCAACTGACTCAGAAAGTTCGCTTTACGACTCAGGCTGAAGACGATGCAGCAGCCGCTCTGGCTAAAGCATCCGTTCCTGCCGTTGTCACCGCGCCAGTGGTTGCAGAAACCGTGCCACAGACACAGGCTGAACCAACGCAGCAGCAAGGCAATGATGATGAAGGGTTCCGTGATAACCGCCAAGGTGAAAACGGCATGCCACGTCGTTCACGTCGCTCTCCTCGTCATCTGCGTGTAAGCGGCCAGCGTCGTCGTCGTTATCGTGATGAGCGCTATCCTACTCAGTCACCAATGCCGTTGGCATTTGCCGCAGCATCGCCTGAGATGGCCTCTGGCAAAGTGTGGATTAGCTATCCGGTCGCACAGCCGGCAATCTCTGATACTGAAGTTGAAACGCAGACTGTCGCTATCGAACAACCGATTGAACAAGCACCTGTTTCACCCGTTAACGGATCCGTGACTGAGCATGTTGCTCAACAGCCTGTTATCGTTGAAGAGCCTGTTGTCGCACCTGTAGATGTTGCACCAGTTGCTGAGTCAGTCGTTGCTGAGCCAGTCGTTGCAGAGACAGTTGCAGTTGAGCCGGTCATCGAGAAGCCAGTTGTAGAGAAACCAGCCGCATCCGCTCCGGTAGTCGCTACCTCTGCAGCAGCAGTTCCAGCTGCGTTTGACGCCATCGTGCCAGCTCAAGTTATCAATGACGAACCGACGGCTGTTGAAGAACCAACACCCGCAGTTGAAGAGCTCATTGTCGATGACAAACCGGCCGTAGCTGAAGCTGCCGTAGTTGAAGCAACAACTTCTGAAGCACCTGTCGTAGCAGAAACCGATGCGGCAGTAACCGTCGCTGAAGAGACGGCTGCTGAAGAAACGTCCGTTGAACCTACTATCGTTGAAACAGCTGCAGTTGAAACACCAGTTGCTGAAGCTATTGAAGAAACGACGGTTGAGGAAGCGGTTGCTCAAGAACCTGTGCAACCTATCGTCGCGGCGAAACCTGTCGTCGTCGTCGCAGCTAAAGCTCAGCGCGTAGCATCAGCGCCGATGACCAAAGCTCCAGCGCCAGAATATGTACCTTCTGCGCCGGTCGTCAGCAACTGGCAGCGCCCTGCTCTGGATTTGCAGAGTAAAAGCGGTGCCGGTGGACACGCTGCGGTAAGCCAAGCAACGGCTCCAGCAACCAAGCCACCAGCGGTTACTGACTAATCAGTTAGTGTAGTAAATAAAAAACCCGCCAATGGCGGGTTTTTTTATATCTATGCTACATGTAGGAATATATATAACTAAATAACAAAAATCATTCTCAATCATTTAATAATACATATTATAATTAATTAGCATAATAATTAATCATCGTTTGAGCTATGATAAGTTTCTTACAGATGAAATATAATTTGGCTAGAATTTCCAGCATCTCGCTGTATTATGCCCGCACAGTCTCCGGCTGCATGACGCAATGGGCATTAAGGAAAACCTTAGCCCCCGGAGACTGGCTATGCCCAAAAATTACGTATCAAAAATTGGGCACTGAATGAGTTATATATCTACACCCAAATACATACGTCAAAATATATACTAACTCATTTGCTTTTTTATATATCAGGCAATCTGATGTAGCATTTTAATATCAAGAGTTTCCAATTTCCCTTCAACTTCTTTTACGAAGTTCTGGAAATGGACGGTATTATTATGACGTTCTACAGCTTCCTGTGACGCCCACACTTCGAAGAAAACATAGGTCCCTTTATGTCCAATCTCCTCATGCAGATCATATTGGATATTGCCCATTTCTTGCCTGCTCGGTTCAACGACGCGCTCAACCGCGCTGTGAATAGCCGCTTTGTGTTCAGGTTTAGCAATTAAAGTGGCAACTATACGAACTTCACTCATCGTGGTACTCCTTTTTTCATGTCCACTGAATTAATTCATGTAAAACCTACAGCCAGACTACGCTTTTTATCACACAAAATCCCGCTGGAATTATATGAATTATCAATAGAACACAACAAACGAGTGCATCTTAGTTCATTTGCCCTTATCCTTATCCCCCGCCACAAAAACACATTTCCACCTCACTGTTGGAGTGTGTCTCGCAAGATCTGTATCGTCAACATCACTCATGACAGCATTGTCAGCCGGAGCCTTGTAATGACCGTAATGCAGCACGCCCTTAAGATCCGCCGTCCAGATGACTGGCATCTCCATCTTCGCGATGACGAAATGCTGAAAACCGTTTTGCCGCATACTAGCCAGCACTTTGCCCGTGCTATCGTGATGCCTAATCTGGTTCCGCCGATCACCAGCATTGCTCAGGCGCAGGCCTATCGCCAACGTATTCTTGATGCTGTTCCAGCAGAGCATAACTTTACGCCGCTGATGACCTGTTATTTAACCGATGGCTTAGATGCCAACGAGTTAATCTCTGGCCATGCCGATGGCGTATTTACCGCCGCCAAACTTTATCCAGCCAATGCAACGACCAACTCCAAACATGGTGTAACCTCAGTTCCTGGTCTTTACCCGCTGTTTGAACAAATGCAAAAAAGCGGCATGCCGCTGCTTATTCACGGCGAAGTCACGTTGCACGATGTGGATATTTTCGACCGCGAGGCGCGCTTCATTGATGAGGTAATGCGGCCATTACGCCAGAATTTCCCTGAGCTAAAAATTGTCTTCGAACACATTACTACCCAAGAAGCCGCCGAGTTTGTTGCTGAAGCTGATGAGTATCTCGCGGCCACAATTACGCCACAGCATCTGATGTTTAACCGTAACCATATGCTGGTTGGCGGTATCCGCCCGCATTTATTCTGCCTGCCAATATTGAAGCGCAGCACCCATCAAGAAGCCCTGCGTAAGGCCGCGACCAGCGGTAACACACGTTTCTTCCTTGGCACAGACTCAGCCCCGCATTCACGACAGCGTAAAGAGTCTAGCTGTGGCTGTGCGGGGGTATTCAACGCACCGACGGCACTTCAGGCCTATGCTACGGTATTTGAACAAGAGAACGCGCTACAGCACCTCGAAGCATTTTGTTCTCTCAATGGCCCCGCATTCTATAATTTGCCTGTTAACGACAGCTATATTGAGCTGGTACGTGAGCCCATGACTATCGCAGAATCCATTCCCTGCGGCGACGATACACTAATCCCATTCTTGGCTGGTGAAACCGTTCAGTGGACCATGAAGGCCTAGACTCGGCCGCAGAGTGATATCTGAATGTAAAATTAGCCCACTTCTTGGAGTGGGCTATTCAATAAAATGGAAGATAAAATGAATAATACGGAGAACCTACTTGAGCTGCGCAACATTTGCTTTAGCGTAGACCAACAGATCATTATCGATAATCTTTCTCTTACGCTTCAGCCCAACGAGTTCAAAGTCATCACAGGCCCTTCTGGGTGTGGGAAAAGTACCCTGCTGAAAATTATTGCCTCACTGTTTCCCCCAACCTCAGGTGATATTTTCCTCAAAGGTAAAAACATCCTCACGCTGAAACCAGAGAAATATCGCCAACAAGTCTCATACTGCTTTCAAAACCCGGTTTTATTCGGCGATACGGTCAGAGACAATCTTCAGTTTCCCTATAAAATCCGCGGCGAAAAAGTTGATTTTGAAAAAATAAAGCGCGGGTTGCTCCAATTCGATCTTCCACTACACACGCTAGATAAGAACATTGACGATCTCTCCGGCGGAGAAAAACAGCGCATTGCTTTGCTGCGCAATATCCAATATCTGCCAGAGATCTTATTGCTAGATGAAATTACTAGCGCGCTAGACGATAAAAACAAACAGATCGTGCATCAGGTGATTAGTGATTTGATTACGCACGCCGGCATTGCCGTTTTGTGGGTCACCCATAATAGTGACGAAATCAGCCAGTCTTATAATCTCCTGCGCATGACTAAATACGTAGCACCTGAGGTCGAACAATGAGCGAACATCATATCACCGACCAATCACTGATCATGGCTTTAGCCCTTGTCGCCATCGCCCTGCTTATCAGCGGTAAAGAAAAACTCGGGTTAGAGAAAGATATTATCTGGAGCGTTACCCGTGCGATTATTCAGCTTATTATCGTTGGCTACGTACTTAAATATATTTTCAATATCGATCACGCGCTGCTCACGCTGTTGATGGTGCTTTTTATCTGCGTCAACGCGGCCTATAACGCTAAAAAGCACAGCAAAGGTCTAAGCCATGCTTTCGTTATTTCTCTTATTGCTATTGTGAGCGGTACCGCCCTCACGTTAGCCGTTCTCATTGGCAGCGGTTCTATTACGTTTACCCCCATGCAGGTCATCCCCATCTCCGGCATGATTGCGGGTAATGCGATGGTTGCCGTTGGATTGTGTTACAACAATCTGCGCCAGCGATTTGACGATGAAAAACAGAAAATCCAAGAGATGTTGAGCCTAGGAGCCACACGGAAACAATCATCCGCAGCGATTATTCGTGCCAGTATAAAAGCAGCATTAATTCCCACGGTTGATTCTGCCAAAACGGTTGGCTTAGTGAGCCTGCCAGGGATGATGTCTGGTTTGATTTTTGCGGGGGTCGATCCGGTAAAAGCCATTCGCTACCAAATCATGGTGACATTCATGCTGCTTTCAACGGCAAGTCTTTCAACCATCATTGCGGGCTATCTCGCCTATAAGAAATTTTATTCTGACCGTTCACAACTATTGTAGTTTGCATTTCGATAGCAAAAAGCCCCACTGGTTCAGCGGGGCTTTTTATTAGATGTAATACTGGCGATCGATTATTTCACGCAGCGAGTACATTGCTCTGATTGGATCACTTGGAAGAAGTCGTTGCCTTTATCATCAACCAAAATAAATGCAGGGAAATCTTCCACTTCAATTTTCCAAATGGCTTCCATACCCAACTCTGGATATTCTAAGCATTCAAGGCTCTTAATGCTCTGCTGAGCCAGAACCGCCGCTGGGCCACCAATACTACCTAGGTAGAAACCACCATGTTTCTTACACGCATCCGTCACTTGCTGGCTACGGTTACCTTTCGCTAGCATCACCATGCTACCGCCGTTGGCCTGAAGCAGATCAACGTAAGAATCCATACGGCCAGCCGTTGTTGGGCCTAAAGAACCAGACGCATACCCTTCTGGGGTCTTAGCCGGGCCCGCATAATAGATAGGATGATCTTTAACATATTGCGGTAGGTCTTCCCCATTATCTAAGCGTTCTTTCAACTTCGCATGGGCAATATCACGACCAACAACGATGGTGCCGCTCAGCGACAGGCGCGTAGAAACCGGATACTGAGAAAGCTGCTGCAATATTTCAGACATCGGACGGTTCAAATCAACCTTAACCGCTTCCCCTTCACCGGCTTTACGCAAATGCTCAGGAATATATTTACCCGGATTACTTTCCAGTTTTTCAATCCAAATGCCATCGCGATTAATTTTCGCTTTGATATTTCGGTCCGCAGAGCAGGAAACACCCATACCCACTGGACAAGACGCGCCGTGGCGAGGCAAACGAATAACGCGCACGTCGTGAGCGAAATATTTCCCGCCAAACTGAGCACCCAGCCCCAGATTCTGTGCTTCTTTCAGCAGTTCTTGTTCCAGTTCAATATCTCGGAAAGCCTGACCATGCTCATTACCTTCAGTCGGCAAGCCATCATAATATTTCGTCGACGCCAGCTTCACCGTTTTCAGCGTAGATTCAGCCGAGGTGCCGCCAATAACAAATGCAACGTGATAAGGAGGACAGGCCGCTGTACCCAGAGTACGCATTTTATCCACCAGATAGATCTTGAGCTTACCTGGGGTTAATAACGCTTTGGTTTCTTGATAGAGATAGGTTTTATTCGCAGAACCACCGCCTTTGGCAATGCACAGGAATTTATATTCATCGCCATCGACGCTGTATAAATCAATCTGTGCAGGTAAGTTGCTGCCGGTATTCACTTCTTTATACATATCCAGCGCCGCATTTTGCGAATAGCGCAGGTTATCTTCAATATAAGTGTTGTAGACACCACGTGACAGCGCCGCTTCGTCACCGCCGCCGGTCCATACTCGCTGGCCTTTTTTGCCTACAATAATTGCTGTGCCCGTATCCTGACAGGTTGGCAGAATGCCTTTTGCCGCGATCTCTGAGTTGCGCAGAAATTGCAGGGCAACATATTTGTCATTCTCGCTAGCTTCTGGATCATCCAGAATTTGAGCGACTTGCTGCTGATGCGCAGGTCGCAGCATGAAAGAAGCATCGTGAAATGCATGCTGTGCAAGGAGAGTCAACGCCTGCGGCTCAACCTTCAGGATTTCCTGCCCTTCAAACTCGGCAACGGATACATGATCTCGACTTAACAGATAGTATTCAGTCTCGTCTTTTTTCAGCGGGAACGGGTCTTGGTAATGAAATGGCTTATTTGACATTTTTTTCTCACTTGCAACATCAGCTTCAGTAGATTCACACTCACGCGGCCTGTTCTTCGCCGGCTCACTGTGTAAAGAAAACACCACCACCTTACGTGTTTTTAGCCTGTTGATTCTTGAGCTAAATCCAAAATATACCCTCTAATTATAAAGGGGTACTTTTTGAATAGGTGCTTTCCGGCTTCACAGGGTGAGAACTGCGGGTACAGACTATTTGTCTCTAAAGTCATTATCCCGCAGTTAACACAATGATTACAATCACCACAACCCGATCGGCATCTCAATGTGGCACATTACTTATGTTATGCGTACAAAAAAGCGGCCCTGAGGCCGCTTGATAAAATTAATTTTGGTTATGCGTTTTTGTAGCGCTCAGCGAGCGCATTCGCGGCAACCATGGCTTCATAAACGTCATCTACCGTCAACTCCATCGGCATGTTGCCCATGGTATCACCGTCAGCGCAGGCAATTTCTGCCACCTTGCGCCATTCTGCCTCAACGAATGTTTTCAGTCCCATATCCTGCAGCGTCAGTGGCAAACCAGCTACTTTGATGATTCGTACCACCTCATCAATTTCTGCGCGTGGTGCATTTTCCAGTACCAGCTGAGTGAGCAAACCAAACACCACTTTTTCACCGTGCTGCGCGCGATGTAAATCAGGCACCGCAGACATACCATTGTTTACCGCATGAGCAGCGGCTAAGCCACCGGCTTCGGCGCCGACACCGCTGAGGTAAATCGTCGCTTCAATGGTCTGCTCAAAAGCAGGTGTAGATACTTTATTTTTGACCGCATCCATTGCCGCATCAACGTTTTCACTTAGCAGTTGATAGCAAAGCTGTGCTAATCCGAGGCCAGTACGGGATGGCTTTTTCAAAACCAAATTGACGCCATCTGCCGCATAGCAGGCACGAGCCTCAAAGTACGTGGCTAAAGCATCACCCACGCCAGCAGCAAAGAAACGCACCGGAGCGGCAGCGATAATGGATGTATCGGCAATAACGGCGTCTGGGTTTTGTGGTAGGAATAGATAGCGCTCAAACTCACCTTGTTCGGTATAAATAACGGCTAGCGCAGTACAAGGCGCGTCGGTGGAAGCAATTGTTGGGAACAAAATAACGGGAAGTTTGTGATAATAAGCAACGGCTTTTGCTGAGTCTAAGGTTTTACCACCGCCAATACCGACGATAACATTGGCCTGCTGAGCCTCAGCTAAAGCACCTAAACGTTTGATCTCAACTTCAGTGCACTCGTAATTAAACTTCTCACTGACGCCCTTTAATCCGGCTTGTTTCAGCCCAGCGATAGCTTCTTCATTAACACGCTGCAAAATAAATTCATCGCTGATAATAAATGCATTATCACCAAAATCTTTAACGTAATCATGCATCTGCTGAAGAAGACCACGTCCGATGACAAATTTTTTCGGTGAAGTAACCGTGCGAGGTGTTTTATTCATGGTGACACTCCTGAAAATGGCAGCGTGATTTGCTGAAGGTGATTTTTTTGTTAGGAAGATATTTACCTTTCTTAAAGGATACGCTTTCCAAGCCCCCTAAACTACCTTCAGGGGAAATAAGCTAACCATTTAGGGTTATCATTCTATCCGGGGTAAATTTTCAGATAAAAAGAGAGGTTTCGATGAAAAAACAAACACTGAAATAGTTAAATAGCCTTATAAAATAGCGTTGTTTATTTATAAGTTTTTTCTACTTCTGGTTTTATACTGTACGAAAATTAAAGATCTGATTCATATTACAAATAAAACTAAGCAGCCGCTGTATTTGCATAATTCTAGGGGATACCATTTCAAGCATGGCTTACTTTTAATGGAGTGTCAGTATGAAAATTGCCTATGACAGAAACAGAAACGCTTTACGTGTTGGTGCTCATGTTATTGAAAATGGTGCACATCGAGTAATGGTGATCAAAGCAATCAATGATGAAATGTTGGCAAGAGAAAAAATTCGTGCGGCAAAATGTGTAATTTGTAATGATGATCCTAACGCTTATGCCCCTCAAGATCTCATCTTACTTGGACATTAACAAACATTGAGACAGCGCTTCACTTCTTTATATATACAAAAAGCCTGAACAATTAATGCTCAGGCTTTTCTTTTGAGAAATAACTAAGATTAATCTTTTTTCTCAAGCAGGTGACGATAAATCAAGCCACCAATAATCCCACCAATAATTGGCATTACCCAGAATACCCACAGTTGTTGCAGCGCCCAAGTACCTTGGAAAATAGCAACGGCAGTACTACGCGCCGGGTTTACCGAAGTATTGGTCGCAGGAATGCTGATTAGGTGAATTAAGGTTAACGCTAAACCAATCGCTAAAGGCGCAAAGCCAGCTGGTGCTCGCTTATCAGTCACACCATGAATCACAATTAAGAAGAACGCGGTCAGAACAATTTCAGCTACGATAGCCGCCTGCAGGGAGAACCCACCTGGTGAATGCTCGCCGAAACCATTAGATGCAAAACCGCTAGCCGTAGCATCAAAACCCGCTTTACCACTGGCGATAACATAAAGAATAGCAGCACCCACGATACCACCAATAACCTGAGCAACAATATATGGCACTACTTCTTTGGCGCTAAAACGACCACCGGCCCACAGACCTAAAGTCACTGCTGGGTTAAAATGCCCCCAGAAATATGGCCTACAGCATATGCCATAGTCAGAACGGTCAGACCAAACGCCAATGCAACACCGGCAAAACCAATGCCTAATTCGGGGAAACCTGCGGCTAATACGGCGCTACCACAGCCACCAAATACCAGCCAGAACGTACCAAAAAACTCTGCCGATAATTTTTTAAACATTACTACCTCAGCAATCAAAATAAGGGTTCATTGGCAGAGATATGTTTATCTCACTGCCAATACCGTATCTTTTATAGGCACTCTAATCAGGTTATGTTCTATATAAAAATAAAAGCAAATAATCGTTTGCCTAACTCTCTCCGCGTACAAACGATTTCTACATCCATGTCAAAATAAACCTAATCCCCACGCATCCCGCGTTGAGAAATAAGCTTTATTTAAATAGGTATCCAATTTTTTTATGTATTCTCCACAAGTTTCATTTTTTCTCAAGAAAAACTTATTGAGATTATTCTGAGATAACCTTAGAAATCAGTCTATTAATCTAATGTCTATTACATAGACACCATTTATGCAACAACTCGCATAATCCACTTAGTTAAATTCTATACGATCTTTGACTAATTGCCTTTTTTGGCAGAAAAATTTTGCACTATTTTTTATGGATTGATATGCGGCTTAGAAATATCTGCTTTTTGACACACGTCGGTAAAAATCTGCATTCTTTCGCATGTTTTATCCACGGCAAAAACCATCATATAGCAGAAGATCAGGAATCCAAGGAGACAGGATAGGATAAGGAGTAGTTTTGTTTTCATCGGCAGTTAGATAAGGGCATGTATCACTGTTAACGTGGGCTAGGCCAACAGTATCAGAAGAAACTTAAACTAAGGCTCTACAGACTTATGTAAGACCTATCAAACAGCACATAATGCTAACAGATGAAACGCACTCGGCACGAAAAGACACGCGCTACATGGAGGCGCCGAACACGTTTCTCTGTTACCACTGCTTGTAGCCTCCAAGAATAGGATCGCTTGACGAAAGTTTCAAGCCTCTGCCGCCTCAACGTATTGTAATCTAAGGATTAGGCAATAAAACTCTGCCATTTAATCTGAGCAGCACTACGCGGTAACTCCCCTAACATATTGACATCACTAAAAAATAAAAAAGCCAGCCGAACGGCTGGCTCAAAAGAACACGTTAGGAAGCAATAGGAACAATCGTACTCTTATAGCGTTCAAGAACGGATGATTTCGCATCCTGAGGGTTTTTCAGTGCCCAAAGATTGCGATTAATACCATCATTCACTAAGTAGATAACACCTGTTTCAATAGCAGACATCACGCAAAGCATAACGGGTTCATTGGTTGTGTAGCCAATTTCACCTTCAAGCAACCGCCGGTAATCGATATATCGAAACACGCCGGCCTGCACTTCATAAGACAAGATAGTTTTACTGGTATTCACTGATGATAAAACCTGCCCTGTATTCACATCAACCACGCGTAGATTAACTGCAATCTGGTCGAGCTGATATTGCGTGCTGGCGCCAATACCAAAGAATCTTGCCCCTGCGCCCCCTGATTTCACATTGCTTTCATAGCCAATAATCGATCCTTCAACCAGCACATTCGCCGCAACTAAGGAAGAAAGCTGATGCTGGTTATTTACGGCAGCGGTGCCGTTTTCTTGCGCTGCACGAATAATTTTTCTTTCATTTAAAAGATTCTGTAATCCTTGGCGTTCTAAGGGAATAAACCACCCCGAATCTTTTAATGCCGAAACTAGCATAGCGGTTGCACTTTGTGGCACCGCTGTAGAAAAGTTACTGGCTGGATAAGGTTTAAACTGCCCCGTCTCATCTTGAATATTGTAAACTGAAACAAATAACTTGCCTGCTGGCTCAGGCAAATGCGTTAAATCCTGATAGCTCTGTGCTCGGGGCATTAACGTTGGTTTTGCGGCTTGCTTGGGCGGTGCCGTCAAGCATCCGCTTAAAAAGAGTACCGAAATGATCAATAAATAGCTGCGCATGGCTCATCATCCCGTTCTAATTGGTTTTAATGCTGGAGAGCCCATCAACTTCGATGGTTGAGGATTTTCCCGTTGTACGATCAAGGATATTCATCGTTAATCGCCCATCGGTATTTTTTACATCGACAATAAAATCCTTTGTCACTAACCGCCCAGGCTTCCCTTGGCTAATATTTCCCATCAAATTTCCCAGCAATTGCGATTGAATCACTGAGGTAAAATTATCTAGCGGTGAAGGCGTTGAGGTATCAAAGTCATAGCCGTTGGGATCTTTATACGAATTTTGGGCATTGGCTTCATTTAATAGGAATGAGCCATTGTTTGGATTTCCACCAAAGTTCGGGTTAACAAACTGAAAAACCATATTGCCCCCCCAAGAAGCTGGAGATATAAGCAAAATGATTAGTGCTATATTGGAAACTCGCATGGATACTCCTTAAAACTCATCAGTGGTTAAGTCACCCGTGTTGAGTAGCGCTTTATCAATTGTGCGCCGCGATAAAGATTCGCTAACGCTCTCAATAGCCACGGCGACGTCTTTGTCAAAGCTACGTTTGTTTGGAAATAAAAAGGTTTGATAGACCGTATCCTGTTCAATTTTAATCGTGATCCAACTTCCCCAGCGCGCGCTAGGCCTTTCACTGATGGTTAGTGTTCCGGGGTATTCTCTTTCCCAGTTATCACTAAAATCTCGGTAAAATGCGTGGCCTACGGATGTTACTGTGTGGTCGGTAATTAACCCTGGCACTTCAATTTCGGCCGCAGTTGCCTGCTTTATCCCGCAGTTCATAGAGGCAAAGAGGATAAACATGAGTATTTTTTTCATCGTTCAACGCCTGAGATTATCGTTAGCCCATGAAACGGCCTGTGTTCGGTTTTTCACCGAGATTTTTTTAAACAGGTTATAGAGATGTGTTTTGACCGTGTTTTCGCTAATAAACAACAGCCGCGCTATTTCTGTATTTGAGGCACCCACTCGTAGTTTATTGAGAATTTCTTTCTCTCTATGTGTTAATCCCGTTGATTCTGGGCTGTGATAGCGATAATGCGCAGATTGGCTAATAAGATAGCTCGCAACGCTCTGACTAAAATAACATTCTCCATTAATGACGCTTTTGATCCCCTCGATTAAAGAGCGCTCATCCATAGACAAATAAAAGACAGCGCTAATATTTGGCCATGAGCCAATATCTTGGCATTGATAGTCGTCAGGTGTATTTAATAGCAGTAATCTATTTTTTTCTCTGCAGCGGCTTAGTTCGGATTGCCACAGTACAGTCGCTCGCCTATCGGCTTCCATCAAATCGAACAGAAATAATGTATTTTCGGTTGAACCATTTAAATACTTGTTGATGTTATGTATTTTGGCATTTAAATCCAGCATGGATTTAATCTGGTGCAGTAGCGCAGTCGCCTGTAAAGACGGCCTCGTAATTAAAACTAATGAATAGTTTTGATTTGCTGCTTCATTAAGCATAATAACAACCTATCTGGATGCGACGCGCAGCGTTCTCTGTTTTATATAAAACAGATTGATGACACGCCACATTTCCGCTGCTGTGTAAAAGGCAGTGCACAAAATAATTAAGCATGCACAGAGTTAAATTGTATATACCATCGTTTTTTGGGCATATTACATGATTCAATCTAGACATTAGCACACCCAGCGCAAGTGTTATTTGCGTTTCAAAATGTTTCTTGATATTTATAAATAATTCTTATGCTTAATTTAAATAATTGGAACTCTTAATATTACCTTTACATTTTCACGCTAAAAAGAAAGGTAACATTAGTTCATAAATCACGCGAAAAATTAAAAATCCTTATTAAATAGTACATTAACCGAGGATAGCTTTTTACATACTCCTTTTTAGTTAGCTGACTCTGTATATACTCATTTATTTTTCTTAGGTAAGTGGCCTCAACATTGTATCTTTGCGCGCTTATTAAGCCATAGGCTGTGCGTCATGCTTCCGCATGAAATGTGGTATGAACACTTGCCGTGATTTACAGCGACTCACCCTATCTCATGGGGCCTAGATGCCAGAGCGACTCCCCTTAAAAACAACCCTAGCATTTGGTCTTTAAATCGACGAACTACAAAATAAAAATTTATTCCCTTTTCCTAACAATAAGTAAACGATAGAAATAATACTTTTTCATGAGCCTTTTCTATCAAAATACAACTTATAGGTGAGGTATTTAATTTTCCTTCCGCACATACTCAAATCGTAAATCGGAATGTTCCTGAAAAAATATCAGGGAGTCAGGTGAGCGCATTACCGGCTTATTTTCTTACTGACCGAATTACGTTAGGACAGCAACATGAAAAAGAGCATTTTAACAACCGCTCTGCTACTTGTACCCTATTTGGCAATAGCTAATAGTGATTTGGCTCGTTCTGAAATATCCACAGGACTTAGTGATATTAACAGTAATTACAACCAAAGCACGGTGATTAATCAAATAGGAAGTGGTAATAGCGCATATTCAAATCAGCAAGGTATCAATAACCATGCGGTTATTGTTCAGCAAGGAAACGGAAACCAAGGCAGGATCAATCAGTCCGGCAGCAATAACAATGCGTTAATTGCCCAGCGCGGAACAGGTAATTCTGCAGATATAACGCAGCTTAGCAGTAATAACACGGCTGTTATTGCTCAACTAGGTAGTGGGAATAATGACACCATCATTCAAGACAGCTTTGGTAACTCTGCTTATATTCTTTCTCTCGGGAAAAACAATATAACGCAAATTAACCAAACGGGCACAAACCGGTCCGCCGGCGTTGTGCAAAATGCATCAGGCATGGCCATTAGAGTTACACAGCATTAGTTATCGTTTATCTGATACACACATCTGATTCTATAACCGACGGGGTAACATCATGAATAAGTGGAAAATCATCGCCGCATCAAGTTTTGTCTTCGCCATGGGTAATGCAATGGCATTAACCAACCCGGCTTACGTATTCCAATTTACGCCTCAGACAGCCGCGTTGGGTGGAGAGGTTCAGGTATATCAGCAAGGGAGTAATAACTACTCTAACGTCAATCAAGACTCTGCTATTTTGTCCAAAACCTCGGTGTCACAATCGGGTGGTTTCCTTGGCGGTAGCAATAATAGCGCCACGGTCAATCAAAACGGGAATATCAGCTTGGTTGATATTAACCAAGTGGGCAACGGCCACTCTGCAACGTCGAGTCAAAATGGTGATTGGTCAGTGACCGAAGTTTCACAAAGCGGCCTCGTCGGTAACTCGGCGACAACCAGCCAAAACGGTGACTTCTCAAGAACCGCCGTATCGCAGTCTGGCCTTGGTTTAAACAACGCCGTCACTACGCAAAATGCTGATGCCGCCGTGATTGTTGTTCGCCAAAATGGTGCATCTAACTACGCCAACAGCAGCCAAAATGCTAACTTCTCCTATTCTAACGTCAACCAAATTGGCCTTGGCAACGTTTCCTTTGTAAGCCAGAACTGATTACGCCTCCATCCTATAAAACAGGGCTATGCCCTGTTTTATTTTTTATTCGGAGCCTTAAATGCATACATTGCTTATCGCTTCTCTGCTATCCAACCAGCTTTGGTTTGATACTACGCAAGACGGCCAGTATTACGTCCTAACGCCCATGGCTTCTGTCGCGACGTCGTGCCTGTGTCATATTGGCGTTGATGTCATTCGCCGTGGCATCCATGGTGAAAGCACTTCGCGACAAAATGGCGTTATTCAGCTCATGGCGAATCAAAAGCAGGCTTTAGGCCAGATGAGTTTCCCCGTTCAGCAAGGAGACTGGCTGCAGGTCACTATTGTATTAACCGATGGGGATGCACTGCGGATTGAAAAGCGGGTTATTCTGCCGGATAAAGTTTAAGACAATAGGCTTTGCTCCAAATAAAAAAGGAAATGCCTGTTAAAGCATTCCCTTTCGTTAGCAACAGCGCATAATTCTTAATGATTAAACGGTTTTAAATTCCGCCTCAGCATCCGCAAAACGCGTTTGAATCGTTTGAGAAGGTGTTTTGCCCATCAGGCTCACCACCACGATGGCAACGCTGGCAAAAATAAAGCCAGGAATAATTTCATACAAATTAAACCAGCCATATTGTTTCCAGATAATGACCGTCGCCGCACCGATAATCATCCCCACCAGCGCGCCGTTACGGGTCATTCTCGACCACATCACCGAAATCAGCACCACCGGACCAAACGCCGCGCCAAAGCCCGCCCACGCATAGCTCACCAAACCTAATACTCGGTTTTCAGGATTTGCCGCCAACGCAATCGCGATCAGCGCCACTAATAGCACCATTAAGCGTCCCACCCAAACCAGCTCGCGCTGAGAAGCTTTTTTGCGGAAGAAAGCCTTATATAAGTCTTCGGTTATCGCGCTAGAACACACTAGCAGCTGACAGCTTAACGTACTCATTACCGCAGCGAGAATGGCCGACAGCAATATTCCCGCAATCCACGGGTTAAACAAGATCTTCGCTAGCTCGATAAACACACGTTCGCCGTTTTCAGAAACGGTTCCCGCTTGGCTTGGGTTATTCTCAAAATAGGCAATACCGAAGAAGCCAACCGCCACCGCGCCGCCTAAGCACAGAATCATCCATGTCATGCTGATCCGGCGTGCATTGCGAATGGTATGGTGTGAATCAGCCGCCATGAAGCGCGCCAAGATATGTGGCTGGCCAAAGTAGCCAAGACCCCATCCCATTAATGAGATAATCGCAATGAGATTCAGCCCCTTGAACATATCGAGGTTTGCTGGATTTTTAGCCTCAATCACCAGCATCGACGTATCAATACCGCCCACGGCTAAAATAACGATAATCGGGGTTAAAATAAGGGCAAAAATCATCAGGCTGGCCTGAACCGTATCCGTCCAGCTGACGGCCAAGAAACCACCAATAAAGGTATAGATGATTGTTGCCGCCGCACCGGCCCACAGAGCCGTTTCGTAGCTCATTCCGAAGGTGCTTTCAAACAGACGAGCACCGGCCACAATGCCAGAAGCACAATAGATGGTGAAGAAAACTAAAATGACGATTGCAGAGATCACCCGCAGCAGCTTGCTAGTGTCTTCAAAGCGGCTGGTGAAATAATCCGGCAGCGTCAGGGCGTTGTTATTGGCCTCGGTGTGAACGCGCAAGCGCCCCGCCACCAGCTTCCAGTTCAGATACGCCCCCACGGTTAAACCAATGGCAATCCAGCTTTCAGAGATGCCTGAAAGATAAATCGCGCCGGGCAGCCCCATCAGCAGCCAGCCGCTCATATCGGAAGCCCCTGCCGACAGCGCAGTCACGACGCTACCTAAACTGCGTCCGCCCAAAATATAGTCATCAAAATTATTCGTGGCGCGATAAGCCACTAAACCAATGACGATCATTCCCAAGATGTAGACCAAAAAGGTCACCAACATCGGTGTACTTATCATGCAGGTGTCTCCGTATTTTATTTATGCCCAGGACTCAGGCTTTTTTATGCAAATTATGTCGTTTTAAAAATCGGCCACATCGGAACGATGACATGGCCGAACCCCATCTCAAATAAAACCAATAAGGAAAATCTAAACGTCGGCATCTTATGAACAGGCGAGTTTCATTAACAAGTTTTTTAACTTAAAAGTTACACAAAGTTTACCACCCATCACATTTTATGCGGTGAACGGTTGCAACTCAAATCCATTTGCATGCGCCAACGCAGATTGCACTGAAAAATATCCCTTTAAATTATAATGAATTATTTATCTTGTAGTGCAACCATCAAACTGACACCCCCTCATTGTTCGCATTCTATCCGTTAGCGCAAAACCTGCGCTATTTCACACATTGAACACTTAGACCATTTAACAAGGTTGCACAAAGTTGCAACATTCATCATGAACGGGATATGCTCAGGCTCTACCTTAAAAAAATAAAACGGAGTAGGACGGCATGGGCACCACCACTATGGGTGTAAAACTTGATGAAGCGACTCGAGATCGTATTAAAGCCGCCGCACAGCAAATCGATCGCACGCCGCATTGGGTTATCAAACAAGCCATTTTCAATTATCTTGAGCGAGTAGAGAGCGGTAGCGCCCTACCAGAGCTCCCCCTCCCTGCTTCAGACACCGTTTCTAACGACACCGAAGAAAACATCGCGCCTCAGGAACAGCCGCTTCAGCCGTTCCTCGACTTTGCCGAACAAATTCTGCCGCAGTCGGTTTCGCGCTCCGCGATCACCGCTGCCTATCGTCGCCCGGAAAATGAAGCCGTTTCCATGCTGCTAGAACAAGCCCGCATGGCACCGGAGCTGGCACAGTCAACGCACCAGATGGCGTATAAAATCGCGGAAAAACTGCGTAACCAGAAAAGCGCTAACGGTCGCGCCGGTATAGTACAAAACCTATTGCAGGAATTTTCGCTCTCGTCGCAGGAAGGCGTGGCGCTGATGTGTTTAGCCGAGGCGTTGTTACGCATTCCCGATAAAGCCACGCGCGATGCGCTTATTCGCGACAAAATCAGCAACGGTAACTGGCATTCTCATCTTGGTCGCAGCCCATCGCTGTTTGTTAATGCCGCGACGTGGGGATTACTGCTGACCGGTCGCTTAGTGGCAACCCACAACGAATCTAATCTCTCGAGCTCACTTAACCGCATTATTGGCAAGAGCGGTGAACCGCTGATCCGCAAAGGTGTGGATATGGCGATGCGCTTGATGGGCGAGCAATTTGTCACGGGTGAGACCATTGCTGAAGCGCTGGCTAACGCGCGTAAGCACGAAGATAAAGGCTTCCGTTACTCATACGATATGCTGGGTGAGGCCGCGCTGACCGAAGTCGACGCCCAACGCTATATGATTTCATACCAACAGGCGATCCACGCCATCGGCAAGGCGTCGAACGGACGCGGCATCTATGAAGGCCCAGGGATTTCAATCAAGCTTTCTGCCTTACATCCACGCTACAGCCGTGCGCAATACGAACGCATGATGGACGAGCTTTACCCTCGCCTTCTCTCTCTGACCTTACTGGCGCGCAGCTACGACATTGGTATTAATATTGATGCTGAAGAAGCCGACCGCCTTGAAATCTCGCTCGATTTGCTCGAGCGCTTATGCTTTGAGCCCGACCTCGCCGGTTGGAACGGCATTGGCTTCGTTATTCAGGCCTATCAAAAACGCTGTCCTGCGGTGATTGACTATGTGATCGATTTAGCACAGCGCAGCCATCGCCGTTTGATGATCCGTCTGGTGAAAGGTGCATACTGGGACAGCGAAATTAAACGCGCTCAGGTTGATGGACTGGAAGGCTATCCGGTGTACAGCCGCAAGGTGTATACCGATGTCTCTTATTTGGCCTGCGCCCGCAAGCTTCTTGGCGTTCCTAACGCCATATATCCCCAGTTTGCTACCCATAACGCCCATACGTTGTCGGCCATTTATCATTTGGCAGGACAAAACTACTATCCGGGTCAGTATGAATTCCAATGTCTGCATGGCATGGGTGAACCGCTATACGATCAGGTCGTCGGGAAAATTGCCGACGGAAAATTCAACCGTCCTTGCCGTATTTATGCACCGGTCGGCACGCACGAAACCCTGCTGGCCTATTTGGTTCGTCGCCTATTAGAAAACGGAGCGAATACCTCATTTGTTAACCGCATTGCCGATACCACGCTGCCGTTAGACGAACTGGTTGCCGATCCGGTATCCGCCGTTGAAGCCATGGCGGCCAAAGAAGGCGCGGTAGGTCTGCCACATCCACGTATTCCATCACCGCGTGGGCTTTACGGTGAAGACCGCCGCAATTCACGCGGTTTAGACCTCTCCAACGAACAACGTTTAGCGTCGCTTTCCAGCGCATTGCTCAGCAGCGCCAGCACGCCTTGGGTCTGCACGCCCATCATTGAAGGCGATGTATCGAGTCAAGAACAGCCTCAGGCCGTGATTAACCCGGCCGAGCCCCGTGACGTTGTTGGTTATGTCACTCCATCTAGCGATGCCGATGTTGAGACCGCATTGACTAGCGCCGTCGGCGCAGGGCCAATCTGGTTCTCAACGCCTCCAGCACAGCGTGCTGCCGTCTTAGAACGCGCTGCCGACTTAATGGAAGACCAGTTACAAAGCCTGTTAGGCCTATTGGCGCGTGAGGCCGGAAAAACATTCAATAACGCCATTGCCGAAGTGCGCGAAGCGGTTGATTTCCTACGCTATTACGCTCAGCAGGTCCGTAATGATTTTGCTAACGATACACACCGCCCGCTGGGGCCCGTAGTTTGCATCAGCCCGTGGAACTTCCCTCTGGCAATCTTCACCGGACAAGTCGCCGCGGCATTAGCTGCAGGTAACAGCGTATTGGCCAAACCTGCCGAACAAACGCCGCTGGTTGCCGCACAGGCCGTACGCATCTTGCTAGACGCCGGTGTGCCTGCTGGCGTTCTGCAGCTATTGCCAGGTGAAGGTGAAACCGTGGGTGCCAAGTTAGTGGGCGATAGCCGCGTGCGTGGCGTGATGTTTACCGGTTCCACCGCCGTTGCCGGTCTATTGCAGCGTAATATTTCAGGCCGCTTGGATCCTCAGGGTCGCACCACGCCGCTGATTGCCGAAACCGGTGGTTTGAATGCGATGATCGTCGACTCATCGGCGCTTACTGAGCAAGTGGTTACCGACGTGGTCGCCTCGGCGTTTGATAGCGCCGGTCAACGTTGCTCTGCGCTACGCATTCTGTGCGTCCAAGAAGACATCGCCGATCACACCCTACAAATGCTGCGTGGCGCGATGGCGGAATGCCGAATGGGCAATCCTGAACGCCTCTCAACCGATATCGGCCCGGTGATTGACGCTGAAGCCAAAGAGAATATTGACCGCCATATTCAAACAATGCGTGCCAAAGGGCGCGATGTTTATCAGGCCGCCTTTGACCATTCACAGGATAGCCAAGAGTGGCAACGTGGCACCTTCGTTAAACCTACGCTGATTGAGCTTGAAAGCTTTGATGAACTTGAGCAGGAAGTGTTTGGGCCGGTGCTCCATGTGGTTCGCTACAACCGTCAGAATCTTGACGCGCTGATTGAGCAAATCAATGCGGCAGGTTATGGCTTAACGTTAGGCATTCATACTCGCATCGACGAAACCATCATTAAAGTCACCGAGCAGGCTAAAGTCGGTAACCAGTACGTGAACCGTAATATGGTCGGCGCGGTAGTCGGTGTGCAACCCTTCGGCGGAGAAGGTCTCTCGGGCACGGGGCCAAAAGCCGGCGGGCCGCTGTATGTTTATCGTCTGCTGTCTAGCCGCCCTAACGACGCCGTATGCCGTACTCTGGCACGCCACGACGGCGATCAAAACATCGACACCACGCAACGCCAGCCGCTATTGACCGCTCATCAGGCGCTCTTAACGTGGGCACAACAAGAGAAAATGACCGAGCTTGCTCAGCATTGCCAAGAGTTTGGTGATTGGTCACAAGGTGGCACGGTTCGTTTGCTACAAGGCCCAACCGGCGAACGCAATACCTACGCCCTGCTGCCACGTGAGCGCGTGCTGTGCCTCTTCAGCAATGAGCAGGATGCCTTAATTCAGTTAGCCGCCGTGCTTGCGGTAGGCAGCCGAGTTCAATGGATCGACAGCGAGGTTCAGCGCACGCTATATCGCCGCTTGCCAGCAGCCATACAGCAACAGATTAACGTGGCTAAATCATGGGATGCCGACGGCGTAGAGTTTGATGCTGTTATCTATCACGGTGACTCCGATCAGCTCCGTAGCCTGTGTGAGCAAATCGCCGAACGTCCGGGAGCCATTGTCTCCGTGCAAGGTTTCTCGCACGGTGAAACGGGAATTTTGCTCGAACGCCTGCTATTAGAACGTTCGCTGAGCGTGAATACCGCCGCTGCGGGGGGAAATGCGAGTTTAATGACTATAGGATAATGATGGTGAGTTCGGTGTAAGGTTACGTCCGGTGTAAGGTTTTGGCCGGTGTAAGTTACGTCCGCCTAATGCACAATTTCTCACATAGGCATTGTGCGGGCGTCCGTGTTAGGGGGCCAATCGCCGCCCCCTAACAACCCGGCTTGGCACCGTTCTTCAGCCTGCTTCGCAGGTTCCCTCATCTCGTCATTCCGGCTTTAACGGAGCGAGCGACAATCGGCATCCATGCCTCCGTCGCTCTTTTGCCGACGTCCAGTCGGCAAATCCTAGCCTGCATTCCTCTATTCGGCTGAAGAACAACGTGCCGGAAAAGGTCAAAATCAAATTCAAAAGATTTTATTTGTTTATGTATTGGGAGAAAGAGCAACGCTAACAGGATGTTAGCGTTAGGGGAGGAGGCGCCAAGGATGGCGCATGCCGACCCGGCGCGGAGATGGCGTCTCGGATAAAAGCGCGCGAGTGCAGAGACCACGCGCTGGTGGTCTCTGCCCGTACGCCTTCACCCATGCGGCATTGAAACTCGATATAGACAGGCGGGCGGAATGTTTAACCGTTGTGACATAAATGTCTAGCGAACGAAACCATCACTCAAATATAACTCAGCGGCTCATCCACTAACTTCTCCCCTAAAAACTTCTCCAAAAACAGCTTGGTTCTTGGGTGTTGGGGATGAGCAAACAGCTCTTTCGCCGCGCCTTGCTCTACGATCCGGCCTTCGTCCATAAAAATAGCTCGGTTGGCAACGTCACGGGCAAAACTCATTTCGTGGGTCACGATCACCATAGTGCGATTTTCTTCTGCCAGCGCACGGATGGTGCTTAACACTTCGCCCACTAGCTCAGGATCCAGCGCCGACGTTGGCTCATCAAATAGGATCACTTCAGGCTGCATAGCCAGCGCACGGGCTATCGCCACACGCTGCTGCTGCCCACCCGATAAACGCTTAGGGAAAGCATCTTCTTTGCCCTTCAAACCGACTTTAGCCAGCAATTCACGCGCTCGCGCAATCACCACGTCGCGCTTTTCCCCCTTCACCACCACCGGACCTTCAATGATATTTTCCAATACCGTGCGGTGTGGGAACAGGTTGAAGTTTTGGAATACAAAACCCACTTCCTGGCGAAGTTTCCGAATCGCCGCTTTCTGGCGGCCCAAAGGCTGATCGCCATGAATAGTGACATCGCCGACTTGAATCGTGCCGCCGTCAGGCTCTTCTAATAAATTAATACTACGCAGCAGGGTCGTTTTACCTGAGCCGCTTGGCCCAATAATCGCAACCACCTCACCCTTTTCAACCGTCAGATCAACGCCGTGCAGTACGGTGTTTCCGTTAAAGGATTTTGTCAGATTTTTTACTTCAATAGTGCTCACTGTAGCTCCTAAACGGATAGGCCTAAAATTAATACCTTACGGGGAGGGATAGCGCCATATTGGCCGCATTCACCCGATATAACCGCAACTGTAGCAACTCAACGCGATGAATAAAAAATTTTGCCGGAATAAGGTTAGATTGATATGGAATAAAAAACAAAAAAGCCACCGCATAACGATGGCTTTTTTATTCTGACAAAGAGGCTAATAGACCGCTTCTTTTTGCCAGTTTAGATATTGATCGTACTTTCGCAGCGCAATGCGATAGTTATTTTGATTCGCATCAGCGATATGTTCAATCATATGCCACTGCTGTTCACTGCCGCAGAACTTCTCGGCAGGGAAATCACTGGCGCGCAGCATATCGTCTAAGCGACGTAAACGCACAATATACTCACGAATTGAGCTATGGCTCATTTCTGTTTGCTCAAACAAATATTGCTTAAAATCGAGAATATCGAAGTAGTCTGCATGACAATGGCAGTAAACATCGCTGCAGAAACGGCACAGCGCGGTGATTTCCTGCTCGAGCTCTTGCCAAACTCGGTCATCAATCAGTTGATCCATACCTGCAAGCACTTCGCGATCGAGAATTTTCCCGCGAAATACTAAAGACATACGATCGAGCGATTTACCACAATGAGAGCAATCGCACTGACTATGTTTAAAATCTTTCAAATAGCGACTCAAAGGTCGTCTTTTTTGTAGGGATGCCGTCATGACAACATTTCCATATTTATGAATAACTGTTGGCGTATTAGCTTTGGCTTGCCAGCTTAGTGCGTAAGCGTTTGATCGCCTGACTGTGTAGCTGACTAACGCGAGATTCTCCGACCTCAAGCACCGCACCGATTTCCTTTAGGTTCAGCTCTTCTTGATAGTAAAGCGTAAGAACCAGTTTTTCACGTTCCGGCAGTGCTTCAATCGCAGTAATCACACGCTGGCGCAGGTCTCCTTCCAACAACTGCTTAAGAGGATTAGCATCCTCATGCTGCTGGAAAACAGGTTCGGCGCTGTCGCCGTGCTCTTCTCGCCACTCATCATAAGAAAAAAGATGGCTGGTATTGGTATCCAACAAAATCTGCTGGTACTCCACCAAGGGCATATCCAGTTCTTGCGCTATTTCGGTTTCTGTTGGTGCGCGATGCAGACGCTGTTCGGCGCGCTGCATAGCCGCTGAAACTTCACGGGCATTTCGACGCACGCTGCGCGGAACCCAATCACGACTGCGGAGCTCGTCGAGCATCGCACCGCGAATGCGCTGAACCGCATAGGTGGTAAAAGCCGTCCCCTGCATGGCATCGTAGCGTTCGACCGCGTGCAACAGCCCAATACCTCCGGCCTGAAGCAGGTCGTCCAGTTCAACGCTGGCGGGCAGGCGAACCTGCAAACGCAGCGCTTCATGGCGCACTAGCGGAGCGTAGCGCTGCCACAGGGAATTTTTGTCGATCACGCCGTCGGCGGTATACAATTCACTCACGTTGACAGAACCCGGGTTGATGGATGCCCGGCTATTATCTAACCCTCACGCGCAAGCCAATGGCGCGATTAGTCAGCAAAAATGCCCCCTTTTCTCACGTTGCCTTTTCGAGAAGACGAGATTGCTCAGTTATTGCACACGTGGTTGATACGAAAAACCCCGCGTACAGCGGGGTTTGCTTTACTTCATGCTGGCAAATGATTAACGCAGCAGAGTCAGAACGTTCTGAGTAGACTGGTTAGCCTGAGCCAACACTGAAGTACCCGCCTGCTGCAGAATGTTTGCACGGCTCATGTTAGACACTTCGGTCGCGTAGTCAGCATCCTGAATACGAGACTGGGAAGCGGTCAGGTTGTTAACGGTGCTGTTCAGGTTGTTGATAACAGAATCGAAACGGTTCTGTACCGCACCCAGAGATGAACGCAGGGAGTCAACTTGAGACAGCGCGGAGTCCAGCGCAGCCAGTGGGTCAGTGGTTTTTGGCGTTGCAGACAGCGCTTTACCTACGGTGACTTTACCTGCTGCATCAACGCTTGCGCCGGTATAAGTTGCTTTACCCGCTGCGTCAGTGCCTTCGATAACATAACCCGCTACACCTTTAGCATCGGTATAGCTTTTCAGCGTGCCGCCTGCTGGGATGTTAGTTAAATCGATATTGGTTGTGCCAACAGAAACTGAAGCAGTTTCTTTAGCCGTTGCCAGATCGCCCGCTACGGTTGCGGTTTTAGTGGTTGAATCCCAAGTCACTTTACCGTCAGCAGCAACGGTTGCATCGTAGTAGTCAGTACCAGATTTAACTAATTTTACGCCTGCATCGGTGGTATATAACTTGCCATCAGATACTTTTGGTGCCGCATTCGCATCAGCCTGAACAACTGGTGCGCCCATTTTAGGGGTTGTGGTGGCAGCAGCGCCAACGCCTGCAACGTTAACGCCGTTTGCAACGCTGAAGGTATCCAGTTTCAGAGTGGTCGCGTCAATTTTCTGCAGGTCGATATCGATAGTTTCGTTGTCGTTAGCACCAACCTGAATAGTCAGTTTGTTGGTACCGCTCAACACTTTAACGCCGTTGAAGTCGGTTTGTTCAGAGATGCGGTTGATTTCAGACAGACGCTGAGTGATTTCGTCTTGGATAGACTGCAAATCGCTATCAGAGTTAGAGCCGTTCTGAGCCTGAACGGTCAGACGACGGATGTTTTGCAGGTTGTCGTTCACTTCGTTCAGAGCACCTTCGGTGGTCTGCGCCAGAGAGATACCGTCGTTGGCGTTACGAGAAGCCTGAGTCAAACCCTTGATGTTTGCAGTGAAGCGGTTAGAGATCGCCTGACCTGCCGCATCGTCTTTCGCGCTGTTGATACGCAGACCAGAAGACAGACGCTCAATAGCGGTACCCAGTGAAGACTGAGATTTGTTCAGGTTGTTCTGTGCCATCAAAGACAGGCTGTTGGTGTTAATTACTTGTGCCATAGTGAGCTTTCCTTACGAATCATCTGCGATAGTCGCATCTTAGTTAATGGGTCGGGCCTGATTGCCCTACGGCGTCAGCCACCGTCCACACAGGTATCGGCGCTCCCCAATTAACCTTTAGGAAATTTTTAAATTATTTTTCTCAGTAATTCCGCTGTTTCGACAATCGCTTAAATAAGGCCCACTTTTCGTCTTCTATCGTCCCATCACTTTTTCATATTATTTTGTAAACTTTTTTCCTACTGAGCCGATAACGCGTATAGCGCATGAAAATATATAAGGAAAATACTGATGGCTTCTATTTCTTCTTTAGGGATCGGCTCAGGTCTCGACTTAAACGGGCTGCTCGACAAACTGTCCACGGCAGAACAGCAACGCTTAACGCCCTATACCACGCAGCAAACCAGCTATAAAGCGCAGCTGACGGCGTATGGCACGTTAAAAAGCTCGTTGGAAAAATTCGATAACCTAAGTAAAGATTTGGCTAAGGCCGATTTCTTTAATACCACCAAGGCATCCATTCACGATCAGTTTACGGTGACGACGAATGCCAAAGCGGTTGCCGGTAACTACAGCGTCGAAGTTAAACAGTTGGCGCAGGCACAAAGCTTAACCACGCAACAAATAGTCACCGATCAAGCCGCACAGTTAGGCACCCCAGGCGCTAGCGGCCGTTCTATCGATCTGACCCAAGGTACACCGCCGAAGACAACCTCTATTCCTTTAGGCGATGGTCAAACTTCACTGCTGGAAATGCGTGATGCGATTAATGGGGCAAAAGCGGGAGTCACTGCCAGTATCGTTCGCGTCGGCGATAACAGCTATCAGCTAGCATTAACCTCTTCATCTACTGGCTCAGCCAATCAGATGACGGTAAAAGTGAATGGCGATAGCAAATTGGGCGATCTGCTTGATTTCGATCCTAGCGCAACGTCAAGCTCACCAACGGCGATAAAGCAAACGGTAGCAGCTAAAGATGCCATTATCACCATGAATGGCACCGAAATTGTACGCAGCAGCAATACCATCACCGATGCTCCACAGGGCACCACAATAGAGCTGAAAGCTAAAACCAAAGACGGTGAGCCGCAAAACCTGATCCTGAGCGCTGATAACTCAGGTGCGATGGACAAAATTAAAAGCTGGGTAGATAGCTATAACTCCCTGCTGGATACCTTTACCTCGCTGACCAAATACACCCCGGTAAAAACGGGTGAAGTACAGTCAAAAACCAACGGCGCCCTGTTAGGGGATAACACCCTACGTGGCGTGCAGGCAGCGATTAAAGGCGCATTGAGTTCGGCTCAGGATAACCCTGAACTCAAAGGCCTCGGCAATTTGGGGATTACCACCGATGGTAAAACCGGCAAATTGACCGTAGACAGCGACAAACTCACCAAAGCCTTTACCGATCATCCAGACCAAGTGGCTAACTTCTTTGTTGGCAATGGAAAAGATAGCGGTATGGCAACCAATATTCACAATGAAATTCAAAGTTATATCAAGGCCGGCGGCGTGATCGAATCAACTACAAAAAGCATTAATACCAACTTAGATCGCCTGAGCGTTCGTATCGACAGCGTCAGTGACAGCATTCAGGAAACCATCGACCGCTACAAAGCCCAATTTGTCCAGCTGGATACCATGATGTCAAAACTCAATAGCACCAGCTCATATTTAACCCAACAGTTCACCGCCATGAACTCATAGCACAGGTAATAACACATGTATAAAGCGACGGGCTCACAAGCCTACGCTGAGATTGGTTTGGAGAGTGGCGTGATGAGCGCCAGTCCTCACCAGCTCATCGTTATGTTATTTGACGGGGCGCATAGCGCCCTAGTTCGCGCCCGCCTGCATATGCAGGCAGGGCAAACGCAGCTCAAAGGTCAGTCAATCACCAAAGCGATTAACATCATTGATAATGGCCTGAAGGCGGGGCTTAATCTGGAAAAAGGCGGAGAGCTTGCAGAAAACTTATCAGCGCTGTATGACTATATGGTTAAACGCCTGTTACATGCTAATCTTCATAATGATGAAGTTACAATCCAACATGTCACGGACCTGTTAGATAACATTGCCGATGCGTGGCGTCAGATCGGCCCACAATCTCAACCTACTCAGCAGGACCACTTATAATGTACGGAATACAGCCCTTGTCACACGCGTACCGTCATATCCTTTCGCTCAGCGAAAGCATGCTGGAGCTTGCTAAGCGTTCTGAGTGGGACTCGCTCGTTAAACTGGAGATGGAATATCTGCAAGCGGTGGCGAAAACCACCGAGCTGATGCCTATTTCGGAGGTGGATTCAGCCATGCAGGCGGAGCTACGCCGTATTTTAGCCAAAATTCTTGATAATGAGGCAGAAATCAAGCGCCTGCTTCAGGCACGCATGGACGAACTAAGCCAGATAATAGGAAAAACTTCACGACAACAAGCCGTCACCCACACATACGGACAGTTTTCCGACAGCGAAGGGTATCCTGGCGATTTACTTTGATCTTTTTATTCAACACCAGTATTTTCCATACTCAGGCATGATTTTTTATTAAAAACGCTTTAAATAATAATACTTCAATAAGAAAAACTGCGAATGATTATATCAGCCATATTGCTATGGCATTAATAATCAACATTATTTTTTAGTAACACAGAGCGAATACGCTTAGCTACATTACTTTTAATAACCATTATATTCCAGGTGAATTAATTAGGAATGGTCACGTCGGTATAGTGCCCATTCATCTATTCTCTCCCCCGTTGGCAATAAACAATCAGTGCTCACGCCAAGCTCTGTTGTTTTGTTAATTTCTTTGCCTCCCAGTTTTAAACAATACACTGAGGCTGGATTTGGCATCCCGATCGCTCCCTGTGTAGGAGTAGGAGCAGCATCTGCGGTGGGAGCCGCGTTGCCTGACACACAACCCGCTAGCATGAGGCTACTCATTCCAGCAATCACGAACATACCTACTTTCATCATTTTGTTTATCATCCTAAAAAAATCTAAAACATTATCGTTTTTCCAGCACATAGGATCAGATAATTACTCTTGCTCATTATAGGGTTTATCATCGAGAAGGTTAACTTTTTATATAAAAAATAAATAAATAGGCTAATTACATTATTTGAAATAATTTATTGGTTAAAAATAGTAAAACTAACACCACAAAACTAATCAATTTATAGGTAAAGCTATAAGATTCTGCTATATCTTAGCTTGCCGCTTCTCTCATTTGGAAAAGGATCTATGGCTACGCTTCGTAATCTCAAAACTGCGCTATTAATCGGCGCATTGGCTCTAACCGGTTGTGCAACCAAAACTGCAACACCTGACCAGTATTCAGGGTTTTTAAAAGACTATTCAAACTTAACAGAAACCAAGTCATCTTCAGGTTTGCCGGTTATGCGCTGGGTTGATCCAAGTTTTAAATCCAGCCACTACGACAAACTGATTTATAACCCAGTGACCTATTATCCTGAGCCTAAACCTACTACGCAGATTGGTAAAAACGTATTAGAGGGTGTGCTTAACTACACCAATACCAAGCTTAAAGCAGCGGCTGCCCAGCGTGCTACGCTGGTGACACAACCTGGTCCAAACACGCTAATTTTCCGCGGCGCTATCACCGCGGTTGATACCAGCAAAGAGGGATTGCAGTTCTATGAAGTCATTCCAATTGCGATGGTTGTTGCAGGAACACAAGCGGCAACGGGGCACCGTACTATGGACACTAACTTGTTCTTCGAAGGTGAGTTAATTGACTCTCAAACTAACAAAGTAGTGATGAAAGTGGTGCGTAAAGGCTCTGGCAAACAGCTGTCTAACTCTAATCAGCTGTTGACCGTAGAGGATTTGAGAACTGTGATTGACAACATGGCGACCGATGCCACGATGTTCGATATAAAATAATCCACTACAGCGAAAAAGATAGTTATTCATAGCCAGCCGCCCTACGCGGCTGGCTTTTTTATGCCCTTTGTCTTTAGCAAGCGCGTCGAGGCAAAAAAAATCCCGCGCCAAACGGTGCGGGAAACCATACTAGAAATTTGAAAACAAACGTTCTGAAGCAATAAGCCATGGGTTTGAGCAATCTGAACGATTCCCCATCGCTGTATATATAATTATATAGCGAGTAAGTTTAAAGTGCAAACACCCAATGTAATCTCAAGACGTTAGCGTTTTTTCACTGCGTAGGAGCAGGTGTAAGCCATGCGTTTCAACGTTGGGACCGTGCTTGCGAGTGGAGGGATCTGCGTTGCATTATCAAAACCATTTTCTTTGCAGTAGCTTAACGCGTCAGCGTCCATCGCCGCTTTGTTCACTTTTTCAGGATCATAGCGATAGATAACGGCTTGATTAGCTTCATGCTCATCTAATCGCACAAAACCATTTGGTGTACTTACACACCCAACCAGAACAGCAGGTAACAGCACGGATAACAGCATCGGTAACAACGGAGGAAAGGTATATTTCTTCATAAGAATCTCACACAAATTTTGTTCTTATGATAACGGTAAGTCATTCATGCATAAACCAGATAAATACGAATAACGGGCGTTCTGCAGAAAAAAAGACCACTTTCGCGGTCTTTCCACATGGTCTGATTACAGTTTAAACAACCCTTTAATGACAATTTTAGCTATGGCCGGATTATTTTCTTTAGCTCCTTTAATCAGGTATTGATTAATCGCAGCTAAAACGTCATGCGGAGAGGGTTCTTCTTTTTCCGCACTAACAAGGTGTGAGCCATTTCCCTGGAAAATAACTTCGCCGTTGATATCTAAACCTTCATAATAACTAATGTAGCTAACCTTCATATCAAATCCCGTATATTTTATCTGATGTATAAACTACTGTTATGCCTAACTTTATGTTAGGTAATTATTTTATCATCTAAAATCGGGTTATATATGTAGACTCTCTTACAACTGTATTCAATTTTGCAGTATTAAACGTCATATTTCAGTCAGCATACGCTGCCGTATGCTGACCATAAATATGGTGTTTTTTAAATAGCTATTGTTAACTCGGTAAAAAACACGCTACCAACCACACACGTTAGTCTCTTCGTCGGTATCATAGCCGCGAACAATATTGACTAAGTCTTTAACCGCATCCGCTGAAGTCGTAGGATTTTTTAAATCTTCAAGTGTTAAGAAATGTGAATCTACCGACACGCCATTATTTTTATTAGTGACCGTAAGTGTAAAACCTTCGCCATCATTATTTGTATCATCGAGATTATTAATAAGCTCAATAACCAAACCCGTCGCAACATCTGGGATATATAATGCCATTGGCTTTAGGTAAATTTTCTCCGCACTACTCTGATTGCTATCATTAGAGATAGCGATTGCGTAGCCTTTATTCTCAATCATATTCTCAACCGTATTTTCACCCGTCATTATATACCTTCCCTTACTGTTCTAATAGGATGTTGGGATCAACGTAAAAATCAACGTTAAAAACCGTATCATCAGATAAGGCTTCAATCCGGTGCCATTTTTCAGGCGGAAACACGCCAAACTGCCCTGCCTCAATGGTTAGCGTTTCGATAGCTTCAGGGCTGGTTTCGTCGGCATAGCCGTAATAACGGATAGTACCCTGCATCACACACAGGCGCGGATAGACACCTTGACGAGTACCCGCGTCCAAATGGCGTTTCCAAATTGAAGCTGGGGCTGTTTCTTTTGTCCACAAGGGTGTCGTGCGTGTATGAACATAGTTTGTTGGTATAATAATGCGTTGCATATTTAAACCTCATATCGACGACTACTCAGAAAGAATATGAGCAGTACATGTGAATATGATGCATATCATATACCTTTTATTGGACAGCGTTAAGCTATTATCATGCTGGCAGGTATAGCTTTAAGATAATAAAACTCATGCAACTCCCGCCTATTAACATTAATAGGTAGGCACCTCCCCACTAGGGAGTATTAATAAAAAAGATGTTATTTTTATAAAAAAAATAGAACTGAAGTGGCACATAGAAATGACATATTGACAATTCTATTTTCATAACTAATAAATTAAGAATTTTCTTATTAAATTGAGAATAAAAAATGAGCGGCAGAATAGATTTGTCGTTCTTTTTTTATACAGACATATCAGGAGAGAATTTTCCCGAAGAACTTGTATGATTTTTAAAGCAATCCATTGCGGGTCAAAAATATCGAAGCAAAGTAACATCTACCATCCACTGGGTGCATGGTACGCATTGTCGCCTAAACAATTACAAGGAGGATAAACAGACACTAATCAATGCGATAGCCGATACGCTAAAAAGTGAACCTAACGCTAACAGCAAATACATCTGTTTAATTTTATAACCCATATTGCCACCTATTTTTATCTGACATGAGGCCTATCCAATAGGTTTAGACCGTTATATTCAAATATTAGCCACGCAAAGCACACCTTACAATCATACTAATCCGATAATGACCCCGCCCTCTATAGATGCATAACGTAGCAACGGAGTTCATCATTTGTACAACATTCGGTAAAAGGTGAACTCTGTTAACACCAAGTGTAGTAGGAAACAGCTTAACGCCACTTAAACAGCACGGTGAGGCTTTATACTAAATAAACGCTAAGGTTTATATTTCCGAGTTAGATAAGCTATAAAGCCAGAAACGGGAACCACAATAAGAAACGAATAGTGAATATAAACACCCACATAGGACGACTTAAATAAAAACACTAGCCAAATAAGTAAGCTAGTAATAAAAATAAACTTCGAATATTTATGGATTTTGGCAAACATGTCAGTGAGTTAAATGGCTCATAGGAGACATAATCATAATATTAAACGCCCGCGCTTAATAGTTAGGATATTTCTAACCTCCAGAACGACTACCCTCAACGCGTTTAGCCGTAAAAATATCTCTTTTGCCAGATGAGTCACCCAACTCCGCCGCCGTCGTTCCCTAGCAAAGTTGAGTTGTTAATAAAAAGCTCAGTTAAACAGGTAGTGAAACCCACTAAACCTGCATATTCATAATATCTTGATAGGCTGCAACTAAGCGGTTGCGCACCTGAATCCCCATCTGCAGCGAGATCCCTGATTTTTGCAAATCAACCATAACGTCGTTTAACGCTACGCCCGGTACGCCCATTTCAAAATTTTGCGCCTGAATCTTGGCATTATTTTGTGTGTCGCTAATACGATTCACTGCGGCTTTAAGTTCAGCGGCAAATGCCCCCTGTGGAGCCTCACTATTTTGGCTACGGTTTGCAGCTGAGACTGCCGTCGCCTGAAGCTGCTGAAGTACGCCTTCAATTCCCACTATCGCCACTGCTGATACCCTCTTTGTCTGTGTTTACCAAATGGCTTTTACCCATAAGGCATCACCCTAACATAGAGATCAAAGAGTAAAGCCGCTAAATAGACGCAAAAATAGGGCCTTATTCTCCCATCAAATTCCCTCACTCCGCAGAATAATACCCTGCCTACTTTTGTAAGCCGCAGACCTTCCAAGAAAAGGCTCTGATTGAATACATTTCGCTGATAGCGCGTCAGGGAGTTCGTTTTGCAAGATATCAATTTATCCCGGGATTTTTTCCCGGCTCAACTGAAAGACAAGGTAAGCACATGAACGCTTCAGCCAACGGTAGCGCTGGCACCACAGCAAAAAGCGGGGATGGCGGTTTCGCTAGCATAGTGAATCGCCTGCGTGCTAACCCCAAAATTCCACTGCTCATTGCCGGTGCAATTGCTATCGCCGTTATTGCAGTACTGGCTCTGTGGGCTAAATCACCTGATTATCGGGTACTTTATAGCAACATCAGCGATCGGGACGGCGGTGCCATTGTCACCCAGCTCACCCAGATGAACACTCCCTATCGCTTCACGGATAATGGCACCGCGCTGTTAATTCCGGCGGAAAAAGTCCATGAAACGCGCCTGCGCCTCGCGCAGCAAGGTCTGCCGAAAGGGGGAGCCGTCGGGTTTGAGCTTCTGGATCAAGAAAAATTTGGCATCAGCCAGTTCAGTGAACAAATCAACTATCAACGCGCGTTGGAAGGCGAACTTTCTCGCACCATCGAAACATTAGGCCCCGTTCAGACGGCCCGCGTCCATTTAGCACTACCAAAACCGTCACTCTTTGTTCGAGAACAAAAGCAGCCCTCAGCTTCCGTTACCTTAAATCTGCAACCAGGCCGCGCTTTAGATGAAGGGCAAATCAACGCTATTGTCTATATGGTATCCAGCAGCGTTGCAGGCTTACCCGCGGGGAATGTCACCGTTGTCGATCAAGGTGGACACCTGCTGACACAGTCAGACGGCACGGGGCGCGATCTCAATGCCACTCAGTTAAAATATGCTAATGAAGTCGAAAGCCGAATTCAGCGCCGCATCGAGGCCATCTTGCAGCCGATGGTCGGCAACGGCAACGTGCATGCACAGGTCACCGCGCAGATTGATAATGCGGTTCGTGAGCAGACCGACGAAGAGTACAAGCCGAATCAGGGTGCCAATCAGGCGGCGGTGCGTAGCCAGCAACTGAGCGACAGCTCTCAGTCCGGTGGCCAACTCTCTGGCGGCGTTCCTGGCGCATTGACCAATCAACCGGCTCCACCTCCGACCGGGAATATCACCAATCCTCCGCAGGCGGGCGCAAATGCAAACGGTGCCAATGCGGCGAACGCCCAGCGCCCTGCTTCCACCATTGACACCAACGGTCGCCGGAGTAGCTCCTCATTCAATGCACGCCGCGATGAAACCATCAACTATGAAGTCGATCGTACCATCCGTCATACCCAGCAAAAAGCGGGCAATGTCGATCGTCTGTCGGTAGCCGTCGTCGTTAACTATGCTACCAACGCCAGCGGCAAAAGCATTCCGTTAACGCCACAGCAAATCGAGCAGGTCACGTCGCTGGTTCGCGAAGCCATGGGCTTCTCGGCAACGCGCGGCGACACGTTAAACGTGGTCAATACGCCATTTACCGCCGATGTTGAAGACAGCAGCGATGTGCCATTCTGGCAACAAGCAAGCTTCTTTGATCTGTTGATGACGTTGGGCCGCTACCTGTTGGTACTGATTGTCGCCTTCATTCTGTGGCGCAAACTGGTCAAACCGCTGTTGAACAAACAGCTGGCTAATGCGCAGACGGCCCGTCGGGTTGAGCCTACGCCAATTGTCACCACGCCGGTTCAACCAACCAAACCAAGTAATGAAGAAGTGCAGAATCGTCGTAAAACACAGCAGCGTGCCACCGCTGAACAGCAGGCACAGCGTGTCCGTGATATGGCTGAGCAAGACCCTCGCGTGGTTGCGCTGGTCATTCGCCAATGGATGAGTAACGAGCAATGACCATGACCCCAACTGAAAAAAGCGCCATTTTATTAATGACCATCGGTGAAGACCGTGCGGCGGAGGTGTTTAAGCACCTCTCTACTCGCGAGGTGCAGCATCTCAGTACCACGATGGCGACCATGAGTCAGGTTTCTCACCAGCAGTTAGGCGAAGTGCTCAACGAGTTTCAAGACGAAGCCGAACAGTACGAAGCGCTCAGCGTCAACGCCAGCGACTATCTACGGTCGGTATTGGTGAAAGCGCTAGGTGAAGAGCGCGCCTCTAGCCTGCTGGAAGACATACTGGAATCGCGCGAAACCGCCAGCGGCATCGAAACGCTCAACTTTATGGAGCCGCAGGCCGCAGCCGATATTATTCGCGATGAACATCCGCAGATCATCGCCACTATTTTGGTACATCTAAAACGTGCTCAGGCCGCCGATATTCTGGCTCAGTTTGACGAACGCCAGCGCAATGACGTGGTACTGCGTATCGCAACCTTCGGTGGCGTTCAGCCAACGGCGTTACAAGAACTGACCGAAGTGCTTAACGGTCTGCTAGATGGTCAAAACCTCAAACGCAGCAAAATGGGCGGTATCCGCACGGCGGCTGAGATTATCAACCTGATGAAAACCCAACAGGAAGAGTCGGTTATTGAAGCCATGCGTATCTACGACGGTGAACTGGCGCAGAAAATTATCGACGAAATGTTCCTGTTCGAAAATCTGGTCGACGTCGACGATCGCAGCATTCAGCGCATCTTGCAGGAAGTGGAATCCGAATCTCTGCTTATCGCCCTCAAAGGCGCCGACGAAGCGCTGCGTGAGAAGTTTATGCGCAATATGTCGCAACGTGCGGCCGATATTCTGCGTGACGATCTCTCCACGCGCGGACCCGTTCGTCTATCGCTGGTAGAAAGCGAACAAAAAGCGATTCTGCTGATCGTTCGTCGATTAGCCGAAAGCGGCGAAGTGGTGATCGGCGGCGGTGAGGATGCTTATGTCTAATCCTCCAAACCCGAAAGACGGATTCCGTAAAGCGGTCTTCCCCAAAGCCACCATTGAAGAAACCAATCAGCAATGGCAGCGCTGGGAGATGCGTGACTTTTCAGCGCCGCGTAAGCCCAAAATGCCTGCGTTCAAAATGGATCCACTGCCCCCTGCAGCGGAGTCCACCCCCGCAGTTATTGCACAGGCTGAGCTGGAACAGCTACGCGAAGATGCCCAAATGCAGGGCTATCAACACGGATTGCAGCAAGGCGAAAAACAGGGCTACGACACCGGCTTCCAACAAGGTCTCAACGAAGGCCGCTCTCAAGGATTGCAGCAGGCGCAAACTGAGCAACAGCCTATACTTGACCATTGGCGACAGCTTGCCCAAGAGTTCCAACATTCATTGCAGGCCATGGACAATGTGATTGCCGCACGCCTGATGCAGATGGCGTTGACCGCCGCTAAGCAAATCATCGGTCAGTCGCCGGTGTGCGATGCCAGCGCGGTGCTACAGCAAATTCAGCATTTAATTAATCAAGAACCGCTGTTTAACGGCAATTTACAGCTACGCGTCAATCCGCAAGATTTGCCGGTTATTCAGCAACAGCTCGGCGTACAGTTAGAACAGCAAGGCTGGCGCTTACTTGCCGATACCCAGCTCCACCGCGGCGGCTGCAAAATCAGCGCCGAGGGCGGCGAACTTGACGCCAGTATTGCTACCCGCTGGCAAGAATTGTGCAAACTGGCTGCGCCGGAGTTGCCATTATGACCCAACGCCTTAACACGTGGTTGCGCACCTTAGACGCGTTTGAAAAACGCATTCCGCAGATCCCCACAGCGCGGCGCTATGGTCGTTTAACCCGAGCAACAGGGCTGGTTCTCGAGGCCAGCGGTTTACAGTTGCCCATTGGCGCAACGTGCCTGATTGAGCGGTATGACGGCGTAAAAATTCAGCAGGTTGAAGCCGAAGTCGTTGGCTTTAATGGGCAACAACTGTTTCTCATGCCGTTAGAGGAAGTTGACGGCATTGTGCCTGGCGCACGCGTTTGCTCCCAAAGCGGCGGTTTACAGTCGGGCGGGAAACAACTTCCGCTTGGCCCCATGTTGCTGGGACGCGTACTCGACGGCGGCGCTAAACCCCTCGATGGGCTGCCGCCGCCGGAAGAGGCCGATCTCGGTGGGCTCACCACGCTGCCTTTTAACCCTTTGCAGCGTACGCCGATCGTTGACGTCCTCGACGTAGGCGTTCGCGCCATCAATGCGCTGCTGACCGTGGGACGTGGGCAGCGTATGGGGCTTTTTGCCGGTTCCGGCGTGGGTAAAAGCGTGCTACTCGGCATGATGGCACGTTATACGCAGGCCGATGTGATCGTCGTGGGGTTGATTGGTGAACGTGGTCGTGAAGTGAAAGACTTTATCGAGAATATTTTGGGCGACGAAGGCCGTAAGCGTTCGGTGGTTATCGCCGCGCCGGCCGACGTATCTCCCCTGCTACGTATGCAGGGCGCTTCATACGCCACACGTATTGCCGAAGACTTTCGCGATCGCGGCCAGCATGTGTTGCTGATCATGGATTCCCTCACCCGCTATGCCATGGCGCAGCGTGAAATCGCACTGGCTATCGGTGAACCGCCAGCGACCAAAGGTTATCCACCGTCGGTATTTGCCAAACTACCGGCGCTGGTTGAACGTGCGGGTAATGGCACGCACGGAGGCGGTTCGATCACCGCGTTTTACACGGTACTTACCGAGGGTGACGATCAACAAGACCCTATCGCCGACTCGGCGCGGGCAATTTTGGATGGGCACATTGTTCTGTCACGCCGTTTAGCCGAGGCCGGACACTATCCGGCCATCGATATTGAAGCATCGATCAGCCGAGCCATGACGTCGCTTATCAGCGATGACCACTACGCCCGTGTCAGACGCTTCAAACAGCTACTTTCAAGCTATCAGCGCAACCGCGATCTCATCAGCGTAGGCGCTTATGCCAAAGGCTCCGATCCGCTATTGGATCAGGCCATTACACTTTATCCGCATTTGGAAGCGTTTTTGCAACAAGGGATCTTCGAGCGCAGCGGCTATGCCGATGCCTGCTCAAGTCTTCAGGCTTTGTTCCCCGCATAGGGCACTAAATAGGCATCTCTGCACGCTGAATTCGTTCAGTACACGCGCAGAGGTAGGAGGTAAAAATGTCTTCACCCATGGGCACGCTACGTGACCTTGCACAGCAAGATGTTGATGATGCCACCACCGCACTAGGCAAGTCTCAGCAAGCGTTTTTACATGCAGAACAGCAGCTTACTATGCTGCTCAATTACCAAGATGAATACCGCCAGCGTCTCAATCAGGGGATGAGCGGTGGGATGGATGCGTCCAGTTGGCGTAACTACCAGCAGTTTATTCGCACCTTGGATCAGGCAATTGATCAGCATCGCCTACAGTTAAATCAATGCAATGTCAGACTCGCAACCGCCACGCGCTGCTGGCAGGAAAAACAGCAACGCCTAAATGCGTTTTGCACGCTCCACGAGCGCCAAGAGCATCAGCTAAAGATGCAGCTCAATAAACAAGATCAAAAACGGATGGATGAGTACGCCCAGCGTGCCGCCATGAGGAGAGAAAAATCATGACGTCCCCACTGCTCGCTGTTGCGATGACGAATCCTACAGCAGCCAATGCGAGTGCCCCGTCGGCTAAATCAGCGAAGAAAGCGGCTGCACCTTTCTCTAACGTGCTGTCTCAAGCACACTCACAGAGCAAAGAGAATCGAGCGCCACACGCGACAACCACTAAATCAGGTTCCGGTTTAGCCGAAAAAACAGACCTTAAAACGTTGCAGGCGGCGCTGGCCAAAACATTACAAAATCAGTCCGCTAAGGGCGAAGATACGCAGAAATTATTGGGTCAACTGGCGACGCTGGATCCAAAACAGCAGCAAAAACTACTGGCATCACTCAGCGCCTCTCTCGCAGATAAAAAAACGGCGGACAAAGACGATCATCTACAAACGTTGACGGAAACGGTCGCAGACAAAGGCACTGAACAAGCGGGACAAGCCGCCATCAGCGCCTTGTTTGCTATGCTGCCCGATGCACTGCCAAAAGTTGCCGCGTCTGACACCGCAGACAGCGCTGAAATCAACATGGCGCTGAATACCACTGCATCCGAGCGCGCAGATCCTCTTATGAACCTGCTGACAGGCGAAGATAAAAAAGAGGCCAAACTGGATCTTGGAACCTTATTAAAATCTGATAAGCCAAGCGCCGACGCAGATAGTCAGCAATTAGACCTCTCCTTAGCGGCGGTGCCGAGTAAAAAGAGCGATCCTTCAGTGCTCAAATCGAGCGTTGAAACCAGCGCGGCCCCGTTAAACACCGCCGAGATCCCGCTGAAACTTGCCCCTCAACTCGAGGATGCTCGCCTTCCGCGCAGCGATCTCAATCTTTCGCAGCAGCCTACGCATACGCTAAGCCAAGCGATGCACAATATTGCCGTGAGTAGCCCCGTTGTAGCACCGCAAACAACCGCGGTCCCAGCCGCACCGATGCCAACGCCGGTGCTTAATGCGCAGTTAGGCAGCAGCGAATGGCAGCAGGCATTAGGCCAGCAAATCTTGATGTTTAATCGCAGCGGCCAGCACAGCGCCGAACTGCGCCTGCATCCACAGGATTTAGGATCGCTGCAAATCAGCCTACGCATCGATGACAACCAAGCGCAGCTGCACATGGCATCGGGGCATAGTCAGGTACGCGCCGCGCTGGAAGCCGCCCTCCCCCAACTGCGCACCGCGCTGGCGGATAGCGGTATTCAGCTAGGACAAAGCAGCGTCGGCAGCGAAGCCCAACCGCAGTGGAGCGGTGGCCAGCAAAACGCCTCCGACCGACAGGCCACTTCCGGTGGATTTAGTGTGGATGGGAATACCGACGATAGAATCGTTACTGCCAGTGCATCGGCTAAGTCGGTGAGAGTTGGGGGAGTGGATATTAGTGTTTAAATTTCATTTCATTTAATTAAATTGAGTGGAGTGTGGGGTAAGGTTTCGTTCGTTTAGCTTATATGTGGTTGCGATGTAAGGTTTCGTACGCCTTTCTCTATGAGATATGGTGTAAGGTTTCGACCGCCTATCAATAACCGCTTTCATATGTAGCCAAGTCGAAGGCGTCCGATGAGAGCCCCGTTGCGCGGGGGCTCTCAACTCGCGCGCTTTTATCCGAGACGCCATTTCCGCTACGGTTTGGTATCGCCCATCCAGGGCGCCCCAAACTCCGCCGGTACATCCCTGTACCGGCGGCTCTCCCTACCAAGACTTAAACTAAAAAACAGATAGAGTTTTTGTCTGTTGTCTGTTGTCTGTTGTCTGTTGTCTTTTTCCTTTTGGGTTTTGGGTTTTGGGTTTTGGGTTTTGGGTTTTGGGTTTGACCTTTTCCGGCACGTTGTTTTTCAGCCGAGTAGAGGAATGCAGGCTAGGATTCGCCGACAGGGACGTCGGCGAAAGAACGGAGGAGCCAGGATGGCGATTGCCGTTCGTTCCGTTAAAGCCGGAATGACGAAATGAGGGAACCTGCGAAGCAGGCTGAAGAACGGTGCCAAGCCGGGTTGTTAGGGGGCGGCGATTGGCCCCCTAACACGGACGCCAGCAAGATGTATATGTCTGGCTGGATATATTAGGCGTACGTAATATGCACCATGACTAAGATACCTCAGCAGTAGCAATCAAACAGCCCAAACATTAACCATCCGCGTGGCATCCACCACAATTAACCCCATTTTCACCCTCTATTCCCCCCATTGAACACCCGCGAGGCAAGGATAATAACAGCACAAGCAAAATTCATGTGCGCTTCTTCGCACCGTAACAGGAATCATCCCCTTATGTCTGAAACCACACTCCCCAAGAACACTAAGCGGCGTGCCAAATGGGTATGGATACTGTTAATTCTTATTGCTGCGGGTGCGGGTGGCGGTTTTTATGGCTGGAAATATTATCAGCACCAAGAAACCCTCGCCGAAAGCAAACCGGTTCCACCGCCGATGCCGGTATTTATGCCTCTCGATACCTTCACCGTTAACCTGATCAGCGACGGCGAAGATGCCGATCGTGTGCTTTACATCGGCTTAACCCTGCGTTTGCCCGATGAAGCCACACGTAAACGTATGAACGATTATCTGCCTGAAATGCGCAGCCGTTTACTGATGCTGCTTTCGCGCCAACACGCCGCCACACTAGCCAGTGAACAGGGTAAAACTCAGTTAATGACTGATATTAAAGCCGTGCTCATGCCGCCAATTGCTCCCGGTCAGCCAAAGCAGATCGTTAGCGACGTGTTGTTTACAGCCTTTATCCTGCGGTAATCACTATGTCTGATAGCATTCTGTCACAGGCCGAAATTGACGCGTTGCTGAACGGCGATAGCGACAATGGAAAGCCTGACAACGAAGTTCCGCTCGCGGGAAGCGAAAGCGACGTTCGCCCCTACGACCCGACCACTCAGCGTCGGGTGGTACGTGAACGTCTGCAAGCACTGGAAATCATCAACGAGCGCTTTGCCCGTCAGTTTCGTATGGGGCTGTTTAACCTGCTGCGCCGTAGCCCTGATATCACGGTCGGTGCGGTTAAAATCCAGCCCTATCATGAGTTCGCCCGTAACCTTCCGGTGCCAACCAACCTCAACCTTATTCACCTCAATCCGTTACGCGGCACCGCGCTCATGGTGTTTGCGCCAAGCTTAGTGTTTATGGCGGTGGATAACCTGTTTGGTGGCGATGGTCGTTTCCCAACCAAAGTCGATGGCCGTGAGTTCACCCATACCGAACAGCGCGTGATTAAACGCATGCTGCGCTTGGCGCTGGATGCCTATCGCGATGCGTGGAGCGCCATTTATAAACTGGAAGTGGAATACGTTCGCTCTGAAATTCAGGTGAAATTCACCAATATCACCACCTCACCTAACGATATCGTGGTCACAACGCCTTTCACGATTGAAGTGGGTGCGCTGAGCGGCGAGTTTAATATCTGTATTCCTTTCTCGATGATTGAGCCGCTGCGCGAGCTGCTGGTTAACCCACCATTAGAGAACTCGAAACAAGAAGATCAGCACTGGCGCGATACGCTCAGCAAACAGGTTCAGCACTCTGAGCTGGAGCTGGTGGCCAACTTTGTTGATATTCCTTTACGCCTGTCGGAAGTGCTTAAGCTTCAGCCTGGCGATGTATTACCGATTGAAAAACCTGAAAAACTTATCGCCAATGTGGATGGTGTGCCGGTTTTAACCTGCCAATACGGCAGCCAAAACGGCCAATATGCACTGCGCGTAGAACGATTAATCAACCCTATTTTAAATGCTCTGAGCGAGGATCAGCCCAATGAGTGACGTCAACAAGCCGTCTGCCGAAGGTCATGACGACGCCGCCGACCTGTGGGCGGAAGCGATGAACGAACAGCAAACCACCGAAAACACCTCGGCGGGAAATGCTGCGGATGAGATTTTCCAAAATCTTGATAATCCATCACCGTTGGCCGGCAATCTGCACGATATCGATTTGATTTTAGATATTCCGGTCAAACTGACGGTGGAACTAGGCCGTACCAAGATGACGATCAAAGAGCTGCTGCGTTTGTCGCAGGGTTCAGTGGTGGCGCTTGACGGTCTGGCCGGCGAACCGTTGGATATTCTGATTAACGGTTATCTGATTGCCCAAGGTGAAGTGGTAGTGGTTGCCGATAAGTTTGGCGTCCGTATCACCGACATCATTACGCCGTCTGAACGCATGCGTCGCCTGAGCCGCTGATGATCCCCGCCACTTCAACGTCCACCAGCGCTCCCGCGGCACCCGCCGTGGCAACGGGCAGCGTGCTGACACAGGTTGGCAGTACGCTGGGCGCCATACTGCTGCTGATTTTGATAATCGGTTGGCTGGTTAAACGCTTAGGTTTCGCGCCTAAAAACAGCCGCAGCAGCATGCTCAACGTACGTGCAAGCTGTTCGCTCGGCGCACGTGAACGCGTGGTGGTGGTTGAAGTGGATAATCAATGCTTGGTGCTCGGCGTCACCAGCCAGAGCGTCACGCATCTGCATACTTTCACCGCTCCCCTTGCTGAAGATGAATCCGTTGAGAAAAAACAGGACTTCAGCCAGATCTTCAAGCAGGTGATACAGCAACAATTTGGTAAGCGCGGAGATAAGTCTTAATGCGCACTCAGCGTTTAATCCTTGGCCTTGGAGCCATAACATTACTTCTGGCTAGCCCACTGGCGCTGGCGCAGCTGCCCGGCATTATTTCACAGCCGCTGGCAAACGGCGGACAAAACTGGTCGTTGCCGGTTCAAACGCTGGTTTTCCTCACCTCGTTAACGTTTTTGCCCGCCGCATTGCTGATGATGACCAGCTTTACCCGCATCATCATCGTGTTGGGATTATTACGCAGCGCATTAGGCACACCGTCGGCGCCACCCAATCAGGTGATGCTAGGGCTGGCGCTGTTTCTCACCTTTTTCGTGATGTCTCCGGTGTTTGATAAAATTTATCAGGATGCCTATCAGCCTTTTAGCCAAGACAAAATCACCATGGACGTCGCCATGGATCGCGGTGCCCAGCCGCTGCGCGAATTCATGCTGCGCCAAACCCGTGAAACCGATCTGGCGCTGTACGCTAAATTAGCCAATTTGCCACAGATGTCGGGGCCAGAAGACGTACCAATGCGCATTCTGCTGCCCGCTTATGTCACCAGCGAGTTAAAAACGGCCTTTCAGATTGGCTTCACTATTTTCATTCCTTTTTTGATTATCGACCTGGTGGTTGCCAGCGTGTTGATGGCGCTCGGGATGATGATGGTTCCACCGGCCACCATTTCGCTGCCGTTCAAATTAATGCTGTTTGTCTTAGTCGATGGTTGGCAGCTGTTATTGGGCTCGCTAGCGCAGAGTTTTTACAGTTAACCGCCCCACTCACTGAGTAAAAAATATGACTCCAGAATCCGTAATGGCGCTCGGTTATCAGGCAATGAAAGTGGGATTGGCTTTGGCAACGCCGTTACTGTTGGCTGCGTTGATCAGTGGTTTGGTGATCAGCTTGCTGCAGGCTGCCACACAGATTAACGAAATGACGCTGTCGTTTATTCCTAAAATTCTGGCCGTATTCGCGACCATGGTCATTGCTGGGCCGTGGATGCTCAGCCTGTTACTTGATTACATGCGCACCCTTTTCACCAGTATTCCCTCCATCATCGGCTAACGCGCACGATGATTTCATTTGATACCTCCCAACTGGCCTTATGGCTGGGGCAATATTTCTGGCCGTTTGTGCGTATGCTGGCGTTGATCAGCACCGCACCGCTGCTGAGTGAAAAAGCCACCACTAAAAAGACCAAGGTTGGTTTGGCGATGGCAATTACTTTTCTGCTGGTGCCTAATTTAGGCAGCAATCCAACGCCGGTAGTCAGCATTAGTGGTCTATGGCTGGTTACCCAGCAAATCTTGATTGGTGCCGCGCTCGGCTTAACCATGCAGTTTGCGTTTGCCGCCGTTCGCCTCGCGGGTGAAGTGATTGGTTTGCAAATGGGGCTTTCATTTGCCACGTTCTTTGACCCTTCCGGCGGCCCCAACATGCCGATTTTGGCGCGCCTGCTTAACCTGCTGACCATGCTGTTATTTCTTAGTTTTAACGGTCATCTGTGGATGATTTCAATTCTGGCAGACAGTTTTCAAACCCTGCCCATCAGCGAACAACCGCTTAACGGCAACGGTTTTTTGATGCTTGCTCAGGCCGGTAGCCTGATTTTCATTAATGGGCTGATGTTGGCGCTTCCCCTTATTACCCTACTTCTGGCGCTCAACACCGCGCTGGGGCTGCTCAATCGCATGACGCCACAGCTCTCTATTTTTGTGGTGGGTTTCCCCCTCACGCTCACCATCGGCATGCTTTCGCTTAGCCTGATGATGCCAATGCTGGTGCCCTTCAGTGAGCATCTCTTTAGCGAAATTTTCGAGCGCTTAACCCAAGTGATCGGCGGCATGCAGGGGTTGTAATTTCCCCGCTGCGCGTAACTCGCTTGCATAAAAAAGCCCCGCTATTGTTAGCGTAATGACGTTCGTTTAAGCGTTCGAGATACACGGGGCTAGCACACCGCGGGGCGCTCCGGCAGCTAAAGCTGCTACGACCCCATCGGTGTACTTCCCCTAAAATCACGCTTAAGTGAACAGCATTACACTATTGCCAGCGGGGGCTTTTTGTTTATACCAAGCAGGAGGGATACCGTCTAAATCATTGGCGCTGCGGCAAGGCGGCAAGAATACACAGCCAACACAGGCGCTGCGCCAAGTATGACGGAGATTAGCGAATCATCTGGAACAGAGACATCCCCTGCATATCCGTAAACGCTTTATACGAAGCCTGCAGCGAAACCTGACGCAGGCTGTAGTCTGAAATCGCCTGATACCAATCTACGTCCTGCGTTTGGCTAATACGACCGGTGTAGGTCATCGCCCGCTCGCTGCCGACCGCATCCAGAGAATCCAGTTCTTTGAGGTTAGTTCCGAGCTCGGCACGCACCTGCGAGACGTTATTCAAGGAGTTACGCAGACCGCGGTTGGCTGAGTCAAGCGCATCGCTCACGCCCTTTTTCACCGTTTCATCCGCACCGGCGATAGGCGTTTTCAGCGCATCAATCGCCTTTTGTAGGGTGCTAAAGATATCGCTATTCACCGAGCCATCGGGTTCTTTTACCGGATTGCTGGAAGCCTGTTGGAAAACATCTGAACCGGTGTGGCTGATGGTCATATCGCGCGCCGCATCAACTTTTTGCGTCACGGCGGTATCACCGCCCTTATAAGTCACGGTCACGCTACCGGTCACCGGATCGGTCACTTTCTCGAAAGGCGCAGTATCATTTTTGAAACCAGCAAACACGTAGCGACCATTGCCGTCGGTGCTGTTGGCCAGATTCAGTAGCTGATCGCGAATACCTTCCAGCTGTTTGGCAATAGAAGCGCGGTCATCGTCGCTTTTGCTGCCTGAAGAGGCACCGTCGACCAACACCGGCGTGGCGTCTTGCAGGGAGGAGGTCACCTGCTGCAATACGCTCTCTTCTAGCGACACACCCTGACGCGCATAGCCGCGCGCCATTGTATACTGGTCGTTTTGAGCCTGAGCTTGCTTTAAACCCACCAGTTGCGATGCCGCTAGCGGATCGTCTGACGGGTTGATTACCCGCTTGCCGCTGGAAAGCTGCTGGCCAACGCGCTGCCATTCAGACTGTGCATCGGTGATACCACCCATATTCTGTTGGTACATCATGCTGGTGCTAAGACGCATGGAATAACATCCTTCTTATCGAATATTAAGCAGAGCGCTAAATAGCGTCGTCGCCGTCTGAATAACCTGCGCATTTGCCTGATAATACTGCTGGAAACGCATCAGATTGCCGTACTCTTCATCAAGATTCACACCTGAAACCGACTGCTGTTGCAGAGCCAGCTGTTTCACCACGTTGCCCTGTGCGGTGCTATCCACTTTTGCACTGTTGGTTTGATTACCCACCGTACCAACTAAACCCGCATAGGCTTCGTTGAAGGTTGATTTGCCCCCCACGGTTTGCGCTTTTTGCAGATCCAGCATTTTCTGGGCGTTGGTGTTATCCCCTTTGCCGGTGGAATCAATCACCAAGTTGCCGCCTGCATCATACTTCGGCGTACCCGCACCGATTTTAGCGGCATCTGTGATCGCCACACCAAAACCCTGTACGGCGCTCGAGGTGGTTTTCAACGTGAAGCTATCGCTTTTTGACGCGGCTGGCGCAACCGTCACTTCCAAACCATCAAATTTCAATTTGCCATTCGCATCAGGCGCTAGATTGGTGATTTTGCTGTTGTCGGAAAGGCGCGTTATCTGCCACTGGCCATTTTTGTCATATTCCAAACGGTAGTCCGTTGCCTTGGTTTGGCTAATGTCTGTATAGGTGGCCGAAATGGATGCACCTGCCGCTTGGTTATTATTGCTGTTCGCGTAAGAAGAAGGCTGACCGATGGTGAAGAAAGGCTCGTTGGTCGTGAGATCGCCATTCAGATCGACACCGGCCTGCTGAACTTTATTAAAGCTATCGGCCATGGAAAGCGCGATTTGCCCAAGCTGGTTGCGTGCGTTATCCAATGCGCCGCTGCGGAACTGCAATATACCGCTCAGGCTACCGCCGGTGATGCGGCCCTCGGGCACTTCGCTGGCCGCACCTGAACCTCGGTTATAGCCAATGGTCAGGCGCTGAGGGTTGGCGCTTGACGGAATAGCTTCTAGTTTGTAGCTAGTTCCACCCTGTACCAGCGATAAACCACCGGCAAACGAGACGCTCATTGAGCCCTCTTGCATGGTGATTTCGACATTCGCAATCTGATTCAGCTCGGTGGCCATCTGATCGCGCAGGTCGAGAAGATCGTTTGGTGCGTTGCCACCGCTTGCGCCGGTAAGACGTGAGATTTGATCGTTAAGGCTGGCAATCTGTTTGGTGTAATTATTGATCTGTTCAACGCTGTTACTGACGGTCAGGTTGGCGTTGCTTTCAAGATTCTTCAGATATTCGTCTGTGGTTTTAAACTGATTCACCAAGCCGTTAGCCTTGGCTAATACGGTTTGACGCGCGGCCGGATCGCTAGGGTTGCTGACTAAATTTTGCAGGTTAGAGAAGAAGTCCTGCATATTCGCCGACAGGCTGTTGTTGCTATCCGCCAACAGGTTATCAATTTGCGATACCTGCTGGTAATACGCGGTGGTTGAGGCGTAATCGCTCTGCCCTTGGCGCAGTTGGTTAACGATAAACGAGTTATATTCGCGGTTAATCCCGCTCACGTTAACCCCGTTACCGATAAAGCCCGTTGGCGTGCTGGTTCCGCCGCTCTGTGCAAAGCTGACGGTTTGGCGGTTATAGCCTTGGGTGTAAACATTGCTCAAGTTATTACTCGCGACGCTCAGCGCGGTCTGTGCGGCGCTTAGTCCACTCATTGCGCTGTTGATTAAGTTAGCCATTCGGGTTCCTTTAAACTTAAAAAAGCCTCACGTCATCACGCGGCAAGGCTCTTGTTGTTGAAGTTGTTATCGGCGGGGTGGAGGGAAACTTGAGGGGAAAATCATCGCCTCTAACGATTTTTCCTGCCACCGATGGTGATCAATAACGGTGTGATATTCCGCCGCCTTCGTGTATGCAACGGCGGTGTAAGGTTTCGTTCGCCGGTCAGTATTTGTGTTTGCATAAAAGCGCTGGCGTAGGCGACCGAGTCGGGTGCGCCAGCGCGCGCACCCAACACCCGCGCGCTTTATTCGAAACGCCATTTCCGCTCCGGTTTGGTATCGCCCATCCAGGGCGTCCCAAACTCCGCCACGACATCCCTGTCGTGTCGGCTCTCCCTACCAAGACTTAAGCTCTACAAATTGTTCGTCTTTTTGTGTTCAATGAAATTCATTTTAGAACTGCCAACAGGGATGTTGGCGGTAGGTTGAGGGCGCACAGGACGTGCGCTCCAAGACCGGTCGGTCAAACAACTCGGTAAAAAGCGCGAGAGTCGAGAGGTTGCGCGCTGGCAACCTCTCGTCGGACGCCTACACCAACGGCTCCACGGGAACTCAAATGCTGACCGGCGTACGAAATCCATCACCTCTCAGCCCCTAAAACAACTTCTCCAAATCCGTGGTATAAGCCTTCACCGCCTGTGCGCCGGCGTTTTTAATCTGCCCTATCACCTGCACTAATTTGCTGGCGTAGTTCGGGTCAGTGGCGTAGCCCGCTTTCTGCAAAGCGTGCGCGGCCTGCTCTGGCGTATTGGCATTGGCGACGTTGGCATAGCGTGGATTATTGGTAATCAGCTGAACGTAATCGCTGATCGCCTCCAGATACGATCCATAAACACGGAACTTGGCCTTCACTTTGTGTGCCGCCCCGTTCTCATATTCGGTGGTAGCGATCTCCGTGGTTGGGCCGTCCCAGCTTTTCCCAGCTTTAATCCCAAACAGGTTGTAGCTGCGCGAACCATCCGGCGTAGGAATTTCACGCTGCCCCCAGCCGGACTCCAGCGCGGCCTGCGCCACAATCAGCTGATGTGGTATCCCGCTTTGCTGGCTGGCGACCCGTGCCGCACCGCTTAACTGGGTGACAAACTCCCCGTTGTTGGTTGGCATCGGTGAACCATTCTGCGGAATACGCGGCATCGCACGGCGCATCACCTGCTCGAGCGCCCGAACCGGCATACTTTGGATAGTCTCGCCATCCAGCGCCATCGGGGTGCTTCCCACGCTGTCTGGAATAGTTGTTTTACTGCCGGAAAGCTGCTGAACCAGCATATCGGCAATGCCTAAGCTGCCCGACATCTCCTGCGCGATCTGCTGGTCATACATCGACGTATACAGCTTGGTTTGTTCGGTGCTTAGCTCCCCATCCTGAGGCAAGGCCGCACGCATGCTTTTCAGCATCATTTGCACGAACACCCCTTCCATCTGCTTAGCGGTTTCACGAATCGCTTGATCCGACCCCGCAGCCGTATGGCGTTTGAGCTGGTTTAGCGCCTGCGCGTCATACGCCGCACTTCCTAGAGAGAAGCTATCATTCATCAGATAATTTCCAATTTGGCACGTAAACAACCGGCACTTTGCATGGCTTGCAAAATCGACATCAGATCGTTAGGCGTTGCGCCCAACGCGTTCAATGTGCGAACCACGCTGTTGAGGTTGGCGCTAGAGCGAACCTGCTGAAGCGAGCCCTGTCCCTGCTGAACCGAAATCTGCGTATTTGGCGTTACCACGGTTTGCCCACCGCCAAACGGAGTATTGGGCTGGCTGACGGTGTTTTGACGATCCACCACTACCGACAAATTCCCCTGCGCAACGGCACAGGAATCCAGCTCAACGTTACGGTTCATGACCACCGAACCGGTACGCGAGTTAACGATAACCTTGGCGTCAAAGCTGCCGACAGAAACTTCAATGTTCTGAATATTCGCCAACACCCGCACCTGATTACTGCTGCCCTGCGGCACCAAAACCTGCACGGTACGGGCATCTAACGGCGTAGCCGACCCCATTCCGCCAAAACGGTTAATCGAATCGCTGATCCGCTGTGCCAGACTGAAATCTTCGTCATTAAGCTGAAGATTGATGATATTGCTGTTACCAAAGGTGCTGGCAATTTCACGTTCAATAGTGGCACCACCGGTAATACGCCCCCCCGCCAGCTGGTTCACCTGTACGCTGCTGCCGCCCGCCGAGGCTCCGGCTCCGCCAACTAAGACGTTGCCCTGCGCAAGCGCATAAACCTGATTATCAACCCCTTTCATCGGCGTCATCAGCAACGTACCGCCGCGCAGGCTTTTCGCATTACCCATCGAAGAAACGACGACGTCAATGTTTTGCCCCGCACGCGAAAACGCGGGCAGCTTGGCGGTCACCATCACCGCCGCCACGTTTTTGAGCTGCATGTTGGTCCCCGCTGGCACGGTAATTCCCAGCTGTGACAGCATGTTATTCAGGCTTTGGGTAGTAAATGGGGTTTGCATGGTTTGGTCACCCGAACCATCTAGCCCAACCACCAACCCATAGCCGATAAGGGCGTTATCACGTACGCCCTGAACGGTCGTGAGATCACGAATACGCTCGGCGCTCGCGCTTTGTGCGGCGAGGCTAAGACACACTATCAACCCAACCAATAGCGTTTTTGTCTGGTATGCCGCACGCATAGAGCCATATTTCAGTAAGCTCATTTTTATAAAACCATTCCTTATCAACATAGGGTCAGACCTTATTAATACGGTGAAAGGTTGAGGAAGAACCGCTGCAACCAACCCATGTTTTGCGCTTCGTTGATATACCCGCTGCCGACATATTCGATGCGAGCATCAGCCACCTGCGTGGAAACCACGGTGTTGCTGCCGCTGATGGTGCGAGGATTCACAACGCCGGAGAAACGAATAAATTCGGTGCCTTGGTTAATCGCTATCTGTTTTTCGCCCACCACTTTCAGGTTGCCGTTGGCTAAAACTTCCGCCACGGTCACGGTAATAGTGCCGTTAAAGGTGTTGTTGGCGTTGGCTCCGCCTTTACCGCCAAACTGGTTGTCGCCCGACATATTCATATCGGCACGCGCGTTGCCAAACAGTCCTTCCAGATAGCGCGGCGTGGTCGCCACTTCAAAGCTGGATTTGCCGTTACGGCTGGCGTTCGCCGAAGAGCTTTTGCTGGCGCTAACGTTTTCTTGCAGCGCGATGGTGAGCGTATCGCCAACGTTGCGCGGACGGCGATCCTCAAACAGCGGCTGGTAGCCGTAGTTCATCGGCTGCACGCTTTGGAAAATAGAACCATTGGCAATTGGCGGTGCCGCCGGTGCCGGTGAGGCCGTGGTGGTTCCCTTCACGATTTGATCGTGAGGAATGTAGGCACAGCCGGAAAGCAGTAAAGCCGCACTCAATGCGGCACTGATAATAAGTTTGCTTGAAACCCCCTCCCAGCCTCCCCCTTTACAGGGGAAGGAGCCGATCGCGTTCCTACCGTCCCCTGACATACGGGGTAAGGTGGGGTTATAGCGTACGTCTGATGTCTCAATAAACATGCGGCTATCAGTCCTTAGAGCTGCGTTAAGCGCTGCAGCATCTGGTCAGACGTTGTCACGGCTTTACTGTTGATCTCATAGGCGCGCTGAGTTTGGATCATATTGACCAACTCTTCGGCCACATTGACGTTCGAGGTTTCAACATAGCCTTGATACAGCATGCCAGCACCGTTCAGGCCAGGCGTGCTTTCGGTCGGTGCGCCAGAGCTTTCTGTTTCTTGATACAGATTTTCACCCACGCTTTCCAAACCCGCATCGTTGATAAAGGTGGTTAGCGTCAGCTGCCCAACCTGCGTGGTCGCGGTTTGGCCTTGCTGATTCACGCTCACAATACCGTCACGGCCGATGGTCAGCTTGGTGGCGTTAGCAGGGATAGTGATCGCGGGAACCACTTGGAAACCACTCGAGGTTACCAACTGACCATTTTGGTCAACCTGAAATGATCCATCACGGGTATAGGCCAGCGTGCCGTCCGGCTGCTGGACTTGGAAGAAACCTTGGCCTTTGATTGCAACGTCGCGGCTGTTGTCGGTTTGCGACAGGTTGCCTTGGCTATGCAAGCGCTCGGTGGCAACAGGACGCACACCGGTACCAATCTGTAAACCCGATGGCAGCGTAGTTTGCTCGGAAGATTGTGCTCCCGGCTGACGCAGCGTTTGGTACATCAGATCTTCAAATACCGCACGTTGGCGTTTAAAGCCGTTGGTGCTGACGTTCGCCAAGTTGTTGGCGATAACGTCCATGTTAGTTTGCTGGGCTTCAAGCCCGGTTTTTGCGATGTACAGTGAACGGATCATTCAAACACTCCTACAGTTATTCAAATCGCGCAGCGGCTATTAACTCAATGACAACAGCTGGTTGGCTTTTTGTTCGTTGTCATCCACGCTGCGAATGACCTTCATCTGCATTTCAAAACGACGGGCGTTGGCGATCATATCGACCATGGTATCCACCGGTTTAACGTTGCTTCCTTCCAACACGCCGGGCATCAGGCGAACCTCAGGGTCGAGCGTCAGCGTGGCACCGCGTTGCTGCTGTGCTTCAGCCGTGAGATGAAACAGGCCGTCGTCACCGTGCTGAACTTCCTGCGCCGTGGCTTTCACCAGCTTCAAACGCCCGACCTGAGTCGTGGTGTTCGGCTGGTCGCCCGCGCCGAGCGCGGTGATGGTGCCGTCTGCCGCAATAGTGACTTCCGCGCGATCGGGGATTGCGATCGGGCCGTTATCGCCTATCACTAAGTTGCCCTGCGAGGTCAGCTGCCCTGCGGTGTTAATCTGTAAACTACCGTTGCGGGTATAGGCTTCCGTACCGTCGGCATTACGCACCGCCAGCCAGCCATCCTGCTGCAAAGCCACGTCCAGAGGGCGCTCGGTGTAGTCCAGCTTGCCCATGCTCATGTCGTGCATCGGCGTTGACGCAGCGACCAGCGTGCGGGTTTCAATGCTATCGCCTTCTACCGGCACCGCGCGTAGCGCTGCCAACTGAGCACGAAAGCCGGGCGTGCTGGCGTTCGCCATGTTGTTGGCGGTAATTGACTGCTGTTCGAGGGTTTGGCTTGCGGCCCCCATCGCGGTATAAATCGCGTGATCCATAGCATCTGCCTGTTACCTCTGAGCGCAGCGAGTTTCCTCTGCGCCCAGAAGATGTGGGTAAGTGATAATTAACGCAGGTTAACCAGCGTTTGCAGGATCTGATCCTGCGTTTTGATGGTCTGCGCGTTGGACTGGTAGTTACGCTGGGCAACAATCATGTTGACCAGTTCTTTACTCAGATCGACGTTTGACGCCTCTACCGCCCCGCTGGTCAATGCGCCCAAGCCGCTTGCGCCGGGAACACCCACAATCGCCTGACCGGAAGTCGCGCTCTCTTTCCACATGTTGTTGCCCTCAGACTGTAGGCCTTCTGGGTTGGCAAAGTTGGCCATCACAATCTGGGCAAGCAGCTGAGTTTGCTGGTTGGAGTAGGTACCGGTGATGGTGCCGTCGTCGTTAATCTGATAGCCGGTCATCTCACCAGCCGCATAGCCGTCTTGGCTCTTGGCGGTCACACCGTCTTTACCGGTGTTTTGCTGCATGGAGCCGGTGAAGGTCAGATTGAAGTTTTGCGCTGGCGCACCGTTATTAGCCGCCATGTTCAGCGCTAAAGGCGTGCCAGAATTTTGCAGCGTACCGTTTTGGTCAAACTCTAACTTACCTGCATTTTGTGGTGCCGCACCCGTTGCAGCCGCGCTGTCCACGCTGTACACCGTCCACGGCGTGACGGTGCCCGTTGCAGGTGGCGTCGCTGCTGTAGGTGTGCCCTTCACAAAATAGAGATTCATGTTGTGGGAGTTACCCAGCGAATCGTAGGTGGTGATGGAGGTGGCGTAGGTATAGGAATCAACGTCATCCACTTTGAACGGGGTATTCTTAGGTGCGTCATGCGCCGAATTCAGGTTCATGCTCATGTTGCCTGAGCTACTGGCCTTGGCGGGCATCATGCCGGTTGGGATCTGAATCGCTGAAGGCTGCGCACCCTGCTGAATGGTTGGCGGTGAGCCCGCAGCCGGATAACCGGTCAGGAATACGCCCTGCGCATTGGTCAGGAAGTTGTCCTGGTTTTTGGTGAACTGTCCATTACGTGAGTAATACACGCCACCGTTGGCATCTTGCATGCGGAAGAAACCGTTACCGCTGATAGCCACATCCAAACCACGGTTGGTGGTGGTGGTGATACCGTCGGTGAAGTCCTGCTGCACGCTGGCGACTTTTACGCCTAGACCCACTTTAGAGCCGGCAAACATATCGGCAAAGGTTACCGAGCCGGATTTAAACCCTACGGTTTGCGAGTTGGCGATGTTGTTGCCGATAACGTCGAGGTTACTGGCGGCGGCGTTTAATCCGCTGACTGCTTGGTTGAATCCCATGTGAGGTCCTGTATCTGAAGGTCAAAATAAGCGATTAGAAAAATCCGTCAGCGCTACAAAATCTGGCGCACGTCATCAAGCGAAGCCGTGCCCGCCATACCAAGCTCCAGCAACGCGCCATTACCGTTTTTGGTTACGCCGTTAACCATGCCAAAGTGCAGCGGCTGAACCACCATCGGCTGGCCTTGATTGGTTGCGCTAACGCTGAAGGTGTACGCACCGTTTGGCACATTGGTGCCGTCGGTTTGGGTACCATCCCAGGTGTAGCTGTGAACCCCAGCGGTTTGGGTGCCCAAATCAATTTGCTTAACGACCACGCCGTTGGCATCGCTGATGCTAACCACAACGCTTTGCGCGCCACTTTCTAGCTCAAACCCAAACGGTGTAGTGCTGGTGGTGGTATCGCCTTCGTTTTTGCCAGCCAAAATATTTTTGCCTGGGATCATCACGCCATGACCAATCAGGCTGCTGGCCTGTAAAGACTGGTTGCTATTGATCTGGCCGGAAATAGAACCCAGCGTGGTATTGAGTTTTTCAATGCCGCTGACGGTGTTGATCTGCGCCAGTTGGCTGGTTAGCTCATTGTTTTGTAGCGGATTGGTAGGGTCCTGATTCTTTAGCTGCGCAACCAAAAGCGTCAGGAAGCTGTTGCTTAAGTCCTGACTGTTTTGGCTGGTTAGCCCATTGCTGCTGTTGGTTTTGTTGGTTGCGCTGGAAATATCAACCGGATCATTTAGCGAGACAGAAACTGCCATAGCGCCTCCTGTTATTGACCAAGCGTTAATGTTTTCATCATTAACGATTTGGTGGTGTTGAGAACTTCGACGTTGGCCTGATAGCTGCGTGAGGCGGCGATGGAGTTCACCATTTCCCCCACCACGTCGACGTTAGGCATCCGCACATACCCTTTGGCATCGGCTAACGGATTACCCGGTTGGTACACCAAACGCTCTGGCGACGGATCGTCCACCAGCTGCGAGACTTTCACTCCGCCGGTTTCCTGCCCTGGCGCAGCCTGAACTTCAAATACCACCTGCTTGGCGCGGTAGGGTTCGCCGTCAGGTCCGGTAACGCTGTCGGCGTTAGCCATGTTGCTGGCCGCCACGTTCATACGCTGCGACTGAGCCGCTAGCGCCGAACCGGAAATATTAAAAATGTTGAGCATCGACATGGTCGTTATCCTTGTTGCAACACAGACATCATGCTTTTGATCTGCCCGCTGATAACGGTGAGATCGGTTTGGTAACGCAGACTGTTATCAGCAAACTCGGTACGTTCACGATCCATATCTACGGTATTGCCATCCAGCGAAGGCTGATCGGGCACGCGGTAAAGCATGTCCAGTTCAGGTGGCTGGAAATTCTGGGCTGGGATATGACGGCTGGAAGTGGTGGTGAGGGAAACACCACTGCCGTTCACTCGGCCTTGTTCAATGGCTCGCGTGAGCTGTGATGAAAAATCAATATCTCTGGCTTGAAAACCAGGGGTATCAGCATTGGCGATATTGGCAGCCAGGATTTCCTGACGCTGTGCGCGTAGGTTTAAAGCTTCTTGCTGAAAACGTAACGCAGCATCCAGTTTATCGAGCATACCTTCTCCGCTAAGTGGTTTAGGACGCGCTGCCGCCGCATACAACGGGCCAGCAGATCGTCAAGAATGACAATTTGGAGTGGATAGCATAGACGTGGGTGAATACAGACGATGGGAGGAATAAGCGCATAATGCGGCGCTATTTGTGGCCTTTATTTTGCGGTGAAGACGTTAGACTAAGGAACTTAAGTTATCCGAATGCCGTCATCATCGCCCGCGGAGGCCATATGCGTTTTGGCTCATTGAAGCCGCTGTTCATTCTGAATGCCGCCCTATTAGGGGGTTTATTCTTGCCAGCCGCTCAGGCGGCATCGGCGCTTGAAGAGGGGTTGCACCAATTTTTTAGCCAGCAATACAGCGCTGAGAATCAGCAGGTCAACGTTAATATTCGATCCCCGCAGTCACAGTGGCCAAAGTGTGAGATGCCACAGTTTTCCATGCCCTCTTCGGCGCGTCGCTGGGGAGTCGTGAGCGTGCTTGCCCAATGTCCGCAGGATAAACGCTATTTGCAGGTTGAGGTTCAAGTCACGGGAGAATACCCCGTTGCTCAGTCGCCGCTCACTCGCGGTCAGCATATCAGCCCGGCTGATTTCAAAATGACACAGGGCCGTTTGGATAAGCTCCCGGCAGGCAGCATTATGGAAATAAGCCAGCTCGATAGTGCGGTATTAACGCGTGATTTAGCCGCAGGTCAAACGGTCACCGCGTCAATGATACGCCGTTCGTGGATAATCAAAGCGGGCCAGTCGGTGCAGATTTTGGCTCAGGGAGACGGCTTCAACGTCACCAGCGAAGGGAAAGCGCTCAACAATGCGGCCATCGCCGACAGCGTTCGAGTACGCTTAGCATCAGGGCAAATTATCACCGGCAAGGCCACCGAGCAGGGTTCAATAACGCTGCTAATGTGATTATTTCAGCCAATGACCGCGTTTTTTTGGTGTTTTTTGAAAAAAAAGTGCAATAAATCGATCGAAACAAGCAATTATGACTAAAGTTATTGGCTGCCGGGCCGATGGTACAAACAGAGAAAAACACGTTGTCGCTGTGTTTAATGACAGAACAGGCTAGCGCCAACTAACCAGTGAGATAATGACAATGAGCATAGATCGCACCCATTCGCTGAGCGGTGTAACTCCGATTCAGCCAAGAGAAGCATCCGAAATTCAGCAACAAAAACGCAAAGAGGCGACCAGCCAACCTGCGGTTGACGGCGCACAGGTTAAATTAAGCGATGCGCAATCACGCTTGATGCAGCCTAACGGCCAAGATATCAACGTGGAACGCGTTGAAGCATTGAAGCTGGCTATCCGTAACGGCGAGTTGAGCATGGATACCGGTAAAATTGCCGACGCGCTGTTGCAGGACACCCACGATTTACTGAAATCAAACGACTGACAGGTAGTCATCTATGCCCGGAACGTTAGACGTGCTGCAACACATGTTGGACACCCTGAAAACGCTTGAAGTTGAGCTTGAAAACGAACAGTCACTATTGTGTGCCGGTCGTGTAGACGCAGTGCGTTTGCAGGCCGCCACCTTAGAAAAAGAGAATCTGCTCGCCACGCTTCGCCATCAGGAACAGCATCGTCATAATACCGGCGATCAAGCCCCCTATTCAGAAGATGCCGAACTTTCAACGCTGTGGCAAAGCATCATGGATCTCACTAAGAGATTACACGATATGAACCAGCACAACGGCATGCTGCTCAACCAACATCTCACCCGCAATCAAGGCGCACTCGATACGCTGAAAAGCCGCCATGGGCAATCGCTGTATGGCCCCGATGGACAGGCGCAAAGCGGGATGATTACGGGCAGGAAGTTGAGTATTTAAAGAAAACTAGGGGGCTTACCCCCTAGAGCAAATCTATTTCTGCCACATAGGTACAAGCAAGCTAGGTGACAAATTCAACCTGCGTCGAATCAGTACCTTAGAGTTTGTAGTGCGCAAAAACTTATTATCATGCAACGTTCTAAATGGGCTAATTTCTTGCTCAGAGCTCATTTCTCTCGCTATCGATTTTGCACATACAGGATCTTCATTTAGCTTAATATTCGCCTGCGCCGGGCTCTTCTTTAAAATAGAAACCGGTGCCGACGGCTGCTCTGATTTACAGAGTAAGATCGTATTTAACGGACGCTGTACATTATTACTCGTGTTCAAAAAAACCTCCTTTAGTGTTAATTCATCCAATCAGCATTGGTTACTTCCTGCAACTCGTCACACTCGTCATCAATCATTCGTTTTAAATATTCGAAGTAAAAATCAGCTTTTTTATTACCGCTAATAACGATATCGCCAGTACGCCGACTGCGTACTAATTTCATCGATTCTGAAGTATCGTCGTAGCCAAACTCTTGCGTGATAGTATTGATTGCTGAGCTAACTGAACCATTCATTTGCGCGCTTTTCTCCGAAACGGAATATAACGCTTTAGAGTAATTATTTAGCTGATTCTGCACATTTTTATGGTCGAGATAAAATTCCTTCAGAACAGGTACGTTACTTTTTCGCGCCACGTTAAATACCACTAACGGCGTTCTGTTATAACAATTGGCATCAATGTTGTAGTACGGCGCAATTCCTTTTAAGAAATCAGATAGCTCCAGAAAAGCAGAGGTCCTATCGCCCGATAAACGATCAAGCATAAGCCTCTCAGGAGTTACAAGAGATTCTAGCGGTTTAAACTCAAAAACCGTTGTTAAAGACTCAGCAAATCTAACCTTAGGTTTAGCATCTGGCACACTATATTCGTGCTTTGTTCGGCAACAGCCATCCATAGCATTATCTTGATAAGAATGCGTTGACCGCTGATAGCCGTCCATTGAATCATTATCATAAGAATGAGTTGGGCGCTGGTAGCTTCCAGACGATTCTTCAGACAGCAACAACGGATAATCATATTGCTCAAAACTGTCGCTATTCATATTACTGAATATATTTTCTTCAGTTAAAACAGGGACAGAATCATCAGAAGATAACGTACATAGCGAAGGACAGTTTGATTCACTGTTTTCTTCTTCGGCTATCGTTGATAAACAACCCGTTCCTGACACAGCACTCCCACCAGACATGGTGCTGATACTCAAGATAGAACGGTGATGACCATTAGCCAGAACTACACTGTGTTCATTGCTTGGTTGTACTTTGATATTATCAGGCAGCGAATTCGTTGTTATCGATAACGGTTTTTCATCCAAAGGTACTGATACAATCTTACATGCTGTATTTTGGCTTAAGACCACGTGTCTTAGCGGCTTATTTTCTAAGCTACCACTATGGTTCTTATTTTCACGCGCATGATAGGCAGTTGGGGATAAGGTACATCTCTCAATGATCCGAGTATTAGCCATATCTTTCGTGGCTGGAAAAATCGAGTTTGCTTCACGTTTGACACTGATTTTTTTACCACTGTTCAGCAATGCTGCAATACGATCGCCCGCAGCGCTAGTGGTCGCAACAGGCTGCATCGTATTGGTTATTACGTTACCTGATGGTATGAGTCGTCTTTGATGTACCGTCATATCTTATCCCCTTGGCTTGAGGGGCAAAGAATACCGTTTCAGCATCGGAGAACCTAGTCAGGCAAAATCCCTAAATATTCCCCCTAACGATAATTCACAATCACCTGCTGACTCACCACGCGCACCGGTGGGTAAATTACGCCCTTACCGGGGATCTGTAGCGTCATCGTTAGCGGGGATGCGGCGGATTCGCCTTGCAGCGCAGGGCTTTGCCCATTGGCGCTGTCTAGCCAAAAGCAGCGTTGCGGGGAGCAAAGCTGTACCGCTAATCCTGCTGGCGCAGGATTGAGCAGTTGATAGCGCCAAACCACATCTTGGATCGTTGCTCCGGCTGGAATTCCCACCGTAGGACTTAACGGGCGTGACGTGACGCTCACGCCTTTATGGCTGAGCGTTGCACCCGTGCTGTCCGCCGACCAACTGCCGCCAGCGGCGCTGGCAGAGCAGGAAATTGTCATCAGAAGTGTGAGTGAAATGGCGCGTTTCATTAGGCAGAACCAATGGTTGAGGTCATACGTATCTGGCGGTTGTCGCTGATTTCCATGTTCGACAATACCACCAGCTGCGGCAACGAGCGGTGTAGGAAGCGCGCTAGCAGCGGGCGCAGCGCGTGGTTGACCAGCAACACCGGCGGTGCGCCGAGCAATTCCTGACGCTGTAATGCCTGCTGCGCCTGCTCTAACAGGCGATCGGCTAAACCAGGTTCTAAGCCGCCACCGCCTTGTAGTGCCTGCAATAACAAGCGCTCAAGCGATGTGTCCAGACCAATGACCTGAATCTCGCCTTCGCCGGGGAACCACTGTTGGGTAATCGCACGGCCAAGCGCCACGCGGATCACCGACGTCAACTCATAAGGATCGCTTTGCGTCGGCGCATGTTCAGACAGCGTTTCAATGATCGTGCGCATATCGCGAATCGAGACTTTTTCCGCCAGCAGATTTTGCAGAACTTTGTGCAACGTCGTGAGGGTGACGGTGCCCGGAATCAGATCGTCGGTCAGCTTAGGCATTTCCTGCGTAACACGTTCCAACAGCTGCTGGGCTTCTTGGCGACCAAACAGCTCGCTGGCGTGATTTCCAACCAAGTGGTTGAGATGGGTTGCCACTACCGTGCTGGCTTCTACTACGGTGAAACCTTGGATCTGCGCCTGTTCACGCAGGGCGTTATCAATCCAAATAGCAGGAAGCCCAAACGCCGGATCGACCGTGGCTTCGCCTTCTAAGGTTCCCGCCGCACTGCCCGGATTAATCGCCAACCAGCGGCCCGGGTGTGCCTCACCGCGTCCCGCTTCAATCCCTTTGAGCAAAATACGGTAACCAGACGGGCTTAGCTCCAGATTGTCGCGGATATGTACCACCGGCGGTAAAAAGCCCATGGTTTGTGCAAACTTCTTACGAATGCTGCGGATGCGCCCGAGCAATTCGCCGTTTTGTTGGAAATCGACCATTGGAATAAGGCGATACCCCACCTCCAGACCCAGCGGATCTTCAAGCTGAACGTCTTCCCACGTGGCTTCAACCACCGGTGGCGCTTCAGGAATAGCTTGTTCAGCCTGCGAAGGTGCCGCGCGCCCTTCTCGCTTGCTGATCCAATAGGCAATACCCAGCAATGCGGCGGTGAACAGCAGAAACACCAGATTTGGCATTCCCGGAACGAGGCCAAGTAGACCCAACACCGAAGCACTTAAAATCATGACGCGTGGATTGCTAAACAGCTGGGTGACCATCTGCTCGCCAACGTCTTGATCGGTACTGACGCGGGTCACGATAACACCCGCTGCGGTGGAGATGACCAGCGCAGGGATCTGCGCAACCAGCCCGTCACCGATAGTCAGCAAGGTGTAGGTTTCAGCCGCTTGCCCAACCGGCATACCGTGCTGAATAACCCCCACCAGCAGCCCGCCGACCACGTTGAGCGCCATGATCATCAAGCCCGCAACCGCATCACCGCGCACAAATTTACTCGCACCGTCCATGGAGCCGTAGAAGTCGGCTTCCTGCGTCACTTCGGAGCGGCGTTTTTTCGCTTCATCTTCACCAATCAAACCGGCGTTGAGATCGGCATCAATCGCCATCTGTTTACCCGGCATGCCATCTAAAACAAAGCGAGCCCCAACTTCAGCAATACGCCCCGCACCCTTGGTGATAACCATGAAGTTGATCAGCACCAAAATGATGAAGACCACGATGCCAATGGCAAAGTTACCGCCTACTAAGAAGTGACCAAAAGCTTCGATAACCCGCCCCGCTGCGGCACCACCGGTATGCCCATCCAGCAAGATAACGCGCGTTGATGCCACGTTGAGCGAGAGTCGCAGTAAGGTGGAAAACAGCAGGATGGTGGGGAACGCCGCAAACTCCAGCGTACGCTGGGTAAACATGGCTACCAGCAGCACCATGATCGACAGCGCGATATTGAAGGTAAACAATAAATCTAGAATGAATGGCGGCAGCGGTAGCACCATCATGGACAGGATCATTAGGATCAGGATCGGGCCAGCCAGCACCTTCCACTGCGATCCATTCATTCCCTGTATGCGTAATAACGCAGCCAAATTACTCATCGGTGGTCTTTTCTCCGGCAAAATCCAGTGCTTCCGGCACTGGCAAGTTTTGTGGTTTCTTCGGTGCTAAGCCGCCCTCTTTCTGCCAACGTTTTAGCTGGTAGACCCACGCTAAAACCTCGGCAACCGCGGCGTAAAGCGTGGCGGGAATATGGTGTCCAATCTCGCTGTGTTTATAGAGCGCACGGGCGAGCGGCGGTGCTTCTAGCTGAGGAATTCGATGTTGATTGCCCAATTCTTTAATGCGTAGCGCAATCTCTCCGGCCCCTTTCGCTAATACTTTGGGCGCGCTCATTTTGTTTTCCTGATACTGCAAGGCCACCGCATAGTGCGTCGGGTTGGTCACAATCACATCGGCCTTAGGCACATCGCTCATCATACGGCGACGCGCGGCAGCACGTTGCTGCTGGCGAATGCGTCCCTTGACGTGGGGATCGCCTTCTTGTTCTTTAAACTCGTCTTTGATTTCCTGCTTGGTCATTTTGAGTTTGCTGATGTTGCTCCAAATCTGGTAGAAGACGTCGAACGCCACCATCGGCACCAAGCCCAATACAATCAACAACCCGCACATGCCAATCAGATGCAGCGCATCGCCCATCGCATCAAGGGGCGACTCTACAATGAGCGCCAACATTTGCCCCCAGTAATGCCAGATAAACCAGCCGGCAACCCAGCTAACCAGCACCACCTTCAGCACGCCTTTCAATAACTCCGCTAAGGCCTGACTGGAAAACAAACGCTTTAACCCTGACAGCAGGCTCATCTTGCTTAAATCAAACTTGATCGATCCCGGATTAAAGAAAAAGCCGCCGATCAACATCGGCGCGGCCCAGCCGACCATCATCAGGCCGAGCAAAACAGGCATGAGCGCCGTTACGGCCTGCTGCAATAAATTACCAAGCTGGCGCAGCATCTGTTTGTCATTGCTAATGAGTAACTGGTCAAACTGTAAACCCTGCGAAATCATCGCCGAAAGCTGGCGAGCCAAATGCTCTCCGCCGATCAACAGAATAGAAATACCCGCCGCCAGCATCAGCATCGAGGTGAGCTCACGCGAACGCGGTACTTGTCCCTTCTCACGCGCTTTTTCAAGCTTATGGGATGTGGGGTCTTCTGTTTTTTCTAGATCGCTATCTTCTGACACCGCGCAATCCCAAGGCTTTTGCTAAAGATGAAAATTAGTCAGTGCATAGGATGACAGATGAGAAAAAAAGCCATGGCGAGAATAAAGGGGGGAAATTTAGGTTTATTGCGGGATCGTTTGGGGTTACTCCTCCCCTTGTTCGGGGAGGAGATAAAACGCAGGAGGCACCGTGCGAGAGGTTAGCAATCAACCACTTTGGTTAAATCGCTCTTATCTGCATCTGCGCTGTCTTGAGCAAAGAAATCCAAGTTGAAATAGGTGTCTTCGGTTAGCAGCTCGACTTTATGCCAGTACTGCGGCGGCGAAACGCCGAACTGTCCAGCATTGATAGTGACTTCAATCTCTGGAGTTTGTGCCTGTTCGTTGGCAAAACCATAATATTTGACCGCGCCCTGCATCACGGAGAGCCGGCCATACACGCCGGCTTTGGTGTTGTGGTGGCTTAGCAGCGCCGCAGGTACAGTCTGGCGATTGAAGAACGGTGTGCTACGAGTTACATGATAGTTTGCTGGGATCTTGAACATAGTCTTCACCTTTTCACTTTATATTGAGAGCTGACGCAGCAGCGCCAAGCCTTGCATTTGTGCGGTGCCGCCCGCGATATAACCCACTAATTTTTCGTCGCGATAAGCTTTTGCCAATAGGCTGTTGGCATCCTGTTCTATCTGCCAATCAATGTCGGCAGCCCGTGTTTCCCCCGCTAGCTGTAGCGGGAAACGCGGCGTTTTTACATTAACCGGCATCACCGGCAGCGTGACGTGAGTCGGTTCACCCGCGATCGTTTTTGCCAACGCCGCGGCACACTGCGAAATCGGCTGTAAGAACGGCCATAAGCGACCCTCGATCTGCGCCACATCACCCAAGGCGTAAATATAGGGATCGGAGGTGCGAAGCTGGTTATCAACCACGATGCCTCGTTCGACGTTCAGCCCCGCCTGTGCAGCAAGCTCGCTGTTAGGGCGTAGCCCCGCGGCGCAAATAACATGGTCGAATTCGCGAGCTTCTCCGTGGGTGAAAGTAGCCCGAACGCCGTGAGGCAGACGCTGTAGCATCTCCAACGTATTGTTTAGCAACAGCTCACAAGATAGCGCCTGTAACGTTTCTGCCAGTCGCTGCGCGGCAAACTCAGGCAAAAGGCTCGCCAGAAGCTGTGCGGAAGGATCGCATACGCTGACCTGTTTGCCCGCAATCGCAAGATCGTGCGCAATTTCAGTGCCGATCAAACCGCCGCCGAGCACCAAAACTCGCTCGCCCTGCATCATTCGTTCACGCAGGTGGCGATACTCTTGCAGGCTATTGAGCGTTTTGATGTCATCACTCGCATCTCCCGCCACTGGCGGAACAAAAGCGCGAGCCCCCGTGGCTAAGACCAGTTTGCTGTAGGCTAAAGTGCGTCCATTGACCACAATCGTTTGTTCTGCGGGATGGATCGCCTCTACGCGCTGTTCGGTGAGCAGCATCATTTTCAGTTCTTGGCGCAGTTCCTGAGCCGTTTTGCGCGTCAGTTGCTCTGCGCTTTGTTGCTGGCTAAAGGCATGGCTTAGCTGTGGTTTGGCGTAATCCACGCCGTCATCGGCGCAGATCATCACTAACCCTGAGGTCGGCTGCAGACGGCGCAGGTTACGCGCCAGCTGCAGCCCGGCATGACCACTGCCAACAATAATGACAGGATGATTCTCAGCCATAATATGTTCCTCAGTCGGCAGGATAGAAGTCGTCTTTGCCCATCAGGCACACCGGGCAGAGGAAGCTGTCTGGCACGTCTTCCCATGCGGTACCTGCCGGAACCCCCTGATTTGGCTCACCGAGTTCAGGATCGTAAACCCATGAACAGGTGCGGCAGATCCATTTACCTGAAGAGGATTTTTCTGCGCCCGCACAGCTGCTGTCACAACATGCCGGAGCGCCAAGCTGACGGGCAAATTCAGCGCCGAAGGCTTCGCACTGAGCAACCGCGTCTTCGGTCGGTTTCCACTCTGCTTTGATGCCGCGCATCATCATGAATCCACAATCTTGCAGACGTGAAGAGATACGGTCGACGGCACCACCGCTCCAGCCGTGACTACCAAACGCCGCCGCGGCTTTGCCGGTAAAGCGCAGGCCCTGCATCTCTTCTAATAACCCTGCCACCTGCGGCAGCATTACGTTATTGACCGTTGGAGAACCGACTAAAATGCCCTTGGATTTGAACACTTCGGTCAGTACGTCATTCTTATCTGAGTTTGCCAGATTGAACTGTTTGACCACCACGCTAGGATCGGCCAGACGGATACCGCGAGCAATCGCCTCCGACATGGTGCGCGTGCCGTTCCACATGGTGTCGTAGATCAGGGTAATTTGGTTTTCCTGATAGCTGTCCGCCCATTTGAGATAGTTTTCAACGATCTGCGCCGGATTATCGCGCCAGATAATGCCGTGCGAAGTACAGATCATATCGAGCGGCAAGTTCAGTGATAATACTTCTTCAATCTTTTTCGTGACCAGTTTGCTGAACGGCGTCAGGATGTTGGCGTAATACTTGATGCATTCGTTATACAGTTCGTTTTGGTCAATTTCGTCGTTGAACAAACACGCACTGGCAAGATGCTGACCAAAAGCGTCGTTGCTAAACAGCAGCGCATCTTCCGTCATGTACGTCATCATGCTGTCTGGCCAATGCAGCATTGGCGCTTCAACGAAGACTAATTTTTTGCCGTTGCCGATATCAATAGAGTCACCGGTTTTTACCACGCGGAAATTCCAATCTTGGTGGTAATGACCTTTGATGGAGTTCACCCCATTGGCGGTGCAGTAAATTGGGGTGTTCGGAATTTTGGCCATCAGCGCAGGCAATGCGCCGCTGTGGTCGCTTTCTGCGTGGTTGGCAATGATGAAATCAATTTTGTCTAAATCGATTTCGCGCTCTAAATTCGCCACAAACTCGGCCGCGTAAGGCGTCCAGACGGTATCGATCAGAACATTCTTTTCTTCTTTAATCAGATAGCTGTTGTAGCTAGAGCCTTTGTGAGTCGAGTATTCGCTGCCGTGAAATTCGCGCAGTTCCCAGTCTTGTTTACCCACCCAGTAGACGTTGTTTTTTACCTGAATAGCCATGACCCACTCCTGATTCTTGTTCTTTTTTAAATATGCATTTCAAATGCGCTTTTGCAATTATAGTATTTAATATGCATTTTAAATGCAACTTAAAGGGTGCACTTTTTCTTGGGGTAACCCTTGAGGAGTATCCGCGAGTTTTAGCGGTGAAAACAAAAAACGCCAGCAAGATGCTGGCGTTCGAGTTGTGAGTTTAGGCTCTTATCTCATTAATATTTAAACTAAACCTTCTGGAACAGTCCCTCACCCAGATAGTGGTTTTTATCTTTCACTCCCGGCAGAACAAAGAAGTATCCACCGCCGATCGGTTTGATGTACTCCTCTAACGCTTCGCCGTTCAGGCGTTTTTGCACGGTAATAAAGCCTTTATCCAGATCGTGTTGATAGCACACAAACAACAATCCCATATCCAGTTGACCGGAGTTAGATACGCCCTGCGAATAGCTGTAGCCACGACGCATCATTAAGCTACTGTGCGTTTCTTTTGTTCGAGGGTTAGCCAGACGAATATGTGCATCCAGAGGGATCACTTTTCCTTCAGGATCCTGCGTGTAATCAGGCTCATCGTGTTCATGCGTCATGCCGAGTGGTGCACCGCTGGCTTTATCACGACCAAAAATGGTTTGCTGCTCTTGCAGCGGTGTGCGATCCCAAAACTCCACGCGGAAACGAATAATTCGTACCGCTTGATAGCTGCCGCCCACTGCCCATGCCGGTTCTTTTTGGTCAGCCCTGACCCACACGATGTCGTTCATCAGAGGCTTGTCGTCGGCGTTTGGGTTCGCCGTACCATCTTTAAAACCCAGAAGATTGATCGGCGTTTCTTTGCCATGGCTTTGCGCCGCATGGGTTGAGATAAAACCTTCTCGCCGCCAGCGCACGCTGAGTAAGTCGGGCGTGTATTTGATAATGTCGCGTAGCGCGTGGATCACGCTGTCGTTGCTGTTGCTGCAAATTTGTAGCAACAGGTCGCCGTGGCAAATCGCCGCGTCCAGCGAGTCATTAGGGAAACGCGTCATTTTTTGCAACTGAAGCGGCTTCAGCGCAGCCAAGCCGAAACGCTGATCGAACAGCGAATCCCCTACTGACACGGTAATCGTCAAATTATCAGGATAAATTTCTGGCCCCATGATGCCGGAGTCCATCGGTGGCAATTTGGCATCCGCGTGCGGCGCTTCACCGCCGTGCGTCAAAAAGGCAATCCGCCCGGTGAGCAATTTCATTAAGCGCTGTAAATCTTCAGCATTCGTCGCCAGCACGTCAAAGGCCACCAGCATGGCCGAAGCCTGCTGCGGCGTCAGTACGCCGGACTGATGTTCCCCATAGAAGGGCTGTTTCTGCCAGCGCGCATTCTCGGGGGATTTATCCGTCGCCAGCGGTTTGGTGCCGGTATCTGCTTTTACTGCTCCACCTAATACCAAGGCGCCGCTTAACGCGCCGGCGCCTAACAGTAAACGGCGGCGGGAAGGCATTTCTGCCTCCCCTGTCAGCCCGGTGATCGGGCATCCTTTACCACTCATTTCTCTAACCCCAGTATTTCGAATTCCAGTTTTGTGCAACTAGCGTTCTAAGCGCATCGAGGATCTTAATCGAGCCCTAACACACCGCGCAGCTGTGCCAAATCTTCTGCCAGCGCAGTGATCGGCCCTTTCATCGCATTGCGATCTGCGGTGGTGAGTTTTTCGTAAGACTCATAGCCGTCTTTGGTGCGGTATTTGTCTAAAATGGAATCGACTGTTTTAAAGTTGGCGTCAATTTTGGCGAGCAGCTGAGGATTCGCTTTTTCCAACATCGGACGCAGCAGATTCACAATCTTTTGCGCACCATCGACGTTGGCACGGAAATCCCACAGATCGGTGCGGCTGTAGCGATCTTCTTCACCGCTAATTTTGCTTGCCGCCACTTCTTCGATTAGACCTGCCGCGCCACCGACAACTTTGCTTGGGGCAAAGGTGAGCGTCGTCACGCGGGTTTGTAGTTCGAGCACGTCTTTCATCAGGCGATCCGCATAACCGTCCATTCCTTTGGTGGTTTTGTCACCAAACAACACTTTTTCTAGACGGTGGAAGCCGGTGAAATTAGGATCTTGAGCCTTTTGTTCGTAGTCGTCTTCACGCGCATCGATGCTGCCATCGAGATCGGAGAACAATTCTGCGATCGGTTCGATGCGCTCATAATGCTGACGCGTTGGGGCATAAAGTTTTTGTGCCGCTGCCAGATCGCCTTTTTTCACCGCATCGGTGAAGGCTTTAGTCTGCTCAACCAGCTGTTTAACTTCTTGCATGACATAAATTTTGTATTCTGCAATCGGTCCTACCAGCGCCATTGCGTCGGTCTTCGCCGCGGCTGTACCGTCAGCGGCTTGAACAATAATTTTTCCTTTCGGATTGCTGAGCAGCCCGCATGTCATATCGTATTCACCCGCTTCAAGGGTTGCCGTCATTTTTTGGGTGAACCCTGGGGCGATGTTTTCACGCTCTTCTACCACCATGACGCCTTTAAGGATTTCCCATTCCAGACCTTTTTGGCTGTTGTTATGCACGATGAACTGGGTTTTTCCGGCAGGAATAGTGAGCGTCATCGGCTCACACTGTTTGTCATTGACCGCGATTTTCACCTGCGGCAATGCGTCGGCGGCAAGCGCCGCGGTCGCAGGTAAAGTCAGTAAAGCCAAAGACAGCGCGGTGCGGCGAAAAGTCGTGCTAGACATAGAAATAACTCCCTGAAAAATAGGATAATAGTATTGAAAACTCATTAGCGTGAATGACCCGCTTTACCGTTCACCGCCGCAACATCTGCGCGCTGTGGCATGAAGAAGAAAATCAGTGCGGGGATCAGATACAGGAAATAGACCAACACTTCGCTCACCGAAGGTGCTTCTTGGTAGCCTAAAATGCCTTCTAAAAAGGTTCCTAACAGTGAATGGGTAGAAAGTACGTCGGTCAGATTGAAGGCGATATCTTGCAGATAATTCCATAGCCCAGCCTCATGGAAAGCGCGGATAGCGCCTGCGGCAAGGCCCGCGGCAACAAACAGAATGAAGAGGCTGGTCCATTTAAAGAACTTAGCCAAGTGCAGTTTTATCCCCCCCCAATAAATCATCATGCCGACGAGAATGGCGCAGACCAGCCCCAACACCGCGCCGATGGGCGCCTGAATGCCAACGTCTTGCTGGAATGCCGCCAATAGGAAGAAGACCGACTCTAGCCCCTCTCGCGCCACGGCGAAAAACACCATCGCCACCAGCGCCCAACCCTGCCCTTTACCTGCGCTGAGTGCGTTATCAATCGCCCCTTCGAGATGTGTTTTTACCGAGCGGGAAACTTTGCGCATCCAGAACACCATGTAGGTCAGAATGCATACCGCGACCACGGCAACCAGTCCTTCGAACAGTTCTTGCTGCTTTTGCGGGAATTCGCCGGTAGTTTCATTGATGAAGATACCCAATCCTAAACAGAGCGCAGCGGCAAGGATTACGCCAATCCAGACAACGCCCAACCACTGCGAACGCTGAGTTCTCTTTAAATAACTGGCGATAAGGCTGACGATCAGCGCTGCCTCAAGGCCTTCGCGGAACATGATGAGGAATGGAACAAACATGTTTTTCTCTCTTGCCTGCGCAGGTTGCGCATGTAAAGAACCGTAAAAATAATGATACCGATTATCATTACGGTTAATAAAAAAACAAGCGTTCACCTCATATTATTTGTGAATTAAAGTGTGGCCAGTTGTTACTTTCTGGTATTTGAAATGAAAATAACTCTTAAAAACAAAGCAATGAGTTTTTAAAGTAAAATTTTTTGTGGCATCAGAAAAATTATTCGAGTGAAGAAATAGGCATCCACACTATCGGAGAGTTATTCACGAAGAGTTATTCAATTTTTATCACCATAGGCATCGGTTCTTTTCACTATTTATCTGGGCTAGCTTGGTCTATTTTATAAAGCATACTTTATTTGAATATTCGAACATTCAATAAGATAAACGGATTCTGTTTGTTATTTAACCCGATTTATTGAGGAGAGAAGCATGAGTTTTTCAGTGGGTGATAGCGTACAAAAAACCAGCGGCGGCCCGCGTATGACGGTTGTCGCGGTGAGTGGCGATGAGATTACCTGTTCTTGGAATGAACTAGGAAACGAAAAACAGGAAAATATAGCGGCTTCCCATCTGGCGCTCTACCAAGAAGACGGTGATTTTGGCGTTTGCTAAATATCGCTGATATCTTCATCTCACCACACCAATGATTTAACGCCGCATTGATAATCAAAGCGGCGTTTTTTTATCAAAAAATATTATTTACTTTGGTGGCATTCCGCGATTTTTACTCACTGAGCTTTCATCATTTTAAGCCTTGATGGCTTAAGGCTATCTTAAGTTTGGCTCGCTAATCTGCCCCACAATAAAGCGGTTTTATTTATTACGCTTAATTCTTGGCCACTATTTCATCAAACATGGTCATTTAACGGTTTTGGGGAGCGTTTACCTTGCAGCGAAAGGCGTTGAGAGTCAGTTTTTTATCACTGACCATTATTTTGGCAGTTTACTTCACTCTCGTAGTTAACCTACCGATTCTACTGCATTTTTATCGGATACTGACTTCGTTAGATAACTATAAGCTCGGCTTTGCATTTTCAATTCCACTGGTGCTGATTGCCGCGCTGAACTTTGTTTTTACACCGTTCACGTTTAAGCCAATTTTCAAGCCTTTCTTTTGCCTCATTCTGGTGGTTAGCGCCTTTGCCAGCTATGCGCAATTGAAATACAAGATCATTTTCGATCGTTCAATGATTGAAAATATTTTTGAAACCAACCCCGCTGAAGCCTCGTCTTACTATAATTTCTCGGTGGTATTGTGGGTGCTGTTCACCGGCATTCTGCCCTGCGTGATATTAATGCGAACACAGATTATCTATGCGCACGGTTTTCTCGCCCGCTTTGGGCTGCGTTTAGTTTCTATGCTGGTCTCGCTTTTAATTATTGCCTTGGTCGCTAGCCTCTATTACCAAGACTACGCCTCCGTTGGGCGTAATAACCGCACGCTAAATTTGGAGATTGTGCCAACTAACTATCTCTATAGCGCTTCGCAATATATAAATCGCCGCTATCTGACCAAGCCGATTCCATTCCGTAAGATCGGTGACGATGCAAAACTAGTGCAAAAAACGGGCAGCAAACCAACGCTGGTCTTTTTAATCGTGGGTGAAACCGCTCGCCATCAAAACCAGCAGCTCCAGGGATATGCGCGCCCAACCAATCCTTATACCAGCCAAGAACCCGATCTGATTTATTTCTCTAAGGTCAGCTCATGCGGCACAGCGACCGCCGTTTCGGTGCCTTGTATGTTCTCGAATATGCCACGTACGCACTTTGACAATAACATTGCGCGCAACAGCGAAGGATTGATGGATATCCTGCAAAAAGCAGGCGTGTCTACTTACTGGAAAGACAATGATGAAGGCTGCAAAGGCGCCTGCGATCGCATTCCGACACAGATAGTGCCAACGAATAGCGACAAAAATCTTTGCGATGGAGAAACCTGCTACGACGCCGTGCTATTAAACGATTTGGATAAACTTATTCCGAATGACGGGAAAAATAAGACGCTAGCCTTTCATCTTATCGGCAGCCATGGTCCAACCTACTACAAACGCTATCCTAAAGAGTTTCGTTTCTTTGTACCGGACTGCCAGCGCAGCGATATTGAAAACTGCACCCAACAGGAATTAGTCAATACCTATGATAACACCATCAGGTATACCGATTATGTTGTCAGCCAGTTCATTCAACGGCTTAAGGGATATGAAAAAGACTATAACGTCGCACTGTATTATGTGTCTGATCACGGTGAATCGTTAGGCGAAGACGGTCTGTATTTGCATGGCACGCCTTATAAGTTTGCACCCGATGAGCAAACAAAAGTCCCAATGGAAATGTGGCTATCGGATGGTTTTGTTCAGGCCAATGGGATAGATCGTGATTGTGTCGCCAAGCTTGCCAAGACGAACGACTATTCACACGACAACCTGTTCCATACCATGCTGGCAATGATGAATGTACAAACCAAGGAATACGATCCTAGTTTGGATATCCTTAAAACCTGCCGGACAGTTAAACCGTGATGACACAATGAATAAGATGATTGTTATCACAATTTGAGCCATTAGCAGAGCCACGGATACATCGTGGCTTTTCTATTTGAATTAAATTACTCATAACAAATACACCACATCTCTGCTGTTAAATGAGCAGAGAAAAATCCGGCAACAAAACTTCCGCCATAATACCCTCGCCACTATAAGCAATTAATCTCCAGCGGAATAATTTCTTCCGCTGAATACCAGAGTGAATGAATACTCCCTCACTTCAAATTTGTTTTTATATTGTAAATTATTAGTTTAATTGAAAAAATAGATAATAAATGTAACAATTAAGGCATTCAGAGAATATACAGCTCTACTGTAATCTACAGATATCATTCTCCCACACGTTTTAATGTATGCGGTGAAATTATATTCTTACATTAACTCTAACCGACTAATGCGAACTCGCGATGGCTTTTAAATTCAGCTCAGACTTGAGAAAACAAATAACGGCGTTTATTGTCACTCTGCTTTTTTTCCCCATCGCTCGCAGTATCTCTCCGCATGCCGTTATCTATTACGAGAATGTTCATTTAGCCTATTTGCCCGTCAGTTTGGCGACGGCAATGATCCTGCTGTTTGGGCGAAACGTATTAATTCCGCTGACGGCCGCGTACTGTATCAGCTATCTGATGATCCCCTTCTTCACGCCCTCATCGGCAGTGGCGATGACCTTGAGTATCGTTATCCCTTTAGCTGGCTGTTCATGGATCGTTGAGATGATTTTGGGCAAACGCTGGCGCTATAACATCGGCAATAAAGGGATCGGCGTCCGTCTATTTTGGTTGGGATTAATAGCCCCCTTCTGGATGAAAGTCATGATTGTGGCTTCCGGCACGCTCATTGATGCACCCCCAACGCTCGAGCGCTACTTTAGTCTGAGTGCTGATATCTATACGCTAATTAATATTCAAAATCTGATCATCGCAGCGGTTATTTTTAGCGTTATATTCTATTACGGCATAAGAATGTTGCTAAATTGGCGCTATGCCCGAACCTTTTTCTTGTTTGACCTAAAGTCGGCCGTGAGCAATGAAGGTCGCCTAATCAATATCTGTTGGTTCGCGTTACTTGCTCTATTCTTGATTATATTTTGCCTACCCTTCAATACCGTATTGTTTTCAGGGTTTGTTGCCCCAGCCATATTTGTTCATTTCAACTACGGCATCAAACGTTTGAGCACCCGTTTGATTATTATGCTGTGGTCGTTTACCGCCCTTATGCTACTGACCTACAGCAAAAGCTTTTTACACATCGCCAATAATGCCTTTGAGCTGACCTTTATCTCCTCGGTATTTATCGCCTTCACCGTTTCTATTTTTTATCTGTCGATGATGTTTAAGAAAAGTGACTGGATGCAGAAAGTCTACGCGCTAATGGCATTAACCGATCCCATGACGAAGCTACCCAATTTGCGTGCGCTTGAGCACCATGTCCGCGCTCATCCGAAGGGCGTGCTATGTCATCTACATCTTTCAAGTCTTGAGCTACTGAGTCGCCATTATGGACTTCGCATGCGGATCCATTGTAAACAAAGCATTGCTACCATAATCAATAACCATCTGGGCAGCGGTGAGCATGTATATCAATTGCCTAGCTGCGATTTGCTCATTTTTCTGTGCGGTAGCGAATACGAGAATATTCCCCGCTTAAATGCACTCCGCCAGAAGCTTAAGGAATATCCGCTAAGCTGGAACAATATTCAGGTCGAACTGCACTATGGTTTATCTTATGGCGAATTCAATCGAGAGGCAGATAACCTTCACCGCTGTATTGGCCAGCTAAGTTATCTGTGTGAAAAAGCCTGCCAAGAGGATCGCCTGCTATGCCTCAATGAGGGGAATCAGGTCGTCGCGAGTCAGGTGTCAGACCGGGTCGTATTGCTGCAAAAAATCAAAAATGCCCTTAATGAAAATAACATCGTGCTGCATGCTCAGCCGATTGAGCATAAAAATGGTACCCGCTATTACGAGATTTTAGCGCGCCTAAAAGATAACAATGACATTATTACGCCAGATAAATTTATTCCTTTGATCGCAGAATTTAACCTTAGCCCACGCTTCGATCTGCTGATGGTAGAGAACGTAGTCAAATACATACGAGCGCAAAACCTAGATACGGAAGAAATATGTTTCTCCGTTAATCTGATGCCTCTATCGTTAATGCAGCACGGGATTGCCGAGCGCATTATTGCTATATTTGAGCAGCACCAAGTCCCCCCTTCCGCCGTTGTTTTTGAAGTAACCGAAGAGCAAGGCTTCATCAATGCGGCCGCTGCCCACCACTGCATCAGCACGCTACGCGACTATCATTTTCAAATTGCCATTGACGACTTTGGCACTGGATTTGCCAACTACGAGCGATTAAAAAAGTTGAATGCCGACATCATCAAAATTGATGGTTACTTCGTCAAAAACATTACTAGTAACCGCGTTGATCAGATGATCATTAAATCTATCTGCGAAATTGCCGGTGAGATGAAGCTAAAAGTCGTCGCGGAATATGTGGAAACACCAGAACAGCGCGATGTATTAATTACATTGGGCGTAGAGTATCTGCAGGGATACCTTTTAGGTAAACCGGAGCCTTTAGTTCTCGCGTAGCCAACGTATTGATTTATTTATGCAAGCGAGCAACAAGCGTGGGCTTAATCACAGACTCATTGGAAAAAAAATGATTATCTACGCGCTGAGTTTACTGTTTTATCCTTACGCTTTTTCATGATAAAACAGTGGTGAATAACCCATCATGTTGCGAGCATTCTAATGATTAAGTGGCCTTGGAACGCAGGTGAGAATCGCCCTCTTGCCAATTATCCCTGGGAAGACGCGTTAGCTATTCCTCTGCTTGCAACGCTCACACCCGCCGAATCGCATAAACTCACGCTGATTGCCTCGAAGTTCTTGCAGGTGAAACGCATCGTCCCATTACAAGACCTGTGCCTTTCTCCTCTGTTTGAGGCTCGTATCGCTTTACTCTTTTCACTGCCGGTACTCGAACTTGGCATTGACTGGCTTGATGGGTTTCATGAAATTCTGCTCTATCCAGAGCCTTTTATTTTTCATGAAGAATGGCAAGATGACATCGGCTTAGTTCATACCGGCCCAATGGTGCAAGCAGGACAATGTTCGGCGCAGGGACCGGTTATCTTGAATTTGATGGATGTGAAAGACTCTTTCGACCTGTCTGGCTACAACCTTATCATTCATGAGACGGCACATAAGCTCGACATGCGTAACGCCGGCGTCGCTACCGGCATTCCGCCGATTGCGCTTAAAGATGTTGCGCAGTGGGAATATGACCTACAGGCGGCCATGAACTCCATTCAAGATGAAGTCGACGTTGTCGGTGAGGCGGCCACCAGCCTTGATGCTTATGCAGCAAGCGAACCGGCAGAATGCTTTGCCGTGCTTTCTGAATACTTTTTTAGCGCACCTGAACTGCTCTACGGGCGTTTTCCCGCCATGTATGCGCATTTTGTTAAATTCTATCAACAAGATCCACTTGCTCGGCAGCAGCACGCGCAGGCAAGCGATCTGTCTGCCATAAATGCTAGATAGCGATTCGCGCGGTTCCCTCATTGACCAAAATAGTGCGTTTGAAGTGTCGTTGGGAAAATTCAGGATCGTGACTTATCGCTAACACAGTTGTTCCTTGCTCACGCCGTTTCTTCAACCAAGCGTCAAAAATCCCCATCCAATACGGATCAAAATCTCGGCTCGGCTCGTCTAAAAGTAGTAAGGGCGACTGCATAGCACATAGGCACGCAACGGCGACCATACGGCGCTGTCCACTGTGTAAATCGAGCGGGTGTTTATTCGCAACGGCAATTAGCCCACATGTCTCGAGGGCATGCTGTGCTCGCGCCTCAATCAGTGCCGATGGCAAACGCTGTAATCGTAGCCCAAACCGGATTTCATCGAGTACTGAACTATGGAACAACTGGCGTTCAACTTCCTGAAACAGAAAACCAATCTGGGCGGCTTTTTCTAGCGATTTCATCTGTGCAAGATCTACGCCGTCCAAATAGACACTCCCACGACTCGGTTTGAGCAAACCCGCAGCGAGTCGCAGCAGCGTCGATTTTCCAGCACCGTTTTCTCCGGTAATCACCCATTGCTCACCACGTTTGATATGCAGATTTACGCCTTGAAGGCAGTCCTTTTCTGCCTCCCAGCTAAACCCCATATTTTCTATGTTTAGCATGGCGGACAGCCTCGCATAAAAGGAGAAAACACCTGTGTGACATCATTAAGATTCTGAGTTTCTTGCAGCAGCGCCGTTTTCAATTGTTCAGGTAATACGACTTGTTGCACTAATGACGACGGAAGGATCTCATCAAAAAAGCTCGTACTTCCTTCTTTCAGCAGTACACGCTGCGGGCAATAATCTGCCGCAGGGAAAAGACGATGTTCAAGCATAACCACCGAGCACTGCAGCTCTTGCGCATAGCATTGAATAGCATCAAGCGCTTGATAGGTCGCCTCTTGGCTTAATCGCCCCAACGCCTGATCCAATACTAATAATTTTGGATGCATGACCAGAGCACAGGCGAGTAACACCCGCTGCGCTTCACCTCCCGATAGCGTCTGGGGGTTGCGTAAGCGCAGGTGCAGGCAATTGAAACGCGTCAGGGCAGTTTCAACTCGCGTCATTATTTCAGCGGCAGGCAGCGCTAAATTCTGTGGCCCAAATGCAATTTCGTCTTCAACGGTAAAACAACAACCGGAAAACTGTAAATAGGGCGACTGCTGAACCCATTGGCGGGTATATTTCACTTCATGCTCGTGCAAAATGTTGCAACCCAACACCTCGCCCTGGCCTTGAATATGCCGCAATGCGTTTTCTTCAAGGGCTCCAACCAAAAATTTAGCCAGCAGGCTTTTTCCTGAACCATTCCCACCGAGAATGGCAAGCCAGTGCCCTTCTTCCAGCGTCAGGGTTATTGGCCCTAGCTGAAAAACGCCATGCACATCCACCACTAACCGATCGATATCGAGTGATAAAGCCAAAACGCACCTCCTTCGACCAGCAAACAACAGAGTAAAACAGCGCGCAAAAATGGCTCCCAGCGATGTTCGAAGATGGGTTTAAGAACGGTGCGATGTGGATAGAGACGAAATGCCCGCGCATCTAACGCAGCACTTCGCGTGGTTAAATCATTGAGACTTTGCAGTAGTAGAGGTGAAAGCAACGGTACGATCGTTTTCAATCGCTGAATAAGGGTGCCATCAAAACTCACGCCACGCGCGCTTTGTGCTTCTTTAATCGCGGCTAATTGCTGTTTAAGTTGCTCCTTTAGCAGTAGAGGGCCAGCGCACAAATAAGCGATGCCGACAGGTAAGCGACTAGATAATAAAGCAGCAACAAAGCGCTGAGTTGAGACTGTTTGCAGCCACAGTTGAGCGGCTGCAAAGAAAACGAGCAGACGTAACCACAGTGCAATGGCAAATATGGGAACGGTAAAACTGATTTTGTCACTATGAGAAAACAGCGACTGGAGCCAGTGGCTGTGAACGAGCCACAGCCCTATTCCCATGGGGATCATAAAGGCCATCACCACTTTGATACGCCAGCGTGCCGCAGGCCAGATTATAATAATTGCCACAGGCACCAAGCCCCATCCAATAAGAATTGGCAGAGGCAAAAATAGCGCGCTGACGGAATACCAAAACCAGAGCGCTAGCCATGTAAAAGGATGCATTAACGAATCGGTGCCATATGCGGGAAATTATGGCGCGTGCGCTCAGGCATGCGACGCAGAAGCCCCCATACAATCAGCACCGTTAGAATTTTATCTATAAGATTAACGCCGACAACGGTGAAAGCCACGGACTCTTGCAACCCTTCACCGACAGCATGTAAATAGGCCACCACGAAGTCAGCGCCACTTCCTGTCGCACCGCCAAACAGATAAGTCCGAATAGGCACCGCCACTACCGTTAAGCACAGCGTGATTACTACGCCGGTAATCACGACGCGGCCAAACGATTTAAACCACCCCGCTCGCGCCATCACACCAGCTACGCAGCCAATGACCATGGAAACAGGCGCAAAAGCAGCTGCAATCGGACCGGTTAGAAGTCCCCAGAGCAAATTAGTCACTAGCCCCGTAAATAACGCAACCCAAGGTCCCGCCAGCACTGCGCATAGTACGGTGCCAATCGAATCTAAAAAAAGGGGGAGTTTAAGCATAGAAATCATCTGCCCTGCGATCATATTAATCGCAACACAAATGACGATCAGAACTAAGCTACGACTAGAAAACTGGTATTTCTCTTTCATTTATTCTCGTCCTTAAGAGCGTTGCGGGGCGTGATAGCTAATTCTTCGTAGCCGGATAAAACACAATCCTGACGTGAAAAATCGACATCACACAACTCACCAATGATGAGTTCTAGCGTGGTTCTAACAATATTTCCAGGCATAACATGGCCACCGAACATCCGACCGGTTTCATCGGCAACCGACATATGCAGATGTTCGAATTGGCTATCCAAAGTCCCGCCTAGGGCGATAACTTCAAATGTTCCTTCAATTAAGCTAGTGCGTTCGCACCCGGCGTATCGAAGCGAAACGGTTGAAAGGCTTCCAACCACGGAGGCGATCCAGCCTGCTTTGATGTGATGTGTGGCAATAAACTGCCTTAACTCGGCAATTAACTCTGTTCCCGGCAGAAGTCTGAGGGGGTAGAACTGGCTCGATGAGACTAAATCCTTAGCACGCATAAGTATTCCAGTATGTGATTCAACCGCACAATAGTAAGAAAAATAAAAGGGTTACTTTGCGATAAAGAACAAAGTTTTAGCTTTTTGTGCACTTAATCAGCAATCAGTCTCACTATTTTAATTAGCCGTTGACAGTCACCTCCACGCTCGCTAATATCTGCCCCGTTCAAACGATTCCTCTGTAGTTCAGTCGGTAGAACGGCGGACTGTTAATCCGTATGTCACTGGTTCGAGTCCAGTCAGAGGAGCCATATTTAAGAAGCCTGCTTAGGAAACTAAGCGGGCTTTTTGCTTTTCTGCGTATGCCGTCTGCGTATACCGAAAGAATTTGGTGGTCAGATTTGGGGTCAATCAGGTTCGATAACAGGTTCAGGCAATCTTCAAGGCAGTAACACAGCGCCTACCTTTCACCCAGAAAATAGCATTCCATTCGCGAAGCGCTCGCAGTAGTCGGCTAATGCGGTGAAATCGGTTTGGGCATTAAATGAAAGTGTGAATGGAAAGCTTTCGGACGAATATGCTTGGGTGAGGATAGTAGCCATTTGGCAACCTCCAGTCGGATTTCATGCTTGAACGTTGCCGTTGAATTCTTTCTTGCAATGCTTGTGCGCTATTCACCTCACTGACGTAACTTAATCAAAGTGATGTTGAGAACGCCTGAGAAGTCATTTCCCGCAGAGAGGGCTATTTGTGCGAACAAAGGATCGTGCTCTGCAACAAAACTAAAATGAGATTAAGACAAAAACTCATCATTATGCTTAGAAGATAAGCGAACAGTGCAAAAATAGTAATTTAGGCTTTACAGCCTCGTGAGAGGCCGCTATTATCTGCCTCATTCAAACGATTCCTCTGTAGTTCAGTCGGTAGAACGGCGGACTGTTAATCCGTATGTCACTGGTTCGAGTCCAGTCAGAGGAGCCAAATTTGAGAAGCCTGCTTAAGGAAACTTAAGCGGGCTTTTTGCTGTTTGCATTCAGCTATACAATCTATTGATATTTGTTGAGCTACTCGTTTTTGCATCCAGTATGCTTCTACTTTCGTCGGTTTTACGTCTCAGATACTTACAAACTCACAAATGATGGTAAATCATCCATGTAATCCTAAAAAATCAACATGATGACGATAAATCAATCAAACAAATCACATTTTATGTTTAACACTTTACAGTGGAATACTCCCTCGCTATTATGCGCCTCGTTCACACGATTCCTCTGTAGTTCAGTCGGTAGAACGGCGGACTGTTAATCCGTATGTCACTGGTTCGAGTCCAGTCAGAGGAGCCATATTTAAGAAGCCTGCTTAGGAAACTAAGCGGGCTTTTTGCTTTTCTGCGTATGCCGTCTGCGTATACCGAAAGAATTTGGTGGTCAGATTTGGGGTCAATCAGGTTCGATAACAGGTTCAGGCAATCTTCAAGGCAGTAACACAGCGCCTACCTTTCACCCAGAAAATAGCATTCCATTCGCGAAGCGCTCGCAGTAGTCGGCTAATGCGGTGAAATCGGTTTGGGCATTAAATGAAAGTGTGAATGGAAAGCTTTCGGACGAATATGCTTGGGTGAGGATAGTAGCCATTTGGCAACCTCCAGTCGGATTTCATGCTTGAACGTTGCCGTTGAATTCTTTCTTGCAATGCTTGTGCGCTATTCACCTCACTGACGTAACTTAATCAAAGTGATGTTGAGAACGCCTGAGAAGTCATTTCCCGCAGAGAGGGCTATTTGTGCGAACAAAGGATCGTGCTCTGCAACAAAACTAAAATGAGATTAAGACAAAAACTCATCATTATGCTTAGAAGATAAGCGAACAGTGCAAAAATAGTAATTTAGGCTTTACAGCCTCGTGAGAGGCCGCTATTATCTGCCTCGTTCAAACGATTCCTCTGTAGTTCAGTCGGTAGAACGGCGGACTGTTAATCCGTATGTCACTGGTTCGAGTCCAGTCAGAGGAGCCAAATTTGAGAAGCCTGCTTAAGGAAACTTAAGCGGGCTTTTTGCTGTTTGCATTCAGCTATACAATCTATTGATATTTATTGAGCTACTCGTTTTTGCATCCAGTATGCTTCTACTTTCGTCGGTTTTACGTCTCAGATACTTACAAACTCACAAATGATGGTAAATCATCCATGTAATCCTAAAAAATCAACATGATGACGATAAATCAATCAAACAAATCACATTTTATGTTTAACACTTTACAGTGGAATACTCCCTCGCTATTATGCGCCTCGTTCACACGATTCCTCTGTAGTTCAGTCGGTAGAACGGCGGACTGTTAATCCGTATGTCACTGGTTCGAGTCCAGTCAGAGGAGCCAAATTTGAGAAACCTGCTTAGGAAACTAAGCGGGTTTTTTGTTTTTTATCCCTTGGGTTTTTCGAGCTGCCCCATACGCATATTAAGATTTAACCGCTAGCGAAATTTGTTTAACTTGATTGGAAGGTGAAGCAAGAATTTGCATTTGAAGTGCAGGCAGAGCGAGATGCCCTGCCTGTGGGATAGGGATCTTACTTAGCTTCGCCTTCGCCCAGCGCTTTAAGCTTTTTAGAAAGCTCACGACGCTCTTTAGACAGATCGGCGTTCTTGATGATGTAGTCATCAACACGATCTTCGTAGTTGCCACGCATGTCGGCAATGATCGCCTGAATCGCTTCAACACTCATACCTGGCTTGATGTATTCGCTCAGGTTGTCTAACAGCAATACGCGTTTCTGGTTATCACGGATTTTTTTCTCATTATCCACGATTTCGCGCTGCAGCTTGTTTTTACGGCGGAACATACGCACAAATTCCAGAACGTTTTGGAAAGTCGGCTTATTCACATTTTCCATCTTGATACCTTTGCTTAAGTAGAAAACTTCAAATCAGGCTGTGACTAACAAGATACCGTTTCACGGCTTCGAGGTATAGCCTCTCACTATTCTTATATTACCCAGTTTAGCCATCCGGCAACATGATAAAAACACCTCAAATAGTGAATAAAGATGACTAAATGCTGAAATTTCGCGCAAACGAGTCAATTTTGGACGAAAAAAATCCGGGCAAGCCCGGATCTTGATTTCTACGTTCAATGACGCCGAATGTTAGTCTTGCAGCCACTCAGTGTGGAATACACCTTCTTTATCAGTGCGCTTATAGGTGTGCGCACCAAAGTAATCACGCTGAGCCTGAATCAGGTTAGCCGGCAACACTGCTGAGCGATAGCTATCGTAGTAGGAAATCGCCGCAGAGAACGTAGGCGTTGGGATACCATTCTGTACAGCGTAAGACACCACGTCACGCAGCGCTTGCTGGTACTCATCAGCAATTTTCTTGAAGTACGGAGCCAGCAGCAGGTTTGCAATTGAGGCATCCTGAGCATAAGCGTCAGTGATTTTCTGCAGGAACTGTGCACGAATAATACAGCCGGCGCGGAAAATCTTAGCAATCTCGCCGTAGTTCAGATCCCAGCTGTATTCCTCTGATGCAGCACGCAGCTGAGAGAAGCCCTGCGCGTAAGAAACGATTTTGCCGAGGTACAGCGCACGACGAACTTTCTCAACGAATTCTGCTTTGTCACCGCTAAAGACCTGAGCCTTCGGACCAGACAACACTTTAGATGCCGCAACGCGCTGATCTTTCAGTGAAGAGATATAGCGTGCAAACACGGATTCCGTAATCAGAGACAATGGTTCGCCCAAATCCAGAGAGCTCTGGCTGGTCCATTTACCGGTGCCTTTGTTAGCCGCTTCGTCCAAGATCACATCTACCAGATATTTGCCCTCTTCATCTTTTTTGGTGAAGATATCTTTAGTGATGTCGATCAGGTAGCTGTTCAGTTCGCCTTTATTCCATTCGGTAAAGGTCGTTGCCAGCTCGTCATTAGACAGATTCAGGCCATGTTTCAGCAGAGAATAGGCTTCAGCAATCAGCTGCATATCACCGTATTCGATACCGTTGTGGACCATTTTCACATAGTGACCAGCACCATCAGAACCGATGTAGGTTACGCACGCCTCGCCGTCTTCTGCAACCGCAGCAATTTTCTTCAGGATAGGAGCTACCAGTTCATAGGCATGTTTCTGGCCACCAGGCATGATAGATGGGCCTTTCAGCGCGCCTTCTTCACCACCGGAAACACCGGTACCAATGAAGTTAAAACCTTCAGCAGACAGTTCGCGGTTACGGCGAATAGTGTCTTGGAAGAAGGTATTGCCGCCATCGATTAGAATATCGCCTTTTTCCAGATAAGGCTTCAGGGAATCGATAGTCTTATCAGTAGCTTCACCAGCCTTCACCATCAACAGGATACGACGAGGCTTCTCAAGGGATTCAACGAATTCCTGTACCGTGTAATAAGGTACTAAATTCTTGCCCGGGTTCTCAGCAACGACTTCGTCGGTCTTGTCCGTGGAACGGTTAAAGATGGATACGGTATAACCGCGGCTTTCGATGTTGAGCGCGAGGTTACGCCCCATCACTGCCATACCGACAACGCCGATCTGTTGTTTGGACATTGGAAACTCCTGTCTAAGGGATGATACCTGCGAGGACTCTCCTCACAGCACATGTGTGGCAGCTATGTTAACTCAGCTTGCAGTTAATGGGATAGCGATTGATGCGATAGATGTTTCAAGCGTTCAGAAGGTGTACGCATACGTTTGCTAAAACTTGGAGTTTAAAATATAAAAAAAGCCCGCAAGCGGGCTTTTACATTTAGTTTACGAACTCACTGTGCTCACAACGGATTAATCACCACCGAAAAGATCACGGGTATAGACTTTACTTGCAACATCCGCCAGCTGTTCATCCATGCGGTTAGAGATAATAATGTCAGAACGTGCTTTAAATGCATCCAGATCGTTCATCACTGGTGAGTTAAAGAAGCTATCTTCTTCCATCACCGGCTCATAGATCACCACCTCAACGCCTTTCGCCTTGATGCGCTTCATAATGCCCTGAATCGATGATGCTCTGAAATTATCTGAGCCACTCTTCATAATCAAACGATAGATACCCACCGTTTTAGGCTGGTGCGACAAAATAGATTCGGCAATGAAGTCTTTACGCGTGCGGTTCGCATCAACGATAGCGCCGATGAGATTATTCGGTACCGATGAATAGTTTGCGAGCAGTTGCTTGGTATCTTTCGGCAAGCAATAGCCACCATAGCCAAATGACGGATTATTGTAGTGATTACCAATGCGCGGATCTAAACAAACCCCGTCAATAATCTGACGCGTGTTCAATCCGAGGGCTTCAGCGTAGCTATCCAGCTCATTAAAGTAAGCCACACGCATCGCCAGATAGGTATTGGCAAATAACTTAATGGCTTCCGCTTCAGTTGAGTCAGTGAAAAGAACCTGGATATCTTCTTTGATTGCACCTTCAACTAACAACGCGGCAAATTTTTCTGCACGTTCTGAACGCTCACCAATCACAATCCGTGATGGATAAAGATTATCGTAAAGCGCCCGCCCTTCGCGTAAGAATTCTGGCGAGAAGAAAATATTCTCAACACCTAGCTCTTCACGAATGCTCTGTGTATAGCCAACCGGCACCGTTGATTTGATCACCATCACCGCATTAGGGTTGATAGCCATCACATCTTTAATCACAGACTCAACCGACGAGGTATTAAAGTAGTTAGTTTTGGGGTCGTAATCAGTTGGCGTTGCAATGATGACAAAGTCTGCATTTTGATAGGCGTCTTCTTTGTCGATCGTTGCACGGAAGCTGAGGGGTTTATGGGTTAAATAATGCTCGATTTCTTTATCAACGATAGGCGATTTTTTTTGATTTAATAACTCTACCTTTGATTCAACGATATCTAACGCAACAACTTCATGATTTTGAGCGATCAAGAGACCATTAGATAACCCAACATAACCCGTACCACTAATTGCAATTTTCATGAAAATTTCTCTGAAAAAATGAATTGTTAAGGTATCGAATAATATATTAAAAAATCAGTAATATATCTAACGAACTCTAAATCGCGAGAGCCTTTTAACAAATCATTTCATTCTTAATTAATACCTAAAGTGATTTCTGCAGTTGTTTTAACCAATTTTTGAATGCAGTCCCCTGTGATGGATGATTCAGACCATAAGCGACAAACGCCTCAGCATAGCCAAGTTTCTCACCACAGTTATAAGCTTTGCCCACCATGCGATAGGCTTCAACAGGCAGATGCTGCAACATTGTTGCAATAGCATCAGAAAGTTGAATACGCTCCCAAGCGCCATAGCCCGTAGTTTCCAGAATAGGCCAAATAGCGCCAGACAGAACGTAGCGCCCCACCGCAGATAGATCTGAGTTATACATTTCTGCATTTTCAGGTTTCTCTACGATAGACGTCATACGAGCGGTTTGCCCTTGCTCAAGAACTTCGCTGTCACAGTTAATCACCGAGTACTCTGACAGCTCTTCAATTGGTGTTGATTGCACAAGTACCTGACTGCGGCCAGTTTCACTGAAACGCTGTACCATCGATGCTAAATTCTCTCTCGAAGCATCATAGGTAGAGTCGTCCAAAAGGATATCCGGCAGCACCACCACAAACGGGTTGTCACCGACTAATGGTTTGGCGCAAAGAATTGCGTGGCCCAAACCAAGTTGTTTGTGCTGACGTACGCTGTTGATAGTGACGCCCTTCGGACAGATCGACTGTACTTCAGCCAATAACTGACGTTTCACACGTGCCTCAAGCAAAGCTTCAAGCTCGTAAGAAGTATCGAAGTGGTTTTCGATAGCATTTTTAGATGAGTTAGTGACCAAAATAATTTCTTTGATACCCGCAGCTACGCATTCATTCACGATCTTCTGAATAAGCGGAATATCAACGATTGGTAGAAGCTCTTTAGGAATTGCTTTGGTAGCCGGCAGCATTTTCATGCCAAGGCCAGCGACGGGGATGACGGCTTTGATGTTTGTCATTTTAATGCTTTTCCAGAAATTCATGGCGGACGGTATTTGCAATTCCCTGTTCAAGCGTAACTGGCGGCTTAAACCCAGTAGCAGCAATACTATTAGATTTAAATTGAGTACGCGCGCAGAATTTTTTAACACGAATACAGCTCACTGGGAATTCTTTTCCCGTGATCTTAGACAGTATGTCAAGACAATAACCACCAGCAATCCCGATTGCATATGGAATTCGAATATTATTCTTTTTCCTATGCAAGGCTGAGCAAATAACATCGGTAAGTTCGTTCATTGTAAAATCAGGTTTATCGATGTAGTTAAATACATGACGTCCTGATCCAAATGTTGTAGCAAACTTTAAGAATGCTGCAATATTCTCAACGTAAGCCATAGACTTTTGGTTATTACCATCACCAATCATGAGAAACTTACCTGAAGCAATCTGGCGGAATAAATTATAAACGTTGCCTCGATTATTTTCGCCAAATACAACTGTAGGACGAATTGTTACAAGTGTACGTTCTGTATCCCTTGCTTGCCATGAATCATAAACAGATTCAGCTTCAAGCTTAGATTTTCCATAGTCGTTGAATGGATGAAACTCACCATCCTCACCTGTTTCTTTTTCTACAAATCCATAAACAGCAACAGATGATGTGAATACAACATGCTTAATTCCTAATTGTTCAGCTGCGTCACAAACATTCTTAGCACCTTGCACATTAACATCATAATAGAGACTAATTGGATGAACATTATCTTTATGCTCTGCCGCAAGGTTTATAACGACGCTACTTCCAGATAATGCTTCTAGTAATGAACTAGTATTAGTCACATCACCATATAACCATTGAGATGCATACGCAGTACTTTTTTTAATATCGACAATTCTAAAATTAACATTTGCACTAGCAAGCGCATGGGCCAACCTTGTTCCTATAAACCCGGCACCACCAATTATAGTTACTAATTCACTCATTTTTTAACTCCATGTTTTTTAACGGCTCTAATCGCGTAATGTGAAAAATAATATGCCGATTTTAAAATACTAAACTTGAGGTAATCACGATAAAATGACCACTGCGTAAAGAGAATCTTCATCTTATTTGAGGACAAGCTAGCATAACCTTCCCTATAAAAAGCTAATGGTTCTGATATGCAATGTGCAAAATCAATCCTCTCCAAAATTGTCAGCCATAGTGCCATATCTTGTCGTTTTCTAATAGGTGGCATCAAAAGTTTACCAAGTATCTCAGCATCGTAAATAGCGGTAAGACACCCTATAACATTCGATTTCAAAAGCTCATTATAATTAACTCGTTCAGGAGGGACTATATGAGCGAAAACATCACCATCACTATTTATTTTTTTATATTCACTGTATGTGAGCACATAATTATTTTTTTTCATGAAACTTATCTGTTTTTCAAGTTTGTCATTACTCCACAGATCATCACTATCTAGAAATGCAATATACCGTCCATTGGATTTAGTTATGCTATTATTTCTAGAGCAACCAGCACCTAAATTTTTCTCATTGAAAAAAGGTTTTATCCGATGATCTTTTGCGCTGAAAAGCTCTATTATACTTTTTGTTCCATCTGTAGACATATCATCAGTAATTAATAACTCCCAGTTTTCATACGATTGAGAAAGAACTGATGAAATGCTGTCAGTTATAGTTTTCTCTGAATTAAACGAGGGCATTATTATTGACACTAGGTCTTCCATAAATCACCTTAAATTATAGCCGCATGGTATTATATTTTTAATAAAAATATTTAGTTACATCAAAAAAATGAAACGTATTTTTTAATTTTCCATTATTTTCATTATTATTAACATTACTTGAATAAAGACTTTCTGATAAGCAATTAATCAATACAGGAAAATGCACATTGTGTGCATAAACTCGACTAGATTTATATCCATTCTTAAGTGTCATTGCCTTATACCAAATATCGTCTGCTTTAGGTGCTACACTAAGAAACTTGTCTGAACTCGAAACTTCTCGGGATATAGACCCGATGGGATAGGCGACACCTGAGCACCCTGTAGGTAATAAACTGTAATTTGGCTCACTTCCTGAAACGTTAAGGCTCATAGACTTTTTATAATCAAAGATGCCATTATAAATGCGTAAATCATGACCTCGAAAGCATGAAACACAATTATCTTTCATACTTTTTAAAAGCAGTTCTTCACTCCAATATTTAGGATAAAGCACATCATCATCTGCCGTAATAACATGCTTAATCCCGGTAACTTGTATGAGAAGATCGTATATATATGATAGTTTTTTGTACGAACCAATGTCATCATTTTTGATATGAATAATTAACCCATTATTTTCAAGCCGTTTAATATTTTTTGGTATACCACCATATATATCTATATCTTTTTTTGATAACCAAAGATGAATCTCTCGTGGCTTTAATTTTTGATAAAAAAATGATTCCAATACTAAATGTAGTGTACCAAATCTCTTATGATACGAAGTCAGTGATATAATATATGAAGATGACTGCTCTAGTTGGGGACGTTTCCAAGAAAAAAAATAAGACAAGAAAATAAATTTAACAGTCTCAAAAAAAGAGCTAATTAGGAATAGAATCTTATTTATCAAAATATTCATTTAACTCATCCGCTGAACCATGCTGAAAATAAAAATGCCTATCACTCATATTTATCGGTCTATCCCTTCCATATCCAATTGGTAAATAATTATAGTTGCCAATAGCTTTGGAAAACATATTCTGAAGTCGCCATGTTATTTTCTTAATAAATTTTGACCGCGATGAAATAAGCAAAAACTTAGGAATGAAGAAAAACCAATCAGATGTTGCCAATGCAAACTTTCTCTCAGGAGGCATCTCTGAATCAGAGAATGGTATTAGAAATATTTTCGCAAGAAAACTATCTATATATTCTTTTTTAATAATAAAAAAAGATTGCTGCAAGGGATTGTTAAAATCCTTGCACTTCCCAAACATGTACGGCTTATTCATTTTCGCTATACAATCTTCTATTATGTTTTCTCCAAAAATAAGTGCATCTTGCTCAATGTATACATAGTAATCACAATCGCAATTTTGCGCGTAGGACATTGAATGTATGACAGACCGCATCCATCCAGAATATTTTCCAGTATGGTTAGTTGAATGTCCTGCATTCTCATTTAAGGAGATAACTTTTAAACCAATTTCCCATTTTGGCTTTATTGGCGAATTACTATCTACAATAATAATTTCAGTTGGAGATGTATATTTGCGAATAGCATCATACCAATGATAATGAAAATTTTCATTTCTAATATCATTATCACCATATAGCTTTTCTCTTTCATCATCAGAACTAGAACACCACCACCCACTGCCAATAATATATTTCATAATTTTTCCCTATATATTATTAAACTCAAGACACCATCCACGACAACACATTATAAAACAACGATTCTTTGTTAAAAAATGTAATGTTATAATCACCTAAATCATTTAATACCACAAATCTGATAAATACAAAAACAATAAAAATAAAAAAAGTAGTTTCAATAAACATTGAAATATTTTTATTTTCTGCTTTTAGAAAGATGTTTGATATATGATAAAAAAATAATGGTGCTAGAAAAACCACAATCATAGATATTCTTTCGGGAAGAATATCATACTCTCTAAAAAAGAGGATTAAAAAATAGAACACGATAAAAAATAAAGAAATAGAATCCAATGACCTTTTATATCTCGACATCATCGAATATAGCAAAAGAATAAAGCTCATATGCAAAGGAACTAAAATAAGACTAAAAAGTGTCAAGCTTGAATTGGATAAATTATTATTTAGATAAAAACCTATCTTTCGGTCTATTGATGGTGCGAAATTTTTCGCTAAATTTACTATTTGATTTATAATTTCAGTGTTTAACGGAAAAAAAATAACAGCAAAATAGAATAATAATATCCAACGCAACTTCACTCTACTTTTTATAAAATTAGAAATATAGAAAACAAAAATATATAAAATAGAAATAGAATGAGCAAGTACAGACAATAAAGAGTATATAGTTGATTTTACACGAGGGAACAATCCATTCTTCGGTTGCGTGACTAATAACATAAAGAATACTATAGACAGCGACTGCCTTGAAAGATATAGTCCTTGCTGTATATAAATAGGATATATAATTATAATAGGGTAGTACTTTATGCCCCTCCAGCCAAAATGACGATGAACTATTATAGCGAGACATATATTAATAAATAAGGATTGAGTAAATAAAACAAATCTGAAATCAGCATCAAAAAAACCTAAGACAGAATAAAACAACATGAGCAAAGGCTCAGTCGCAAACTCATCAACATAACCGGAATGAATTACATCCAAGTAGATAATTTTATAATTGCTAATGTCTCCAGAAATATCTACATTTGAGTTGAATAATGCTGAGGCCAAAATTAAAACAATCAATGCTAAAAACTTAATATTTCCACTAGAAAAATACACAGTCATAGAAAGCAGAACTAGTACAATCCAAATAGGGAGAAAAATCAAAGTACTAGCTAAAAATACAAAAAGTAGTCCAATAAAAATATTGGATTTATATGTTAGCGGTTCTATAGTGGTCATATATACTCATTAAGCCGGCATCGGGACTGAATACAAACAAAGCCAAATTAAAGCCAAATTAATACTTACTGCATGTAATCCCTGTCATTCCATTTGGCTAGTGCATTAATCAACGAATTTATAGTGTACTTTTCTTTAATTTCTTTAGAAATTGCAACATAAGGTAATTGCATAAAATCCGTGAGAATGCGTGTAGTAATCATTTCTTTTTCAATTATCAGTATATTATTTTTGTTATAAAAGTCATAACATGAAATATCAGCGTTATCTGTTATTAGTTTTTTCCCAAAAAAAAGAGACTCAAGTGCTCTTAGGGTCAGGCCACTTTGCCCTTTCTGTATGATCTCAACTATACACTCAGAGTTTATCAATATATCTAAATAGTCAGAATAAGCTATATCCTCATCCTTGAGCATACAGTCTTTTACTACAGCATCGCTGCAGTTATTTATATGGTCATGAGTTATGTGATGAAAAAATTTCAGATTTGAGTTAATGAAAGTTTCAGATATTATTTTTATTTTATCAATTCTACCTTTATTTTTTCCAACAAAGAAACCAGAATATATTGGCTTTTCTTTGTTTATGTCATATTTATCGACTATTTTTTGTGAGTAAATTTGATGATGATAAAAAAGCCCAAACTTTGAGGCATCACCCTTATCAAACGTCCAGATTTTTATACCAATGAACTTCATTATAAAAAATATAATTCGAAGTTCAATTGTTGTTCTTGCAATTGATGAACAGGGGTTCCATAGCCATAAACTTTGCTTTTTATACTTCAAACATTTTTTAAAAATTAGAGCTAAAAGATTAAACTGATCGATACCATAATAGATAACACATCCTCTTTTATTTTTTTTAAAAAAGAAAAGAATGCCATATAATGGAAACAAAAAAAACACTATCAGTCTATAGTAAATACGTAAAAAAAACCTCTTGCTATTAGACTTTGATATATCAACAAATTCATCCATGGAATGCAAATAAATATCTTTAGAATCCAAATCTTTTAATATGTATTCAGTTAGCAAAAAGTTATTTTTTACAATATGTATCATTATAATTCCTAGCGGTATTAGATTAATCTTTAATAGATTTATAAAATGAACGCATAATTAAGCTTAACAATAAAAACTCGCTGAGTGTCGCTGAAATTGCCCCAGCATAATTACTAAATGTAATCGATAAAATAACACAGACAACAATATTTGTCACACCAACAATAATAACATTTTTTGAGAATTCTTTCATTTTCCCGATTGATACCAGGCCTAAAATGCCATAAAAATAATTAAGACCACCAAATAAAATGACACCAGAAAAAATAACAAAATTTATAATAACAGATATATCCTGATGATGGTAAAATATATTTGTTATGACAGGGGTAAATAGTATGAATATTAAAGTAAGAGAAATATAAAAATAAAAAACTTTTTTTCCATATTTCTTAAAAAAACGCTTTATGTAATCAGAATCGTTTTTGTTTTTATTATTAAAAAATGGGAATACCGCATCACCTATGACATTCTGAACCATCTGAACACTACGAACAACCCTTTCACAAATCGAATAACTTCCTACAACAGCAGGAGAAGAGAACATGCTCATTATTACTATATTCGAATTTTTATAAAGAGTTGAAGCAACTCTAGACACAAAAATATGCCAGCCGTCAATTAGATATTTTTGGATTACAGATATTTTAATCAACTTCACTGTCATGTTAAATTTCCGCCAAGCGATAATTATCCCTAATATACATGATAACAGTGAAGCGCCACCATTAATGAGAGGCACAAGAAATGCGTCATCGCTATTTTTTGTCATAACAAATATCAATATTGTTCCAAATATTTTTGTGGCCGTGTTAATTATTGTAATAAATTTCATATTTTCCATTCCCTGAAAAAACCATACAGGAAATAGAGATTGTCCAACTATAATAAGATATGAGTATATATATATATCTAGTGACATGCTATAAATTGGTATATTTTTTATTATCAATAAAAAAATAAAAAAACAAACAGATAAAAAAGATATTTTTATATAGAACACAGCACTAAATATCTCGACTAATCTCTCATGGTCCTCTCTATTTTCAGCAACATCACGAGTTGCGGTAAGATTAAACCCATAGTCAGATATCATTTGGAAGTAAATACACAACGCTGATGCTGTGGCAATTACTCCGACATTATCAATCCCGATATGAATAACTAAATATGGAATTAAAATTAATGGCAATATGTAGTTGATCAACTGAAGCATTGCGAGAGAGAAAATATTACCTAGCAATCTCTTCACATCACCTTTCATTGCCAACAATGAAATAAATTTTGAGGGCATATCCGACTCTAATTTTTATGTTTATAATTCTTAAACTCAGAATTAGCTCCATGAACTAATAATATAATTTCGCCGTACTATATCTAGACGGATAATTTATTATTCATTGATATTATTGTTTTTTTTATCTTTAATAGATAGGATAGGCTCTATCCCAACCCCCCAGTTGATATTTATTAGCGGGTCATCCCATTTTATTCCTCGCTCGTATGCCGCACTATAATAATTAGTAGTTTTATAGCAAAATTCGACATCGTCACTTAAAGCCAAAAAACCATGCGCAAACCCTTCAGGAATCCACAACTGTCTCTTGTTCTCAGCAGATAGGTTAACTCCCACCCATTTACCAAAGGTTTCTGAATCCTTTCTGATATCAACAGCAACATCAAAAACCTCTCCCGCTACGCACCGAACTAGCTTACCTTGTGCAAACGGCGCAAGCTGATAATGTAAACCACGCAAAACCCCCTTTGATGATTTGGAGTGGTTGTCCTGAACAAAGTCTACAGGGTAACCAACGGCCTCTTCAAAAACTTTTTGGTTGAAGCTTTCAAAGAAAAAGCCACGCTCATCGCCAAAAACTTTTGGTTCAAAAATTAAAACATCTGGGATCTCAGTTTTAATAACGTTCATCAATTAACGACCTTTAACCATTTTCAACAAATACTGACCATATGCATTCTTCGCCAAAGGTGCAGCTAAAGCCCTCACCTGCTCAGCATCAACAAAACCTTTGCGGTAAGCGATTTCTTCTGGGCATGCCACTTTCAATCCTTGGCGTGTTTCTATCGTCTGAATAAAATTCGCTGCTTCAATCAAACTTTCATGCGTACCAGTATCAAGCCAAGCGTATCCACGCCCCATCATAGCAACCGATAAATTACCCTGCTCCAAATAGATACGGTTAATATCAGTAATTTCTAACTCTCCACGTGGTGATGGCTTTAAACTTTTAGCCATTTGCACAACGCGATTATCATAGAAATATAAACCGGTTACCGCATAGTTGCTCTTAGGTTCCAGCGGTTTTTCTTCTAAAGAAATAGCCTTTCCATTCGCATCAAACTCAACAACACCGTAACGCTCAGGATCATTGACATGATAAGCAAACACCGTTGCACCAGACTCTTTAGTAATGGCAGCTTCAAGTTGTTTCTGCAGGTCATGTCCGTAGAAAATGTTGTCGCCTAGCACCAATGCACAGTTATCGCTGCCAATAAACTCTTCGCCTAAAATAAAGGCTTGAGCCAGTCCATCGGGACTTTCCTGAACTTTATATTGCAGTTTCAATCCCCATTGGCTACCGTCTCCCAGCAACTGCTCAAATCTTGGCGTATCCTGCGGTGTGCTGATAATTAAGATGTCGCGAATACCCGCCAGCATCAAGGTACTGATCGGATAATAAATCATTGGTTTATCATAAATAGGAAGTAGCTGTTTACTTACCGCCATTGTTACAGGATACAAGCGAGTCCCAGAGCCTCCGGCTAACACAATCCCTTTACGAGTTGTCATTCTTTAATCTCTTTAATTTAATCTGTTTAAATAATACTGAGTTTTGTGTGAGGTGAATTATTTCGCTGTTGCTGAGAATAACTCACATAGCATACGCTTAACGCCAACATCCCAGTTGGGCAATTCTAGGCCGAAGGTTTGTTTAAATTTGGTAGTATCGAGTCTTGAATTGAGAGGGCGCATCGCTGGTGTAGGGTAAGACGATGTGGCAACAGGTAAAGTACTTTTTACTTTTAATTCAATCCCTGCTGCTTTTGCTTCTGCAAACACCAGGTTAGCAAACTCAAACCACGTTGTGGTACCGGAGGCTACAAGATGATAGATACCTGTGACATTAGGGTTAGATAACGCTTTTTGTATTGCATGGGCTGTACAATCAGCCAATAATTCAGCGCCTGTCGGAGCACCATGCTGATCATCAATTATAGAGAGTTCTTCACGCTCAGCGCCTAAACGAAGCATGGTCTTAGCAAAGTTATTTCCCTTGCTTGCATATACCCAGCTCGTTCTGAATATAAGATATTTTGTACAATGCTGTTGAATTGCCTGTTCTCCAGCAAGTTTAGTTTCGCCATAGATGTTCAGAGGCGATGGCTCATCAGTCTCTAACCATGGCTTGTCACCGGTTCCTGGCAATACATAATCGGTTGAATAGTGGACTAACCACGCACCAAGTATTTCAGCCTCTTTCGCAATCGCGTCTACGCTGGTAGCATTTAACAACTGAGCAAATTCTTGCTCACTTTCAGCTTTATCCACCGCGGTATGCGCGGCAGCATTAACAATGATATCAGGCTTAATTTTACGTACCGTTTCTGCCACACCTTCAGGGTTAGTAAAGTCACCACAATACTCTAACGAATCATAATCAACTGCGATTATATTACCTAGTGGAGCTAAAGAGCGCTGGAGTTCCCAACCTACTTGGCCATTTTTACCAAATAATAATATATTCATTTTACAATACTCCACGACTTTCTTAATTTTATAAAGTTAAGATATTCTTGTTAGAATTATTTTTGCGGTGATATTTTCTGCCAGCGATGGTATTACATATTTTCTCGTCAAAATGCGTCTGTTATATCTAGGCTCACTGATAGATATCAGCCGTTAATTCATCTGAGCAACCATCAAAAAAACAATATAAAACATGTGGCTTTGAAGAATTCTCACCCACGCTACCGCCCTTGGCTCGTCAGCTACCAATGCACTGTTCAAACTCGCGGCGATGTGGGTCCTATGAGACTGCACGCAGAGTACACTCCTGTCGGATGCCCCCACCTCAGATAATTCTTAATCCAGCCCCTTTTTAGGAACTTTCCCTCTATCACTATTTCTTACATTTTTCGATGCGGGCTAATTCTCATACTTCTGACGGTCTGATACAAGGATAAATACGCACAAAAAGTTTAGCTGTTTTAGAAATGCGCAAATTGACATACAAATTGAACTTTTTGCTGAATATCCATAGTTATCGCAAGCCCTTCTTGTGCTTATACTTGAATTTATCGCGCCAACCACCGATCATTCCCTAAGAATAACTGTAACAACTCTAAAGGTATAACGAAGCGTATGGAATGGATCGCCGATCCGACTATTTGGGCAGGGCTAGCAACACTGGTCGTGCTTGAGATTGTGCTAGGTATTGATAACCTAGTTTTTATTGCAATTTTGGCAGAGAAACTCCCCCGTCAGCAGCGTGACAAAGCGCGTGTAGTTGGCCTATTGCTGGCGCTCGTGATGCGCCTTGTACTACTGGCCTCAATCTCTTGGCTGGCGACGCTAACTAAGCCAATCCTGACTCTCAACGGGCACGGCTTCAGCGCACGCGACCTGATTATGTTGACCGGCGGGATATTCTTGCTCTTCAAAGCCACCGTTGAATTGAACGAACGGCTGGAGGGCAAAGATCATGAGAGCCACAGCCAGCGTAAAGGAGCCAAATTCTGGCCAGTGGTGATCCAAATCGTAGTGCTCGATGCGGTGTTCTCACTGGATTCAGTTATCACCGCAGTGGGTATGGTTGAGCATCTTGCCGTTATGATGGCAGCCGTATGTATTGCCATCAGCCTGATGCTGCTTGCCAGCAAACCGCTGACAAATTTTGTTAACGCCCACCCCACCATCATTATTTTATGTTTGAGCTTCCTGCTGATGATTGGCTTCAGCTTGGTCGCTGAAGGCTTTGGCTATCTGATTCCGAAAGGTTATCTCTACGCCGCTATCGGTTTTTCAGTGATTATAGAAGTCTTGAATCAGCTTTCTCAGTATAACCGGCGACGTTTCCTCTCTTCATCGCGCCCGCTTCGTGAGCGGACTGCTGAAGCCGTTTTGCGCTTGCTAAGTGGGAAACATGAAGAGGCGCAGCTTGATGCCAATACATCCAGCCTGATTGCCGATAATCGCGGTGAAGCCGACCTGTTTATTCCGCAAGAACGCATGATGATCGAGCGCGTATTAGGCATGGCGCAGCGTACTGTGAGCAGCATTATGACATCCCGCCACGACGTGGAGCAGCTAGACCTAAGCGATCCGCAAAGTAAGCTGGATGAGTTATTACAGAAAAACCTGCATACGCGTATTGTAGTAACAGATGATAATGCCGCCGACGAACCGCTGGGCGTTATACATGTTATCGACCTACTGAGGCAGCAGTTGCAAGGCGAGAAACTCGATCTTCGTGCGTTGGTTAAACAACCCCTAATTTTTCCTGAAGGCGTGTCGCTGTTGATGGCTCTGGAGCAGTTCCGACAGGCACAGACTCATTTTGCCTTTGTGGTTGATGAGTTCGGCTCCGTTGAAGGCGTGGTGACGCTTACTGACGTCATGGAAACCATTGCCGGTAACCTCCCCGTTGCCGGTGAAGATATCGACCCGCGCCATGATATTCGGCAAAACGAAGATGGCACGTGGATCGCCAACGGCTACATGCCGCTGGAAGACTTGGTGCTTTATATGCCTCTGCCAATCGATGAGAAGCGCGAATACCATACGTTAGCGGGTTTATTGATGGAGTACTTGCAACGCATCCCACACGTGGGTGAGCAAATTAGAATTGGTGACTATATGTTCGAGCCGTTAGAGATTAACAGCCACAGAATCCTGAAAATTAAAATCACGCCGCTTGTGGTGCCTGACGATGATTATGAAGTCTAAATCGCCTTTCAGATAATATTTATCGATTAAAAAAGCGGGCTTTGCCCGCTTTTGTTTATCCGTGATACCTAGCCATTATTACAAATGAATAGGAACTAGAATTTCAGTTGCAACGATAACTACAATCAGACCAACCAGTACAGGAACAGAAGTACGCTTCACCACCTCAAACGGGGAGATCTTCGCCATCCCTGCCACCGCAACGACTACGCCAGAAACAGGTGACAAAGTACGGCCAAGGTTAGAGGCCTGTAGCATAGGGATGGTTAAATAAGCAGGGTTAACACCCATCTGTGCTGAAAGTTTTGGGATCAACTCCACGAACGCATAGAAAGGCGCATTGCCAGACCCCGTGGTCATAGCGGCCAGCATCGTGATCACCACCAGCACTAGCATCATGATAATTCCACCGGTGCCAAACGACTGTGCTAAATCTATCAGGCTGCTGATAAAGCCCACGGTGCTTAACCCTTGCGCGAAAACGCCCGCAGCGACTAACAGCATCACCACGCTAGCAAAAGCGTCCGCCATACCTCGATAGGCAACTTCCAGGCCTACAAAAACTTTCTGCGCATCAAAGCCACGCAGGAATTCAATGATTGCGGCACCAAGCATACAAATCACAAGCACGGTAATAATGTGCAGCTCTGGACCCCATTTACCGTCGAAAATTAAAACCCCCAGAATAGGCGTAAACGGGAGCAAGGCGTAGAAGCTAGGCGCGTTAGTTTTGATTTCACTCACGTCCAGCATTTCATGAGAGACGTTTTCTTTTTTATCTAAATAACGCTGCCAAAAGAAATGTGCGATAGCCATGCAAATGATGGCGGCAATAGAAATTGGAAGCGTAGTTTTGAAAGCAAAATCGATCAACGGCATTTCAGATGCTTTGGCAGCCAGCACAACGTCTCCCGACGTTGGCGCAAGGATAATCGCAGCCGGCGATGCACAAATAGCCGCCGCTGCACCTCGACTAATCCCAACGTTCACCATCACAGGGAACAGTGTTGCCATCAATAAAACGCCTAGCCCCGTAGCCGAGGAAACAGCCAGTGACATCAGACAAGCAACGAAATATGCCGCAATCATCAATAAATAGGGAGAATTGATGTACTGCAGAGGACGAGATGCTAATTTCACCACCATATCATTTGCCCCAATATGGGTCATGTAGGCAGCAAATCCACACAGCATCATAATCATCATGCCTAAATCGCCACCGCGGCTCATAAGCAAGACTTTAATATATTCAACAATATCGGTTGCGCTCAGTCCTGTCGGCTTGGCGCTCGCCGGTAATATCTGATGCCCCATCAACGCACTAATAATCAGCAGTAGGATCCCACCAACCATTAATACCCCGGTAGCCGAATAGCCCTTGATGATGTATCGACCAACCCCCGTCGCCACAATGACACCAATTAACAACTCAATCATATGAAAGCCTCTATAGGTATTGCTTTAAATAAGTTCTCTACGGAACTTGAATAGCCTCAATGGCGAAAAAATAAACTAACCTAGCGCTACTGCGCCAGTTAGCCGATTAAACCATCGAACTCTGCCGAAAAAAGCAGACGATTTTACTGACTTTGGTCAACGATTTCCCGTGTTTGTTTTTGCCATGACAAGTTTGTGATTGGCCGCTTGGTTCAGGAAATCCCAATTGCATTTCAACTTTTTTTAGAAATAGAAAAGGATTAGAAATAGAAAAGGATTAGAAATAGAAAAGCCGCAGCAAACTTGCTGCGGCTCGATGTGAAACTAAACCTTAAGTACTTAAAGCTTCTTCAACAATCGCTCTAAGTCTTTCTTATCTTTTGAATCTTGATGCTTTCCAAGCCAATTATTCAATGCATCTTTGGCTTTTTGCTCAAGCTCACTACGCAAGACTTTATCCACATCCAGCGAGTAACTCAGCTCTTGCCAAGGGCCATAAATCCGTAATGGGATCACCGCTTTTTGCAGTGTTTTAACCACGTTGCTTTTGCCCTTCCACCCATCAAGAACGCGGACATTTAGGCTCATATCACAACGTTGTTTATTCAGGTTTATCAGCCCAGAACCACCCGCCGTTAAGATTTCAGAGCGACCAAAGAACTGAGTAATGCGTAAATTACCCTGTCGCAGTACCGTGTCCGCTTTGAGTTCCTGAATTTTAGTGTAATCCGTATAGCTATCTGCAGCGGTAACCTCTGAGTGGCTACGGACCACAGCTTGCTGTATTAACTGCTGAATATTCATGCCGTTAAGACGTGCGTTAGCCATCGATATATGTGCGTGACCATCCCAACGCTGCATGATGTCGGCTAAAGTTATGCCAGAGCCACTAAATTTTCCGGTTAAAGTGAGATCGCCTACAAACGTTTCTGGCTGTCCAAATGCATGTAAAACCGGCCCCATCGCAATGTTTTCTATCTGCGGCGTCAGCGTGATTTGCGCAGGTTGATTATTATCAACGACAGAAATTGCCCCTTGCGTCTTAAACGTTCCATGCCCAAGCTTACCGCTGAGATCCTGCAACGTCGCCGTCCCCTGCTGGTTTTGCACCTGCAGAGAAAAATCAGCAATCGTCAACCCATGGTAGATAATTTGGTTGGCCTGAATTTTTACGTCAGCATTAAAATCACGCAAAAATGCCATTTCGCCTGGCTGAGAGACAGATTGAGAATTAGAGGTAACAGGCGAGCGAGGGCCACTCTGTTGTGATGTATTGGCACTGCCTGCGTCTGAATCACCCGGCGGTTGCCAGCCCAATAAATTATCTAGGTTGAGCGCCGCGGATTTTAAATCAACTTGGTACGTAGACTCGCCATCGGCCTGCATTGAGCCTTGGACCCGCCCCTGAAGCTGACTCTGGTTAGCGGTTATCTGCAAATTCGAGATGTCTAACAGCTGCGGTTGTAACTGATAACTGACCGTTGCACTCCCCTGCCCTGCAATCCCGTCCGCAGGCAATCCCACACCTGCCAAGTGATAGTCAAAACTGGAAACAACGGCGCTATAGCGCTGTGGATAGCTACTCAAATCCACGTTTGCGGCCAGTTTAAAGCTAAGATCGCGTTGGTTACGATTTATCCGACTCGAAAACTCAATATAGGCCTGACGTTCACTGTCTTGATCGATCGACAAATTAATGTCGCGCATATTAATTTGGTCATCTTTATCTTGCTGCCAAATTAACAGGCTGTCTTTGACCTGAACTTTTTTGATATTCAACTTCCACGCAACGTCTTTAGACGGTTCGCGTGAGCCCGATGGAGCAATCGGTGAATTATCAGGCTTCTGCGCATCGCTATCTGGCGTTAAGCGAATCACCGCGCCCTTTAACATCACCTGCTTAACGTCAAGCTGATGAGACAAGAGTGGCCACAACGCGACGTCTAACCGCATGTTTTCCGCACTGACAACGGGTTGTGCCGCGCCTGGGGCAGTCAGCGACATGCGCCCAGATAAAATGCTAAGGCGGGGCCAAACATGCCAACGCAGAGAGCCATCTAGCTGCAGATCATAGCCTGTACGCTGCTGCACTTCTTTCGCCATATAGCTACGAAAGTCATTGGGATTTACCAGCAATACCAGCGCCGTCATACCAACAGCTAACACAACCAACAAAATAACTATGGTCGTCAGAAATCGTCTCATGCCATCCTCTATCTCAAGGCAAGCGTTGTAAAACCGTGGTGTTTAAGTTCGAGATGAACTACGTCGAAAACGAACACCGTCGGCAATGATACACATTAATCTTTATCGATACGGCTCGCGACTGCGCCCTGTTGGTCACGATATTTTGCATCTTGGCGGCTGTTGTAAGGGCGTGCCGCAGGGCCGGATAACGGTTCGAAACTCAGCGCGCCAATCGGCATTCCCGGGCGCAATGCCAACGGTAATTTCCCAGAGTTATAAAACTCTAACACGATACATCCCTGCCAGCCTGGATCGATACGATGTGCGGTGACGTGTACCATTAAGCCTAGGCGTGCAAGCGAAGAGCGTCCATCCAACCAACCAACTAAATCAGCGGGTAATGTGACAGACTCTAACGTAACGGCTAACGCCAGCTCGCCCGGATGTAGGAAAAAGGCCTCTTCTTCGCCGAGGATGATCTCATCGCTCATGACACGTTCTAGTGCTTCGGCAACTTCCGCCTTCGGCCCACTCAGATCGATATAAGGTGCTGTATGCCCGCGGAAAACACGAAACTTATTTCCCAAACGCACGTCGACGGTGGCACCGTTAATACGATCTACCGGTGGGCGAGGTGAAATAGTGAGTTTTCCCGCGTCTAGCCAAGCTTCAATATCGCGGTCACAAAGTCTCATGGTTTTCTCTCCGTTACAGGCAAAGCAGCAATGGCTGCAAACTAAGAAGACATAGTACCTGAACCCCTAATATTCTGAAATGATTCAAACGGTTTGTTGCTTTTAAAATAGGCATCGTTTCCCAAATATAACGACAATTAACAAAATTGACTGACAAAAAAGCCCGCATTAAGCGGGCTTTAATAGAAAACGAAATCGGTTATTCAAAAAACTGGCTGATCTTAGCTTTCAGAATATCAATCGCAATACGGTTTTTCCCACCGCGTGGCACGATAATATCGGCATATTGCTTAGACGGCTCGATAAACTGCAGGAACATTGGGCGTACCGTTTTTTGATACTGAGCCATTACGGAATCCATTGAGCGGCCACGCTCGTTAACGTCACGCTTCATTCGACGCATGAGGCAAATGTCGAGCGGAGTATCAACAAAAATGGAGAAGTTCAATTCATTGCGCAGGCGTGCATCTGTCAGCAATAAAATACCTTCCAGAATAATCACTTTCTTGGGTTCTAAATGAATGGTGCCTTGCTTGCGGGTGTGTTCAACGTAGCTATACTGCGGAAGTTCGATGGCTTGACCTGCTTTTAACATTTGTAAATGCTGAAACAGCAAGCTGTGGTCCATCGAGCTTGGGTGATCGTAGTTCGTTTTAACCCGCTCTTCCATCGTCAGATCGCTTTGGTCTTTATAATAACAATCTTCCGGGATCACACCGATGTGCTCCTCACCCACTTGTTCACGTAATTCACGATAAAGTGTGCTGGCGATCAAACTTTTGCCTGAGGCAGATGCGCCCGTGATGCCAATAATGACGCACTGATGGGAGTTGTCAGTCATATAATTTTTAAGACCTGGTGTTAAATGTTCGACGGGAGGCTAAGCAGAGACAGCTCAGGGCTGCGTGCTTGGGACGCGGTAATTATAGGGAGTTACGCGGGCTGATACCAGAATTTTGCAGGTTTTAATCAGTGAAAATACGGACATCCGCTGGGATGCCCGTTTTATATTCAAAATGTCACAGCCACGTTTACAGTGCGCGGAATGCAATCTCGGTTGGGATTGATTCGCCCTGCCAATACAGCTGAGCCGCAACGTTAGCCGCTAACTGACGGTAAATGAGCGAGAATTCGCTGTCTGGACGGCAGGCCATGGTTGGTTCACCACGGTCTAAATCCTCGCGCAGTGAAATATGCAGCGGCAGTTGACCAAGCAGACGGATCTTATATTTCTCTGCCAGTTTTTCTGCGCCACCGGTGCCAAAAATCGGCTCGTGGAATCCACAATTACTGCACACGTGGATACTCATGTTCTCAACCACGCCCAATACTGGCACATGGACTTTCTCAAACATGACAATACCTTTCATCGCATCCAATAGCGCAATATCCTGCGGCGTCGTCACAACCACTGCACCGGTTACTGGGATGTTCTGCGCCAGCGTAAGCTGAATGTCACCGGTGCCCGGAGGCATGTCCAACACCAAATAATCTAAATCAGGCCACAGCGTATCTTGCAGCAATTGCAGCAACGCTTTGCTCGCCATTGGGCCACGCCATACCATGGCGTTATCGTCGGTAACCAGATATCCGATGGAATTCGTTGCCAGACCATGCGCCATGATCGGCGCCATATGTTGACCGTCAGGTGACGTAGGACGCTCGTTTGGTGTACCTAGCATCATTGGAATTGATGGGCCGTAGATATCGGCGTCCAAAATCCCGACCTTCGCGCCTTCTGCGGATAACGCCAGCGCCAGATTCACAGCGGTGCTGGATTTGCCTACCCCGCCTTTGCCGGAACTCACGGCAATAATATTACGAACGCCCTTCACTCCGGCCTGATCGTTGGCTCGTTTCAAGGTTGCAATATTATGTGAAAGACGCCATTCCACCGCTTTTGCGCCGCTCACGCGCAACAGTTCAGGGCTGGTTGCCTCTTTCAACGCGGCAAAACCACTTTGCCACGCAAACGGCATCATCAGTTCAATATGCAGGGTGTTATCAAGCAGTGCACAATGGTGCAGGGCCTTAAGCGCACTCAGCGGGTGATTCAGTGTTGGGTGGGTAAAGGCAGCGAGAATTTCACTGACCTGCGTCCGCAGTGCTTCGGGAGTGGACGTTTGATGGGATTTATTGCTCATCCCGGCTCCTTGTGTCATTCATTTTTATCTTCAGATGGCGCTGTAAAGCGTATTTATACCCCGAATAAATCGAGTTACATGAAGGTGGCCACGCTCATGCAACTTGAAGTGAGACGGGTATATATATGTTCGCTGACATAATTCACTTATACAGCCATTTTGCTAATCGACAGAACATTAATAAGCATACCAGAACTCCATTCACTGCGCGTTATGCAACTTACTTTCCCTGCATTAACAAAGAAAATGACTTAACAAACACAGCAGCCTAGCGGCATCGGACTCAATCAGGTAACATCTTTAGCACCGTTCCATTCTTAAAAGAGACAGCAAATCCACTATGGCTTCAGTCACCTCCCAAGCAAGCGCAAGAAAAATTCTAGTGACGTGCGCGCTTCCGTACGCCAACGGCTCAATTCACCTCGGCCACATGCTCGAGCACATTCAGGCAGACGTATGGGTTCGTTTTCAGCGAATGCGCGGCAACGAAGTGCACTTTATCTGCGCGGACGATGCCCACGGGACACCTATCATGCTGAAAGCTCAGCAGTTAGGCATTGAGCCTGAGCAGATGATTGCTGCCGTGAGTCAGGAACATCAAAAAGACTTCTCCGACTTTAATATCAGCTACGACAACTACCACTCTACGCACAGCGAAGAGAACCGTGAGCTGTCGAACCTGATTTATGGTCGTCTGAAAGAAAACGGTTTTATTAAAAACCGCACTATCTCTCAGCTTTACGATCCGGAAAAAGGCATGTTTCTGCCAGACCGCTTCGTGAAAGGCACCTGTCCGAAATGTAAGTCACCAGACCAGTATGGCGATAACTGCGAAGTTTGTGGCGCGACCTATAGCCCAACCGAGCTTATCGAGCCTAAGTCTGTTGTCTCTGGCGCCACGCCGGTTATGCGTGAATCAGAGCACTTCTTCTTCGACCTGCCGTCGTTTAGTGAAATGCTGCAGGCATGGACCCGTTCTGGTGCATTGCAGGAACAGGTCGCGAACAAAATGCAGGAATGGTTTGAGTCTGGTCTACAGCAGTGGGATATCACTCGCGACGCACCTTATTTCGGATTTGAAATTCCTGATGCGCCGGGTAAATATTTCTATGTTTGGTTGGATGCGCCTATCGGCTACATGGGCTCGTTTAAAAACCTGTGCGATAAGCGTGACGATCTGGACTTCAACGAGTTCTGGAAAAAAGACTCATCCACCGAGCTGTATCACTTTATCGGTAAAGATATCGTCTACTTCCATAGCCTGTTCTGGCCAGCCATGTTGGAAGGCAGTAACTTCCGCAAGCCAAGCAACGTATTCGTCCACGGCTATGTCACCGTTAACGGTGCCAAAATGTCCAAATCTCGTGGCACCTTTATTCAGGCGCGTACTTACTTGGATCATTTGGATGCCGATTGCTTACGCTACTACTATGCAGCGAAACTCTCCTCGCGAATCGATGATATCGACCTGAATCTGGAAGATTTCGTACAGCGCGTGAATGCCGATATCGTTAACAAAGTGGTGAACTTAGCCTCGCGTAACGCAGGCTTCATCAACAAACGCTTTGGCGGCAAGCTGTCTGAACACTTAGCCGATCCTGCGCTTTATCAGACCTTTGTTGACGCTGCGGATGAAATTGCTCAAGCCTATGAAAACCGCGAGTCAGGCAAAGCCATTCGTGAGATCATGGCGTTAGCCGATCTGGCCAACCGTTATGTCGATGAACAGGCCCCGTGGGTAGTGGCAAAGCAAGAAGGCCGTGATGCCGATTTACAAGCCATCTGCTCAATGGGTATTAACCTGTTCCGCGTTCTGATGACTTACCTGAAACCGGTTCTGCCTTCATTAAGCGAGCGCACTGAAGCGTTCCTGAATACCGAACTGACCTGGGACAGCATCTCTCAACCATTGCTCAGCCATCAGGTTAACGCGTTCAAAGCGCTGTTTAACCGTATCGAAATGACCAAAGTTGAAGCGATGATTGAAGAAGGCAAAGCCGCTGCGGCAGCCGCCGTTGCAGCTTCCAAACCGGCTACCGGTCCATTAGCCGACGAGCCGATTCAAGACACCATCACCTTTGACGATTTCGCCAAAGTAGATATGCGCATTGCTGAAATCAAAAGCGCCGAGTTCGTTGAAGGTTCAGATAAATTGCTGAAGCTAATACTGGATCTGGGCGGTGAAACCCGTCAGGTATTCTCCGGTATTCGCTCTGCCTATCCAGATCCAAGCGTGTTAGTTGGCCGTTTAACCGTGATGGTGGCTAACTTGGCTCCGCGTAAAATGCGCTTTGGCATGTCTGAAGGCATGGTAATGGCTGCGGGTCCTGGCGGAAAAGACATCTTCCTGCTCAGCCCTGACAGCGGCGCACAGCCGGGTCATCAGGTTAAATAATTGCCTGAACCAACCAAAAACCCGCCAATCTGGCGGGTTTTTTATGCACTACGTTCAACTAAATAATGTTCAACTAAACAATGTTCAACTAAACAATGTTCAACAAAGCAACGTTCAACAAAACAATAAATTAGAACGTGTAATCCGCCGCAACAAAGTAACGACGCCCTTCTTCGTTATAGCTGTAATCATCACGGTTCAGGTCTTTATCCAACAGGTTCAACACGCCCGCGCGCAGCTTCAGATCTTTGGTCATCTGATAAGCACCACCGGTGTTCCAAACGGTGTAGCCACCAGATGATTTATCAGCGCTAGTCACGACGCGACGCTTACCGGAATAGTTAGCCGATACGTAGAATGACCAGTCTTCGATTGGTTTCCAGTCTAACGTGCTGTTCGCCGTATGGAACGGTTGGGTGCTTAATGGACGGTCGTTGGTTAGGTCACGTGCATCGTTGTAGGTGTAGTTCATACTCATGCTTAACGCATCGGTAAACGGCACTTTCAACTCGGTTTCAACGCCTTTAATTCTTGCTTTATCAACGTTGTAGTAACGGAAAATGGGCTTACCATTCTTATCAAAATCAACAAAGTTTGGATAGGAAGGCGCTATCGCTGCATTGGCAGTACGAGTCACGTTAATCATATCCTTCACATTGTTTTGGAACACCGTCACGCTGGCATTTACACCATCCAGCATCCCTTCATCACCGGCATAGTACAAGCCCAGCTCGAAGCTTTCGGAGGTTTCAGGATCCAGATCCTTGTTACCGACAATAGTACAATCCCCGCGGCAAGAAGCCGACTGCCAATCAGGGCTCAGTTCTAATAGCGAAGGCGCTTTAAACGCAGTTGCCCAACCACCTTTCACCGTCACCGTGTCCGTCGCATTATAAACTAAATAGGCACGCGGGCTCCAGTGAACACCATAATCTTCATGGTTATCCATACGAATGCCGCCGGTGAAGGCCAACGGCTCGAAGATCCGCCATTCATCTTCCACAAACAGCGCGTATTGATTGGCTGACGTTGAACCGCTGCCCTTCAGATTACCCGGATCGCTCAGTTTATCGTTACGGTATTCGCCGCCCAGTGTGAATAGCTGATTTAGCTCGCCGAGAGGAACAACAACTTTGCCGTCGATGGCATTATTTTTCGCCGTGATGCGGTTTTCATTGTAGTTATCAATCTTTTCGCCATAAGCACGGATTTCCGTATTGGCTAAATCCCAACGCCCGTTGTGACCAATAGAGTAGTTTTGACGTTCCAGACGGTTTTTATCCAAAGAATCAGAATCACGATCCTGGCGGTCAAAACCGTAGCCAAAGGTCATGTCCTGATTCGCTTCTGGCGTCCATGCAAATTCAACGTTAGCGTCGCGAGTCGTGTAGCCCTCAATACGCCCCGATTCGCCCGTTTTGCTGGTAGCCGATTTTTGGGCATCATCTTTTTCACGCTTGCCCAAATTGCCAAAGACTTTCACCCCCAGCACATCATCAATCAACGGGCCGCTGGTGTAGAAGCTGCCGTTATAGCTATCGCCGCGATCGCGATGCTCTTGGATGGTGCTATCGGCACTCAGGGAACCGTGCCACTCTTTACCCACTTTGCGGGTAATAATGTTCACTACGCCGCCTAAAGCATCAGAACCGTAAAGCGAAGACATCGGGCCGCGCACCACTTCGATACGCTCAATCGCCTCGGCGGGCACCCAGCTTAGGTCATAATCGTTATGTCGGAACACCGCCGTGCGCGAACTCACGCGTTTGCCATCCACCAAGATCAGCGTATAGCTGCTGTCTAAACCACGAATACTCACACCTTTACGGTTATCGCCCTCGTTAGTCAGCTGCACACCCGGCACTTCCTGCAGAATATCCTTCAGGTTCTGAATCGGCTTTTTAGCCAAGTCTTCACGTGTAATCACGCTAATACTGGCGGGTGCATCTTTCAGATTTTGTTCAGTTGCTGAAGCGGTGACAACCATCACATCATCCCCTTCCGCGGCCATCACAGGTGCTGCTGCGATGAATAACGGTACGCAAAGCCCCCCGCGCAATAAAGTTGCTAACGGGTTAAGTTTTGCCTTAGCCATTTGGTCAATCTCCATGAGGTTAAATTTAAATAATTATTAGAATGATTATTATTTACTAGGTGTGACGCTCTTATGGCGCCGTTCAGCCCACTTTTTCACTTCAATAAAAATGCCTACTTCTACATAGAACGTCTGTTCTAGTGATAGACAAAAGCTATCGCATCGGGCTATCCGCTATGGATAAGCCCTATTGATTGATTAACAGACAATGCCGTTATTAATGCGCTGGCAGAGAAAGGGTTAGATGGAGGGTTCCGCAACCAATCCGTCGATCACAACCTGAGGCATTCCCTGCGAACAGTGTTCTATGCGTCCACGGACGCCATACACGCGAGCCAAACTTTCTGGCGTAATCACTTCTGCGGGTTTGCCATCCGCGATCAGCTTCCCGTTTTCAAGCATCAACACATGATCTCCATGGCGCAGCGCGATATTGATATCGTGCACCACCACCACGGTGACGATATTGCGGCGGGCGGTCTCGCGGCGCACCAAGTCCATCACGTGGAACTGATAATTCAAATCCAACGCACTCAGCGGCTCATCAAGCAGCAACAGCGAAGGCTGGCGAATCAATGATTGAGCCAATCCCACCAGCTGCTTCTGCCCACCAGACAGCTGATCCAAATAGCTCAGCGCTAAATGGGAAATCCCAAGCTGCTCCAGCAAACGCATCACTTCTGTTTCATTGCCTTGGCGACCCAGACCAGCGGACGCCCGCTGCGCCACGATAATGGATTCCAACACATGAAGATGAACGCCCGCCGGTAAAGACTGCGGCAGATAAACTACCTGTTTTGCCCGCTCACTGAATGGCTGTGCCATCAGATCGTTGCCATCTAGCAAAAGATGGCCAGAAGCGCGATTTAGTCCTGCTAAAGAGCGCAACAGCGTAGATTTACCGCAGCCGTTAGGGCCTAGTAGAACGGTAATTTTCCCGCGCGGCAGCGTGGATACGCACAGGTCCTCAATCACCGCACGGCGCGGATATCCCGCATTAAAATACGAAATCTCTAAACCAAGATTCATACATTCCCCCTATGACGCAAAATGATGCTGAGGAAGAAAGGTACGCCCACCAGCGATGTCACAATGCCAACAGGAATAATCACGCCTGGGATCAGGTTTTTTGACGCCACGGACGCCATCGACAGCACCAGCGCGCCAATCAATGCACTCGCGGGTAAATAGAAGCGATGATCTTCACCGAAAATCAAGCGGGCAATATGGGGAGCTACTAAGCCGATAAAGCCAATCGGGCCCACGAATGCCACCGCTAATGCAGACAGGATACTGATGCGCAGCAATGTGCCTAAACGCAGACGTTTAACGTCGATGCCAAAACTCACAGCACGATCTTCGCCTAAGCGCAGCGCGGTTAGCTTCCACGAGCTCATCATTGAAATCGGCATCAGAATGGCAAAGGCCAGCAATAAAATGCCCAGCTTTTCCCATGACGCACGCGCGAGGCTACCCATGGTCCAGAAAACCAAACCTTGCAACGTATCTTCAGTGGCGATGAACTGCATCATTGAAACCAACGCGTTAAAGGTGAAAACCAGCGCAATACCAAACAACACCACGCCCGACGTTGCAACCCGTGTCCAGCGCGTAATACCGTCCAGCATCAGGGCGGCAAACAGCGCAAAAATAAAGGCGTTTGCGGAGATAAACCACTGATCGGGGATGCCCGGAAAACCGATGCCCAAAACGATTGCTAATGCGGCACCGAAGGCCGCCGCGGAAGATACGCCCAACGTGAACGGGCTGGCCAGCGGGTTATTCAGAATGGTTTGCATCTCGGCACCGGCTAAACCTAATGCCAACCCAACAACGATAGCCATCAGCGCATACGGCAAACGAATATCCCAAACAATAACGCGGGTGCCTGCATCAGCGATTTCTGGCTGCCACAGCGTTTGCCATAGCGTACCTAACGACAAACCGGAAGGCCCCATAGTGAAATCAAGGATTAGCGATCCCAAAATGGCTAACACGATGACGCCCATTATGATCAAACGATGGCGCACAATGCGCTGGTAGTGACCTTTGACGTCGCTGGCGTCGTAACGTTTCGCAGCGCTCATTGGCTCAGTGGTTGAACTCATGTTGTTACCTGTGACAGGTCAACCCTGCTGGCGGCGGCTGGCAGGGTTGATTCTTATTACTGATTCGACGCTTTAGCATCAACCCAATAGGTGCCGCTTGGGTCGACAGCAAGGAACTGCTGATACATGGAATCCATGGTCTTTTTAGGATCTAACGAGGCAAACTTCTCCGGATAAATCCATTTAGCAAAGGCCTGAACCGCCAAAACGTTATACGGCGAGTTGTAGTAGCTATGCCAGATAGCGTGAGAATTGCCATCCTGCACCGCTTTCAACGTGCTGATACCGGTGCGTTGCATCGCAGAGTTCAAGCTGTCTCTCGCCTGCTGCTCGGTGACCTTCGCACCTAATTTAATACCGGGCTCTTTAGCGTCAGGCGCTTTCGCGCCGCTGGCGATATAAACATCTGGATCCGCAGACAACACTTTTTCGAGGTTGATTTGCCCAAGCGCACCCGGCAGTAAGCCTTTCGCGATGTTGTTACCACCAGCCAAATCAATGAAGTCACCCATATTGCCATTGCCCGCGGTGCCGCAGCAGTCGTCGCTGGTCGCAGCTTTTAGCTCAATGAAAACGCTAGGCTTTTGGCTATCAGGGATCTTGCTGGTGACATCGGTTACCAAGCGCACATTATCTTGATAGAAATTGATGTAATTCTCAGCCTGCTGTTCGCGGTGCAGAACCTTGCCTAGTAAACGCATGCTCGGCAGCGTGTTTTTCAGCGGAGAAGTGCGGAAATCGACAAATACGACCGGCACACCGGCTTTTTCCAGCTGTTTCACCAGTTGGCTATCGCGGCCAGGACCATGACCAGAGAGGCCGAAGATCGCCACGTCAGGATTTAGCGTCAATACTTTTTCGGGGCTGACGCTATCTGCGGTGGTGTTACCAATCAGAGGGATTTTATCGATTTCAGGGAATTTAGCCTGATAGACAGAGTAAGTCTGTGGATCGAGTTTGCGGAAGTCACCTTGCCAACCCACAATGCGGTCGAACGGTTTTTTGCCTTCAAGCAGGGAGACTGCATAGAATAAACGCCCTTCTCCGAGGAGAATTCGGTCAACCTTAGCGGGGATTTCTACGCTACGCCCGGCGATATCCGTCACCGTGGCAGCCCAAGAACTGATACTTCCCATCAGAGTCGCCGCAGCAAGTAATTGAATACCCCAACGCGATTTTCTTCCTTTTACGGTGTCTTTCACCTTCACCACTCCTGCTCTAATTCCATAAGTGCACAAAATGGTAAAGCAAATGATAATACTTATCAATGTGATTTATTAATTTTATTACCCCTATTTCTCATAGTGTTAAGTCGGATAACTTATTCATTTCACAGCGCTTTTAATTAGAAAGATTATTATTCTTTTTTTAGTCATTTTTCACTGGTGATGTTTAGCCTGCCCCAATACGCAAAAAGGCGACCCAAAGGTCGCCTTTAAAATGATTAACGATCAGTATTAATCGTCGATCTTAGTCACTGGAAATTCCATCTCACTATAGGGAACAAAATGCGTTCCTTTCGCTAATTTGTAGCCGAACCAAATAATCAGGAACAGCGGCAAACCGATGTAAGTTGCGGTTACACCATACCAATCGATTCGGTCATCAAGGAACGCTTCATAGTTCTGACCTAGCGTAATAATCAGGCACAGTATAAAGGCAAAGATTGGCCCAATTGGGAAGAAGCCTGACTGATAAGGCAGTGCATTCAGATCCAACCCTTTTCTCACATAGCCGCGACGGAAGCGGTAGTGGCTGATGGCAATCCCAAGCCAGGCAATAAAGCCCGTCATGCCTGAGGTATTCAGCAACCACAGATACACTTCTTGGTTACCAAACATCGAGGTTAAGAAGCACAGGCCCGCAACAACCGTGGTTGCATACAGCGCATTACGTGGAACTCCGCCCTCAGAAAGCTTGGCGAAAATACGCGGAGCTTTCCCTTCGGAAGCCAGCGTAAACAGCATACGCGTTGACGCATACATTCCCGAGTTACCCGCAGACAGTACCGCTGTCAGGATAACCGCGTTCATCACCGCTGCTGCAGACAGCAGGCCCGCATTCTGGAATACCAACGTGAACGGACTCACCGAGATATCTTTCACGTCGTTACGCAACAGGTTTGGATCGGTATATGGAATAATCAGGCTGATAATCAAGATAGCCAGCACATAGAACAGCAGGATACGCCAGAATACCTGACGGATCGCCATTGGAATGTTCTTGCCCGGATCTTTAGATTCACCCGCTGCGATACCGATAAGCTCTGTTCCTTGGAACGAGAAACCCACGATCATCGCGACACCGATCATAGAGGCAAAACCTCCGGCAAACGGCGCATCACCAATCGTCCAGTTATGGAAACCGGCCTGCTCTCCGCCTTTCAGGATACCCGCGATCATCGCAACACCGACAATGATGAAGATGATGACCGTTGTCACTTTGATCAGAGAGAACCAATATTCCGCTTCACCAAAACCTTTAACGGAGATGTAGTTCAGCAAGAACATCAAGCCAAGGAACAGCGCACTCCAAATCCAGCCTGGCGTATCGGGGAACCAATACCCCATTACAAGCTGCGCTGCCACCAAGTCAACCGCGATAGTGACCGCCCAGTTGTACCAATAGTTCCAACCTAGCGCAAAGCCGAAGCCTTCTTCTACGTAACGCGAGCCGTAGGTCGAGAATGAGCCCGATACCGGCATAAATGCCGCCAGCTCACCCAAACTGGTCATTAAGAAATACACCATCAAACCGATGATGATATAAGAAAGCAAAGCGCCGCCTGGCCCTGCTTGTGAAACGGTAGCACCTGATGCAACAAATAGCCCAGTACCGATAGAACCGCCGATAGCAATCATCGACAGATGCCGCGCTTTTAATTCCCGGCGCAGCGCCGGTGCTCGCCCCGTGGAGGAGGTCTTAGTGTTTGTCTGAGCCATTAGAACCCTATATCTGCTCTATAATTAGTGAAGAGGCCGGATTGTAACAAATCCCGCCCCTGCATAAAGTAACAATCTGATCTTATTAGAGAGCTTCATGATTGCCGGTAGATTATTAGCATCAGCTGTTAATCCACTGTTAAGTGTAGCGTCTATTTGTTCATCTGCTATTGCTAAAAGATGAATCGTCTCTGGCCGCCTAGCTGCAATAGCTTAAGAAACGTTCGAGCGCCTTGGACATATGCTTTTGACGATGATGGATAAGGTAAAGTGCGCGGTTTAGTCGCGGCAACGGCACCGGAACTTCCACCAGTACCCCGGTTTGCAACTGCTCTTCAATAACTCGGCGCGACAAGCAGCTAATGCCGATGCCATAGCGTACCGCATGCTTAATGGCCTCAGAATTCCCCAGCTCCATGACTAAATCAAAGTGTGAAAGATGCGACAGCAAAATATGTTCGACCACCTCACGCGTGCCCGATCCCGCCTCACGTAAGATCCACGGTGCCCGCGCGAGCGCATCTAGCGTAACAGGCGCTTGCAACAGCGGGTGGTCAGGCGCGGCGAACACCACCAATTCGTCTTGTTGCCATGTCTGGGTCAATAAATCAGGCATATGGCATGGCCCCTCTATCAGCCCTAAATCAACGCGAAAATCGGCAACCGCGTTAATCACATCTCGGCTATTCCCCACATTCAGCTCAAGCGGTACCGCAGGAAAATCTCGGCGATAGCCTGCAATCATTTTCGGCAGAATATAGTTACCAATCGTACTGCTCGCCGCTATGCGCAACGCACCAGCTTCACTCTGAAACAATGCTTCAATTTCGCCGGCCTGTTCCAACAAAGCCATGGCTTTAGGATACAACAAACGACCGTGCTCATTGACCACCAAACGCTTTCCCACTCGGTCAAACAGACGCACCGAGAGCTGGGTTTCCAAATCAGATAGCGCAGCGCTCACCGCGGATTGAGAAAGAGAAAGCGCGCTCGACGCTTGGGTTGTCGAACCACACTTAAGTACTTCGGTAAAAACTTCCAGCTGGCGCAAGGTAATGTGCATAAAAAAGATCCAAGGCAGTCAAAGTATATTTATAAAATGTATGCCCTATGCCTGTCTGCGCAGCATAAATCAGCCTCCAACATAGAGGGCTAGGGATAATTGAAGTATAACGCGAATGTCCCTATTTATAGGAGGCTTACCCATAATTTTAGATTTAAAGCTAATAATTACTATAAGAGACTACCGAGTACTGACGGCAGCAATGGGATAGGAGCAGATCAATTAACATGGTAATAATCCTATTCTCCGTGATTGCACGTATGCCAATCAACCAGCAACCACGGAGTACGCAATATCTAGACGCGAGGCAATAACCCCCTAGCGAACGACAAGCACCGAGGTCTTAGCATGTCGCACAACACGCGCTGCATTAGAACCAATTAAATAGGTAGACATGCTTGGACGACGAGAACCCACAACAATTAAATCTGCCTTGCACGCCTCAGCCTCTTTCAAAATTTCATCGTAAATCGAGCCCCACGTCACCATAACCGAAACCTGATCTGACGACAAATCAAGGGAGGCCCCTAGTGCTTCTAACTCTTTATGCACTTTATTCGTGGCGTCATCTTGAATTTTCATTAATTGCTGAGGATGCTCGCCCATATAATACGTCGGGATGGAGGGACGTACGTTCATCAAGCGAATTTTTGCATGTGATACTTTGGCCAAATGAGCCGCATGGTGAAGCGCTCCTTCGGTAAGCTTCGGTTCTTCAATATCAACAGGAACCAGAATAACTTTATAGGCGTAATCCATTTCACTTCTCCTTCTGTTCAACATGTGTCGTTCACCTCCCTTGTAATAACACATTTGAACAATCAATTGATATTTCAGACACGAAAGTGTGAAGTTTGGCTTAATTGCCGTCGCACGCAATTTACATGGTTAGTTTTTAATCAAGAACTTCCACAATAAACACATTATTTATCCATATTTCCCACACATTTGATTAAATCATTTATTCAAATTAATCAGTAGATTATGTGTTTATTGGTTTAGGATAAAACCTATATTTGAGCTAAATTTTAAATACTATTCTGCTGCCAAAATAACTATTCTTATAGGTCTTATAAAATGAAAACCATGGTTAAAATAGCTGCATTGCTTTTAATATCGGCATCATTAAGTGGATGTATTGTTAGAGGCCACAGCGGCCATTCATCCCCACCACCGCATCAAGATTGGCATCAAGGAAGTGGCTCCCATAACAATGGCGGAAATCACGGTAATCATCATGGTAATGGCGGTCATAACGGAGGGCATCATCGTTAAAACCCATGTCTATATCTGATGAATATCGCTGAAAAATACCCAATATATGCTAACGCAGAATGCTTATTGTAAGCACTGATGGTTAATGTCATCCTGCAGCCCTTCAATCATGGTATTTGTCACCCTGATCCGCTCTCTGAGACTGAGATAATCCCGTTCAGCGGAGACATCAAGTCTGGCGCCGGCTGCATCAGACTTGCGGGTGGTGGTGGTGGCTTCGGACAACGTTGGGCAATGGGCGTTGACGCGCAGCCGTTTAACATTATTCCCAAGGTCAGTGCGAAGATGCTCAATTTCGTTTTTTGCATAATTCAGCTCCAGAGTTACTTTATTATCAAGTTCGCTGGCCTGCATACGTTGACGCTGAATATTACCAAGAGCAACTTTTTGTTGTTCGGCCACTTGGCTTATTTCTTTCAGTTTAGCGTTAATTGTTTGCAGCCGATTTGTCATGTACCACATTCCAATAAGCAGGCCGATAATGACCAAGATCAGTGCGGTAGTGGCTCGACTCATGACAGGAACAGAGATTTCTCTGCCCCACGCCGCCGAGTCAGTCCTGCGAGCTCTTTACCGCTAGCTTTATTCCATTTCTGAAATTCGTTAGCTGCACCAATATAATCACCAACGTTAATTTTTTTTAGCAAAGTCGAGCCCTTTAATGCATTAACGCCTAGGTTGTAAGCAAAATCGACCAGAGCATCAAATTGATGCTGATTGATTGAATGATGTACCACGTTATTCACACAATTTTCTGACTGTTCAATGCCCTGCATTAATAAAGCATCCGCTTTCTGTTGACTAATAACCATCCCTTTAGCGATGCTCTTGCCGCCTATCGGCTGAGTCCACCCATAGCCGATAGTCCATACACCAATACAATCTTGATAGGCCGTTAATCGACATCCCTCATATTGTTTAATGAGGTTGATGCCATTTTCACTGATTTGCACGATTACCTCTCCTTTTAAAAAAATGCATCACGTTTCCACGTGATAAAAATAAGGAAACGCATAGCGTGATATTAATAAGAGTTTCCGCTGGATTTATCTTAATAATGTCGCCCGTAATAATTCGTATCGTCACAGCAGCACACGCAACGATAAGAACATACGCAAATACAGATCCAACCCAATTATGATCGCTGTCTTTACGTTGAAAAGTCATCATCCGCAAGGCTGTAAGAAAACAAACAATCGCGTTAATGTTTAATAACAAGGTGTTAATTATCATTTACCATCACCTTTGAGCTTGAGGGTTGAATTCTTAGCTTTAGAGATAACGGCGATCAGTATCCAAACAATAGTTGCTGAGGAAACGAGTGCGCCAATCGGTTTTTCTACCATAACTGAAGCAGGAATAACCGTGCTCAGCATAGCGGTTGAGAACCCCGCGGTGAGAACTCCGAGCACAAAGGCGACGACAAAGAACGCCACACGTTTCCAAACTCGAAACTCTGTAGCAGATAAAACAAATACCACTGCGCCTGCAAATGCACCGATAACGACGCCAGTATCAAGCCCAGAAAGCAGACCGACTAACGTCACACCAGTAACAGCCGCTACGCCCGTGCTAGCAGTTAGCTCTAACATGGGAATGACTCCATTTTTTGTTTTCGGGATAGTTTTAGCTATTTCACTTCATACTAAAAAGCCCACATGGTGCGCCTTACGGATTCAGATAATGCGAGTTGATCCAGCCCGTCTCAATTGAATTTATATAAATAAAGTTTTTAAAATTACTCCGTGAAAATTGGCATTGAAAATAATGCGTAAAAGCTAATGAAGATCGGCAACACGTCCGTTTTATTCAACGCATAGCGCAGGGCTTAAGGGATCCAGCAGGCTCATTTACCACTTATACCGTTAGGTTATAAATATATAATCAATTTCTTTTTTAAGCGATGTGCCGCTACTCTATTCGCATCAGTAATACAGCAATAGGTACGATAGCCATGCACGCAAACAGTGCTTTCGAACAAAAAAATTCTCCTCATTATTTCCACGCGCTTGGAAATTTGCTTCCCGGACTCATTCTTGCGGGGGCCATCACTGCGGTTGCCATGTGGGCTGGCAATATCGCTTGGGTTGAAAATCTCGGTTTCGGTGCTCTAACGCTGGCCATCATCTTCGGGATTATTCTAGGTAATACGGTCTACCCCAGCATCGAAGCCCCTTGCGCCGTCGGGGTGCATATTTCCAAGCAAAAACTCCTACGATTGGGGATTATTCTGTATGGTTTTCGCCTGACGTTTCAGCAAATTGCCGACGTCGGTATGACTGGGATCGTGACCGATGCCATCACGCTGACATCCACGTTCTTGCTGGCTATGTGGGTCGGACGTAAAGTTTTTGGTATGGATAGCCAGACCGTTATGCTGATCGGCGCCGGCAGCAGCATTTGTGGCGCAGCGGCCGTCATGGCAACAGAACCCGTAGTGAAAGCCGATGCCAGTAAAGTCGCCGTTGCGGTATCTACCGTGGTTATTTTCGGTACTATCGCGATCTTTTTCTATCCGTGGCTGTACCGGCTCAATGAGCATTATCAGTGGCTGCAAACGACGCAGGAAGGCTTCGGTATTTACATCGGTTCAACGATTCATGAAGTTGCACAGGTGGTTGCCGCTGGGCGAGCCATCAGCGATGAGGCGGGTAATGCGGCCGTCATCACGAAGATGATCCGCGTGATGATGCTGGCTCCGTTCCTCGTCATTTTATCCAGCTTTATTGCACGCAGTGTGCCAAGCAACAAACGGAGTGCGACTAAGCAAAAATCAGCGATCACCATTCCATGGTTTGCGGTGCTCTTTATCGTCGTCGCCGGTTTTAACTCCTTCGATCTGCTGCCTGCGGCGCTGGTGCATCAACTTATTACCTTGGACACCATTTTGCTGGCCATGGCGATGGCTGCGTTAGGCCTAACCACCCATATCAGCGCAATCCGTCAGGCAGGGATCAAACCTATTTTGCTGGCAAGTATTTTGTTTGTTTGGTTGGTGGTGGGTGGTGCGCTGATTAATCATTTTGTGGGAATGTGGATTTAAAGCTGCGACTTAACATGCTGATCACTTATGTGACAACAGCGTAAGGTTTCGACCGCCTATCCGCTCCGGCGGTTATATGCAGCATGAGTGAAGGCGTCCGAGTCGGGTGCGCCAGCGCGCGCACCCAACACCCGCGCGCTCTTATCCGAGACGCCATCTCCGCGCCGGGTCGGCATGCGCCATCCCTGGCGCCTCCTCCCCTCGTGAAAACATCCTGTTTTCACTGCTCTAAATGCCACGACTTAAACTAAAAAACAGAGAGGGTTATTGTCTTTGGGGTTGACCTTTTCCGGCACGTTGTTCTTCAGCCGAATAGAGGAATGCAGGCTAGGATTTGCCGACTGGACGTCGGCAAAAGAGCGACGGAGGCAGGGATGCCGATTGTCGCTCGTTCCGTTAAAGCCGGAATGACGAGATGAGGGAACCTGCGAAGCAGGCTGATGAACGGTGCCAAGCCGGGTTGTTAGGGGGCGGCGATTGGCCCCCTAACACGGACGCCTGCACGATGTATATGTAGGGCTCAGTATTTTAGGCGGACGTAACTTTACACCACACTTAAGCTACAAAGGCGATTGAGCCGCCTTGCTCGAACACGAACGCCTGCACAATGTATATTCAGAGCTCGGTATAATAGGCGGACGTAACTTTTCACCACGCCCAAGCTATAACAGCAATTGAACTGCCTTGCTCGGACGTCTGCACGATGCCCAGATAGAATACAGGATTTTAGACAGACGTAACCTACCCCCCCTATTCATTCGCCTCCCCATCAATGCCATAATGCCTCCCAAAATGAGGAGAAAAAAATGAAATTTGTTGGAGCCCATGTCAGTGCCTCCGGCGGCGTTGATCAGGCCGTCATTCGTGCACACGAATTAAATGCAACGGCGTTTGCGCTGTTCACCAAAAATCAGCGCCAGTGGAAAGCCGCCCCGCTTGGCAGCGACGTGATCGATAAATTTAAATCTGCGTGTGCTCAATATAACTATCAGCCTGCGCAAATTCTGCCGCACGACAGCTATCTTATTAACCTTGGGCATCCCGTTGAAGAAGCATTAGAGAAATCGCGTGAAGCATTTATCGACGAATTAGAGCGTTGCTCTGAGCTCGGGCTGACACTACTCAACTTCCATCCGGGCAGCCATCTGATGCAAATTGATGAAGATAAATGCCTCGCACGCATCGCTGAATCTATCAATATTGCCTTGGATAAAACGCAGGGCGTCACTGCGGTTATTGAAAATACCGCGGGTCAAGGCAGCAATCTCGGCTTTCGCTTCGAACATCTGGCCGCCATTATCGATGGTGTAGAAGACAAATCGCGTATCGGCGTTTGTATTGATACCTGCCACGCCTTTGCTGCCGGTTACGATTTACGTACCGAGGAAGAGTGCAGCAAAACTTTTGCTCACTTTGAGCGTATCGTTGGCTTTAACTACCTGCGCGGTATGCATCTTAACGATGCGAAGAGCGCCTTCGACAGCCGTGTCGACCGCCATCACAGCCTCGGTGAAGGTAACATTGGCAAAACGGCCTTTAGTTGGATCATGCGCGATCCGCGCTTTGACGGAATTCCATTGATTTTAGAAACCGTTAATCCTGATATCTGGGCCGAAGAAATTGCTTGGCTGAAAGAACAAGAATCTGCAGAACAGGCCGCATAACTGTTCTGAACACAGAAATAGCTAAAAAAATGGGTGCCATATGGGCACCCATTTTCATATCAGCGATAACGGTGAGTTACGCTAACTTCTCTTCCGCAATTTCCACGTCTGGACGTTTCAACAGCGCGTACAAACCACCAGCCAGAAGCGTACCGGCCACAATCGCAATCAGATATTGAATAACCGGGGTGATTGCGCCAGGAATAAGCAATACGAACAGGCCGCCGTGTGGAGCCATCAGTTTAGCCCCAAAGAACATCGACAACGCACCAGTCAACGCACCGCCGGCGATACAGCAAGGCAGAACACGCATTGGGTCACGCGCAGCAAACGGAATTGCCCCTTCGGAGATAAAGCACAGCCCCAGAACCAGCGCTGCTTTGCCACCTTCGCGTTCGCTTTGGGCAAACTTATTACGTGCTACCAACGTCGCAAAGCCCATCGCCAACGGAGGCACCATACCTGCGGCCATAATCGCCGCCATCGGTGCATAGGTCTGAGTACTCAGCAGCGCTACGCCAAAGGCATAAGCCGCTTTGTTCACCGGACCACCCATATCGGTACACATCATCGCGCCTAAAATAGCACCCAAGATCACTGCGTTAGCCGTACCCATCGCCTGTAGCCAATGTGTCAGACCTTCCATAATGGCGGCAACTGGTTTACCAACGATGTAAATCATCGCCAAGCCGGTGATCAAGCTCGCAACCAATGGAATGATCAGGATCGGCTTCAGCGCTTCCATACTTTGCGGTAAATGCAATTTGGAGCTGATCGCTTTCGCCACATAGCCCGCCAAGAAACCGGCAATAATACCGCCTAAGAATCCTGCACCGGTGCTTACCGCCAACATCCCGCCAATCAGGCCCGGCGTTAAGCCCGGACGGTCAGCAATGGAGAATGCAATGTAACCCGCTAACACCGGCACCATCAGTGCGAAGGCTGAACCACCACCGATCTGCATCAACGCAGCAGCCAACGTGCCCTGCTGTTTAAACGCTTCAATACCGAACACGAACGACAGCGCGATACACAAACCACCGGCCACGACCATTGGCAGCATATAGGAAACACCGGTCAGCAAATGACGATATGCCCCCGCGCTTTCTTTCTTCTTGCCAGACGTCGACGAGGTCGATTTCATCGCCGTAAAGGTTTCAGACTCCACCAGCGCTTTATCCAACTCCTGCGCGGTTTTCTTCAACGCTAAGCCGGTAGACGTGCGGTACATCGGTTTGCCAGAAAACTTGTTCAGGTCAACTTCAATATCCGCAGCCACAATCACCAGATCCGCAGCGGCAACTTCTTCTGGTGTGATTTCGTTACCTGCGCCCACGGAACCGCGCGTTTCGACTTTCACCCACCAACCGCGTTTTTTGGCTTCAGCTTCAATGGCTTCAGCAGCCATAAAGGTATGAGCGACGCCGGTTGGACATGCCGTTACCGCCACCACTCGCATTTGGCCTTTGGCTGGAGCAGCAACCGCCGTGTCAGCAAACTGGTAAGGCTGAGCTTCTGCTTTTGCCTGAGCCAAGAACGCTTCGGGTTCACGAATCGCTTTTTCTGCGCTGCCGACAAACAGGCGTTTGCCGTTTAACGTCGCGTCCTGAGGCTGTTCATCACCGATAACAACAATCAGCTCGGCATCCTGAGCCGCCTCAACCAGCGTGATATCCTGTTTTGCTACAACACTTTCCAGCATGCGCTTAGCGAGATAGCTACGAGCCTGTCCCTGAGCGCCTTCGGTTAACAATAAGGTTTTCATGTGGCCATCCTCAATTAATTAAAAGGCTTCAGGTCAACACGCGCCATCATGGCGGCCAACTGGGTACGTTCGGAAATGCCGACGTTGCTTTGGCTTACGGCCAGTGCAGCCACCGCCGTTGCCAAGCGCAGCGTATGATCGCTGGATTCGCGCATCATCAGACCATAGATCAACCCGCCAACCATGGAGTCACCGGCACCGACCGTGCTAACAACTTCACAGGCTGGTGGTTTAGCCAGCCATGCGCCTGATGCGTTAACCCACAGCGCGCCTTCAGCACCGAGCGAAATCACCACGTGGGCAATACCCTGATCGCGTAGGGCATGAGCGGCACCCACCACATCATCCAGCGTTGGCAATTCACGGCCAGCCCAGATCTCTAATTCACGGCGGTTAGGTTTCACTAACCAAGGCGCGGCTTTTAGCCCTGCAACCAGCGCTTCACGGCTGCTATCAAAAATGATGCACGGGCATTGGCTACGCAGACGACGCATCCAATCAGTGAAGTCATCTGGATCAACGCCAGCCGGTAGGCTGCCGCTGACACATACCATATCGAACTGCCCCAGCCAGCTTAGGGAATCGTTAACAAAACGCTCCCAGTCCTGCTTGGTCACTTCAAAACCGGAGAAGTTAAAGTCGGAAACTTCGCCGTCTTTTTCGGTTAGCTTCACGTTGATACGTGTACGGCCCGCAACGACCTGAAAACGGTTGGCGATGCCCAGTTCACTGAACAACTGCTGAAATCCGTCTTGGTTCTCTTTGCCAAGGAAACCGCCTACGGTCACGTCAATACCGAGGTCTTTCAGCACTTTGGCAACGTTAATGCCTTTACCTGCGGCATGCAGACCGGCGGTCTGAACGCGGTTGACTTCGCCACGTTCAATTTCCGCACAATAGCCAACCAAGTCATAGGCCGGATTCAGTGTAATTGTTGCTACTCTTCTGCTCATTCTTATGCCCCTTCGCCTAGACCATCATTGATAGCCTGACCAATTGCTTCTAATGCTTGCGCTGCGTCGCTACCGTTGGCAGTGAAACGCAGTCGATGACCTTTTTTAACGCCCAGCGCGACAACTTTCATCAGGCTGCGCCCATTTGCAGGAACGCCAGAGCCGTCCAGATTGGTGACAGTGATCTGACTTTCGAATTTCTTAATGGTATTAACCAGCAGCGTGCCGGGACGGGCATGCAGACCATGCTCATTACGCAACACGAATTCAGCGCTGACGACGGAATCTTCTTCCGCAACGTCACTGGTCAGCAGAGCCACCAACGACGCGGCATCAGCCGCTTTCAGCAAACGATCGGCTTGGTTGTTTTGTAGCAGCGAACTCAGATAACCCAGCATGCCTTCAGGCTGTGCATCGGCCATCGCCACGGTCAGCAACAATCCAACCTGCTCGCCGTCCACGTCGAAAGGCGTTTGTGGGCGCGCAGCCGCAGCGGCGCTTGCCTGATTGCCGAGTGCGCTATCGCTGAGCCAGATACCCTGTCCCAGATTTAACGGCGCACGGGTAATCACATCGCTGACAAATTCGGCGTTAACGGCGCCTGCCTGCTGTAAACGGCCTGCGTTGATGGCTTGCAACGTCATCAAACTGTCAGCAGCAATATCTAAGGCCACCATGGTTGCATCAAAGCGGAAAGCCGCAACGCTTCTTTCGCCCATCAGCAAACTACGCAACTCTTCTGCTGAAGTGGTTTGCGCCATCTGTTGCGCCACGCTGTCATCGCTTAACACATGCGTCAGCTGACGCAGCAAGGCCAGATGTTCATCAGAACGAGCCGCGATACCAATCACAACGTAGGCTCTTTGCCCTTCGCTCCACTCAACGCCTTGCGGGAACTGGAAAACTTTCACCCCCGTTTTCAGCACCATTTCGCGGGTGTCGGTGGTTCCGTGCGGGATCGCAATGCCACTTCCCAGATAGGTCGAGGTCTGTTTCTCACGATTGAGCATGCCCTGTACGTAGCCTTCGCTTACGTACCCAGCCTGAGTCAGTGCTGCTGCAATTTGTTGAATTGCTTCTTCTTTATTACTTGCCGTAGCGGCAAGATGAATATCTTGTGGGGACAGGTGAAACATAAACGCTCCTCTCACACTGGGCAAAATTCAAGATTGAATCGTTTCAGCTCTTTTTGGAAAAAAGCGCGCTGTATTTTCAATAACAGATCGAATACAACGCTGAATCGTTTCGATGAGTTTGGCCTTTGGCCTTTTTATAAGCAAGATATTCGAAGAAGGAGTTTTCTATTTTTTGAAGAACAGCACACTTTTGCTGAAGTGCTGTTATTAAATCGATGAAGCTGAGATAATTTGCTGAAGTTTGCTGATGGAGAGTATCAATGACAGTTAAAGTCGGCGTTGGCGTAATTATCGCGAACCCACAAGGGCAAATATTACTAGGGAAACGCTGCGGTAGCCATGCGCCCTTCTGGTCTATTCCGGGTGGGCACTTAGAAGAAGGCGAAACTTTCGAGCAGGCCGCCATTCGAGAAGTAGAAGAAGAGACAGGGCTGATTGTCGCTGAGCCTCGTCTGATCGGCGTGACTAATAACTTAGGCACCTGGATTGACGAAGGCGTTCATAATATATCAATGATTATGGTCGCCACCTATATGCGCGGCGAACCCCAGCTGCGCGAGCCTGAAAAGTGTGAACAGTGGCGTTGGTGTAACCCTCAGCGTATGCCTGAACCTTGCTTTGAAGCATGCCGTAACGGTGTTCAGCTTTGGTAGAACGGTGAGTTTTATCATTCGCCAATCACCAAATAAGTTTTATCACCGCACGCTCAATGCAAAACACGAAAAGTGATTACGGTAGGTTCAACACAGACTTTGCCGTATCGCTTTCCATTCGCCAGCCCCTTTCCGCCCCAAAAATGCACTTTTTCAGTGCGAAAAATTCCCTCCTCTCAGCAAAAGTTAGATTTAGTTATCACAACTGAAACAAAATTGTTAAATTTAGATTGTGAAATCGACACTTTTCCCTTAAATCTACTGCGGTGCACCACGAGCGCCACTGGCGCACCAAAATGGGGCACCATAAAAATGCAGATATCAGATTAACCTTATACCCATCGGTTAATTCGCACCCACAACATCCAATAACCATTTGATATACATAGAATATAAATAGTTGGCATGATTCTTTCATTACCAATCCAGTAAACACAAATGGGCCATCCCGAAATTTAAGGAATTTTTGCTTATGAAATCTGTAATTAAAGCATCTGTAGCCGCTCTCGCTTTAGCTTTTGCCATGAGCTCTCATGCCGCTGAGAAACAGCTTATCGTGGCTACCGATACCGCATTTGTTCCTTTTGAATTCAAGCAGGGTGACAAATACGTTGGTTTCGACATCGATTTATGGGATGCGATTGCTAAACAGCTGAACCTGTCTTATACCCTCAAGCCAATGGATTTCAGCGGGATTATTCCTGGCCTGCAAACTCGTAACGTTGATTTGGCGTTAGCGGGGATCAGCATCACCGACGAACGTAAAAAAGCGATCGACTTCTCCGATGGCTATTACAACAGCGGCCTGCTGGTTATGGTGAAAAAAGATAACAACGACGTAAAAAGCGTGAAAGATCTGAACGGAAAAGTCGTCGCGGTTAAAAGCGGAACCGCAGGTGTTGATTACGCGAAAGCCAACATCAAAACCAAAGACCTACGCCAGTTCCCAAATATCGACAACGCCTATCTTGAGTTAGGCACCGGTAACGCAGACGCCGTGCTGCACGACACCCCAAACATTCTGTACTTCATCAAAACCGCGGGTCATGGCCAATTCAAAGCCGTCGGTGATTCTTTAGAAGCCCAGCAATACGGCATCGCTTTCCCTAAAGGCAGCGATTTACGTGAAAAGGTCAACGGCGCACTAAAAACGCTGCGTGACAACGGTACCTACAATGAAATCTACAAAAAATGGTTTGGCGTAGAACCTAAATAAGTTCGTTATTACACAAATATAGCCTGACTCTCTGGAGGCGCTGGCTCATTAGCGTCTCCAGACTTTGACCCATTTATACCCGTCATACTTCAAGCTGCTTATGCGTTGGCTGCTCCCGCTCATCCCAGTCACTTACTTGAGTAAGCTCCTGAGGATTCACGGGTTTGCCGCCTTTAAGCAACTTGAATTATTTTGGGTAATAGCAACATATTGCTGTTATTAGTAGGTTGTTTTTAGTTTCCAGGAGAATACAACATGCAGTTTGATTGGAGCGCCATTTGGGACGCTATTCCTATCCTGCTCGAAGGGGCCAAGCTGACGCTGTGGATTTCAGTGGTCGGTTTGCTTGGTGGCTTAGTTATCGGCTTAGTGGCAGGTTTCGCCCGCGCCTATGGCGGCTGGTTAAGCAACCACATTGCGCTGGTCTTCATTGAGCTCATTCGCGGCACCCCTATCGTGGTGCAGGTAATGTTCATCTACTTCGCACTGCCGATGATGCTGCAGGCTTTCATGCCGGTTCGCATTGATCCGCTCACCGCCGCAGTGGTCACCATTATGATCAACTCCGGCGCGTACATTGCTGAAATCACACGTGGCGCAGTGCTCTCTATTCACAATGGTTTTCGTGAAGCCGGTTTGGCCCTTGGCCTCTCTAAACGCGATACCCTGCGTTATGTCATCATGCCGTTGGCATTACGCCGCATGCTGCCACCGCTGGGCAACCAGTGGATCGTCAGCATCAAAGATACGTCTCTGTTTATCGTCATCGGCGTTGCCGAACTGACCCGTCAGGGACAAGAAATTATTGCCGGTAACTTCCGCGCAATGGAGATTTGGAGCGCAGTCGCGGTGATTTATTTGATCATCACATTGGCACTGAGCTACGTATTACGTCGTCTGGAAAGAAGATTGAAAATAATATGATTGAATTTAAACATGTTGATAAAAGCTTCGGTCAGACTGCGGTACTGCATGACATTAACCTGAATATTAATCAGGGCGAAGTGGTGGTTATTATCGGGCCATCGGGCTCAGGAAAATCAACGTTGCTGCGTTGCATCAACAAGCTGGAAGAGATAAGCGCGGGTCAGCTGATTATCGACGGCATGGACGTAAGCGATCCTAAAGTCGACGAGCGTTTGATCCGCCAAGAAGCTGGCATGGTTTTCCAACAGTTTTATCTGTTCCCACACCTCACAGCGCTGGAAAACGTGATGTTTGGGCCAATCCGTGTTCGTCACATGAAGAAAGACGATGCGGAAAAACGCGCACGCGAGCTGCTGGCGAAAGTGGGCTTGTCGGAACGTGCCGATCACTATCCGTCTGAGCTTTCCGGCGGTCAGCAACAACGTGTGGCAATTGCCCGTGCGCTGGCGGTTAAACCGAAAATGATGCTGTTTGATGAACCCACCTCTGCGCTCGATCCAGAACTACGTCATGAAGTCCTGACGGTGATGAAGGATCTGGCTGAAGAAGGTATGACGATGGTTATCGTTACTCATGAAATCGGCTTTGCGCAGAAAGTAGCATCGCGCTTGATTTTCGTCGATAAGGGCCGTATCACCGAAGACGGTGAGCCTGACGCGTTGATCACCAACCCGCCAAGCGATCGTCTGCGCGAATTCCTGCAGCACGTTTCATAAAACCTCATTACGCTAGGTACAAGGGCGCTCATCCAGCGCCCTTTTCTTTTATGTAAATCTGATTACCACCTCGATTACGCACGAATCGCTCACGAATACTCAGCAAAATCTGCTCGTTATTCCTATACTTAAGGTTATAACGCTCACGCTTCCCCGCTATCGGCAACGGTAAGCGAGGGGTTGATATCCAATATCGTCACCCAAAGTCCCATCACCAAGTCCTGTTTTCCGCTTGTTTAATGGAGCTTTTTTATGTCACAGGGAGCCCGCCTTATCCCCTCTTTTACTCGATACCTCGTTTTACTGATCGTTCTCTTATTCTCATGCTCAGCCAGCGTGAATGCCGTTGAACCTAAAAAAGAAACGGATCCCAAAACGGCCTATTCAGCATTAGCTGACATTCTGTCTGACGCCACCAGCCGCGATGCGCTGATTGCTGAACTGCGTGACAGTGCCAAAACCGGCAAACCGTTGGCAGAAAAAAGTGCCAGCACTGTCCCTGCTGAAACCCGCGACGAAACCTTTGCTGACCAGCTAGACTCCAGCATTCAAGGATATCTCACCGTTGCGCAAAGCAAATTGGAACGGTTAATCACGGCACTGAAATCGCCGCCGCATAAGGCGTTTAATCCGCAAACGTTTTGGCCTGCCCTCACCCACTTCCTGTTCACCGTCGCCGTAACCTTTGCGCTATTTTTAGCAATTCGTTTTTTTGCCACGCCGTTTTATAAGCGGATTGGCAGTTGGGGACACAAAGCGCGTGAGAAGCGAGCAGACTGGGCACGACGCCCAACCGCAATTATCAGCGCGTTCATTATTGATTTACTGATCTTGCTATTTTGTGTCACCGCCGGAAATATCATCGCGACCGCCTTTGGTACCAACAGTCCGGTAACGATGCGCCAGCAAGCCCTTTTCCTGAACGCCTTTGCCCTGATTGAATTTTTCAAAGCCATATTGCGCCTAATATTCGCGCCCAAATTTGACTATCTGCGCCCGTTTCCTTTTAGCGACGCAACCGCAAAATATTGGAATACGCGGCTGGCATGGCTGAGCGGCCTCATCGGTTATGGGCTGATGGTGGTGGTGCCTATTATTCAGGTGCAGCTCGGGGCTTCATCTGCCGTGCTGGTGAACTTCTGCATTATGTTGGCTCTGACCGTTTATGCTATCGGCCTGATACTGGTCAACCGCCTACGGATACAGAAAGAAATTACCGCGCTCGGTAACCGCTCGCTGGCCTTTTTCGGCGTTTTTTTGCACGCGCTTTCGCACATTTGGCATATTCTGGCCATCGTCTATTTTCTGGTTCTGTTTTTACTTTCACAGTTCGATCCTGGCAACAGCCTCGCCTTCATGATGAATGCCACGATTAAAAGCCTGATCGTCGTTGGCTCTGGGGCGCTTATTTCAGGTCTGCTCACCCGCTGGATCTCGCGCCGCATCACGCTGCCTGCCGACATCAAGCTCAAATACCCGATGTTAGAACGGCGTGTAAATTCCTACATTCCTAGCGCGCTGCAAATCATGCGGTTTATCGTGGTGGTGGCGATCCTGCTGTTCCTGCTCGACGCATGGCACATATTCGGCCTTCGCGCTTGGCTAGACTCGCCAACGGGTGAAAAAATCATCGGTGGTTTGATTCATATTCTGCTGATCATGTTTATTGCCGTGCTGGGATGGACGCTGCTCGCCAGCGTGATTGAACATCGGCTCAGCCTTGAAATGGACAATCCGAAGCATCCCGGCGCACGCGAACGTACGCTGCTGACGCTATTTCGCAACGTGTTATCCATCGTGATTACCACGATTACCGTGATGATTATTCTGTCACAAATCGGCATTAACATTGCGCCACTGCTGGCGGGCGCAGGGGCACTGACGCTTGCCGTCAGCTTCGGTGCGCAAACGCTGGTTAAAGACGTGATCAATGGCATATTCATCCAGTTTGAAAACGGTATGAATACCGGTGAATACGTCACTGTATTCGGCATTACCGGCACCGTCGAGCGCATGACTATTCGCTCTATCGGCCTGCGGGACGATTATGGCGTTTATCATCTGGTGCCCTACTCGTCGATCACGACCGTTGCCAACTATGCCCGTGAATTCGGCGTATATCGCGCCAACTACGTGATTAGTCGCGATGAAGATATTGAGAAAGCCAATGAGGTGTTGAAACAGGCGGTTGCTGAATTACGCGAAGATCAGCGTTTAAAAAGCTTACTCATTGGTGAGCCCGCATTTAACGGCGTAGTGAAATTGGATGATGTGTCATTTACCCTACGCACGACAATCCGCACCGTTGCACTGCAGCAGTGGACGATTCAATATGCGTTAGACAAACTGGTGAAAGAGCATTTCCAGCGGGCGGGATTTAAAACGCCGCATCAAAATGTTCAAATCAGCTACGCGGCAGCGGAGCAACAGGCTTTGTTGCCACCGCATAACGACGCCAATAGCGTTGAAAAATAATCGGTAAGAATGCCTCTCCTATTTGGAGAGGCATTAAAGATTCCGTGGAAATTAGCGGATTTTACGCTTGTTCTCTGGCAAGAACGTCCATGCGATAAAGCGGCTGACTTTTTGTCCTTGTGACATTTCAATAGTGCGAACGTCCAGCGCTTCCACCTCTTCCAAGGCTTCATAAATTGCGGGCAGGTTCTCCTGACGAGAAACCAGGCTGGTAAACCACCCCACCTGCTTGGCAAAAGATTCGCTCTCTTCAATCATTTTGGTGATGAACGCAACCTCACCGCCTTCACACCACAGCTCACCGGCTTTTCCGCCAAAGTTGAGCACCGGCGCGCTGGCATCACGACCCAAGTTAGTCAGTTTACGGCGGGTACCGCTCAGCGCATCTTCCGCAGAACGGTGGAACGGTGGATTACACATCGTAGCTGCATAATGCTCGCCGCTCTTAATCGCCCCTTTTAGGATTTTATTGGGGTCTTGCTGCTGACGCAGACGGATATTTTTTGCGGCTTCTGGATTTGCCTTGATGACGGCACCCGCTGATTTTAATGCGACAGCATCAACCTCAGTTCCGGTAAAACGCCAGCCATACGCGTGTTGGCCAATCAGTGGATAAATACAGTTTGCGCCAACGCCAACATCAAGAATGCACACATTCTGTCCGCGGGGGATCTGGTAGCCGTGATCTGCCGCCAGCACATCGGCCAAGTAATGCAGATAATCTGCACGGCCTGGGATCGGTGGGCACAGATAGCCTTCGGGGATATCCCAGTGTTCAACCTGATAAAAATGCTTCAGCAATGCACTGTTTAACGCTTTAACCGCCAACGGCTCGGCAAAATCAATGCTGTCATCCCCCCATTGATTACGAGAGACAAACGCTTTTAGCTCCGGCGACGTTTCGCATAATGCAGGGAAATCATAACGTTCACGATGAAGGTTACGGGGATGCAAATTGGTTTTCTGTGCAGGAAAGTTCTTTTTCTTTGGATTTTTCATTCGGCGATTTCGATCAACGTTAAGACATCATGAGTGTATTCCCCCTATACGCTTTGCCGCCTAACGGCCGCAAGCATCGTCGGTCAGAGGAATAAAATAGGGAAATTAGCCGGAGTATACCCTAAATGGCTGGCGTTGCGTTAAGGCGCAGAGCCAACACAGCCACACCGATAGCACCAATCTTCACCTATTTATACTGTAAGCTGTTGCTAACTCTGTTCAATGCGTAAGGATGTCATATGTCTTCACCCTTTGAGTATTACAGCTACCAGCCTCGCCAGGGGCATGGATTAAGCCACGATCCGCTTAATGCCATTATTGGCCCTCGCCCCATTGGCTGGATTAGCTCAATCAGCGCCGATGGCAAACACAATCTGGCTCCCTACAGTTTTTTCAACTGCTTCAGCTACCATCCACCGGTGATTGGTTTCGCCAGCAGCGGCTGGAAAGACAGCGTGGCAAACATTAATGAAACCGGCGAATTTGTCTGGAATCTGGCGACGATGGAAACGGCGGAAGCCATGAACCAAAGCTCGGCGGCACTCCCTCGCGGGGAGGATGAATTTATATTTTCCGGCGTGAATATGCTGGCCAGCCAGTGGGTAAAAGCCGCACGCGTGGCGGAAAGCCCAGTGAACTTTGAGTGTAAACTGACGCAGTGTATTCAGCTGCAAGACCAATATGGCCAGCCATTTGATTCATGGTTGGTATTAGGAGAAGTCATTGGTATTCATATCGCGGAAAACCTACTCGACGCTCAGGGCGTATATCAAACCGCAGCGGCAAAGCCTATTTTGCGAGCCGGAGGCCCATCAGCCTACTATGCTATCAGTGATGAAAACCGCTTTGATATGTTCCGGCCGATAATAAAATAAAACGTTTCAGCCGGTTAAAAAAGACACAATTAGATATATGAAGCCTTTTATATTAAATATATTTGGCTTCAGCAAGTTAGCTAAATCGAGGGTTACTGTTCATCACTATAATTCACATTAAATATACATTTTTAATTAATCCCCTCGCAATCGAATTATTCATATCAAAAAGAAATATCCCTGTATTTATTAATGGAAATATCATATTTTCTGTTTAGAAAAATCCTAATCTATAGCGACAGGTGTTCCGAAAATTATTCAGGACCCGAATTTATCCAGGAACAGCGGCATGGTGTTACCCTCAGCCTTGTACAGAAAGCCCGTTTCAGCATCATTACGTATCTTGATATCAACATTAGTTGCGGCTCTGGTTGCTATCATTTTCATTATTCTGGCTGGGCATGCCATACAGCACCAACGCCAAAACCAGCAGTATGAATTGGCAAAAACGGGGCTGATGTACGCCACACATTTGGCTGATGATTTAGACCAAAAGATGGTCTCACTCCTTCCTCTTACCGCGCTCGACTGCGAGAGTATTGTAGATACCTTAGCCAGCAAAGCCGTATTCAGCGGCGGTGTTCGGGCCTATATTCTGGTTCGAGACGGCATTGCCGTTTGTTCAAGCGTCACCCATAGCATGTCAGCACCGGCATCAAAAATTTATCCCAAGATTGACCTGAATCGTGATTCAGACATGGTGCTACAGCAGGGAACGCCGCTGGTTCCCGACCGCCCCGTGATTGCATTTTGGCACTCTATCGGTGATGGAACCCGCACCGGCGTGTTGCTGACGCTGGATATCAATCCCGCGCCCTATATGCTGTTTTTTAGTCGTGAACGTACTATTTCGGGCCTCGCGCTAACCATAAAAGATCGCGCTATCAGCACCTTTGAGCCCAAAATCGTTGCTGAAAGCGCGCTGCCTGCTCATCCCGACATTATTATGCAGGACAAAAAGAACCGCTTTACCTTCCGCCTTTATGGCAGCCCTTTATCAGCAGGCGACATAGGCCTGCTCGGCCTAGTCACCTTGCTCGTCGCCATGGTTGCGTGGCTGATCACCTTCTATGTGCTATCGCAGCAAAGACGACTCGATCGTGACATTTTGCAAGGGATCAAGCGCGGCCAGTTTTTCCTTGTTTACCAGCCAGTGATCCACTCAGAGACTCTGCTACCGGCAGGATTTGAAGCGCTGGTGCGCTGGGAACACCCTAAACTCGGGTTGGTTCCTCCTGATGAGTTTATCCCCTATTGCGAATCTGAAGGGCTTATCGTTCGTTTGACCCAGCACATTATGGAACTGGCGGCTCATGACGCGCACCGGCTGATCGATGTCGTGCCTAAAGGTACCAAGTTAGGGCTGAATATTTCTCCTCTGCATATGACGCTAGACAGTTTTAAAACCGACGTGCGCCATTTCCTCGATCTGATGCCCACCGAGCATTTCATACCGTTGTTTGAAATTACCGAACGCAGCATGGTGCAAGACGGCGGCGCTGAGAAAATTTTCGATTGGTTGCACTCTTCAGGCATTGAGCTGGCCATTGACGATTTCGGCACCGGCCACAGTGCGCTGATTTATCTCCAGCGCTACAAAATTGATTATTTGAAAATAGATCGCGGCTTTGTGAACTCTATCGGCCTAGAAACCGTCACCGCGCCGGTTTTAGATGCGGTTCTGGAGCTGGCACAAAAGTTAAAACTACAAATCGTTGCCGAAGGAATAGAAACCGAGGAGCAGGCAGAATACCTACGCCAGCGCCATGTAGACTATTTACAGGGTTATCTCTTCAGCCGCCCGATTCCGTTAGAACAACTGCGCGATTACTATCAACTGCGTGATTGTTCTCAAATGCACGTCAACGGCGAGTCGGTCTAAAGAAGCTCGTTGGCATAGAAAACCGAACAAAAAGTGCAATGAATTGAAACTTTTATCCCTTGCTTGGCATAACATTGCTATTCTTGGTACATCCGCAGGGTTGCGGAGCATTCAGTGGCGTAAAACGCGGTAGTCACACATATCGCTGCACCGCGCATCCATTGATGATCTGATTGATATGTCATATATGTCTAGAGCCTTCTAGGCGTTAAGCAGGAGCTAACACATTCATGTACTCGCGCCTTCTGAAGACCTTGTGCACGGTGGTTCCCATTGTGGCCGCCTTCAGTTTCAACCTTCGCGCCGACGTCATTAACGAAAGCTACGCTTTTGCTATTTTAGGTGAGCCCAAATACAGCAGTGACTTTACTCACTTCGACTATGTGAATCCCGCCGCGCCCAAGGGTGGCGATATTACGCTTTCTGCGCTGGGTACCTACGACAATTTCAATAGCTACGCATCACGCGGCCACCCTGCGGTACGCGCCAATCAACTGTACGACACGCTGTTTACCAATTCTGCCGATGAAATTGGCAGCTACTATCCGCTGATTGGCGAAACCGTACGCTATGACGATAAGTTCAGTTGGGCAGAGGTCAACATTAACGCCGACGCGCGTTTCCAAGACAACTCCCCGATCACCGCGCAGGACGTCCAGTTCAGCTTTAATAAATTTATGACCGAAGGCGTGCCGCAATATCGGATCTACTACCAAGGCGTAAAAGTTAAGGCGATTTCACGATTAACCGTACGCTTTGAACTTCCTAAACCCGATAAAGAGATGATGCTCAGCCTGATTGGCGGCTTAAAAGTGATGCCAGAGAGCTTCTGGAAAAACCACAAGCTATCCGAACCGCTCAATACGCCGCCGCTCGGCAGTGGCCCGTACCGTATTTCTGATTATCGCCTCGGTCAGTTCGTCACCTACGCGCGGGTCACTAACTATTGGGCGGCTAATCTGCCGGTCAACCGCGGCCAATATAACTTCGACACCATCCGCTACGACTATTATCTGGACGACAAAGTGGCCTTAGAGGCCTTCAAAGCAGGCGCTTTTGACTTCCGCATGGAAACATCGCCAAAAAACTGGGCGACGCAGTATACCGGTGGAAACTTTGCCAAAAACTACATTGTAAAATCCGACGAAACCAACCAGTCTGCGCAGGATACACGCTGGCTAGCCTTCAATACTCAACGTCCTATTTTTAGCGATAGGCGAGTGCGTGAAGCAATTTCATTGGCGTTTGACTTCGAATGGATGAATAAAGCGCTGTATTACGATGCCTATCAGCGAACCAACAGCTACTTCCAAAATACCCAATATGCCGCGCGCGGCTATCCTGACTCGGCGGAGCTGGCATGGCTGGCACCGCTGAAAGGCAAAATTCCGGCGGAAGTGTTCAATCAGGTTTATCAACCTGCGGCCACCGACGGTAGCGGCAACGACCGCGACAATCTACTGAAGGCCACCAAGCTGTTAGAAGATGCGGGTTGGACGATAAAAGACCAGCAGTTGGTCAACAAAACTACGGGTAAACCGTTTGTCTTTGAGCTGTTACTGCCAAGCAGCAGCAATTTCCAATACGTCATGCCGTTTAAACACAATTTGGAGAAGCTCGGTATCACAATGAACCTGCGTGAAGTCGATACCTCGCAATACAGCAACCGCGTTCGATCTCGTGATTTTGATATGTTCCCTACCGTATACGGCGGCATGAACTATCCTGATCCTTCGCTGAAAATTCTTTGGCGCTCGGACTACATCAGCTCAACGTGGAACAGCGCGGGCGTGCAGGACCCCGCCGTCGATAGCCTGATCGATAACATCATTAGCCATCAGGGTCAGCCAGACGCCCTACTCTCGCTCGGACGCGCCTTAGACCGCGTGCTGACGTGGAATTACTACATGCTGCCGATGTGGTATTCCAACCACGACCGAATCGCCTACTGGGATAAATTCTCAATGCCGGCTCTGCGCCCGGCATACGACCTCGGCTTCGATACATGGTGGTATGACATCAACCGTGCGGCGAATCTACCGCAGCAACGGCGTTAAGAGGTGTTCTGATGACCGCTTATCTTATTCGCCGCTTGCTTCTGATTATTCCCACCCTGTGGGCTATCATCACCATTAATTTTTTTATCGTGCAAATTGCGCCCGGTGGCCCGGTTGATCAGGCCATCGCCAATATCGAAATGGGGCAAAACGCCGGTTTTGGTGCCGGCGGCGCTGAGCATATTGGCGCTGCACACACGGGCATTGCCGCCAGCAACGTGGGCGAAGGCCAATATCGCGGCGCTCGAGGGCTCGATCCCCAGATTATCGCTGAAATCGAAAAGCGCTTCGGCTTCGACAAGCCGCTCCACCAGCGCTACTTCGATATGCTGTGGAACTACATTCGCTTTGATTTCGGCGACAGCCTGTTCCGTGGCGGTTCCGTGATGTCGTTGATTAAGCAAAGCCTGCCGGTGTCGGTCTCCCTCGGGTTATGGAGCACTTTAATCATTTATCTGGTGTCGATCCCGCTGGGCATTCGCAAAGCCGTTCACAACGGCTCTCGGTTCGATACCTGGAGCAGTACGCTCATTATCATCGGCTACGCCATTCCTGCTTTCTTATTTGCCATCATGCTGATTGTGCTGTTTGCTGGCGGTAGCTATTGGGATTGGTTCCCGCTGCGCGGCTTAGTTTCCAGCAACTTCAGCTCGCTATCGTGGTATGACAAAATTACTGATTATTTCTGGCATATCACGTTGCCGGTGCTCGCCACCGTGATCGGCGGTTTCGCCAGTTTAACCATGCTAACCAAAAACTCCTTTCTGGATGAAGTTCGCAAACAATACGTAGTTACCGCGCGCGCCAAAGGGCTAGATGAGAAAAAGATCCTTTATCGCCATGTGTTCCGTAACGCCATGCTGCTGGTTATCGCGGGCTTTCCCGCCACCTTCATCAGCATGTTCTTCACCGGTTCATTGCTCATCGAAGTGATGTTTTCGCTTAATGGTTTGGGATTGCTAGGCTATGACGCCATTTTGCAGCGTGATTATCCGGTGATGTTCGGTACGCTGTATATCTTTACCCTGCTGGGATTACTGCTGAATATCATCAGCGACATCACCTACACGTTGGTCGACCCGCGTATTGACTTCGAGGCTCGCCACTGATGAAACTCAATCCAATCAATCAGGCTCGCTGGCAACGTTTTAAAACCAATCGCCGTGGCTATTGGTCAATGTGGATCTTCCTGCTGGTTTTTATCATGAGCTTAGGCTCAGAGCTGATAGCCAACGACAAGCCGCTTGTGCTGCGCTATGACCAACGGTGGTACACGCCATTTTTGGTCAACTATCCTGAAACCACGTTCGGCGGCGATTTCAAAACCGCTACCGATTATCAAGATCCGCTGATCCGTAGCAATATTGAGCAACATGGCTGGGCGATTTGGGCACCCATCCGTTACAGCTACAACAGCATCAATTTCGCCACCGAGGTGCCATTTCCTTCACCGCCGTCTGCTCAGCACTGGCTCGGCACCAATGAAAACGGCAACGATATTTTAGCGCAGGTGTTATACGGGCTCAGAGTTTCTATTTTATTCGGCCTGATGCTGACGGTGCTTTCTAGCGTGATTGGCATTACCGTGGGCGCTACGCAGGGATTTTACGGCGGGAAAGTCGACCTTATCGGACAGCGTTTTATCGAAGTCTGGTCAGGCATGCCCACCTTATTCCTGATTATTTTGCTCTCGAGCGTGGTTCAGCCTAACTTTTGGTGGCTGCTGGCGATAACGGTGATTTTTGGCTGGATGGGGCTCGTGGGCGTGGTGCGCGCAGAGTTTTTACGCACGCGAAACTTCGATTATATCCGCGCCGCCCGCGCGATGGGCGTTGGCGACCGCACCATCATGCTGCGCCATATGCTGCCCAACGCGATGGTCGCAACGCTGACTTTTTTGCCGTTTATTCTATGCGGCGCCATTACCACCCTCACCTCACTCGACTTTTTAGGTTTTGGTTTGCCCACCGGTTCTCCGTCGCTCGGCAGTTTACTGCTACAAGGTAAAAATAACCTGCAAGCGCCGTGGCTTGGCATTACCGCATTTGCCGTGCTGGCCATCTTGCTGTCGTTGCTGATCTTTATATTCGAGGCGGTACGCGACGCCTTCGACCCATCGAAGGTGAATTGATATGGCTAAACTTTCACAGCATCCACTGCTCAGCATTAGCGATCTGAATATTTGTTTTCGCAGCGGTGAAGTGACTCGCCCAGTGGTCAACGGCGTTTCGCTAGAGATCAACGCGGGGGAAACGCTCGCCTTGGTTGGGGAATCAGGCTCAGGGAAAAGTGTGACCGCGCTGTCGATTTTACGCCTGCTCTCATCGCCCCCAGCCGAATATCCTCAAGGGGATATTCTGTTTAACGGCCAATCTTTGCTGCACGCTACAGAACCCTATTTACGCAGCATACGCGGCAATGAAATCGCGATGATTTTTCAAGAGCCCATGGTTTCTCTCAATCCCTTACACAGCATAGAGAAACAGCTGGCCGAAGTGCTTTCCCTGCACAGGGGGATGCGCCGAGTTCAAGCGCGCGCTGAAATTCTAAGCTGCTTAGAGCGCGTTGGGATCCGTTCGCCAGAAAAACGTCTTGGTGATTACCCGCACCAGCTCTCCGGCGGCGAGCGTCAGCGCATCATGATCGCGATGGCGATTTTAACCCGCCCTAAACTGCTGATTGCCGATGAACCCACCACCGCGCTGGATGTTTCCGTGCAGGCGCAAATTTTAGAACTGCTGGCAGAGCTCAAGCAGGAGCTCAATATGGGAATGCTGTTTATCACCCATAATCTCAACATCGTGAAGCGCTTAGCCGATCGCGTGGCCGTTATGCGTAACGGCAACATTGTGGAAACTGGAGAATGCCGGTCGCTGTTTGCCGCTCCGCAGCACCCCTATACCAAACAACTGCTTGATGCCATTCCCTCTGGCGATCCCGTTGCGCTCCCACAGCCCACGCAGACGCTGCTGGAAGTCAAAGATCTCAGCGTACGCTTTCCTATTCGGCAGGGCATTCTGCGCCGCACGATCGGCTATAACGCCATTGTGAATCAGCTTAGTTTCACTTTGCGTCGCGGAGAAAGTTTAGGCTTAGTGGGAGAGTCTGGCTCAGGTAAAAGCACCACCGGGCTGGCGTTATTACGCTTGCTTCCCTCAGAGGGTGAGATTTGGTTTGAAGGCACGCCGCTGCATAAGCTGAATTTAAAACAGCTTCAGCCGTATCGCAGCCAGATCCAAGTGGTTTTCCAAGACCCGTACTCGGCGCTGAATCCGCGTTTAAACGTACAGCAAATCATTGCCGAGGGGTTACAGGTTCATCAGAAGCTCAGCGCGCAGGAGCGCGAACAGCGCGTGATTAACGCCATGAATGAAGTTGGACTCGATCCTGAAACGCGGCATCGCTACCCTACGGAGTTTTCTGGCGGGCAGCGTCAGCGCATTGCGATTGCACGCGCGCTTATTCTTGAGCCGCGTTTGCTGATACTGGATGAACCCACATCATCGCTAGACAGGTCGGTGCAGGCACAAATTTTAGCGCTGCTGAAAACACTTCAGCAGCGCCATCAGCTCACCTATTTGTTCATCAGCCACGATCTACAGGTGATACGTTCGCTGTGCCATCAGGTGATGGTCATGCGTAATGGAAAAGTGATTGAGCACGGCGATTGCGCCGAGGTTTTTGCTCGCCCCGCGCAAGATTACACTCGGCAGTTGCTTGCGTTTGCAGACACACCGGTACAGGAAAAATAGGCACGTTGATCTAAACACCGGCAGCCTGATGGGCGTGCCGGTATTCTGCCCTAAACGCCTTTCACAACGATCAGAACGGATACTGGGCGATAATCGGTTCAGCAATGGCCACACCGACGTTTTTTAGGCGACACATAGCCGCACTTTCATCTTCAAGATGAACAAACAGACAAGGTTCACCGTCAAGCTCAACGACAGAGCAGTTTACCTGCATCTCTTGTAAAGACTGATTCAGACGTTTCATGATTTGCCATGCTGCTTCTCCCTCTTCACTCAGGAGTTTTAGGCCAATCAAACTATTATTATCAATAACGTTATTATCGATAACAGTATTATTAACGTCCGTATTCTCAGCGCCAGTCGTTTTCGCCAAATAAATGGGTTCAACCTGTACGCCGGTGAGCCCTGATGACCAGCGGTAGCTTTGAGGCAACCGGTGGACTATCGAAAGCTGGAAACTATTCACATTTTTACCCTGATTAAAAACTAACTACAATTTTTTCACAAAAAACTCACATCGTAAACCACAGATCGCACTATTTAGGCTATTTGATGACTTAATCGTCATTTTATTGTGGTTCTGTTTATTACATTTCGGTAACACCGAAGTAAAAACGACCGAAACAACGATCAATCTGGCACTACCCCATTTTTTCTTCAGAAATACCACGATGGGAGGAAGTTCTGTTGCTGCGGTTATATGTATACTTTTCTCTTTATTACCACAACCATTTTTGTTTCATTTTAATTACTTTGTCGTATTTTTCAATTTACATAAGAAATACAATAACTCCCTGAATCTCGATCAAAGAAATTAGCTAATCATTTGTTTTAAAACAATATTAAATGATAGTTAAATAATTAATAGTTTTAATGTTTTCTTTGTTTTTAAGGGTTTCTATCTGTTTTCGTAAAAAATACTGTTAACAAAATGAAAAACTCACCACAAAACCGCACGAAAAATATAGTTAGCACGGTTATGTTTTCACAGGGATTTATAATTTAGGAAAGCGTTTGCTTTTATTTGTATGGCAGGTGTTTGCGAGGATGAATATTAATGGAAAAACATGTAGTAATGCCGTTCGCTGCTCTGCTAAGCAAACTAAACGGCAGTAAATAAAAGTAGCTACAGGGTTATTTGAGATTCTCGCTTGGCACAATAGCTTGCTGCGCTACCGACTGGATTTTCCACTTCCCTTCCTCTTTAACCATACAGTCAATGATCGTGTGAGACATATCTTTCCCATAAGCAACATAAACATTCAGGCAAACCGGATCGAGATCGGAAGAAACCACGGTGACATTTTTCGGCCAGTCAGTCCCAATGTCCTGTGAGCGAGTAAAAAAGTCGGCATCATAGAGTTCATCATCGCTATTCACTGCCTTGTGCAGCTTTCTCAACGTCTCAGCGGTTACGTATTCATTCATTTCTGGACTACCACTCCCCAGCAGCGGATAGACATCTTTTTCAATCTGTTGCAGATACCATTGGTTGAATTCTAGAGCCACCTTTGTGGCGTTGTTAATATCGCTTGAAGCAAAGGAGAATGAAGAAATAAAAAATAGTAATATCAATGAATTATTCATAATCAATAATGCCCGTGTGGATGTTCTGGTATTAGCTCGATGACTGCGACATCACTAGGTTCCGGCTGACCATTCGCCTCCCTAAATCCAGCCTGCCTCGATAGCTTTGGCAACGGCTCTAGCACTTTTCTAAGCTGCCTGTACGGCAGTGAACGGAGAACCCGTCGCATTCAGCCTCGATAGTCTTTTCTAAGCTGCCTGTACGGCAGTGAACCAAAGCGAAAGAAAACTATGGAACTGAATATTTTTCTAAGCTGCCTGTACGGCAGTGAACCACCAGAATGGAAACTATAATCGAGCTGCTGATTTCTAAGCTGCCTGTACGGCAGTGAACTGTAGAATATTCGCATAAAGCTTCGAATAATCAGATCCGTAACTCATTTTTTACTGCATAACCTTTTTTATGTTCCCTATGAACACTTATATAAAATCAATGGGTTATAGGAAGGTGAAAAAAAAGGGTTGGCTGAAAAATAGATTTTTTTTGCATTTTACCCCCCAATTTTCGAGAAGTTGATTCCATATCTAACAGTAACTCACTGTAAATGCATCCAGCCCGTTTCATTGTTGAAATCACAAGCATATAGTTTTCTGGCTACGGAAAAATCCGTAGTCGGAATTAGCGTTCCGCAATACATCTCTCGACAGCACTATGCCATAATAATGGAGTGCGCTTAGATTCACCCTAATATGGTGGCTCAGGCAGGGGCTTCGCAAGAAGCACTGATTTCGAGAGTGTCGGTGACGCTAACCCTATCTGAGCTGCCACCCGAGTTTAGCGTCTCAGTGGTAGTCATTAATTAAGTCACTCTCGAGGTTTAAAATGACCCAATCTATTTATGATGCAGCACACCAAGACGACTCGATCACCATTTTTCGTGCCCTGATTGCCGATCTCCGTTTTGATAATTTGAGTGACACCCAGCTTTGCGATCTCAGCGGTGTTGCCGCAGAGTCGGCTGAAGGCTTGTGTCAGGGGTTATCGTATTTAGGGGAGTCGCTTGAGAATGGCGTTCAAATTCCGCAGGAGAGTTTGGCGCAGGTTAGCGCCTGGCTGAAAGCATCAGCTCATCTGATCCCTGCATTGCTGGCTCTGTGCGAACAAGCAAATACACGTTTGTTGCATATGCAAAATAAAGCCGTGTGATTGTTGATGCGGCAATTGTTGGTGCGGCGATTGTTGGTGCATCGATTGTTAGCTCAGTGATTGTTGATAGTCTCCCCGCCGGCTTTCATCAGCGGGGAGCCAAAACACTTAGGCAGGATCGATACGATTGCTAGCCTTAGAAGGTGTTGAGGCATACAGGAACAGCATCATTGCGGCAAAGATGCACAGGAACATGGAACTCACCATCGGCCATTCGCTTTGTGCAGAAGCAAGCGCCAGCAGCGTTCCAACAACGGCCCCCAGGCTGAAACGCAGCGTTCCTGCCAGCGAGGATGCGGTTCCCGCCATATGAGGGAAATCGTCCAAGATCACCGCCATCGCGTTTGATGTGATCATCGCGATACAGCCAACATAAGCGGCAACGCCAATCACCAGCGACCAGAAACCTAAGCCCAGCGCTGCGGTGATAACCAACCAAATGCCCATAACAAACTGCACCAACAGACCGAAACGCAGCATGTTGATCGCGCCAAATCGGCGTACGTTGCGGCTATTAATCAGCGTCATAATGAACAAGAAGACGATATTCAGCGCAAAGTAATAGCCGAAATGCTGCGGCGATACGCCGTTAAGATCGATATAAACAAATGGCCCCGCGCTGAGGAAGGAGAACATCCCCGCAAAAGAGAAGCCACTGGCTAACATGTAGCACAGCACGCGTTTATGACGGAACAGCGAGGCAAAATTACCCAGCGTTGTGCGTAAGCGAAACTTTTGTCGTTTCTCTTTGGGCAGCGTTTCTTTGATGAAAAACGCCACCAGCACGGTGCCCAAAAGCGCTGCCCCCGCCATCGCCCAGAAAATCGCATGCCAGCTAAACCAAATCAGCAGCGCCCCACCCATGATAGGTGCAAGCAACGGCGCAATAGTCATCACCAGCACCACAAACGACATCATGCGTGCAAAATCATCCTTGGTGAACATGTCGCGCATCAGCGCATTGATCACCACGCTGGCAGCCGCAGCGGCTAAACCGTGGATCAAACGCATCATAATGAGCTGATCAACCGACTGCGCCATGGCGCACGCAGCGCCTGCCAAGGCGAAGAACAGCGTGCCATACATAATGACCGGCTTACGCCCAATACTGTCAGCCACTGGGCCATACAGCATTTGTCCAAATGCAAAGCCCAGCGTGTAGGCGCTCAGCGTCATCTGTACATCACCACTCGGCACACCAAATTGTTCGGCAATCACCGGCATACTCGGCAAATACATGTCGATTGCCAATGGCATCAACATTGATAACAAACCGAGGATCAGGATCAACCCAAGATGGGAACTACGGGGTGTCTGCACGCAGCATCTTCCTTTTTAATAAATAATGTATACCCAAAATAGCTAGCGTCGCGCCACGGCGGCAAACGCGTGCCGCCAGCACAGAAACAACGTTAAGTATGACGGGTAATTAATCTTTCGCTAACAGTTCAGCAGGCAAACCTACGCTGGCAATCTCTTCCTCGGTCAGAGGACGATATTCACCCGGTTCTAAATCTTCATCCAGCACGATGGTGCCAATGCGCTCGCGATGCAGTTCCACCACGCGGTTACCCACCGCCGCAAACATGCGTTTTACCTGATGATAACGGCCTTCGCTGATCGTCAAACGCACCACGTTGGCTTCTAGCTGCTCAAGCGTTGCTGGCTTGGTGAGATCTTTCTCGCCGTGCAGCTGCACGCCCTGAGCAAACTGCTCTGCGGTGTCGTCGGCCAGCGGATGTTCCAGCGTCACTAAATAGGTTTTATCGCACTGGTGTTTTGGCGATGTAATGCGGTGCGACCACTGACCATCGTCGGTCAGCAGCACCAGTCCCGTGGTGTCTAGATCCAAACGCCCTGCCGCATGCAGTTTCTCCGCCAACGGTTCTTCAATGAAGTACAGGATCGTGGAGTGATCGGGATCGTCAGTGGAGCACACATAGCCCTCTGGCTTGTGCAGCATGAAATAACGCGGGCCGTGGATCTGTTCCAGCACCTGACCATCAAAGGCCACTTCTTGTTCTGGGGTGAGCTTGTGCGCACCGCTTTTTACAACTTCGCCGTCTACAGTGACGCGTTTAGCACGCAGTTCTCGGGCGATCAGCGCACGGCTGATACCTAACTGCTGAGATAAAAACTTGTCCAGTCGCATGGAACCTGCTTTGTATTTCTATAAGAATCGGAGGGTTTCATTGTGCGCACGCAGTATGGCTGTCTGAATAAAGGACGGCCTTAATATGCGGGCATCGTTTGGAAACCAAAGAAGAACCGCGGATTATAGCGACTCTTCACCCTCACGCCTATCTTAAGCGTAGTTTAATTCACACCATTCGGCTCAAAGCACGTGCGGCATTGTTTGCTTGGCGATATGTTAGCCTGCGGGCTGAATTGCTAAACGACGCTCTCCGGCATCATGCGGTATAATGACGTCCTTCATCGAATATAAATCACAGGAATTACTCATATGCCATCTATTCACGGTCATGAAGTTTTAAACATGATGATTGAGTCCGGCGAGCAATTTTCAACAGAAAGTTTAGTTGCCACCATCGAACAACGTTTTGGCGCCGATGCCCGCTTTCATACCTGTTCACAGCAGGATTTAACGGCCGCTCAGTTGGTGGAATTCTTAGCATCTCGCGGCAAATTTATTCCTAGCGACAGTGGTTTTAATACCCACAGCAGCAAAATCTGCCAGCACTGATTATATTGTTGATGACATATTAATGGCCTTTACACTTCGTCCTTATCAGCGTGAGGCGGTGGAAGCCACCATCGCGCATTTTAGAAAACACCAAGAGCCTGCGGTTATAGTCTTGCCCACCGGAGCGGGAAAAAGCCTGGTGATCGCTGAGCTGGCGAAAATCGCGCGCGGCCGCGTGCTGGTTTTAGCCCACGTCAAAGAGTTAGTCGCGCAAAACCACAGCAAATACTGTGCCTATGGTTTAGAGGCCGATATTTTTTCAGCCGGTTTACAGCAAAAAGAGAGCAGCGGAAAAGTGGTTTTTGGCAGCGTGCAGTCGGTGGCACGTAACCTTCCGTTGTTTGACGGCGAATTTTCGCTGCTGATCGTGGATGAATGCCACCGTATCAGCGACAGCGATGACAGCCAGTATCAGCAAATTCTTCAGCATTTACGCAATAATAATCCGAAGCTGCGTTTATTAGGATTAACGGCAACCCCCTATCGTCTTGGCAAAGGCTGGATATATCAGTATCACTATCACGGCATCACGCGCGGCGATAGCAACAGCCTGTTTCGTGATTGTATTTACGAATTACCGCTGCGCTACATGATTAAAAACCAATTTCTGGTGCCGCCGGAAAGATTGGACATGCCGGTAGTGCAATACGATTTCAGCCGATTAGAACCGAGTAGCAATGGGCTATTTCGCGAAGTCGATCTCAACCGAGAATTAAAAGATCAACAGCGCATAACGCCGCATATTGTTAGCCAAATCATGGAGTTCGCCAGCACGCGTAAAGGCGTGATGATTTTCGCCTCCACCGTTGAGCACGCGCGCGAAATTCACGGTTTGCTGCCACCGGAACAGGCTGCACTGGTCAGCGCCGAAACGCCGGGCGACGAACGTGACGCCATTATTAATGCTTTTAAGCGCCAAGAATTGTTGTATCTGGTGAACGTTGCCGTGCTCACTACCGGATTTGATGCGCCGCATGTCGATCTGATTGCCATTTTGCGTCCCACCGAGTCCATCAGCCTGTATCAGCAAATTGTTGGCCGTGGCCTGCGCCTATCGCCGGGGAAAACGGATTGCTTAATCCTCGATTACGCGGGTAATCCACACGATCTGTTTACCCCTGAAGTCGGCACCACCAAACCGCACAGCGACAGCCAACCGGTGCAGGTATTTTGTCCTGGCTGCGGCTTTGCCAACACGTTCTGGGGTAAGACCACGGAAAATGGCGATATTATCGAACACTATGGCCGCCGCTGTCAGGGCTGGCTAGAAGACGATGAAGGCGGGCGCGAGCAGTGTGACTATCGCTTCCGCTTTAAAACCTGCCCGCACTGTGGCGCGGAAAATGATATTGCGGCACGCCGCTGCCATCAATGCAACCAAGTACTCGTCGATCCCGACGACATGCTGAAAGAAGCGCTGAAACTTAAAGACGCCTTGGTGCTGCGCTGCGGCGGTATGCGGCTTCAGCATGGCGAAGATGATAAAGGCGAATGGCTGTCGATCACCTATTACGACGAAGACGGCGCTGACGTGAGCGAGCGTTTTCGTCTTAATACCCCCGCCCAGCGCACCGCATTTATGCAACTATTCCTGCGCCCGCACCAGCGCGCGCCCGGCATTGAGCTGGTTTGGAAAAAGGCGGCGGACATCGTGGCGCAGCAAGATAAACTGCGTTATCCCGATTTTGTTGTCGCCCGAATGAAGGGCCGGTTTTGGCAGATCAGACAAAAAGTTTTCGATTATCAAGGCCGCTATCGCAAAGCGGATCCTCTTAGCGGTTAGGCACTGCAACAATGAGCGGGCAGATATATTTGCCGTAAGCCCCGTATTTCGTTAGAATGTCGCCCGCTTTTACTATTAAAAGCAGAATCTCCTGCCTGTTGCTGGGTCGCCTGTAACAGGTCTAAATTTTATATAGAGATACAATTATGTTCACTATTGAAGCAACTGCACGTAAAGAGCAGGGTAAGGGTGCGAGCCGCCGCCTGCGTACTTCTGGTAAGTTCCCTGCTATCGTTTATGGCGGAAACCAAGAGCCAGTAGCCGTAGAAATCGATCACGACACTACTTGGAACATGCAAGAGAAAGAAGGCTTTTACGAACAAGTAATCGCTCTGATGATCGACGGCAAAGAAACCAAAGTTAAGGTTCAAGCTGTTCAGCGTCACCCGTTCAAACGTAAACTGACTCACGTTGACTTCGTTCGCGCTTAATCGCCGACTGAATCACGTTTGTTTGAATAAAACGTTTTGAAATAGAAAACGCCGCAATTGCGGCGTTTTTTTTGTCTTATTTTTCTGTCTTAAATGCAGCGGGAAAGATTAATTTCCGCCACCGCTCCGACGCTGTAGCTGGTCGCGCAGATTCGGCGGAGTGCCTTTAATGGTGAGCGTGTCCGTCGCCGGATCCCAAAAAATGCGTTCGCCCAGCAGCATGGCATCAAAATTAATCGTCAAACCGCCGCCGCTGCCCGCCATTTTGGTGAGCTGACGCAGCGTGCTGCGATCGGCAGGGAAACTCTCTTCCAAATCATAGCCCTGCTCGGCGGTAAACTGTTGGAAGTCTTTCTCGCCCACGGCGGGGATTTCTTTCGCTAACGCTTCCAGCTCAATTTCTTCACCGGCCTGCAATTGTCCATTACAGTAGCTATATACCTGCTGGCGATAGGCCTGACGCTCGTTCTTATCGAGCTGGCCTTCGGCGCAATAATCATCGACCGCTTGTAACAGGCCACGGTTTTGCGCTTTAGTGTCTAAACCTTCGCTGGCTGCCAAGAAGTCCATAAAGAAGTCAGAGACTTTTCGCCCGACTCGGCCTTTCAGGAAGGTTAAATAGCGGTGAGATTCAGGATTGGTTTCCCACTCGGTCAGATCGACACGTGCCACAATATCGGCACGCATAATGTCCAAATAGTGGGTGCTGCTGATATCTAACTCTTCATTAACACGCATGCTGCTACAGCTGTTCAGCACCGCAATCAGCAAATATTCTACCGCCAGATAGCGATATTGGCAGAACAACACCACGCCACCGTCGGCAAATGGGTATTTTGCCAGCTCGTCACGCAGACGGCCGGTTGCGGCGCGGCTGAACGCTAGAAAATCTTCGTTGCCACGGCGATAGTTACGTAATGCCTCTGCCAGCTCGCTCTCTGCGGAGAAGGTGCCATAGGCTTTACTTTTGGCGCTATACACACGGTGCAGCTCGGCCATCATCTCTTCTACTGCGGCATTTTTTGCCAGCAAAGAATCACGCAGCACCACATCTAGCTGTTGTTCGTCGCGTTTAACCAACTGATGCAACGCAATCTGTTCGAGATCCAGACTCATTTTTTCTTCTCCCCTTTCGCCTCGGACACATTTGATGGCGTATTCAAACACTGTTGATACCCGCTCGCAAGCGGCCATCGCATATTGATGAATTCAATGGTGAGAGCTAAGGTATAATCAATAACGCAACAAACGTATAAAAGAGCGGAAAATCACGCGCCTATACGGTAAGATATGGCACTTTGTCAGTCTGAGAAGCTTAATTCTATGCCACAATCATCCCGTTATAGTGACGAACACGTTGAACAACTGCTCAGTGAGCTGGCCAACGTACTGGAATCGCACCACACGCCAAACGATCTTTCTTTGATGGTTTTGGGCAATATGGTCACGAATCTGATTAACACCAGCATCGCACCCGCTCAGCGCCGTGCTATTGCGCGCTCTTTTGCTGAAGCCTTACAGGCTTCGATTCGGGAAGATAAAGCCCATTAATTTTTGCTCGGACGTATAGACATACTTTTATGGTGACAAACCGTCAGCGATACCGTGAAAAAGTTTCCCAGATGATCAGCTGGGGGCATTGGTTCGCTCTGTTTAATATTTTGCTCGGTCTGCTTTTGGGCAGCCGTTATCTGTTTGTCGCCGATTGGCCATCCTCATTGTTTGGTCGTGTCTATGCGATGATCAGCTGGTTAGGGCACTTTAGCTTTATTGGCTTTGCTGCCTATCTGCTGATCATCTTCCCACTCACGTTTGTGGTGATGTCGCAGCGATTACTGCGCTTTCTTTCCGCCGCGCTAGCCACCGCGGGGCTAACGCTACTGCTGGTTGACGCTGAAGTTTTCACCCGTTTCCATCTCCATCTCAATCCGGTGGTGTGGGAACTGGTGGTTAACCCCGATCAAGGTGAGCTGGCGCGCGATTGGCAGCTAATGTTTATCTGTGTGCCCGTTATTTTCCTCGTCGAAATGCTGTTTGGCACCTGGAGCTGGCAAAAGCTTCGTAGCCTCAACCGGCAGAAATTTGGCAAACCGCTAGCCGGATTGTTTATCACCGCATTTTTCGCATCGCATCTGATCTACATCTGGGCCGATGCTAATTTCTATCGCCCAATTACCATGCAGCGCTCCAACCTTCCGCTTTCATATCCAATGACAGCGCGACGTTTCTTGGAAAAACATGGTTTATTGGATGCTCAAGAATTCCAGAATAAGCTGACACAAACGGGCAGCCCAGAAGCCGTATCCGTTGAATATCCGCTCAATAAGCTGAGCTTTGCCGATAAAGGCGCGGGCTATAATCTTCTGGTGATTGCGGTAGATGGCCTGCGTGCCGACGATCTCAAACAGGACTTACCTCAGCTGGCTGCCTTTGGTAACGATAATCTCGAGTTCACCCAGCACTACAGCTCGGGAAACAATTTGGATAGCGGGCTCTTCGGCCTGTTCTATGGCATCTCGCCGTCTTATCTCGAAGGTATTCTGGCAGGCCGCAAGCCATCAGCGTTAATCAGCGCGCTCAGCCAGCAAAACTACCAGTTTGGCCTATTCTCCTCCGATGGTTTTAGCGCCCCACTCTACCGTCAGGCACTATTGACCGATTTCTCACTGCCGGCACCAATTCGTCAAAGCGACGCTGCCATCACCAAACAGTGGCAACAGTGGCTATCAACCCAAACGACACAGTCACCGTGGTTCTCGTACGTGAATCTTAACGGCACCCGCAGCGCTCTAGCGGATGCTTCTGGGCATAAACCCGAAGATTTCATGGAGAAATACCAACAAGCGGCCGTCGGTGTTGATGGGCAGATCGCCGCAATACTTGATACGCTAAAACAACGTGGCGAACTGGATAAAACCGTCGTAGTCATTACCGCTAGCCACGGTATTGAATTCAACGACAGCGGCAAAGGTGATTGGGGCTTCGGCACCAACTACAGCCGTTATCAGCTTCAGGTGCCATTGATTATTCATTGGCCTGGAACGCCAGCGCAAACCATCAATAAGCTCACCAGCCACGAAGATGTGATGGCAACGCTGATGCAGCGCTTGCTTCACGTGGATACCCGAGCGGTAGACTATACGCAGGGTGAAGACCTGTTTGCACCAACGCGTAAACATAACTGGCTGGCGTTAGGTGATAGCAACGAATTAGTGATCGTCACGCCGAAAGAAACCGTGATTCTAGATAAAAATGGTCACTATCGTACCTATGACGCTGACAATGAAGAGATGAAGGGCGAAAAACCACAGCTGGCCTTGCTGCTGCAAGTTCTGACGGATGTGAAGCGGTTTATCGCCAATTAAAATTGGCTAAAGCGTACACAATCGTAACGCCATGCTCTTGAAAATCGTTAGCTTTTAAGTACTATAAAAGCTGTTCGGCACGTAGCGCAGCCTGGTAGCGCATCGTCATGGGGTGGCGAGGGTCGAGAGTTCAAATCTCTCCGTGCCGACCAAAGAACCCAAACAAGAAAGCCAACCTGTTATAGGTTGGTTTTTTATGTTTGCATGAATAACCCACGATCACAGATAGATAATTTCTAACGTTGCCGAACCGGCAAAACTGATCTTAGAACCAGACGGCAAGTCTTCCAACGGTGCAAGCGCAACGGCAGCATCAGCCTGTACGGTAAATAACTCTCCTAGCGCAAACTCACTATTTTGTACCCAACTGCTGGCTTTGCCGTTGTTGCGCATCGTAGGCACAGTGTCGTTTAAATCCAGCACGCCATTATTAGCAATTCCTATCTGGGCCGGAACACCATCAACCTGCGCCGAATGAAACAATACATTCCATACGCCGATCGGTTTGCCTGCAGACGTCATCCCCAAACCAAAACGTTGATCGGTCTGAGTGGGCGTAACGTTCACGCTCGGAGAACTCCAGCTCAAATTACCGATTGATAACGTGCTACCGCCGCTATTATCAACCGCACGAAGACCAATGCTCGTGGCTGATTCGCATTGAACTGTGATCCCCCCCGCAAACGACTTTACAGGAAGCTGTGTCGCGGTTTTCGCTGCGAGCTGATTACGGTTAATATTTCCAAAATCCAGCGTAGTGGGCGACTGCAAAATATGACACGGTGGCGGTTCTGCCTCTGCAGTAAACGACAGCTGCACCTGTGACAACGCAAAAGTAGGCATACTCGTACCTGCTAAAATCACAGAGCTTATCAACGCTAGTTTATTCACTGCTAGTTTATTCACTCACCACCTCCAACGAGCCATTGCTAGTCAGCCTTTTATATTCTTTGATACTGACATTATTATTGTTAACTGTGGCAATCGATGTTATCTGCATGACCAGTGTTGTTACTGGCTCATCAATGTTAGGGGTCATACCGATATCAGGTAGCAAAGGCAGCTCTTTTACGTTATCTGAAGTAGCAGCACCTCCGCCTTGTTTATACGTTAGCGCAACTGATTTACCATCGGCTTGAGCATCGCTAACTATCAACGATAGATTGGCAATATCACCTAGCAAATAGCTCTTGCCTCCGCTACTTGCGGCGGCTCGATAGTACAACGTGATACGTTCTGGCCGCGGACAAACTATCGTTACTGTTGCGGTTTTACGACCAATAACATTGGCTTGCCCACCGCCGTTTGATTGAGACAATGTTCCTCGGTTGAAGGTACCAAAATGAGTATGCGGCTGGCTGACATTGAGATTGCAATCACTGGCTCTAACGTTAATAGATAGAAGCATTGCACAAAAAATCAAAAGGTTAAATTTCACACTGGGCATCATAACTCTCATACAATTTATCCGCTTCAGGCTCTTCATTAAGTTTAAAATGCACCTGACACCGTTCACCAGAAGCCGTTTGAAGCACTAATTTCTGTTCTAGCTGGCTATCAATCAGAAATACGGTTCCGTCACTCGCCACTGTTGTGATGTAGTTATCATGGGCGTCATAAATCAGCGCCCCTCTCTCAGCCAGCTTTCCATCCGCTAAATGTATGCGGATCAGCGCACGTCGGCTAACAATGGTGCCAAAGGTATAATTCGTTACAGAACCACGGGCAACATGAGCAACCTGAATACCATTATTCACGTCCACATTTTTCGGTAAGCTTTTCGTATTTAGAACCAAGCGGGATTCACCATAGGCACTCATACCTGAAGACACCGCATACCCTTGGCTGTTACTCCAAACTGGCCCCTGCGGTGTTTGAATTTCACCGCCGCTGATACCTGGAATTTGAACGACTGCGTAGGTGTCCTGCAAAGGATAAGGTGAGAAAAACACGCCTTGCTTGGTCGCCACTATCCCGCCGGAAGCACCTACGGTATATGTGCTGTTTTCTGAGCCATAACGCGAGTAGCCTAAGCTAAGCTGAGAGTAGTTTGGTAGCGCGCGGACATTGGCACTAAAAGCACCTACATCGCTATCGCTACTCTTATTGGCAGCCAATGAATAACTCAACCGATCGTTGATCGTCTGATCTAATGTGACTCCCCGAGTACTGTTATTCCCCACGCGTGACATGCTGGTACCAACACGCACAGAACCAAATGGAATACTCATATTCATATAAAACATTGAGTTGCCATCATTACCGCTATCTCGCTCAGCATTCATTGAAACAGACATGCCGTTGCTAAACGTTTTTGACCAACCCGCGGTCATACGGCTGGTGACTTCTTCTGACGAAAACATAGAAACTCGTGACCAAGACAGGTTAAATGCGCCTAAATCCTCAAACGAATATCCCACCCCAAGGCTATATTGAGATTTATAGCGGATATTAATGTAGTCAGCATCGTCTTCGTCGGCTCTTGGTCCCCCGTCAGTTAGATCGCGGTAACCAATATCCTGCATCGTCACCGAGCCGTTAACATTCAAACTGTCAGCCAGTGGCATACTGACCGACAGATTATTTTGCATACCTTTTGTCTGACTACGGGCATCGCTAGACAAAATCGATCTTCCACTAAGGCTAAGACCACTTGCCAAACCTGTACTCAATTGAGCTGCGATGCTTTGATATTTTTGAGCCACCAATGCACCGCTGCTCACCATAGAACGTGTCCCCCAAGGCGTAGACACGTTGAATGTGGTTAAATCGTTCGAGCCTATATTGTCATTAGTGCTCTGATCAATCTTGCCAATAGCAAATGAATAACTGGTTTCCTGCTGACTATAGCCATGAGTAAAAGAAGATGCAGGAACGATAAAGCTACGCGTAGCACCATCTTGTTCAACGACATTAACGTTAAGGTCTGCTGTATTGTTTATTGTTGGTAATCGATTTAGCGTAAAAGCGCCTGCGGGAACTTGAGTTGAGTAAATTAATACACCCGACTGACGCACTTCAATTCGCGCCTGCGTTTGCGCAATACCACTGACTGTGGCTCCGCTTTGCTTGCTGCTCATCAATGCGCTTTCAGGAGAAAACTGGATCCCAAAAACTTGAGGCATAGCAAATAGCGAGTTAGCAACGCTAATCTTTCCTGTCTGCATCACCGTTTTATAATTCGGCAACGTTCTTTGTGCATAAGTATAAAGCTGATCAAAGCTTCGCGTGTCACCGCTGCTGCTATATGATTGGCGACTACGGATAATCCAATCGTTTATATTAAAGCCTTCTTCAGTGTTACTTTGAAATGTATTAATGTTATTACTGTTTGAAGAACTTTTATCGTTCCCGCTATAGGTGTCTGAATCCGATTTCTTACTGTTATTTTTCATCATCAGAACATCATAATTAAGCACCCCTCCGATACCACCCGCGGTATATTGGCTTATATCAAGATTATTTGAATCTTCGATAGCATCAGAGGGTAAAATAAACTCAACCTTACTCTGGCCTGGGTCAAGTTTTAACTCCATTTGCGCATAGTATGATTTTAATTCAATGCATTGGTCTGGTTCTGATTTAATTAACTTAATTCCAAGCGTTATTAAATCCTCGTTATGCAAACAGAGTTCACCTCTATCATCAAAATTGACTGATAGCGGTCTTTTCTCCACACCATTAATAACAGGTGTTATTTTAGTTATGCCAGGCGAGAACTTTTTACCTGCTCTAAAATAATCATTAAGCGTTGTTGATAATCCTCTAGCCTCTAATGTTGAAAGATCAAAGTCTACTGTGTCATTAGCCGCATACAGAGAAAAAGAAATTAAGCTAAAGGGTAATAGAAATACAATCTTATCAATATATTTTTTTATATAAAAAAAGGTGCACGCAGTCATAAAAAACCGTTATAAATAGAGTCAATTAGAATAAAGAAATTAAATAACTGCCCGCACCTTAGCCATTCTCTTGCATCAGAAAGAGATAGTTATTATCGATTAAAGATAATCAACTTGCACAGTAATTGAGCCATCAAGCTTGAACCCAGCCGGGTCTAAATCTTTTGCTGATTTAACTAAAGGTCTAACGACATAGTCCCATGCAAAATCAGTGCCTGACAACGCCTTGTTATTTTTATCCATAACTAAGTGTGTTTGTCCTGCAAGACAGTTATTAACGACTAATGCGCCGCCCTGTTCAGTAGTAGCCCCTGTGAGATTATTTTCAGAAATACATTTTGAGAAATTTGCAGAAACTCCATCAACTTTAAGGCCAGTGAAAGTTCCGCTGTATTGCCCGATAGTGTTACCTTTATTATCAGTCCCTAGCCCCAAAAAGTGGGTAGCATTGCCAAATTCGCTACCATCATTGTTATAGGTTGGCACCGGCGCTGTTGACGCTGTTACCGATGAAGAACGGTCATCTGTGGTAGAAACACCGATTATTGTCTCACCTTCACAGTTAATGGTAACCGCGTCGAACAGCATTTTTTCATCGAGCAGCTGATAACTTCCCGACAAAGCCGGAGCCATTCCAGCATTAATATTCCCATAAGCAACCTCCCCTGCAGCTCCCGCTCCAGTACCTAAAACTAGGTTGCAACTCGCTGGGCTCACGGTACCAGTGACCTTCAGCTCGGTAGTATCATTCACTGCTACAGCAGCAAATGCAGGTGAAATAGCAGAGCATAATAAAGGCAATAGTGTCCATGCTAAGCCGTTATCTTTTAGACGTAAAAATTTCATAGTAATCCTTAACTATTTATTAGAGATAATACAGACTAATAGTAGATGAACCATTTAAGGTAATTTCTTTACTTAAATCGATATGGTCTGTCTCTGTTATCGTGGCCATGACGTTATAGTCCATGGAAAAGACGCTCCCTTTAACGATTTCACCATCTACATTTAAGAAGTTATAAGCGAGTGGACTTCTTGCACCCATATATTCAAAAACTTTTGTTGGCGTAGCAGCGCCTTTTTGGAAAGGCGTGGTCGCGGTGCTAGCAAAATATTGGTCAATGCCATCAACTTTTAACGCAGACAATGTAGCAACATAGTTACCAATACCTTGACCTAAGCTGTCAGTGCCCAAACCAAGATTTAAGCCATAGCCAGAGCTCGTTCCACTTGGTTGTAATTGCTTATAGCGACCAATGGTATCCATTAAGCCAATTGCTAAGGTAGCAGATCTATTATCATCCCAATTAATCGCAACGCTGGTCACTGCGGAGCAGGTAATAGTGACCGCATTAGACAGCGTTTTTATAGGCAGATTAGTACTATAAGTACTATGCAGCGAAGAGGTAGATATATGTCCATAGTCAATTACCCCATTCGCGGCAAGCGCAACCGAACACGGCGGTGGCGTATATTCTCCAGTCACGGTGAGTTTGCCGGAAGGCCCTACTGCAGGGTCGGCAAATGCGCTAGAAATTGACATAGCCAGTAATGGCAATGCCAACAATTTTAGCGATATTTTTACTTTCTTTCCTGACATTTTTCTTTCCTTTTTATCGAAATAATAGAACAAGCACACTACTTAATGAGACACACTCGCCTCATAGGGTTTTACAAAATAGCCATACAAATTTGCCGGTGTAATGGTCACTTTTTGAACATCGGCAATTTTATTATTCAGTTTTACGTTAACCGTATCTCCAGGCAACAAATAAGAGCGAGGTAGTGAAGCACTGATTTTTTGCGGTTGTACGCTTATGATGGGTGACATGCGGATAACATAAGCACCTGTATTTGTTACCTTTAAGGTATCTTGACTCACCTGTTCCCATTTCAGCAACGTCCAAGGCTCTAAATTCTCTTTCAGACCCGCTGGGTGAATAATCAATGGCACATTTTGACGCAGCGTAATCTGTAATTTATCGGCCGTTTTATCAGAAGCTGGGATGCCTTCAAAGATGGCGCGTTTAAACTGCTCAACGGCTTTCGCTGGCGTTTTCATCATAAAACGCACGGTCTGGCTATCACCGGGATTCACCCGAACAACGGGAGGAGTAACAATCAATGATTCCTCTTTATCACCCGGCAGGTTTTCCACCGATGAATAGAGCAATACCGGGGTAGGATCGGTGTTTTTAAGCGTCATCACCCCTTCCCCTTCTTCCGTATTCACCACCACAACAGAAGTTTCAAGTTTCATCCCAGATGCATGTGCATAATTAAGAGGAAATAATAATGGTGATAAACAAGATAAATAAATAATAGAAATCTTTTTCATCTTCGGTGTAAAACTAAATTTAATTAACATATTCAAACACTCTCCCTAACATAATAAGACAGAAAAACGCTATCTGCTGCATATGAGAGCTTCAGATAGCGCTTTTATTAGCTATAATTAATTCAGAATAAAAAATTACTTAATGCTTGTTATAAAAATCATACCTACAAGTTTTATTTAAATCACTCTAAGAAAACCCCATTCCAATTAACTTTCCATAAGATTTTTTTATCACGTTGATTTTATTGAATTTGTTTGCGTAAACCACACCTGAAATCATTCTTTAATTTTGCTACATATAGATAACACCATGATAAATAATGAGTTAACTAAAAATCAATAAAAATGGCCACTTCCATAAAAAAAAACCTGATGTATAGTGAGCCTCGTCAGTTAGCTCGTTGCCAAAGTAAAGCGTCAGGAAATATCTAATATTATTTCTCTGATATGAATGATGCTATATGGATAACAGTATCTGCTTGGAAACAATTAAACATTCATCTATGTCATTAATACTAATGCATCAGAAATCTGAATGAACTAAACACATATGAATAAAGGAAATATAAATATGAAAGCTTCAAAAATGTTGGTGTCTGCGTTATCTGTTTTGACCATGATGGCGGCAGGTTCTGCAATGGCAGCTCCGGTTGCTACACCAATTACCGTTAATGGAGGTTCTATTAATTTTACGGGAGAAGTCACTGATGCCGCATGTATCGTTAACCCTGAATCAGTTAACCAAACTTACGCATTGAGCCCTCTCAAAACAAGTGAAGTAGCAGCAGGTAAGACCGGAGCATCAACTGAAGTCAGAATCTATCTGGAAGAATGCAGCACTGAAGTCTATAAAACCGCGTCCTTTGCTTTTAGTGGCGTGCCTGATACTGACCCAACTGTGCTGGCAAACGCCCCTGGCGCTGGTGGCGCACATGGCGTAGGCGTACAGATGAAAGATATGGATGGCAAGGTTATTAACTTCACTGCCGCTGACGATAAAGGTGCGAAAATGCAGCTGATTGAAGGCACTAACGTTGCAATTTTCTCTGCTGCTTTAGTTGGTACTTCAGAGACAGCAACACCAGGTCACGTATCTGCAACAACTAACTTTAAAGTACATTACGAATAATATTTTATTCGCCGTGTATAAGTTATAGAAATTAATTTCTATCTAACGCCATGATTTTTTATGGCGTTCATTTAGATTATAGACAACACATTGAATACACTTAATTAATACTTTTCATCCAACCTCTGCTATCTCGATAAAAATTAATTAAGTGTCATCACCATAAATATAAAATTTAACCTCACTTTTTAAGTGCTATCAGAAAATATAAACCAAGGCTATAGGTTATGAAAAACGTAAAAGTCAACTCGCTAATAAATTTATTACTCTTCAGCTCAATTTCTCTCTGCGGATCATCAGCTGCCATAGCCGGTGGAGTCGGTCTTGGTACGACAAGAGTGATTTATCCACAGAATAGTTCGCAGGCATCTTTATCTATTCAAAACACCGATGCCAGCAAGGTTTTTCTGATTCAATCTTGGGTATCCAATCCTGATGGAAATAAGAGTGCTGATTTTATCATTACCCCGCCTATTTTCGTGATTCAGCCCAAAAAAGAAAATACGATGCGGATCATGTTTGTGGGGAAAAAACCACTACCAACCGATCGTGAATCTCTTTATTACGTAAACAGTAAAGCAATACCTTCAGGAAAACCTGAAGAAGGAAAAAATACGCTCCAGATCGCAACGCAAACAACCATTAAAATGTTTGTGCGTCCTGATAATCTGCCTACACCAAGCATCGACGCGCCTAAATCTTTGCGCTGTAAACTAATCGGCAGCAACCTAAACGTAAAAAATCCTTCTCCTTATTATGTGACGCTAGTTAGCCTCAAAGTTGGCAATCAAAAAATGCCAAACACCATGGTTCCGCCAAAATCTGAGGCACAGGTTCCATTACAAGGAGGCCCTGGCGGAAACATTACATTCCAGACCATGAATGATTATGGTGCCATGACCGATCAACAAACATGCTCCATATAACATGCCAGAGAACATGCCAGAGAACATCGTCAAGGATTGGCGTTATCTATTTCTATATTTTTCAGGATTGAAAGTAAGATGAAAAAGCAACTTTATTTCGCATCAGTTCCACAAGCGAGATCTGCTATTAGCCGTTATGCCCCTGTTGTTTTTTCATCACTGGCTATTGTTTCTCCCGTGCAAGTACTCGCTGAGCAATATTTTAATCCGGCATTTCTATCCAGCGATCCTTCCGCTATTGCGGATCTCTCACGCTTCAACAATGAAGGTGGACAGGCTCCGGGGAGCTATCGCGTCGATATATTTGTTAACGATACCTTTATCTCTACGCGTGACGTGAACTTCAAATATTCAAAAGCCGCGGCGGAGCCGGAGAAAAATACGGCAGCACCTGTCGAAGCATCATCAAAAACGAAATCGTCGGATACAACTGATACGCTCGTGCCATTTTTCAGTATCAAAGAACTGGAAGCGCTTGGCGTAAACACAAAATCCCTGCCTACTCTCAAAGAGACCGCGCAAGATGATCAAGATCATAAAGAGGTCAATCTGGAATCCATAGTTTTAGGAAGCAGAGCCTCTTTCGATTTTGAAAAGCAGCGTCTTGATTTGAGTATTCCGCAAATTGCGATGAAAAATGATGCTCGTGGCTATATTGCCCCAGAGCAATGGGATGAAGGGATCAATGCCCTGCTGTTAAATTACAATTTCTCGGGTAATGAAACGAAGGCTAACAACGAGCGCCAGTCTGACAAGTTTCTTAGTTTGCAAAGTGGAATTAACCTCGGAGCATGGCGCTTACGTGACAGCGCCTCGTGGAGCAGCCAGAGTTCTAACAGCGATCACTCTAGTGAGATTCAACATATTAGTACCTATGTTGAACGTACTATTATTCCGCTGAAATCTGAACTTGTTGCCGGAGATACCAGTACGTCTAGCGACGTTTTTGACAGTGTTCCCATTCGTGGTATACAGCTTTCGTCTGATGATAATATGCTGCCCGATAGTCAGAGAGGCTTTGCGCCAACAATTCGCGGAATTGCAAAGAGCAACGCAAAAGTAACGATAAAACAAAACAACTATGTTATTTATCAAACCTATGTAGCACCCGGTGCATTTGAAGTTAACGATTTATTCCCAACTTCATCCAGCGGCGATTTACTGGTTTTAATTGAAGAAAGTGATGGCAGTATTAATTCTTACTCTGTCCCTTTTTCCGGTGTACCAATTTTACAACGAGAAGGTCGGGTAAAATATGCCGTCAGTGCCGGAAAATATCGTAACGGGGGTAATGAGCAGGATAACCCTGAATTTGGTCAGGCAACAGTAATTTGGGGTTTACCTCATGGAATAACTGCCTATGGTGGTACACAGTTATCTGATAAATACCGTAGTTTCGCGGTTGGGTTGGGCAAAAACTTCGGTGATTTAGGCGCATTTTCTGTTGATATCACTCAGGCGAACAGCACGCTGGCAGATGACACTACCCATCAAGGGCAATCAATGCGTTTTCTATATGCTAAAGCGCTCAATAATTTTGGGACCAACTTCCAATTGCTCGGATATCGTTACTCTACCGAGGGTTTCTATACCTTAAGTGAGACCACCTATAAAAGAATGAGTGGGTATAATGACACCGAAAACGAAGGTAATAAAAAAGACAATAACGATCAGCCCAATTATTTTGATTATTATAATCTGAACTATACCAAACGCGGGAAGTTGCAGGCCAATATTAGCCAGCAAGTGGGAAAGGAAAGCGGTCTATTTGTCTCTGCCAGTCAACAAAGTTATTGGCATACCGATGAAACTGATACCCTGATACAGTTCGGATTTAATAGCACCATCTGGAATGCCAGCTATACCCTGGCATATAACTATAATAAAGTGCAAAACCAACCAGATGCAGATCAGGTTGTCTCATTCAATATTTCTATTCCTTTGGCTCAATTGTTATCTCCGGCCCAAGACGACATGGCGCAGCCTGGACATAATGCGTATGCCACCTACAGCGGAAATAGAGATAAGAACGGTAACACAACTCAGCAGGCAGGTATTAGCGGAACGTTACTTGACGACAATAATCTCAGCTACAGCGTGATGGAAGGCTATGGAAATAACGGTGTCGGCAATAGCGGCAGCGTGAGCGCCGGCTACCAAGGGGGTTATGGTAGCACAAACGTTGGGTACAACTACGGCGCTGACTATAAGCAGTTAAACTACGCTATATCTGGCGGTATTGTTGCCCACCGCAATGGGATCACGCTTAGCCAACCTCTTGGCGATACCAACGTGCTTATCGCCGCGCCCGGTGCAGATAATGTCAGTGTTGAAAATAACACTGGGGTGAAAACTGACTGGCGTGGATATGCCGTTGTGCCTTACGCAAGCAGCTACCGCCAAAATCGTATTGCGCTCAATACCAATACCTTAAACAACCACACTGATATCGATGATGCCGTGGTTAACGTTGTACCTACGCAAGGAGCGATTGTGCGCGCTAACTTTACCGCACACAGCGGCGTGAGAGCGTTATTAACCGTCATGCACAATGGTAAACCCCTACCCTTCGGTACCAGTGTGAGCAGAACCGATATTACTGCCAGCGGCATCGTAGGTGACGCAGGGCAGGTGTATATGTCAGGGCTACCGCTAAAAGGAACCTTGAATTCACAATGGGGCCCGGCCGCAAGCGACCAATGCCAAGCTAATTATGTATTACCTGAAGACAGTCTTAATAAGGCTATCGTCTATGCCAATGTGGTATGTAAATAGAAAATTTTTTCATGACGATATGTATGCAATATGGCAGAAAAAACGTGCCAGCAATCTCATATTTTATTAACCAGGTCATGACGATTAGAAACAGGTTTTCAAGAAAAAGGAACGACATGCGCAGCCTATTTACCTTATTTCCTCCTCGCTCAGCCATATTACTTGGGCTGTTTGTTATCAGTTCATATAGCCATATGGCTTATAGTGCCGATCCAGGAATATGCGCCCCCAGCAATGGCATGGTGCCCGAATTGCATATTCAAATGAATATGACTACACCACCAGTTGGCGTTACTACAACTCAAGGGTATAGCTATCCCGTTGTGGCGGCGATGCCAGGACCTATCAAATGCCAGCCGACAGACCCAGCGCCAAAAATTAGTACCGTATATTCATTTAATAATGGTTACTTAGGTCGTGACGCTGGGGCTAATATAACTATTGATGATCCTTACCATCAAGGATACAGGATGAGGTTACAACTGGGTACAGTACCCGGATTCACCACCTTTAACCGATGGGCAATTCCAAATACGAGCGCACCGACTATTACGGAGGCCGTTTACGCCGCGGTTATGGTTTTTCCACCAAGTACCAATCTTAATCCACATGATATCATTCTAAATCATGTTTTTTTGGGATATTACGCCGTATCAGAATTAAGTACATCTGATATCGGTATTCCTGAGAGCACCGATGGTTTGACTGCAGTTTATGTTTCAGGGAAGCTACATATTCCGCCTAAGTGTCAACTTCAACTGGATAAACCTGAAGTGATAATGCCAGATCACTTTGCCGCTGATTTTACTGCGGCAGGCGCGGGCGGGATCTTAGATGATGCGCCCACCCGCTTGGGCATCCAAGGACTATGTTCAGGCGGAGGAGGCTCTGGAGACGGTGATTTAGTGCATATTTCCATATCATCACTCTACTCAGGTGATGGGCAAAATATTATCGGCATTCAAAATACGCCAGAGATTGGTTTGATAGTACGCGATGGTCAAGGAAATATACTTCCGGTCAACAGTTCTGAGGTAGCCCAAGTTCCAACAACTCAAATGACTGTGGGTGAACGACATGAGGGATACTTTGAATATCCATTGTCATTCCAACTAGTCTCACGGACCGGGACGGCGCCAAAGCCAAAAAACTATAACGCACAGATCTCCGTCATATTATCAATGGAATAGTAAAACCATTATGAAAAATAAATGGAACATAGGTTTTTTCATACTTAGCAGCCTCTTACCTTATGCTGGATATGCTAATATAGTTTACAATGGTTCAACGCCTATAAATATAAGAGGAACTATATTACCCAGCTCATGTACTATCGCCAAGAAAAGCCAAGCACAGAGTATTAATCTTGGCTCCTATGCAAATAATACATTAACTGCCGTGGGGAAAATATTAACGACAAGAACGTTAAGTATATCGCTGACGGGATGCAACGATGGCATTATAGGTACCATAGTGACGCTTTCAGGAGACCAAGACCAAGACGACGTTACGTTATTGGCACTGAGCAATCCAGAAGCAGAGGGTACGGTAAAGGGCTTAGCTATACAAATTAGAGATAACGCTGACAATATTATTCCTATAAACAGCCAATCATTACAACAGAAGTTGGTCGCGGGTGATAGTAATGTATTAACGTTTAAACTGGCATATAAAGTAACTAAACTGCCAGTAACGGTAGGAGATGCTAACTCCGTGCTATATCTCGATTTGGCTTATCAATAGGATTAATCATGCTAAATAATAGCACCATTCCTAATAAAGGAATTCATAGTAATAGTTTTCATAAACTACTGTTGGTAACCATACTCTTTTTAAGTTCTGGAATCGCTCTGCCAGCGCTTGCTCACGACGTTACAGTAAATATTACCGGAAAGGTAACCAATGGCACCTGTTCAGTATCATCCGATTCCATAGATAAACCTGTTTATCTAGGAAGTGTGCCCATCAGCCTATTCTCTCGTGGTAGCACGAGTTCGCCTCCAGTGCAATTTACCATAAATCTGGAGAATTGCGGCACTATTAGCCGTGGTGTGCAGGTTACATTCACTGGGACGCCTGATGAGAATGCCCTTGATTATTTCAAGCTCTCACCAGACAGTACAGCAAGCGGTATCGGTATAGTCATTACGGATGATACTAGAAGAGTAATTCCAGTAGGTGGAACATCAAAATCTTATTTAATCACGGATGGAGCAGCCACTAAATCACTTATTTTTTATGCAAAAATGGCTGCCGACGGCTCTGCCTTAAAAACCGGAACAGTATCGTCGAGTGCGACATTTACTACCGCTTATCCATAGAGATACTTTATGAGACCCTTTGAGAATAAAAAATTTCACAGTCTGTTTTACATTATATTAGTATCCGTATTACTTTCATAAAATGGGTATGCCGGAATAATGATAGGTGGAACTCGTTTTATTTATCACGGGGACAGCGAAAAAGGTCTCCCTTTTCTGGTTAAAAACTCAGATGACTTACCCTATTTAATTCAAACAAAAATATTACCTGACAACACGCAAGGAAATAACATACGGCAGGCGTTGCCTAATTCTGAATCAGCGAATTTTGTTGCTACGCCTCCCCTGCTGCCACTGAGAAAAAAACAGGAAAATTACATACGCATCATCCGCACTGAAGGAAAACTACCCGATGACAGAGAAAGCTTATTTCAATTAAGTATCGCGGCGATCCCATCTGGCAGGCCGACAGGAAATGATTTACAGCTGGCCATTCGTTCACGATATAAATTGATTTATCGTCCCTCGGGTTTAAAAGGAGAACCAAACCAAGCCTACCAACAATTACGCTGGCAGCGACATGGGGCACAGGTCACGATTGAAAATCCAACGCCCTATTACGTGACACTATTCCAGATGGTTATCAATGGAAAATTACAGCCGGCTGAAGGCGTAGTGGCTCCTTTTGGCAGCCGAACCGAATCATGGTGTCCAAAGAATGGCGGGTGTGGTTTTAAATGGCAAAGCCTTGACGATTTGGGCACACCAACATCTGCTTGGGCGATTACTCCCAATGGAACAGCACAATTAGGAAACGCCATAGGCAAAGTAACCCCTGTGGTCGAAGCGAAGGAACAGGATAAAAAAAGCACAGAGGGTCATGTCAGTCCTAAGCTCCCATAGCCATTTGTTTGCATGTCCTTCAAGGCCCTCTTGACGTATTCCTGCGTATTTTCCGGCAAATTTTGTGCATTACTCCACATCAGCCCGGCGCATTTATTGGGCTCTTTGTTAACCGGAACGCCATCAAAACGCTTGGCTTCAAACCATAAGTCAATATACGTTCTTTCATCAGATTTACGATGCAGCGTATAGATCAGTTTTAAAGCCGATGGAGGAATGACAATGCCAATTTCCTCTTCGGCCTCTCGCACCGCAGCGGTCAGTGCCGACTCTCCCTCTTCAACATGGCCAGCAGGCAATGACCATTTACCATCATCAAATCCCGTATTTTTGCGCTGAAGCAGTAAAATACTTTGCTGCTGGCGGACAATAATATACACCGCTAAATAAGGCCGAAACTTAGGCATCACAAACTCCCTCTGCGCTAAAAGTATTATGGTATCAGCCTTTCCGCGCGCGTTGCATCAATAGCCCGCCACCTTTCTGCCAGCTATAGCCAGGATTGCTAACTGCGTCATAACGTGAGCACGGCACTTATGCTATGCTCCGCCCCTCAAAATTGACAAAGGACAAAGAGAGTTCTCATGCGCAAGATAACCATCGTCATGATCATCATGGCTGCCGCGGTATACGCATATAACTATATGTAAGTTTTACCCATAAACTGGCGCTGCTTCTCTTGGCATCGCCCTTTATCATCTCCTCACGCTTCTCACCGTCTCATAATAAATCCCTGTGTTTTGTTCCTGATAGCTCATAATAAATTTCAATTGTTCTCTTAAATCTATTAGAGTTGCCGTCCAAAATCATTAGGCACATAACAATGATCGAGCTTATCCACAAAAATGCGCAACACCTAACGCTACGCGACCGACTAAAAGTCGCCGAGATACGCGCCTTAAAAATGAACGTAGGCTGGTTGTTAAGCGTGCAAATCGCATTTGTTTTATTTGTTTTTTGTCGCGATTATTTTTACGTCAGTCACCAAATGCCTGCGGCTCCGGCTTTATCTACCCTTCTCGAAACCGCTCTCGTCGTAATAATGGCAATACTGTGCGGTTATGTGGCCGTTTTACGGTTTACCCGCGTCCTTGAAAAGCAGTTTGAAAACGTCATGCTAGTCATAACGTTAAGCATTGGGGTGATGTGGTGCATTATTCTTTCTCTGCTGTTTTACAGTGATTTCAGCCATCTTATTTTTGCTATTTCAACTTTACTGATGCTGTCATCGTTAATTGCGCTCTATCCTTCATCGCGGCACCTCTTTTTCGCCACCACGCCGATATGGGCCATTATCGTTGTGCATGCGATGTTTTTTAGTAAAACCTTAAGCTTGGTTTATCTCGCGGGATATCTGGTCTTTGCCGTCTTGTTCGAAACGGGGCGCCGTCTATTACGCCGCTGGTTTGTGTTAGCGGTAACGAGAGAGCATCAAAATGTTCGGCTAGCGAATAAGCTCACGCTAATGTCGCAGCAAGATCCGCTTACGGCGTTGGCTAACCGTCGCCACTTTGATCGTGAACTACAGCAGGCGATTGCAAGGGCGACAACAACCGGCCATCCCCTGTCTATTATCTTGATTGATGTTGATTACTTTAAAAAATATAACGACCGCTATGGCCATCAGGCTGGCGATGCATGCCTGATCCAATTAGCCAAACGCTTCCAACAGGCAGTACGCAGCGCACAGGATTTAGTGGGCCGCTATGGCGGTGAAGAGTTTATTATTTTATTGCCGGATCAGGACAAATACGCGGCTGAAAGAGTTGCTGAACGACTCAAGGACTTAGTATTCACCTTAGCACTGCCCCACGATCAATCAGACGTTTCCCCGTATGTTTCACTTAGCCAAGGCATTGCACAGTGGCAAAACGGCGTGGATGCTAAAACGCTAATAGAAAATGCCGATCAAGCGTTGTATCTCGCCAAACAGCAAGGCCGCAATACCGTTCGTCTCGCGCCATAAACAAAAAAGCCAACCCGAAGGTTGGCTTTTAGCCTATAGCAGCGACAAGAATTACGCAGTGGTTGCTGGTTTCTTGTTGCCGCGATACGGACGACGCTGCTGTGACGATGGCGCATCACCACGGGCTTCAGGTTTACGACCTTCTCCCGCTGCACGGCGCTGGCCGCCATTGTTGCTACGTGGCTTCTCACCGGAGCGAGCACCATCGCGCGACTGACCATTGCCTTGGCTGCGTCCTTGAGACTGGCCGCGACCTTGGCCTTGCCCACGTCCCTGACCTCGACCTTGGCTTTGACGGCCATTTTGAATCGGATCGGCTTTGATGCTTGGATCTGGCTCATAGCCTTCAATCGCAATACGTGGGATCTCACGTTTCAGCAAACGTTCGATATCACGCAGCAGCTTATGCTCATCCACGCAGACTAACGACAACGCTTCGCCGGTGGATTCTGCACGGCCAGTACGGCCAATACGGTGTACATAATCTTCCGGCACGTTTGGCAGCTCAAAGTTGACCACATGCGGCAACTGATCGATATCCAAACCACGTGCGGCAATATCGGTTGCCACGAGCACACGAATCGAACCGGCTTTAAAATCAGCCAGCGCGCGCGTACGAGCCCCCTGACTTTTGTTACCGTGGATCGCTGCGGCGGTAATACCATCTTTGTTCAGCTGTTCAGCTAAATGGTTAGCACCGTATTTGGTACGGGTGAAAACCAGCACCTGCTGCCAGTTATGAGTGCCAATAAGCTGAGCCAGCAGCTCACGCTTGCGGCGCTTGTCAACGAAATGCACTGACTGCTCAACCTGCTCAGACGCGGTGTTGCGGCGAGCCACTTCAACAGAAGCCGGATTAGTCAGTAATTTGTTTGCCAGCTCTTTGATTTCATCAGAGAAAGTCGCAGAGAACAGCAGGTTTTGACGCTTGGCAGGCAGCTTAGCCAGCACACGACGGATATCGTGGATAAAGCCCATATCCAGCATGCGGTCAGCTTCGTCCAGCACCAGAATTTCTACGTTGGATAAATCAACCGCACGTTGATGTTCCAAGTCCAGCAAACGCCCCGGCGTGGCGACCAAAACATCAACACCACCGCGCAGTTTCATCATCTGCGGATTAATGCTAACGCCGCCGAAAACCACCAGCGAGCGGATATTTAAATATTTGCTGTAATCACGTACGTTCTCGCCGATCTGGGCAGCCAGCTCACGCGTTGGCGTTAGGATCAGCGCACGCACAGGACGGCGGCCTTTTACCGGCTGCGCATCCTTAGAAAGCAGCTGTAACAGCGGCAGCGTAAAGCCTGCGGTTTTGCCGGTACCGGTTTGGGCACTGGCCATCAGGTCACGACCCTGTAAAACTACCGGGATCGCTTGAGATTGAATAGGCGTAGGTTCGCGATAGCCCTGTTCTTCAACAGCGCGCAACAATTCGGCACTCAGGCCGAGAGTATCAAAAGACATATTAGGGTAAAACTCCAAATCCACCTTGACCCGAAAGGTCGGGTGCAGTTTCCGGGTGGATTTATCAGACGCGGTAGATAGGTGATCACCACGAGGGATAGGCACAAACTGCGAGTGCAACATAATTGTGGGGGATTCTAACAGAAAATGTGATCGGCGTCTGATATGTTTTTTTAGTAGAGGAAATTAGAGGGTTATTCGATAGCTATATGTTACTGCCGTTGAAGGTTTCGTACGCCGATCAGCAAATACGTTTCTATGGAACCGCTGGCGTAGGCGTCCGATGAGAGTCCCGTTGCGCGGGGACTCTCAACTCGCGCGCTTTTACCGCGTCGTGTGGCCGACCGGTCTCAGAGCGCACGTCCTGTGCGCCCTCGACCAGCCACCAGCATCCCTGCTGGCGGCTCTAAAATGCATTCTTTAAACATAAAAAAGACAAAAGACAAAAGGCAAAAGGCAAAAGGCAAAAGGCAAAAGGCAATTTTGGTTTTTGTCTTTTAAGTGTTTAAGTCTTGGTAGGGAGAGCAGTAGAAACAGGATGTTTCTACAAGGGGAGGAGGCGCCAAGGATGGCGCATGCCGACCCGGCGCGGAGATGGCGTCTCGGATAAAAGCGCGCGAGTGCAGAGACCACGCGCTGGTGGTCTCTGCCCGTACGCCTTCACCAATGCAGCAATGAAACTCGGTATAAACTGGCGGGCGGAATATTACACAAAGGTGTCATCAACAGCAGTAAATCCTCACCGCTCCCTCAACGCCTCTTTCACCTTATTCAACGGCTTAATCAAATAATCCAGCACGGTTTTCTGGCCGGTTTTAATCTCTACGCTCGCCACCATGCCGGGTAGGATCGGGAATTTTCGCCCTGCTTTGTTACTCAGCTCCGCGCTCTTGGTGCGCACATACACGCGGTAATAATACTGATCGCGACGCACTTCATCTTGCAGCGTATCCGGTGAAACGATTTCCACCGTGCCATTCAAGTTGCCATAAATAGAAGAGTCATAGGCGGTAATTTTCACCGTTGCCGCAAGCCCTGGGCGGATATAGGCGATATCACGCGGGTTAATGCGCGTTTCAATCAACAGCTGATCTTCCAGCGGCACGATTTCCATCAGTTTGCCGCCGGGTTGCAGCACGCCGCCAACCGTCATCACCTGAATATCTTTCACAATGCCGCGCACCGGTGAAATCATGGTGACACGATCGAGCTGATCCTCTTTCCCCGCCATCACTTCAAGCTGAGCGTCCAAATCCGCATTGTTTTTTACCTGTTCTTCACGCGCCCTTAGCGCGTATTGGTTGCGCGCATCATCAATTTTTCCCTGTAGTTCGCTGGCCTGTCGCTGCAAGCGAATAACTTCAACCTGACTCGCCGCGCCTTTCGCGACTAAAGGCTGCGTCATTTTCAGCTCAGCGATCACCAATCGATACGACTCTTGTAGATTCGCCACAGTTTCATTGAGGTTACGGCGGCGTGAGTCATAAAGCTGCCGTTCACGCGCCACCAACTCAGGCTCAGCCAACGTGCTAGCACTAAACTTAAGTGGTTCTCCGGTCAGCTCCGACCGTAATCGTTCCGATGATGCTCGTAGCGCACGGGCTCTGGCCGCTGCTTCGCCGTAGTTTGACTGAAAGCGCTTCGGATCGAGCCGCGCCAAAACCTGCCCTTTTTTGACAATATCGCCTTCGTGCACCAGCAGCGCAGAAACAATACCGCCGTCTAAACTTTCAATCAGCTGGGCACGGATCGAGGTTGTTACCTTACCCGTACCGACCGTCACTTCATCCAGCGTGGCAAAATAGGACCAAACAAAAAAGAACGTCATTCCCACTAACGTTAACCACACCACCGAGGAGTAAAAGCGCGACTGGCGTGCCATGTCTTCCTGCATTGTGAGCTCTGCCATACTGCCTCCCCTTAGGCCACAACCGATGTCACGTTGCTATTACGCTGAGTCTGGCCGAGGATTTCATCTCGCGAACCGTCAGCAACCACTTTTCCGCCGTCCATCACAATAATTCGGTCAACCAGAGATAGCAGCGCCGGACGATGGGTCACCAGTATCAAGGTTCTTCCCGCCATCCAGCTTTGTAGCTGCCTTATCACATAGCTTTCGAGCTGTTCATCCATCGATGCCGTTGGCTCGTCCAACAACACAACCTGTGGATTACGCACAATCATGCGGCTCAGCATCACCATTTGCCGCTGCCCACCGGACAAACCACGCCCGCCTTCGTTGATCATACGGTCGAGGCTAGCGGCATCTTTTTGCACCATGCTCAATGCACCGCTGATGCGCAGCGCTTGAATCAGCTCCTGATCCGTTGCATGCGGATGGCCTAACATCAGGTTTTGCCGCAGGGTGCCAAAAAATAGCCGTGAATCTTGCGAAAGCAGCCCAATCTGGCGCCGCACATCGACCGGATCGATATGCGCCATATCCACGCCGTCGATAATCAGCTTGCCCTTACTGGCTTCGGCTTGCCCTGACAGCAGCTTCAGCAAGGTTGATTTACCGGCCCCCACCTTGCCAATCAGCGCCACCCGTTCGCCCGGCTTAATTTCCAGCTCAGGGATATACAGCGCCTGCTCACCCTTTTCGATGTCATAGCTATATTGCAGATTGTCGAGCTGATAATGTCCTGCCAGCGCCGGACAGTGCGCCATCTTGTGCTCGGGATCGCGATCGAGCGGCTTCTTCAGCAGGTCGTTCAACCCCGTCATCGCGCTCTTGGCATGTTGCCAACGTGAAAACACCATAGTGAGCTGCATTAAAGGCGCAATCGTGCGCGACGACAGCAGGCTACAGGCCACCATGGTACCGGTCGTAATATCGCCCGCTAGGACCAGATACGTTCCCAGCACCAACATACCGGCATAGGTCACTTGCTGCACGGTAGAAGCCCACCCGCTCAGACGAGCGCCCCATACGCGCTGCTTCATCCCTATGGCCGCGCTCACATGATGCGTTTGCTCCCATTGACGCTGGAAATAGGGTTCTGCCTGTAGCGCCTTAATATCCTCAACGCCTTCAATCGACTCCACCAGTACCGCATTACGAATCGCGCTTTCACGCATGCCTTCTTTGGCAAGCTTCGCCAGCGGCCACTGGATCAGAATGCCGGGGATCACAATCAGCGGAATGGCTATCAGCGGGATCGCCACCAGCGGCCCACCGACCATCGCCATAATCACCAAGAACAGCAGCACAAACGGCATGTCCATGGCCGCCCCTACCGTGGTGGAGGTCAGCAGTTCACGCACCTGATCGATTTCACGCAGTTGAGAAATAAAAGAGCCGGTCGATTTTGGCCGCGCATCGTTTTTAATCGCCAGCGCACGGGCAAAGAACATCGACGACACTTTTAGGTCGATGTGCTTGCCCATCAAATCGGAGATATGCGTCCGCGAGAGGCGGATGAAATACTCTAAAAATGCCGCAAACAAAACGCCCACAAACAGCACCCACAGCGTAGGATATGACTGCGCAGGGATCACGCGGTCATACACTTGCATGGAAAACAAAATTCCCGCCAGTGCCAACACGTTGCCCAGCACCGACGCCATAGAGATTTCTGAAAGCTTGCGGCCTGCATGTTTAAAGTGATGCCAAAACCAATGCTGCTGATAGGGCTGCACAAAATCATCAATGCGTGAATCGTGCCCGCGCGCGGCGATGCCAAGCAGCACCACGTCTGGCTGAATGCGCCCTAGCAGAGCATCAAGCTCTTCCTCTCTCACCATGTCGCCGCAGTCGCTTAGCCAGTAGCTGACGTGCTTTTCAGCATCGAGGTTTTCCAAGATCAGCACCGAACCATCTTCTAGCTGCGCCATCACCGGCATCACTTCGTTGCGCCAGCTCACGCTGTTTTTCGGTCGAATGGTTATCTGTAAACCCAGTAACGCCCCTATCCGCTCTAAGCGGCGTTGTAACGGAAGATTTTCAAACCAGCGCATTTGCTGCTGTAGCGCCGGAATATCACAGGGAAGTCCAAAGCGCCCTGCGGCGCGCACCATCGCTAAAATCCACTTATCGGCGCCTGAATGTTGATCTGCCATCACATACCTCTTCTGGATTTAACGCGCTTGTTATAATGCAGGCAGAGTGTCGCCCGTGACCTTTGGCCGAGAAATATTCAGCATATCTAATAAGTTATCGACTGCACCCGCATAGCGAACCGCCGCATCCCAAACGTCATAACGAGCCACAATCGCCGCGCTATCGGCCTGCAATACGTCTTGCTCGACGCTGAGCAGATCGTTCAGGCTACGTTTGCTGAGCTTGTATTCATCCTGATACACGCTGCGCGTATGTTCAGCCGAGCTAAACTGGTCTTCACCCGCTTCCTGACGCTGTTGTGCGCCAATCAAATCAGCATAGGCCACCGACGCCTTTTGGTTGATATCCAGCTTGCTGGCCTCAACCTCTGCCAGTGCCGCTTGGCGATCGCCTTCAGCCGCATCTACCTTGGCGCTGGTCGCTCCCCCTTGATAAATCGGTGCTTGCACCACCAACTGCACCCGATCGTCCCAATAAGAGCTGTCGCTATTTTCATAACGGGTTCGCCCTGCCTGTACAGAAATCGTCGGCCAATGCTGCGCTTCCGCCTGCCGCACGCGCTGCTCAGCGGCCAATTGCTTAGCCTGAGCGCTACGCACCGCGCTGTTCTGTTCATAAGGAAGGTCTTTGATGGTGATCTTTTGATCGAGCAGGTCTTTGGGAAGGTCAGGAAGGTTTTCTGATACCACGCCGGTCAGCACCGTCAGGTTAGCCTGAGCGGAACGTTCTTGCGCACGGTATTGTTCATAGGTGGCGTTCATGCCCGCGATGCGGGTTTCCGCTTGTAAAACGTCAGACTGAGAGCTAAGTCCGGCATCTGCGCGCAGCTTCGACATCTCTCTCACCGATTCAAGCGAGGCCAAATTGCGCTTGGCCGCCGCCATCAGCTCCTGATAGCGTTTTACCTGCAAATACGCCTGAACCGTTTGTTGCCCCACGTTATTGAGTACCGTATAGAGCTGATAATCATAGGCCGCGCCCAGATTTTGTTGTTCATCAATACTGCCGCTGGTTTTGCCAAAATCATACAGCAGCTGATTTAACGTCACGCCCGTAGACGCATTGCTATTGAGTGAACCAGAGGAGTCTGTTTGATGCGAGCGCCCCGCCGCACTTTGCAGCGATACCTGAGGATACCAGGCACTTTTTGCCACGGTGAGGTTCGCTTCGCCTACGTGGATCTGTGCCGATGCCTGAGCAATTTGCGGATGGCGGCCAAATGCTCGCAGGATAGCTTCTTTAATCGTGAGCTCATCTTGCGCCTGTTCAGACGGCGCGGATTGCCACTGGTAGTTCGTTGTGGTGGTTTTAGCCCATACCGGTAACGCAGCGAAACAGCCCAAACCACAACACACCCAGACCGTTACCGGCCATTGTTTTATGCGCTTTATCATGTTGCCCCACCTTTACATCGTGATGATGGCTTATCGGTTTTATGTGTTAGAGCTCATCCTGCTCTGTGTTCTCTTTTCTAAAACAAGGAAAGAGAAAATCTTTATTGCACTCACTTACTGTGTAAAATTCCGCCCGCCTCTCCGCTCCGCATTTTCATGTTGCTCCGCGTAGGCGTTCGGGGTAGGGACGCCAGCGCGCGTCCCTAACAACCGCGCGCTTTTATCCGTGATGGCATTTCCGCATCGGGTCGGCATGCGCCATCCTTGGCGCCTCCTCCCCTCACGCCAACACCCCGTTGGCGTGGCTCGAACAACCAAGACTTAAACTAAACACCAGACGAAAACAGAATGCTTCGTCACTACATCAAGTTCACATGCAGACCTTGTTGAATCAGCACGTCTCCCAACGTGCTGCTGCCGGTTGAGGAGTTGTGGTAAACGTCGTAGGTCACGCCGTTTACTTCACGTTGCCCGCTGACATCCCAGATATCGCCCTGTCCATGCACCAGATTGACCCGATCGCCGATGCTCCCTTTGATCAACAAGTCATCCTGAGGTTTATCCGTGACGTTCAGTGCTTCCTTGAGATCCAAGGTGATAGAGTTATTACCCGTCTTGCCCAGATCGAAAATCTCAATGTGTTCGACTTTCAGCCCCAGCGAGGTGAGATCCAGGTTGAGATTGCTACCGTCCAACACCAGCGTATCGGTGCCCGCTCCGCCATCGATGTGGGTAAAGCCCAAATCGCTAACGTGAACCTTATCGCCGCCTGCGCTACCGGTGACTGAGCCGCCGCTGCTATGCGTGCCGTCGGCCAAATCAATAGTAACGCCGCCGATGGTGAAGGTACCGGAAGTGGATGTGGCCGCCGAATCATCAAGGCTGGTCGCAGAGTGACTCTGTGACAGATGATCCTGTGAGTCAGACTGGCTGGCCGCGACATCATCGAGACTCATGGCCATCATCATTGCCGGTGCTGGCGCAGAGGTTGGCGTGATATCAATAATGTGACCATCCAGACCGACGTTAACGACCACGCCGTTGCCCGCTGAGTCGTGTGCGCTGAGGTTCACCACCTTGTTGAGCAGGAGAAGCTGCAGCAGGTTTAGGGTTAAGTTTAGTGAAGCAGACCAGTTGCCGTTGCCATCCACCGTGGTGTTAGCAGAAAGCGTATCGTTGAGCAGCGAAACATGCACCGCGGCGCCATTCTGCAGATTCTGGGAGGTTCCTGTGATCACCAGTAGTTTGCCGCCAAACAACAGGTCGGTTAACGGTGGCAGAGTCACAATGTTGAGTCCCAGCAGCGGTTGAGCTAGCTTGACCCCCACATCAACGCCGGTGCTGTTGGTGTTGCCTACCACGTCGGTGACTTTCACGCCGATGTGCAATGGACCATCGGTCAGCAATTTCAGCTGGGTTGAGGTTAGATTGAGCGACCACGTGCCGTTCGCATTCACCGTGGCCTGATAGTCTATGGTACCGACTGTCACCACCACTTTGGCACCCGGCAACGCGCTCGTTACCGTACCGGTAAGCAGCTGTGAAACGCCGGACTCGGCGATATTCAAAATACCGTCACCGAATATGCCGCTCGTAATGCCCACGGTTGGCTGGTGGGTGATCACGTTGAGTGAACCACCCGCACTGACCGTATTGCCGATCGGGTTAGTCAACGACACGTTGACGCCTAAACTGCCATCGCCCAACAGTGACAAATCGGTTTTCGGAACGTTAATGCTCCATGAACCGTCATTCCCTACCGTCGTTAGATAAGATTTACCGCCCAATGTTACGGTCAGCTGAGAGCCTTGCGCATTGGTACTGGTGCCGCTAATCACCTGTGCGCTGGCTAAATCAGTGATATTCAGGCCACCGTCGCCAAAAACGCTGCCGATAGTCAGCGTTGGCAGAGCATGCGTAACCACCGACAATATGCCGTTGGCGCTCGCAGGGTTACCCGCCGCATCCTTCGCCGTGACTCCAACCGTTAAGCTCCCATCCAGCAGCGCTTTAAGATCCAATGGCGATATAGACAGGCTCCATGCCCCGCCGCTGCCCACCGGCACCGTGTAGGTTTTGCTGCCCAGCGTTAGCGTGAGCGAACCACCGGCCAAATTCGTGGTAGTACCGCTAATCAGCTGCGACGTCAGCAAATCACCGACGCTCAGCACAGAGTCACCAAACAGGCTACCCAACGTAATGGTCGGCAAGTTGTGAGTCAGCGTGGTCAGTATCGTCGGCAACGAGCTGGTGTTGCCCACCGCGTCGGTCACGCTCACGTTGATATTCAACGGTCCATCAGGTAATCCGCTCAGCAATCCTGCCTTCAGCGTAGCGCTCCACGTTCCGTTCGGGTTGATCGTCGCCGTTAACGGCGTACCGTTAACCGTGATGTTCACCGTACCAGAAGTCAGGTTTGTCACTTTGCCGCTGATGACTTGATCCACCAGCGATTCCGCTTTGTTGAGGAACCCGTCGCCGCTTAACAACGGATCGAGCGTGATGGTTGGTAGATTGGTTAGCCCCACTTTCACGCCGGCCGTGGTCGATGACGTATTGCCGCTTGGCGTGGTCACGGTGACCGTTGCCGTCAGGCTACCATCGGGCAGTTGAGCGAGATTGGCAGGCGTTAACGCAATGCTGAATGTGCCATTGGCTAGCGTCACACCCGTAAAGGTTTTGCCACCGATCAGTACGTTCACCGTTGAACCCAGTGGCGCACCGGTCGCCGTACCGGTAATTAGCTGGTTAGTCGTCGCGTCTACCGCGTTTAACAAACCATCACCGAACAGGGAAATGCCGCTGAGAACGGGTGGTGTTAGGTCAAGTTTAAGCCCAACGCTCTGGTCAACCGGGTTACCGGCAATATCATTGCCTTTCACCTCAACCGTGACGTTGCCACCAACCACACCCTCAAGAATGTCGAGGATTTGCGGCGTGACGGCAATGCTCCACTTGCCGTTGGCGCCAACTACCGCCGTCGCTACCTGAGAGCCGCCAATCAACACCTTCAGCGTTTGTCCTACCATGCCGCTGGTCGAGCCGCCGATCGTCAGACCGCCAGCCAGCGCTTCGGTTAATGACAGCACGCCGTCGCCAAACAGCGGATCCAGCACCACTGTTGGCAGGTTATGGGTAATCACGTTCAGGTTGGTGCTGCTGGTCACCACGTTGCCCGCTGGATCGGTGGCGATAATCACCACTTTTACCGAGCCGTCTTGCAAGCCTGCCAAGACATTTTGCGGAATGGTGGCACTCCACGTGCCGTTGGCATTGACGGTTGTTTGGTAGGTGCCAATCCCCAGCTGTACGGCAACCGTGGTACCGGTGACCATATTGCCAATTGTCCCTGTAACCACATTGTTTGCGGTACTTTCCAATTGGTTCAGGAAGCCATCACCTATCGCAACCACGTTTTGAATCAGCGGTAGATCGGTCAGCGCCAAGTCCACATGCACCGGCGTATGCACAATATTGCCGTTGGCATCAGTCAGCACCAGATCGAAGTCCAAGGTTTTGCCGGTCGCGAGTAGCCAACGGCTTGGGTCGATATTGATACTCCATTTACCGTTGTTGCCCACGCTAACCGTGTATGTCTGCCCGAGGATCGTGGCCGACACGGTTGCACCGGTATAGTTGCCGCTCACGGTCCCCGTCAGGGTTTGCGTCAGCAGCGACTCCGCCAGGTTCAGCACGCCATCGCCACCAATCAGCGTATTGAGCGTATCGCCAAGGCCCGGATTTAACGCCACGTTCAAGCCCACGTTGACTGGAACGCTCACGTTGCCCGCGCTGTCGGTGCTGGTAACGGTAATCACCTGCGGCCCATCGGTGAGGCCTTGCAGATCTACCTTAGCAACGTTTAACGACCATTTACCGTCGTTGTCGGTCAGTACGGTCACGCCAGCCAGCGTGCCCACTTTAATCGTGACGCTGCTGTTCGGCTCCGCCGAACCATTCAGCAAGATCCCCGCGCCGATATTGACAGTGTTGAGCAAACTGTTAATTACGCCGCCAATGCTGAGCGGGTTAATGCTGACTAACGGGATCGTGGTATCAACCAGAATTGGACGGTCAACCTCAACGCTGTTGCCTGCTTTATCCGCCAGCGTCGCGACAATTATTGGGCTGCTCTGCCCAAGCGCGGCCATATCAGTAACTGGAATAATCACTGACCATTTGGCACCGCCTGCACCATCGGTAACAACGGCGGCGCTGTAGGTTTTGTTGTTGAGCGTTATCTGTACGTTCTGGCCAATTTCCGTCACGCTCGCCGTACCGCTGAGCGTTTGCGGCACCGCCGCCTCAGAGGCGTTCAGAATATTATTGCCCGCAAAAGCATCAATAGTCAGCGTTGGCGCGGTGAGATCGACCGTGACATCCAGATTTGCCGTCAGTAGCGGTAACCCCAATGTTACGTTCGCCGTAATGGTGTGGTCTCCCTCAGAGAACACAGAGCCGGGAGCCGTTATCTGCCACGACCCATCGACACCGATAACTACCGGGATGCTGAAAGGAGGTGTGCCACTGATTGTCACCTGAAGCGTACTCAGAGGGCTTAGACCCGAAGAGTGACCGCTGACAGTCACCGTGCCTGAGGCGAGGTCGCTGCTTCCTAGCAGATTGTCCACGCTAATTGGGTCAATCGTCAGCACCGGCACCGCTGCCAGAGGGTTGACGACGTAGATGGTTGGCAGTGATTCCGCTGGGTTACCCGCCGCATCGGTGGCCGTAACGACCAGAGAACCGTTCGGGATATCCACCAAATCAGTAATTTTCAGCGTATAGCTCCATGAGCCGTCGCCGTTTACCGTAGTCGTAAATGGTTTTCCACCAATGTTGACCGTGATGGACTGCCCTACTGATAGCCCGGTTGAACCGCCGGAAATAGTCTGCGAAGCATGCAGGTCGGCATAGTCGATCACGCCGTCGGTAATAAAGTTAGTATTCACCGTAATCGTCGGCGGCGTCAGCGCAATCAGCGCCTGCCCGGTCGAGGAGTTAGTGTTTAACCCTACGTCGGTTACGGTCACCTTAATATCTTGCAGGCCGCTGCCCAGATTTATCGCCGTCATATCCCCCGGCTGTAAATCTAGGGTCCATGACGTACCGCCCGGATTTATCGTGGCGGTAAAGTCGTGGTTGTTGATGGTGACGGTGACAACCGAACCGGCAACCGTTGAATTATTCAACGTTAACGAGCCATGCAGCGTTTGCGTAATTCCGCTCTCGCTGATGCTCAGTGCACCGTCGCCAAACGGCGTATCCAACGTTACGCTTGGCGGCGTCAGATAAGCGGTAAACGTCGGCGCTGGCGTGATGGTGGTTGAGTTACCCGCTGCGTCTTGCGCGGTCAGCGTAATTTGGTGGTCACCGTTGCCGATACCCAATAGGGCTTTCGGCGGCAACGTAATCGTCCAGTTACCGCTAGCATCGACCACGCCGGTATAGATGGTGCCGCCGATATCAATGCTCAACTTAACCTGTTGGTTTAGGCCACTAGAACCCGTTGTTCCCTTCAGAGTCAGCGTGTCATTAGCCTCACCGATATTCAGAAGACCATCGTTAAACAACGTGCCAATAGTTGGGTTAGGAGGCGTTAAGCTGGCGATGTAGCTGCCATCTATCGAGCCAACGTTGCCTGCATGATCGGTCACCTCAACGTGAATCAGCTTAGAACCATTGCCTACGGTAACTAACACGTTTGATGGCACCGACAGCGTCCACTTGCCATCATCCGTCACCAGAGCATCCAGAATTTGCCCACCCACGGTGACTTTAACAATCTGCCCGGCGCCGGTAATACCCGTGCTCCCCGTCAGAGTTTGCGACGTACCCGCTTCGGCAATACTCAGCAGGCCATCACCAAACGGCAGGTTAATGGTTGGCAGCGGCACCACGTGAGTCAGAACCTCGGCGGTTTGCGTCGGTGAGGTCACCACGTTACCCGCCGCGTCTTTCACGGTCACCGACAGTGACCAAGTACCATCTGGCAGCCCCTGTAGGGTGCCAACGTCTAGCGGCAGCGTCCAACTGCCGTTAGGATTCACAATAGCGTTTACCGGCGTACCGTTGATGTTCACGATAACGCTCACGCCCACGTTGGTGGTTAATCCTGACAAACCATGCAGGGAGGTCGCCGTTTGTGAATCCACAAAGTTCAAAATGCCGTCGCCGAACGGCGTATCTAAGGTTGGGATCGGCAGCGTCACTTTAGCGGTAAAGTTTGCGGAGCTGCTGGTTTCAGTATTTCCTGCGCGATCCGTTAGCGTCACGCTCAGGGTATGAGAGGTATCGCTCAGCGCACCGAGCACGTTAGACGGCAGCTGCACCGTCCAATTACCGTTCGCGTCCACGGCGCCCACGTATTTGTTGCCATCCAACGTGATGTACACCGTTTGCCCGGCACCCAGCAGACCTGAATTACCGGTCAGCGTTTGCCCCAGCAGCGCTTCAGCATTGTTCAGCACATTGTCACCAAACAGCGGCAGCGTCAGCGTCGCCGTCGGTTCAAGGTGCGTTAAGACATCCAACTGCCCCGTCGCGCTGCCAACGTTGCCGTAGATATCGGTGGCCGTGACGTTGATCGCCGCTTTACCATCCAGCAAGGTATCGAGCAGGTGACCAGAGACCGGAATCGACCAGATACCGTTGAGTCCCACGCTGCCGATAATCTGCACGCTGTTAACACCACTGCCGATAGTGATAGTGATCTGCGTACCTTGCAGCAAGTGCGTCGAGGTGCCGGTTAGCACGCCGCCCGCCGCCGATTCCGCAATGCTCAGAATGCCATCAACAAACGGCGTATCTAGCGTGAGGGTCGGCAGTAGATGTGTGCCAACGTTCAAAGACAGATCTTTGCTGGTGGTGTTGCCTGCGCTATCGGTTGCCGTCACCGTGATGGTATTGGTGCCATCCGGTAGCGCCTGGAGATCGCCGGCTGAAACCGTCAGTTTCCAGATGCCGTTACCGTCAGCGGTTACCTGCACCGTTTTATTGTTAATAGTGACGCTGACCGTTTGGCCCGCGTCGGTTTTGCCACTTAATATCTGCGAAACCAACGCTTCAGCGTAGTTCAGCACGTTATCCGTGACGAACAGATCGATGCTCAGTAATGGTGCCTGGGTGTCTACCTGTACAGCGTGGGTATCGCTGGCTGGGTTTTTCGCCACGTCGTTCACATTGGCAACGATGTTTTGCGATCCCTGATCCAGTTTTTGTACGTCAGCAGCAGGAACCGTGACGCTCCACAGCCCGTTGGCGTCTACGCTGCCGGTATAGGTTTTGCCACCCAAGGTAACGGTGACCGTTTGTCCATTAGTGACATGCGTTGTGGTACCGGTAATTTGCAGGTCGCTTTGCGCTTCTTTGGCGTTAATCACGTTATCACCGGCTACGGTATTCACGTGAATCGTCGGCAAATCAGCAGGTTGCGCAATAACGGTCACATTGTGAGAATCCGTTGCGGGGTTACCGCTGGTATCGCTCACCGATACGTTGATGCCATCAATGCCGTCAGGCAGCTGTTTAACATCAGCGATAGGGACGTTATAGCTCCAGCTACCGTCCGCATTCACCGTGGTAGTGTAGGTTTTTCCGTTGAGCGTAATCGTGACGATTTGGTTCGCTTCAACGTTGGTTGACGTACCCGAAATCGTCAGCGGAGCGTTAATCTCGGTGGCGTTGATATAGTCATCGCCAGAAACAGTGCCAATGTGAATGGTGGGCTGGTTCGCCGCCGAGGCATCCAATTTAACCACTTGGTTGATGCTGCCGGTATTGCCTGCGGCATCGGTGAGTGAGGCGTTGAACAAGATATTGCCATCGCTCACGCCGTTAAGCGCCCCGGCAGGGAGCGTGAGGCTCCAAGTACCGTCTGGATTAACATTGGCGGTGTAGGTCGCGCCGTTGACTACCACTTTGACAACCACGGTCTGGCCGCTGTCGCCAACCGGCGCGGTGCCTGAAATCACAATCGGGCTGTGCGATTCTGCGGCGTTAATTACGTTGTCGCCGGTGATCGGATCAATAGTCAGCACCGGCAATGTTTTATCGATCTGGGCGCTGCCGCTGATGTTATTGCTGTTACCCACCGCGTCGGTTGCCGTCACGGTAATCGTCTGTGGGCCATCTTTCAGATTGGTGAAATCACCGCTTGGAATATTCACCGTCCAGTTGCCCTGAGCGTCAACCGTGGCGGTATAGTTTTTACCGCCAAAGTTAACCGTTACCTGCTGGCCTGCGCCCGCTACGCCCGTTGTTCCACTCAGCTGTTGGTTACTGCCAGCCTCTGCGGCATTCAAATAACCATCGCCAAACGGCGCATTTAGGGTTGGATGCGGAGCAGTATGGGTAATAATTTCAAAGTTCTGACTGGAGGTGACAGGGTTCCCGGCGTTATCTAATCCAGAGACCGTCAGCGTGGCGGTACCATCAGGGATCGCCTTGGCGGCAGCGGCAGGCACGGTTACGCTCCACACGCCACCGGCCTGAATGGTGGTGTTATAGGTGACCCCGTTGAGGGTAACTTCTATTTTCCCACCAACCGGAATATTAACGGAGGTTCCGTTAACCACCAGCCCTGAAGCCACTTCGGCTGAGTTAACCAGGTTGTCGCCGGTGAGCGGCGATACGGTTAAGGCGCTAGCGGTGGTATTAACCGTGAAATCATGGCTGGCCTGCGCACTGTTGCCGCTCACATCGCTGACTTTAACATCGAGCGTATAGCTACCGTTGTTTAAACCGCTTAATGCACCCGCCGGAATATTGACCGACCAACTCCCATCAGCCTTGACCGTGCCGGTATAGCTGCTACCGCCAATGGTCACCGTCACCACCTGACCCGCTTCCACGTACATGGCTTTACCGGTGACCGTTTGCAGATTCTGTCGTTCAGTGCCATCCAGCACGTCATTGCCTGCAAACACGTTAACGCTGAGCAGCGGCGCAAATTTTGGATCGGAGTCAACCAAAATAGTTTCTTGTAGGCTCGCTCCGTTACCGGCTTTATCTGTCACGCTCACGCTGATGGTGGTATCACCATTGCTCAGCGCTTTTAAATCAGTGGAAGGAATCGAGGTTGTCCAGTTACCACTTGCGTCTACCGTAGCGGTATAGGTTTTGCCATTCAGAACAATGGTCACTTTTTGGCCCGCTTCGGCCCCAACCGCGGTGCCAGACAGCGTTTGTGCCTGCGTGGCTTCCTGAATGTTCAGGCGATTATCGCCAGCAAAATTGTTAATGGTAATCACCGGCGCAACGGTATCGACCGATGCGGTGAGCGAGCCTCCAATCTGGTTACCGGCAATATCGCCAGCGGTCACCTTGATGACCTGATTACCATTTTGCAGCGCCTGCAAATCGGCCTGAGGAACCACCACTTTCCAGTTACCATTCGCATCAACGGTGCCGGTATAGTCATGGCCATTTAAATTCAGAGTGATGGTTTGTCCTGCGCCCGTGATCCCCGTTTTACCCGTAATCGTTTGTGCGCTCTGTGCTTCGCTGGCGTTAAGCACGCCATCACCAAACGGCACATTGATCGTTGGGTTTGGCAAGGTATGCGTGAGCACATTGAGATCGTGCGTTGCACTGACCGAATTACCTTCTTTGTCTTTCACGGTGGCGGTTACGGTGGCGACGCCGTCTTGCAGCGCTTTTAGGTCAACGCTGCTGACCGAAGCCTGCCAACGTCCATCCGCACCGACGGTCGCCTGATAGGTTTTGCCATTTAGCAAGACGCTAACGGAGCTGCCAGCACTCACGTTAGTCGTGGTGCCGGTAATATTGAGTGAGCCATTGCTTTCGGCAACGTTGAGATAGTCATCGCCGGCAATAATCGAAATCGCAATACTGCCGTGCGAAGTATCAGTATCAACGTTGAAACTGAATTTGCCGTTAACGGTTTGTCCCGCCAAGTCGGTAACGCTGACATTACCATTGGCAAGACCTTCAGGTAATTTTTCCAGATCGGCGGATGGGATCGTCAGGCTCCACGAGCCGTTGGAGAGCACATGCGTGGTGTAGGTTTGCCCGTTGAGCGTTACCGTAATCGTGCTGCCGGTTTCGGCATTGGTGGTGGTGCCTTTGAGCACCTGAGCGGTTTGGGCCTCGCTGTTATCCAGCGTGCCGTCACCGGCAAAGGTGGAAACGGTTACCGTTGGCAGAAGATTTTTCACCGCGAAACTATGGCTGCTGCTGGTGCTATTGCCCGCGCTGTCGGTCAGCGTAGCGGTAATCGTGTGATTACCATTGGTCAGCGGCGCGAGATCGTTGGCCGGAACGTTAACGCTCCAGCGGCCATCAGCCCCTACGGTGGCGCTGTAATGCTTACCGTTGATCAGCACATCGACCAGTTTGCCTTGTTCAGAAACAGAGGCTGTTCCTGACACGGCCTGTACTGTTTTTTGTTCGCTGGCATTGAGCACATCATCACCCGCGAATACGCCAATCGACAATTGCGGCGCAATGGTATCAACGCTAAAGCTGCCGTTTATCTTGCCATTGTTGCCTGCCACATCGGTGGCAGATACTTGATACGACAGCGAGCCCTGCGGGAAACCGTGCAAATCGCTGACCGGAACCGATACTTGCCAATTACCTTGCGCATCAACGACGGCGTTATAGACTTTCCCCCCAAGGGTGATCGTCACCGTTTGCGCCCCGTGGATGCCTGAAGTTCCGTTCAGAGTCTGAACCTTGCCCGACTCCTGCAAATTCAAAATACCGTCGGTGAACGGCGTATCAATGGTTGGCGCAGGTAACTCATGCGTCAACACGTTGAGCGTATGTTGGCTAGAAACCACCTTGCCCAGTGAATCCGTCACCGACGCCGTGATCTTGGTGGCACCATCAGCCAGCAGCGCGAGATCGGCTGGCGGTACACTGACGGTCCAATTTCCAGCGATACCGACCGTGGCACCATAGGTTTTACCGTTGAGAAGCACTGTGACATGGGCTCCAGCGCTGACACCCACGGTAGTACCGTTGATTGCCAGCGGCTGCTGTGCCTCGCTGGCGCTTAAGTAATCGTCGCTAGAAACAATGGAAATAGCGATGGATGAGTTGTCACCCGAGGCTTTAAAGCTATGGCTACTATTCGCCGTTTGATTCGCCAAATCGGTAACGCTAACGCTAAAACTATGGTTGCCCACCGACAGCGAACTTAAATCGCTAGAAGGAATAGTGACTTTCCAAGAGCCATCAGATTGCACGGTGGCGAGATAGGTTTTGCCATTGTCGAGTTTGATGGTGACCACGCGCCCGGCTTCAACGTTGAGCGTGCTTCCGCTGAGTACTTGGGCAGTTTTTGCCTCCGCGCCGCTCAAGGTGTCATCACCGGCGAATTGTGCAACGCTGATCGCTGGCGTAGTGGTTTTTACATCAAACTGTTCAGTCTTGGTGCTGGTGTTGCCATATTTATCGGTAATAGAAACCAATAGATTGTTCTGACCCTGCGGCAGATGCTGTAGATCCCCGCTGGTGACGCCAATGCTCCACGTACCATCAGCCCCGACCACCGCCGTGTAGCTTTTCCCGTTTAACGTGAGCGTAACTTTTTGGCCGGCATTATCTGCGCTGGTTTTCCCGCTCAGGCTCTGAGTTAGCGTACTCTCTAACTTGCTCAGAACATTGTCGCCCGCAAAGGCATTGAGCGTTAAATCCGGCAGTGCCGTTTTGACGTTGACCACCAGCTGTGTGGTGGTGCTGTGGCCTGCGCTGTTGGTCAAGCTGGCGCTGATATTCAGGCTGCCCTGTGGCAACGCCTGCAAATCGGCGGTTGGAATATTGATACTCCAATTCCCATCTTTGCCCACGATCCCAGTGTAGGTTTTACCACCAAGGGTGATCGTCACCGTGCGCCCCGCATTCGAGGCCGTGGTGCTGCCGCTTAACACTTGGCTGGCTAAGCTTTCGTTGTGGTTAAGAATGTTATCGCCCGCAAAAGCGTTCACTTTTAGGGTTGGATTTCCCGTCAATGTGGTGTCGACATTGAACTGCTCGGTCTTGGTGTTGGTGTTGCCGTATTTATCGGTGATGGAGACCGATAACGTATTCTTGCCCTGCGACAGGTGCTGTAGATCACCGCTGCTGACACCAATACTCCACGTGCCGTCTGCCCCAACCACGGCGGAATAGGTTTTCCCGTTTAGGGTGAGCGTGACTTTTTGGCCGGCGTTAGACGCGCTGGTTTTCCCACTCAGGCTCTGAGTGACCGTGCTCTCCTGCTGGTTCAGGATATTATCGCCCGCAAACGCATTGAGGGTGAGATCAGGCAGCGCCGTTTTGACGTTAACCACCAGCTTGGTCGTGGTGCTGTGGCCTGCACTGTTGGTCAAGGTGGCGCTAATATTCAGGCTACCCTGCGGCAGAGCCTGCAAATCGGCGGTTGGAATATTGATACTCCAACTCCCATCTTTGCCCACAATGCCAATGTAAGTTTTCCCGCCAAGGGTGATCGTCACCGTGCGCCCCGCATTCGAGGCCGTGGTGCTGCCGCTTAGCACTTGATTGGCTAAGCTTTCGTTGTGGTTAAGCACGTTATCGCCCGCAAAGGCGTTCACTTTTAAGGTTGGATTGGTTGTTCCTCCATTGCCATTACCATTGCCGCCGTTGCCATTGCCATTGCCATTGCCATTTCCATTGCCATTTCCACCATTTCCATTTCCTGAGCTGCTGTCTCCATGCCCTCCGCCTCCCCCACCTGCGGCCAGTGCAATACCGCCGCCGATAGCTAATGCCCCGAGAACTCCGCCAATCACGCCAGCAGAGATACCATCATGCCCAACTAACGTCGTGATCCCGTCACCCAGCGTCTCATAAGTCGGGATCACTGTTTGCGCGGTAGAAGAACCTGCCATGTCTGCAAATGGGAAAATGGCATGGTGTGTCGTTTTGCCATCGTCGAAAACGAGTTCGCTGTGCTCACCGTGCTCATCGAGAAAGAAAAAGCGTTGATAGCGCACGGTCGATCCATCTTTCATGTGGACAATCAAATCATTGCCCTGCCGCTCATAGCTGGCCACTAAGGAAGAGTCACCGTGGATTTTCACCACGCTAGACTCTGTCAACGTCACTACTCGATTTCCTTGAGCATACTGAGCAATTTGTTTCCCATTGGAACGAGTAACAATATCAACGCTTCCTGAACCAGCAGATACGCCAGAAGATAAATTTGACTGTGCCATAACCACTCCTTTCAATCACTTTGCTGTGTATAAAGCGCGCCTGAACGCAGCGCAAACTTAGCCGCAGCCCAGCTGATAAGCCGTGCTGTGAAATCATTGACCTGGTTAAAAAACTTAAAAACAGAGAATCGAAACGTGTAGATACTTTCTAAATTATAAATTCTTACTTAGAAATATATAAACAACGATTGATATTAAGGCAATTGGATATTTACATAAATTTAACTGCATCTCACACTTTAGACACAATCCAGCGATATCCCATTGAGCGGATTTTTTATGAAAAAAATTATTACCAGTAAATACATGACGTTAAAAGTAAATTTTCATGACGAAAAATAAAATGTTTAATGTTAATGATTAGTAATTTTATTCATTCATAAAATCCATCATTAGCCGCACTAATCATAATTTCTAATTATTTGTTATCGGTCTTTACAGCCATATCTTTAACGCCTAAAGTTAATCAATCATATGATTAACTTTATAGCTTGAAATGAAACCATCGACAAAGCCATCAGATTCGCCGATGACTTCTCGCGGCGAACAGGCAAAGCAAGCACTGATAGACTCCGCCGTTGCCTTGTTTGGTGAACGGGGCTTGGAAGGCGCAACGACGCGCGATATCGCTTTAAAAGCGGGGCAAAACATTGCCGCGATTACCTACTATTTTCAGTCCAAAGAGGGGCTTTATCTCGCCGTCGCTCGTTGGATCAGCGACTTTATCCGTCAGGCTTTTGCCCCCCTACAGCAAGAGTGTTCATTATTTCTTTTGCAGAAAGACCCCAAACCTGATGCGTATTTAGCTTTCATTCATCGAGGGCTTGCTATCTTCTGCCACCTGATGACACAGCCAGAAACGCTGCACCTCAGCCAAATTATGTCACGTGAACAGCTGGCGCCCACGGCCGCCTATCCGCTGATTCACCAACAGTGCATCGCGCCACTGCATCGTCTCATGACACAGTTGGTCGCGGGTTACAGTGGACTCCCTGCGGATAGCGCAGTGACAACGCTGCATACCCACGCCCTGTTAGGCGAAGTGCTGGCTTTTCGTATGGCACGTGAAACGATCCGCATTCAGGCTGGATGGGAGTCAATCGGCCCCGAACAGGCCGACCTGATTAACCAAGTTTTACAACAACATATTGATTTACTTCTGAACGGATTGCGTATGACTTATTCGTCAACGGCGCAATCGACTACGGATGGGATGAGTGATGAATAACAAAAAACTCGTTGGAATCGTTGCTGTTTTAGTGATTATCGCGTTGGCGATTGGCAGCATTTATTACTACCGCAGCCAAGAAGAACGGGGGTTAACGCTGTACGGCAACGTTGATATTCGTACCGTTAACCTTGGTTTTCGGGTAAGTGGTCGCTTAGCTTCACTGGCCGTAGATGAAGGCGACGCCGTCGCCCCTGGCGCGCTATTAGGAAAGCTCGATGACGCCCCGTTCATTAACTCGCTTAATGAAGCCAAGGCCAATGTGGCCGCCGCTCAGGCTCAGCTGGATTTGTTGCTAGCAGGATATCGTTCAGAAGAAATTGCCCAAGCACGCGCTGCCGTGGCGCAACAACAGGCGGCGTTCAGCTATGCCGACAGCTACTTAAAGCGTCAGCAAGGCCTATGGGCCAGTAAAGCCACGTCTGCCAATGATTTAGAAGATGCTAAAACCGCACGTAATCAGGCCTTAGCCAATTTGCAGGCCGCCAAAGATAAACTCTCGCAGTACGAAACCGGCAATCGCCCACAGGAAATCGAACAGGCGCAGGCCGCTTTAGCCCAGGCACAGGCGGCAGCCGATCAGGCCGAACTGAACCTAAAAGACACCCAACTCTTTGCACCTTCCACCGGCACCGTTCTCACTCGCGCCGTTGAACCCGGCACCATGCTGGCCTCTGGCAGCACCGTATTTAGCGTTTCACTCACCCGTCCAGTATGGATCCGCGCCTATGTGAGCGAAGAAAATCTGAACCGTGCGATGCCGGGAACCGAGATTGAAATCTACACCGATGGCCGCCCAGATAAGCCTTACCACGGCAAAATCGGCTTTGTTTCGCCAACCGCAGAATTCACACCGAAAAGCGTCGAAACGCCGGAATTACGTACCGCGCTGGTCTATCGTCTGCGCGTCATTGTCACCGACGCCGATGACAGCTTGCGTCAGGGCATGCCAGTGACCTTACGTTTTAACGATAACGGAACAAAACGCTAAGGGATGTGATGATGAGTGCGCAACATGAAATCGTGCTCGACGGCGTAGAAAAACGTTTTGCGGGCATGGATCAACCGGCGGTCGCGAGTCTTTCCACGCGCATTGCCAGCGGCGCAGTAATGGGGCTGGTTGGCCCCGACGGCGCAGGTAAAACCACGCTGATCCGCATGCTGGCCGGTCTGCTAAAACCCAGCGCCGGCACAGTGAGCGTCGTGGGTTTAGACCCGCTCACGCAGGACAGCGAATTACACGCCATTTTGGGCTATATGCCGCAGAAATTTGGCCTGTATGAAGACCTCACCGTTATCGAAAACCTGACTCTGTATGCAGATTTACGCGGCGTCATCGGTGAGGAGCGGCGAAAAACCTTCGAGCGCCTGCTTAAATTTACTGATTTAACCCGTTTTACCGAGCGCTTGGCGGGTAAGCTGTCAGGCGGCATGAAGCAAAAGCTAGGATTAGCCTGTACGCTGGTCGGCGAGCCTAAGGTTTTATTGCTTGATGAGCCGGGCGTCGGCGTCGACCCTATTTCTCGTCGAGAGCTTTGGCGCATGGTGCACGAGCTGGCCGATGAAGGGATGCTGATCCTCTGGAGCACTTCCTATCTCGATGAGGCCGAACAGTGCCGTGAGGTTCTGCTGATGAACGAAGGCCAGCTGCTCTACAGCGGCGCGCCGCAGCAGCTTACCCAACGTATGGCCGGGCGCACCATTTTGCTGCGGGCTAAAAATATCTCACATCGAAAATTACTTCAGCGCGCCATCTGCTTGCCCTCGGTCAGCGACGGCGTGATCCAAGGCAAATATCTGCGTCTTATCCTGAAGGATAACGTCGATCACCACGCATTATTAAATGACTTAGACCAGCCTGACGCCGAACTGCTGGAAGCTGAACCGCGCTTTGAAGATGCCTTTATCGATCTGTTAGGCGGCGGGCCGGATCATGAATCTGAACTGGCAAAAATAATGCCGCAGGTGAAAGTTGATCCCAGCGAAACCGTGATTGAAGCCCAGCAGCTCACCAAAAAATTTGGTGATTTCGCCGCCACCGATCACGTTGATTTTCAAGTTAAACGCGGCGAAATTTTTGGTTTACTGGGGCCAAACGGCGCGGGTAAATCCACCACCTTTAAAATGATGTGCGCCCTTCTCAAACCCACCAGCGGTAAAGCGCTGGTGTTGGGTATGGATCTGAAAACAGATTCAGGCCGGGCGCGCCAGCATCTGGGCTATATGGCGCAAAAATTCTCGCTGTATGGCAACCTTACGGTGGCGCAGAACCTGAAGTTTTTCTCCGGCGTTTACGGGCTGAAGGGGAAACAGCAAAAGGAAAAAATTGCTGGCATGGTCAACGCGTTTAACTTCACTCCCATTTTGAATCAGACCCCGGACTCTCTGCCACTCGGTTTTAAGCAGCGGCTGGCGCTGGCCTGTTCGCTGATGCATGAGCCCGACATTCTGTTTTTGGATGAGCCCACCTCGGGCGTCGATCCTCTCACCCGCCGAGAGTTTTGGCTGCACATCAACGGTATGGTTGATAAAGGCGTGACTGTGATGGTGACGACGCACTTTATGGATGAAGCGGAATACTGCGATCGCATCGGGTTAGTCTATCGCGGCAAAATCATTGCTGCCGGTTCTCCCGATCAGCTCAAACACAGCGTCGCCAGCGATGACAATCCCAATCCAACCATGGAACAGGCTTTCATTGAACTGGTTCAGGGCTACGACAAGGAGCAGACGGCATGAGTGAAAGCGTCAACAGTATTCACTTTTCATGGCGGCGATTGCGCGCGCTGTGCCGCAAAGAAACGGCTCAGATCCTGCGCGATCCCAGCAGCGCGCTGATTGCGGTGGTGATCCCATTGCTATTGCTGTTTATTTTTGGCTATGGCATCAACCTCGACTCCAGCAAACTGCACGTGGGTATTTTGATGGAGCAGCAGTCAGAAGACGCCCGCGATCTGACCAATACATTTCTTGGCTCACCTTTTATCGCAGCCACGGTCAGCGACAATCGACAGGCGCTGATTAAGCAAATGCAGGCGGGTAAAATTCGTGGGCTAATCGTCATCCCCGTTGATTTCTCTGAACAACTGGCGCGTCCGCAGGGAAAATCCCCTATTCAGGTGATTACCGACGGCAGTGAGCCAAATACGGCAAACTTTGTGCAAGGCTACGCGGAAGGCATTTGGCAGATATGGTTGCAGCAGCGCGCCGTTGATAACGGTGGAGAATTCAAGCCGCTTATCGACGTTCAGCTACGCTATTGGTTTAACCCTGCCGCTATCAGCCAGCACTTTATTATTCCTGGAGCGATAACCATTATTATGACGGTTATCGGCGCCATCCTGACATCGCTGGTCATTGCCCGCGAGTGGGAACGCGGCACCATGGAAGCACTGCTGTCTACGCAGGTAACACGTACCGAATTACTGCTGTCAAAACTGCTGCCTTATTATGTACTGGGCCTGCTGGCCATGACGCTGTGCATGGCGGTTGCCGTCTTTGTGATGGGGGTTCCTTACCGAGGATCGCTGCTGATTTTATTCGTGATGACCACGCTGTTTCTTGCCAGCACACTCGGGATGGGGCTGCTTATTTCAACGATTACTCGTAATCAGTTCAATGCCGCAATGGTGGCACTCAACGCGGGGTTTCTGCCTGCCGTTATGCTTTCTGGCTTCATTTTTGAAATTGACAGTATGCCCGCCATTGTTCAGGCCGTGACCTATGTGATCCCCGCCCGCTACTTTGTCAGCACCTTACAAACCCTATTTTTGGCCGGTAATATCGGCAGCGTGCTGATGGTTAACCTGCTGTTTTTAATTATTTCTGCCGTAGTCTTTATCGGACTTACCGCGTGGAAAACCAAGCGCCGACTGGATTGAGGATTTTTCATGTTCTATAGGCTGTGGACATTAATCATTAAAGAACTTCAATCGCTGCTGCGCGATCCACAAACACGCGCCATTTTGATCATGCCGGTCATTTTGCAGGTGGTGCTGTTTCCTTTTGCCGCAACGTTGGATGTCACCAACGCCAGCATCGCGATCTATAGCGAGGATACCGGCCAGTCGTCGGTAGAACTCACCCAGCGTTTTGCCAAAGCCGAAGCCTTTAGCAACGTGCTGCTCCTGCACAGCCCACAGGAGATCGCTCCAACCATTGATAACCGTAAAGCGCTGCTGCTGATCCGCTTCCCCGCCAATTTTTCGCGCGATATTTTGTCAGGCCATCAGGCACCGTTACAGATAATCTTGGATGGCCGTAGCTCCAACAGTGCACAAATCGCGGCAAACTATGTGCAGCAGATCGTCCGTGATTATCAACAAGAACTTGTCAGCGGACAGCCTGTATCCACTCACGATCTGGCCCAGAGAAACTCCGAGCTCGTCATACGCAACTGGTACAACCCAAATCTTGATTACAAATGGTTTGTGGTGCCGTCGCTGATTGCCATGATCACCACCATCGGCGTGTTAATCGTGACGTCGCTGTCGGTGGCACGCGAGCGCGAGCAGGGAACGCTGGAGCAGCTGTTGGTTTCACCGCTGAATACTTGGCAAATATTCGTTGGGAAGGCGATTCCCGCCCTGATTGTCGCCACGTTTCAGGCCTCAGTGGTGTTGCTGATCGGGATTTTTGCCTACCAAATTCCGTTTGCCGGATCTCTTTTGCTGTTTTACTTCACTATGCTGGTCTACGGGCTTTCGTTAGTGGGGTTTGGTCTGCTGATCTCTTCGCTGTGCTCAACGCAACAGCAGGCATTCATTGGCGTGTTTGTGTTTATGATGCCCGCGATTTTGCTGTCCGGTTATGTATCGCCGGTAGAAAATATGCCGGTTTGGCTGCAAAATCTCACATGGATAAATCCAGTTCGGCACTTCACCGATATCACCAAAGAGCTTTATTTGAAGGACGTGAGCTTCGATATTATCTGGCATAGCCTGTGGCCACTTCTGGTGATTACCTTAACCACCGGCAGCGCCGCCTACGCAATGTTTAGACGTAAGATTGCATAGCGAACACTTAGACAACGCATAAGCAGCTTCAAGTATGAAGGGGATAAGGACTCTTGCTATACTGCGGCATAGTCTTTGCCGCAGACGCAATGTCATCATCTTAGATAGGGTTAGATCAGCATCATGTTAAGTCCGAAGGAATCATCCAATAGTGCCGATGCCTCTCTCTCTGGGATCACGCGCAGCTATATGCTGTTTATTTTCCTGCTGGTGCTGGCTAATTTGCTGTATGGCTATAACTATGTGAATGCCTATATCAACAGCAAGCAAACCATGTTGGCGACGGTTGCCGATCAGTTGCAAAAGCGTATCGAGACCTACCGTTTTGTGACCTATCAGGTGTATGACAACCTTTCGGCTTCTAATTCTGTGCAACTGCCCTCTCCGGTCAATGAGATTCGGTTACGCCCTGATATTTATCTATTGGAAAAGAGCCGCCATAAAACCGACGCCTTGATTTTTGGTCAGCATGACGCTAGCACCAGCGATTTAGCGCTGCGCATGTCAAACTATCTCGATATTTTGTGGGGCGCGGAAACTGACACCTATTCCATGTATTACCTGAACGGGCAGGATAACAGCCTGATCTTGGTCTCGACGATGCCGATGAAAGATCTGTCTGCACGTTATAAAGAGGGATATTTGGGTAACGTGGTCGAGTCTCGGAAAACCGAAATGCTGCAACAGTCTAACTCCTTAGACGAACGCGAAGGTTTCTCGGGATTGCGTAAATTCCGTTTCCTAAACTCCTACTATTTCACGTTGCGCACCACCTTTAATAACCCCGGGCATTTAGCTACCGTCGTCGCTTTCGATCTACCTATTGGCGATATTTTACCGCGTGATTTGCCGGTTCAACGATTCCTGATCACGGAAAATCCTGAATCACCGTCAGAATTAATGTCGCGTGAAGAACTGCCAGAGGCTTTCTCGACGCTAAGATGGCCGTGGTTAACGATCAGCGCCCCGCTGTATAACACACCGCTGAAGATCGATTTCAATATTCCGATGACAACGCTCACCGTGGATATGCTGAGGAATAATTTCTGGCTAGTGCTGATTAATTTATTGGTGTTGGTGCTGTCATTCACCGGCTTTTATTTCGTGCGCCACCAATATATTCGTCCGGGAAAACGCATGGCTGCCCAGCTTAGCGCCCAGCAGGAAATGAATCAGGAAATTATTACCCATCTGCCGATTGGCCTGCTGATTTATCGTTTTGACACCGATACCGTGGTTGCCAGCAACAAAATTGCCGATCACCTGTTGCCTCACCTTAGCCTGAGCAAAATTGCCAGCATGGCTCAAGAACATCAGGGCAGAATTCAGGCAACGGTCAACAATGAAATGTATGAAATCCAGATGGTGCGCAGCCAGCAGAATATTAAATCTGCCCTGTTCTTAATGCGCGATCTGGATAAAGAAATGATGGTCAGCAAAAAACTAAAACAGGCGCAGAGCGAATATGAGAAAAATCTGACCGCCCGTAAAATCATGACCACTAATTTAAGCCGCGAGCTTAATGCGCCGATGAGTAATATTCAGCAATTAGTTGCTGATATTCAAAATAATAAAAATGATCCACGCCTGTTGGATTTACTGTGGGGCGAAACACGCCATGCGCAGGCTCTGATTGATGAAATTACGCTGCTGACCGAAATTGAGAATCGGGACTGGCGTCCGATGACCGAAACATTCAACCTCAACAAACGCATCGATGAGTTGCTAAAGCGTAGTTTACCCGAGCTGCGTCGCAAGGGGCTAACGCTAATCAACCACACGGATATTGATCCAGATAAAGAGTTTATCGGTGATATTCGTTCGCTGGAACAAGTGCTTTCCATGCTGCTGCACTATTCCATCATTACCACGGTGTATGGAAAAATCACCCTGAAGGTGACGCAGAAACCGGAGTCTCCTGACCATATTTGCTTTGAGCTCAGCGATACCGGCACCGGCGTATCCAATAAAGAGATCAATGGATTACGCTATCCAAACCTCGGTGAGCCGCAAAGCGATCGCTTCGCTAGAGGGTCAGGAATGACCTACTATCTTTGCGCCCAGCTGTGTAAACGCATGAGCGGCAGATTGGATATCCAAAGCAAAGACGATATCGGAACGCGTTACAGCTTTAGCTGCATCATGCATCCCGTTGAGCATCCAGAAGAAGAGTCGGAAAAGCTGCTCGATGGGATCACCGCCTATCTGCAAATCACCTCCGATGAAATTCGTAGCCTGATCACGCATAAACTGGCTGCTTTTGGGGCCGCATCCATCATTGCCGACGGCCGCGATGCCAACGAAGAATATGATATTACGCTCACCGATGCGCCTGAAAGTGCGGAAGATTACACCCTGCTGTTAGTCTCCGATATTGACGGCTTTGAAGAGTACGCGCCGCATCGCATTAAGGCTAACTTTAACCTCACCGAGCCGCTCATTGACGCCATTTTGCTGTTGATTGAGCAACAGATTGCGGTCACAGAATCGCCAATCGATGCGGAATATGCTGAAAATGCAGATCCTTCATCTGATAGCTCTCCTTTTAAATCAAAGGATTACTTTTCTCTGTTTGTGGAAACAGTACCGGAAGATGTACAGAAACTGTATACTGAAGCTGAACAGAGTGATTTATCCCCGCTTTCTCTGACTGCGCACCGACTTAAAGGTGTTTTTGCCATGCTTAATATTCCCACCGGCAAAACTCTATGTGAACAGTTAGAACTCGCCATTAAAGAAAGCGATGTAACAAATATAAAGATTTTGATCAGTCAGATTGATACTTTTGTCAGCCGACTGCTTCTACTAGGTAGCCAACAACATGAATAACCTAAATGTAATTATTGCTGATGACCATCCAATTGTCCTATTCGGTATTCGGAAGTCACTTGAACAAATCGAATGGGTTAACGTTGTCGGGGAATTTGAAGACTCAACGGCATTAATCAATAGCTTATCTAAGCTGGATGCGAATGTACTGATCACCGATCTTTCCATGCCGGGCGACAAATACGGCGATGGCATTACCTTGATTAAATATATCAAGCGCCACTATCCGCACCTGTCCATTATTGTTCTCACCATGAACAATAACCCTGCAATTTTAAGTGCGGTTCTGGAATTGGATATTGAAGGGATTGTTCTTAAGCAAGGCGCGCCAGCTGATTTACCAAAAGCTCTGGCTGCATTGCAGAAAGGCAAGAAATTCACCCCAGAAAGCGTGTCCAAACTGCTGGAAAAAATTAGCGCGAGTGGCTATGGCGACAAACGCTTGTCACCCAAAGAAAGCGAAGTATTGCGCTTATTTGCCGAAGGTTTCTTGGTAACAGAAATCGCCAAAAAGCTAAACCGCAGCATTAAAACTATCAGTAGCCAGAAGAAATCAGCCATGCTGAAACTGGGCGTCGATAATGATATTGCGCTGCTGAACTATCTTTCTTCCGTCAATATTATGTCGGTGGATAAAGACTAAGTTTAGACCGAGTCTCAATATGGCATTATGCCATGACGGTGTAAGGTTTCGTTCGCCAATCAGCAACGGCATTTGCCTATAAACTGAGTGAAGGCGACCGATGAGGGTGGATCAGAGCGTCCACCCTTAACCCGCGCTCTTTTATCCGAGATGCAATCTCCGCTACGGTTTGGTATCGCCCATCCAGGGCGCCCCAAACTCCGGCACGTTGTTCTTCAGCCGAATAGAGGAATGTAGGCTAGGATTCGCCGACAGGGACGTCGGCGAAAGAACGGAGGAGCCAGGATGGCGATTGCCGTTCGTTCCGTTAAAGCCGGAATGACGACATTCGGGCACCTGCGAAGCAGGCTGAAGGACGGTGCCACGCTGGGGTGTCGGGGGGCAGCGACAGGCCCCCCGACTCGGACGCATGCGCGATGCATATGCAGATTTCGGTACTTTAGGCGTACGAAATATTACAGCGACACCTATAAACCTAGGCTGACAGAAACCTTATACCTCGCCATTAATCACTTTTTAGCCTTCCCTTCCTCACCACCTCAGCAAAATGATGCAGTGATTTTTGTAACTCTTCTAGCGTCACCGGCTTCGACAAACAGCTATCCATCCCGACCTGAATACAGCGTTCCCGCTCTTCCGCCAGCGCATTCGCCGTTACGCCGATAATTGGCGCGGTGCGGCCTTGCTGGCGCAGACGCGCAGTGAGCTGGTAACCGTCCATGTTTGGCATGTTAACGTCGGTAAGCACGATATCGGCCGGCTGTTTCGCCAGTGCGCCTAATGCATCCAAACCATCGCTCGCCGTTGAGACCGACTGGTATCCCAATGAAATCAGCTGATCGGCCAGTAAACGACGGTTGATCGGATGATCGTCGACGATCAGGATATGCACATCGCTGTAATCTTTGACTTCAATAGGGACATTATCTTCAGAAAGATCGGGGAGTAATGCCGTGTCTTCTGGCACAAAGATGCGACGTAGAATACTCAGCAACTCCAGCGGAGCCGCCGTGCTGAGCACCCATGAGCCATCTTCGTTACGCTTAGCGTGGCCTATATATTCTGCGGATAGGCGTATATGCGTCTTAACCGGCGTGTTCAGGGTAATATCATGATCTGAAATCAAAATCCCCTGCTCGTCGCAGCGTTCGCTGGCGCTGCACAGGCGAACATCTGCACCCGCCATCGTCAGGAGTTTCAGTAGATAACCTTCCAGACGCGCGTTGTGGATCTCAAGCCAAACGGCTTTTTGGGCTAATGCTGTAATTTCAGGCGCTGATTCCACGGCCTGATACATCGGAATACGTACGGTAAATATGCTGCCCATTCCCGGCTCCGATTCCACGGCAATATCGCCATCCATCAGGCTGACCAATTTTTCACAAATGGCCAGACCCAGACCTGTTCCTTGGAAATGGCGCTGCACACCGGTTCCTACTTGGAAGAATGGATCGAACAGCTTCATCACATCGCGGAACGGAATGCCTAGACCGGTATCACGTACGCGGAATTCGAGATAGAAATCCTGTACCCGCACCTGAAGAATAATGCAGCCCGTATCGGTAAATTTGATCGCGTTGCTTAATAAATTCGACAGTACCTGCTGAATACGCATGATATCGCCAGCCACGGAATCCGGTACTTCAGGCTCAATAAAGCAGTACATCGCTAAACGCTTGCGCACCACCAGCGGCAAATAGTTGCCGATAATATGCGGGATCACCTTACGCGGCTCAAAGATCCCCGGCTCTATTTTGAGCTGTTCGGATTCTATCTTGGAGAAATCGAGAATATCGCTGATGATTTTAAGCAGCAGACCAGAAGAGTTGCTCATTGCCGCGAGCAGGCGCTGAGTCTCCTCCGGCAGCGACTTAGTTTGTAGCAGGTCGAGATTGCCAATGATGCCATACAGCGGCGTTCTCAGCTCATGGCTTACCGTTGCCAAGAACATTGATTTCGACTGGCTGGCCTGTTCGGCGGCATTCGCTAACTCTTGTAATGACTCTTCAATTTTAACGCGCGCGCTTACGTCAATCATGACGCAAATCGCCACATCCTCATTGCGATAGCGGGAGTGAACAAAGCTAATTTGCAGATTTTGGTTCTGACTGGTAATAACGTCGACCACGCTACTCGGCTGTTCACAGATAATACGCGTGATCCGATGGCGGTCTTCAGAGGTGAACAGGCTAATATAATTATGCGCCAATTCATTGCTCAGAATATTGCTACCGTCTTTAATCCGCAGAATACAGATGCCAACTGGCGCAGATGCGACAATTTTACGGTTAAATTGCTCATGTTCTTCCAGACGAAACGCATTATTTTCTGCCGGAGAAAACATTTTGCGCTCAAATAACCACGTCAGCACAATGAGAATAAGTGCACTGATTAAGTTTAGGATCACCGCATTAATCAGCAGTAGATTAAACCGCTCGAGCAATACGCTGGTTGGCAATGAATAGACAATGCTTAACCCTGACGGGCTCAGTTTCTTTTTCAGCAACAGGGTGTCATAGCCGCTGTTATAGCCAAAATAGTTATCATCGTTTGGAATACCTGAAAGAGCCGGCTGTTCCCCGCCATTTTCGGTATAGGTCATTAATACGTCATTATTTTCATTCAACAATGTGACGCCTACCGGCAGCGTTGAAGGATTGGTGAAATCCTCCAAGCGAATATTTTGCTCGGTGCCTAGCAGCGCTTCCAGTTTGTTGGCGATGTAAACCGGCGTAATAACATAAAGCGCGCCCACGTCATTTTGGGTTCCGGGGATCACCCAGAACAGCGTATGTTCTTTCTCTTTATTATTGCTGTTTTGGAACATCAAAATACGCTGATGTAAATTGCGGAACACATTGCTTTGGTCGAGTGGCGTATTGCGAATACCAAAATCAGCCAAGCACAAACTGTCGCCGCCGATAAAGAAGATTCGGTTTAAGTCATACGCCGCAACGAAATTCTCTTTCCAATAGTTGATGAAATTACTAAGCGACTCTAACGAGTTCTGGTAATTATCGCTAAGTAACTGGCAATCAGACTCAGGGAAAATGGGCGTCAGCGGCGGCAGCGTATTCTTTCCACTAAATACGCCGTTGATCATATCTAGCCCAGTCACAGACCAGCTCAGTCGATTTTCTGCGATATAGCGAATATCGCGCATAATGCTTGAGGAGTGCTTGATCATCCCCTGCGCCTGATCAAAATTCAGGTTGAAGTCTTGGCGGATGTCCGACTCTTTCTCATGAAATTCATTGAGAATATAAAACGTGGTCAGCAAAGCGCCCAAGATCCACAGCATCAGCGCCAACGATCGGAATAGATAACGTGAAATTCGCAGCGTTGTTCGGAAAGAGGCTAGATATTTCAAAGGATTACCATAGCAGAAAACGGACTGTTAAACGAAAGGCCTACATGCATGTATCACACTAGTCACTAGAGATAAAAAAAGCCAGTACAAACATCTGCACTGGCTTTTTATCGAGTCAACGAAACGCTAGCAATTAGGCGTTTTCGTCGCCCTCTTCATCATCAGACTCTGACGCATCATCAACGCTTTCAGCATCGTCTGCGACATCAGCGATATCGCCGTCAACCGCTGCGGCCTCTTCACCATCAAGGACTTCATCGTCCTCTTCGGGTTCAGCAACACGCTGCAAGCCAACCACATGCTCGTCTTCTGCGGTGCGGATCAGCGTAACACCTTGGGTGTTACGACCAACAACGCTCACCTCAGAAACGCGGGTACGTACTAACGTGCCAGCATCGGTGATCATCATAATCTGATCGCATTCGTCGACCTGAACAGCGCCAACCACGTTACCATTACGCTCGCTGACCTTGATAGAGATAACCCCCTGAGTCGCACGGGACTTGGTTGGGTACTCTGCTACGCCGGTACGCTTACCGTAACCATTTTCGGTCACGGTCAGGATATCGCCTTCGCCACGAGGAATGATCAGTGATACAACGCGGTCTTCACCGTTGAGGTTGATACCGCGTACGCCCGTTGCGGTACGGCCCATAGAACGCACTTGGCTTTCTGGGAAACGCACCACTTTACCGGCCGCAGAGAACAGCATCACTTCGTTGCTGCCATCGGTCAGATCAACGCCAATCAGCTCATCGCCTTCGTTCAGATTCACGGCAATAATGCCCGCGCTGCGAGGACGGCTGAAATCGGTCAGCGCAGTCTTCTTCACGGTACCGCTCGCGGTTGCCATAAAGACGTGACGACCTTCTTCGTATTCGCGCACCGGAAGAATAGCGGTGATACGTTCGTTGGCTTCCAGCGGCAGCAGGTTGATGATCGGACGACCACGCGCACCACGGCTCGCTTCAGGCAACTGATAGACCTTCATCCAATACAAACGACCACGGCTTGAGAAGCACAGAATGGTATCGTGCGTGTTGGCCACCAGCAGGCGGTCAATGAAGTCTTCTTCTTTAATACGTGCTGCGGACTTACCTTTACCACCGCGACGCTGTGCTTCGTAGTCGGTCAGAGGCTGATATTTCACATAGCCCTGATGCGACAAGGTCACAACGACGTCTTCCTGCGAGATCAAATCTTCGATGTTGATATCAGCAGTGTTTTCAGTAATTTCGGTACGACGCGCATCGCCAAACTGATCACGAACCGCAATCAATTCTTCGCGAATCACTTCCATCAAGCGATCTGGGCTTTCCAGAATGAAGATCAGCGCAGCGATCTGTTCTAGCAGATCTTTGTATTCGTCGAGCAGCTTCTCATGCTCAAGGCCGGTCAGTTTCTGCAAACGCAGATCCAAGATCGCCTGAGCCTGCTGTTCAGTCAGATAATAATGACCTTCACGAATACCGAACTCTGGCTCTAACCATTCAGGGCGCGCAGCGTTATCACCGGCACGTTCCAGCATGGCTGCAACGGTACCCAGCGCCCAGCCACGTGCAACCAGCAGCGCTTTCGCTTCTGCAGGGTTTGGCGCATGACGGATAAGCTCGATGATTGGGTCGATATTCGACAGCGCAATCGCCAAACCTTCCAAGATGTGCGCACGATCGCGCGCTTTACGCAGTTCAAAGATGGTACGACGAGTCACAACTTCGCGGCGGTGACGCACGAATGCCTGTAGGCAATCTTTCAGCGTCAGCAGTTTAGGCTGTCCCTGATGCAACGCCACCATGTTGATACCAAACGTCACCTGCATTTGCGTCAGTGAGTACAGGTGGTTCAGAACCACTTCGCCCACGGCGTCACGTTTGATTTCAATAACAATACGCATACCGTCTTTATCAGACTCATCGCGCAGGGCGCTGATGCCTTCCAGACGTTTTTCTTTCACCAGCTCGGCAATTTTCTCAATCAGGCGAGCTTTGTTCACCTGATAAGGAATTTCATGCACGATGATGGTTTCACGGCCGGTTTTTTCGTCCGCTTCAACTTCGGCTTTGGCACGGATATACACCTTGCCGCGCCCGGTACGATACGCTTCCTCAATACCACGGCGACCGTTGATGATCGCGGCTGTTGGGAAATCCGGGCCAGGGATATGCTGCATCAGGCCTTCAACCGTAATGTTTTCGTCATCAATATAGGCCAAGCAGCCATTGATCACTTCATTCAGGTTGTGTGGAGGAATATTGGTTGCCATACCTACGGCGATACCGGAAGAACCGTTCACCAGCAGGTTTGGAACTTTGGTTGGCAGCACCGCTGGAATTTGCTCGGTGCCGTCATAGTTAGGCACGAAATCAACGGTCTCTTTTTCCAGATCCGCTAACAGTTCGTGAGCAATTTTGGACATGCGGATTTCGGTATAACGCATTGCTGCGGCGGAGTCGCCATCAACAGAACCGAAGTTACCCTGTCCATCAACCAACATGTAACGCAGCGAGAACGGCTGAGCCATACGAACGATAGTATCGTATACCGCGCTATCACCATGTGGATGGTATTTACCGATAACGTCCCCGACGATACGGGCCGATTTTTTATATGCTTTATTCCAGTCATTGCCCAATACATTCATCGCGAACAGAACGCGACGGTGAACTGGCTTCAGTCCATCACGAACATCCGGCAGCGCACGCCCGACGATAACGGACATGGCGTAATCCAGATACGAGTTTTTCAACTCTTCTTCGATGTTGACCGGCGTAATCTCTCTGGCAAGGTCGCTCATGGAGCTGCTATCCCTCTACTGACTTCTGATGATTCATCTGCTGCCGCTACCCTAACAGACACCCTTGGGTATATTCATCGAATAGATCAAAGCGCATACACGATGACAAAGACCGCGAATTATATCATAAAGCCGGATTTAGTGCGAAACCCTGTGCGCTTTTCAATGCACGGCGGAATTAACCTCATTTCGCCAAGAATCTGTATAATCCACAGCAGTACTTTTCTCAAAAAATTATTTTCCGGTGAATGATTCACGCTGCCAGAAATATCTTAGAAGGAGTGTTCGGTGTCTGAACAAAACGTAGACCATCAGGAAATCGCTAAATTCGAAGCCGTGGCGTCACGCTGGTGGGATCTCGAAGGCGAATTTAAACCACTGCACCGTATTAACCCTCTGCGCCTGAACTATATTCAGCAGCGCGCCGACGGTGTATTTGGTAAGAAAATCCTCGATGTTGGCTGCGGCGGCGGCATTCTGGCTGAAAGCATGGCGCGCGAAGGTGCGGATGTCACTGGATTAGATATGGGCGCGGAGCCCTTACAGGTCGCCCGTTTACATTCACTGGAAACCGGTATCAAAGTCACCTACGTTCAAGAAACCGTTGAACAGCACGCCGACGTTCATGCTGGGCTGTACGACATTGTGACCTGCATGGAAATGCTGGAGCATGTTCCCGATCCGCGCTCCGTGGTTCTGGCATGCGCCAAGCTGGTAAAACCCGGCGGACACGTTTTCTTCTCGACCATTAACCGCAATAACAAAGCCTGGCTGATGGCGGTTATTGGCGCTGAATACGTATTAAAGATGGTGCCAAAGGGAACTCACGACGTGAAAAAATTCATCCGCCCTGCTGAGTTAATCGGTTGGATCGACGAAACCCCGCTGCGCGAACGCAATATGACCGGGCTGCACTACAACCTGTTGACGGATAAGTTCAAGCTGGCACCGAACGTGGATGTGAATTATATGGTGCATACGGTTAGGGATTTGGGGTGAGGTTTCGTGCGCCTGTTGTTTATGACACCTTTGTGTAATATTCCGCCCGCCAGCTGTTTATGACACCTTTGTGTAATATTCCGCCCGCCAGCTGTTTATGACACCTTTGTGTAATATTCCGCCCGCCAGCTGTTTATGACACCTTTGTGTAATATTCCGCCCGCCAGCTGTTTATGACACCTTTGTGTAATATTCCGTCCGCCTGTTCATATCGAGCTTCATTGATACACAGGTGAAGGCGTACGGGCAGAGACCACCAGCGCGTGGTCTCTGCACTCGCGCGCTTTTATCCGAGACGCCATCTCCGCTCCGGTTTGGTATCGCCCATCCAGGGCGCCCCAAACTCCGCCGATACATCCCTGTATCGGCGGCTCTCCCTACCAAGACTTAAACAGTTAAAAGACAAAAAACAAAATTGTCTTTTGTTTTTTCATGTTGAAAGAATGCATTTTAGAGCCGCCAGCAGGGATGCTGGTGGCAGGTCGAGGGCGCACAGGACGTGCGCTCTGAGACCGGTCGGCCAAACGACACGGTAAAAAAGCGCGCGAGTTGAGAGTCCCCGCGCAACGGGACTCTCATCGGACGCCTACGTCAGCGGTTTCATGGAAACAAATTTGCTGATTGGCGGACGAAACCGTCGCCGTAGTAACATATACTACGACTGACCATACAATCCCTTCCCCGTTCTAAAATATTACACAAGCCTATAATCGAAAAACGAACAAACATTCACCTCACAAATCCACGATCAATATTTGACTTTTTCACTCCGAATAAGAAACCAGCAATCGATCAATTTATTTTATTTTTAAGTGGAATCTTATCCCCCTCACCTCTCGACCGCTGCCGCCAGTAATGACGGTACGTTAGCGCCAGACTTAACAATTCACCCCCAAGTTATCCACAATTTAGCCCTGTTTTGTTCACTTGCAAAACTGAGCTAAGAACACTATCTTGTTATCACTCCTTGATTAATACACCACATCTTGTGTTCACAGCACGAAATCGACACTACACGTCAAATTAATGCAACAATGATTTTGCATTGATTTAACGCGCATGGTTTTTAATAAACACGATGACGACTTGAACATGAGAAAGCACACGGACAGGTAAATAGCCCTATGAATCAAAGTCTGCTGGTCACTAAGCGTGACGGAAGCAAAGAACGTATCAATCTTGATAAAATCCACCGCGTACTCGACTGGGCTGCTGAAGGCTTGAGTAATGTCTCCGTTTCTCAGGTGGAATTACGTTCTCACATCCAGTTTTATGATGGGATCCGCACCGCGGATATTCACGAAACCATCATCAAGGCCGCCGCAGACCTGATCTCCCGTGACGCTCCAGACTATCAATATCTGGCTGCGCGCTTGGCTATTTTCCACCTGCGTAAAAAAGCCTATGGTCAGTTTGAACCGCCTAAATTGTACGACCACGTAGTTAAACTGGTCGAAATGGGCAAATATGACAAACACCTGCTGGAAGATTACACCGCAGAAGAGTTTGCCCAGATGGACGAATTCATTGACCACTGGCGCGACATGAATTTCTCTTACGCCGCGGTTAAGCAGCTGGAAGGGAAGTATCTGGTTCAGAACCGCGTTTCCGGCGAAATCTACGAAAGCGCCCAGTTCTTGTACATCTTGGTCGCAGCCTGTCTGTTCTCTAACTACCCGCGTGAAACCCGTCTGAGCTATGTAAAACGCTTCTATGACGCGGTATCAACGTTCAAAATTTCTCTGCCTACGCCAATCATGGCAGGCGTGCGCACCCCTACCCGCCAGTTCAGCTCTTGTGTGCTGATCGAATGCGGCGACAGCTTGGACTCGATCAACGCCACGTCCAGCGCTATCGTGAAATATGTCTCCCAGCGTGCCGGCATCGGCATTAACGCCGGTCGTATTCGTGCGTTAGGTAGCCCAATTCGCGGCGGTGAAGCTTTCCATACCGGCTGTATTCCGTTCTATAAGCACTTCCAGACCGCGGTCAAATCCTGCTCTCAGGGCGGCGTGCGCGGTGGCGCTGCAACGTTGTTCTATCCTTTGTGGCATTTGGAAGTTGAAAGCCTGCTGGTGCTGAAAAACAACCGTGGTGTTGAAGGTAACCGCGTTCGCCATATGGATTACGGCGTGCAGTTGAACCGCCTGATGTACCAGCGCTTGATCAAAGGCGGCGACATTACGCTGTTTAGCCCGTCAGACGTTCCTGGCCTGTACGATGCTTTCTTTGCCGATCAGGACGAGTTCGAACGCCTGTATATGCAGTACGAAGCCGACGACAGCATCCGTAAGCAAAAAGTTAAAGCGGTGGAACTGTTCTCGCTGATGATGCAAGAGCGCGCCTCAACGGGTCGTATCTATATCCAGCACGTTGACCATTGCAACACCCATAGCCCGTTTGATCCGGCTATAGCACCGGTTCGTCAGTCCAACCTGTGTCTGGAAATCGCCCTGCCAACCAAACCGTTGAGCGACGTCAACGACGAGAACGGCGAAATTGCGCTGTGTACGCTGTCGGCGTTTAACCTCGGCGTTATTGAATCGTTGGACGATTTAGAAGAGCTGGCGGTGTTAGCCGTTCGTGCCCTTGATGCGCTGTTAGACTATCAGGACTACCCAATTCTGGCGGCTAAACGCGGGGCGATGGGACGTCGTACTCTGGGTATCGGCGTGATTAACTATGCCTATTATCTGGCGAAAAACGGCGTGCGTTACTCCGACGGCAGCGCGAACAATTTGACCCATAAAACCTTCGAAGCTATTCAGTACTACCTGCTGAAAGCGTCTAACGAGCTGGCGAAAGAGCAAGGCGCGTGCCCGTGGTTCAATGAAACCACCTACGCACAGGGCGTGCTGCCAATCGACACCTATAAGAAAGATTTGGATACGATTTGCAACGAGCCGCTGCACTATGACTGGGAAACGCTGCGTCGCGAGATCAAACAGCACGGCCTGCGTAACTCCACGCTGTCTGCGCTGATGCCGTCTGAAACCTCTTCGCAGATTTCTAACGCGACCAACGGCATTGAGCCACCGCGTGGCCACATCAGCATCAAAGCGTCGAAAGACGGTATCCTGCGTCAAGTGGTGCCAGAGTATGAGCGCCTGAAAAATGCTTATGAGCTGCTGTGGGAAATGCCCAACAACGATGGCTATTTGCAGCTCGTCGGCGTGATGCAGAAATTTATCGATCAGTCGATTTCCGCCAATACCAACTACGATCCGTCTCGCTTCCCATCAGGGAAGGTTCCGATGAAGCAGCTGTTAAAAGACTTGCTGACGGCGTACAAATTTGGGGCTAAGACCCTGTATTATCAAAACACCCGTGATGGCGCAGAAGATGTGCAAGACGATTTGCAGGCCGTTGCAGAAGACGACGGTTGCGAAAGCGGTGCTTGCAAGATTTAACCAAGACCAGCACGAAACCGCCGATATCCATCGGCGGTTTTATCCTAAACGGTAGGATTATAGTTTTATGGCATATACCACATTCTCGCAAAACAAAAACGATCAGTTACTCGAACCCATGTTCTTCGGTCAGCCGGTTAACGTGGCGCGTTACGACCAGCAAAAGCATGAAATTTTTGAAAAGCTGATCGAAAAACAGCTCTCTTTCTTCTGGCGCCCCGAAGAAGTTGACGTGTCTCGCGACCGTATCGACTATCAAGCGCTGCCAGACCATGAAAAACACATTTTTATCAGCAACCTGAAATATCAAACCCTGCTGGATTCGATTCAGGGACGCAGCCCGAACGTCGCGCTGTTGCCGCTGATCTCTATCCCAGAGCTTGAAACCTGGGTCGAAACTTGGTCGTTCTCCGAAACCATTCACTCACGCTCTTACACGCATATTATTCGTAATATCGTTAACGATCCGGCGGTGGTGTTTGATGATATCGTCACCAACGAAGAAATCCTCAAGCGTGCGAAAGACATTTCCGGCTACTACGATGATTTAATTGAGATGACCGGTTACTGGCATCTGCTGGGCGAAGGCGCTCATACCGTCAACGGTAAAACCGTCAACGTCAACCTGCGCGACCTCAAGAAGCAGCTTTATCTGTGTTTGATGAGCGTCAACGCGCTGGAAGCCATTCGCTTCTACGTCAGCTTCGCCTGCTCTTTCGCCTTTGCCGAACGCGAACTGATGGAAGGTAACGCTAAAATCATCAAACTGATTGCCCGCGATGAAGCCTTACACCTAACCGGCACCCAGCATATTCTGAATCTGATGCGTTCAGGTCAGGACGATCCTGAAATGGCCGAAATTGCCGTTGAGTGCGAGCAGCAATGCTATGACCTGTTTGTTCTCGCTGCGCAGCAGGAAAAAGAGTGGGCAGAGTATCTGTTCCGCGATGGCTCTATGATTGGCTTGAACAAAGATATCCTGTGCCAATACGTTGAATACATCACCAATATCCGCATGCAGGCCGTTGGCTTGGGGCTGCCGTTCCAAACGCGCTCTAACCCAATTCCTTGGATCAATGCTTGGCTGGTGTCTGATAACGTTCAAGTGGCACCGCAGGAAGTGGAAGTGAGTTCTTATCTGGTTGGTCAGATTGACTCTGAAGTCAACGCTGATGACCTGAGCGACTTCGAGCTGTAATCCCTTGAGCTTTTCACCTTACCAAGACTCGACGCTGGCGGCCGACGATGCCGCTAGCATCGAGGCTGAAAATGCCAGCGTTGAGCCGTTTACGTCCAGCATCACACTCGCCCTTTCTGGCACTAAGCTTGCGTTCACGCACGGCAAAACCTCGCTGCTTGAAGCCCTTGAGCATCATAATGTGCAGGTGGAATACCAGTGCCGTTCAGGCTATTGCGGATCCTGTCGTTGCAAAATGACCAAGGGGCGCGTGATTTATCGCCAACAGCCGCTGGCTTTCATCAACGAGGGTGAAATTTTGCCTTGTTGTTGCCATCCAGACGGAGACATCGAGGTGGAGCTTTAATCGCTTCCACCGCGATTTTTTATCTACAATCCCTTCCCCTATCACACTGATAACGCCCACAAAAACCTGTCCTTGCTCCCACATTTTTACATGTTTATTTCAAACACCGCACAATCAATTGTATGATGTAGCTCGCTTTTTATGTGATAAGGACTCGGTTTGGCTCAGACGTGTGCTGGCAGCCGATTTATAAATAATCAGCGACTGTTCATAGATTATTTGGTTCTAGCAAACTCCTTATCGGACTTTGCATGCTTAGCTGCGCTTTTTTAGTGTGGTGTCAGCCATTTATATTCCCCAAGTAATTCGAATCGAGTCTTATCACGGAGCTGTTCAACAATGCCAAATACAATAACAACGAAAGCCAAACTGCTACCTATGCTGATTTTGGCCTCCCTTTCCGCCGGAACGTTAAGCGCCAACGCATGGGCGGCGACGCCACCGAAAACACTGGTCGTGGTGCAAACGCTGGATGATATTGCCAGCCTCGATCCAGCCGAAAGCAACGAGCTTTCCAGTATTCAAACGGTGCCTAGTCTCTATCAGCGCCTGATCCAAGCCAATCGCGATAACCCAGCCAAAATTGATGCTGTGTTAGCCGAGAGCTGGCAAGGCGACGCAGCCAATAAAACACTCACCGTTAAACTGCGCCCTGATGCCAAATTCTCTTCCGGTAACCCTGTGCGCCCTGAAGACGTTATCTTTTCTTATACCCGTGCGGTAACCCTCAATAAATCACCGGCGTTCATTTTGAACGTATTAGGCTGGGAAGCGGATAACGTCGCTAGCCATCTGAAGAAAATTGACGACCATACGCTGCAGCTCACGTGGACCGCCAACGTCAGCCCCGATGTGGCACTTAACATTCTCTCAACGCCGATTGCCTCCATCGTCGATGAAAAAACCGTTACGCCAAATATCAAAAAAGATGATTTTGGTAATGAGTGGCTCAAAATGCACTCAGCCGGAAGTGGGCCGTTCAAAATGCGCGTTTATCAGCCGCATCAGGCCATCGTTTTGGATGCCAACCCGCTGTCAAACGACGCACCTAAAATCGCCAATATCATTATTAAAAACGTGCCCGATCCGGCGTCTCGCCGTTTGCTGATCCAGCAAGGTGATGCCGATATTGCCCGTGGGCTTGGCGCTGACCAAACCTCCGCGTTGCAAAATCAGGCCGGTATTAACGTGATGAGCATTCCTTCTGCCGAGCAAAATTATTTAGCATTTAACACCGGCAATACCGCGAATTCATTACTGGCAAATCCTGCGCTGTGGGAAGCGGCTCGCTATCTGGTCGATTACAAAGGCATCACGCAGGACTTACTCAAAGGCCAATACTTTGTGCATCAGAGTTTCCTGCCGGTCGGTTTTAACGGCGCGCTGGAGAACAATCCGTTTAACTTCGATCCTGCCAAGGCCAAAGCCATTCTCGAGAAAGCCGGGATCAAAAATGCCGCCTTCACGCTGGATGTTGAAAACAAAGCGCCGTTTATCACCGTGGCTCAATCTATTCAGGCCAGCTTCGCGCAAGGCGGCGTGAAAGTGGATCTGCTGCCTGCGGCAGGAAGTCAGGTTTATGCACGCGTGCGTGCGCGCGAGCATCAGGCCGCGATCCGCATGTGGCTGCCGGACTATTTCGATGCGCATTCCAACGCCAGCGCCTTTGCCTACAACGATAACAAAGGCAGCACCGTCGCATGGCTAAACGGCTGGAAAATCCCTGAGCTGAGCCAACAAACGCTCGCCGCCGTTGCCGAGGCCGATAGCGCCAAACGTTTGGATAGGTATACTAAAATGCAGCAAGAGCTACAGCGTAGCTCACCGTATGTGTTTATCGATCAGGCCAAAACTCAGGTTGTGCTGCGCGACAACGTGAAAGGCTATCAGCAGGGGCTGAACGCCGATATGGTTTACTACGATCGCGTAACCAAGTAATTCTTTCGCTTTTTATCTACCTTAAGCGGAGAAACTATGGCTGCTGACTTCACGCCGGAAAATAATTTCCGGCGTCATTTACAGACCCTGTTGCAGGGTCTGCTTACGCTCGCATTAACGCTTTTCGGGCTGCTGCTGATTACGTTTTTGCTTTCCGCGCTCTCTCCCGTCGATCGCGTATTACAAATCGTTGGCGATCATGCCAGCGTCTCCACCTACAATCAGGTTCGTCACCAGCTCGGGCTGGATCAGCCACTGCCGGTGCAGTTCTGGCACTATCTGATCCAGCTTGGGCACGGCGATCTGGGCACCGCCAGCGCAACCGGCCAGCCGGTGCTACAGGATTTACTCACGGTATTTCCTGCCACGCTGGAGTTAGCCACGTTAGCGCTCATTATCGGCGCCACACTCGGCGTTTTGCTGGGCGTGCTGTGCGCGCGTTATGTCGGAACGGCGTGGGATTTAACCATCCGCACTCTTACCCTGCTCGGCAATTCGGTGCCTATCTTCTGGCTTGGCCTGCTGATGCTGCTGCTGTTCTATGCGCGTTTGCAGTGGAGCGCTGGGCCGGGAAGACTGGACGATATTTATCAATACAGCGTTGAGGCCAAAACTGGTTTTGTGCTCATCGACACTCTGCTCTCCGGTGACAGCGGCGCGTTTCTCAACGCCATTAATCACCTGACGCTCCCGGTTTTGCTGTTGGCCTATTTTTCGATGGCCAGCATCACGCGACTCACACGCTCGGCGTGTCTGGGTGAAATGAATAAAGAGTACGTCACGCTTGCACGCGCCAAAGGGGCGAGCGAAACCACCATTCTGATACGCCACGTGTTGCCCAATATTCGCGGAACGTTATTCACCGTGATTGCGCTGGTCTATACCGGCATGCTGGAAGGTGCGGTTCTCACCGAAACCGTATTCTCATGGCCGGGCATTGGGCGTTACCTCACTACCGCGCTGTTTGCCGGTGACACCACGGCGGTGATGGGCGGTACGCTAGTCATTGGCGTGTGTTTCGTGTTGATTAATAACCTGACGGATCTGTTGGTACGTCTCACCGATCCGAGGGTGCACTAATGAATCTATTAAGAAAAATTCTCCGTTCACCGGCGGCCTGCTGTGGATTGGTGATTATCCTGCTGCTGATGCTCTGCGCCATTTTTGCGCCGTGGTTAGCCGGGCAAGATCCCAATTGGCAAAACGCAGCGGCGCGGCTGCTGCCGCCCGAACCGGGGCATTGGCTCGGCACTGACGCCTATGGGCGAGATATGTTGGCCCGGCTGCTGTATGGCACCCGCCCGATGTTAGGCATGGTGCTGTTGGTAACCGCGATCACGCTTCCGCTCGGCCTGCTGATCGGGATTTTATCCGGCTATTACGGCGGTTGGACAGAACGCGTGCTGATGCGATTTACCGATGTTGTTATGTCGATGCCGCGCTTAATTTTAGCCTTTGCCTTTGTCGCCATGCTGGGGCCTGGGCTTATCAATGGCGCACTGGCGCTGGCGCTCACCACGTGGCCCGCCTATGCCCGTCAGGCTCGAACTGAAATTCAAAAGCTCAGAAACAGCGATTATCTCAGCGCCGCAGAAATGCTGGGCATTCGTGGTTTCAGGCTGATGTGGGGACATATTTTGCCACTCTGCTTGCCTTCCGCCATCGTGCGTTTAGCGCTGGATTTAGCCGGTATTATTCTGGCGGCTGCGGGCTTGGGCTTCTTGGGCTTAGGCGCTCGCCCACCGATGGCTGAATGGGGCGCGATGATCGCCGACGGCATGCAGGTGATCTTCGATCAGTGGTGGATTGCCGCCATTCCCGGCGCTGCGATTCTGCTCAGCAGTTTAGCGTTCAATCTGCTGGGCGATGGCCTGCGTGATATTTTGGAGTCCGATCATGACTGACATTTCGCAAAACCATTCGCTGATTGAAGCGGTAGATTTATCGGTTCACTTTGGTCAGGCGTGCGTCGTCAATCAGCTAAATTTTTCCTTAGGCCATGAGCGTTTAGCCTTAGTGGGAGAATCCGGCTCCGGCAAATCAATGACCGCTCGCGCGCTGATGGGGCTAATTCGTCAGCCGGGCAAAATTAGCGCTACGACGCTACGTTTCGAGCAGCAGAATTTACTGGAACTAAAGCCCAAACAATGGTCTGCGCTGCGCGGCAATAGCATCGCTATGGTGCTGCAAGATCCTCGCTACGCGCTCAATCCGGTGCATACCATTTATCGCCAAATTGAAGAGGCGCTTACGCTGCACCAGCGTCTATCGCGCCGTCAACGTGATGAGTTGATAATGCACACCGCCGAATCGGTCGGGCTGCCAGCGCATAGCCTAAAACGCTATCCGGGCGAGCTTTCTGGCGGGCTGGGGCAGCGCGCCATGATTGCCATTGCGCTGATCAACAATCCAAAGGTGCTGATCGCTGATGAACCCACCTCTGCGCTGGATGCTCGGCTGCGCCATCAAATACTTTCTCTTTTGGTGGAACAGTGCGAACAGCGCCAGATGGGGTTATTGCTGATTAGCCACGATCTGCCGTTGGTGGCCGAACACTGCGACCGCGTGATGGTGATGTATCAAGGGCAGTGCGTTGATGAATTGCGGGCAGCGGAGCTTCCGCAGGCTACGCATCCTTACACCCGAACGCTCTGGACCTGTCGACCGAATGCCCAAACCTACGGTTCCCTGCTACCGGTTCTGGATCGCTCACGCGCTTTTGGAGGAGAACCTCGTGCCGCTGATTAACATTCAAGATTTGCACGTCAGTTTTTCTGACGGACGACAGCGCAAACACGTGGTGCAGTCGGCGCATTTTCAGGTCAATGAGGGGGAAACCTTTAGCCTAATCGGCGCATCAGGCTGTGGGAAATCGACTATCCTGCGCGTCATCGCCGGTTTACAGCGTGAGTGGCAGGGGCAGATTGATTTATTAGGCTCTCCCCTACGCCCGCAGAAAGGGCTCAGCGGTGAAATTCGCCGCAATGTGCAGATGGTGTTTCAAGATCCCTATGCCTCGCTGCATCCTCAGCATCGTTTGTATCGTTCTTTAGCAGAGCCGCTGCAAATTCATCGCGAAGCTAACGTAGAGCAACGGGTGGCAGAAGCACTGCAGCAAGTCGGACTTCCCGCCGATGCAGCGCAGCGCTTTCCTCACCAAATTTCGGGAGGGCAACGCCAACGCGTCGCTATCGCCCGCGCCCTGCTGCTGCGGCCTAAAATCTTACTGCTCGATGAGCCCACCTCTGCGCTCGATATGTCGGTTCAGGCTGAAATTCTTAATCTGCTTAACGAGCTAAAGCGGCTGCATTCCATGACCTATCTGCTCGTCAGCCACGACGTCGACGTGATTGCACATATGTCACAGCGCGCGGCGCTGATGGAGGATGGAAGAATTATGCGGGAGTTTGATCGCGCGGCGTTAGCGCGCGGTGAACATCGTTTCGACTGAGGTCGATTGATATGAAAAAGCCCCCTGAGCAGATAAAGGCTCAGGGGGCTTTAATAACCGATTGAATCAGTAGCGTAAATCAGCGATTAGCGACGGTTGCCGAAAATACGCAGCAGCATCAAGAACAGGTTAATGAAGTCCAGATACAGGGTTAACGCGCCCAAAATCGAGTATTTACGGAAGTTATCTTTATCTTCAGGATTCAGCTGTTCGCCCATAGCTTTCAGCTTCTGAGTATCATACGCGGTCAAACCCACAAAGATAATCACGCCCGCATAGGTAATCACCCACGTCAGCGCTGGGCTTTTCAGCCAGATATTCACCAGCGACGCCAGAATGATACCGATCAGCCCCATAAACATCATCGAGCCAATGCCGCTCAAATCACGCTTGGTGGTGTAACCGTAGAGGCTCATTGCCCCGAACATACCGGCTGTAACCACGAAAGTGCTCGCGATAGACGAATAGGTATAGACGATAAAAATACTCGCCAGCGTTAATCCGGTGAGTGCCGAATAGAGCATAAACAGCGAGGTTGCGGCGGCGGCGCTCAGTTTCTGCACCATACCTGACAGCACAAACACCAACCCCAACTGCACAATGATTAAACCGAAAAAGGTAATTTTGCTGGAGAAAATAAAATTCAGCACGGCTGGCGTATGCGCGGCGTACCACGCCACGATGGACGTGAGCAACAACCCACATGTCATCCAGCCATACACTTGCGCCATATATGCCTGTAGGCCCGAATTTGCGCGCTCTACGATCGAGCCATTATCACGAGGATATCGATCCATGAAGATCACCTTTAGCTAAAAATGACAATATTATCTGTATTGGTAAAACAACCAGACAGTTCTCTTAATAAGCCTACCACAGAACCGTCTTTTTGCTGCGGGCTGAGTGTGCCGATATATTTCAGATTTAAGCAATATTTACTTATGTGGCGTTTTTAACCCACCGTGCAGTTAAGCACGGCGGCAATTTATACCCAAAATCATTCGAGTTGCTTGAATGCAGCCAACGATAAGCAGCTTGAAGTATGACGGGTATATACGTTAAACGCCTGACCAGCGTTTGGTTACATTCGCCACTCGCTCACCGAACTTGCGCGCGGTTTCCAAATCGCCCGGCAGCGGCGCTTCATCCGGCGAGGCATCGGAAGGCGATACCGTCATTAGCCCTGAAAAACCGGCAATATAGTTCACATCATTGCGGTTTGCCGCTTTGGTATTGGATGGCAACATGCCCATCCCGACCCACACCCCGCCATGCTGCTGTGAGAGATGGAACATATAATCGAGCGTGCCGAGTTTGTCGCCGTTCATGCTGGCTGAGTTAGTGAACCCAGCAAAAACTTTATCTTTCCACTCTTGGCTAAACCAAGGCTTCGAAGAGGAATCTGCAAATTTCTTAAACTGCCAAGACGGCCCGCCCATGTAGGTTGGGCTACCAAAAATAATCGCGTCGGCCTGCGCTAACAGATGCCATCCTCCTTCCGGCAAATTGCCTTCGCTGTCGATAGCTAAAACGTCAACGGTTACCCCCTCTACCTGCTGCGCACCCGCAGCTACCGCCTCTGCGGCTTTGGCGGTATGCCCGTATCCACTATGAAAAACCACGGCTAATGCTGTCATAAAATAACTCCTCACACGTTGGTTAATTCGTTATACGCCTGAGAATATTTATACGTCGGGAATAGGATGGCGTCTAGGGAGATGGTTTTTTCATTCAAATACAGCAGCAGGAACACTCACGCCCAGACTCAATAGACAATCGGACGCCTAAAATCAGTGGTATCAGGTAAAAGCGCAACCGTCCGTAGGTGTCGATTACAGATAAACCATATTTCATCCCGATCGTTAGATAATATGTAGTAAGCATCCGATGATTCTGAGGGATTAAACACGCCTAACGCCCGATAGGCTATTTCACAACTAAACCCGCTACGTAGCGGCAAAGGTCGTGGCCCGTTCTCCAACTCCTCAACCCGCAAATAAAGACCTTGCTCAAACCAAATCAAATTAGCCCCTTACCTCTACGAAAGTTACCTCAAATACTGCAACACCGGTGCAGCGCTGAAATAAGTATAGTGAAAATAAAGCAGAAGCTAATTTGTGGCTGCCTGTACGGCAGTGAACTTATGTGTTTGGACCCACGCGCACTATCGCCTTTTCTAAGCTGCCTGTACGGCAGTGAACTGATGCGATAAGCAAAGTGACGGGCGGCTATTTTTCTAAGCTGCCTGTACGGCAGTGAACTGCACGCCTTTTGCTTTAGCTCTTGCGCCATTTTTCTAAGCTGCCTGTACGGCAGTGAACAAATTTTCGCTCACGTGTTGCGTCTTCTTGCTTTTCTAAGCTGCCTGTACGGCAGTGAACATTACGGGCGTTGCTTCTGGCGCTGAAACTACTTTCTAAGCTGCCTGTACGGCAGTGAACTGTTGAGAATTAGCTAAAAAAGCTGACTAATCAGATCATTAATTCATTTTAATGAGATTAACCCTTTTTTCTGCACGTTAGTTATGGACACTAAAAATCAATAAATTAGATACACGTACAAAAAAAGGGTTCGCAAGATTTGATCGGCAATGAAATAAAACATATCCCTGCCATTTATAAGCACAGGGATATCAACGCGGATGATTAGCTAAAACCACGGCACCATTGCCGTTGCGCTTAAGCCATAGCTACTAAATTTGCCCGTCGTTGGCTGCGTTTGCAGTTCGCCCTGACAAATAAACAGATGAAACATTTGTCCGGTGGACAAACTTTTTAGCACGATAAAAGGCAACGATGTTTTCTGCTCATTAGCATCCAAAATCTGCAATCGCGCCTGCTCTTCGGTTAGCCAACCTTTTTTTACCGATCTACGTCGCAGCCGTTCCGCGCTGCTTTTTACCTGCACGCGGCTCACCGTGCGATAGGCCACTTTTTCTGGCACCGCTAAAATTTCAGCGCACTGGCTATAGTCTCGCAGTCCCTTTAGCCACTGGGTGGCTTCTATCGCAGATAATGCCTGCTGTGAGCCGTGCAGCCTAATGGTGTCACCGAGAGTTTTCGTCGCTCGCGGAAAGCTGACGCCAACATCACCTTGGCCATAAGCGCCGAGGGCGCGATGCAGTTTGGCAAACAGCGCCGCCATCAGCATCGGTTCGCTAAACTCAGGGTCTTCCAACACGCGGATATCCTGATAAAAATTCATATCAGCCCCTTATTCACCTTTTTCACCAAATACACCGCCGCGAATTAGAACCGCCATCACGTAATGTTGTTGCTCCACCGCCGGCTTTTCGCCTTTGGTCACCCATTTATCCAGCAGCGTGTAAAAATCCATTTTTTCTTTTGGTTGGCGACAGGCAACGCCACGGCTGGTTACCGAGCCATAAGGTTCCACGGCAATTGCCCCTAAAGATTCAACCATCGGATGCCAAGTATCGATAGTACGTAGCGCGTTACCGATTTTTTGCGAATGCATCGCGGCCACGTTGCTGACTTGGTACAACACCTTGCTTTTTTTGCTATTGCTGTCGAGAACCAACTCTTGCGATGGGAAAATTTCCTGCCCAGCCCCTAAATGCACAAAAGCATTCACGGTCAGCAGCGCAAAACTTTCTCCGCGCAGCCCGGTTTCAATCACCTGTGCCAACGCCTTCAAATCGCCTTTCGGTTGGCCAAACTCGCGCAGGCTATAATTCTGCGCATCGAATTTCCAATGCTGTTCTCCAAAAGAGACATGCACTTCAATCGCCTCCGCGCCAATACGGTTGCGCCATAGAAAACGACCATTCGCCAGATTCTCAGCGTAGCGTGCAGCCAGTTCAGCAAAACCGTGCTCGGCGATATAGCCCTCAATCACGTCCTGCAAAGCAAGCTGATATTCCTGATCGTTACACACCGACGGCGTAGACAAATGACCCAGCACGCGCAGGGTAAACGTCACTTTCAACGTATCGGCATCCATTGGCAAAGCGGCAACGTCAACGCGCTGTAGGTTGGCTTTTTGGATTTCGACGTCGAGCTTTGCTGGATCGCTGGCAAGCGCGCTCTTCAATCGGTTGGAGATGGTACCGCGCACCGCTTTTTCTTGAATCTGGATGGGCTGCCAGACATTCCCCTGCCAATTACCCGAATACATTACCGCGTCTGAATTAGCCAGTTTGCGTTCAAAAGCGAGTACTGAAGCGGTTTTGATAACTGAAGTTTTAGCCATTTTTTCATCCCTTAAAATTCGTCTGAGTAATGTGAATCATCTTGTGTAACGTCGTCAGGCAAGGCTTGCCCACGGCAGTAATATCCAGTGTCAGTAATGTGATAGCGCCAGAACAGCTCATCAGGTTCTTGAATACGATGTACGCCTCGCCACTCCCCTATGCCATAAACGGGTTCGGCAAAACAAAACGGTGTATCGCTGTCGCGAGCGTTGACCACGGTGCCGGGTTCATAAAGCGGGGAAATTCGCTGCCAGCCGGTCATTAGCGGGACGAGATAGCCCAGACGAGGTTTTTTCACATACTCCCATGTCGCGCTATCTTCTTGATCTTGATCTGCTTTCGCCGCCATTTTCAACGCAGCAAAATCAAGCCATGCGTCCATCATTTCCACATCAGGATTTTGCTGTTTTAGCGCTTGGAAATGCTCGTCAAGCCAGAGCGAACGGTCATACAACGCAAAACCCGGCATCAGGCCGTAGAGATTGGCGCTTAAGTTGCCGGCGCTACACACCTGAACATTGCGCAATTGGGTAATGGTGCCCCCTGCCAGTTTTTGCGTTTGGCAAAGATCTTGCAGATACTTAGCCAGCGCTTGCATACCGACATCACCGTTAGCAATTTCACCGTGACACTCAATCACCAGAGAAACCGTCATATGCATACGGCCCTCTTCGTTAAACGAGGCGGTTTTGGCTTCTTTGGTCAACGGATTACGAGTGAGAGCAAACTGATAATCGCGCCCAGATGAATAAGCGTGAATTTGGTGGCGATGACAGATGACACCGCAACCTTCTAGGGTGAGGCCGTGGCTGATTTGCAGTTTTCGAGATAATGCATGCGTGTAACCCAGAAAATGAGTAATCGCAGGAAACCCCCAGGTGAGTCCGGCAACTGCGTTGGCGTTTTCTACCGTAATCCACGGTAAAATAATGATATTACTCATCGCGGCATCTCCTGATAGCCTGCTCCATTTCGTGCAGACGACGCTTGAAAAGTGGCTGGGTCTGCCATTCTCGACGCTCGGTCTCCCCGACCTTGAGTTCAGCACGACGAAGATGGCTGTTTAACCACAGCGCAAAATCATTGGCTACCGCATCTTGCCAATCGCCTTTCTCGCGCTCGTTAAAAAATGCCTCGTCGTTTTTTGCCCGCCACGGATCGAGCCAAAGCTGTTGGTGAGGTTTGAGTTAGCACTTTTCATCCGCGGTCCAGCCCTCAAATTCCCTACGCTGTAGATCAGCCGCGATGTTGAATAACAGGTCGATAAGTTCATCTATGTAGCGGTCGCGCTGCTGGCGAATAGCTTGATTATTATTTTCTCCCGCGCCCAGCAATAGTTGGATCAAACGACGACGCAACGTGCTGGTTGCCCGTTCATATGGACCTTGGCCGAAGAAGCTATTCAATGCCACTGGCGGTTTATCCTGAGTTTTCCACTGCGGTGAGGCTGAGGATAGAAGCCACACACGCCAACCTCGGCTGCTATTGAGTGCTGATATGTTTTGTGGCTTGGTGCCACCAAAGTTCATCACCGCCGTCTGAGGAAAAATCACCAGCGGATCAGCATGCCATTTTTTATCACGGCGAGCTTTCCAAATGGCTTTACTTTCCTCGCTAAAGCGCAACGCTACCATGCGCTGATTTAAAGCCTGAGCAAGAGGTGAGGAAAACAGCGGTCCAAGCAAATGGTATCCCCCTTCAACAGGAATATAGATCTGCTTTGCCAGTTTATGAGACGCAGGTGGCTTGGCTATAAGGACGCTAGTAAACCCCGTCATCCAAAACGCAAGTTGCTCATCGTCCTCCGCCAGCTCTGCCAGTACGGAGCTATCACCGCGTTGCAAACAAGCTAGCAGCGAGTCCCCTTCTACTTCAGTTTTAAGCAGATTTGCGACATCAAAAACCGCCGCATTTCCTGTAAAATCAATACAGGGATTCAAGATAGTTGCGGTAGAGAGATAGCCTTCATTTTCAGTAGTTTCGCTGAAAACACTGCTGCTTTTTGAATCACCATGAGCGAACTTGGCAACATGAGTAGCCGAGCTGATTTGCCCAATACGGTTGACGGCATCCGTTAACCAGCTGCGAGTTTCATAGCGCGACGCCAGTTCATGCCGCTCTTGTAGCAAGGTGCTTTCGTCTTCCCCCACAGCCTGCCGTTTGATCATTTCCTTATCAAATGCATCGAGTTTTGTTTGCCGTCGTCCGGCAATGTACTCTTCAATAAAAACGGTCAACCCTTGATATGACATACACACTCCTGTCCCTGATACGAATTAAAGAGGCCTAAACACACCCAGCACGGGGTGCCATAACCACGCTTCGGCCTCCTGTTCTTTACTCACGCGCAGGTTGATTTCGCCGTACCGCTCGCAGACGTTAGCAAGCGCCATCTCTCGAGCATCGGCTACGCTCTGTAATACCTGTTCATAATCCATTGCCATCCACGCCAATACCCCTTCCGCCATTTCTTGCGGCTGATAGCAAAACTCCCCAGCGGCTTTCCAACCTGCTGCACTATCTTCGTCGCGGAAGAAAAACTTCGGTTCATCAAACTCGTCTTCCATGCGCAAAAAATATTGCCTTTCCGGCTGTGAACGGCGAAACGGCGTACGGCGTTGTAACTCTCCACTCCAGTTAACCGGCAGCCGCCACCAGTGCACGGCTGCGGGATGTTTCGCCTCGCTGCCCATTAACTCCAACTGTGAACGCCCGTGCTCAAGCTCGACCAGACTGGTGTAACACTGACCCTCGACGGGTTTTGATGACATATCCAAAATCCGCGGTACCGCATTAATGTGCAGGTACTGTTCTGGTTGCAGGTTCTCTTTGAGATCGTGACTGGCGAGTAAAAAACGTTTTGTTTCAAAACCGGGCTGACACATCGCCGGGGTTTTCTGGCGGAGTGCGCGCACGTTTTTATTGAGGATGAGCAGGTTTGAAATTTGTGGGGGCCTCTGCCGATGGCGCTGAATACGCCCGGCAAACTGAATCAGTGAACGCATCGAGCTTGGCTCAATAATGCCCCAGTCGGCGTCCCAGTCGCGGCCAACTTCGACCACGGAAGTGGCTAGCACAACGAATAAATGATGTTTGGCTGCGCTTTGTTCTACCGCCCGACGGATCTCCGGCTTATCCCAGAGCGAGTTATTTTCCCCCGAACGGGAAAACGCCGCATCGAGCTGTTTTTCCATATATGAACGCATCACCAACGGATGTTGGCTGTGATAAACACAATAGTGAACGCAAAAGCCATCAGGCGAAGGCATCGCCATCAACGCTTTGGCGGTGGCGACCAACGGATTGATATTCGCCATACGCACCAGCCCCAGCGATACGGTTTTGTCCGCCTGCTCTTCATGATGTTTCGCATGCAGCGCCAACATTTTATCGTGGAAAGTCTGCGCTACCGCGTCAATGACCGCCTCGGGCTTAGATGACGACGGTAACACCGTAACAATCTCTGCCCTGCGCAGCACGGGTTTGGCCGGTAGCCGTTTGGCACGCTGCCCTGCAAAATCACAATGTGCTTCATAAAAATCGCCAGGACGACCGAGCTCGCCTGTGCAAGAGTCATCTTCATCAAACCACGCACAGCAGACATTGAGCGGCAATCCTGGTTCACCACAGGCTTGCTGATATGCTTGGCGCCCCGTGCAATAGGCCGAGAATAAAGCCTGAACAAGTGCAGGGGGCAATGTTGCGGAAGAGAGCAATACACGCCCCCCCAGCATTCCCGCCCAGTTCACCAAGCGACAAAGCGCATGCTGATCTTCAATCTCAAAATCATCCGGCTCATCAAGCACCAAATCGCTGGTCAGTAATCGCAGCATCGGGGCAATTTGTTTGCCGCCACGCACGCCTTCGGTGGCTGGCATCAGATGGTCGATAGTGGCGACCAGCACCGGTGCGTCTACCAGCTGACGCAGCTTTGTGTCCTCGTCCAGCCATTGACGCAGTGGCCCTGTATTAGGCATGCCGTCGTAATGCACATATTGATGTGACTCAAAAAGCGCTTCTTCAGATGCGCTGTTATTATCGTCATCAGGCTCGTTGTGCAGCTCTCGCACCGCACGAGAACCGACCAGCACCGCTAAATCGTCCTCGCCCAACCCAAGCCTTACGCGTAATGCTTCGCCGGTTTGTAATGTCAGCGTGCGCAGCCCCAATGCAACGGTGAAACGACACCCCTCTTCTTCACGCGCCAGCGCATACATAATACGTGCGTTGGCGAGCGTTTTACCGCAGCCTGTAGAGGCCATATTGATACCGAAAAAGCCCTGCTTTTGCGAACGTTCACGCAGGCTCTCAGCCTTGTCCCACGCCTTATTTTGCCACTGGTAACGCCCGTCCTTTGCCCTTTCCCGAAAACCTTTATGCCGTGAAATGGCGGGTAACTGACCGCGCAGCGCGGCAAAAGATCGTCCCAACAGGAAAGCATGGTGGCTAACGCCAACAACATGCTCGTCCAGTTTTTGTTTTAGCTTACCCTCTTTGGTATTTGCCCATGCGTGGTAGGTTTCATCCTGCCAGTCAGGTATTGGTTTCTGAGAGGAGTAATGATGATCCGCCAGCATCAAGGCCAAACGGGCAAGATGCACGGTAAATGTTTGATCAAGCGAGCCAAAATCTGGCAGAGACACGGCATGAACAGCCCGCTTCGCCAGTTGATTGGCTTTGTTACGCCAAGTTTGACTGCGCAGCGGCGTGCCGTTGGGAAACGTCCAAACTTTATCGAAATCGCTATCGCGCCAATCGCTCTTTTCGTGGTTGAGCGCGTTCCAGTACACGTTAAGTTGATTTTCCAGCCATGTCCTACTGCTGGATAGTTCTGGCTCATTTTTCCCTAAATACTGCGGCAAACGGTGATGAGAAATAATCAGCCAAGCGATCACTCGCGCCAGCGGTGGCAGATTGACGAGAGGGCTATCGCTCTTCTCTTTACTGTCTTTTTGTAGGTTTGCCAGCCACTCTTTTTCGTCTTGTGGCGCTAGCCAACCCAGTTTGCCCAACCACTGTTTATCGGTTTGCGTACCAACAAAAGCCTGAAACAGCCGCACGGAAATCCACTCATGGCGTAAAGGCTGGAAACCACGCTCAGATTTTCCCTTAAGCCCGAGCTGAAACAACGCATTAGCTTTGCCAAAATCATGAAACAAGCCCGCAATGCCCGCCAGAAGGCTAATCGCTTCGGCGCTGTGCCACTGATTTTCATCTTGGCTTTTGAGAACATCACGCGAAGTTCGATTTGTGGGCACCGCCCCTTGCACGTTAAAACGCCGTAAATTTCCCACAATCCAGAGCAGCTCCGTCTGGCCGCCGCTTTTAATCCAGTGGCAGGCGACCGCCGTATTTCTTCTTGCCGTTTTGCGCAATAGGCGGCGTAGCGTATTCAGCCCGTCCAGCGTTATCGCCGTTTGCCATGCGCAGTCGCCTTTGCGCTCGGCAAACTGATCGAGGATCCGGCGGGAAGCAACCAGCGCGTTTTTGCTGCATTGGGATATAAGCAAAATATTCATGGTTTGCTCTGGGCGAGTTGCTGGGCGGTATCTTGCAGCGTTTCAATCATCGTATCCAAGACGTCTGCACGCTGAAAACCGGTTAAACAACGCTGGCGAAACTCTTGCTCGTCATCTCCCGCCATCGCAGCAATAAAGGCCTGTGGCAAAACCAGTGCGTCTTTGATCAAATCGGCAATATCAAAAACCAATCCACCGCGCCGCGTTTTACCATGCAGCACCGCGAGGCCATGCGGCAAACCGGTGACCCAAGCCGCCACCGCAGCCAGACCGTAAGCCAAATAGTTACCATGATCGAGAAAGCGATTCGCCATATCGGTACCGCCGCCGCGCTTGGCGCGGGTAAACTCACCGTATTGGGTTGAATCTGAGGCGAGTTTATACAAAGCCTTCGTCATAACGGCCTCTTGCACCATCAAATCGGTATGATTTACGCACTTTTCCAAATTCTGTTCGTAACGTTGTAGCAAACCCTGCAGGCGTGACTCGTCTAACCTAAAGCCTTCCTCACGCTGCATCGGCGAGCCTAGCCAATGACGGCGAATTTGCTCGGCCCGCACGCGCTGAAAGCGCACGGCGGCGGCTAAACGTTTGTCATCATCAAACCAAAAACTCACCCAATTTTGCAGATACTCAGTGGGACGATATTCGCTTTGCGGAGCTAACCACGAGACATCCACCTCAACCTCGTTGGCGGCAAACAAGGGCGTTCCTCCACCGCCACAAAAGCCGACTAATACCCCAGCGCGGGCAAACTCTCGCATTGCGGCCTGAGTCACCGAGGTTCCGGTACCCAACATAACGACGGTGGTATTCGCGATGGGGATATTCCAATACAGTGATTCACGCCCTTCATCCGTCACATATTCAACCCGACCGCCGTTCACTAATACACGGCAATACTGGAGGTAATAGATATTTGAGCGTTTAGAATGCAGAATTGTTTTAAGGTCAGATGGAGAGAAATCATTGTTGTTCACATCGTTATTCCATCGCTTGAGATAGGGTAAAAATACCATTCAATACATAAGGGAAATTTAACTTAAATCACACTTAACGATGCAGTAATTCTGAAATTTGTAAAATATTGGGCTTAAAGATTTCAAGTTGATACATAGAAAATAAAACTTAAAAGTCAGATTGAAATACGCGCCATCCGCACAATGAAAATATATTCAATTTTAGAATACAACAAACGATAAATATTCAGCAGAGAATATCTCATTCAAGCCACCATGGCTAAAACGAGGGGCTAGCTGTGCACAGCAAAACACAAGCCGTTAACTGCGGAAAATGGAACGCAATGCTTGGGAGACAGCCCATACGGCGATGATTAAGCGATGAAAGAAACAGGTATTAGATATGCAAAAGAGCAAGACTATTAATACATTGCTCTTTTTAATTATTTTAGCAGCTATATTTTTTCTATTTCACAAGCAAAAATCATTCATTTAAATGACTATAATTTAACTTCATCATATGAAATTATTTCTGGCATATATGTAAGTATTATTTTAGATGATAGTAGTGATGCAACAATTCCCAATTTTTATAGCGACTATCTAATGAAAAATATCCCCACTGATGATCAAACCAAACAAACCTCCCGTGCTTGTTAGCGACTCACCGAACGTAAAGATAAGGTGTGATAACAACCGTGTGCATATAAGTTTGGTTGGAAAAGTTTTTGCGTTCGCAATCGCGTCCTAATCACCGATGACAGCGGAGAGCCAATGAAAATCGGTTTTCCGAGTGAGTGATAGCGCTGCCGCTGGATGCAGATTTCTAAGCTGCCTGTACGGCAGTGAACAAAAATTGGGTAGCCACGCTTCTGATCCGCTCTTTCTAAGCTGCCTGTACGGCAGTGAACAGAAGTTATAAAGCCGCTGGCTATCCATGCTTTTTCTAAGCTGCCTGTACGGCAGTGAACGATGTCATTGACTTATCATCTGCGACGTTCGATTTCTAAGCTGCCTGTACGGCAGTGAACTGCATGAAGAATCACTGCCAACCTACGCCAGATTTCTAAGCTGCCTGTACGGCAGTGAACCAGCAGCTAATCAGATTGTAGATAATGCTTTTTTTCTAAGCTGCCTGTACGGCAGTGAACTGTAGGATATTCGCAGAAAGGTTCGATTAATCAGATCGGTAGCTCATTTTGGGGAATTTAACCCTTTTTTCTGGCTGCTCGTTGGAGGAATGAAAAATCAATGAGTTAGCACGGAGTCAGAAAAAAGGGTTGGAAGAGTTTACCAGCGTTTTGCCGCTTGGTGGTCGCTGTCGCGGGCATCAACCCAGCGATCGCCCTGCTCTGTTGCTTCTCGCTTCCAGAACGGTGCGCGGGTTTTGAGGTAATCCATAATGAACTCGGCGGCATCGAAGGCCATGCTGCGATGTGCGCTGGTCACCCCAACGAAAACAATTTCATCGCCGGGATACATTGCGCCAATCCGATGGATCAGCGAAATGCGCTGTAGAGGCCAACGCGAACGGGCTTCAGCCACAATTTCATTTAACGCTTTTTCCGTCATCCCAGGATAGTGCTCTAACGTTAACGCGCTGACGTTATCGCCAAGATTGTGGTTGCGTACTTTGCCGGTGAATGTCACCACCGCGCCATCGTCTTCGCACTGCGATAGCCATTGGTATTCGTCACCAACGCTAAAATTCTCAAGACCTACGCGAATACGGGTGTTTTCCATCATTAACCCCCAGTAACCGGTGGGAAGAAGGCGACTTCATCACCCACTTGCAGAGGATGCGAGAACTCCACCAGCGTTTGGTTTACAGCAGCCAGCAACTTACCCGTCTCTAACGCCAGTGCCCATTTGTCGCCACGCTCGGCCAGTGCCGCGCGCAGCGCCTCAACCGTCGGATAGAGTTCACACTGAAGCGCATCGGTTTCAATCAGCTCACGTACCTGAGCAAAAAATAGAACTTTAATCATGATGCATCCGCCTTAAAATCACCGGACTTCCCGCCGCTTTTCGCCAGCAGGCGAACCGGGCCGATAACCATATCTTTTTGTACCGCTTTGCACATGTCATAAATGGTCAGCGCAGCCACCGAAGCCGCGGTTAATGCTTCCATCTCCACGCCGGTTTTGCCGGTTAAGCGGCAGCAAGACTCAATACGCACACGGTTGGTATCGACTTCAGCAGAAAGCTGAACCTCAACTTTGGTCAGCAACAGCGGATGGCAAAGCGGGATTAGCTCCCACGTGCGTTTTGCCGCTTGGATGCCTGCGATACGCGCGGTAGCAAAAACATCACCCTTATGGTGTTTGCCTTCAACAATCATCGCCAGCGTTTCTGGTTTCATTTCAACATAAGCTTCAGCGCGGGCTTCACGCACGGTTTCTGCTTTGGCAGAAACATCGACCATGTGGGCTTCACCGGCCGCATTAATATGGGTAAGTTGGCTCATAGTTTTCTTTTAGATTAATAACGAGTTAAGGCAACGTTAGCCGCCGATGAAGGAAAGATTCTGCGTATGCCCGATGTTGCCATCATGCAAGAAATGCGTTTGCTTTTTATGCCGCAAACCGCCTTGGATACGCATTTTCAGCTCATCAAGATGTTCATCACCCGCCAGTAAATCGCGCAACGGAATGCCGGATTCACCGAACAGGCACAGGTGCAAATTGCCGATGGCAGAGACTCGCAGGCGGTTACAGCTGGCGCAGAAGTCTTTTTCATAAGGCATGATCAGCCCAACTTCACCCAGATAATCAGGATGACTGAAAACCTGTGCAGGACCATCGCTGCGAGAGCGTTCTTGACGCTGCCAGCCAAGGGCCAGCAATTGATCGCGGATGACTTCGCCTGAGACATGATGCTTGCGGAATAAACTGCCGCCGTCTCCAGTTTCCATCAGCTCAATAAAGCGCATTTGAATTGGGCGGGTTTTGATCCAGTTAAGAAAACCGTTCAGGCTGCGGTCGTTAACGTCGCGCATCAGCACGGTGTTTACCTTCACCTTTTCAAAACCGGCATCAAATGCCGCGTCAATCCCCTGCATCACCTGCTTGAGCTTATCTTCACCGGTGATGGCGTGAAACTGGCGAGCGTCGAGGCTATCCACGCTAACGTTAACCGCCGTTAGACCCGCAGCGCGCCAATCGGCAATATCACGCGCCATACGATAGCCGTTGGTGGTGACCGCCAGCGTTCGAATCGATGGGTTTTCACGTACCGCTGAGATGATGTCGACAAAATCGCGACGCAAGGAGGGTTCACCGCCGGTTAAACGCACCTTCTCGGTGCCCAATTCGGCAAATGCACGGCTGACGCGGCGGATCTCGTTAAGAGATAAGAAGCTTTTGTTGGCGTGGCCGTTCGGCTTGTAGCCGTCTGGCAGACAGTACGTACAGCGAAAATTGCATACGTCTGTGATCGAAAGGCGCAAGTAATAAAACTTACGCTCAAATGCGTCAGTCAGTTGGAGCATTGTTAACACCTTTCCAATTCGGGAGGCACAGGCATTTCTACCTTGTACCCTGGTGGCTTATAGCCACGGCCCAGACACCCTATTGATTGGAAACAGATGTTTATTAATCAACTTAGGCAAAAGGGCTAGGAGTTCAGACGCCATGAGAGCATGCACGCTCACACCACATCTCTGAGTAATTCATTAAATTCTAGCGTTTATTTTCTGGCTTACCAAACATATCTCGCTGTATAATTTTATACATAACGCTTTTATGTCAGTAACTTAGGTGCAGAATACACTAGTTACCGCCCCACTATACTTGATATAAATCACGCAAATAAGTCTGGGTTTCGCCTTTTTCGGCGTGATCCGGTACTTTACCCACAGTTTATTTTCATTTTGTAGGATTTTTATGCGAAACCGCGCTTTAGCCGATCTCGATAAGGTCGTCGCCCTAGGAGGCGGACACGGCCTTGGCCGCGTGATGTCAGCCTTGTCACCGCTGGGTTCACGTTTAACAGGCATTGTCACCACAACGGATAACGGCGGTTCAACCGGGCGTATTCGTCGCTCAGAAGGCGGTATCGCGTGGGGCGATATGCGTAACTGTTTGAATCAGTTGATCACCGAGCCCAGCGTGGCTTCTGCCATGTTTGAGTATCGTTTTAACGGTAACGGTGAATTAGCGGGGCATAACCTTGGAAATCTGATGTTAAAAGCCTTAGATCACCTCAGCGTGCGCCCGCTGGAAGCCATTAACCTGATCCGCAGTTTGCTGAAAGTTGATGCTTCGCTTATTCCAATGTCAGAACAGCCGGTCGATCTCAACGCCATCGACCAAGATGGACACGTTATTTATGGCGAAGTGAACATCGACCAGCTTAAAGAAATGCCTGCGCAGCTGATGCTTGAACCACAGGTAAAGGCAACGCGTGAGGCCGTCGACGCCATTGAAAAAGCCGATCTGATCCTGATTGGCCCCGGAAGTTTCTTAACCAGTCTCATGCCTTTGCTGCTGCTGGAAGATCTGACGCGCGCCCTGCGCCGTACCCGCGCACATATGATTTACATCGGTAATCTAGGCAAAGAGCTTAGCGTGGCGGCAGCGGCATTAACCCTACCCGATAAGCTGCGCATTATGGAAGAAGCCATCGGCGGACATGCTATCGACGGCGTGGTCGTGGGGCCAAAGGTCAACATTCAGGGAATGGAAAATCGGGTGGTGGTGCAGGAAACGCTGGAAGCCAGCGATATTCCTTATCGCCACGATCGCGATCTGCTGCGCATGGCCATTGAGAAAGCGTTGCAGCAGTTAAGCTAATTTGCGCACATTCTGCAAACATAAGCCCTGAACAAATACTTTTTCAGGGCTTATCATCACTACAATTGTTTAATCACGCATCACAACGTCTCTGTGGGCTTTAACCACTCATAATTACCGTAGGGCGATTGCCCCGTTAACCATCGGCGCAGCATATCCAGCGCTAGCATCGCGGTCATTTCCTGACGGATGCGTTGACTGTGGCGCTGTGAGCTATAAACCAGCGTTTGGCCGAAAGTTTCTTGTGACGAATGCAGCACTACGCTGATGCAATCGTCTTGCAACTCGCCTATCGCAATCGTTAAATCAACGCCGCTGTGCGTCGCTAAAATGCGCGCCCGCGACGCAACCTCTTTCAAGCTGCTGTGACCGACGTGTTCTGGCAGTTCGCCATTGCCCAAAGGCGCATCGGCAGAACGTAGCTGCCAGCTTAAAAGCCCAGCGGTAAACTGTTCGCTAACCGCCAGACGTAGCCCACGCTCGCGGAGAAGAACAGCGACGTCGTGCGGCAAGCCTGCCGTCCCTTCAAACACACAGTTTTCACCCGCAACCGCTTTGACATGCTGCCACGTTTCAACCATTGCTTCGCGCTGGGAGGAAGGGCCGGTCAACTTTAATTCGATAATAGGCATCGACGAACGATAGCCAAGCGTGGTGTTTGGCGGCAACGGTAATGAATCCAATTGCTGTGCTAAACCGCTTTCGGAGCGGCCAAAGGTGGTGAGTCGTAAACAAAGCGGCGGTTCAGATAGCGTAAAACGCTGGCGCAAACGCGGTAAAATTTGCTGTTCAACCATCACTTTAAATTCAGAAGGCACTCCCGGCGTAAAGAAAATCCAGCAGCCGTTGAGCTGAATGGCAAAGCCACAGGCGGTGCCGACCGGATTATCAATCATCTCGGCGCTGGCTGGGATCATCGCCTGTTTGCGGTTGCTATCAGACATCGGACGCCCACGTGAAGCAAAATAGGCCTCCATCTGCGCGATCCACTCAGGGTGCTCGACCAAGGGTTCACCTAAAGCATCTGCCGCGGCCTGCGCACTCAGGTCATCGCTGGTCGGCCCTAAACCGCCATTCACGATCAGAACGTCTGCATATTGGCTACGTAACTGCAGAGTGGACACTAAATCTTCCAGTGCATCACCCACGGTGCTACGTGCACGCATCGGGATCCCCTGCTGAAAGAGATAATCTGCCAGCCATGCGGAATTAGTATCAATGATTTGGCCGTGTAGAACCTCATCCCCCGTACAGAGCATTTCTAGACGTAGCATACGCCTCTCCTGAAAATTTTATGGCAATCCTAAAGTATCCACTTTAGAAACTGCGCTTTCACAACACAATGCTTTATTAACATAATTTAACCCCCAACAAGGTGTAATTAATTATTTACATCAAATGTAACGCCAGTTTGACGAATAGAATATTTTCCCTTAATCTGCGGGTCATAAATAGTAATGGATCGTCTTAATGCAGAGGAAAGCGTGAAGAATCGCACTCTTGGCAGTATTTTCATCGTTGCGGGCACCACCATCGGAGCGGGAATGTTGGCCATGCCGCTTGCGGCTGCCGGCGTAGGATTTGGCACCACCTTTATCATGCTGGTCAGCCTGTGGGCGTTAATGTGCTACACCGCCCTGCTGCTGGTTGAGGTTTATCAACACGAATCTGCGGATACGGGTTTGGGCACGCTGGCCAAACATTATCTGGGCCGTTCAGGTCAGTGGTTAACCGGCGCTAGCATGCTGTTTTTGATGTATGCGCTAACGGCAGCCTACATCAGCGGCGCGGGCGAGCTTCTAGCCTCCAGTTTGAGCCAATGGCTATCCCTTGAGATTAAACCTAGCGTTGGCGTTCTGCTGTTTACCCTGATCGCTGGCGGTGTCGTCTGTATCGGCACCCACTCGGTTGATATGTTTAACCGCGTGCTGTTTACGGCCAAAATCGTATTACTGGTGATTATGCTCACGCTTATGATGCCGCATATTCATCAGGCCAACCTTCTCACTATGCCGTTGGAAAAGGGACTTGCGCTCTCTGCAATCCCGGTTATTTTTACCTCTTTTGGCTTCCACGGTAGCGTGCCAAGTATTGTCAGCTATATGAACGGCAATCTGCGCAAACTGCGCTGGGTGTTTATCACCGGAAGCGCAATCCCGCTTATCGCCTATATTTTCTGGCAGCTTGCGACGCTGGGCGCCATTAGCTCTTCGACTTTCGTGGGTATTCTCGCCGCGCAGTCGGGCTTAAATGGCCTGCTACAGGCGGTTCGTGAGGTGGTCGCAACGCCTCATGTTGAACTTGCCGTTCATCTGTTTGCTGATTTAGCGCTGGCGACCTCTTTCCTCGGCGTGGCGCTGGGCCTGTTTGATTATTTGGCCGATCTGTTCCAGCGTAGCAATAAAGCCTCTGGGCGTGCGCAAACGGGCTTAATGACGTTTCTTCCCCCTTTGGCTTTTGCCCTATTTTATCCACAAGGCTTTGTTATGGCGCTGGGCTATGCGGCAGTTGCGCTGGCGGTATTAGCGTTGCTGATCCCGTCGATGCTGGTGTGGCAAACCCGTAAGCACCATCCTCAGGCGGGATATCGCGTCATGGGTGGAAAGCCGGCACTGGTGTTGGTTTTCCTGTGCGGTCTTTGCGTCATCGCTATTCAGCTATCAATTGCATCCGGGCTATTGCCAGCTGTTGGTTAAATTTGATAGGGTAAAAAGATGAATAGCATAATCCGAACTTCTCAGGTTGCCCGTTGGTGGCGCTGCATCTAGCGGCGGCACAGGATTCTGTTGATTCAAACATATCTTATACAAGCCGCCGGAGGGCGGCTTGTGACTTTTTAGAACGCGCTCCGGCTACTATTTTTCAGGAGCGTTACCATGTCCGACCGTCATACTCATTCAGCATCACACACTATTCTTACCGGCGATCGTCCTACCGGACAGTTGCATCTTGGACACTATATCGGTTCACTGCGTCAACGCGTTGCATTGCAGGATCTGTATCCGCAGTTTGTTCTGATTGCCGACCTGCAAGGGTTAACCGACAACGGCAGCAATCCGCAAAAAATCTCCCACAATATTTTCGAAGTGATGGCCGACTATCTGGCGGTCGGTATCGATCCTGCCAAAACAACGATCTGTTTGCAGTCGGCTCTGCCTGCGCTGGCTGAGCTCACCATGCTGTATATGAATATCGTCAGCGTGGCACGCGTGGAACGTAATCCCACGGTAAAAGCCGAAATTGCTCAGAAAGGGTTTTCGCGCACGCTGCCTACCGGTTTTTTGGTTTACCCCATCAGCCAAGCTGCCGATATTACCGCGTTCAAAGCCGACCGCGTTCCGGTGGGTGACGATCAGTTGCCGATGCTCGAACAAACCAACGAGATCGTGCATAAAATGAATAGTCTATTGCCAGAACCCACTCTGGTGCCTTGTCAGGCTATGTTAAGCGCGGTGAGTCGTTTACCGGGCATTGATGGCAACGCCAAAATGTCAAAATCATTGGGCAATACCCTTACCTTAGGGGCCAGCGCCGATGAAATCAGTCAGGCCGTTCATGCCATGTATACCGACCCCAATCACCTGCGCGTAAGCGATCCAGGACAAATCGAAGGCAACGTGGTGTTCACCTATCTAGATGCGTTCCATCCAGACACCGCACTGGTTGCCGCAATGAAAGAACACTACCAGCGTGGGGGATTGGGCGATCGTCAGTGTAAGCAGGAGCTTGAGGCGTGTTTACAGGCGCTGCTGGAGCCTATCCGTGAACGGCGTCTTCAGTTCATTGCCGATAAAGCGGCGTTGATGGAAATCTTGCAGGCAGGTACCGAAAAAGCGCGTGAGGTCACTCAACAAACACTCGCCGAAGTGAAACGCGGGCTCGGATTACCGGTGATGTTTTGAAAATTATTATTTTTAGAAACCATTACGTTTAGAAACAAAAAAAACGCCGAATAATCGTAAGCTGGTCACTTAAGCCTGATTTTAGGGGAAGTACACCGATGGGGTCGTAGCAGCTTTAGCTGCCGGAGCGCCCCGCGGTGTGCTAGCCCCGTGTATCTCGAGTTCTTAAACGATCGGCATTACGAATACTCGGCGCTTTTCAGAAATGATTACGGTTGCTTAGAACCCAATACCGGCGCCCACATAGGCACCATCAGCCACGACGTTATTACGATCGCCGTCTTTGCCCGACATTTCAATATAGCGATAACCAACATCAATCGTCACTGGGCGGATCACGCTCCAACGCAGACCTGCGCTCGCTTCTTTGTAATCGTTAATGCCGCTAGACAGTGAATCTGGCGAGTAGTATCCCTCACCATACAAAGAGAAACTTTTCGTTAATGGCCACTGTAAACCACCACCAACGGCAATCGCATACCCGTCGCTACCGTCTTTCTGTGGGTTAAGATAGAGCGCCTTGCCCCCTACATTAACGAGAAAAGGCCCCAATGGCAGATTAACACCCAGCCCAAGGCCAGCAACATCGCCATCGTCGTCGTTATGCGCCCAGTTCAGCGTGGAATACAAACCTGATGAATCCGTGCCAAACCCCGCTTCAACGTTCGTATAGTTCTCACCCGCTTGACCATGAATACTGATAGCATTTGCTGCCGTTGCAGAAAAAAGAGCGGCACATGCGCAGCCCAAAACGATCTTCTTCATTTATTGATTATCCTTAAAAAAATAGACCGGTTCTCAGATTCCGGTGCGCGAGAGTTTAAACCAATCATCAACGAGAATCAGAGAAAACTTCTCTAAATTTTGTAAAAAAATTAACCAATTATGTGTCTGATAACTTTTAGCAATCTGGTTAATAACCCTTAACTATTTGCGTGAGATCATTAAGAGGTCTACAAATATTGATTAGATTGGTTCGCGGAACACTTATGGAAAGCCGGTTTTCCCAGAGCAATCTTTTTATGTCAGCTACATATTTTGGATTTAGCTGAAGAGCAATACCTGAGTGATAGGCACAGAAGCTCGAGCGCCCTGAAACGAAAGGTATCACCCGGTTGAAGCAATTCACTGACTCTTGACGAAGGAGAGAAGTAATGAGCAAAAAAGGACTGACCACCGCCGCAGGCGCCCCCGTTGTTGACAACAACAACGTTATTACAGCAGGACCACGCGGCCCCATGCTGTTACAGGACGTCTGGTTCCTCGAGAAACTGGCCCACTTTGACCGTGAAGTCATTCCAGAGCGTCGTATGCACGCCAAAGGATCAGGCGCACATGGCACATTCACCGTCACTCACGATATTACCAAATACACTCGCGCAAAAATTTTCTCTGAAATCGGCAAACAAACCCCGATGATGGTGCGTTTCTCAACCGTCGCCGGTGAACGCGGTGCTGCCGATGCAGAACGTGATATTCGTGGCTTCGCCATGAAGTTTTATACCGAAGAAGGTAACTGGGATCTGGTGGGTAACGACACACCGATCTTCTATCTGCGCGATCCGCTGAAGTTCCCTGACCTGAATCACGTGGTAAAACGTGACCCGCGCACCAACCTGCGTAATCCGGTCTACAAGTGGGATTTCTTCTCACAGCTGCCAGAAGCCTTCCACCAGCTTACCATCGACTTCAGCGACCGTGGTTTGCCGAAGTCTTACCGTCACATGCACGGTTTTGGTAGTCACGCCTTCAGTTTTATCAATGCCGACAATGAGCGTTTCTGGGTTAAATTCCATTTCCGTTGCCAGCAAGGCATTGAAAACCTGATGGATGACGAAGCTGAAGCGCTGATCGGTAAAGACCGTGAAAGCTCACAGCGCGATCTGTACGATGCTATCGAACGCAAAGATTTCCCTCGCTGGAATCTGCAGGTGCAGATCATGCCAGAGAAAGAAGCGGCGCAAACGCCTTATAACCCGTTTGACCTCACTAAGGTATGGCCACATAAAGATTACCCACTGATTGATGTCGGTTACTTCGAACTGAACCGTAACCCAGACAACTACTTTGCGGAAATCGAACAGGTTGCCATGAATCCGGCCAACGTCGTTCCTGGGATCAGCTTCTCCCCGGATAAAATGTTGCAGGGGCGTTTGTTCTCATACGGCGATGCGCACCGCTATCGTTTGGGCGTAAACCATCACCAAATCCCGGTGAACGCGCCACAGTGCCCGTTCCACAACTACCATCGTGATGGGGCAATGCGCGTTGACGGTAACAGCGGCAACGGTGCAACCTACGAGCCAAACAGCTTTGGTCTATTCCAAGAGCAGCCTGATTTCAGCGAACCACCGCTAACCATCGAAGGTGCTGCGGATCACTGGAATCACCGCGAAGACACCGACTACTACACTCAGCCTCGTGCACTGTTTAATTTGCTGAGTGAAGAAGAACATCAGCGCATGTACACCCGTATCGCAGGCGAGTTATCTCAGGTACCTGAAGCTATTCAGAAACGAGCTTTGTGCCATTTTGCACAGATCCACCCTGACTATGCTGCCGGCATCATGAAGGCATTGGGGCAGTAATCGCGCCTCTCCATGCTTGAAGCTATAAACGTAAACAGGAGCCTTTAGGCTCCTGTTTTTTTATCCGCTAATTCACCGTAATCAATAATAAGTAATGGTCACGTTCGCTTTGGCGGTAATTTTACCCGCAAAGTTAGCAGAAGAAGAATCCGAGATCTCTGCAGCTGTTTGCACAATGGCGGCTTGATAATAAGCCGTATTTGCTCCTTGCTGAGCGCTGCCAATATGTTGCTTAGTTCCCATGACGACGGGGTTCCCTTGCGCGTCATAGAGCGAAACCGCGATCCCGCTGAGTTTTTTCCCGTTAGCCTCGCTATGCGCCACTAATTTATCACTGCCTTTTAAGATTGAATTGGCATCATCAAAGGTAAATTCAACATTATTGGTATAGCTGCTACAGGTAAATCCAATGCCAAACTGTGTTTGCGCCCCTTCTTGGGGAAACGCCCCCGAGCTACGCTTATTAAAATTGCCTAACTCAACCGTTTGATGCGCCGAATCTAAACTGCATGATGGCGCAGCCATATACACCCCGGAGCCTAAGGGAACATCAACCGTCGCCAAACCTGACATGCCGTCGACGGTAAAAGTAAGATGTGCACCGGCTGGAATAACCGGGAGCGCACTATAGTCTATCCAACCAAGCTTCACTAATTCGGCACGCATGGACTCAATGGCATAATTATGCGTCTCATCAAATTTATATAAACTTTTATCCGCATTATATTGAGCGCCAAATTCAAACAGCGTGGTATCGTCTTTGCCGTTAATAATAGGATACTCAACGCCAAGAAACTTCCTTGTGGCCAATTTAGCGGGTGGATAGCTATTTGCCAGCGTTTCATCGTTATAGGATACCGCTTTAATATAAAGTTTAAGCTTAATACCGTTATTATTGGTTTGAGCCTCTCCCGTCCAGTCCAGCGCAGTGTCATTGATTGCACTCAGACTCAACGAAATATTGCCATCAAATCCCGCAGGAGCCGCTACCTCTTGGCCATCAGTGGTACAGCTTAGCCTCATGTTCGGCAAGAACTGCGCGTAATCGAGAGCAAGCACGACGGTATAATCGGGTGTATCTTGATCAACCGCGATGGGATTTTCACGAGTATAGGGCGCGAAGGGAGCGGCTCCACCGGTGTTAATTGTGCAGCGTAAAGCGCCGGCCCAAGTCATGCGCGGAATGACGCCTCCCAGCAATACAACAATGCTCATCAACACCGCTTGAGCCAGCCACCTTTTTCTCATCGTCGTTCTCCGTTAGAACGTCACTGTCTGATGCAATATCGGTGTGTCACCACCAAAATCATTAATCAAAGAATAATTGAGCTGGCCACTTCCAGCCACGCCAGCGGGTAACGTATAACGAGCTTCCCCCTTTGCGGGCACCATCGTATTTTTTCCAGATATAGGCAGCTGCTTACCTGCGTTGCTCACGGATAGCTCAGAGAAACTTGCGTAATATTCAGTCGGGTTTTTCGCTACCAACCATGCCTTTCCGCCGTCATGGCTGACCTGCCATGTCAGCGCTTTTAGCGTATCCGCCGATTTCTCTTTCAAATCGGTTGGACGTACAAACACTTTCAATCGCGTACGGACGGCCAGCTGTAATTGATTTTCTTTGCTTTTGCTAACGGGCGGAATTTCTTGGATCCACAGCCAATATACTGACTCACGATCCTGCGGTATTTTTCCTGGCAATATCACCATCCGCAGTCGCCCTTCTCGTCCGGCACTAATTTTGAATAACGGCGGAGTCAAAATTAGCGGCAAACCTTTATCGTTACCTTGCTGATCTTCAATCCACGACTGCACTAAGTAATCATGGCTTTTATCATCATTAATAAGTTTAATCGGTGTTTCTTTGTCGCTTTCAAGTGCAACAATGCGCGTCAAGGATGGGCGTACTGCGGCCTGAGCGCCGCTGGCAGCGATAAAAAGACCTATGAGCATAGGTACCACAACTTTTTTGCTTAAATTCATATATTTCTCTTATTAGCCACAAATCGCGTTGATTTGTTGATACCAAGGTTCAGAAGAATCTTTTGCCGCAGGCAAAACAAATTGGCACTGACTTTCATTCTCCAATGTCACATGCAATGTTGTATCGCCATCGGCCAAGATCCCATTCAGATACAGCAATCCATTATCAGCAACCATGCCAACCTGCTCCTTCCCTTGCCATACACTGGCACCAAAGGGGGCTGGTTTACCGTTAGTCAGTGATAACATCACGATCGCCCTGCGCCCAACCTTTGTCTGGAAACGACGAACCACAACGGCACCATGCGTAGGAACCACATTGTCGCCCGAGTCCAGTAACTCAACGTTATCATCAGCATGACGAGAATCTAGCGACAGCGCATTATCTCGATAAGGCGAAATTGATGGCACAACCGCTAACCCCCAACGGTTTGTCGATACACCCGGTTGTCCTTCTATGCTGATATTTTGTGCCCCTGGCGTTTCAACGATGGCGATGGTATCCCCCAACATCTGAGATAAAACCACCCCTCCGCTATAGGCAACTACCCCGCCAGAAAGCCCGGCAGAATATTGCCGGCTTCCCTGCCCCATGCTTGCGCTCGCACTCATATTGGCGACGCTATTACGGTAAGCCATCGACGCTATAGGCGAATACCCGTCGCTGTTATGCTGAGCCGAAAGTGCGTAGCTTAATGCGTTATCCAGCTCAGACCCTGATACCGTTGCCATCTGGGTATCACCGGAATGATTGCTGCTACTGGTGCTAAACGACACATTACGGCTTCTTTTTTCACCCAAATCCCAAGGCACAGACACATTCAATGAGAACTGACGGTTGGGATCGACATCACTACCTGAACTGGAATTCATCTGGTAGTTATAGCTCATGCCAATATTCGCTGAGCCGATGTTAAAGCTATATCCCATCGTTAATGACGTATCAGCGGCACTTGAATCATAATAATTATCGCGTTGCAGCGTAAAATAGCCGTTACCAAACTCGCCAAGCCCCTGATTAAGCGTGGCTTGAATTTCGCTTTTACGCTGGTAGCGCGAGTCATCATTTCCCCAGCGCCAACTGGCGTACTCAGGGAAATCCATAAAACTAGCAGATTGGTAGCGATAGCCCATTAATTGCAATGACGTATCCGTGCTGTCGAAACGGCGTGCATACAGCAACCGCAGTGCTCTCCCGCTATCGCCGATTCGATACGCGGTGTCATCATTAAACGATTGTGGATCGCCATCTGATGCTTTTTGATGGCGCTCAAAGGCCCAATCTAGCGATACGCTGCCCAAGTAACCGAGGTTGAAAGCAGCACTCAACGCGGTTGATTGGTATCCTTCACCGGCAACAATAAGGTCGCTTAACGTCAATCTATCAAAGCCGTACTGCAAGTTTCCTTGCACTACTAGGGGATTATAAGAAAGACTATCATCTCGATACCGGCCCGCGCTCAAACCATAGCGCCATGTTCCTGGCCTCAACATATCCGGCAGTGATGTATAAGGAACGGTAAATTGCTGCTTGCTCCCATCACTCTCCTCAACCGTGACATCTAAATCAGCCCCAATTTGCCCATTATTTAAGTCATGAATAGCAAAACTACCCGGTGCCACCGTTTGGCTATAAATAATATTTCCACGCTGGCGGATCACGACTCGCGCATTGGTTCGTGCAACACCACGGATAACCGGTGAGTAGCTGAAAGTATCGGCAGGCAGCATCTGATTATTGGTCTCAAGCGTCATGCCTCGCACGGGTAAAATACCTAACACATCGCTTGATGTGCTGGCATAAACATCGCCGACGGTGAAGCGAGAAACCAGTGAGGCAATATCGCGTTCTGCATAGGCGCGATCGTGGTTTTGCTCCCAACCCAATTCAGATTTATTAAAAGTATCAAAGCTATAAAAACGCCAGTCACCCAGATTCACACCAGAATTCAGGCTTAGATATGCCGTATCGCTGCTGTCATTGTCAGAGCTGTTACTATTGTGATTTTCGGTATGATAAACGTAGCTGGAATAACCTAAACGTAGCGCATTGACTCCCTTGTCCCACAAAGAAGGGTCAATCATTTCACTTTGGGTTGCCACATTCATTGCAGCCTGTGGCGCCGTGATAATAAGTTGCTGCATAGCAGCGTCGTATTTTACTTTTGCATCAGGCCACTTAGCGACAAGGTCATAACATGTTTCACTCGCACTTTTTCCTTGTTCAGGCAATTCATGATCGAGTCTTATTTGATGTAATAGCGCAAATGTTAAACACGGCTCAGCGCTTTTATTTTTTGACATGGAAATAAATTCGACTTTTGTTTTAAACACGGAGTGCCCATTCAAAACAATATCGACGGTATTCGTTCCTGGTTCAATTTGATCAGGATGATAAAACTGCTGCGGTATTTCTTGCGTATTTTTGCGTAAAAAATCAGCGTCAAATTCAGCACTATCCGTTGAAATCGAATTTTTTTCTTCGCTGGCAATTGCATGCAATGAAAAAAAAGCAGAGACAATAATGATAAATCTCATTATGAATAAAAAATGAATCCTCATCACTATTGTTCCGCTTTAAACTCATTAACAAAAGGCTCCAAAATAATTCAAATAACGACATCTCATTTAAATTATTTATGATCGGGATAAAACGAGCAGACAGAACCTTTTAGTTATACATAATATCAATGAAAGTTTTTGCCGTTACACTACCCGCACTGACTTCCGGAGTAGAGGTATTAGCCTTGTAGGCAACTTTGAAACGCAATGTTGTATTACCTGTTGATAAAGCCTGTGGCTTAGAAGGTTTGCCACCGTTAATATCAACCAGCGTAGTACCATCATTCTCCAGCAAGGCTACACCAACGCCTGTTGCTGGGTTTGAGCTGCTTCCATTTTTCAGAATATTATTATCAACCGCATCGGGTGAACCGCTGAACGTTACCTCCGCATTGCTTAACGTGGTCTTATCACAGTCTTTAAGGTCAATCGTAAAATCCATCATCCCTGCATAGCCAAATGCAGAATTAAACGAAGATGGTGTTACCGTGGGGAGTGTCATTGCGGCATCAGATGTTACCGTATCTCCATTGAAACCCTTTAACGTACATGCCGAAGCAGATACTGTTCCCACGAAGGTAATATCGCCATCAGAGGCAAGCGCAGAGAATGAACTTGCTGCTAACATTGATAAAACTAAAAGCTTATATTTCATAAATTCACCTTGCTATCCATAAAGATAAAACAATCCATTTTTTAGTTCACACATGCGTAAAGCCAAAATGCATGAGTGCTAACCACCAATAAATTATATGTATGAATTACAATTTTGGAATACATAAAAATTTAATTCATTTGTTAGTCACAATAAATATTGAAAATAAAATTCAAATTAACAATCTATCCAATTAACACATTTCTGTTAAGAAACTAGCCTCTAGCGTTTTAAATGCATCAATAAGGCATACCTAAACGATTAAAGCAGCAAAGAAAAAATCATTTTTTGGCCAATTGCATAACGCTAAAACGAGCAGATTAATTTAAATATGGCGACATAGAATAAGTATAAAGAAAAAAACCGATACAGCCGTATGTAACATAAGTAAAAATTACGTTGCATACATTCACCTAAATATCCATAATGATAAAACTCCGTTATTTAGCAATGCATTAATGATTGCTTAATGCATTCCAAACATGCATCGATTATATTCATTTATTATGATTTTGAAATACATGGAATTTTAATTCATTTGTTAGCAGGAATAAAAGGAAGGGACTCATAAATTAATACTATAAAAAAATCAACACAGAACACTCATTCATAACAAACTCTGAGCAAAATTTACTCAGAGTTTTTGCTATAGGTTAGATAGCCACATTGCTATTTGCTTACGCGAGATTTTAATCCCCCCCTGTTTTAGGGCTTCGGGGAGAAGGTAGTAACGAATAGGCTGTTGGAAACGGGCTAGCTTTCCTTGAATCCACTGAGCCAGCGAGGACAAATCCAGCGCTTCTCGGGTTTCAATAACCGCAACTGGCCGCTGACCAAACTCACAATCGTCCACCGGCAGCACAAACGCCTGCTGAATATCGGGGTGAGTCAGCAGAACACGTTCGACATCTTCTGGCTGAATGCCCTCGCCACCGCTGAAAAACAGGTTGTCGAGTCGGCCAATAATTCTCAACTCACCATTTTGCATCTCGCCGCGATCGCGGGTATGAAACCAACCGTCCGCGTCGGCTAAGGGGAATAAATGCCCATCGCGCCAGTAACCCGATGCCATGTTATCGCCCCGCAGTAGGATCTCGCCGTCAGCCAGCATCAGTTCACGCCCCGTAAGCGGCAACCCCACGCCAGGCAAAGCATCGGCGCGTTTAGCACACACGGTTGACGCCATCTCGGTCAAACCATAACCACACCAGCAGCGGATACCACGAGCTTCCGCCTGCTGGGTTAAATCAACCGGGATCATCGCACCACCGAGCAAAACGTCTTTCAGCGTCAACGTCGTTTCAGGCTGATTCAGCAAGCGCCACAGCTGAGTCGGCACTAATGAAGCATGAGTACAGCCACGTAGAGCCTCATCCAGCGGATGCATATTGCGCACCGCCAAGCTCGCGCCGGCAAGCAACCAGCGCCACACGATGCCTTGCCCAGACACGTGGAATAATGGCAATGAAAGCAGCCAGCTATCGTCTTGCTCTAAGGGCATCAATGACAAGACACCCGCCGCGCTAGACAGATGCGCCTGAAAACTATGTGCGGCGGCTTTCGGCATTCCCGTTGACCCTGAGGTTAGCGTCAGCGTTGCTAAGCGCTGCGCTTGCCACGACGGTAATTCAACAGGATCAGCATCCGACGCGCTCAGCACCGCAATACCGTTTGGCCAGCGGAACTCACCGTCTGGGCTATAGCCATAATCAACATTGAGCTGGGGCAACAGTTCGCTCAGCAGAGCGTCGGGCAACTGCGGATTAAGCGGCAGAACCCGTGCACCACATTGCAAAACGGCTAAATAAGCCAGCAGCAGCTCAGCGCTATTCTTGCCGCGAACGGCGACGATGGCATCAGCAGTGACGCCTTGGTGCATAAAGCTCGACGCTAACTGACCGATCTTTTGACTCAAAACCCGCCAACTCACCGGCGTGCTTTCTAGAAGCAACGCCGTATGTTCGGGGGTGTGACTGGCCCAGTGCTGCCAAGGCCAGTCGGTAAACGCAGGATAAATCTTTGCTGTCATGCTAAGAACGCCATACCACATCTAATGAAGAAACGTCCTGCAACGGCAAGCTGTTTTCCGGCCAAGGGCGGATAAGCTGCGCCTGCATCAAATCTAACGTATCCAAACCGGGTACCGTATTCGGCGTCAACCATGCCGCCACGTGCGCCAGTTGAGTTAGACCAAGGCTAGACTCGATGCTGGAGCTAATCACCGCGTCTAGCCCCACTTGATGCGCCTGTGAAATTAGCTGCTGACAGCGCTGCAAACTGCCGGTTAAGGTCGGTTTAATCACAATGGCCGCCACGCCCTCTTCGGCTTCAACGCGAAAATCGGGCTCACGCACGCTTTCATCCCACGCAATCGCAATGCCGGTTTGGCGCGCAAAATCACGCGACTCATCGCGGGTTTTGCACGGTTCTTCCAGAAACGCGATACGGTTGCGCCATTCAGGATTCACATATTTGGCAAATCCATCGGCTTTAGCCCGTGTCCAGCTGCGGTTGGCATCCAAACGCAGTTTCAGATCGGGCAGCGCTTCGAGCAGCACGTTAACCACCATGCCGTCGCGTACCGCTTCGTACAAACCGACTTTCACCTTGGCCACTTTCTCGCCGGGAATAGCTTGCAGCACCGCAAACAGTTCGTCAGGGTCGCCGGAGCACAGAGGCGCTTTGCGATAGTTAGCTTCCGTTGGCAGCAAGCCTGAAAGCTCAGCCAACGCGCAGCTCAAACCAAACGCCACTGAAGGTAGCGCATTGTCAGTTAGCTGCTGACCTGCGGCCCACTGCTGCAAATCAGCCAGCGCAGCTTCCTGTGCCTGTTCGAGCGTCTCATCACTAAACTCAGGCAAAGGGGCGATTTCGCCCCAACCTTCCTGTTCACCCTCGCGCAGGCACACTATCAACCCGTCACGAGTTTTTAGCCGCTGGTTGCGCAGAATGACGCCTGCATCCATAGGCAGGCTGTAACGGTAAAGTGTGACCTGTCGCATTACGGATTACGCTTGAATTTAGAGAAATCGGGTTCACGTTTTTCGTTAAACGCGTTGCGCCCTTCCTGACCTTCATCGGTCATGTAGAACAGCATGGTTGCGTTACCTGCCAACTCTTGTAGACCGGCTTGACCGTCGCAGTCTGCGTTCAAGGCAGCTTTCAGGCAGCGCAGCGCCATTGGGCTATTGCGCAGCATTTCACGACACCAGCGCACGGTTTCTTTTTCCAGATCGGCTAAAGGCACCACGGTGTTAACCAAGCCCATATCCAACGCTTCTTGTGCGTTGTACTGACGGCACAGGAACCAGATTTCGCGTGCTTTTTTCTGGCCGACGATACGCGCCATATAAGAAGCACCCCAGCCACCGTCGAAGGAACCGACTTTAGGCCCGGTCTGACCAAAGACCGCATTTTCTGCTGCAATGGTCAAATCGCACATCATGTGCAGCACGTGACCGCCACCGATGGAGTAACCCGCTACCGCCGCCACAACGGGTTTAGGACAGGTACGGATCTGACGCTGGAAATCCAGCACGTTCAGGTGATGAGTGCCGCTGGCATCTTTATAGCCGCCGTAGTCGCCGCGAACCTTTTGGTCACCGCCGGAGCAAAACGCTTTATCGCCTGCGCCGGTTAGAATGATGGTGCCGATATGGTCGTCATAGCGCGCATCAGACATGGCCTGAATCATCTCTTTAACCGTCTGAGGGCGGAAAGCGTTGCGCACCTGCGGGCGGTTGATGGTGATTTTAGCGATACCGTCTGCCGATTTATGGTAGAGAATATCTTCAAAATCAGCAGAGCAGTCCTGCCACTCAATCGGTGCATACAGCTCTTGTTCGCTTGGATACAGCATAGTCAGATTCCTGTTAAAGAAGTGGGGTAAAAAAGTCGCGCACCTGAGCAACAAACTCGTCAGGATTGGCGCGATGTGCGTTATGTCCGGCGTCTGTAATAACACGTACCGGCAAATCAGATTCGGCGGCAAGCTGCTGAAACTTAGCGTCACGCTCGCCGCATAAATAGATAAACGGAACCGCCAGCGTTTTTAGCTGCGCGGTAAGTCGCGGCTGTTTGCCCAACGACGTTGACTCAAGCATTGTAGCCAAAGGCTCGCCGTTCTGCGCCGCGCGTAATGTAATCAAACGGTGACGCTCATGTTCACTCAGCTCGGCAAATACTGGCTGCTGATACCATGCCTGAAGAACATCCGACATCGGCTGTTGCCGAAAACGCTCGGCCCAGCGTGCGTCGTTTTCAATTCTGGCCACCCGCTCAGCTTGCGTTTTCAGCCCCGGATTACCGCCTTCCACCAGCAAGGCTTTTAATCCTTTGGGATGCTGGGCTGCGTGGTACATCGCCACCCGCCCGCCCAATGAATAGCCAATAAGCGCATAGGATGAAATATCATAATGCGCCAAGGTGTCACGCAAAGCGGCATCGACGGCGGTAAAACCGTCTGCGCAGAGCTGCGCCGAACGACCGTGGCCGGGGAGATCAACCAGCAGATGTGAAAACTCGGGCAGCTGAGAGGCAAAATCTCGCCACTCGCTGCCTTCGCCCAGAAAACCATGCAACCAGACTAAAGTCAGAGAAGATCCCGCCTGCGTTTGAGCCGCAATGTTTGAACCGCAAAGGAGGTATGTCGCGGCCAAAATCACAGCGCTTTTACCTGAGCAAGCAGATCGCCCAGCGTTTCCGCGCCTTCACTAGGAGAAACCTGCAGCTCAATGAGCGTGGCCCCCGTACGACGCCAGCCTTGCTGCACCGCATCAACCAGATCATCCCAACTTTGTGGCTGGGCATAGGCCAGTTTGAACATCGCGGCGGCATGCTGGAACTCCACGTCCTGCGGCATCAGATAAAAGCGTTCACGCTCAGCTTCTGGCGTTGGCAGCATAGAGAAAATCTGTCCGCCATTGTTATTTACCACGATAAATACCGTCGGCGCAGAACAGTGGCGCAAAAGCGCTAAGGCATTGAGATCGTAAAGCGCGGAGAGATCGCCAACGATCGCCAGCGTCGGTTTCGCCGTGGCGCGCTGTACGCCCGCCGCAGTAGAAATCAACCCATCGATGCCGCTTGCGCCACGGTTGCTATAAACCGGATACCCAGCAGGAAGTTGGGCAAACGCATCAATCAGTCGAACAATCAGGCTATTACCGACGAACAGCTGACCATTCTCAGGCAATAATTCAGGGATGCGCTGCGCCACCTGCGCCTCGCCAAAATGCTCATCCAGATATTCAGTCACGCACTGCTGGGCAGTATCTGCCAACAGTTCCAGCTCCGGTGCCCACGGAGCACGTGGCTGCGCGGGGTGCAGCGCCAACCAATCCGCGATAGACGCGATCACGCGGCGACCATAGTGATTCGCAGGATCCAATCGCCCTTCTAACGGATCAATCAGCCAATATTCTTGCGGTTGGCTGCTTGCCTGCCACTGCAACAGACGCTTGCCCGTCAGGCTACTGCCGAACTGGATAACCACCTGCGCCTGCTCCAATAATGCCTGAGCTTTTGGGTTGGCCAGCCATAAATCCGCACACGGCAAAGGTTGACCGCTCTGCGATAAAACATCGCCAATCAGCGGCCAGCCGAGCAGTTCAGCCCATTGAGAAACTTGATCGCCCTCTTCGGCGCTCATTCTGCCCGCTAAGATCACACCGCGTTTTTGCCGCCAGTAAAACCAGTCGGGCTGTTTTACCGCAGTGCGCGCATGCAGATCTGTCTCACGCAGCCACGGACGAGGATCTTGCCACCATTCGCCCAGCGTTTTCGACCACGCATCGGCGGAACCATCGTCATCACCATACAGCGGTTCAGCAAAAGGACAGTTCACATGCAATGCACCATGGCTCAGCTGCGCCATCGCGCTATCAATGGCCGAAGCCAGCCAGCGAGCGGGAATATCAGGCGTCGGCCTTGGCAGGTTCAGAGTTTGTTTAGGATGAGATGCAAAAATGCCGTTTTGACGAATGGCCTGATTGGCGCCGCAGTCGATAAGCTCTGGCGGACGATCGGCGGTCAGCATAACCAGACGTTCGCCGGTCAGGCCCGCCTCAATCAGAGCAGGGTACAGATTCGCAACCGCCGTGCCCGATGTGACGATAACGGCAACCGGTTCGCCGGAAGCTTTCGCCAGCCCAAGCGCTAAATGGCCCAAGCCACGCTCATCAAAATGCGTATGACAAATAAGCTGGGAATTAGCCGCCGCCGCAAGCGTCAGTGGCGTAGAACGGGAGCCGGGAGCAATACAGATATGGCGAACACCGTGGCGGGTTAACGCCTCCAGTAACAACGCGGCCCAGTGGCGGTTAAATACACTTGTCGACATGGCGGCTCAGCAGTCTGGTTAAAAAGGGTTTTCTCAGCTTAGTCCACCTACCGAAACCCATCTGAGCTCGAGAATGGTAAAGCCGTTAATTTGTTCGCAATTTGAAGGTCTTACAAAACTATGTCTTACAAAACCATAACGTAGAGTAACTTCATGTTTTTGAAAGAAAATCAAAAGGGATTACGCGTGCAACATGTTACACCAGCGAGCCCAAGACCACAATCAGCTAAGGGGAGTATATGAAGCCAGAGGATCCGTCTGGCTTTTGGATTGAGATGAGACGCTACAGATTAGACAATAGAGGGAATAGAAGTGTGATAGCTCCCATCGGTTGCCATCTGCCAGCGCATGTCGGCCGTTAAGCTCTCATTGAGCACCCGCTGTACGTTAGGCCCATCCGTCATGGCATAAAATGCTTCCGCATTTTCGCTGGATTGCCCACCAGCAACTTTACGCCCGACTAAGCGAGATTTAAGTAACTGCGGTGAGGCTGAAATAAACAGCGATACATCAGCGTAACGAGACAAATCCCTCCAGCCCTCCTCATTAAGCAGGAGCCAATTCCCCTCAACTACCACAATCGGCGCTTTCACTTCGACCATATCCATCACCGGTTCATGTAGCTGGCGATCGTAAATCGGCCAGAGTGCATTAGGGTTTTGTAGCTGACCTAAATAGCGTTGCAACAAGGCTAAATCAAAGGTTTCGGGAGCCCCTTTTTTGTGACTCAATCCTGCGATCTGCAAATCACGGTTATAATGGTGAAAACCATCCATAGCGAGCCCTTGTAGCGCTGAAAGCTCAGGATACTGTTCGCTTAGCCATTGCCATAATCCACACAGCGTTGATTTCCCCACTCCCGGCGGAGCCGCCAGAAAAACGATAATTCGCCTTTCTAACAATTTTTGTTGCTGTGTTAAGTATTGAAGCCAAGGCAAATGGAGATGTTCAATTTCATCGTCTGAAAAATAGGCCGGATAAGTTAACCCATTAACGCTTAAATTAAGTTTCATGCTTCAGGCTCTCGCAGGATCTAATTCTTTAACGATGGTCATTACGGCTAATGACAGGCTAGTTTTAATCAGAGAAATGCAACGCGTACGGCTATATATAGCGAAGTCTGCAAAGCGCATTTCATTAACAGCACGAACTGAAAAATCCGTCTCACTGATGGTGCGAAGATTATTAATAAACTCATAAACCATTTCATGATCGAAAGGCATCGTTTTCGCACGCGAGTAAATATATTCATTAAACTGAATAAAACTAAATATATCTGCATAAACTTCTCTGCGCATCTGTCCCAAAGCATAGATCAACCGTAATGCAACATAGATATCGTCCAACGGACCTGCTTTGGCCAATAACGGCTTAACAGCATACTCTTGGATATCAGGATCGCTGACAAATACGTAAGGTAAAAAATAACGTAATGTAGAATAAAGGATCTGATTTGCCTGAGCCATAAATCCACTAAGCTCTTTCTCCGACTCAAGCAGCTCAATAATTTTATCTTCATCCATCGATATCATTGCGACCCCAAATAACCGTTGGCGATGTGGCTAACAACTTACCTTTCATAAAGTGTATTTATTAAGCGCTGCGTTTTATCCATACCGTTTAAAAAGAGAGTTTGCGTTTGTAATTTCCCCTCTATTTTTCGCACGCCTTCGGTTAAATCCCCTTTAGTGACGCCGGTGGCCGAAAAAAGAATTTCGTCAGTATGGACCATTTGATTTAGGGTGTAAACGCGGTCAACCTCAACGCCCATTTGTGCACAACGTTGCCGTTCTTGCTGCGCAATCTCTTGATTATTGGCACTCCCACCTTTCGCTTCAACACTGTCAATCAGCATCGCTTGCATATCGCCTCCCATCACCTTCACCGCACAGGCGGAAAGCACGCCTTCTGGCGCACCACCAACGGTGTACATCACATCCAACCCAGAATCCGGTTGGCATAGCATAATGCTGCCTGCCACGTCGCCATCGGGTAATACGCTAACCTTCACGCCTAGTCGATTGAGCCGTTGGATATCGTCACGGTGCCTTGGTTTATCCAATATCACCACTTGCAATTGCGATAGTGGCTTAGCCAACTTTTCAGCGACAGCACGTAAATTCTCTTCCAGTGTGTGGTTAAGGTCGATAACCCCCTTAGCGTCAGGACAGACTGCCAGCTTACGCATATACATATCCGGCGCATGTAATAAGCAACCATAGGGCGCGAACGCCAAAACAGAAAGTGCGTTATGCTGCCCTACCGAGACCATACGTGTCCCTTCGATGGGATCTACCGCGATATCAATCTCCCGCCCCGTCCCTAGGCCCAGCGCCTCGCCAATGTATAGCATCGGCGCGCGATCGATTTCCCCCTCACCAATCACAATGCGTCCCCGCATGGGCATCTGATTCAAACTCTGACGCATTGCCGATACCGCTTCGCCATCAATTTGGTTTTTATCTCCGCAGCCGATTAAGGGCCATGCAGCCAGTGCGGCCTGCTCCGTGGCGCGTAAAACACCGTAAGCCAATTGTTCCATGACAACCTCCCTCACATCGCTTCAGCGTTGAAGTATGCGAGCAAATAAGCTTCAGCCTGAGCGTTCCATACGCCATGAGTTGGCTGTACACGTTTCGCCAATTCCGCAAACAGCGGCTCGGTTTCTCCCCGCTTGTTAAAATCATCAATGGCGGTTAAAGGCAATGAAATATGGTTATAGATCAGTTTCTTACCACCCGGTATATGCGGCAATTCCAACACGGTCTTAGGAACCGCATCTAAACCACCGATATGGGTGACCATATAAGAAGGATCCAGCACTCCTGATGATGAGAGGGCTAAGGCCTCAACCATATCGTCGGTAGAGCCACCCGATGTGCCAACCACGTGAGTGCCGTTGTAATGCACATCATAAAAATTCAGAGGCACAGTAAAAGCCGAATTGGTTGGCCCTGCAAAAAAGTTCAAGCAACCATCTTCAGCCAGCACACGACCCGCCATTTCCACCACCGGCTCAACGGCGGCAAAAACAAATACATCGTCATAGCCACGACCTGAGCTGATATCCATCAGCCTTGCCTGAGGATCAAGACAATCCGCCACGTTAAGGTAAATAAGTTCGATTCCCTGTTGCAGTGCCAAGGAAGGCGGTAACAATGCTTTTGCTCTCGCCAATCGCGCCTCATCAATATCGGTCACGACGATACGCCCCGGTTTTACAGGCCCGTGGATCGCATAATCGATAGCGCCCAACCCCATTGGCCCCGCACAAGCGAGCAGCGCTAAATTTCCACCGGCGACGATCCCCATCCGGTGCTCATAAACATAGGGTGTGGTATGAAAATTAGCGTGAAATGCACCAATAATGCAGCACATCGGTTCAGCCAGCGATGCCACGGCAAAATAATCACCGGAATAAGGCAGAACGCACCCGAGATCGATGGCAACTTTTGGAATAATCATATAGGTTGCATTGCCGCCGAAGTATTCGTAGCTATAGCCAGCGGAATATCCACTCGGCAGCCCCATAGCTGGTTGCAAAACAAATTTATCCCCAATTTGATATTTTCCATTTAAATTATCGCCTACCTCAACAATAATCCCTGCACATTCATGCCCCGTAATGGCTGGATGTTGTTCTATATCATTAGGTACGCGTTTATGCTCACTCCCTAACAATGCGGCTTTATACGTTGATAAACAAACGCTATCCGAAATAACTTTAACTAACAGTTCGTCTGGGCTTATTTTAGGAAGGGTAAATTCCCGAATTCTGACATCATTTTTGCCATAAATAGCGGCAGCCTTGGTATCCATAATTAATCTCCAGCGGTGTGCTTTAGTCGTTTTTATTCTGGTTGTAATAAAGGCGAAATATCGCGTTTCGAATGAGTCAAATCATCCAGTAACCGATCAAGCTTAACGTCACCTAAATAGTTTTTAATCACCAACAGTGGCTGTTTCACGATCATTTTTGCACGATCTTCAAGGCTGCTATGTACCACCACCAAATCAGCATCTGGCGGAACATTTTCTATCGAGAAATGTTTAACAATAATATCCAGTCCTGCTTTTTCAATTCGCTTACGGAAGGTCGTTGCCCCCATGGCACTTGAGCCCATTCCCGCATCGCAAGCAAATGCAATAAAATGAATAGTATTATCGGCAGCTGGCGCTGATACATGCTCGCCTGCTTTACCCTCTTGCTTCATTTGTTGCAATACCTGCTGCGAAACGGTGAAGTCTTCATCTTCTTCAACCTTGCGCTCTAGTTTTAAGATCAGTGAAGCAATTAAAAATGAAGCGACGGTTCCAGCTAATACCCCGGCACAGGTAGCCATAAACCCACCGCGTGGAGTCAAAGCAAGATACGCAAAGATTGACCCCGGACTAGGCCCCGCAACCAAACCCGCATTCATTAAATCAAAAACAAAAATCCCACACATTCCTCCACCAATCATGGCCAAAATCATCAATGGTTTCATTAAGACATAGGGAAAATAGAGTTCATGAATTCCGCCGAGAAAATGAATAATCATAGCGCCAGGCGCAGAACGTTTACTCATCCCTTTGCCAAATAGTGCAAACGCCAACAACATGCCTAAACCGGGACCGGGATTAGATGCCACCATAAAATAAATAGATTTACCGGTTTTCGCGGTATCTTGCATACCAAGCGGATAATACACGCCCTGGTCGATAGCATTATTAAGGAAGAGTACCTTAGCTGGCTCATTAATTACCGACAGTAAAGGTAAAAAACCGGTTGATACCAAGGCTTCAATCCCAGACTTAACCACGTTGTTGGCGTACATTACCGCTGGGCCAATAATCTCATACGCCAGCAGTGCGAGGATCATCCCCAAGATCCCCAGTGAGAAGTTATTCACTACCATCTCAAATCCAGCGGGGATCCTTCCTTCAATGCGTTTATCAAATTCACGAATAATCCAGCCACCCAACGGGCCTAATACCATTGCGCCAATAAACATTGGGATACTCGCGCCAATAATAACCCCCATGGTACCGATGGCACCCATAACGCCACCACGTTTGCCACCGATCAATTGCCCACCGGTATAGCCAATAAGTAATGGCAATAAATAGGTGATCATCGGGTCAACCATTGCACCAAAATGCACATTGGGCACCCATCCTGTTGGAATAAATAGCGCAGTAATAAATCCCCAGGCAATAAAAGCACCAATATTGGGGATTACCATTGCAGTTAAAAACCCACCAAAGTATTGCACTCTGGCGCGCAGAGATCTTTCAGTCATTAGACATTCCTTAGCTAGGTTATTTATATACTACGATTTAAAAAATATTTTTACACATCAATTATATTTCAACTTTAATTATGATGAAAAATTAATATCTTTTTATTATTTCCTGTAATGCCAATGCATCGCACGCATTGTTTATTTCATTGATAACCTCACCATCGCTTAATATTTCGCATAATGCCTGGATAGCATATATATGCGAGTCTGCATCTTTAGCGGCCAAACAAATTAATATAGTGACCTTTTCTGTCCCTGTGCCAAAATCTACGCCACCTCTCACTAAAACCATCGAAAGTGCCGTATCAATAACGCCCTCTTCTGGTCTTGCATGAGGCATTGCCACGCCGGCGCCTAATACATAATAGGGACCTAATTCTTGAGTGGCCGTTTTAATCGCCGTGCAGTATCTAGCTTCAATCCTATGGCTTGCCGTTAAGGGAGCGGTAACGATATCAATGGCATGACGCCAATCATCAACAGAATCAACAACGTGAAACGCATTCTCAGGAAAAAAAGAAATAAGACCAGACATACTTCCCCCTCAATATTAATCACAAATATCTGATGGGAAGAAATTACGCTAAATATAAAATGGGAAAAAGAGAATGAAAAATTAGATCTAGCTCTCAGTAAATAGATAATTTGCCGGTATTTTGTTATGACACTCTCAAATACTATGGTAAGAAAATTACAGTTAGATTATAAAATAACAAATCAATATACCTTTTGTGAACCAAGTTCCAATTATAAAATCGAGTAACAATGTTTAATTTAGTGATGAGTTTCACACTTATACTATTGCATAAGAAATAACATGGGAAAGATATCATCATAAAAATAAAAAAGGCCAAAAATTGACGTCAATCTTTAGCCTTCAATATAATTTGTTGCTTAATTACAGCGAAATATCGCTTTCCAGCAGCGTTCTCAAACCCGCTGCTTTGTTTTCAATCTCTAACCACTCTTGCTCGGGATCTGAACCCGCCACGATGCCCGCTCCGGCATAAAGATGAATATAATCATGTTCAATTAACGCCGATCGCAATGCCACGGCAAACTCAGCCTGATCCTGTGCCAAATAGCCTGCCGAGCCCGCATACCAGCCACGGTCAAAAGGCTCATCCTGCATGATAAATTGGCGCGCGGGTTCACGCGGTAATCCTGCCACCGCTGCGGTCGGCTGCAAACGGCGTAGGCAATCAGCATCGTTAGACTGCATCAGCGTGGCATGGATTGGCCGACGCAAATGCTGGACCTTACGCAAACGGATGACTTCAGCAGGCATCACATCGAGAGCTTGCGCCCCGCCCTGCAAACGCTGACAAATATCATCCACCACCAATAAGTTTTCATGCTGGTTTTTTCGATCTGACATCAGCCACTGCGCATTTTCTTGCGCTTGCGCATCACTATTGCCGCTGGCAACGGTGCCGGCCAAAGCTTCTGTTTCCAGCGATAGGCTTTGGCGACGATATAATCTTTCCGGCGATGAACCTAAAAACGCCCGCTCTGGCGCTAACGCCAGCATGAAATGATAGCAACGGTGGTTCACGGCGCGGCTTGCCGCTAAAAATTGTGCGGCACGCAGCGGTAGCGAAAGTTTTAACGTGGTACGACGTGCCAGCACCACTTTTTCAAATGCTTTGCGCTCAATTTCAGCCAGCGCATTATTGAGTAAATCACACCAAGCATCATGATCGGGCTGATGATGCGCGGCGAGAACGTCAGTGTGTAAGGTTGGCAATGGCTGAATAGCGCACAGCGCCGCTAAATCACGCAGCGCGAGTTCCAGATCTTGATCCAGCGATGATTCACCGTACAGGTACACCACCAGCTCAGCCTTACCGGCATGACGCATCAGCGCAATGCGCGGCAAAAACAGCAGGCTGTTAATCGTGCCGTAACCATCCCACTCCACCTGACCGAACGCGTTTAGCCCCCAAATGCGGAGCTCAGGACAGCCATTTTCTTGAACAAATTTCTGCGCCTGCTCGGCGTCGGTAAACGTGCGCACCGCACCACACACCGCGGCTTCTTCTGCGCCATCGCGGTGTCGCCAGTAAAATTGTGGAAACAGCGGCTGCGACGCCAACCACTCCAACATTTGTGTTCCATCTTTCAAACTGCAAGGCAGCGCAATACGTACCAGCCCCGATTGCTCGGCAGCGGCTTGGCGTAACAAAGGAATGATGCGTTCTACCAGGACGGAAAGATGAACCACGACAACCTCGGGCGGCTTAAGAAGAAGTGTGGAATTATACGGTGGATTAATAAGAAGGAAAGCAACCAGAAGAGTTATCGGCGCAGCCAGCGAGTAAATGGTGAAAAACCCGCCAGCTGTTAACATTTGAAGGGAAAAAAGCGCGGATTAATGAACTTCTGGGCTTGCCGGCTCTGTCTGTGTTTCCACTTTTTGCCGATCTGCCTGACGTTGCTTACGTGCCGCCAGCCACAATCCGCTGTTTTTCATCGCGTAGCCAAAGACTAAGCCGACTAACAGCGAAGGAACCACCATCTTCCAATCGCCGTTTGCAGCGAAGGTTGCGCACGCGCCGATAAAGGTACCGGGTACGAACGCTAGCCAGCGTTGCTGCGCCTGAATACACATCAGAAAAGCCACGATCCCGGTCAGTACGTAGCCTAGGATCGTCCACTCTGGTCGTAGAGCCCCACCATAAATGATCACTTCGGCCCAGAATACACCGCTGAGCAGCGTGCACAGGCTGATGCCAAAACCTTTCAAGCCGCCCTGCGGACAGGCGAAATAGGCAGTACAACCGAGAAAACCCGCCCAGCTTAGCAGGCCAAGGCTCACGGCAACCCAGCCCCAAATGCCAGAAAGGATGCCGGTGGTGATGGCAATAGCAACCAAAACATTCATGATGGAAATCTCACGTATTCAAAAAAAGTAGTTTAACGATGGGAACAGGATATTCGTTGACTAGCATCACAAATACAAAGTGACGTGTTTGTATGATTACATTTTATTGTGATTTTAATCACAAATAAAGCTGTTTTTTTCGCCACCTTACGGCGTGGAACCTCACGATAATGGACACTTTACCGGCCAATATGGCCATAAAAGCAGACAGCTATCATCCGATATAATCACGCCCTTTCATTGTCATATCAAAATCAGAGGCATAGGTTAAAAGCCTAAAAAATTTCTCTCACGCATGACGAAAGGCTATTCCAATGAAAAAACGCATTCTCTCCGCCGTCATTCCAGCCCTGCTCGTTCCGCCCGCGATGGCATGTACCACCATTTTGGTCGGCAATGAAGCCTCAAGCGACGGCTCTTTTATCGTCGCGCGCAATGAAGACTATTCCGCCAATAACCCGAAACACTTCCTGATTCATCCTCGGGTTGAACACCAAAAAGGGGAATTCAAGTCCCACGCCAACGACTTTACCTATCCATTGCCGGAAACCTCGCTGCGCTATAGCGCAATATCAGATTTTGATACCAACGATTTATCTATGGGCGAAGTCGGTTTTAACGAGGCGGGCGTTGGGATGACCGCCACGGAAACCATCTATAACGGTCAGCAGGTGCTTAAGTTTGATCCCTACGTTGAGAAAACCGGCATTACCGAAGACGCTATCGAAAACGTGATCCTGCCGAGGATCCATAGCGCTCGTGAAGGAGCAGAACTGCTGGGCAAAATCATTGAAGAAAAAGGCGCAGGCGAAGGGTTTGGCGTAGCTTTTGTCGACGAACATGAAGTTTGGTATTTAGAAACCGGCAGCGGTCACCAGTGGATGGCCGCCAAATTGCCGCGCGACCAATACTTTGTTTCAGCTAATCAGGGGCGCTTAAGAAGCTATAACCCTGAAGATAAAGCCAACTATCTGGGGTCGAAAACGCTGATAAGCTTTGCCGAACAGCACGATTTATACAATCTCAAAGACGGCGAGTTTGACTTCCATAAGGCCTATTCACAAGACGTTGAAAACGATATCACCTACAACTATCCGCGTGTTTGGACAGTGCAGCACATGTTCAATCCAGAGCTGAAAACCACCATCACCGATGGCACCGCGTTCCCGGTATTTTTGAAACCCGCGCATAAAATTTCCGTTGCCGATGTTCAAGCCGCGCTGCGTAACCACTATCAGGGAACCGCACACGATCCGTATGCCAACAACAATCCCAAAGAGGCTTATCGCCCTATTTCCGTATTTCGAACCCAAGAGTCTCACGTGCTTCAGGTGCGTCCAAAACTTCCTAAAGCGATTGGTGAAGTGGCCTATGTTGCCATCGGAATGCCGTCGCTCAGCGTGTATGTTCCTTACTACCAAGGGATGGAACATTATCTTGCTGGCTATGACAAAGGCACCGACAAATTCAGCGATGATTCGGTGAGCTGGAAATATCGCCAGCTGCAAACGCTCGTGATGCAAAACTACAACGCCTATGCGCCTGAAGTGGAAAAGGCCTATGCCCAATTTGAGAAAAATACCGCGGTTCAGCAAACGGCGATGGAAAAAGAGTATCTGAAACTCTATCAGTCTCAGCCACAGCAGGCGCAAAAGGTTCTGCAAACGTTTGAAGATAAAGTGATGCAGGATGCGCTTAGCCTGACAGAACAGCTTACCCGCCATGTCATGACGCAAATGACCCACGATACCGATATGAAGTATCACTTCGAAGGCGCATAACAGCCGCGTGAGCAACGAATAGTCATGGCCGGAGGCTTATCGATGGTTTCCGGCCATGCTTTCGCTTTCATTCACCGCCTAAACGAATAGCCCTCTTTAATAATTTCCATCATCTCTTGGGGGTAAGGCGTACGTGGATAACATTTTTATCCCCGGCGTTCGACTGGCGATAAGTAGTGGTAAAAAAAATGCTGAACCCGATAAATTCAGATTCAGCAATGTAATAACACGACGACTTTTATCGCGCCTTTATGGCTTTTAATTCCGACTAAAAGCGTTGAGCTTATGATTTAGACTTATGACTTACCAAACAATGCACGTCGAGACAGGTTTACACTCGCACTGCTATCCTGCACCGGCAACGACAGCAGCATCTTCAACGTATCCGTCACCAAAGCCTTGCCTTCATCTGCGCTGATATGCGATTCAATCGGCGACATCAATGAGCAAGACAGCAGCTGACCGGTTTTAGGCAATTCGCCAACCATAAACGTCATGTCGCCGCGCGGCAGAGAAAGCGCAATCCGCTCACCGAGTTTGCGCAAAGACCAGACCTGATCCGGCCCCGGCAAAATCACCACGCTCAGCATCCACGGCGTTAATACCGTGCCGAGCCACTGCCCTTCATACTGCTGCATCTCAACTACGATCGGCATTTCGGCACGATAGAACGGCAACGTCGCCATCTCGTCCTGCGCAATCTGTTGATATTGCTCTATCAAAAGATCGGTTGGATTTTGCTCAAAGCCCCAAAATTCATCAGCGCCGATAGCGGTCAAATCATGTTCAGAAGGCATGCACCGCTCCTTTATGCTCTATTTGGCATCCATCGTTACGCAGAAGTTGAACAATGCGATCCATGGCTACAGGGATCGCCGCCTCAATCGCCGGCGTCAGACCAATATGCGGCTCCAGAGACTCTGGCACCACGCCCACCAGCGTTAAACGCTGTGGAAACTCATCGGTGAGATGTAACGCAGACAGCACGTCGCACAGCCCTAGCTGGTGCGGTGAAATTTTCCGGCTAAAAAACGCCGGAACTTCATCGTCACATAGCGTGATGACGCTGCCGGGCGCGCTATCGCTGAGTACCGCATCAGCCACAATCAGATGATCGCGGCTGGCCATGTACTCCATGAGCTCCATGCCCGCGGTTCCGCCATCCATCAGCTCAACGCCTTCAGGAAAACGGTAATCGCGTTCTAGGCGCTCAACGATGCGTACGCCAACCGCCTCATCGCTGAGCAATAGGTTACCAATACCTAAGATCAGCGTATTCATCACAACACCTTAACCTTGGTGACTTCACCACCGCGCGTATCCACCACGTGCACCGCGCAAGACATGCATGGGTCAAAAGAGTGCACGGTGCGCACCACTTCCAACGGCTTTTCGATATCCTCGATAGGCGTGCCGATGAGCGCTTGCTCATACGGACCCGGCTCGTCGTTGGTGTTACGCGGGCCAGAGTTCCATGTGGAAGGCACCACCGCCTGATAGTTTTCGATCTTGCCGCCTTTAATCACGATCCAATGCGAAAGCATACCGCGCGGTGCTTCTTCAAAGCCGACGCCGCGATACTCTTTATCTGCCAAAATTTCAGGCTTGATAAAGGCTACGTGATCGCCTGTGCCGATATTGTCGATCAGCGCCTGCCATTGTTGCAGCAGGGTATCTTTCAGTACGCAACAGCGAACCGCACGGCCAATGATGCGTCCCATGGTGGAATGCAACTGCTCGGTTTGTAATGCTTTGCCATTCAGCGTTTTATACAGACCGTTCACTTCGTTGAAGTGTTTTACGGTATCAGGATGCTTAGCCGCCAGTTTGACTAGCAGATCGGCCAGTGGGCCAACTTCCACCACTTTGCCGTAGAAGGTTGGGGATTTCACCCATGAGTATTTACCCTCATCCTGCCAGCCGGTGTAGTTCGGTTCGGTTTTGCCTTCCCAAGGTTTTAAGATCGCATCGTCTTTATACCAAGAGTGTTTGCAGCTTTCGGCAATACCGTCGATCAACCATTCGTCCTGATGGCTGGTGATGGGGCGATAGTTAGCCATGTCACCATTTTCAATATAGCCACCTGGCAGCAGGAAGCTGCCGCCTTTGGCATCGGTTGGCAGCTCTGGCACGCTTAAATAGTGCTTCGCGCCTTCGCCCAACGACAGCCATTCTGGATAGTTTGCCGCAATAATTGCCGCGTCCACTTTGTAAACCTGCTCAATGAACTCGCCCAGACGTTCAATAAACATCTTCACATACATCAAACGTTCCAGATTCAGCACGCTTGGCGCATCCAGATTGATCGGGTTAGCCACGCCACCCACGGCCAAATTTTGGATATGTGGGGATTTTCCGCCCAAAATCGCCACCACGCGGTTGGCATCGCGCTGACATTCAAGCGCTTGCAGATAGTGGGCAACCGCAATCAGATTCACTTCCGGCGATAGTTTCATCGCCTTGTGGCCCCAATAGCCGTTGGCGAAAATACCCAGTTGACCGCTGGCGACCAGATCGCGGATTTTCTGCTGTACCTTGGCAAACTCTTCCGAGCTATTCAGCGACCACGTTGAAACACCTTTCAGCATGGCTTCGCATTTTTTGGGATCGGCGTTCAGCGCGGAGGTGATATCCACCCAGTCCAGCGCCGATAGCTGGTAAAAATGCACGATATGGTCGTGGATGCTGTGGGCGGCCACGATCAAGTTACGGATATGCTGCGCATTCACCGGCACTTCAGCACCGATCGCATTTTCCACCGCACGCACCGACGCAATGGCGTGGATAGTGGTACAAACGCCACAAATGCGCTGGACGATCATCCACGCATCGCGCGGGTCGTTACCTTTGACAATCTCTTCCATCCCGCGCCACATGGTGCCGGATGACCAAGCCTTGGTGACTTTGCCGTTTTCAATTTCGCAGTCAATGCGCAGGTGGCCCTCGATACGGGTGATCGGGTCGATAGTAATACGTTGGCTCATACTTTAGCTTTCCCTCGGGCCTGATAATCTTTATGTACGCGTTCAAGCGATGGCAACACCGGTAAAATCCGGATTAGCAACAAATAGGCACAGACTTCAATCGCCACAAAGCCGACTGAAATCAGAATTTCTTCTGACGTTGGGAAATAGTGATAACCATTGCCCGGATTGAACGCCAGCAGAGAGTAGTTCATACGCCACAGCGCGGCGCCCAGCAGCATGCTTAGCGCGCCAAGGAACAGCATGCGCGAATCACGGCGGAATCTATCCCAATGGAATACCAGCAGCGGGAAGAGCATCAGTCCAATTTCGCACCAGAATGAAATGGAGTAACGGTTCCACTGTGAGAGGTACTCTGACTTATCACGCAGTACAATTTCCGCAAAGCGCAGCGCGACAAACAGGATTAGGAAAATATCGATAACCTGCGTCAGCCGGTAGAACAGCGGCTTTTCATTCGGGCCTTTACCGGCTAACCCGGCCTGTACCAGTGAACCTTCGAACACCACGATGGAGAAGCCCATAATGAATGCCGTGAGCAACGAGAACACCGGCAGTAGCTCGTAGCTTTGCCACAGCGGATGGATTTTATTCCCCGCAGCAATCATCAGCGATCCCATTGAAGATTGGTGCATGGTTGGCAGCAGAGCGCCGAGCGCCAGAATGAAGAACATGATTTTATTCAGCCACTTCATCGGCACTTTCCAACCAAATTTCTCCAGCACGACGGGCGCAAACTCCAGCGCCATCACGCCGATATACACCGTCATACAGACCGCGGTTTCAAACAGCACCGACGAGGTATTGAAGTGTCCTGGCAGATAGAAATAAGGCAGGTTCCAGTAACGGCCCACGTCAATGGTGATTGATAATCCCCCTAACGAATAACCGAACAGGCTCGCCAACAGCGCCGGACGAACCAGCGGGTGATATTCACCTCGGTTGAAAACATACACCGCCCACGCTAGCGCCCAACCGCCACAGGCAAAACCTGTACCAATCAGCAGGTCGAATGAGATCCACAGCCCCCACGGATAACCTCCGTTCAGGTCGGCAACCGAACCAATCCCGAAGATCAAACGTTTGAGGATAAAAATGCCGCATAGCACCACAAAGGGTGCCATCACCATCACAGGCCAACTAACGAGGCGACCACCTAACGGACTGGCTTTATGTTCACTCATGATCATCATCTCCATCATGGTGGTTTTTGGTGTTACGACGAATCAACACAGATAGCCCCGTCAGAACCACCAGCGGCAAGATCATGCCTTTGTAAACAGTGTGCTGAATGTGCTCAGAGCGTGCGCCGGTTGAGAGTTCAGCCAGTTTTGGCATGCCTAAGTTTTCATACGGCACCCCCGCCAGCACTAATACCTGCGTTCCTCCGCCCTCTTTTTCGCCGTAGACATACGGCTGATACTTGGCGAGCGGATGCAGATAGTTATCACCACCGTTCAGGGTTTGACGCGGATAGGCATATTCAGCCCCCGGTTTTGCCGCTAGACGCTTTTTGGCCTCAGCCAACAGATCGTCACGCGTACCAAAGATTACCGCACCGGTTGGGCAAACCTCGACGCAGCCCGGCAGTTGGCCTTTAGTAATGCGCTCAAGCCCTTTCTGGTCGCAGAGCTGGCACTTATGAATCTCACCAAACGGGTTGTGATAATCATATTTAGGAATGTCGAATGGACATCCCACCATGCAGTAACGACAGCCCGTACAGACGTCTGGGTCGTAATGCACAATGCCAGTTTTGGGATCTTTCTTCAGCGCCTGTACCGGACACACCGACACACAGTTAGGGTCTACGCAGTGCATGCACTGTTTCTTGATATAGGCGTAGCCGTTTTCGACCTGATCTTTATTAACGCCGCTACCGTCTTGCCACACCTGAATGATGTTGTTGGTGTAAGGCGTTAATTTATCGTTGTTAGACCACGTTTGTGGCCCGTTAGGATTGATCTGGTTTTTATTCAGCTTCTGACACTCGGCCACGCAGGCTTGGCAACCTACGCACAGCGTTGAGTCATACAGCATGCCGACCGCACCGGGGATCGGCGGTTTGTTTTCCACCGCCGCCTGCGCGGTACTTGATGTTACCGTGCCCGCTGCCAGCGCCCCCGCAGAGGCAAACTTAATAAAGTTTCTTCTGTTCACGGTTATTCCCCCCGTGAATCATGGTGCTCAGCGTGGCTTTTCTCAGCGTTTTGGCGCTCCGACTCATGGCGCTTTTGCTGGCGACCAAGCTCACGTACCGTCATCAAGCTGACCCCAATCAGGATCCCCAAAGCACCGCCAATCAGACCGGTCGCCGTTGGTGAAATATGCCCACCTTCGCGGTTAGCCACGCCGGGTTTGTCCACACGCGGCGTTGGATTTTCAACGTTCGCCAGTTGGAAAATTCCTTTCGTGAAGCCGACGCCCTGCTCGTTACAGCCGTAGCACGGATGACCAATGCCCACAGGCCAGATACCGCCGCCAATATCACAGAATTCTAACGTTGAGCAGTTGCCGTAAGTCTCAGGGCCTTTACAGCCTAGATGATACAAACACCAACCTTGACGATGACCGTAATCGCCAAATTCTTTGGCAAAACGACCCGCATCAAAATGAGGACGACGTTCGCAGTTTTCGTGAATTAAACGTTCATAGGCAAACAGCGGACGATGCTTGCTGTCTAGCTCAGGCAGCTTGCCGTAGGTGATGTAATACACCACGGTGGTCAGGAAGTTATGCGGGTTTGGCGGGCAACCAGGGATGTTGATGACCGGTTTGCCGATGGCTTCTTCAAGGCTGACCGCGCCGGTTGGGTTGCCTCCGGTGGCAGGGACACCGCCCCATGCAGCGCAGGAACCAATAGCGATAACCGCTGCCGCATCGGCCGCGGCGCGACGAATATGATCGACAATAGGCTCACCGGCGACCATGCAATAAACGCCACCGTCTTTTAACGGAATGGAGCCATCAACAACCAGAACATATTTGCCTTTATAACGCTTCATCGCGTTATGTTTATTCTCTTCGGCTTGATGTCCGAAGGCCGCTGACAGCACCTCATGATATTCGAGTGAAATAGTATTGAGGATCAGGTTCTCAATTGTTGGGTGCGTGGCACGCAACAGAGACTCAGTACAGCCGGTACATTCTTGAGCGCCAATCCAGATAACGGGTGGTCTCTGTGGATTTGTGATTGCCGCAGCCATTTCTGCTGCCGCATTGGAACTTAGCCCTAGTGTAGCGGCCATACCCGCACACAACTTCATGAAGTCACGACGGTTCACACCGTGAGCGGATAGAAAGTTATCCTCAGCCATTCGTAGTATTCCTTAGATGCGCATTCGTCTGGCGGAATGCTTAGGTAGTGAAATGCTAAGGATTAACCCTACTGGTTGTGGTTGATCTTTATCAAGTTGAGAAGGATTAGTGGAAGGTCAATACGAATAATGTGAATAAAACCGATTCAGCGGAAATTAAATAGCACAAATATTCCACAATATTATTATTTTCAGGAATTGAAAATATAGGTTTCGAGATTACTTTCGTACGAGTTTTCTTAATTTAGAGAAATAGCTAAATGAGAGTGGTTTGTATTAATGCCATTAAGTCAGAATTAAATAAATTAAATTCATTTAGTTCTATTTATTTGGTTCTATTATTTAGTTAAATAATTATTTAAGCAGCAGCGCGGAATTAGCATTTACCCTGCCAGCTTCACTTTAGCAACGAGTTAGCAAGACCCCCTCCCAGCCTCCCCCTTCGCGGGGGGTGGAGCAGATCGAGGATCTTACAAACATCATCGAACGGTTCCCTCCCCTGTGAAAGGGAGGGTTAGGGTGGGGTATGAGCTAAGGTGGGGTAGGGTTTAAGCTGACTTAAAGGCTAAAGCTTGTGCACTGCACGCCGTTCACATACAGCTTACGCTGTTCGCTTTGTGGTAGACGGATAACGATTTCCTTCCACGCCGGCTGGAAATCACCTTTGTGGGTAAACGTTACGTCGATACGTTGGTTATCAGTCGCGATCTCCCAATTCAGCCACAGGGCCTGCCCTTCTCGCCAAGCATAGGTTTCACCATCGTCATCAAACAACATGCCGCGATCGCTACCTTTACCCATCGGTGGGAACAGCATCAATTCACGAGAATCATCCGCAGCAGAATCTACGAATGCGGTACGTCCTGACAACGGTAGCATCGCCCCAGCGCGCACCATCAGCGGCAAGCGCTCTAGAGGAGCCTCCACGGCGATTGTCTGACCGCCGCTAAACCACTGCCCGGTGTAGAAATTATACCAACCGCTTTCGTTGGCAGGCAGATAGATGTCACGCTGGCGCTGCCCTTGCTCCACCACGCTCGCCACCAGCAAATCCTTACCCAACATAAAATCGTCGGTTTCTGCGAAGGTCGCCGCATCATTTTCATGATCGAGGAAGGTCGGACGCAGCATCGGCTCATCGTTTTCACTCGCCTGCCACAGCAAAGTATAAAAATACGGCAGTAGACGATAGCGCAGCACGATGGCATCACGAATAGCCGGTGTCACCGCCGGATACATCCATGGTTCATTCACCGTGTGATCGTCGTTCCACGAGTGAATAGTAAAGCGTGGGTGCATCACGCCGTTTTGAACCCAGCGCACAAGCAGCTCGGCATCTGGTTTGTCGCCGGAGAATCCACCGACATCATGACCCACATTATATAAGCCAGACAGACTCATCCCCACGCCCATACGCGTGTTGTAACGCAAAGTCTGCCAGCTAGTTCGGTTGTCGCCGCTCCACGTTTGGACATAGCGCTGCATGCCTGCGCAGCCGGAGCGTGAGATCAAATAAGGACGCTGCTTAGGGGCAAAACGCTGCTGCGCCTCTAAAGAAGCTCGCATCATCAACAACGGCATTACCGGTCGGATCTGTTTAATCGCGATTTCCTGACCAAACCCATGACAGCGCGCCTCGCCGTCCCAGACTTCATATTCGTTATTATCGTTCCACGTCGAGCCAATACCCATTTCTAACAGTTGCTGGGTTACGTTGTCTTGCCACCACTTCACCGTGGCTGGATTAGTGAAATCAAGGTGGGAACCTTCGTCATCCCAGAACACCGAGCGCTCAGCGCAGTCCGCTTCTGAATCACGGATGAATAATCCCTGCTGCGCCACTTCCTGATACTTAGGGTGATCCTGCAACAAACATGGTTTGATATTCGCTGCCAGTTTGATCCCTGCGTCGAGGAAAGCCTGCGACATCACCTTTGGCTGAGGCACTTTGTCGTAGTTCCAGTTAAACACATAGCGCTTGTTGTTAATTGAGGTATAACCCGATGACAGCTGGAATGAGTCGCACGGAATATCGTGCTCACGGCACAGCTCGATAAACTTCATCAGCTGATTTTGCGCATCCGGCGCATCGGTGTAGTGCATGGTGGAGCCGCTATAGCCAAGGCTCCACTTTGGTCCGAAAAATGTTTTACCGGTCAGTCGCACAAAGGCTTTGGTGACGTCCAGAACCTTGGGCCCAACAAACATGTAATAGTCTAAGTCACCGGCTTCCGCCTGATAGCGGCGGTAGGCTAAATGGTAGTTATCCAGCTCATTGCCTAGGTCCAGCATGGTGCTGGTGAGGTTGTCATAAAACAGGCCGAAGCTAACGTCTGCTTTACGCGTAATCGTAAATGGAATGTGCTTATACAGCGGATCGGTTGACGCTGCGTTGTAGCCCATCGCATCCAAATTGCGCATTTCATAGCGCCCACCGGTACGGTTAAGATCGCCTGCTTTTTCGCCCAAGCCGTAGTAGCTTTCGGTTGGGAAACGACGCTGATAATGGGCCACGCCGTCACCGTGCGCATTGAGAAGATAAGCGCTGGTTGGGCGGTCTGCCGCCAACGGCAGCCATTCACCGGCATCGCTACAATATTCCCACTCTAGCCACAGCGGTTGGTGTACCGTCACCCGCATTTTGTCAGTGCAAATAGACAGTTCATTATCACGCTGTACCAGCTCAAAAGCTGGCAGTGTGAAACCCTCGGTGCTTTCACGGTCACGCCCCTCCCAAGGCACATCCGTTTGCGGGGCAATACTCCACGTACGGTTCAGCGCCAGTTCACCGCGCTGCTTTATCAGCACGCGGAACAGCCCTGATTCTAAAATGTAGATGCGGAATAAATGCTGACCATCGACTTTTAACTCAACGTGATCGGCTGCTTGGCGATTTAGGATCCAGTTTTTCAACGTTTTCATTGTGTTATTCTTCCAAAAATTTAAAGGATCAGGCCTGACGTGGCTTCTGACGACGTTCGGCAATAAAAGCAATCAGGAATACGGCGCCAATCAGGTCAAAGAAGCCCATGGCGATAAAGAGCGGGTTGTAGCCGATTTTGTCGGCGGTCACGCCAATCAGCAGTGAGAACAAGAAACTGGCGATCCACGCAAAGGAACCACGCATCCCGTTCACGGTGGCCATTTGGCCTTTATCGAATGATTCAACCACCAAGGCGCTCAACATGCAGGAAATGACCTGATGACCAAAGCCGCCAACGGAAATCAACGCAATGGTGATGTAGGGGTCTTTGGTGATAGCCACCAGCGCCAGTGAGATCATCAGGAACGCACCGGTTACCGAGCTGGCTACGATAGAGTTGACGCGAGAGGTGCCAAAGACTTTGGCGTAAATCCGCGTGAGGTATCCGCTGGCTACGCTGCCTAAATCTGCTGCCAAGAACGGTAGCCAAGCAAACATCGCAATCTGTTTAAGATCCATGCCACGTTCGTTAGCTAAATAGAGCGGAACCCAAAAACTCAGCACGGCCCATGCCGGTTCAGCCATAAAGGCTGGAATGGCGATACCATAGAAGCGTTTATTTTTAGATACCGTGGCTAATGCTTTGAGGAACGGTAACTTAACCGACGCAGGTTCATTATCCTGCTTGATATATTCCAGCTCAGATTTGCTTAAATTCGGGTGTTGTTCTGGATTGTGGTAGAACAGCCACCACAGCACCACCCACAGCATGGCCAGAACGCCAGAGAACATAAATGCGCCCTGCCAGCCAAATGAAACATGGGCAACCACGATAATCGGCGGCGCCAGCATTGCGCCAATCGAGAACCCGACGCCAGCCCAGCCCGCCGCAATTGGGCGCTCTTTTTTCGGGAACCATTCACCGATAGTTTTGGCATTGGCTGGCGTTGCCGCGGCTTCCGCGCCGCCCATAAAGAAGCGCAGAATCGCGAGCTGCATCCAACTGCCGGCTCCCGCATGGAGCATACACATTAACGCCCAAATCCCCGCGCAAATCAGAAATCCAATCTTCAGGCCGATCACGTCGATAAGCCAGCCGCACAGCGGTTGAAACACGGTATAGGCAATCTGAAAGGCACCCACAATCCACGAATACTGTTCGGTGGTCATCCCTAGGCTGGTTTTCAGCTCTGGTGCCAAAATCCCTAGCGAGTTACGCGTGATGTAGTTGACCGTCACCCCCAGCAGGAACAGCGCTAACATCCACCAGCGTAGATTCTTAATCTTGCGTTTTTCCTTTACAGCCACAGCCGGTTGATTCATATCAAGACTCATGGTGATCCCCTGGTCGCAGTAGCAATATGCCGTCGGCCGAACACATCGTTGGTATAGAGCTTTTTGAAATGTGTCTTACCAATAAGAATATCGCTATTTATGACTATATATTTGATTTTTAATTTAATTATCCATTTTTGTGACCAAGATAACGCTTGTAATTGGTCGACCAATTGAGAGTAAAGAAGTTAAAAACGTGGGGATACGCACTTTTTTGCAAAGATTTTCATGCGACTCTTGGAATTCACTGTTTTCGGTCAAAAACTCCCGTTGTGTGGCGATTATTGGCTTATGAAAATTTTGTCATTTTCGAATTTGAACGAGATCACAAAATGAACGGAAAGCTAAAAATCCGCGAAATCGCCGCCCAAACGGGGCTTTCTATCAGCACGGTCTCGCGCGTTCTATCAGGGAAATCGAATACCAGTGAAGCGGCTAAACGGCGTGTTTTAGCCTCGGCGCGCCAGCAGGGGGTCTTAGATGAGATCTCGACGGGGAGAATGCTGCTTAACGGACTGGTGGTGTTTGCGCCCCAGCGTGCATTTGACGTGCGGTCTGACATCTTTTACTACAAGGTGATCCAAGGAATTGCTCAAGCGTTGGAACCTCACGAGGTCCGACTGCGCTATTGTTGTTTGGAGGAGAATGACAGTGATGTCGCCCTCTTCCTGCAAAAAATGAACGAGCCCGCTACCGAAGCCGCCATGCTGATTGGCATTGACGATCCCTATATTCACTCTCTCGCCGCAGACTTAGGCAAACCGTGTATTCTTATCAACTGTCGCGATCGCAAAATGCGTCTGCCCGGTATTGCGCCCGACCATCAAACCATCGGCGAGTTTTCTGCAAACTACCTCTTTGAGCAAGGCCATCGACATGTTTTGCATTTGCTTTGCCTGCGCCGCTATACCATGGAGCTGCGCTTAGCCGGTATTCGTGAAGCCTATCAAGCACATAATCTTCCGTTTAATAGCGACGATGCCCTACTCACCGCGCCAAGTTTTGGTGCCGCAGATGCAGAACTCGCCGTTGCTCAGTTTCTTGAGCATTGTCCTGCCGAACATCGTCCAACCGCCATCCTCGCCGGAGGAGACTATATGGCGGTCGGCGCCGTCAATGCCCTATTAAAAGCAGGATTGCGCGTACCTCAGGATATTTCGGTGATGAGCATGGACGGATTCAATCTGGCTGCTATCCACGATATCCCGCTCACTTCGGTTCACGTACCTAGAGACGAATTAGGCGAGGAAGCGGTGCGCATGCTCCAACGGCGACTCATGCAGCCAAACACACCGATTGGCAACTTATTGTTGAACGGAACGCTGGTGGCACGAGACTCGGTCCGACGCATCCGAACCAGCCAAAATCAGGCATTGGTGCAAAAAGACGGGGTTTATGGTTAAAGCGCCCCGTTCTGCCTTGAGTTTATTCACTATTATTTTAGGCATCCCCTTAAATATGAAGGGTATGCTAATAAAGCCTGTGGCAAACTGTGCTCACTTCCATCCGCTGCTTAGCAGCCAATACGAGAGAAAATTCCGCGATGAAATGGCTTTGCTCGCTCAGTCTGGTCGCAGGACTGATTGCAACTACTCTGTCTCCTGTTCACGCAGAGACAACCCAACCCGTTCACCCAATGGTGAAACCGCAATCCACACAGGCGCGTGATGCTTTCGTAACCGATCTGCTAAGCAAAATGACGCTGGATGAAAAAATAGGCCAAATGCGTCTTATCAGCGTGGGGCCAGACAATCCTAAAGAAGCCATTCGCGAGATGATCAAACAGGGTCAGGTCGGGGCTATTTTTAACACCGTAACTCGCCAAGATATTCGTAAAATGCAGGATCAGGCCATGCAGCTCAGCCGCCTGAAAATCCCTCTGTTCTTCGCCTATGACGTAGTTCACGGCCAGCGTACCGTTTTCCCTATCAGCCTCGGTTTAGCATCGAGTTGGGATCGCGATGCAGTCACCACCGTTGGCCGTATTTCAGCCTATGAAGCCAGCGAAGATGGGCTAAACATGACGTGGGCACCGATGGTCGATATCACCCGCGATCCGCGCTGGGGGCGCACATCAGAGGGCTTCGGTGAAGACACCTATCTGACCTCTGAAATGGGCCGTTTAATGGTTGAAGCCATGCAGGGTAACAACCCAGCAGATCGTCATTCGGTCATGACCAGCGTGAAACACTTCGCCGCGTATGGCGCAGTGGAAGGCGGACGCGATTACAACAGCGTGGACATGAGCCCGCAGCGTTTGTTCCAAGACTACATGCCACCGTACAAAGCCGCGCTAGACGCAGGCAGCGGCGGCGTTATGGTGTCACTCAATTCGATTAACGGCACACCGGCAACGTCCAACAGTTGGCTATTAAAAGACGTGCTGCGCGATGAATGGAATTTTAAAGGCATCACCATCAGCGATCACGGCGCGATCAAAGAACTGATTAAGCACGGCGTTGCTAGCGATCCTGAGGATGCCGTGCGCGTGGCGGTGAAATCCGGCATCGACATGAGCATGAGCGATGAGTACTACAGCAAGTACTTACCCGGCTTGGTCAAAAGCGGACGCGTGAGCGAAAAAGAAGTCGACGACGCCGCGCGTCATGTTCTGAACGTGAAATATGATATGGGTCTATTTAACGATGCTTACAGCCACTTAGGGCCTGTCGGTTCAGATCCGGTCGATACCAACGCGGAAAGCCGCTTGCATCGTCCAGAAGCACGCAGCGTGGCACGTGAAAGCATGGTGCTGCTGAAAAACCGTCTGGATACCCTACCGTTGAAAAAATCAGGCACTATTGCACTGATTGGCCCTCTGGCCGACAGCAAGCGTGATGTGATGGGCAGTTGGTCTGCAGCGGGAGTGATTGATCAGTCGATAACCGTTTTACAAGGTCTGCGCAATGCGGTGGGCAGCAACGCACAGGTTTTATATGCCAAAGGTGCCAACGTATCGAACGATCCGGGGATCACTGATTTTCTGAATCTGTATGAAAAAGCGGTGAGCGTTGATACCCGATCGCCGCAGGCTATGATTGATGAGGCGGTAGCTACGGCTAAAAAATCAGATGTTATCGTCGCCGTCGTGGGTGAAGCTCAAGGTATGGCGCACGAAGCATCGAGCCGCAGCGATATCACCATTCCGCCAAGCCAACGCGATCTGATCGCCGCACTGAAGCAAACGGGCAAACCTTTGGTACTGGTGCTGATGAATGGCCGCCCACTGGCGCTTGAGAAAGAAGATCAGCAGGCCGATGCCATTTTAGAAAGTTGGTTCTCAGGCACCGAAGGCGGTAACGCCATCGCTGACGTGCTGTTTGGTGACTACAACCCATCAGGCAAACTGCCCATGTCCTTCCCACGCTCGGTTGGTCAGATCCCGATTTACTACAGCCACTTAAATACGGGCCGCCCGTATAATCCTGAGAAACCAGAGAAATATACCTCTCATTATTATGATGCCGCCAACGGCCCGCTTTATCCGTTTGGCTATGGTCTGAGCTACACCACTTTCAGCGTGTCCGATGTGAAAATGTCGAGCCCGGTGATGAAGCGTGACGGCAGCTTAACCGCCAGCGTAACGGTAAAAAACACCGGCAAACGTGACGGTGCCACCGTGGTTCAGCTCTATCTACAAGATAAAACAGCGTCGATGAGTCGCCCTGTTAAAGAGCTAAAAGGCTTTGAAAAAGTAACGCTAAAATCTGGCGAACAGAAAACCATCAGCTTCAAAATTGATGCCGAACAGCTGAAGTTTTGGAATGCATCGATGAAATATGTGTCAGAGCCGGGCAAATTTAACGTGTTCATCGGCCTCGATTCACAGCGTGTGAATAAAGGTGAGTTTGAGTTACTTTAAACATTCTGGTTAATTCCTCTTTAAGCCTCCTTCTTTCAGGGGGAGGCTTAACTCTCCTCTCCGCAAATGAATTTCTTTTATATAGCCTGATATTAATACCGCAATAAAATATATTTATTGAAATTTACTGACATTACCCGATGTAAGTTAACCTTTATAAACTGGCATTATTTCATCTGCGGTTCATACTGGTATTCAATGAGTACATCGTAAACAAAGGTGGAATGTCATGCCTAACAAAATTATCACGTGGATTATTATGTTTGGTTTTAGCCTATCGCTGGCGCTATTAGCCAGTATGCTGGGAGAGGCTAACATATGGGCCATTCTGAGCATTTTTACCGTTACGTACTTTATCTGTGACGTTATTTATACAGTCACTGAGTAATTTCTTATTTTCAGTGACCAGACTACATAAATAAGCATGCATATCAGTATGCCTAGCGACAGTCCCCTTTATCATAGACCATGCTAATCTGTTCCGTATCTAGAATAAATAAATACTCGGCTTTGATATCAGTTGCAGAAAATATAGGTAAGGAGCAGACTCGCTTAAATGCAGATAAGCCATAACTGTAAAGTTTGACTCGGGTGAAACTCTCTTTGTTGATATTCATAACGTATTCATAAGTAATGGTACTATCATCACGGTACACATTTCTTAATGTAACATCACTGTTTATTTTTACAGGGTATCTATTTTCACTTTTATTTTTTGCAATATACTTATCAAATTCAATCAGTGTATTCTGAGCAGCCTTCTTAGCCAAGAACTCACATGTAATAAACGTACCGCAATATAATGAAAATGATAATAATACACAGAGCGCAGTAGTAATCTTCAGTTGTTTAACTGTCGTATTTTTCCTTTTTTTCCATTGATGAAACGCTATCGTACCTGCAACGCCGTAAGAAAATAAACAAACCAAGACTATTAATAAAATATTAATAGAATAGCGATTATAAAAAGGAAGTGTTTGTAGCATGATAGCTTGATTTAATAAAAAATAAATCAATATAAGTATAACGCACGCCCTGCTACGTTTATACCCACCATAGGTTAATAAAACAACAATGGTTTCATGCGGTAAAAAACGCCAGGTAAATCCTTTTGACATTATACCAATAATCACAAATATAGTTGTAATAGCAAAATAACACATGCTTGCCCACCAACCACATTTGGTTGCTCGACTGATATATTGGGGTACCTGTTGTGTAAAATCACTCTTTTTAATTCTCATTGAGTCGGCTGTTGTTATACTTATTTGCATATCCTTGTTATCACTACTCATCTCACATCCTTATGAATCTATGCTTTGCATTATTGCATTCAGGAAAATTATTATCATGAATAGACAATGATATATCACTACCAAAAAATTTTGCTCTTTAGATAGTGATATATTTAATTAAGCACTGATAACATTAGTGTGAGGTAATATAAAGCTCTTTGCTATATACATAATCCTGTGGGTTATGCGCAGGAAAACCACCGACGTAAGGCTTCAATAGTTTAATCAGCGGCTGATAGTAAATTGGAATAATCGGCGCTTGTTGATTGATTCGCACTTCAGCCTGTGAATATAAAACATTGCGCATCACGGGATCGGACACGCTCTCTGCCTGCTTCAATAGCCGGTCATATTCAGCATCTTTCCAATGCCCAACGTTTTCCACACTCACTGACTGTAGCGTATTTAAAAATGTGGAAGGCTCATTGTAGGTTGCATCCCAAGACTGCCGTGACAACATAAAATCCCCTGCCCGACGCGCGTCTAAATAGGTCTTCCATTCCATATTGCGTAGCGTTACCTGCGCTCCTAGCCACTTCTTCCATTGTGACGAAAGTGCTATCGCAGTTTTTTCGTGCAGGTCATATTTGTTGTAAAACAGCTCAAATTTTAACGGATGCTGTTCGTCGTAGCCCGCCTGATGCAGCAACCCTTTGGCTAAAACAACGCGCTGAGCTAATGGTGCATTTAATTCATCAAGTACCGGAGATTTAAAATCAGCGACCTGAGGCGGGGTTAGCGTGCTGGCAGGCTCACGCAGTCCTAATACTTTATGAGCGATCAGATCGCGATCCACCGTGAGATATAAAGCACGCCGCACGCGAACGTCATCAAATGGCGGTCGCGTAATATTAAAATTATAATATTCGGTGTTTAAACGCGGAATAATATGTAATTCATCCGGCATCTTTTGCTGAATATCTTTAATCTGATCGGCGGGTACCCAGGTTAAATCTAAATCACCGGCACGATAGCGGTTATAACCAGAAACCGCGTTGTCGACCACTAAATACTCAACCTGCTTTAATACCGTTTCTGAACGATTCCAATATTGAGGATTTTGTTTGGCGACAATTTTTTCATTCACTATACGTTTAGCCAATACAAAGGCGCCGTTAGACACGATGTGTTCAGGCTGAGTCCAACGCTCTCCCCATTGCGCCACCACCGCACGTGGAACCGGAAACGTTGTGGGCCACGCTAACATCGAAATAAACCACGGCGTCGGTTGTTCTAGCTGTACGCGTAGGGTGCGCGCATCCAGCGCTTGAACGCCCAGCGTCTGCGGTTTCATTTTCCCACTCACAATTTGAGCCGCATTAACCACGTGCCCAGCGGCAAAATAATTAGCAAATGGGCTCGCAGTAGCGGGATCAACCGCACGCTGCCACGCAAAGACAAAATCATCGGCGGTCAATGCCGAACCATCTGACCAACGGAGATTTTTTCGCAACGTAAAGTCGATCTGCCTGCCGTCTGCGCTCACTTTCCAGCTTTCGGCCTGCGCGGGTTGCACCTTGCCATCACCATCCAACCACACCAGCCCTTCAAACAGGTCGAGAGCTATCTGCGCGGCGGTATTTTCTTCAATTTTTTGTGGGTCGAGCGTGGCGGGTTCAGCATGGTTGTTGTAACGGAAAATTTGTTGGGGATCGAGCGACGTCCCTGCGGGGATTTGAGCAGCATGTAACGGTGCCACGCTTATCAGGCTGACCAGCCATAATGGCGACAATTTTTTCATGATATTCCCTTTTCAGCACATGAGTTCGTATACCTTACGCTCGCCTATTGCTGATTGCTGTGTGGGAACTCGCGGAAAATGCTTTTTTGGCCTTGTGTCTCAACGCTGTGGATAAAAAAATCCAGCCATATTTCTTGGCTGGATTTCACTTACTCATTCAGTTAGCTAGGGATTCTTTTTTAGGCGTCAAACGGATCCCAAGACGGCGCAGCTGTCGTTTAAGCATTAACACCACCACTATCGATAAGCAGATGTTCGATAAAGGCATCGCCAACCACACGCCGTCCAGACCGAATATCCATGGGAAAAACCCGAGGAATGGAAACAAGATCAGCATGTTGCTCAGCGTGATAAACGTTGCGTAGCGGGCATGGCCTAATGCTTGGAAGAACGTTGCGGCGAGCACGATAAAGCCATCTAAGTACATCACAAACAGATGCAGACGCAGGCCGTGAATGGTTGCCACGTGCAGCGCGCTGTCACCGGAAATAAAGATGCTGGTAAACAGCGATGGGAGAATCAGTATCGCGACCGCTAACGCAATGCCGCCGCCGACTGCAGTCATCAAACCTAATTTTAAGACCTGACGAACCTTATCCGGCTGGCGTGCGCCGTAATAGTAACTCACCAGCGGCTGCATTCCCCCGCACACACCTTCGGCGAGCAGGTAATAGAAACCAATCAGGTAACTGGCAATCCCATAGGCGGCCACTTCTATTGGCCCACCGTGCTTCATGAAAAGCAGGTTATGCATCATCACCACCACGCTGAGATAAAGGTACATCAGCATGCTGGAAAAACCGGTGGTTAGAGATTCCACACTAAGGCGCAGGTTAAAAGCAATGTGCTCGCGCCGTGGCCGTAATTTGTTGTAGCGGCTGAAAACAAATCCGGTGCAAATAATCACCGCCACGCTTTCACTGATTATCGTTCCTATCGCCGCGCCTTTTAATCCCCAGCCCAAGCGAATGATGAACACATAATCCATCAGCACATTCAGCAGCGCTCCTGTCAGCATGGCAATAGTCGCTAATCTTGGCGCGCCTAAGTTGCGCACCAACAGCGGCATAGCGATACTGCCGAGGACAATCGGCCCCGAAATACCAATAATAGTTAAGTAATCAATACCATAGTTTTCAATAACGCCGGATGCGTCTTGCAAACGCATAAACATCGGGGCGAAATAAACGATGCACAGCCCCACGCTGATACCCATAGCGATCAACAGCCAGAATACCTGCATTAAAATGCGCCGCGCCTTATCAATTTTTTCTTCGCCCTGCGCCAATGAACAGCGCGCGCCGCTGCCCATGCCGATCATCATCCCCACCGCAAGCAAAACGCCCGACAGCGGCCAGGCCATATTAATGGCAGAAAGACCTTCAGCGCCCATCGCATGACCGATAAAGGCACCATCAACAATTTGATACAAGCCGCTGATCAGCAGTGCGGCAATGGCCGGAATACTGTAGTGCCAGAATGTACGGGTAATACTTTGCTGCAACATAACTTTTCCCAGATCTCTTTCTATCTATTTCTCATCGCTATTCAGCCGGTTTTTAAACTGCCGCAGGCTTTGTGGAGCAAACGCTCAAACTGCTGTTGTTCTTCTGGCGTCAACGAGGCCGCCATTTGCTGAGTGGTTTGTGCATAAATATCCATCTCTTCCTTTTCTAGCGCAGCTCCCTTCTCGGTGGCCTGTAACAACGTTGCACGACCATCCTCAGGACAGGAAATACGTTGAATATAGCCGCGTTTTTCCAATTTGCTCACCATCGCGCTGGCAGAGGCTTTGCTGACTTTCATACATTCAGCCAGTTCCGTGAGCCGCATCCCCTGCGAGTGCTCAAGTAACACATAGAGGTAGTCAAACTCACTGTTCGTTAGCTCCATACTTCCGCTTTGACGCGAAACTTCGCGCCAGCAAAACCAGAGGTGCCACTGAAGTTTTTTTAGATCGTTAATCATTCGAGAGCTCAGTTCGGAAGGAGTGAAACTAATTTAGTTAGGCTAACATACTAAATTTCATGCGGCAATAAGAGCGGCTGTTGTCGTTTGTGCTCTTCAACGAAAAACGGCCTGAAATCTCAGGCCGTTAATATCTGTTTATCATGCATTAAGGATGTTTTAACTCAGGGGCATCGAAAGCATATGCATAGATCATATCAAACTGTGGCGCATTCCAATTAGAGTCAATCACGGTATACGTGATATAGCCTTCATTCAGCAGATTAACGTCCGTTTTACCTGCTGTTGGCGTTAACGCATCGAGGTTAATAACCTGTTTAGCCGAGCCATCTTGCTGCATTTCATAGCTAAACATCGGCTTAGCATGCAGGTCGTTAAGCACAAATTTTCTTCCCAGAATTTTATTCTTTGGCAAGGCTGGATAGTTTACGTTTACACCGGTGCCATAAGGCAATACGGTTTCACCCGACGTCCAGTTTTCGTTCAACGCGTCTACCATATTAACAACGTAATCAACGGCATCAGGCCAATAAAGCTTAGTACTTGGGAATCCTGCTTTGGCTTCATCTTCACTCATAAGCATACCAATACTGGCGGCAATTGTTGGGTAACCATAGCGAATTGCAAGCGCCGCTGCGGAAACCGTGCCTGAATTCTGCAAATTCCCACCGTTATTTTGCCCGTAGTTAACGCCGGAAATCACCAGATCGGGAGGGGTGTCCTTCAGTACACCCAGCAACCCAAAATCAAGCGAATCTGACGGTGTCCCAGGGAAACCATATTGTTTATCGCCGACTTTTTTTACATCAAAAGTTTGGTTTGGGTTGATCGTCATCGCCGATCCCTTACCACTTTGATCGGTAGCAGGTGCCGTCATCCACACATCGTAACCTTTAGCCGCTAGTTTGCTTTGCAACGAGGTTATCCCCGCAGACTGGTAGCCATCGTCGTTGACCAACAAAATGCGCATTGGACGAGCAGCTACCTGAGCTGCAGATAACGTAGAGGACAATGCTAATGCGGTAAGTTCTGTGGTTTTCATGGTGATATCCTTAAATTGATTGGAAAATATCCCCTCTTACGTTAATGAGATAGCTGAGGGGGTATTCTGTATATCACCGAGTTTTTTTCTAACGAGGTTTAATAACTATATTTAATTTTTTCATTTATCTTTAATTATTTTTTCTCATTATTAAATCATTACTAATAATATTAAATTTTAAAATAGTATTTTTATACAACACACCTTTGTCGGTCATGCCAACAAAGGTGTGAATGGAAGCGTCTCGGTGCGTTAACATTAGGCTATCGCGAGCACTTTATCTTTTCAGACTTTCCCCTTTGCTGGCAATCACCTCAGAATACCAATAGAAGCTATCTTTGCGCCTGCGGGTAAGCGTTCCTTCACCGTGATCGTCTCGATCGACGTAAATAAATCCGTAGCGTTTTGACATTTCGGCCTTCGACGCGCTGACAATATCAATCGGGCCCCAACTGGTATACCCCATCACCTCAACGCCATCGTCGATAGCTTCCGCGACCTGAACCAGATGATCGTTAAGATAGCTAATTCGGTAATCATCATGAATCGCGCCATCTGCGGAAATTTTATCTTTCGCGCCCAGTCCATTCTCAACAATAAACAGGGGTTTTTGATATCTATCCCACAGCATATTCAACAAAATCCGCAGGCCAGTCGGATCTATTTGCCAGCCCCACTCTGAACTTGGTAAATGTGGATTCGGCACCATATCCAAAATATTACCGCGGGATTTACGATTTAATTCTTCATCCGCAGTGACACATCCCGTCATGTAATAGCTGAAAGAAATAAAATCGATAGTCGTTTTTAACGCCAGACGATCCTCAGGGGTGATTTCAAGCGTAATATTATTTTCACGGAAATAACGCAGCATATAGCCGGGATATTCCCCACGGCATTGTACGTCGCCAAAGAATAACCAAGTCCGGTTTTGCTGGAGCGTTTCCCATACGTCCTGCGGCTGGCACGATAGTGGATACATTAAACCGCCCAGTAACATATTACCTATCTTGGCATCGGGGATAATCTCATGACAGGCTTTCACCGCTTTAGCACTGGCCACTAATTGATGATGGATAGCCTGATATATTTCTGCTTTGCTGCTGCCGGCGGGTAACCCAACGCCGGTTAAAGGCGCATGCAGCGACATATTGATCTCATTAAACGTGAGCCAATATTTAACCTTGTGCTGATAGCGCTGGAATACGGTACGCGCATAATGCTCAAAAAAGCCAATTGTTTTCCTGTTTCCCCAGCCGCCATGCTTTTTAACTAATTCCCACGGCATTTCATAATGAGAAAGTGTCACTACCGGTTGAATACCGTATTTAGCCATTTCGTCAAACAAACTGTCATAAAAGGCTAAACCCGCTTCATTAGGCTGATCCTCATCGCCATGTGGGAAAATACGCGTCCAAGCAATAGAAGTTCGTAAACATTTGAATCCCATTTCTGCAAATAGCGCGATGTCTTGTGGGTATTGGTGATAAAAATCAATTGCGACGTCTTTGATACCAAAGTCACCCTCACGACGCTCCATCACATCACCAAAAATACCCTGTGGCTGAACGTCTGAGGTTGATAAGCCTTTGCCTCCCTCACGATACGCGCCCTCAACCTGATTAGCGGCTACCGCGCCTCCCCAAAGAAAATCCTGCGGAAAAAGTTTCATCGGTTATTCCTTATGTTCACGGCTCACCACCAGCAGTGGTTCGCCTTCTTGGGTTAATGTGTGCGCCATGCACTGCACATCCAGAAATTCGTCGCTATTACTGATAATTATCGGCGTCGTTAAATCGTAACCGGCGGCAATGATTGCCTGCCGATCGAACTCGATAAGCAAATCACCGGCCTGAACTTTGTCACCTGCTTTTACATGTGCGGTAAAATGCAGCCCGTCCAGCTTCACGGTATCAATGCCAATGTGGATCAGCAGCTCAATCCCCTGCTCGCTGAGGATGCCAATGGCATGTTTAGTTTGGAATAGGGACGCTATTTCCCCCGCAAAAGGCGCTACCACGCGCCCAAGCTCAGGCACAATCGCCGCGCCGCGCCCGAGCAAACCACTGGCAAAAGTACTATCACTCACGTTTTCTAGCGCCAGTACCGTGCCAGTCATCGGCGACAGCACGGTATTTTCATCGACAGTCCAGCGCTTAGCGCCAGACTTTACTTCCGGCTTCGCCTGCTCTTTAGGTAGGCCGAAAAAAACGGTGCCCACCGCGGCGATAATCAACGCCAGTAATGACCCTGTAATGGCGCCCCATACGCTCAGATCCACGCCTGCGGGAGGAATAATTTGAGCAAAAGTAAAGACGCTCACTAAGCCAAAGGAGTAGGAGGCCGTTTGGCTATAGCCAACTATCGCGCCGCCAATGGCTCCGGCCACACAGCCAAAAATAAACGGACGTCGACGCGGAAGCGTTACGCCATATACCGCAGGCTCAGTGATGCCAAAAATCCCCGCAGTGGCAGCAGAACCGGCCATCACTTTCAGCTTGGCGTCCCGAGTGCGCAGGAAAACACCTAACGCCGCACCGACTTGGCCTAAGACTGCGGGTAGCAACAACGGTGACAAGGTGTCATGCCCAAGCACGCTAAAGTTGTTAATCATCAAGGGGATGAGTCCCCAGTGCAGTCCAAAAATCACGCAGACCTGCCAAATCCCCCCCATCACTGCGCCCGCGAGCCAAGGTGCGAACACATAAATCGCTTGATACCCCATGGCCAGCATTTGACTTAGCCACGTTGCTACGGGGCCAATCAGCAAGAACGTTAATGGAACCGTGATCGCCAAACACAACAACGGCGTGAGAAAGTTTTTCACCGCGGAAGGCATGTGGGCATTCAGGCGTTTTTCTAATTGGCAGCTGACCCACGCAGCAAAAATGATGGGAATAACCGACGAACTGTAGTTGATAAAGGTAATAGGAATGCCGAGGAAATAAGCGTCAGAACTACCGGCGAGTGAAGCATTAAACCCCTGCATCATCAGCGGATGCGTTAATGCGCCACCAATGGCCATGGTTAAAAACGGACTGCCACCAAATTTTTTCCCAGCGGTATATCCCAGAACCAGCGGGAAGAAATAGAACAGAGCATCACTGGCAGCAAACCAGATTTGGTAGGTTCCTCCCATGACGGATAGCCAGCCACAGGCCGCGGCTAGCGCCAATAATCCCTTTAAAATACCGGAAGCAGCCATCACGCCTAAAAAGGGGGTAAAAATGCCGGATACAACATCAATAAAGCGACCAAGTAGCCCCGACTTTTCACCACCGTCAGCGCTTGGCGCATCGTCACTGAGCTCCGCGGTTTTTCTTACTGCGTGATACACATCCCCCACGTGGTTACCGATCACCACCTGAAACTGCCCACCGCTTTCCACCACCATAATGATGCCAGAATGCTCTTTTAGTTTTTCAGCCTGTGCTTTACCGCTATCTTTCAATTTAAAGCGTAGCCGCGTGGCGCAATGCACTAGGCTGGCGATATTCTCTTTACCGCCAACACCCGCCACAATATCTGCCGCTAATGTTTGATGATTCATTCCCTCTCCCTCTACGCCTGCCACCGTCTACAGCTGCAGAAATCTGATATAAAAAAACCTGACCCTTCGCCTAAATAAATCAGGAGAAGCGATCAGGTTTTGCCCGCCGAAGCAGTAACAATCCTTTAGTTCATGCCAACATCTGGCACGATGAGATTTTTAACGCGTTGTCGCGCTTGGACACTCTTTGCGAACTCTTTCTATATGAATAGACAAGAACATAATCTCTTCATTACTCAGATCGCGTTGATACTGTGCCTTTAAATGCCGACCAATTTTTTCAGCACAACGCCATGCCAGCGGGTAGTTATCCTTTACCGCCGAGTGCAGCGTTATATCGTCATCAGGCACCACCTTTCTTCCTAGCATGCGCTGAGCAAAAAACTTAAGGTGCGTGACAAAGCGCTGATAGCTTAAGGTTTCTTCGTCGTATTCCAGCGAAAGTTGGTATTTCACAATATGCAGGATTTCTTGCATCACCTGCGTAATATGCATGACCTCAGGCATTTCGCTATTGAGCTGGGCATTAACCAGATGCAGGGCAATAAATCCTGCTTCATCATCCAATAATCGCACCCCTAAGCGGCGATCAATCAGCTCAATGGCCTCCTGTCCGATGGCATATTCTTTCGGATACAGACGCCGCGTCTCCCACAGTAAAACGTTGCGAATGGCCAACCCCTTCTGCTGCCGCTCAATCGCAAAATGGCAATGATCGGTCAGAGAGATATACAGGCTATCTTGTAGTTTACCGAGCCGCGCTTTTGCCGCGTTAATAATCAGATCGCAGGTGGTCATCACCTCGAGTGGAATATGGCTCAAAAGCTCGCTCAAGCGCGTGATGAGTTCATCACTTTGCAGCGCAAACACTTTCTCAATTTTAGCCTCGTCCACCGCATCACCGGAACGTTTCTGAAATGCCAAGCCGCGTCCCATCACCACCTGCTCACGCTGATGTTCATCAACCACGACCACCACATTGTTATTCAGTATTTTGGCGATTTTCACGGACTAACCTTTTTAGACTCCAGAAACAAAAAAACCTGACCGCTGACAAATGTCAGTTGATCAGGTTTTGCCTGCTTACGCAGTAACAATCCATTGATGACTCTATCAGTTTTAAACTTTGCCTCAACGGGCATATGGCTAAAACGTGATAGCGATCGCCCGCAAACTGACGTTTTAGCTAAGGATGTTGCAGTTCAGGTTTATTTAGCAATTGCTGATATTCAGACTCTAACTGCGGCGCATTCCAGTCACCGTCAATGACGGTATAGGTGATATAGCCCTTGTTAAGCCAGCCGGTATCGGTATCCGCCTGCGAGGGCGTTAATACGTCTTTGTTCATAATTTGCTGTGCTTTACCATCCGGTAACAGCTGGTAGTGATGTTGTGCTTTGGGATGCTGCTCATTAATGACGTATTTCACACCGGCTATTTTATCTTTTGCTAAAGGCGGATAGTTGATGCTTAAGCCTGAACCTTTCGGCAATAGAGACTGTCCAGGCTGCCAACTTTTCCCTAGTTCATCGACAACTTGAACCACATAATCTACCGCCTGCGGCCAATAAAGCTTGGTGCTCGGCCAACCCGCTTTCATTTCTTTTTCAGTCAATACATAGCCGATACTGGCGGCTATGGCAGGATAACCATAGCGAACGGCGCGCGCTGCGGCAGATACCGTGCCGGAATTCAACTGAGCAACGCCAGTATTTGGACCATCGTTCACCCCAGAGATAACAAGATCGGGCGGCGTGTCTTGCATAACCCCCAGCACAGCAAAATCAAGCGAATCAGCAGGCGTTCCAGGGAAGCAGTACTGTTTATCGCTTATTTTTTTTACATCGAAAATCTTGTTCGGTTTAAACGTAATCGCAGAACCGATGCCGCTTTGATTGGTCGCTGGCGCAACCAGCCATACGTCATAACCTTTTGCGGCTAGCTTCGTTTGTAACGACGTGGTGCCATAGGATTCACAGCCATCGTCGTTAACGATCAAAATGCGCATAGGGCGATCGGCAGCCTGTGCTACCAGCGCGGTAGAAGCTAATAAAGCAGCGGTAATCAGTTGTTTTTTCATCGTGTTATTCCTAATCAGTGAAACCATTAAAACAAACCAAATTTGTACTCAACGCGAACCGCAGCCCCTACACCTTTCGCACGGTGGAAACTATCACCATCATCGGTTATTGATGGGTTACTTTTGCTATCGAGTTTCCATGTGTAGGCAGGGCCAAAGCCCGCAAAAATATTGAGGCCAGCGATACGCTGTGGGGACCATGAGAAGAACCCGCCATACTCCCACTCTTTTAACGAAACCCCTTTATACTCAATACCATAACCATAGTTTCCATATAACCCCACCAACAGTTCGGGTGAAACCTGATACTGGCTATAGACATAAAGCATCTGCTCGCCATCGTTAACGTAGTCATTCCCCTCGCCGTCGGCTGGGCTATTGAACGTGCCACGGGTGTTTTTCCCCATATGCCAATAGAAATAACCCAGTCCATCTTTTAAATGTGCCTTTGTTTTTGACCAGCCAACGCCGAATTCCGCAGCCGCTTTTTGATAACCAATAAGGCCAAAATAGTGCTCGGCATCATGTTCAAAGGCTTTAGTTCCTTCCCATTCACTCAGGCCACGGTTGTAATACACCACGCCGCGCGTCAGAAAGCGGGAGTCTTCGGAGAGCGGCCAAAACCAACTTCCTTCAATGCCTTGTCGCAGCAAATAATCTTTACTATCACCGGCCAAATAGGTGAAACCTTTGCCCTTTTCTGGCTTCCAGCTAATATCACCCGATGCGATATAGTCGATTTTCTTATCGCTTTTCAGCGTGTAAAAATGACGTTTTTCCGGCTCATCACGCTCTGAAAAACGATTCACTAACGCCGCTTTTATTTGCACCTGATCAAAGCCAATCTCAGTGCTGAGGCCTTCCCAAGTACTGGGGACTGCACGGCTGGTATTAGTGGTAATGGTCCCGAATTTATTCAATTTTCGCCAGCCGCCATACACATTCATAAAACGTTTTTGTTCGCCAAACTTCGCCTTAGCAAAAAGCTGGCCGACCTTATTAAAACCTTCAGCATGCCCATTGTTATCACGCAGCAAATCACGGCCGTAGAAATCCTTATTGGCGTACAGTTTGCTCACGCCATACCACGAAGCATCAAATCCCACGGTGTCTTGATACCAGCCACTGCTGTAATCTAAATGTATCGCCTGCGCCCAAGCGTTTTGGTCGCCAACATCGAAATCTGCACGCTGGTCTGTGGTGTTTAACATCCATATATTTCTCAACGTGAGATCTAAATGGCTATCCTCAAACAATCCGCCGCTTGAAATATCCATCGCATTGGCATGAGTAAAAATCCCAGTGGTTATTAAAAGTAACGTTATTTTTATATTGCTGTGTCTCATCTTATATTTCCTGCCTTTCCTTGAATAAATTCGGCACTGATTTTTAGACAAAAGATCCCCGAGAGCAGAATAAGCAGCTCAAAATAGAACCTGATGAATTAATGCTAAATAATGAGAATGTGATAAGCCCTGTTTAATATCCTTTATTAAAACCAACAAAATAGAGGCAAAAAAAAACCTAAGCTTCCGTTTGCTGGCTAATGCCATACATTCAGAAGCTTAGGTTTTGCCTGCTACTCAGTAACAACCCTAAACATTTTTCTAGCTGAAAAACACGTTACCACGGTACTTTTCGAAACTAAACCCTTTCAGCAGTAAATAAGACTATTTTGTGATACGGCTAACAAACCTTTTAATGTATTTTCTAATTTATCATCCGCTCATTTAGCACTAATCAACAAATTATCACTCTACTAATTCAGTGAAACTATTCTTTAATACCGTATATGCAAAAAGCCCTATTAGCGTTAACTAATAGGGCTTTAAATGACTATGACCTTATCGATTCAATTAAAGAATCGGCTGTGCCATCTGCACCAGAGAAATCAGCGGCTGAGGGAAGATACCCAGCAGAACCACTAAGATCCCTGAAATCAGCACCACAACGCCACCGGCAGTCAGTGCCCAGTTATTTGGCGTATCACGCACCAGCGTTTCAGGTGCATGTAGGTACATACTCACGGCAACGCGCAGGTAGTAGTACAAACCAATCGCACTACCCACCACAACCGCACCGGTCAACCACCACAGATGAGCCTGAACACCCACGGTAACGATATAGAATTTACCGATGAAGCCCAGCGTCATTGGGATGCCTGCCAGAGACAGCATAGACACCGTCATCACCGCAGACAGAATTGGCTTATGCCAGAACAGACCACGATAGGAGAACAGGGATTCTGCGTCAGGACCGCTGTATGGGCTAGACATCAGGCTAACCACACCGAAGGAGGCAAGGCTTGCAAACAGATAGCCAGCCAGATACACGCCAACGGCTTCAGCAGAAATCTGCTGACTCTGCACCGCAATCAGTGCCACCAGCAGATAACCTAAATGAGACACCGAAGAGTAACCCAGCAGACGCTTGATGTTGCTCTGCGTGATCGCCATCAGGTTACCAAACAGGATGGAGCAGAATGCGATGATGCCCAGAACCAAACGTACCGTTTCGCTGTTGGTGACCGGCGCATACATAAACAGACGCATCAGCACCGCAAAGATGGCAATCTTGCTGGCGGTGGCCAAGAAGGTTGAAACCGGTGCAGGAGCGCCTTGGTACACGTCTGGCGTCCACAGCTGGAACGGAACCAGTGAAAGCTTGAAGCCAAAGCCAACCAGCATCATGCCCAAACCCGCTAACAGCAGTGGTTCATGCAGCATGCTATCGCTCATGCTTTTGCCGAGGCCGGCAAACGACAGGTCGCCAGACTCAGCATACAGCAGCGCCATACCGAACAGCAGGAACGATGACGCCGCCGCTGACAGAATGGTGTACTTGATAGCGGCTTCCAGCGAACGTTTCTGACGATAGGCATAGCCAATCAGGCCAAACAGCGGCAGTGAAATCAGTTCGATACCGATGAACAACGCAGCCAGATGGTTAGCGCAAGCCAGTACGATACCGCCCAGCGTTGCGATCAGAACCAGCAGATAGAACTCATCGCGGTTATCTGGATAGCCTTGCAGCCATGGATAGGCAAACGTGCTGGTCGCAAGACTCGACAGCAACACCAAGCCGATATACAGCATGGAGAAACTATCAACGCGAAACAGCGGCGTTACGTTTAACGAGCCATCCGTTGCAGAAAGAAGCTGCCCCACAAAATAGAGCGAAAGCAGCGCCAGGTTCAAACCGATCACTGTCACCGTTGCGTTGACGAAGTGGTTGCGTCGCCACGCAATGCACAGCATCACAACCACCACCGTCAATCCGACGATCAACAGCGGTAACAGTGCGATCAGATGTTGAGGAGTTATTGTCATGGCGAATTACGGCCTTGTTGTTAAAGTTGAAGCAGAGCTAAACCAGTGTTGCACGTTCGTCATTGCGGCACTGGACGTATCCAGAATCGGCTGAGGATAAACTCCCAGCGCAACCAGCAGAACCACCAGCAGCAGAATAATCGACAGCTCACGCGTGCTCATGCCCGGCAGCGGCTTGTCAGATTTTGGTGCACCGTAATAAGCGCGCTGCATCATGATTAACGAATAAACAGAGGCAAATACCAGACCGAAGGTAGAGATAATCGTGATAACCGGCACCACTTGGAAGCTGCCGAACAGGATCATGAACTCACCAACGAAGTTACCGGTACCCGGCATACCTAAGGTGGCAACGGCAAAGAACAGCGACAGCGCAGGCAGGTATTTAATCCGGCCCCACAAACCGCCCATCTGACGCATATCACGCGTATGCAGACGCTCGTAAAGCTGACCGCAGATGATGAACATACCGGCAGCAGACAGACCGTGTGCAATCATCTGAATAACCGCGCCCTGATAGGCCAGTTGGCTACCGGAGTAAATCGCGATCAACACGAAGCCCATGTGGGAAACGGAGGTATAAGCAATCAGACGCTTAATATCAGTCTGAGCAAACGCCATCCATGCACCGTAGAAGATACCGATAACGCCTAACCACATCGCGATAGGCGCAAACTCATGGGATGCTTCAGGGAACAGCGGCAGGCTGAAACGCAGCAGACCATAGGCTGCGGTTTTCAGCAAAATCCCGGCTAAGTCAACGGAACCTGCGGTCGGTGCCTGACTGTGTGCATCAGGTAACCAGCCATGCAATGGAACCACCGGCATCTTCACGGCGAATGCAATAAAGAAGCCCAACATCAGCAGATACTGAACGTTGTGGCTCATTGGCGTGTTCAGCAATTCTTCATAGTTAAATGTCCACACGCCGGTAGCGTTGAAGTGAACAAACACCAGACCCAGAATCGCAATCAGCATAATCAAGCCGCTGGACTGGGTGTAGATGAAGAACTTGGTTGCAGCGCTGATACGGGTTTTGCCGTCTGATGCTTTATGACCCCAAAGAGCGATCAAGAAGTACATCGGCACCAGCATCATTTCCCAGAAGAAGAAGAACAGGAACAGGTCGATGGCTAAGAACACACCGATTACGCCCCCCAGAATCCATAACAGATTCAGGTGGAAGAAGCCCTGATACTTCTGGATCTCGTTCCAAGAACAGAGGATCGCCAGAACGCCCAGCAAGCCGGTCAACACCACCATCAGCAGTGATAAACCATCCAGTGCTAGGTGGAATTCAATCCCGAAACGTGGGATCCACGGCACGGAGAACTCTGACTGCCACTGCGGAAGACCCGTCGCCTGTGTCAGAGAATAGCCGCCCTGCAACCACAGTTGCACAGACAACACTAACGTCAGACCCATTGCTATCAGTGCTATCCAGCGTGGAGCTTTGGTGCCGAAGCGCTCGCTCTGCCAGCTTAAAAAGCCACCGATGAACGGGATAAGAATTAGCCAAGGTAATAACATGGCGCTTTGTGTCCCTTAAAATTGAATGAGGTTTCATGCAATGGAGAACCCTAAACAGTTCTCCATAAGCTATACCCTATAGATTTCAAGAGGCAGGAAGGCGGCAAGTGAACGAGTCCCTAGGAGCTTACTAAAGTAAGTAACTAGGGTGAGCGAACACAGCCAACACACCTACAACTTGAAAGATGAAGGGTATATCACTTAACCAATAACAACAGAGCCAATACGACTACTGCGCCCACACCCATAGATGCCATATACCAGCGCAACTGACCGTTTTCACTCACCGCAAGACCACGATTACCCCAACGCGCAAAGACGGCGAACAGGTTCATCAGGCTGTTTAGCGGATCGCGCTGTAACAGGTAAGCAATCGCTTTAAACGGCTTAACAAAGATCATGTTGTACAGCCAGTCAAAGCCCCATGCATGGAACCACCACGTTGAGAAGAAGCGACCCGGCGCGCTCTGCGCCACGCTATTCACAAACTGACGTTTCCCAAGGTACAAGACAGCAGCCAGCAGGATGCCAACGATAGCCACGACGCCGGAGATAATTTCTAACGTCATTTTACCCGCTTCACCGCCGTGGCTTTCTGGTAACACACCCGCCAACGGTGGCGTAATCAACGCACCGATGAAGGTAGAAAGCACCAGCAACACAATCAGCGGCAGGCTATGCGCAATGCCTTTGCCCGCATGTGCTTTGGTGTGTGCTTCGCCATGAAACACAATGAAAATCATACGGAAGGTATACAGCGACGTCAGGAACGCACCCACCAAGCCCGCAGTCATCAGGTTGACGTGGCCGGAAGCCAACGCACCCCACAGGATTTCATCTTTACTGTAGAAGCCCGCGGTGACGATTGGCAACGCAGATAGCGCAGCCCCACCGACCAAGAAGCAGATGTAAACCAGCGGCAGCGATTTACGCAACCCACCCATTTTGAAGATGTTCTGCTCGTGGTGGCAGGCCAAAATCACCGAACCAGAAGAGAGGAACAGCAGCGCTTTAAAGAACGCATGCGTCATCAGATGGAAGATTGCCGCATCCCATGCTTGAACGCCCAGCGCCAAGAACATGTAGCCGATTTGACTCATGGTTGAGTAAGCCAGCACGCGTTTGATGTCGGTTTGTACCAGCGCGGCGAAACCAGCCAGCACCAACGTGACCGCACCAACAATACCCACCAAATGCAGTACTTCTGGCGCCATCAGGAACAGGCCGTGCGTACGTGCAATCAGGTAGACACCCGCGGTAACCATGGTCGCGGCATGGATCAAAGCAGAAACCGGCGTTGGACCCGCCATCGCATCCGCTAACCATGTTTGCAACGGCAGCTGTGCTGATTTACCTACGGCACCGCCCAGCAGCATCAGCGTCGCCCACGTAATCGCGGCCGAGCCTACTTCCAGTTTTTGCGGAGCTAGAATCATCAGTTCACGGATGTTCAGCGTGCCCAGTTCGTTGTAAAGAATGAACAGGCCAATCGCCAAGAACACGTCACCCACGCGAGTCACGATGAACGCCTTCATTGCCGCCGCACCGTTAGCCGGATTAGTGTAGTAGAAGCCAATCAGCAGATAACTGCACAGCCCTACCCCTTCCCAGCCCAGATACATCAGCAGCAGGTTATCCGCCAGAACCAATACCACCATGCTGGCGATAAACAGGTTGGTATAAGCGAAGAAACGCGAGTAGCCCTCTTCACCGCGCATATACCAAGAGGCGAACATATGAATGAAGAAGCCCACGCCGGTGACCACAGACAGCATGGTCAGCGATAGACCGTCCAGCGTTAAGGTGACAGGAATACCGAAGTCACCCACGGCCATCCAGTTCCACAGATGTTGGTTGAACACCTGCACGCCGTCGGCTTTTTGACTTAAGAAATCAAAACCCACATAGGCGGTAACCAGCGCAGCCAGCCCGATAGAACCGACACCGATGATGGCCGACGTATTTTCTGACCAGCGACCACGGGAAAATGCCAACAGCAAGAACCCGATTAACGGTAGCAATATTGTTAAGTAGAGTAGGTTCATCCGCGCATCTCACTGACAGTATCGATATTCAGGGTGTTGCGACGACGATGCAATTGCAGCAACAGCGCCAAGCCAATACTCGCTTCCGCCGCGGCCAAGCTTATCGCCAGAATGTACATCACCTGACCATCTGCTTGTCCCCAATAGCTCCCCGCCACCACGAATGCCAAAGCAGCCGCGTTGATCATGATTTCCAAGCTAATCAGCATAAACAGCAGATTGCGCCGGATTAACAGGCCGGTCAGTCCCAGTACAAACAGGATGGCCGCCAGAATTAAACCGTGTTGTAACGGGATCATGCTCGCTCCTCCGCCTTATTTTTTACCGCCATAGCCTTGGCTTTATTGGCATCCGCTTCTGGCGCTTTGCTGAAGACTTCGCCCTGCTTGTGCTCGCGTCCCACATGGAACGCCACCACTAGACCAGCCAGCAACAGCATAGACACCAACTCAACGGCCAGAACATACGGGCCAAACAGCGCGATACCGACCGCTTTCGCGTCAATCATGTCGCCGCTGATCCCCTGATCGTTCACGCTCATAATGGCGTACACCAGCACCGCCAACAGGATCAGAGACAAAATGCTCGGCCCAATCCACAGCGTTGGTTTCAACCATGCGCGCTCTTGCTCCACCACCGAATTACCGAGGTTAAGCATCATGACCACGAAGACGAACAGAACCATAATCGCACCGGCATAAACGATGATCTCCAAAGCACCCGCAAAGTAAGCGCCAAGAGAGAAGAACACCGCCGCAATCGCCAGTAACGACACGATCAAATACAGCAAGGCGTGAACCGGATTGGCATGCGAGATCACTCGGATCGTTGCCACCACGGCCACCAGCGCTGCAATGTAGAATGCAAATTCCATGCTTGGCTCCTTAGAACCTATTTATATCTATTACGCTCACTGATACTTTGTCAAAAACAGGCTCAAAATGCTCATTTACGTCGGTAAACTGCGCTTTCTCGCCTGTTTTTTCCTCGTCTGAGTTTCGCTCATGACGATAGTAAACAGGTTCTACGGCAGCAGACCTTTAACATCAATCGGCTTCGCTTCGTTTTCGGCTTCGCCTTTCGCTTTGCCGTCGATAGCCATACCGGCCATACGATAGAAGTTATATTCCGGATATTTACCCGGGCCCGAGATCAGAAGATCTTCTTTTTCGTATACCAAATCCTGACGCTTAAACTCACCCAGTTCAAAATCTGGCGTTAGCTGAATAGCGGTCGTTGGACACGCTTCTTCACACAGACCACAGAAGATGCAGCGAGAGAAGTTGATGCGGAAAAACTCTGGATACCAGCGACCATCTTTGGTTTCTGCTTTCTGCAAAGAAATACAGCCAACCGGACAGGCAACGGCACACAGGTTACAGGCAACGCAGCGCTCTTCACCGTCGGGATCGCGGGTTAACACGATACGACCACGGTAACGAGGCGGCAGATATACCGGCTCTTCCGGATACATTTGGGTTTCGCGCTTAGCAAACGCATGCAAGCCAATCATCCACAGGCTGCGCACTTGGGTGCCGAAACCAACCACTAACTCTTTCAATGTCATGGTTACATTCACCCCTTATTGAGCGTTATACAAAATCACGGCGGCGGTCGCCAACAGGTTCAACAGCGTCAACGGCAGGCAAATTTTCCAGCCGAATGACATCACCTGGTCATAGCGAGGACGCGGCAGTGACGCACGCACCAGAATAAACATCACCATGAAGAAGGCAGTCTTGATTGCAAACCAGATAACCGGCGGCAGGAATGGTCCCTGCCAGCCTCCGAAGAACAGCGTTACAATCAGCGCTGATACGGTGACGATCCCGATATATTCCCCCACGAAGAACAGACCGAATTTCATCCCGGAATATTCAATGTGGTAACCGTCGGCCAGTTCTTGCTCGGCTTCCGGTTGGTCAAATGGATGACGGTGACATACCGCAACACCGGCAATAATAAAGGTCAGGAATCCAAAGAACTGCGGGATGACGTTCCACAGGTGAGACTGTGATTCAACGATAGCCTGCATGTTGAAGGAGTCAGCCTGCGCAACCACGCCCATCACCGAAAGGCCGAGGAACACTTCATAGCTCAGCGTCTGCGCAGAAGCACGCATCGCACCCAGCAAGGAGTATTTGTTGTTGCTCGACCAACCGGCAAACAGCACGGCGTAAACCGCAAGACCTGCCATCATCAAGAAGAACAGAATACCGATGTTCAGATCGGCCCCCATCCACGTTGGGCTTACAGGCACAATTGCGAAAGCCAGCAACAGAGAGGAGAACGCAATCATCGGCGCCAAGGTAAAGATCAGGCGATCGGAGAAGCGTGGAACCCAGTCTTCTTTGAAGAACATTTTGACCATATCCGCAACCAGCTGGAGCGAGCCGCCCCAGCCAACACGGTTTGGTCCATAACGGTTCTGGAACAGGCCGAGCAAACGACGTTCGCCGAAGCTCATAAATGCCCCACAGGTGACCACCACCAGCAAAATCACCACCGCTTTAAGCACGGTGAGAATGATGTCGATCACGTCTGGCGTTAGCCAACTCATAATGCTGCCTCCCGCACTTTCGTTTCCTGAATAGCGTCAATTTTGCTTCCGTTCAGCACCGGAGAGATCCCTGGCAGACCCAGAGGCAGACCGATTTGACCTGACTGCAAATTATCGCTTAAGCGCACTGGCAGCGTCAGTTTCTGTTCTGCAACAGTCAGCTCCAGAACCGTTCCACTGTTCACGCCCAACTGCGCCGCATCCGCCGGATTTACCATCACGTACGCTTCTGGCATACGGGTTTGGATAACCGGTGCACGCTGAGTCATCTCGTCGCTACCAAACAGATGGTAGTAAGGAGCAACTACCCAACCCGCATTCTGATAGGCAGCAGGTACCGCGTCGAAGTAAGCCAATGAGCCTTCACCGGCCGCGATTAAACGCACGCCCGGATCGCCGTGGCGCAGATGCCCACCGACTTCGGCTTGGAATTTGTTCCATGCCTGCGGTGAGTTCCAGCCCGGAGCCCAAGCAAATGGGATCTGCTGACGATCTTCCAATGGACCACTGTACCCTTCCATTGAGAACGCAAACGCGGTGTCTTTGTCCTGCGGCTGGCGCGGTTCATGCACGCTAATGTTGGCGCGCATTGCGGTGCGGCCACTATAACGGTGCGGTTCACGAGCCAGTTTCTGACCTTTGATACGGAAGCTTGCGTCCGGTGCCGCGTCCACGATGCCTTGCAGCTGTGGGTAGGCTTTCACACAAGATTCAATCACTTGATCCAGCTGCGTCCAGTCGATATGGCGGCTTTCGACGGTGGTGTGCAGGGAATGCAACCAACGCCAGCTTTCCAACATAATGGACGGCGTATTTTTCTTCGGATCGTCGTAATAAGCCGGATCGTAAACCTGGAAGAAGCGCTGTGCGCGACCTTCTTGGTTAACCAAGGTGCCATCACTTTCGGCAAAGCTTGCCGCAGAGAGCACCAGATCGGCTTTATCCATGATTTCTGTGCGTTGATGATCGACCACGATCAGGCTTTGGGCTTTCGCCAAAGCGGCATCAACACGCGCGGCTGGCGCATGGCGATAAAGATCGTTTTCCAACACCACAACGGCATCAGCGTTGCCCTGTTCCAGCTCAACCAGCGCATCGTCAATCGACGGTGCATTCATCATTGCCAGACCCATGCTGTTCGCTTCGGCGGCAATAAAGGTGATACCGACATCCAGATCGCGCGCTTTCAACGCTTTAGCAACGTTCGCTGCCGCTTCAATCAGCGGTGTGTAACCGGCATTGCTGCCCGTTACGATCAGCGGTTTTTTCGCTCCAGCCAATGCCTGAACGATCACCTCAACCTGCTTGCGCACGTCGTCTGATAAACCTTCAACCGCAGGGGCTGAGTTATCCAACGCATGAGCCACAGCGAAGCCTAAACGTGCTTGTTCGGCGACCGGTGCGCGATAGTTCAACGCAGCAATATCATCCAAACGAGTGTCGTCAATGCTGGTCATGAACAGCGGATACTTGGCACGTTGGCCAATGTTTTGAATCGCCGCAATCTGCCAGTCTGCCACACGCTGAGCCGCTGCCATCGCACGCGCTTTGCCTTTCACGGCCTGACGCAGCGCTAACGCGATACGCGCAGCGGTTTGGGTCACGTCTTCACCGAGGATCAGCACCGCATCGTAGCTTTCCATCTCACGCAGAGCTGGGGTATAGATACCGCCCTCGCGCAGGATTTTTTGCATCAGATTCAAACGGCTCAATTCACCCGCTTCAACGCCGCTGTAGAAGTTTTCCGCGCCTACCAGTTCACGTAGCGCATAGTTGCTTTCGAGGCTGGCACGCGGAGAGCCGATACCGATGGTTTTCTTCGCCTGACGCAGCAGATCCGCCGCACCCTGCATGGCCTGATCGGCATTCAGGTGGATCCAGTCGTTACCACGACGCTGTTGCGGCTGGCGAGGACGATCTTTCAGGTTGACATAGCCATAGCCGAAACGGCCACGGTCACACAGGAAGTAATGGTTAACGGTGCCGTTAAAACGGTTTTCGATACGACGAATTTCACCGTAGCGCTCGCCCGGACTGGTGTTACAACCCACGCTGCACTGCTGGCAGATGCTTGGGGCAAACTGCATGTCCCATTTACGGTTATAACGCTCGGAGTGCGTTTTATCGGTGAATACGCCGGTTGGGCACACTTCGACCAAGTTACCGGAGAATTCACTCTCCAGCGTGCCGCTTTCTGGGCGACCAAAGTAGACGTTGTCGTGCGCGCCATACACACCGAAATCGGTGCCATCAGCGTAATCTTTGTAGTAACGCACACAGCGGTAACAGGCGATGCAGCGGTTCATTTCATGAGAAATAAACGGCCCCAGTTCCTGATTGTTGTGAGTACGTTTGGTGAAGCGATAGCGACGGAAGCTATGACCGGTCATCACCGTCATATCTTGCAGATGGCAGTTACCGCCCTCTTCACACACAGGACAGTCATGCGGATGGTTAGTCATTAACCATTCCACTACGCTCTCACGGAACGTTTTCGCTTCTGCATCATCGATGGAAATAAAGGTTCCATCCTGCGCGGGTGTCATACATGACATTACCAGACGACCGCGGGTATCTTCCGCGTTCTGGTATTGCTTAACCGCACACTGGCGGCAAGCACCGACGCTGCCCAGCGCCGGGTGCCAGCAAAAGTAAGGAATATCAAGTCCGAGAGAGAGACATGCCTGTAGCAGGTTCTCCGCCCCGTTAACTTCATACTCTTTGCCGTCTACATGAATTGTAGCCATTAGCATGCTTCCAAAATAAGAAAACTTTGACCCTAAACCCCCTCCCAACCTCCCTCTTCGCAGAGGGAGGAGCAAACCTGCCGTCTATCGAGCAGATTGGGGTGGGGCTAAAATTACCAGCGCGATTTCAGCAGGTTTGGCTGAATGCCCTTAATGGCATTCAAGTTGCCGTAATCTTTCGCGGCAATACCTGCTTCAAACTCTTCGCGGAAATATTTAATGGCGCTTTGCAGTGGCTCAACCGCACCTGGCGCATGCGCGCAGAACGTTTTACCTGGGCCTAAATGACGGCACAGCTGTTCTAGCGTCTCAATATCGCCCGGTTGACCTTCACCACGCTCAAGGGCACGCAGGATTTTTACGCTCCACGGCAAACCATCACGGCATGGTGTACACCAGCCGCAGGATTCGCGAGCGAAGAATTCTTCTAGGTTGCGTACCAATGGCACCATGCCAATTTCGTTATCCACGGCCATTGCCAACGCGGTACCTAAACGGCTACCCGCTTTACCAATGCTGGCAAAGTCCATTGGCAGATCCAGATGATCGCCGGTCAGGAAGTCAGTCCCTGCCCCGCCTGGCTGCCACGCTTTGAGCGTTAAACCATCGCGCATACCACCGGCGTAATCTTCCAGAATCTCGCGTGCGGTGGTGCCAAACGGCAGTTCCCACAGGCCTGGATTCTTCACACGGCCGGAGAAGCCCATGAGTTTAGTACCCGCATCTTCGCTCTTACCGGCAGACAGACCTTTGTACCAGTCTACGCCGTGCTCGATAATTGCAGGTACGTTACACAGAGTTTCAACGTTGTTGACGCACGTTGGTTTACCCCATACCCCTGAGCTTGCAGGGAATGGCGGTTTTGAACGTGGGTTTGCACGACGACCTTCCAGCGAGTTAATCAATGCGGTTTCTTCACCGCAGATATAACGACCCGCACCGGTATGCACAAACAGTTCGAAGTCAAAGCCGCTGCCGAGGATATTTTTACCCAGCAGGCCAGCCGCTTTGGCCTCTTCAATCGCTTTACGCAGGTTTACCGCAGCTTCAACATATTCTCCGCGCAGGAAGATATAACCACGGTAGGATTTCAACGCGAACGCCGCGATCAGCATGCCTTCCACCAGCAGGTGCGGCATCTGTTCCATCAGCAGACGATCTTTGTAGGTACCTGGCTCCATTTCATCGGCGTTACACAGCAGGTAACGGATGTTCATGGATTCATCTTTTGGCATCAGGCTCCACTTCAAACCGGTGGAGAAACCTGCACCGCCGCGCCCTTTCAAGCCAGCGTCTTTAACCAGATTAACGACTTCATCCTGAGCCATGCCTTTGAGCGCTTTTTCAGCACCCTGATAGCCACTTTTACTGCGATATTCATCCAGCCACACTGGCTGGCGGTCATCGCGTAAACGCCACGTCAGCGGATGGCTTTCCGCTGAACGTGTTGGAACTAAAGCTGAAGGAATTGTCATTTATACTGCTCCAACAATTCGACGACGTTCTCCGGCGTCAGGTGAGCATGAGTATCTTCATCGATCATCATATTCGGCCCCTTGTCGCAGTTACCCAGACAACAGGTTGGCAGCAGCGTAAAGCGTCCATCAAACGTGGTTTGACCCGGTTTGATGTTCAGCTTGCGCTCCAGCGCGGCCTGAATACCTTGATACCCATTGATATGGCACACCACGCTATCGCAATAGCGAATAATGTGGCGCCCTACCGGCTGACGGAAGATCTGGCTGTAAAATGTGGCCACACCTTCCACGTCGGCGGCAGGAATATCCAGCACTTCGGCAATGGCATAAATCGCGCCATCGGGAACCCAACCGTGTTCTTTTTGCACAATTTTCAGTGCTTCAATCGACGCGGCGCGCGGATCTTCATAGTGATGTTTTTCATGCTCGATGGCCTCACGGGCGCTATCGCTGAGCACGAAAACCTCTTCTTTAGCTAAAGATTGATCTGACATGATTAGCGGTCCACATCTGACATAACGAAATCAATACTGCCGAGGTATACGATCAGGTCGGATACCAGGCTGCCACGAATTACCGCTGGGATCTGTTGCAGGTGCGCATAGCTCGGAGTACGAATGCGCGTACGGTAGCTCATGGTGCTGCCGTCACTGGTCAGATAGTAGCTGTTGATCCCTTTGGTCGCTTCGACCATCTGGAACGATTCGTTTGCAGGCATAACCGGCCCCCACGACACTTGTAGGAAGTGGGTGATCAGGGTTTCGATATGCTGCAGCGTACGCTCTTTTGGCGGCGGCGTGGTCAGTGGATGGTCGGCTTTAAACGGACCTTCCGGCATGTTTTTGTAGCACTGCTCAAGAATACGCAGACTCTGACGAAGCTCTTCCACCTTCAGCATCACACGGTCATAGCAGTCACCGTTGTGGCCGACAGGCACTTCAAAATCAAAGTTTTCGTAGCCTGAATATGGACGCCATTTACGCACGTCAAACTCAATACCCGTCGCACGCAAACCTGCGCCCGTTACGCCCCAATCCAATGCTTCTTTGGAATTGTAAGCAGCAACGCCGACAGAACGCCCTTTCAGGATGGTGTTTTTTAGTGCGGCTTTCACGTATGAATCTAGACGTTTTGGCATCCAGTCAAGGAAGTCGCGCAGCAAGCGTTCCCAACCACGTGGCAGATCGTGTGCGACACCGCCGATACGGAACCATGCTGGGTGCATACGGAAACCGGTAATCGCTTCAACCACGTCATACACTTTCTGACGGTCGGTGAAGGCGAAGAATACCGGCGTCATTGCGCCAACGTCTTGAATAAAGGTAGAGATATACAGCAGATGGCTGTTGATACGGAACAGTTCAGACAGCATAACGCGGATCACTTTCACGCGTTCTGGCACTTCGATACCCGCCAGTTTTTCAACCGCAAGCACGTAAGGCATTTCATTCACGCACCCGCCGAGGTATTCAATACGGTCGGTATACGGAATATAGCTGTGCCATGACTGACGTTCGCCCATCTTCTCTGCGCCACGGTGGTGATAGCCCACGTCTGGCACACAGTCGACAATCTCTTCACCGTCCAACTGCAGCACGATGCGGAACGCACCGTGAGAAGATGGGTGGTTAGGCCCCAAGTTCAGGAACATAAAGTCTTCGTTTTCAGTGCTGCGCTTCATTCCCCAATCTTCAGGTTTGAAGGTTAACGACTCCATTTCCAGATCTTGTTTCTGTTTGGTCAGTTCAAACGGATCAAATTCTGTTGCACGCGCTGGGTAATCTTTACGCAGCGGATGACCTTCCCAAGATTGCGGCATCATAATGCGCGTCAAATGAGGATGGCCATCAAAAGTCATACCGAACATTTCCCAGGTTTCACGCTCATACCAGTTGGCGTTAGGGAAAATCTTGGTCACGGTCGGTAGGTGCATGTCTTTTTCAGACAATGCCACCTTGAGCATGATGTCGCGATTTCGTTCAATAGAGATGATGTGGTAGAAGACCGAGAAATCTGCTTCTGGCAAGCCCTGACGATGAGTACGCAGGCGCTCGTCCATGCCGTGTAAGTCAAACAGCATGACATACGGCTTAGGCAGTTTCTTCAGGAAGGTCATAACTTCCAGTAATTGCTCACGCTTCACCCAAACAACAGGCATTCCGGTGCGGGTGGGCTGAACGGTAAAGGCATCGGGCCCAAAACGGTTGCGCAATTCACCGATCACCGGATCATCGAGATGATCGCGGGTTTGCCAGGCAGGCAAATTCAGATCTTGCGTCGTCGAATCTGTCATAATTTTTATCACCACGCTTTTACTTTACTTGCTGGGAAACCAGCAAACTAACGGGCTAAATCATTCGCTACTCAAAACTGCAATCCATCTTCTGACGCTCACATCTTCAGTAGACTGCACAAGGCGCAAATTAAATTTCGTCTGGTGAACGCAGATTGGTTACTGCAATGCGTTCAGCACGCTTACGTTCTTTTTCTGATGGCATGTTGGCACGGTAAACACCTTGATCGCCGACAACCCACGATAATGGGCGGCGTTCTTTACCGATAGATTCCTGCAACAGCATCAATGCCTGCATATAGGCTTCTGGACGCGGCGGACATCCCGGGATATACACATCAACCGGAATAAATTTGTCCACGCCCTGCACCACAGAATAGATGTCGTACATGCCGCCGGAGTTCGCACAGGAACCCATTGAGATCACCCATTTTGGCTCCAGCATTTGGTCATAAAGACGCTGGATGACCGGTGCCATTTTGGTGAAACAGGTTCCTGCAACCACCATAAAGTCGGCCTGACGCGGTGAAGCACGCAGTACTTCCGCACCAAAACGCGCAACGTCATGCACCGCAGTGAATGACGTCACCATCTCCACATAACAACAAGAAAGGCCGAAGTTATACGGCCAAAGCGAGTTTTTACGCCCCCAGTTCACCATGTCATGCAGGGCATTTTCGAGTTTGCCCATGTAAACACTGCGGTGAACATGTTGTTCCAGAGGATCGGTTACGATCTCCTGTTTTTGCAGGGGGTAACGGTCGTTCTCACCGTCCGGATCGATGCGGGTGAGCGTATAATCCATCTTTATGCCTCAATTCTTTCTCTATAAATGGTGACTAATAGGCCAGACTTACTGCGGGCGGCTATCGGTATTCGTAACGGTACTTTCGTGCTCTACACGGCGCTTGGAACGAGCCGGCGTCCAATCAAGCGCGCCAATACGCACCAAATAGAACAGGCCTGCTAACAGCACCAAAATGAAAATTGCCGCTTCGATAAAGCCAACCCATCCACTCTCCCGGATGGAGACAGACCATGCATATAGATACAAGGCTTCCACATCAAAGATGACGAAGAACATGGCGACCAGATAAAACTTAGCAGACAGACGCAAACGCGCCGAACCTACTGAGTCGATACCGGATTCATAAGGCGTATTTTTCGAGCGCGCGCGTGCTCTCCCACCGAGTGCATATGCTCCAAGAAGCATAACCCCACATAGCCCGAGTGCGATGATGATAAATACGGCGAATGCCCAGTGATGAGCGATTACTTCAGTGGCTGTTGACATACTCTTATGCTTACTCATCAAACGTGATGCGTCTCGCTGCATTGAAGAAATGCAGGTGCACCACAACGACTAAGGGAAGGAAAAGGACCACAAGAAAACACCTGTTTTTAATGATTAAACAGAGTTTTACTGTGGGCTTTTTACTCCTTTCTATAACCTTTTGTCAACTTTGACAAAGGTAACAACACATTAATTTACAACACCACATTTTACTTAACATTTGATGCGTCTGCACGACGTATTAACATCCTTAATAAGGTTTGCAAGTTGCATCAGTAACGTGTCGATTATGTAAACAAAAGTGAATGTTTGGTAGCCACTATACCATTTTCTTAGGTATTACCCGTTCTTCATCGTGGGTATCTCGGGCATTTTTATGACGCAGATCACATTAACAATGATAAGCAGACAAATGAATATTCATTCAGGAAGGCATGGCCGGAAGATTGCTTAACAAAAATTGTGCGTATTTTGCACAGACCCCATTTAGTGAGAATGGTTTTCATTTAACTAATTGATGGCAAAGCGGAATCGGTTCAGTAATGCGGGATAGGTATCGTTGGCTGAGAGATGTTAAATTTATTTGTCAAAAGAAGAATAGTCACACACCGGCATTTTTATGCACTTCTGCCGGTGTGTGAAATTAAGCTCAGATGAGCGAAGAGATCTCAATTTCAAGCCACATCTTCTGGTCCGCTTGAAACAGAGCCCTCCTGTTCAGTCTGTACCGTCACGCCTGCACCTCCCTCAATATAAGGGTCGGAACCTGCTTTTAATGAACTGAACAATATTGTAGCTAGCTCATTAGTACAGCTCGGTGCTAAGCAAAGCGCATACTCAGTTTCAGGTAACTTAGGTAGACGCTCAGACAAACCAAGAACGCGTAATTCCGGGCTCATCATCTCAATAGGGCGTGCGGTTACGCCTAAACCTGCTTTCACTGCGGCGCGTACCGCTGAAAGCGTGGAAGCCACATAGGCAATACGCCATGGAATTCCCGCCTCATTGAGGTGCTTAATGGCAAGCGCTCGGAAAGGACTTGGTTCATCCAGTACAACCAATGGCACCGGTTCGTTGGGTTGAAAGTCGTAATCCGTGGCACAAAACCATACGGTCGGAGAGCGTCTTAAGGTTTCATAAGAAAACTCATCGAACCCCATCGTGGTAATAGCTAGATCTATTTCTCTGTCTTTGAGTAATTGCCTCATGTCTGGACTGCGCTTGACCCTAACGTCTATTTCCAGTTTGGGGTACAAACTAGTAAAGCGACTTAGAAGAAATGGCAGGATACTATCGGCAGTATCATCAGTTGCACCGATAATCAGTGAACCCTGTAGATGGTTGTAAATCAATGAACTACAGGCTTCATCATTAAAGCGTAAAATTTTACGCGCATAACCTAATAGCTGTACTCCGTGTTCCGTCAGTTGTTTGTTTCGCCCATGGCGAGCAAAAAGTTCTTTGCCCACCAGTTGCTCCAAACGTTGCATTTGCTGGCTCACCGCAGATTGTGTTCTTTGCACCACAATGGCTGCTGCAGCAAAAGTCTTCACATCGGCGACAGCTACAAACGTTCGCAGCAAATCTAAATCTAAGTTAATCGTAGGACGATGTGTGTTTATCATATCTATTTCTCATTATTAGTCAGCGACTATAAACCCTGGTATTTAAAACGTATTACTACCTAGATAAACGGCACCCTCCCCTCATTGCTGTTAGCAACAACTGAAAATACTTAATTAAAATTTTCAGCAAGTTTAATTATGGCTTAAAAACAAATTTAAAGCATAAAATACGCAAAAAGATTTGCATTGTTGAGTGTCTCTTATTAATTAGGTCAGATACTCGACCATCAATCAACTAAAAGATTGTTTTACAATAGCTTTATAATGGCAGTAGTTTTATTTTTCTTGTGGTTATCTGCCACCAGTAATAAATAAATTAATAATTCTAATGTAATAAAAATAACAGAGACCGGTTTCATTAAGCTTAGCTGTTGTTTCCTTGAGAGAGTTTTTTCTTTTTTAAAGCAAAAATCAGAATACTCAAAGAAAACATAATTAATAGCCCTGTGATAAACCACTGTAAACCTCCCGTAAGCATCCCTCCAACATAAGAGTAAACGAGGGTTGCAGGTAGCTGCCCTATTCCAGTGGCTATTAGGAATGTCCTTACTTTAATTGAGGTTAACCCCGCTGCATAGCTAATAATGTCAAACGAGATGAACGGTAACAGGCGGCAAATCAAGATGGTGTGTTTGCCATAACGTTCAAAAAAACGATCGCTACTGTCTAAGGCCTTTTCAGAGACAAATTTTTCGATAGTGTCTCGGCCCAACCATCGCGCAAGCACAAAGCATAACCATGCGGCAACCATTGAACTACACCATGACAGCAAAGCGCCTTGCCACCAGCCGAACAGAGCTGCGTTCGCAAACGTGATCAAAAAAGCCGGTAATGGTGCAGCAATCGCCTGAAAAATCATTAACAAAAATGAGACGCCCATGGCCCATGGCCCGAAACTGCGTAAATATTCCATCATCGCATTCACATCCAATGATGAAAAAAGCACCCATAGCACTTTCAGTTGGTGACGTACAGGTTCAAACCACATCATAGCGGCCACTATCAGACACAATAAAATGACGACATTCCTCTGGCGGCGCTTAAACATGGCGACTTCATTTCCTCATTAGTTAAACTACTAATAGAACAGCGAATTTATATTATCGCCTACGCAATAATGTAAAACATTGTGCGTTCGCACAAAGAACACGACAAAATGTTCCGCCAAAATAGACTTCTCCCGTTTATTTGTTAGGAACCTTAATGAAACTCTCTTCCCAGTTAGCCACTTCGGCGCTTTTGCTCGGCTGGCTACAAGTGGCAAACGCTGCCACCACACCCATGACTCAAACCACGCTGGCCGATGTCCAATCCCAAAAAGGTGCGGTTGTTGATACTCGCCCTAGCGCATTCTACAACGGCTGGCCGCAGAGCATTAACGGCACCTCCGGCCATGAAGCTCAGGCGGTAAATCTCTCGGCTGGCTGGTTAGACGTAATGAACGATCAGCAGTTACAGCAGTGGGCAACTCAGCACCAGATCACTCCTGACCGTAAAGTGGCTCTTTACGGGACTGCAGCACAAACGGCTGCGGTACAAACACGTTTAGCTAAACTCGGCTATGCCGATGTCACGCTGCTCAGCGATGCATTAGCCCAGCCTAAGCGCTTACAGCGCATGCCGCACTTTGAACAATTAGTCTATCCACAGTGGATTTACGATCTTCAGCAGGGAAAAGCCGTTGCCGCCAAACCTGCCGGTGAATGGAAAGTGATTGAAGCTGCATGGGGCGCACCTAAAAAATACCTCATCAGCCATATTCCCAACGCGGGCTACATCGATACCAATGACGTCGAAAGTGAACCGCTATGGAATAAAGTGTCTGATGACAAACTAAAAGCGCTGATGGCCAAACAGGGCATCAAACACGATACCACCGTGATCCTATATGGCCGCGACGTCTATGCCGCCGCCCGTGTGGCGCAGATCCTACTGTATGCGGGAGTCAAAGACGTTCGCTTACTGGATGGCGGTTGGCAGACTTGGTCAGCGGCGGGATTACCGGTCGAACGCGGCCTGCCGAAAGAGGCAAAACCAGCGCCAGACTTTGGCGCAGCCATCCCTGGACAGCCTCAGATCATGCTGAATGAAGAGCAAGCGCGTGGGTTATTAAATCGTAAAGATGCTTCTTTAGTCAGCATTCGTTCATGGCCTGAATTTACCGGTGAAACCAGCGGTTACAGCTACATCAAGCCAAAAGGCGAAATTGCGGGCGCGCGTTGGGGACATGCAGGCAGCGACTCCACGCATATGGAAGATTTCCATAACCCAGACGGCACCATGCGCTCAGCAGATGATATTGCTGCGATGTGGAAAGAGTGGCATATCACGCCGGATCAACACGTTTCTTTCTACTGCGGTACCGGCTGGAGAGCATCAGAAACCTTCATGTATGCCCGTGCAATGGGCTGGCCTTCCATCAGCGTTTACGATGGCGGCTGGTATGAATGGAGCGCAAATCCTAAGAATCCCGTGGCCACCGGAGAGCGTGGTCCAGATAGTAGCTGGAAGTAATCACTAAAACGTAGCCCCGTCCCTAATACAGAGGATGGGGCTATCAGGATGAAACCTAAACCTTCTCCACTCTCTTCAACGTCTTATATCCCCCCCAAACACGCGTAAGGGTTGTAAACCAGCACAGGCCACCAAACACCCACGCCATCAGCGGAAAATAAGCAGGGAACAGACAAAAAAGAATAAACACCAATATGGTTTCCGCGCCCTCGGTGAGCCCGCCAAGGTAATAGAATGATTTATGCGGGTAATCTAAATTTTCTAATTGATACTTATCCGCCACCGCCGCAAAAGCTAAAAAACTGCTGCCGGTGCCGATAAAGGCAAATAATAGCCATGCTCCCGCAACCGCATTCAGCTCGGGTGAGGCCAGCACGAAGCCAAACGGAACCAGTGCATAGAACAAGAAATCCAGCGCTATATCTAAAAAGCCCCCCGCGTCTGATAGGCCCCTTCTGCGCGCCAAAGCGCCATCTAGCCCATCACATAGCCGGTTAATCACAATGGCAATTAAAGCAGCGTAATACCACTGCATCGCCAAAAAAGGCAGAGCCAAAACGCCAACGACGAATCCGCCGAGGCTTATTCGATCCGGCGTGATCGCTGGACGATCGAGATGAATTACAATCTGATTAAGCAGTGGTTTAACCCGAGGGTGTAAGTAACGGTCAAACACGTGGTGCTCCCTTACGTTTTACCGCAGTTTCAGGCACGCAAAGCCCCTGAGAAGGAATATCCAGCGCGGCATTAAAGCGCGCTGATAAATTCTGAAACGCAATCAGCGCCGTAAGTTCGGTGATCGCTTTTTCATTGAAATGAGATTTCAGCTGAGCTTTCAGGCCATCATCAATTCGCGGAGGCGTCGCCGTCATACCATCTGCATACGCTAATGCTGCACGCTCCTGCTCATCGAAACAATCCGCTGCCTGCCAATTCTGAACTGACATTACTTTATCTAGCGAGCCGCTGCGCTCGGCCAATCTCAAGCTGTTAGCATCAATGCAAAAAGCACAATCACACTGCTGGGATACACGCGTCATCACCAACGCTCGTAGCGTAGGTGAAACCCCTGAGCCTCTTCTTTCCAAAAAGCCGACGAAAAAAGCCACCAGCCAGAACAGAAAAGGAAACCGCCCCCACCAGCGTGTAGGGTTCAAAATTTGCCCATAATGTTTCTCTTGTGCTCGAACGATAGGCGTTAAGACCGTAGGGATTTTTTTCAGCGGTGAGATCCACGGTTGGTTATCGTTATTTTTCACCCAACATCTCCTGTTATGTGGCGTTATTTTTACAACCCCAGTGATTTTTCATGGAATTTTTCACTGCATTTTCTTTATTGTTAAGTTTTAAACGCTAACTAACAAGTCATTATTACGCGTTATCGGTTATGACTAACGGATAAGCTAACGTTTTGCACCAAAAACAGCCTGTACCCTTCAAAACCCCTGCTACGGGGAGTACATTATTTTACATCGCAGTGTTCTACTCGTATGGACACGCATTTCCACGCGCAATGCCGAATTTTATTCTGGCTACGTATTATAAAGGCTGCTGTTTTATGTCCCCTATTGAAAAATCCCGCAAGCTAGATCACGTCTGCTATGACATTCGTGGGCCGGTGTTGAAAGAAGCAAAACGACTCGAAGAAGAAGGCAATAAAGTCCTGAAATTAAACATCGGCAACCCGGCACCGTTCGGTTTTGAAGCGCCTGATGAGATTCTGGTGGACGTCATTCGCAATCTGCCAACGGCTCAGGGCTACTGTGATTCCAAGGGGCTATATTCCGCGCGTAAAGCGATCATGCAGCACTATCAAGCGCGTGATATCCATGATGTTACCGTAGAAGATATCTATATTGGTAACGGTGTTTCTGAACTGATCGTGCAGTCGATGCAAGCACTGCTCAACAGCGATGACGAAATGCTGGTCCCCGCTCCAGATTACCCATTATGGACCGCCGCTGTTTCGTTATCAGGCGGCAACGCCGTGCACTATCGCTGTGACGAAGAAGCCGACTGGTTCCCCGATCTGAACGACATCCGCAGCAAAATTACCCCGCGCACGCGTGGTATCGTGATTATCAACCCGAATAACCCAACCGGTGCGGTCTACAGCAAAGAGTTGTTGGAAGAGATTGTCACCATCGCGCGTGAAAACAACCTGATCATCTTCGCCGATGAGATCTACGACAAGATCTTATATGACGATGCTGAACACATATCTATTGCCTCATTGGCACCTGACCTGCTGGTTGTCACCTTTAATGGTTTATCCAAAACCTACCGCGTGGCGGGATTCCGTCAGGGTTGGATGGTTCTGAGTGGACCGAAAAAGCATGCTAAAGGCTACATTGAAGGTCTGGAAATGCTGGCGTCGATGCGTTTATGCGCTAACGTTCCGATGCAACATGCAATTCAAACCGCTATCGGCGGCTACCAGAGCATCAATGAGTTTATCCAACCGGGCGGCCGTTTGTATGAACAGCGTAACCGTGCTTGGGAACTGATTAACGAAATCCCTGGCGTATCCTGCGTGAAACCACGCGGCGCGCTGTATATGTTCCCAAAAATCGATGCTAAGCGCTTCAACGTTCACGACGATCAAAAGATGGTTCTCGACCTGTTGCTACAAGAGAAAGTGCTATTAGTTCAAGGTACTGCTTTTAACTGGCCTGAGCCGGACCACTTCCGAATCGTCACGCTGCCACGCGTAGATGACTTAGATATGGCTATCCACAAACTGGGCCGTTTCTTCTCTGGCTACCATCAGAAATATTGATTTTTTCGCATGACATAACGGCACCTTCTGGTGCCGTTTCTTATTTGCATCCTCCCCCATCACCGCCCACAATAGACTTCGTCTTTCCACTACCTGTTTTATTGAGAGAGCGTTATGAGCCAGAATCAAAGCCACTTTTTTGCCCATCTGTCCCGATTAAAACTGATTAGCCGCTGGCCGCTGATGCGCAACGTTCGCACCGAGAACGTCTCTGAACATAGTTTGCAGGTCGCGTTTGTCGCTCACGCCCTCGCCATCATTAAAAATCGCAAGTTCAATGGCAATGTTAATCCTGAACGCGTGGCGCTGCTGGCGATGTACCACGATGCAAGCGAAGTGCTGACAGGCGATATGCCTACGCCTATCAAATACTACAATCCGCAAATTGCGCACGAATACAAAAAAATTGAGAAAGTCGCGCAGCAAAAACTGATCGAAATGCTGCCACCGGAGTTACAAAACGATTTCCGCCCATTGCTGGATGAACACTACTACACCGAAGATGAGAAGTTAGTCGTTAAACAGGCTGATGCCCTGTGCGCCTATCTCAAATGTTTGGAAGAACTATCAGCCGGTAATAATGAATTTAAGCTGGCCAAAGCACGCTTAGAAAAAACATTGGATATGCGCTCAAGCCCTGAGATGGAATACTTTATGGAAGTCTTTATTCCGAGTTTTAGCCTGTCGCTGGATGAGATTAGTCAGGATGAGGTGATGTAGGAATTCATTTGCCAAGTGTTTATGCGGCCTTGGTGTAAAGTTTCGTTCGCCTATCAATAACAGCTATCACATATAGCTAAATCGAAGGCGACCGATGAGGGGCGCCAGCGCGCGCCCCTTCAATCCTCGCGCTTTTATCCGAGACGCCATCTCCGCGCCGGGTCGGCATGCGCCATCCCTGGCGCCTCCTCCCCTCGTGAAAACATCCTGTTTTCACTGCTCTAAATGCCACGACTTAAACTAAAAAACAGATAAAGTTTTTGTCTTTTGTCTTTTGTCTTTTGTCTTTTGGGGTTGACCTTTTCCGGCACGTTACCGGACAGCCGAGTGAATCATGCAGGTTAGGATTCGCCTACAGGGATGTAGGCGAAAGAACGGAGGAGCCAGGATGGCGATTGCCGTTCGTTCCGTTAAGACCGAAATGATGAAATGAGGGAACCCGCGTAGCGGGCTGGAAGGGGGTGCCAAGCCGGGTTGTTAGGGGGCGGTGATTGGCCCCCTAACACGGACGCCTGCACGATGTATATGCAAGACTCGGTATTTTAGGCGGACGTAATATGCACTGCATCTAAGTAAGAGATTAACTCAACACCTTATGCATACAAAATTCCCCATCAAAACGGAAACAACCACGGCACCACAATCACGCTGGCAATCATCACCAAGATAGTGAACGGCACCCCAATTTTGACGAAATCACCAAAGCTGTAATTCCCCGGCCCCATCACTAGCGTATTCACCGGTGAAGATACCGGTGTCATAAACGCTGCCGACGCGGATATAGCCACGATCATGGCAAACGGATATGGCGAAAGATGCATAGCATGGGCCGTTGCAATGGCTATCGGTGCCATCAGCACCGCGGTTGCCGTGTTGGAAATAAACAGCCCCGTCACCGCGCAGAATACAAACAGGCTCAACAGCACAATCCTTGGCCCCATGCCGCCGACTAAATCCATCAGCACATCAACCGCCAGCGTAATGCCGCCGGTTTTTTGTAAAGCCAAAGCAAACGGCAGCATTCCCACGATCAGTATCAGGCTTGGCCAGTGGATAGATTTATAGGCGCTTTCCATATCAATGCAGCGGAATTTGCCCATTAACATGCAGGCAATCAGCGCAGCAATGGCGTTAGGCACTTCATCCGTCAACATCATGGCAATCATCAACGCCAGACAAAATAACGCGTGCGGCGCCTGACTTATCGCCGGAGCGACGTCATCTACTTCTGCCGGAAGATGCAACACAATGAAATCGCGAGGTTGAAGCTGGAGCTGGCGTATCTGCTTCCAATTACCAATAACCAGTAGAATGTCACCCAGCTGGAGGGGGTCATTCACCAATTTACCTTCCATCGGCACGCCATCGCGGCGGATACCGACAACATTAAGCCCATAGCGAGTACGGAACGCCATTTCACTCAGCGTTTTTCCAATCAGATCGGAATCCGGCACAATCGTGACTTCAGCCATGCCAACGTCACGTGCCTGCTCAGAAAAATACTCGCCGCGCAGTACCATAGGCTCAAGCATCTGTTCGGCACAAAATTCGCGTAAATCCACTTCTGAATCTGACATATCAATCAGCAACACATCACGATCTTTCAGCTCGGTATTACCGATCGCACTCACCATCACGCGACGGAATTTACGCCAGCGCTCAATTCCCACCACGTTAGCGCCATAGCGGCTACGCAAATGCAGCTCATCTAGCGTATGGCCGATGAGCGGTGAACCACTGCGCAAAGCCAAACGACGAGCTCGCCCTGTGAGTTTGTAATCACGAATAAGATCGCGGAAGGTACGGCGTTTCCAGCTGTCTTTATCGTTGTCGTCCTTGCCACTCGCCAGCCAATTTCTCGCCACCAGCATGTAGCCCACGCCCATCAGCAAAACGATAATCCCCACCGGAGTCACGCTAAAGAAGCTTAAGCCATGAAATCCTTCACGAACTAATTCACTGCTGACGATCATGTTTGGCGGCGTCGCAACCAGCGTCATCATGCCGCTAATCAGTCCAGCAAAACTCAGGGGCATCAATAAACGTGCCGGTGATATTTTCATCCGTGCGGCCACGCTGAGCACCACCGGAATGAATATGGCCACCACCCCCGTCGAGCTCATCACCGCCCCCAATGCCGCGACGGTGATCATCAGCAAAACGAGCATTTTAGCTTCGCTATCGCCCGCGACCTTCACCAGCCAATCGCCAACCTGATAGGCAACACCGGTGCGAACAAGGCCGTCACCAATAACGAATAATGCAGCAATCAAAATAACGTTGGGATCGCTAAATCCGGCGGTTGCCTCACTCAGTGACAGTGCTCCACTGAGCACAAAGGCAATAATGATCAGCAATGCTACGACATCCATGCGTAACTTGTTGGTAGCAAAAAGAACAATGGCAATCAGCAATAACGTCAAAACCCACAATAATTCGCCGTTCACGACATCTCCCTTTGTGAATTTACTCCGGTAAACTTTGTACGCCAGAGGCCGCATTGATGGACTGCAATACCGATGGCATGGGATAGAAACAGCTTAAGAATGCCATAAAAAAAGCCCCGTAATCACGGGGCTTAATCATATTTAGATCAATTACTCTTTATAACGCATGGATTACCACGTAATCCCCTTCCTTCTCAACGCCTATTTGCGTTAGCGAAGTCAGGTTGAGATCGACCAAATCCAGCTTAGGTGCATCCTGAGGTGCATTAACCGCGATCACCTGACAGCCCGCCGACAGCCCAGAAAGGATCCCTGCCGCGGCGTCTTCAACAACCACGCAATCACTCACCGCCAGACCCAGTTTTTGCGCACCCAGTAGATAAGCATCAGGCTCAGGTTTACCGCGAGCAACCTGCTCCGCCGTGATAAACACATCCGGCTTTGGCAGCTGGCCTGCAGCGCGGCGGGCGTAGGCCACGGGAATCGATCCTGATGTGACGATCGCCCATGGAATGTTGAGCTCATCTAAGCGATCCAGCAACGCTTTCGCCCCGGGCAACGCGGTAACACCATCCGTATCGCGTGATTCAATTTCTTCCAACCAATCATATTCTTGTTGAATACGATCTTCGCTCTCACAAGACATAAAATGCCGCAGCGAGGTGATGGCTTGTTTGCCGTGGATAAAATCCAGAACCTCCTGTGGGTCCACGCCCTGACGTTTCGCCCAGTTTACCCACGAGCGTTCAACGACCGGCAGCGAATCCACCAGTGTTCCATCCAAATCAAACAAAAAACCTTTGCACTTCACAGGCATTCCTCTGTTTTACGCGTTAATAATTTGTGCAATCTCCACTGCGCTCAGATGATACTGGCGCGGGCATGATTGCCAGATTGACAGCATACGCTGGTATTTATCCCACATTTTGGTCTGGGCATTGAATCCATGCGTACCTGAATCGAAGTGAGTGTAACGCCCTTCAGTACCCACCATAAAGCGCACATAGCTGAGATAGCGCGATTCCGTTGCCGCATCAAAGCCCAAGAACTCAAGACGACGAGGCTCAATATCTTGTTTTTCTTTTAAATTATTGAAAGACACCTGCAGTGCATGGTGCATTTCCATAATATTGATAATCGTGCGACAGGTATCTTCGCTCAGCTCGCCAAAATCACGATCGAGTTCGCGCATCTGCAGACCAAAACCGCGTTCGATGATGGTTTGTAAACGACGATAACGCTCGGCGTTATCCGGATCCATCATGGTCATCATCTTGTATTGGTTAGAAAGAATCAGGCGTTGCGCGTTAGTCATTTCCATCTTTGATATCCTCATCGAGCGGCGAAGGTCGAACCTAGGCCGGGGTCAAGTCATGTAAAAGGTGAACTGTATGTTTCGCAGCATGGCATAAGCCTGACATTCTAAATAGTGCTGAACATCACTTTTTTGATTTGGAACGGGGTTTCATGAATGAGAAACTGCTGTAAATTGCTAGCTGGGTATTTTTTTAGCAAAAGAAGTGTGTTTTTGCTACAAATCGATAACTCAAACGAGCAAAAACACACGCCTCCATCGTTTAAATATCATCCAAAAACGTTTTATCTAGCTGTTTAAATGCGCGCTGCAAAACATCGGCCAGTGACTGATAGGTTGGCGTTCCTTCCACCGGAGCCTGTGCTTTTCCTGCTTCCACCAGCTTGGCGCGAATTTCATGAAACCACTGCAATAAGGTTGGCGGCAACGGCGTCACAGAACGTTTACCTAACCACCAAAGCCCTTGCATCGGCAAACTGCAGGCAAACAGCGCCGTGGCAATCGCAGGGCCAAGCTGGCCGCCCAACGCAATCTGCCAAGTTAACGTAAAAATGGCGATCGGCGGCATGAAGCGCACGGCAAAGCGCGTCACCTTCGCAATACGATTTTCAGGAAACATCGGTGCCAAGCGTTTATCACTCGGCCACGTCTTCATATATGTCTGGCCGCGTTGAAAAATCTGGAACCACCCTACGTGGCCGGTTGGCTTAGATGTCATAGGAACCTCAACTTCATTTATAAAAAATCAAAAAACAGTGTAAAATCACAACGTATACTTAGCGGTCTTAAATTTATTTTGTTTTTGGCATCCGCAATCGGTATCCTAGCGCGGCCTTGAGGCCTGTAGAAGCAAAAACAACGTTAATAAAGTGTTTCATTAACGACTGCTTCTTAAAGCTAAGTTTTCAGCATTAAGACCCTGTACAATCTGACAGCGTCTGGCGAAAACCTTGCCGGCAACGCAATGCTTTTTTGAGCACCGCGGTTTTTTAATGCGATGTTCTTCATCATGACGAATTAACACTACGCATGATGTTAATCATAAATGTCGACGACATATTACGCTACGCTTAATGTCTGATTGACTCAATTTCTAACCACGCATAACAAGTAGGTACTTCCATGTCGAAGCTGGTACTGGTTCTTAACTGCGGCAGTTCATCACTGAAATTCGCTATCATCAACGCAGCCAACGGTGAAGAACACCTGTCTGGTTTAGCAGAATGTTTCAGCCTGCCTGAAGCCCGTATTAAATGGAAAATGGACGGCGCTAAGCACGAAGAAGCCTTAGGCGCTGGCGCTGCTCATAGCGAAGCCCTGAACTTCATCGTTAATACTATTCTGGCACAGAAGCCTGAACTGTCTGCATCTTTGACCGCTATCGGTCACCGTATCGTGCACGGCGGCGAGAAATTTACTGAATCAGCGCTGATTACTGATGAAGTACTGCAAGGTATTAAAGATGCGATCCCGTTTGCGCCTCTGCACAACCCTGCGCACCTGATCGGTATCGCTGAAGCGTACAAATCTTTCCCTAACCTGAAAGACAAAAACGTTGCTGTATTTGATACTGCTTTCCATACCACTATGCCGGAAGAGTCTTACCTGTACGCCCTGCCGTACAGCCTGTACAAAGACCACGGTGTACGTCGCTATGGCGCACACGGCACCAGCCACTTCTTCGTTAGCCAAGAAGCAGCGAAAATGCTGAACAAGCCAGTTGAAGAACTGAACGTGATCACTTGCCATCTGGGCAACGGTGGTTCTGTTACTGCGGTTCGTAACGGTAAATGTGTTGACACCTCTATGGGTCTGACTCCGCTGGAAGGTCTGGTAATGGGGACTCGCTCTGGCGATATCGACCCAGCTATCATCTTCCACCTGCATGACTCTCTGGGTATGAGCGTTGAGCAAATCAACAAACTGCTGACCAAAGAATCTGGCCTGTTGGGTCTGACCGAAGTCACCAGCGACTGCCGTTATGTTGAAGATAACTACGAAACCAAAGCTGACGCTAAGCGCGCAATGGACGTATTCTGCCACCGTCTGGCTAAATACATCGGTGCTTACACTGCGCTGATGGACGGTCGTCTGGACGCAGTCGTATTTACCGGCGGCATCGGTGAAAACGCAGCGATGGTACGTGAACTGACTCTGGACAAACTGGGTCTGCTGGGCTTCGAAATCGATCACGAACGCAACCTGGCTGCACGCTTCGGCAAATCTGGCACCATCACTAAAGATGGCAGCCGTCTGGCCGTGGTTATCCCAACCAACGAAGAGTTGGTTATTGCACAAGACGCCTCTCGTCTGACTGCATAAGACGCATCTCAACACCGTCAGCCAAGGCTGGCGGTGTTATTTAAACGGCTTATATACCCAAGTATTTCATGATGCAGGAAGGCGGCAATCGAATGAATCCCGATGAGCTTACATAAGTAAGTGATTCGGGTGAATGAGTGCAGCCAACACCCCTGCATCTTGAAAGGCGACGGGGATAAACTATCCGACCAAGTTCACCGCGCTGTACCAACCGTCGTTCGTTCGGCCTGTTGAACAACCGTAAAGAGGTTTTATCGTGTCACGTACAATTATGCTGATCCCCACCAGCACCAGCGTTGGCCTGACCAGCGTTAGCTTGGGTGTCATTCGCTCTATGGAGCAAAAAGGTGTTCGTCTGAGCGTCTTCAAACCTATCGCACAGCCACGCACCGGCGGCGATTCTTTAGATCAGACCACCACCATTATCCGCGCTAACTCTTCTATTCCTGCCGCTGAACCGCTGCGCATGTCTCACGTTGAAACGCTGCTGAGCTCTAACCAGCAGGACGTGTTGATGGAAGAAATCGTTGCTCGTTACCACGAAAATACCAAAGACGCAGAAGTTGTTCTGGTTGAAGGCCTGGTTCCAACCCGTAAGCACCAGTTTGCTAACGCGTTGAACTACGAAATCGCCAAAACCCTGAACGCTGAAATCGTCTTCGTTATGGCGCTGGGCAACGACTCCGCTTCTCAGGTTAAAGAGCGTATCGAACTGGCTCGTTCTAGCTTCGGTGGCAGCAAAAACAAAAATATCACCGGCGTTATCATCAACAAGCTGAATGCACCGGTTGACGATCAGGGCCGTACTCGCCCAGACCTGTCTGAAATCTTCGATGATTCCAACAAAGCAAGCATTGCCAATCTGGATACTGCACAGCTGGTTGCTAATAGCCCACTGCCAGTTCTGGGCTGTGTGCCATGGAGCTTCGAACTGATTGCCACGCGTGCAATCGATATGGCGAATCACCTGAAAGCACGTATCGTGAATGAAGGCGACATCAAAACGCGTCGTATCAAGTCTGTGACCTTCTGCGCACGCAGCATTCCTCACATGCTGGAACATTTCCGTCCGGGTTCACTGCTGGTGACTTCCGCTGACCGTCCTGACGTTCTGGTTGCCGCTTGTCTGGCTGCAATGAACGGCGTGGAAATCGGCGCGATCCTGCTGACCGGCGGTTACGATATGGACGAGCGCATCGCTAAGCTGTGCGAACGTGCATTCCAGACCGGCCTGCCAGTCTTCATGGTGGACACCAACACGTGGCAAACCTCGCTGAGCCTGCAGAGCTTCAATCTGGAAGTTCCTGCTGACGACCATCAGCGCGTTGAGAAACTGCAAAACTACGTCGCAAGCCACATTGACAGCAAGTGGATTGATTCCCTGTCTGCGGCTTCTGAGCGTTCACGTCGCCTGTCTCCTCCGGCGTTCCGTTACGAACTGACCGAGCTGGCGCGTAAAGCATGCAAACGCGTTGTTCTTCCAGAAGGTGACGAGCCACGTACCGTTAAAGCAGCGGCTATCTGTGCTGAACGCGGCATCGCTGAATGTGTCCTGCTGGGTAACCCAGAAGAAATCCAGCGCGTTGCAGCGGCTCAGGGCGTTGTTCTGGGTAAAGGCATCGAAATCGTTGATCCAAACGTAGTACGTGAGCAATACGTTCCACGTCTGGTTGAACTGCGTAAAAGCAAAGGCATGACCGAAGTTGTTGCTCGCGAACAGTTGGAAGACAACGTTGTTCTGGGCACGCTGATGCTGGAACAAAACCAGGTTGATGGTTTGGTTTCTGGTGCGGTTCACACCACGGCTAACACCATTCGCCCACCGTTGCAGCTGATCAAAACTGCACCGGGCAGCTCTTTGGTATCTTCTGTGTTCTTCATGCTGCTGCCTGATCAGGTTCTGGTTTATGGCGACTGCGCGATCAACCCAGACCCAACCGCAGAACAGCTGTCTGAAATCGCTATCCAGTCTGCAGACTCTGCCGCTGCATTCGGTATCGAACCTCGCGTAGCCATGATCTCTTACTCAACCGGTAACTCTGGTGCGGGTAGCGACGTTGAGAAAGTTCGCGAAGCAACACGTCTGGCTCAGGAAAAACGCCCTGACCTGATCATCGATGGCCCGCTGCAGTATGATGCGGCGATCATGGCTGACGTGGCTAAGTCTAAAGCGCCTAACTCCCCAGTTGCAGGCAAAGCAACCGTGTTCATCTTCCCAGACCTGAACACCGGTAACACCACTTACAAAGCGGTACAGCGTTCTGCTGACCTGGTCTCTATCGGGCCAATGCTGCAAGGCATGCGTAAGCCGGTTAACGACCTGTCCCGTGGCGCGCTGGTAGACGATATCGTCTACACCGTTGCTCTGACGGCGATTCAGGCTGCACAAGCTGCCGATGCTGCTAAGTAATCTCTGATTACGCGTTCAAAAGGCTCCTAATTGGGAGCCTTTTTTATTTCTATTCCCTTCATATGCACCTTGCTCCTGAAAATACAAATTCCTAAAATTTAATTGCTCTTTCATTATGCAAACAAGCTCAAAGTTTTATCATATTTTTTTGTTAGCATTGATTAACATTGCTAATAAATATGGAGTTAAATTGTCTAATGACTACACAAAGGATTCAGAAGTACATTCGCTTGTTTGTATTACTTTTTATCTCACTCATATCTCTAGTTGCTTATGCATTCATTGCCAAGCTACCATTAGAGGAGTTAATTAAAACTATCGCTATCTCCGTCTTTGCCACCGGTCTTGTTATGTGCGTATATGAATATATTTATGTCAGCCGCGGCGACAAATATTTTGAAGAGATCATCGGCAAAAAAATACCTATCTACTTAAAAATGAAAGAACGGGGTATTGAAAATATATCCGATTCCTTTGAGCTCGATACTTATCAAGATAAAATCATTAACAGTAAAAAATTAACCGTAGTGATGAATGATGGTAAATCATTCATTAGCGCAAACTCTGCTATTTTTAAGAAAAGACTCAATATACCTGGCAAGGAAACCAACCTAGTACTGCTTGACCCTAGATCTGAATTTATAAACTTGCTGAATAGAAAGAATGGGAAAAGCGACTCTGAGTATTATCAACGCAAGCTGATTAACATTTTTGATGAAATATTCCATGATTATGAGGTACACAAAGATCATGACTTCAAAATTTACATTCACAGCATGTTTAATACCATGTCTGTCATTATCTTTGATGATATTGCGATGATAAGCCTTTATCGCTTGTCGCCAGGAAAATCGATCGTCCCACACTTTGAATTGAAAAATACAGGTGAAGGTTCAGAGTATGCTGAGGTCGTCAATGACGTTAATAAATTGCTAAGCAATCAAGATATTGTCGATATCATAACTAAAGAAAATATATCGAAACTTAAAAGTGATGTTAATCAGATAATAAATAAAGACAAAATTGGCACGGCAGCATAGTAGGCCCTGCACCTAAAAAACAAATGCCATAATATATGGCATTTGTTTTTACATCATACTTTCAAAGCAAACTATCGGCTATTTTTAAGCAACTCCAGCGCCTGTTTCACAATATCCTCCGCCGTCAGTTCATATTCTTGCATCAGGAAATCCTGTGTCCCCACCTGCCCATAGCGTTCTTTTACTCCAACGCGTCGCATCGGCACCGGATGGTTTTCCACCAGCACTTCTGCCACGGCTGAACCAAGCCCGTTATGAATGCTATGGTTTTCACAGGTAACGATTCGCCCTGTTTTCGCAGCGTATTCAATAATCAGATCTTTATCGATAGGCTTAAGCGTAAACATGTCTATAACCGCAGCGCTGTAACCTTGCTGAGCAAGCACTTGTGCCGCTTGCAGAGCTTCAGCCACCATAATCCCATTGGCAATCAGCGTGATATCTTTGCCATCTTGTAAAACCTTGCCTTTGCCAATGGTGAATTCTGTACCGTCAGGATAAATGGTGTATGCCTGCTTACGGATGGTTCTCACCCAGTGAAAACCTTTTAAATCCACCAGTTGGCGTAGAATGTTTTGGAACATCGTGGCATCCGTCATCTCCATCACCACGGAGTGGGCAAGACCACGCACAATCCCCATATCTTCAAAAGACATATGAGTTCCGCCGTTATGGCAAGCGCTGACGCCAGCATCCGATGCAATCACCTTCACATTATTTTTTTGATAATCAACCGACATAAACAGCTGATCAAAACAGCGGCGACTAGCGAAAGCAGTGAAAGTATGCACAAACGGAACGCGTCCGGCTAAAGAGAGGCCTGCCGCAGTACCGATAACGTTGGCCTCCATAATTCCACAGTTAATAACCTGATGGGGGAAATCGCGGTGAACGCTGTCCATGGCCATAGAGCTCATCAAATCAGCTTCTAGCGCTATTACCGGCGTATTCGCGATGAACTGATCGCGCATCGCCTGGGCATAAACCTTGCGCATTTCCATTTTATCTTTCTGTAACGGCAGGAATTCATGGATCATAGCGTTGCCTCCAGTGTTGCGATCGCTTGCTGCATTTCCGCTTTAATATCGTCAGTTAGGCGCAGGTGATGTGAATTGGGCAGTTGCTCAATATACGGAACGCCCTGACCTTTGATGCTGTCGAGAAGTACCACTTGCGGGCGCTGTTCGCCGCTTCGAACAGGAGCAATGGCCTCGTAAATAGCGGCAATATCGTCGCCTTTCACGCTGAGCACATCAAAGCCGAATGCGCTAAATTTCGCGTTGAGATCGAATGGCTTGATGACCTCATCTAAGGTGCCATCCAGCTGCTGCTTGTTGTAGTCAATAAACAGCGTCAGGTTATTCAGATTATGGTGGGCGATAAACTGGAAAGCTTCCCAGCACTGACCTTCATTCAATTCGCCGTCGCCCAAAATACAGAATACGCGGTTTTTACGTCCTGCCAGCTGATGTGCCAGCGCCATCCCTGTCGCAATTGAAACACCCTGCCCTAACGAGCCGGTCGTCGCATCAACGCCACGAGTTAGCAAACGGTCGGGATGACTGGGGAAATGGGTTCCATTTTCGTTTAGCGTGGCTAACTCTTCACGAGGGAAATAGCCTTTTAACGCCAAAGCACTATATAACGCGGGCCCTGCATGCCCTTTAGACAGCACAAAATTATCGCGCTCAGGCCACTGTGGCTGAGCAGGATCAACCTTCATCACTGCGCCATACAATACCGCCAACGTTTCAACCACCGACATTGAGCCACCGTAGTGACCAAAGCCCAGATTCGTTAACGCTTTTAAGGTTTCTACGCGAATTTCTGTTGCGTAGCGTTGAACCTCTTTCAGGTTAAGCATAGTTACCCCTTATTTATTGGCGCCATTAGCGGAGGTGGATGGAGAGCTCTTGCGTGAGAAGAAGTAGTTATGTGCCACCAGCGCTACGAATATCGCGATAATGACGGCCATAATCATGTCTTTATTCATAAAGCGCGCCATGTTGCCTAGCACAATACCAATGCCGCCAAAATCGGCGTCCGAGAACGTGGTATTGGCAAAACCGAGCGCGCCTAGAACTGGCAACAATAGAACCGGCAGGAAGGTAATCAGCAGGCCATTAGCAAATGCGCCGATCATGGCACCACGGCGGCCACCGGTGGCATTGCCGAAGACCCCTGCCGTTGCCCCCGTAAAGAAGTGAGGAACAACGCCTGGTAAAATCAGCACCAGATTAAATTGGCCTAAGAGGAACAACCCCACCAGCCCGCCAAGGAAACTAAATAGGAAACCAATCAACACTGCGTTAGGGGCGTAAGGATAAACCACGGGGCAATCAAGCGCAGGACGTGCATTGGGGACTAAACGCTCAGAAAAACCTGTAAATGCAGGAACGATTTCAGCCAAAATTAAGCGAACGCCTTGCAGAATAATGAATACGCCAGCCGCAAAGGTAATCGCCATAATGATGGAATAGACCAAATAGTTTTGGCCGGCGCTATAGGTGGCTTCGACGAAATCAGAGCCTGCACTCACCGCCATAATCAGGTAAATCACCATCATGGTCAGAGAGATGGAGATGGAACTGTCGCGTAAGAAGCTAAGGTTTTTAGGCAGATTCATCTCTTCGGTTGAGCGCGATCCTTTACCCACGCGTCCACCGATCCAGCCGGAAAGGATATAGCCTAATGTGCCAAAATGGCCAAAAGCGATATCGTCATTGCCGGTAATTTTGCGCATATATCGCTGCGCCAAAGCAGGGAAAAAGGCCATAACTAAACCGAGCGTTAATGCCCCCGTAAAGACTAATTGCACACCTTCAAATCCGGCGACGGTCAATATAATGCCGATCATGCACGCCATATAAAACGTGTGGTGTCCGGTTAAGAATATGTACTTAAGCTTGGTAAAGCGTGCCACCACAATATTAGCAACCATACCGAACGCCATGATTAGCGCAGTCGCAGCACCATATTTTTCTAATGCAATAGAGACTATCGCTTCATTATTAGGAATGATGCCCTGAATATTAAAGGCATGCTCAAACATACCTCCCAATGGGTTGAGTGAACTGACAAGAACTCCAGCACCACCGCCTAAAACAATAAAACCTAGAATAGTTTTTACGGTTCCTTTCACAACATCGCTGAAAGATTTTTTCTGAGCCAATAAACCAACAAGAGCAATAATACCGACGAGAACTGCAGGAACTTTTAATATATCAACGATGAACTTCAGCGTTTCTTGGATAAACATATCCGCCTCGCTAATTATCTAAGAGAAGTTGTCGATTATTTTATTTATTGAAATAAGCCCGTAGCTTTTTTTCAAGTTCATTAATATCAATAATATTGGTAATAACAATTAGCTGGTTATCTGGGATGCTGGCACTGGCAGCAATATCCTTCGCCATTACAAACAAGTCGGCTTCGCTGGGAATAGCCGATGAAAGGTCGGAGTGCTCAACATCAGCCTCAACGCCAATTTTCTTAAGCACTTTTTTAATATTCATTTCCACCATAAAACTACTGCCCAAACCTGAACCACATATCGCCATAATCTTCATTATTCAATCCTCGGTGAGTTTTTAAACACAGAGATCCCACAGGGAATCCTGTTATTTTTATGGGGTTATTGATTTAAATAGCTCTTAAAATTTCTCGATGATAGATTTAATCTCCTCTCGCGTAGCGGCATTGTGAATTTTTTTTACCGCATCATCATCTGAGAAAAACTCTGCCAGATGAGAAATCAATTCAATATGGCTGTGGCTGTCAGGCGCTGAGAGCATCACAATTAAATTAACCGGATCGTTGTCAGCGGAATAGAATAAAACATCTTGTTTCACGCTCAGCAATGAAAGCCCTAAAGACTTGGCACCTTCTTCTGGCCTTGCATGCGGCATCGCAATACCCGGAGCTAAAACATAATAGGGACCCAGCTTTTCATGTTGCAGATAAATAGCGGCAAGATAATCGGGAGTAATAATACCTTTTTGTAATAACGGCTGGGCGCTGAGCCTCACAGCCTCTTGCCACGTATCCACACTTTCGCGAATTTGTATGGTGTCATCAGTTAACCAAGTATTCAGCATTGTCTCTCCTAAGCGGATGACCTCTGTTGATAACCCTAACTGCCGGCCATTTTGACCATTGATTATCAGCAAATGGGGTGGTGTAAAGAGACGATACCTTTAAAGATAGCGCTACCAAAAACGCTATCTGTTAGATTTGTGATAGCGCTATCAAAAATAGATGCTTAATCTATGAACAGAGATGACGCATATCTCATAACGCTAAGTACATGGCAATATCGCTACCAAAGCCTGTAGTAGTTTTATGATTAATCTCTTTTTTTAGCTAAAATAGCGCCATTGCAGCCTAGGCTCCGTTAGGAACAAGCATGTCCATTATTAAAAAACGACGTAGTACCGGCAGAGTCACGCTGGCCGATGTAGCCCGCCATGCTGGTGTTGGTTCAATGACCGTATCACGTGCTCTACGCACGCCCGATCAGGTATCGGACAAGCTAAGAGAAAAAATTGAGTCTGCCGTTAGCGAACTGGGCTATGTGCCAAATCTTGCCGCCAGCGCTTTAGCGTCTGGGGCTGGCCGCACTATTTCGGTAGTGGTTCCCTCGTTTACCGAAGCAGGCTGCGCTCAAATGCTGGCTGGGCTACAAAGCGTATTACAACCGGCAGGATTCCAACTGACACTCTCAGAATCCCAACGAGATGAAGAGCGCGAAGCCAACATGCTAGAAAACCTGCTTTCGGCCAGCCTTGCCGCGGTGGTGCTACTTAGCACCGAGCAAAGCGATAACACCCGTCAATGGCTGAAAAATGCAGAAATTCCGGTGGTTGAAATCGGCGCCATGCGCGAAGATCCCATCGATATCAATATTGGGATAGATTATGCCGACGCGATGTTTAATCTGACACGCTATGTCATCGAGCGAGGATATGAAAACATTGGCTTACTCTGTGCGAATCAAGAGCCGTGGGTATTTCAGCAGCACCTTCATGGCTGGCATCAGGCGCTGTTGCGTAGCCATTTCTCACCGCATCGGGTTATTAACGCTGCTGAACCCGCCAATTTCTCAACCGGCGCAAACCTGTTACCCGAATTTATTCTGGCTTGGCCAGAAATTGATGCGCTGATCTGTGCGTCTGACGAATTAGCCTGCGGAGTATTGTATGAATGCCAAAGACGGCATATCCGTATACCAAGCCAGCTAGCCGTTGTGGGTTTCGGTAATCGGGATGTGAGTCAGGTATGTCAGCCGCCGTTAACCACAACCGCCGTACCTTTTAAAGAGATTGGTATTCAGGCCGCCAACGCCCTATTGGCGCGCCTGAATCAGCAAGCAACCAGAGTCACTATTCCTGTCAGCTCAGTGTTATGCAAACGGAGCAGTTGCTAAGCTGACAGTACTGGAATCGTTACTCTTCGCTTTCGTTCTGCGGCACACCGTTTTCCGCTTCAGATTCGCTAGGCGCTTTCGCCGATGATGTGGTTTTTTGGATACACATCGGCTGGTAGTGTTTATCGCTATTACGCGTCATCCACAAAGAGAGAGCCTTCAGTGAATCAGGGGTAAAGCTATCGCACTCCGCAGTGATTTCCTCTGGGGTCATCCAGCGAACCGACTCAACCTCTTCTTCCTGTAGCGCAAACGGGCCGTGAGAAACACAGCTAAACAGCCCACCCCATACGCGGCAGTTGTCTTGTTCAAAATAGAACATACCGTGATCGGCAAAGGGAACGCCTGCAATGCCAAGCTCCTCTTCTGCTTCTCGGCGCGCTGACTCCAACATATTTTCACCACTTTGCACCACGCCGCCGGCGGTAGCATCGAGCCATCCAGGGTAAAAATCTTTGTTATCAGTGCGTTTCTGAACCAGGATCTGCCCCATTCCATTGTGAACCACAATATAGGTTGCACGGTGACGCAGACATTGCGCGCGCATCTGCGCGCGAGTTGATTGCGCGATGACATCATTGTTTTCATCAACAATATCAACCCACTCCAACTCGGTGTTAAGCGTTTGTTCCACCATCCTCTGAAACCTTTTTCTTAGCGTACTGCTGTACGCGGTTTGTTCATCGCACCTGCTTTATGGTTCACATCTGTAGACGCTACAGCGGTGAAAGCAGATCCTACCGAAAATGCCATAAATAATCAGTCGATTACGACTTCTGCCAGTATCTCTGTACCGTACAGGGCGCACACTTTTAAGACCCCGTTTTCAAATATCCCAAAACTAGGCACATGCCCACCTTTGGGTAAGCTAACAGAGCCTGGATTGAAGCAGTAGATATCACCGCGTTGTTCTGCCACCGGTAGATGCGTGTGTCCGTAGACCAGCACATCTTTTGGGCTTAATGGTGGTAACTCCGCTGGATGATAAAGGTGACCATGGGTTAAAAACAATCTTTGATTATCGAGCAAAATTTGCTGCCAAGGCGCCATCATCGGGAATTTCAGCAGCATCTGATCGACTTCACTATCGCAATTGCCGCGAACTGCGATGATCTTGTCAGCAAACTTATTTAGCTGCTCTGCAACCTGCGGCGGGTTATAGCCTTCAGGTAGCGGATTTCGTGGGCCGTGATTGAGCACATCTCCCAGAATAATCAGCCACTGGCTTTCGCTTTGTTCAAACAACTCAAGCACGCGCTGGGTCGTGGTGAGAGATCCATGGATATCAGAGGCAAACATCAGCTTCATATACGGTTCTCGTTAAATAAGAATAATCCCTATGGCGTTACAAATGCCCATAGTGTAGCGAATGGCCATAGTGTAACGATGGCTATCATCGCCCGCCAGCATACAACGCATTGTTTGCCTACTTTTAACCTGATTGCTTCATTAGTTGCTGCTTTTAACGCCGCTTTGCCGCCGATAAGGCCAGCCATTGGCACACTGATGCGCGTTGCCATTGGAAATGCGCATAGTCCGCGATACGTTCTGGCACAGGATCCCCCGCCATCACCAAACGATTTAGCATTAAAGCTAAGTCCGTATCCGCAATGCACCATTCTCCGAATAAGTTCTGATGTCCTTCAATCAACAATCGCTCAACCCCTGCAATTAGCTTGGCTGCCGCATATTCGCCTTCTAGGCTCAACGCGGGCGGTTTGAGCCCGGCAAAAATAACTTCGGTGGAGCGCTCTTGTCGAATTGGCATTAAATCGCTGCGCAGCCACGCTTGGATTTCGCGCGCCTTGGCTCTTTTTTGCTTATCTCTTGGATAAAGAGAAGCAAAGTCAGGCGCAGCGAAAACTTCATCAAGGTATTCAGTGATAGCCGAAGACTCAGAAAGAGAGAAATTTTCATGTAACAGCGTCGGCACTCTGCGCGTTAATGAGAGCTCGGCATACGCCTCCTGCTAGTTTTCACTCTCAGCTAAATTAACCGGCTCAAGTTCAAATCTAACTCCCTTTTCTTTTAACGCCACATAAACAGACATCACATACGGACTGAAAAAGTTGCTATCAGAATACAGCGTAATTTTCGGCTGGCTCATCTTCTCTCCTGTCGACACTTGGCAGTCATTGGAATCTCAGTATTACACGTTTGTGTATTTTTGCAGCGCTGAAGTTACCCCTGTTCAGGTGATATTTCACTCTGTCTGAATTATACATTTTTGCAACATCACCGCTTTCACCACCGAGCCTTTTGGACTATAGTCAGAGAGATAAGCTTCCTCTTACCGCTTGATTTTTCTGGGAGACATCATGATCGACCTGTATTACGCACCGACACCAAACGGCCATAAAATTACTCTTTTCCTCGAAGAATCTGGCCTAGCCTATCAAATTCATCGCATCGACATCGGCGCTGGCGATCAGTTTAAACCTGAGTTTTTAGCCATCTCCCCTAACAACAAAATCCCAGCCATTGTAGACCGACAGCCTGTAGATGGTGGCGCACCGCTGAGCCTGTTTGAATCAGGTGAAATACTGCTTTATCTCGCTGAGAAAACGGGCCGTTTCATGAGCCAAGAATTACGTTCACGCGCGGCCACGCTACAATGGTTATTCTGGCAAGTCGGCGGCTTTGGCCCAATGCTGGGGCAAAACCACCACTTCAATCACTACGCGCCACAGCCCGTTCCCTATGCAATTGAACGATATCAGGTTGAAACTAAACGCCTCTATACCGTTCTCGACAAACAGTTGAAAAAGCATGCCTATGTATCGGGTGATGAATACAGCATCGCGGACATGGCGATTTATCCGTGGGTAGTTCCACATGCCCGCCAACGCATCGATTTAGAGGATTTTCCTGCCGTACGTAACTGGTTTGAACGCATCTCAGCCCGTCCTGCAACGAAGAAAGCCTACAGTTTGCCGCAAGACTAATCGATATAGGCCAGCTGATGCTGGCCACTTCTTCTCTATTATCATCGTAATGCTTTCCCTGTATGCTGAATGCGACATCGCATTTGATAAGGACACCCTATGAGCTTTTTACAGCCTGATGCCATTATTCGTATTAAAAACCTGCGGCTGCGCACTTTCATTGGGATAAACGAAGAAGAAATCAAGAATAAACAAGACGTTGTTATCAACGTTGTGATCCATTACCCAGCAGAGCAGGCGCGGAAAAGCGAGAATATCGCCGATGCGCTCAACTATCGTACGATAACGAAACGTATCATTGCACACGTTGAGGATCATCGTTTCGCGCTGCTGGAAAAATTAACTCAGGATGTCCTCAACATCGCTTGTGAACACCACTGGGTCACCTATGCTGAAGTAGAGGTCGATAAGCTTTACGCCCTACGCTATGCAGATTCTGTCTCGATGACCATGCGTTACCGCAAGGCTAATGAATAGCGACATATACCCTAAATAACTCGTGTTATATCAAGGGTGATAGACATATCCCTGATCTTGGAGAAGGCTTATGCGTATTTTTATCACTGGCGGAACGGGGCTTATCGGCAAACCTCTTTGCCAACGTCTGCTGACGCTGCACCACGAGCTCACGGTTTTAACCCGCGATCCGCAGAAAGCGAGGGAAAAGCTCGGCGATAACGTTCACTACGTAACATCTTTGGAAGCGCTTTCAACGCTGGATGGCTACGACGCCGTGATTAATCTGGCCGGTGAGCCTATCGCGGATAAACGCTGGACGGAAGAGCAGAAACAGCGTCTTTGCCATAGCCGCTGGGATATTACCGAACGCCTTGTCGAACTGATTCATAACAGCGCCACGCCGCCTTCATCGCTGCTTTCCGGTTCGGCCGTGGGATATTATGGCGACCAAGGTGAAGCGTTAGTCACCGAAGAAGATACCCCGCATCATGAGTTTACCCACGATCTCTGCGCGCGTTGGGAAGGCATTGCGTTACAGGCCTCCAGCGACAAAACGCGCGTCTGCCTGATGCGCACCGGAATCGTTCTGGCCTCAGAGGGTGGCGCATTAAGTAAAATGCTTCCTCTTTTCCGCCTCGGTTTAGGTGGCGAAATGGGCAATGGTCGGCAATATATGCCGTGGATCCACATTGATGACATGGTCAACGCCATTCTCTACTTGTTGGAGTGTCCAACGCTCAACGGTCCGTTCAACATGACTTCGCCCTATCCCGTTCACAATGAACAGTTTATCGCCACGCTAGGCGAGATTTTAGGCCGCCCTACGGTGGTGCGTACCCCTGCGTTTGCAATAAAAACCCTCATGGGTGAAGCCAGCGTACTGGTCCTCAGTGGACAGCGAGCTATTCCCAAAAGGCTGGAAGAAGCTGGGTTTGGGTTCAGATATTTTGAACTGGAAGATGCGTTGAGAAATGTGTTGGGGAAGGAGTTTTAAGTAGGGGAAAGGTTTCAACCACTTTTGCTTATGATGCATTCGTGTAAGGTTTCGTCTGCCAAGTGTGTATGTAACCTTCGTGTAAGGTTTCGTCCGCCTTTCCATAACGGCATTCATATATGAACTGAGTTGTAGGCGTCCGATGAGAGCCCCGTTGCGCGGGGGCTCTCAACTCGCGCGCTTTTATCCGAGATGCCATCTCCGCGCCGGGTCGGCATGCGCCATCCTTGGCGCCTCCTCCCCTCGTGAAAACATCCTGTTTTCACTGCTCTCACTACCAAGACTTAAACCATTAAAAAGACAAAGAGACAAAGAGACAAAGAGACTAAATTATCTTTTATCTTTCCCTTGTTGGATGAAATGCATTTTAGAGCCGCCAGCAGGGACGCTGGCGGCAGGTTGAGGGCGCATAGGACGTGCGCTCCGAAACCGGTCGGCCAAACAACTCGGTAAAAAGCGCGAGAGTCGAGAGGTTGCGCGCCAGCAACCTTTCGTCGGACGCCTACGCCAACAGCTTCATAAAAACGCAAATGTTCACAGGCGTACGAAACCTTTCACTGCCCTCACTTCCTAGACTTGAGCTATCTAAAAGACAAAATTATCTTTTGTCCTTTCTGTGTTAGATGAAATGCATTTTAGAGCCGCCAGCATGGACGCTGGCGGGCGGAATATTACACTGGAGTGATATAAATCACTGAAACTCCCCCTACTTCATTGCCCCCGACAAAAACTGCTGCAACCTCGTACTCTTCGGGCTGCCAAATACCAACTCTGGTGGCCCCTGTTCTTCAATCACGCCCTGATGCAAAAAGATCACGTGGCTAGAGACATTACGGGCAAAGCCCATTTCATGCGTCACAACCACCATCGTTTTCCCCTCTTCGGCCAGCTTTTGCATAATACGCAACACCTCACCAACCAGTTCCGGGTCGAGCGCAGACGTCGGCTCATCAAACAACAGCACCTCAGGTTCCATCGCTAATGCACGGGCGATGGACACGCGCTGTTGCTGGCCACCAGAAAGATTGATGGGGTATTTACCTCGTGCTCTTTCATCAATCCCTACTTTTTCCAGATAGCGGATAGCTCGCTCGCGTGCCTCTGATTTACTCAGACCAAGCACTTGAATCGGCGCTTCCATCACGTTTTCTAACACCGTCATATGGCTCCACAGATTGAAATGCTGGAATACCATCGTCAAACGTGTACGCAGCAATCGCAGCTGCTTTTTATCACCCACTTTTAATTGACCGTCCGTATCTCTCACTAAGCCGATATCAGTACCATTGATGGCAATCGATCCTTCGCTGGGTTTTTCCAAAAAATTAATGCAGCGTAAAAACGTGCTTTTCCCCGATCCGGAAGATCCGATAATGCTAATCACATCGCCTGCCTGAGCGGTCAGCGACACGCCCTTAAGCACTTCATGATCGCCATAGCGTTTATGCAATTCGGTAACGTTAAGTTTTATTGGGTTCATAAACGGCAGCTCAGTGAGTTAACGAGGGATTTACGTGCGCCATCCAGCGTTTTTCCGCTTTACGAAACAACCGAATGAGCACATAAGAAATGGTCAGGTACAACACTGCGGCAATGCCGAACGCGGTAAATGGCTGATAGGTTGCAGAGTTAATATCCCGCGCCACCTTCAGCAAGTCCGGCACCGTGGCAGTAAACGCCAGCGCCGTCGAATGCAACATCAGAATCACTTCATTGCTGTACGCGGGTAACGCCGTGCGTAATGCCGATGGCAAAATGATGCAGCGATAGAGTTTAAAACGCGAGAATCCATAAGCATTGGCAGCTTCGATTTCCCCATGAGGTACCGCACGTATCGCTCCGGCGAAGATTTCAGTGGTATAGGCACAGGTATTCAAGGTTAATGCCAGCAGCGTACAGTTAAGCCCGCTGCGGAAAAACGCGTTCAACATTTCGGTTCCTTTCACAATCTCCAGCGTGTACATACCTGAATAAAAAACCAACAGCTGAACATACAGCGGTGTGCCACGAAACACCCATGTGAAACACCAAACCGGCGTTGAAATCCAGCGATTCGGTGAGACTCGCGCCACAGAAAGCAAGACGGCAAGCACGCCCCCCATCACCACCGAGACAATCAACAACCACAGCGTGATGGCGATCCCAGTAAAACGAAAACCATCGGTCCAGAGCAATGATTTCCAATACTCATGAATAATCTCATTCATAGCTCGGCCCTTCTCACGCCCGCTGAATAACGCTTCTCAAGCAACAACAGCACGCCATTCGACAGCGTGGTAAACAGCAGATAGACAACACCAGCCACAATGGCGAAGTAAAACGGCTGCCAAGTCCCCTTACCTGCAATCTGAGTAGCTTTCACCAAATCATCTAAGCCAAGTAATGAAACCAACGCTGTCGCTTTCAGGATCACCTGCCAGTTATTACCAATCCCCGGCAGGGCATACCGCATCATCGCGGGAAACAAAATGCGTCGAAAAATCTTGCTGCTGGAAAAACCAAGTGACGTAGCCGCTTCTATCTGACCTTTTGGCACCGCCATAAATGCGCCGCGAAAAGTTTCGGTAAAATAGGCACCATAGATAAAACCCAGCGTGATCACGCCAGCGACCAGCGGATCGATATTAAACTGCGACCAGCCCAATAAATCAGTCAGCTGGTTTAACATCATCTGTAGGCCGTAGAAGATCAGCAGCATTAACACCAGATCGGGAACGCCGCGGATCAGCGTGGTGTAACCTTCAAAGATCGTCGCAAGGACGGATGAACGAGAGAGCTTGGCGGCGGCCCCAATTAAACCGATCGCAACGGCAAGCAGCACCGAGCTCACGGCCAGTTCCAGCGTAACGAGGGCACCATTAAGAATAAGTTGGGAGTAGCCTTGTAGCATTATTCAACCTGCCATTTCATAGCGTACCACTTAACCCACAGGCACCCGCCTCAAAGCGGTGGGTGCCTGACCTCGGATTAACCGCCGTAAACGTTAAAATCAAAATACTTTTTGGCGAACTTATCGTAGGTGCCATCTTTACGCATTGAATCAAACGCTTTATCCAAGGCAACTTTCAGTTCAGTTTCATCTTTACGCAGACCCATTCCGGTACCCACGCCAAAAATGGCGTTATCTTTTACCGACGGTCCGGCAAACGCATAATCCTTACCGACTGGCTGTTTCAGGAAACCTTCGCTCGCAGCAACTTCATCCTGAAACGCGGCATCAATTCGGCCTGCGGCCAAATCAGCGTAAATTAAATCCTGATTTTGATAAGGCACCACATCAACGCCCTGCGGACGCCAATGCTGGTTGGCATAGGTTTCCTGCGTCGAGCCTTGCAATACGCCTACGTGCTTACCTTTAAGAGAGTCCAACGTTGGCTGAATCGGCGAGCCTTTAGCTGCTACGAGGCGAGAATCTGCCGCGTAGAGTTTTTCAGTGAAGGCGATTTCTTTCTGGCGCTTTTCGGTAATCGACAGGGACGAAATGATGGTGTCGATTTTTTTGGCTTTCAGTGAAGGGATCAGCGCGTCAAAATCGCTCTCCACGAAAGTGCATTGGGTATTGATTCGTTTGCACAGCTCTTTAGCCAAATCAATATCAAACCCAACCAGCTGGCCTTGCGGATTTTTAGAGGAAAACGGCGCATAGGTTGGATCGGTACCCACACGGATGTGATCGGGAACCGCAGCAAACACGCTGGAAGAACCTACCATCGCCAAAAACAGAGATACCGCTAGGACGTGCTTCTTCATACTCTACCCTCAAGAAAACGGTTTATGGTCGTGATGTTTTGTGTTGACTGCATCACCGTGATGCAGCGTGTCGAACTCAATGGTTAGACTTAAAATTGTTATAGGTTTGCAAGCGAGGCGTGCATTGAAATCTTTAGCAGGTTTCATGCCATCCCGTATTCCGCGACGAAACGTTCTGCACAAACGGCGCTGAGAATATGCAGAACTACGCGGTATAACAGGCTTCAGAGAAATGGGCTACTCTGCCTCGCTTTAGCAAAGATAGAGCAGCAATAGCAAAACGACAGGTTCAAGAGGGGGAAAAACAGACTTTATGCACCAAAGGTGATCAATGTTGCAAAAATGCACTAATGTTGCACGGGTGTTACTACTATTTATGTCCACCGCCCCAGCGGGTAAACAGATCTTCAGGCATTTCAATATCGAACTGATCGATAACGCGATTAACGGTTTGATCGATAATGTCTTGCAGCGTTTGCGGGCGATGATAGAACGCGGGGACCGGTGGCATAACAATCGCGCCTAATTCGGCTGCGGTCGTCATCATTCTCAAATGCCCCAGATGCAATGGCGTCTCTCGCACACAAAGCACTAAACGACGATGTTCTTTCAACACTACGTCGGCTGCACGGGTTAGCAGATTGTCCGTATAGCTATGAACAATACCCGACAGCGTTTTCATTGAACAAGGCAGAATAACCATACCCGCCGTTTTGAACGATCCCGATGAAATGCTGGCGGCAATATCACGCGAATCGTGCACTACATCGGCTAAATTCTGTACGTCCCGCAGCTGCAGGTCGGTTTCCAATGCCAACGTCTGACGAGCGGCATTACTCATGATGAGGTGAGTTTCGATATCAGGCACACCCTGCAGCACTTCCAGTAAACGTACACCGTAGATTGCACCACTGGCACCAGAGATACCGATAATTAAACGTTTCATGAGTGTTGGCCTACTTTTGCAGATTTAATCAGGCATTCGGCAGGAATGCCAAACAGCGTGTGTAACCGTCGGATCATCGGTAACGTTAAATTACGTTTACGATTTAATACTTCGTACACTCGATTTGGGTTGCCAATCGCCGCAGTCAGATCGCGAACTGTCAAACCAGATTGCTCCATGCGAAACTTGATTGCTTCAACAGGATCGGGAAGATCAACTGGAAAATGTTTAGACTCATATGCTTCTATCAGAGTAAGCATAACGTCAAAACTATCCCCTTCAGGCGTGTTCGGTTTTGGAGGATTATCAAAAAGGGGCGATACCTCTTTCAACGCAGCTTTGTAATCTTGTTCATTACGGATGGGGCGAATATTCATCTACCACTCCATTTCTACACTGTTAGCATCAACTGCATCATATTGCCGATGTGTGCCGATAAATTTGATATAAATTGACTGGTACTGATAGGCAATAGCAACGACTAAACGATATTCATTCCCTTTGATATTGAAAACAACTCGGCGACCTTTCAGTACGCTGGCCGTCGAATAGAGGCGCTTAATATCACTTGGCATTGTCCATTCAGAGTTTTTTACCTCATCAATCCATGACCTTAACGGCTGCTCGACCTCAGGATACCGTTCCCAAAACGATTTCAAACACCCAATTGCGATTATCCGCATTATAACATCCATGATGTCCCATTTTAGGACAAGTGAACTATATCCCATATTGGGACTATGACAAGGCAAAAAAAAAGCCCGCATGATGAAAATCTACTTCAACGTAAATTTCTTCATGCGGGGTATTAGTGTATTTCTAATTTATGAGCCAGCTATCGCGCTGTCAATGCAAGTAAATGCGAGCAGCAACTAAGAATCGGATGCAAAACCCTAACTCTGCTTACAGTAGCAATTACCCTTCGTTATGCATCTCAAGATTCTCTGCTTCTTCCTGACCGCGAATCGCTTTTGCGTCGTCGCTGCGCAGGGACTGCAGGTAATCCAGATAGCCCTGATCCACATCTTTCGTCACGTAAATCCCGTTAAATACTGAGCATTCAAACTGTTCGATATCTGGGTTTTCTTCACGTACCGCTTCGATCAGATCGTCGAGATCTTGGAAAATCAAACCATCGGCACCGATGATTTTGGCAATTTCATTCACTTCGCGGCCATGTGCGATCAGCTCATTCGCATTTGGCATATCAATGCCATACACGTTAGGGAAACGAATTTCAGGTGCCGCAGAGGCTAAATAAACTTTCTTTGCGCCTGCATCACGCGCCATTTCCATAATTTGCTGTGATGTGGTGCCGCGCACGATCGAATCATCAACCAGAAGCACGTTTTTATCACGGAACTCTGCGCGGTTCGCATTCAATTTACGACGCACTGATTTGCGGCGTTCCTGCTGACCCGGCATGATAAACGTGCGTCCCACGTAGCGGTTTTTGACAAACCCTTGGCGGTACGGTTTTTCCAGAATACGTGCAATCTCCAACGCGATATCACACGACGTTTCAGGGATTGGAATAACGACGTCGATATCCAGATCTTCCCACTCACGGGCGATTTTCGCGCCTAATTTCTGCCCCATGCGCACACGAGCGCTGTAAACGGAAATTTTGTCGATAAAGGAGTCTGGGCGAGCAAAGTACACATACTCAAACAGGCAAGGATTACTCTTCGGATTATCTGCACACTGGCGGGTAAACAGCTGCCCTTTTTCAGTGACATAAATCGCTTCACCCGGTGCAACGTCACGGATGAACTCAAAGCCCAAGGTATCCAAGGCCACGCTCTCAGAAGCCACCATGTACTCAACACGGCCATCTTCTAAATCACGCTTACCAATCACCAAGGGGCGAATGCCGTTTGGATCGCGGAAAGCGACCATGCCGTGGCCAATGATCATCAGCACGCAGGCGTAAGCGCCGCGGATCTGCTGGTGCGTTGCCGCCACGGCAGCAAACACGTTATCAGACTCCAGCGGATAGTGGTCAAAACGATCCAGCTCGTGAGCAAAGATATTCAGCAGAATTTCAGAATCAGACGTGGTATTGACGTGGCGACGCGCACGCTCAAACAGTTTCTGCTTAAGCTCGTGCGCATTGGTCAGATTACCATTGTGCGCCAAAGTAATACCGAATGGGGAGTTGACATAAAACGGCTGCGCCTCGGATGCGCTAGAACTGCCTGCCGTTGGGTAACGCACGTGGCCGATACCCATATTGCCTTGCAGGCGTAACATATGCCGTGCTTCAAACACATCTTTCACCAAACCGTTCGCCTTACGCAAACGGAAGCCATTATTGGCATCAATAGTGACGATGCCTGCGGCATCTTGCCCACGGTGTTGAAGCACCGTTAACGCATCATAAATCGACTGGTTTACCGGTGTAAAACCGGCGATACCGACAATACCGCACATGTTGTCATTTCCTCATCAGCGTTACCGGAGCGGGAGCGGAATAGAAGGCAAATGCTCCGGTATGAAACTCGACGTGCTCTGCAGGTAGTCAAAGAACCACCTGATGATGTAACTGAACTGCGGGATGAGCTGTGACTGTTTCCAGTCCGCACTTTGCGCCATCGAGGTAAAGGTATCCAAAAAGAACAGAATCGCTGAAACAATCAGCACCCCACGCAGCGCACCAAAACAGATGCCCAGCACGCGGTCGGTTCCGCTCAATCCGGTTCGCTCTACCAGCGAACCAACCACATAGTTAACAATGGCGCCGACAATCAACGTTGCAACAAATAAGATCGCAATCGCAATGCCGTTGCGCACCAGCGCATCTTCGAAACGAGTGAAGTAGACAGCGAGATAGGTGTAGAAATGGCTGGCGACAAAGAATGCTGCCCCCCACGTAACCAGTGACAACGCTTCTCGCACAAACCCTCGGATTAGGCTCACTAACGCCGAAAATCCGATGATGCCAATAATGACCCAATCAATCCAAACCATGACTATTCCAATTCAAGAATTGCCTCGGCATCCAGTTCGCGGCGAATTCTAACAGAAAAAGAAAACGTTTGCGTAGAGGATTTCCCTTCCTGTTCGCAAATTTTATTCTCATAAAAATTTGACACAGATTCAGCCAGTACCCTCGGCTAAACCAACGCCCAAATGTATCAATCCAAATAGAACAACAGCCCTGCTCTCATTGCTGGGAACAAAGCTGCTGTAAAATCGAACACAACTCATTGTTTAGATGAATTGACGTTCTAAACGCCTATTGACCGCTATTTGCCGCTATAGCTGCGCACCTGACCATTCAAGCCACTAATGCTATTCAGTTCAGGCAGAGCAGACTGTAGTTTTTGTTTAGAGGCATCTGGCCCTACAAACAGACGAGTGATTTCGCCCTGAACCGGCGTCGCCGGCACCGTATAAGCACGGTAACCAGACAACCGCAGCTTAGCCACAATCTCACTCGCTTTAGACGCATTACGTAATGCCCCCAGCTGTACCACATACGCTTGCCCCGCCGGTGCTTTTTCTTCCGGCACCGCCGCTGGTTTGGCTTGCTCTACGGGTTTAGGCTGTTCGACTGGCTTGGGTTGCTCAACCGGTTTTGGCTGTTCAACAGACTTCTCGACCGGCTTAGGTTTAGCTTCTACCATTTTCGGCGGTTCGACTGGCTTCGGCTTCTCGACAGGTTTCTTCACCGGCTTAGGCTGTTCAACAGGTTTATTTTCTACCGGCTTACTTTCAACCGGCTTCAGTTCAACCATATCTCCGCGCCCTTGATGGGTATTAGGCGAAACCGCCGTGCTTGCCCCTTCACGGTCTTGAGTCGGCACGTTGCCGTTATCCATTGGTGCCTGCGCATTCGCACCTTCCTGCGGTGTCTGAGGCGTTTCGCTCAGAGGTTGAGTTACCGGAGGAATAACGTCTGTAGGATCATCCTCACCTGGCTTTGGCACCAGCGGAATAGCAGCAAACTCATCCTGATAATGTTTTTTCTGCCCGTCTAACAAACCGGGCAAAACGATGACGCCCAGCGCAACGATAATGACCGTGCCAACCAGTCGATTTTGAAACTTACTTGCCACTCGCTCTCTCCGTTTCTAATGATGCGTTTCTAATACCGCCATAACATGCGCAACGGTATGGAATGAGCCACAAACAATCACAATATCCTGTGGAGCCGCATCATGCATCGCTTTTTGCCATGCACTTTCGACGTCGGCAAACACGTTTGGTTCATCCAAATGTTCGGCCAAACGCTCTGCTGGAGCACCACGCGGGCCTTCCAGCGGCGCGCAGTACCATTCATCGATCAGTGGTTTTAAACACGCCAGCGTGCCCGCAATATCTTTATCTTCCAACATGCCCACGACGGCACGTACGCGCCGTGGCTGCGTAGTCGGACGCTGTTCTAGCAACTGCTGCAAACGCCCCGCCAAATAACCGGCCGCATGAGGATTATGTGCCACATCCAAAATTAGCACAGGCTGCTCGCTGATAATTTGGAATCGACCGGGTAACTGCGCGGTTTCAAGCCCTTGGCGAATCGCCGATTCATCAACCTTAAGCGCACAGTGACGCAGCGCGGCCAGCGCAGTGGCGGCATTAGGCAGTGGAACCTTCGGTAGTGGAAGGTGCGACCACGTGGTGTCTGCATCCTGCCATTGCCAATCGAGCTGGGTGGCACTGAAGTTCCAATCGTGACCACGGCGATATAGCTGCGCGCCCTTTTCTACGGCAACCTCGGCAATTGTCAGCGGCATATCAGGCTCACCCACAATCGCCGGAATACCTGCACGGAAAATGCCTGCTTTTTCACGCCCGATACTTTCACGATCCGGCCCCAGCCAGTCGGTATGATCCAGCGCAATACTGGTCACCACCGCCACGCTAGGATCAACAATGTTTGTTGCATCTAAACGACCACCGAGACCGACCTCCAAGATCACCACGTCCAGCGCTGACTGTTTAAACAGCTGCAGTGCCGAAAGCGTGCCGTATTCGAAATAGGTCAGAGAGATATCGCCGCGCCCAGCTTCTAAGGCTGCAAACGAGCGGCAGTGGTCGGCTTCGCTGAGCTCTTCACCCTGGATACGTACTCGCTCGGTATAGCGCAGCAGATGTGGGGAACTGTATACGCCCACACGAAAGCCGGCGGCCATTAGGATCGATTCTAAGGTTCGGCAGGTGGTGCCTTTGCCATTGGTACCGGCAACGGTAAATACGGTAGGTGCAGGCTTGAGTAAATCGAGCTTTTCAGCGACGCGCTTAACGCGATCCAGTCCCAACTCAATCGTTTTACTGTGCAGGTGTTCTAGATAGTGCAGCCATTCGTTCAAGTTCGACGTGGCTTGGGGGATAGGGAGATTGTTCATAGTCATTGATCGTTCATGAGTCCCGTTCAAACCGGTTCAAGAAGTCAACAAAGCCCCGAATGGGGCTATGATATAAGACTGCTATACCCGTATGACGACAGGCTGCATATACATCGACTAAGCAATTTCCCTAGGCACATCACGATCGATGCTCTAGGTATCTACAAATTTGCCGACTTTCTGCAACCCGTATGGTGAGGGTATACAACCAGAGGAGGAGAAAAGACTTAGTCTTGAGTCTCGCCTTCAACAGGGATTTCGCGAACGACTTCACTGCTGACAGGTTCTGGTTGCCCTGTCATTTTAGCCACAAGGCTTGCCAATTTATCGCGCATTTCTGGACGACGGACAATCATATCGATCGCACCTTTCTCGATCAGGAACTCACTGCGCTGGAAACCTGCTGGCAATTTCTCACGCACGGTCTGCTCGATCACGCGAGGGCCGGCAAAGCCGATCAGCGCTTTTGGCTCAGCGACGTTAATGTCACCCAGCATCGCCAAACTTGCAGAAACACCACCCATGGTTGGGTCAGTCAGTACCGAGATATAAGGTAGACCGCGTTCTTGCAACTTAGCCAATGCAGCACTGGTTTTTGCCATCTGCATCAGGGACATCAATGCTTCCTGCATACGGGCACCGCCGCTGGCAGAGAAACAAATTAGCGCACAGTTATCTTCCAGCGCCTGCTCAACCGCACGCACGAAGCGCGCACCGACCACAGAAGCCATTGAACCGCCCATGAAGGCAAATTCAAATGACGCCGCAACGACAGGCATACCTTTCAGGGTGCCTTTCATCACGATTAATGCGTCTTTTTCACCGGTTTCTTTCTGCGCCGCAGAGATGCGATCTTTATATTTTTTGGAGTCCTTAAACTTAAGAATATCCTTCGGCTCCAGCTCGCTTCCCAGCTCAACCTCACTGCCTTCGTCCAGCAAAGTATGCAAACGCATACGCGCAGACATACGCATGTGGTGATCGCATTTTGGGCAAACGTCTAGATTACGCTCCAGCTCGGCACGATAAAGTACCTGACCGCAGCTGTCGCATTTGGTCCAGACACCTTCAGGAATGCTCGCCTTGCGGGTTTGCGTGATATTACTTTTGTTAAGAATTCGTTCAATCCAGCTCATCGATGACCTTTCTGTTTGAACCTGGCGAAATGCCAGTCCTCTGTTCATGCCATTATGTAACGTTGTAGCTATAGTCTTTAAAATCACCGTAGCCAATCGGCTTTGGGATCAAAACGCTCAAGACTATACCCTATATATTTCATGGTGCAGGAAAGCGGCAAGCGCATAAATTCCGATAGGCTGACATCAGTCAGTGATTCGGATGAACGCGTGCGGCCAACACACCTGCAACGTGAAAGATGACGGATATACCAGCAGGAACAGACCATAAATGCCGTTCATTAAACCACAACGGTTCGACTCTGTGGATAAAAAACTGGTCGAACCGCGTGGAGTTTACATTTATTGAACACTCTGAGTGAACAATAAACACAATTTATTTCTCAACTGTGACAGCGACCTATCCGTTAGATGCTGATTTTTTTGCTGCACGCTTGTGACGCCATACCTCGATCACACCCGGCAGAATAGAGAGCACAATAATCGCGACGATCAGCAGTTTCAAGTTTTCCTGCACCACCGGCACATTCCCGAACAGATAGCCGGCGTAGGTAAATAGCAGAACCCACAGCAATGCGCCAATCACGTTGAACATCGCAAAGTGGCGATAGGACATATGCCCCATACCTGCAACGAACGGCGCAAAAGTACGTACGATAGGAACAAATCGCGCCAAGATAATGGTTTTCCCGCCATGCTTATCGTAGAACGCATGGGTTTTATCCAGATAGCTACGACGGAAAATCTTGGAGTTCGGGTTGCTAAATAACTTCTCTCCGAACACTCGACCGATAGTGTAGTTCACCGCATCACCAATAATGGCCGCGGCGATCATTAACGCCACCATGGTATGCACGTTGAGATCGTTAGTGGGCAACGCCGCCAGCGCTCCCGCCACAAACAGCAAAGAATCTCCCGGCAAGAATGGCGTTACCACCAAACCGGTCTCGCAGAATAGGATCAGGAACAGAATGGCATAAACCCACACGCCATACTGTGCAACCAACTCGGCCAGATGCACGTCAATGTGCAGAATAAAATCGATTACCCAGTGAATGTATTCCATGGCACTTCACTCTCCAAATAACGCTGGCGGCATCCACCAGCCAAAAAACGGGCCGCAAAAAACTCATTAGCTCAAAACTAATCGGCTAAAAACTAATCTGCTAAAAACAGCGGCCCCATCGAAACCTTAGGTAAACCAAAGTGTTCAGGATAATCAACAGACACCAGATACAATCCGGCGGCCTTAGCCGTTGCCGCTGCCAACTTGCGATCTTTGGCCGCCAACAACTCAGCCATCCAGCTTTCAGGTTGATTACCACAGCCAATTTCCATCAGGCTACCCACGATATTACGCACCATATGATGGACAAAGGCATTGGCTTTGATATCAACAATCACGTAATCACCTAAACGCGTTACCTTCAGGTGCGACACATTACGCCACGGCGTTCGTGACTGACACTGTGAGGCACGAAATGACGTGAAGTCATTTTCGCCCAGCAGAGCCTGCCCTGCTCGCTCCATCCGTTCTGCGTCTAAATGATGGTAAAAATGCGTCAGACCACTTTGTAAAACGGCCTGACGGTAGCGATGATTGTAGATGACATAGCGATAACGGCGAGCCGTAGCGCTAAAACGTGCGTGAAAATCTTCGCTGACGCTTGTTACCCAGCGTACCGCAATATCTTTTGGCATATGGGTATTCACGCCCATCGTCCACGCCGCATCTTTACGCACAACATGCGTCTCGAAATGGACGACTTGTCCGGTGGCATGAACGCCAGCATCGGTTCGGCCCGCACAAGAGACCGTAATCGGCTCGCAGGCAACCTTACTCAACGCTTTTTCAAGGCACTCCTGCACGCTTGGTGCATCAAGCTGGCGCTGCCATCCTGCGTATTGGCTGCCGTCATACTCAATACCGAGCGCGATTTTATACACCGGTTTGGCTGGCAGAGCCTCTGGCTCTGCCGCTGCTACATCTGCATCCATACCGGATAACGACACATCAGACATTAGTACATGTACTCCTGAATCAGGCGCTCCGCTGTTTCGATAGCCATCAAAGCGCCACCAAAACGCACGTTATCCGCGACCGACCAGAACTGAACCACATCAGGTGAACCGTAGTCATTACGCACACAGCCGATGCTCAGCAGCGGATTACCCGATGCGTCACCCACCTGCGTTGGGTAATCATTCTCTTCGCTTAACTCGATGCTGTCTAAACGGCCAAACACATCGCGCGCTTCTTCAGAAGATATCGGACGCAGTGTCTCGAGGTGCACGGTTTGCGCGTGGCCATAAAACACCGGAGACTGGATCACGCTAACCGACATCGGCAGGCTTTCATCTTGTAAAATCTTACGTACCTGATCGACCATGCGACGCTCTTCACGTACGCTGCCCTGCGCATCAGCCACCAGCGGCAACAGGTTAAATGCCAGCTGTTTCTGGAATAAGCCTGGCTCGAAAGGAATGCCGTTTAGCAAACGGGCGCTTTGCCCTGCAAGATCGTCAACCGCCGCTTTGCCGTGCGCCGAAGCAGACAACAGGCTGGTAACGTGAATGCGAGACAGGCCCGCTTCGTCGGTCAACGGACGGATCGCCGTCAATAATTGGCTCACTAGGCTATCAGCGACAACCACGATATTGCGGTTACGATATTCAGACAGCGCCTGTGGGTTCACACTTGGAACCACCAGCGGAACATCAGGTTCCATAGCAAACGCATCGCTGCTATCAATCACTAAACAGCCCGCATTTCCGGCCTCTTCCGCATAGCGCAAAGACGCTTCTGGTCCGGCGACGAAGAATGCCAACTGTACCTGTGACCAATCAAACTCGGCCGCGTTTTCTACCAGGATTTGCTTGCCGTTAAAGCGCACAGATTCACCTGCGCTGCGCTCGCTAGCCAGAGGGAATAATTCTCCTACCGGGAATTCACGTTCCGCCAACTGTTCCATCAGTGCGCTACCTACCGCACCGGTCGCTCCTAACAAGGCGATATTCCAGCCGTCAGTCATGTTCTTCTCCAAAAGCAAAAATACAGAGCGCCCGACATCACTTGGTTAAGCAAAACGGGCGCTGGAAAACAAAACGTTGAGTCACTATGAACTAGACCCCCTCCCAACCTCCCCTTCGCTTGGAAAGAAGTCGAGCTGAGATCTCATTCGATAAACTCGATAAGCCCCCTCCCCTGACAAGGGGAGGGTTGGGGTGGGGTCATTTCTCTCATCACAAAAGCGGATAAGAGCTAAGCCACACTCACTAGATTAATTCGGCGCTAAACCCCAGCGCATTCAATAGCTCAACGCTCGCATTGTCGTCACATTTCACGCATAACGAAGACCATTCACGGCGCTCCTGATAATGCTTACGCAGGCGGTCAAACTCACCGGCCTGTCCTGCAACACGACGCAGCGGCGCATCGTCGCGGCGCACATCATACACTAGATGCATCAGACGTTTGAGCTTTGCCTGATCCAGCGCACCATGAACGGTTACGCTCGCGATTTCTGGCACCGGTAACAGCTCGCTTAACGCAACGTGCTGTGGCTGCCCGATAAACTCGCTGTAGGCTTCAAAGACCTGTGTAGTGCCGCGCGCTTTGCCTTCCAAACTATAACCGGCGATATGCGGCGTACCGATATCAACCAAATCCAGCAGCGCTAAAGAAAGCTCTGGCTCAGGTTCCCACACGTCGAGGATCACGCTCAGTTTTTTACCGTTTTTCAACGCGGCCAGCAAAGCCGCATTATCAACAATCGGGCCACGCGCCGCATTAATCAAAATGCGATTTTCAGGCAATGCCGCCAGCAGTTCAGCATCGACCAAATGCAGCGTTTTGTCCTCACCCGTTTTATTCAACGGCGTGTGGAAAGTCAGAATATCGGCATCCTGAACCAATTTTTCCAGCGGATAAAATGTTTCAGCATCGCCCTTCGCCGCACGAGGTGGATCGCAAAGCAACGTTTGCACACCCAATGCTTGCAGGCGGCGATTCAACCGCGACCCCACGTTCCCCACGCCGACGATACCCACTGTTTTTTGACGCAGGTCGAAACCATCGCGTTCGGCCAGCATCATTAAAGCAGAAAAGACATACTCCACGACGGCAATGGCATTACAGCCTGGCGCCGCAGAAAAACCAATATTGTTATCACTCAACCATTTATCATCAACGTGATCGGTGCCCGCAGTGGCGGTGCCGACAAAGCGAACGCTGGTACCGCTGAGTAACTCAGCATTCACCTTAGTGACCGAACGCACCATCAGCGCATCTGCGCCAACCAACGCCTCGGCAGGCAATGGACGCCCGCGGACTGCCTGTACATTTCCTAAGCGGCTGAATAACTCACCCGCATAAGGCATATTTTCATCGACCAGAATTTTCACGTAATTCTCCCGCCGGCGCACTGCGCTGCGTAAATAAGAAAATGATTGAAGCGCTATTTTGCCACCAATTAGGGGTGGAGCCCAAATAAGTCAGCACGCTTTCATTGATTAACTGACTTTTCGATATCGTTCGGGCGTTGTGCCTGAAATTTGCTGGAACATCACAATAAACGCCGAAGACGAGCTGTATCCCACCTCCAACGCGACTTCCTGCACGGTTTTCCCCTGCTCTAATAAAGGCAAAGAGTGCAGAAAACGCAGGCGCTGGCGCCATTCGCTAAAGGACATGCCGAGCTCATTCTGGCAACGGCGAGAGAGCGTGCGCTCGGTGGTGTATACCCGCTGCGCCCAAACGCTGAGCGGCGTGTTATCTGACGGGCAGCTTTCCAATACACGCAGCACCGGCGCTAAAAATTTGTCCTGTGAAGTGGGCAAATAGGTTTGATGAACCGGCGCCCGTTTCAGTTGATCCACCAAGACTCGGCAAAGGCGAATGTCCTCACGGGATTCCGGCAAAATCAGTTCACGCTCAAAGCAATCATCCACAATGGCATTAAACAGCGGGCTAACGTTAAGCAAACAGGCCTGCGGAGGTAAGTCTTTGCACAGTCGTGCACTAATATTGATAGTACGAAACTGTGACAGTTTGCGGTTGTAGCTTGAATGTTCAATGCCAACCGGTAACCAAACGGCAAATTTCGACGGCGCGAGAAAACGCTGGTCGCCAACGTTCAACGCCAATACGCCGGTTCTAATATAAATAAGCTGCCCCCACGGATGACTATGTGGCAGATATTCGGTATCCGCGTTGACCTCTTCGCAGCGGAAAAACAAGTTGCGTACCGAGCTCACCTCAGAGGTCGGAAATGTGCGCTGCTGAGCCATAACGCTTTGCCCCAATCACAGTAAGTGATAATTCAGTTTGTCTGGATTTCATTAAATTTTGTCTGGTTATCACTATATCTAACAAACCAGACACGCGTAAACTAACGCTCGTCGCCACTGTTGTCGACAATAATGTTTTGAGAAGAAATATCATGAATGCACTGTTTCCACTTTTTGCCGTACTGATTTGGTCAATCAACGCCATTGTCAGTAAGGTTTCGGCTGGCGCTATCGATCCAGCGGCCATCTCATTTTATCGTTGGGTGTTAGCGTTGTTAGTACTGACGCCTTTTGTACTGCCCGGCGTGATTCGCAACCGAAAGGCCATTCGACCGCATCTTGGAAAATTACTGATTCTGGGGTTGCTCGGCATGGTGCTGTATCAAAGCTTGGCTTATTACGCCGCACACAGCGTCAGCGCCTTGTTTATGGGTATTTTAAGCTCCCTTATCCCGCTGTTAACGGTGTTGATCAGCATTTGGCTGCTACGTATTGTGCCCACGGTCGGTATCGCACTGGGTAGCGTGATGTCATTCTTTGGCCTCGTGTGGCTGGTGAGCGGAGGTAATCCACAACAGCTGCTGACTCACGGCATTGGTTCTGGCGAGTTGATGATGTTCGCGGCATCAGCTTCTTACGCGCTTTACGGCGTGTTAACCAAACGCTGGAATATCAATTTACCCAACTGGCAGTCGCTTTATATTCAGATCGTCTTTGGTGTGTTGCTATTAATCCCTAACTTTATGCTGACCAACAACGTAAGTTTGAACGCGCAAAATATTCCCTTGGTTCTGTTTGCCGGTATTCCTGCTTCGATTATTGCGCCTTTTCTGTGGATCCAAGGCGTCGTGCGATTAGGCGCTAACAAAGCGTCTATCTTTATGAATCTAACGCCGGTATTCACCGCCATCATTGCCGTATCGTTCCTGCACGAACAGCTGCATAGCTATCATCTGATCGGCGGCGGTATTGCCCTGCTCGGCGTGGTAGTCGCTCAGCGCCTGCGTACTCCGCTAACGCGTAAAAAAAAATCTGAAAGCGTGAATAACACAGAGAAGGACGTTTGCTCGTCGGCTGATTAACCTAAGTGTTACTTTGTTTAGATTTAGCACGGTGAAAGGTTTCGGACGCCGGTCGCATATGCTGATATTGGTGAAAGGTTTCGTACGCCAATTAGCAAATACATTTCTATGAAACCACTGGCGTTGGCGTCCGATGAGAGTCCCGTTGCGCGGGGACTCTCAACTCGCGCGCTTTTAACTGAGTCGTTTGACCGACCGGTCTCGGAGCGCACGTCCTGTGCGCCCTCAACCTGCCACCAGCATCCCTGCTGGCGGCTCTAAAATGCTTTCTTTAAACATAAAAAAGACAAAAGACATTTCTGTCTTTCTTATCTTTTAAATTGTTTAAGCCTTGGCAGTTAGAGCAGTGGAAACAGGAGGTTTCCACAAGGGGAGGAGGCGCCAGGGATGGCGCATGCCGACCCGGCGCGGAGATGGCATTGCGGATAAAAGAGCGCGGGTTAAGGGTGGGCGCTCTGGCCCACCCTTATCGGACGCCTTAGACTTAGTTTGTATGTGAATACCGGTGCTGATAGGCGGTCGAAACCTTACACCGTAAGCTCACAGATGATCGGCGGTCTAAACCTTACATCTATCCAGCATACGAAACCCTACTCACCCACTAAAGCCCGCCCACCACATCCTCATTTTGATCCCCCAACCGCTGCTCCATCCGCTGGTGCTACTCACCATGTTGCCTTTATCAAGGATCACAAACGTTGGCGTCGCGCCAATGTCCCACTCTGCCCCCATGCGCCCCAACCGATCGTTCACAACAGGGAAAGTTAAGCCTTTCGCCGCCATGCCTCGCATCAGACGTTCATCATCTCCAGAGCGAATCGCGATGCTAAGCACGTTCACGCCGTCCTTATGGAGCTCTTCAACCATCGGTGAAGTTAGCTTGCATACGCCACACCACGTCGCCCAAAAATAAATCAGCAGCGGTTTTTCAGCGCTAAGCGCGGCTAATGAAACTGTTTGACCATTAACTAACGTGACATCAGGCAAATGCATCACCTCAGGCGGCTGTGGTTTGCGCCATTGATCCATTCCCCATGAGAAGGCAGCTAAAACCACCATAAAAATGGCCAGCTCCTTGGCCCATTTTTTTAGCCGCATCATGAGGATACCCGTGCTAATTCAGCTTTAACCACCTGCTCCAGATCGTCATAGCTAATCGCTCCTGGGATCATTTGCTGACCTATCAGCGTTGCAGGCGTTCCTTGTACCCCCATCACATCGGCCAAACGCAGGCTGCTACGAACTTCATCTAAGGTTTTGTCATCGATTTTCAGCCCAGCGTTATCCGTTGATTTTAACGCGCTCGCGATGCTGCTGTCGGTGTGATAGCCCTTTTTAGACATCAGTCGCTGATGTAGCGCTTCAAAACGTGCGGGATTTTGCTGCCACAGCGTTAAAGCATATTGTGCAGAGCTTTGTGACGTTTCCCCTTTGAAAGGTAAGAGCTTGATCACAATCGCAACGTCTGGATATTTTTTAACGATTTTCTCAAGCTGTGGATCGAACTGTTTACAGTAAGGGCAGTTATAGTCAGTGAAAGAAACCAGCGTAAGCTTGGCGTTTTTAGCCCCAATACGTGGGCTGGCGGCGTCGTTAAACAGTGCATCATGGTTTTGCTCAATCACTTTACTTAACTGGGCTCCGGCCTGTTCCGCACTCTGCTGCTGCCATGCGGTCACCGCTTCTTCCAAGATCTGTGGGTTATTCACTAAGGTCTCGCGTATTAATTCACGCACCTGATTCTGCTGTTCAACCGTTAATGGAGCGGCAGTAGCCGTAAAACTCACGGCAGCAATAGAGAACAACGCACTCTGGATTAGCATCGTTATTTTGGTTTTCATGGCATTATTCCTTAGCATTCGACAGCGTTTTAAGTAGGATTTGACGATCTAACAATGGGGAAAGCACCTCACCGTTTGGCAGGTTTGGACCATAAATTTGATTAAACGGAACCGCGACTGCGCCGCGTTGTTGAAGGAATTGATTAATCGCAGATGATGGCGTCGTCCAGTCACCTCGTAGAGCCACAACATCAGGTTCATTCAACGCCTTCTGCACATCATCGCGTAGTAATACGTTGTATTTATTCGCTTTACAGGTCACACACCAGTCTGCCGTAACATCAACAAACACCCTTTTGTTCTGGCTTAACGCCTGTGAAATAGCCTCTTCACTTAAAGGCTGCCACTGCACACTATCGGTCATTGGCGTGCGCCAATGCTCGGCGCTTAACGACCCCGCCGCTAGCGTCGCGCCAGTCAGCAAGAGCAATATCGCTCCCCAGATCAGCAACTGCCGACGCCCGTAATGAATTCCCGTTAGGATCAGCAATACCACCAGCAGCGCTGCACAAAGAGACCACGCAGCCAGTATTCCGACATGCGCTGTGAGCAGGCTAATCAGCCACAGGCTTGAGGCCAGCATCATCATCCCCAGCACGATGCGTAAGCGGTTCATCCATTGTCCTGGCTTCGGCAGCATTTTTGCAGCGATCGGGAAAGCGGCAATCAGCAGCCACGGCAAACTCATACCAATACCCAAAGCCGTAAACACTAGCCAGAGATCGGTCATCGGTGCCGCCAGCGCAAACGCCAGTGCCGTACCTAAGAATGGTGCAGAGCAAGGCGTGGCTAATAACGTGGCGAAAACACCCTGCCAAAAATGGCTGCTGTTACCGTTGCCACCGGCTGTTGCTATCCGCGTTGTGGTATTACTGCCTAAGCGAATGGAAAAGAAGCCGAGCAAGTTGGCACTAAATAATGCCGTGACCACCACCATCAGTCCGATAAACCACGGACTTTGGAATTGGATCCCCCAACCAACCGCTCTCTGGCTTAGCCTCAACGCCGTCATCACACCGGCTAATGCCCAAAACGACACGAGAATACCGGCAGCCGAGGCCATAAATTGGCGACGAACGACCCGACTTTCACGGTTCTCCAGCTGCAACACGGATCCAAGCTTCATGGCTAAAACAGGTAGAACACAAGGCATCAGATTGAGAATCAGCCCTCCTAGCAAGGCAAATAGGATGGCCGTTGATAGTGCTAAAACAGGGGTGACCGGAGCTGGCAGTTGATCGTCAACGGTGAGAATAGCCTGCTGGGCAATACCCGCATCGCTAAAGACCATACTTAGTTTTTGCCCGTGAAGATCGGGCGCATTGCCCTCCCAACCGTCGGTCACGCGAACCGTGGCAACAAGGCGACTGCCGTCAATTTGGATTTTGGGCTTGGCAAAATCAGCTCCGTCTGGCACATCAAAGAAAACTTCGGGCTTTTGCCATCCCTCTTCTCTCTGGGCACTTACGCGCAGTTCACCGCTGTGATAACCGGCCTGAACGTGGTTAACCATGCCCTCTGCCAGCGGCAGCGTTCCCTGAGCGCGTGTAAAACCATGCTCAAATTCTTGGGGTGCCGCTTGTGTGAGATCCAAAACAAAAGGGAAATCGCTGAGCACGCAAACGTTGCTACAAGTAGAAAGTGTCAGTACACCTTGTAGCCGCTGGGCTGATGCTGGAATATTTACGGTGATTGGAAAAACGGTATCGCCGTGATATCCCTGAGTTGAAATGCCAGAAACGTCAAAGCGCTGCGGCGTTGGCCATCCCCAGTGCATACTTTCGATTGGCGTTTGCCATTTAATTTCTGGTGCAATACCACCCTCACCCGGTGAACGCCAATAGGTTTTCCACCCCTCATTAAGCTTCACATCAAGCAAAAGGCGCACCATACCGTTTTCAGGCTGGTTTGAGCTGATTCGGACCTGTGCATGGTCGTTTTGTGGATTCTGCAACCATCCACTATCGGCTGCCCAAGAGATGGGCAACCAGAGGCTCAGGCTGAACGCCAGCGCCCTAAATAATAGGAACATAGATTTTCTCCAAAAATAATTTCGCTACGTTAACAGTTAGTTACGTAGAAATTTATTCTCGGAAAACACACAGCCGGAGATGTACTCGCAAGCGGGGCAAAGAGACCGCCCGTAGAGGGGGAATGAGTAATTGCAGTTGCCGCGCGGGCTCAAGCAATAAAGCAACAAACAGCAGCAGTGCAAAAAACAGGTGTTCAACCGCCATGCCGTTAGCCGCAAGCAATGACTTAGCACTGAGCTCACAGGGAGAAATGGGGCTTTCTTGGCTATCACCGATCTGTGAATCGCCAGTCATTTGAGTTGCCGTAATATCAGTGGGAAGGTATTTACTGAGCATGTGCATACCGGCCATGCGCTGAGTTGTACACGTTAGTACGACCAGACAAGCCAATATCAGAAACCACTTAGCCACACGCTGCCGTTCAACCATAAACCGTTTAAATTTCTCACCACCAAAGATAGATACGCCTTATCTTACCGAGTAAGCGAGGATAAACAACCCATTAGCGGTAACTTTACGTTTGTCTGTTTTATGCTGCTGGGAAAACGCCTGTTACGCGCTGAACTTGCATTTTTAACGATGCTAGAGGATCGTAACCCCGTCAGTTACTCGTCAGATTTAGGATTTTGTTGTGTATCAGTCTGCTGAAAATATCTGGGCGCGCCTACAACGCTCCCCTTTTCGCATGAAGTTTCACCTCAACGCCAAAGACAGTGCCTACCTGCAGCAAAAAGGCACCGCGGTGATTTTATCCCATGCTTATGATTTTATAGATGCCCGTTTAGCGCCTGCGTTTCCTGAAAATGATGGCAAACAAACCCCGATGCGTGGTCATCCCGTGTTCGTGGCACAGCACGCAACGGCAACATGCTGCCGGGGATGTTTAGAAAAATGGCATCGCATTCCACGGGGCAAAGCGTTAAACGAAGAAGAAAAACAGTACGTTGTAAATTTTATTGCGCACTGGATTGAGAGTGAAACCAGCGGCCACCCTTAGCGATTTGCCTTTCTATTTACCTTTCAATGTACAGGTTGTACATGCCGTTACGTACCGACACCAAACACTTACGGAAAGTTGACATCCATCCTCCTATTATTCATTCACCGGCTCCACCGAGGGGCTTATGAAAAACAAATTCTTGAGGAATGGAAAATGAAAAAAGTTTTAGCTCTGGTTGTTGCTGCTACTATGGGTCTGTCTTCTGTTGCTTTCGCTGCTGAAACAACCGCTGCGCCAGCTGCACCGGCTGCGTCTTCAACGGCCGCTGCTGCACCTGCTGCCAAAGCAACCAGCACCACTCACCACAAAAAAGCGAAGCACCATAAAAAAGCAACCACCGAGCAAAAAGCTCAGGCTGCTAAAAAAGCCAAACACACTAAAAAAGCAGCGCCGGTAGCCCAGAAAGCACAGGCCGCTAAAAAAGCTCAGCATCACAAAAAAGCAGCGCCGGTAGCTCAGAAAGCTCAGGCCGCTAAAAAAGCACAGCATCACAAAAAAGCAGCGCCGGTAGCTCAGAAAGCTCAGGCCGCTAAAAAACTCAGCATCACAAAAAAGCAGCACCGGTAGCTCAGAAAGCTCAGGCCGCTAAAAAAGCTCAGCATCACAAAAAAGCAGCGCCAGCTACTGCTGCAGCACCAAAAGCATAAGTTTAAAAGTTTAGATATCAATAAGGCCGCAGATTATTCTGCGGTCTTATTCTTTATGCTCTAAGTTTAAAATCTAAAATTGACGCACCATAGCACCACATATCTCTACTTAATACCGCCAACACAAACACTTCAACCAACGTCTAGCGCTATACCCAGAGTAAAATTCTTTAGGGTTCTACACGCTAATATTTTGCTCTATTTTATTTAGCTAAGAATATACTTATTTATTTATATTCCACACCTTGAACATGGGTATGGGTAATAGATAGAATGCTTAAAAATAATTAATAGGTAACTACGTAAAAGTAATAACTCTTGTTATTTTAATTTTAAATATTAGAACTATTAATCACAGGGATGCCATGATGATCATTTTAACCAGCTTATTACTTAAGTTGTTTTTTAAGCAGCTAACCTTGCGCAGTGCCGCCTTCATTGCTGCTCATGTCGTGATGTTAGTGTTTGTCTTTGAAAATTTAATCTTTATTGATATATAGAATCTATATATCCTTTCACGCAACTCATGCTTTATTAAAATATTTCCATCATAATCTAAACACCACGGACATGAGTCATATAAACACTCACATTAAACCTAATATTTATTTTATTACCGCGCTATAGATCATCAACTTTGGCTAATAAACCTCTGTCATATAATTCATCTTTTTACTGTTGCTACCGAAGGTCATATCGTAGATGGAACACAAAATATGGCTGACTATACGTAGCCGATTATCGATATGTGTCATTGTTTAGCCCCCTACCTCATACCATCCGCATAGAGGTTAATCCTATCCTGCGTGGGTTGAATGCAAGCCCATAGTTTTTCGCCTTAATGAAACGTCGGCTTGGCGACACGTTTGACATGATTTGTAAGGATTATTTCATTTTTGCGGGCGAATCGCATTGCAACCTCCTGTTATGATCTATGCTTGTAAAAGACTTACTAAAAGGATGACATAAAATGAAAAAAATTCTTTCGATGCTCTGTATCGGCGCAGCAGTTTTGATGGTAGCCGGTTGTTCAAGTGATTATGTGATGTCGACGAAATCAGGGGAGATGATCGTCACACAGGGGAAACCGAAAATTGATAAAGACACAGGAATGACAAGCTACGTGGATCAGGACGGCGTCAATCGTCAGATCAATACCAATGACGTTGCGCAGATGATTGAAAAAGAATAAATCAAACCCGCTAAAAACAAAAAACCCGCATTTCGCGGGTTTTTTTATGCCATCAGTAAATGAATTACTTCTGGAATTTTTTCATAACCAGCGTGGCGTTAGTACCACCGAAGCCAAAGCTGTTAGACATCACGGTATTCAGATCGCGCTGAGTTGGCTCAGTCACGATGTTCATACCCTGAGCCTGCTCGTCCAGCTCTTCAATGTTGATGCTTGGCGCTACAAAGCCGTGTTCCAACATCAGCAAGGTGTAGATAGCTTCGTGAACGCCAGCGGCACCCAGAGCATGACCGGTCATGGCTTTAGTTGAAGAAATCGCAGGGGTGTTGTCGCCGAAGACTTCACGGATCGCACCCAGCTCTTTCACGTCACCCACCGGTGTAGATGTACCGTGTACGTTCAGGTAATCCACTGGCGCATCCAGATCTTTCATCGCCATACGCATGCAGCGCGCTGCGCCTTCACCTGATGGAGCAACCATATCGTAGCCGTCTGAAGTTGCGCCGTAGCCAACGATTTCAGCATAGATATGTGCGCCACGTGCCAGAGCGTGTTCCAGTTCTTCAACCACAACGATACCGCCGCCGCCAGAGATAACGAAACCGTCACGCTTGGTGTCATAAGTACGTGATGCTTTATCAGGGGTTTCGTTGTACTGAGTCGACAACGCGCCCATCGCATCAAATTCACAAGCCAGTTCCCAGCACAGCTCTTCGCCGCCGCCAGCAAACACAACGTCTTGTTTACCTAATTGAATCATCTCTACCGCGTTACCGATACAGTGAGCGGAAGTCGCACACGCAGAGCTGATGGAATAGTTAACGCCACGGATTTTGAACGGTGTTGCCAAGCAAGCAGACACGCCAGAACCCATTGCTTTGGTCACCATGTATGGACCCACGCCACGCAGACCGCGTGAACGCATGCCGTCAGCGCCTGCAACCTGATTGCGTGGAGAACCACCGCCGGAACCGACGATCAGGCCAGTACGGTCGTTAGAAACCATATCATCGGCTAAACCAGAATCTTTGATCGCTTCCTGCATGGAGAGGTAAGCGTAGATGGATGCATCACTCATGAAGCGCATCACTTTACGGTCAATCATGCCGGTGGTATCCAGCTTGATGTTGCCCCATACGTGGCTACGCATACCGGCCTCTTTAAGTTCAGGCGCGAAGGTGATACCCGAACGCCCTTCTTTCAGAGACGCCAGAACCTCCTGCTGGTTGTTACCGATGCTGGAAACAACGCCCAAGCCAGTAATTACTGCACGTTTCATGTCTTAACCTCTTACACAGATATTGTTCATTCGGGATTTTGAGACGCACTTTAGCGTACACTTGTACGCCGAGCAAGTCCGATCAGATGTGGTTGAACCAGATAGAGGCATATTTGCCGTCCCTGTCCGAGACCGTTAAAATCCCTTTATATCTGTATTTAGAGTAAAAACCCGTGAGCAATTCAATTATTCAGAATGCAAAATTAAGCTGGAATGAACAGGGAACACCGGTTTCGCAACAGTTTGATGATGTTTATTTTTCCAATCAGGACGGGCTTTCAGAAACTCGTTACGTATTCTTGCAGGGTAATCATCTAGCAGAACGCTGGCTACAAGCACAAGAGCGCACTTTCACCGTGGCAGAGACGGGGTTTGGAACCGGCCTTAACTTTTTAACCCTGTGGCAAGCCTTTGATGCCTTTGAACAACAGCATCCTGACAGCCCATTTAAGCATCTTCATTATGTCAGCTTCGAAAAATATCCATTACTGGCTGACGATCTTGCCGCTGCTCACGCACGCTGGCCCGAATTAAAACATTTCAGTGAACAGCTGTGCGCTGTTTGGCCAGCCGCACTTCCAGGTTGTCACCGCGTATTTTTAGCCAATGGGCGGATCACGCTTGATTTATGGTTTGGCGACGTCAATGAGCTTATTCACGCTTTGCCGCACAGCCTCAACCAACAGATCGATGCCTGGTTTTTAGACGGTTTTGCTCCATCCAAAAACCCAGATATGTGGACGCCTGAGCTGTTTGACACCATGGTCAAGCTAGCAAAAAAAGACGGCACGTTTGCCACCTTCACCGCCGCAGGCTTTGTGCGCCGTGGTTTACAGGAGGCCGGTTTCAACGTGCAGCGCGTCAAAGGCTTTGGTCAAAAACGTGAAATGCTGACGGGGATCCGTGCAGAGAGAGAATCACCCTCTTCGCCAACGCCGTGGTTTGATCGCCCCAAGGCGCAAAATACCCACGATATTGCCCTCATCGGCGGAGGTATCGCCTCCGCGCTAGCGGCCTTGGCGTTACTCAAACGTGGTAGCCACGTCACGCTATACTGCGCCGATCCGAAGCCTGCGCTCGGCGCATCGGGTAACCGCCAAGGTGCTCTCTATCCGCTGCTTAACGGCCGCAATAATCCGTTAGAACGCTTTTTCATCAGCGCCTTCGCCTTCGCGCGTCGCCAATATGATGAATTGTTAAGCATTGGCCTTACGTTCGATCATCAATGGTGCGGCGTTAGCCAGCTGGGTTGGGATGAAAAAAGCAGCGATAAAATTACGCAAATACTCACCACTGACTGGCCACAGTGGCTGGCCGAACAAGGCGACGCAGCTACGCTAACACGGCTTGCAGGATTGGATATTCCTCATGATGGCGTGACCTACGGTGCCGGTGGCTGGCTTTGTCCTTCACAGCTCACACAGGCCGTGATTGATTTAGCTCAGTCTCAAGGATTGGTCACCCGCTTTAACGCCGAACTCACGGAGCTAGCACACGATGAAAATGGTTGGCGGCTGGCATTCAGCAATAGCGAGATCAAACAGCACGGCTGTGTGGTTTTGGCTAACGGACATCGTTTAAATCATTTCATGCAAACCGAGGCGCTGCCGCTTTCGGCGGTACGAGGTCAGGTGAGCCACATTCCTACCAATCCGGTTTTAGGCCCGCTTAAGCAGGTTCTGTGTTACGACGGATATCTAACACCGGTGAACCCCGCTAATCAACATCACTGCATTGGTGCCAGCTATCAACGCAATGAAACCGACCTGAATTTCTCTGCATCCGATCAGCAAGAAAATCGTGACCGCCTATTGAAATGCCTTACTCAGGTTGCATGGCCGAACCAAGTCGATATTAGCGGCAACGAAGCACGCGTTGGCGTGCGCTGTGCCATTCGCGATCACATGCCGATGGTGGGCGCTGTTCCAAACCACGCCGCAACGCTCGCGCACTATCAGGATCTGATGGCGCAAAAATCCACGCCTGAATCCGTTATCTCAGCGCCGGTTTATCCCGATTTATTTATGATTGGTGGACTCGGCTCGCGCGGCTTATGCAGCGCTCCGTTATGTGCTGAAGTACTTGCTGCGCAAATTTATGGCGAAGCGATACCGCTGGAGCAAGACGTATTGGATGCGTTGAATCCGAACAGAATGTGGGTGCGGAAATTATTGAAGGGAAAAGCGGTTTAATTAAGATATGCGTCGGTAATTACCCTCTCCCAACCTCCTCCTTGTCAGGGAGAGAAGCCGATCAGGTTTCAACTTGCACCGAACGCCCCCTCCTTGCAAAAGGAGGGGTAAGAGGGGGGTATGCCGAGGTTTAGCCAGAAACCTTAGCAAACAACGATTCCCACATATTGTTCACCAGAATCTGGTCAGGTGGGGAAAGCTCACCGGCTTTAATGGCTTTGTCCAAGCTGTGCTGAACCGCCTCATTGAGCGCCGCCGGCGTATGTTCGCCCTCAGCTTCCAATTCAGCCACTGCCAACGTTAAATGCCCACGCAGATAGCCTCCGGCAAATAATTCGTCATCACTGGCGTGTTCAACCATGTCATCAATCAGCGCCAGAATGCGGGTTTCAAAATCTGCGATCATCGTGGGTCCTCGGGATTATTATAAATCTTCCGGATAGGGGAACCTATCAGCGGTTAGCGTTGGCGTATTGTAAAACGATTGTAACGCTTGAATAAAGCGCGCTGGACGTTCTGGAATGCCGTTTTCTAAATACCAGAGCACCTGCTCACGCACTTTTCGCTGAAACGCGATGCGATCGGGATCGAAATCCCCCTCAAGATTGTCGCAACTGACGTTAAATGGATAACCCGCCGCTTCGCAGAATAGCCAGTCAAACGCCTGCGGTTTAATCTCTACCACTTCAAATTCACACTGGGTTTTAGCATCGCGACCGTCTGGGCAATACCAATAACCATAATCAACCTGCTGACGACGCGCTTCACCGGCAATACACCAGTGAGAAATTTCATGCAGGGCGCTGGCGTAAAAGCCATGGGCAAAAACGATACGGTGGAAAGGTGATGTTTCATCCGCAGGTAGATAGATCGGCTCATCATCACCGGCTACAAGCTGTGTTTGATAGTCGTCACTGAAGGTCTGATTGAACAGATCGATTAATTGCTGAAAATGGTGAGTTTGAGACATGATGGCCGTCGACAAAAAAATCATTAAAAAGCGGCATCGTTGAAACGATACCGCTAACCCATACCCAAGATAATTGGAGTTGCATCAAGGCGGCAAAGGAGCGAATCCCGATGAGCTTACTCAAGTAAGTGATTCGGGTGAGTGAGTGCAGCCAACGCTGATGCAGCTTCAAATATGACGGGTATGAGGAAATTATCTCACGCTCACCGCAAAGGCGCACTATCAATAGCGTTAATACGCAAATAAAGTGTGGTTATTCAGAACCAATGGCCTAGCCATTGCATAATTTCTGGCCCATGGTTGTCATACATCAGCTTACAGGTCATTGCTAACGACACAAAAACGATCATCGGCCTTATCAGCTTTTGTCCTTTACTGAGCACCATTTTTGCACCCGCTCTGGCACCAATCACCTGCCCTACCAGCATTACCAAGCCAATCGACCAAATGACTTTGCCACCGATGATAAAAAACATCAGCGCGGCCACGTTGGAAGTAAAATTCAAGACTTTGGCGTGCGCCGTAGATTTGGCGAGATTAAATCCGCATAGCGTGACATAGGCCAGCGCATAGAACGAACCCGCACCAGGGCCAAAAAAGCCGTCATAAAAGCCCACACAGCCGCCTGCCACGACGGCAAACGGGATATACGATAACCGCCGCAGACGGTCTGATTCACCTAATCGAGGCGTGAGCAGAAAATAGACGCCAATTCCCGCCACCAGCAGCGGCAGCAGTTGGCGCAGAATATCTGCCCGAATATTCTGTACCAAAATCGAGCCGATCATTGACCCGATAAAGGTCAACGCAATCACCAGTTTCTGGTCGTTTAGATCGATGGCTTTGCGACGAATAAAATACAGGCTGGCAGAAAACGAGCCGCCTACCGATTGCAGCTTATTGGTTGCTAGCGCCTGCGCAGGCGGTACGCCCACGGCTAACAGCGCGGGAACGGTTAATAACCCACCGCCTCCAGCAATAGAATCAATAAAACCCGCCAGCATTGCGACGAAAAAGAGTATGCCCAATAGCTCAAGACTTACCGGCAGCCCACTGATTAAATCCATCATATTTCACCCATATTTCCTGCCAAACATTTGTTCATTGCTCACGCCGAACCAAACAGCATGAATTCTTATTATTTAGCGCACCGGTAACGCTGAGTGAGCAGCGCAAGATGGGTGCTGTCTTGTGATTCGCCGCACACCTTACGCTGTACGTAACAAAAAATAAACATCACACCCAGCAATGTTCAACTTTCCCTCGCCAATCTTCATTATCATTTTTCATAACCATTTTATCAGCGCTCATTTACCTATGCGTTTTGCGCATTACGACTAAGCAATCGGCATTTATCCTTTTAAGTTCAGATTGATAGTGTGTGGAACAAGCAAATGGTCAATGAGGTTGAATGTATGCAGCACACGATAGGTATTCTTGGCGGGATGGGCCCCGCCGCCACGGCAGATATGCTGAGTAAATTCGTACATTTTCGACATGTGGGGCAAGATCAGCAGCATATTCCGATTATCGCTTGCTCGATTCCGGATATTCCCGACCGCAGCGCGTGTCTGCTTTCTGGTGGCCCTTCGCCCTATGATTATCTTGAGCGCTATCTGCATATGCTCGAGAGCGCAGGCGCCGAATGCATCGTCATCCCTTGTAACACCGCGCACTACTGGTTTGAACGCCTTCAGCACAGCGCCCATGTTGAGATGATTAATATTCTTGATGCCACGTTGTCCGAACTGCCCCAACACAGCCAAACCGTAGGATTGCTGGCAACCGACGCCACGCTGGCCACCGGGCTTTACCAGCGCAAATTGGTTCAACAGGGGAAAACGTTATACGTTCCTGAAGAGAGTCATCAGCACGCGGTAATGCAGGCGATTTATGCCTACAAAGCAGGAGACCTTTTGCTGTCTCAGACGCTGTTATTCCCACAGATTGAAGCGCTAATTAAACGCGGCGTAGACACACTGATTATGGGCTGTACAGAGATTCCGCTGATTATTAACACGGAGGTAGATCGTTTTAACTGCACATTCATCGACTCAACTGCCGCATTGGTGAGGGCCGCAATCCGCTGGTATGCAGAGAAAAACGGTGAAACGGTTTCAGTTGAACATCCTGAGCTACTCGGTGTGGAATAATTTTTTTAGATCGCGCCAAAAGCTTTCAGCAGTCATGCTCATACGCGTATCCATTCGATACGCGTAAGCATAAATAGGAATCGTCAGAGCCTCTTCGTCCAGACGTATCAATGTCCCCTGCTCTAACTCAGGTGAAATCAAACAATCTGGCAGCCATGCCACTCCTGAACCATCAAGCACAACCTGCTTTAATAACTCGCTCATCGATGAAACAAACACGGTACGAAAACTCAGATGCGTATTTTTGGCCAGCATTCGATTGACCAAACGTCCCATGTACGACGTTTGACTGTAATTTAGCAGTGGAAAATCTTGCTGTTCCAACGAGTAAAGTGGCTGTCCCTGTTCATCACAGGCGCACACTGGAAACAGCTGGGCTTCGAATAACCGAATATGTGCAAAAGGCGCCTGCAATAAATACTCGTCGTGATAGGAAAGTATAAAATCGCTTTTCCCTTCACGCAGCGTGTTAACCGCGCTGTCCACGTCGATGGCTTCAACAGCGTAGGCAAAACGACTCGGCATTTGTTTCACGATGGAAGGCAGTAGCCCTAAGGATAATGAATGCGCAGCCGCTATTTTGATTTTGTGTTCAATAAAATCGCTGCCGCCGCGCAGCTCGGTGAGGTTGCTTTCAAGCTGCTGTAATAAATTGCGTACCTGCGAGTGAAATACCTTACCGGGTTCAGTCAACTGTAGAGGAGAGACTTCTCGGTTGAATAACTCGACGCCAGCGGCCTGTTCTAAAGAACGAATCCGACGGCTGAAAGCGGGCTGCGATAGATTGCGCTTCACTGCGGCCTGAGAAAAATTTCGACACTCTTCCAAGGTCAAAAAATCATATAGCCATTTCGTTTCAATATTGTGCACAATGCTCATCTCAATTCCTGTTGTCGCACCGAGTCTCATCCAAAACATACTATTAGCATGAGGATCGGCGCGACAACAGACAAACCGTTATTCGAAGGTTCCTTTCACGCAGGCTTTGCCCTCTTGCACCATCAGACGCCCATGGGCATAAACCTGATGAATTGCCAGCGCCGGTGTTAACACCACAAAATCAGCATCGTTACCCACCGCGATTTCACCTTTGCTTTCCAGCCCAAGGAATTTCGCCACGCTGCGGGTAAATGGAATTAACGCATCAGCAAGCGGCATATTCTGTTCTTGCACCAGCGCCACCAGTGTTTCGAGCAGGCTCTCAAAGCCTGCGACGCCAATCCCCGTGAGGTTACCCTGAGCATCAAAGACAGGCTGGCTTCCGTTACCGTCAGAGCTCACAGAGAGCAAATCAAGCGCGACACCAGAGTCTACGGCGCGTCTCACCGCCTGTGACGGCGTGACAGGGCCCGGAATCCCGCTGGTGATATCGATATGCCCGCCCTTTAACGCAAACTCGATGGCCGCATCAAACAGCGTTTCGCTGCGATTAACATGCGTTGGCAACAGCTTACTCATAGGCACATCGCTGTTTTCCAGAATGGCGTAGAGCGGCGCTAATCCTTTTTTGCTGCTCCCCATATGAAACACGCTGATTCCGGCTTTGTTACCCAGTAATCCGCCCACCCGTGACTGAGCCGCCATGTTCGCTAATGCGGCGTCATGCGGTGCTGAAGAGCGGTGATCGGACACCGCACACTTCACGCCGATAACGCGGTCGATCAACGCTACGTCGCGCTCAATGCTGCCGGTGATCGTCGGCGACGGAATGCTGTAGGCCCCCGTCAGCATATAGGCAGTAATTCCTTCTTCGTTAAGCGCCCGTGTTTTTGCTAATAATGACTCAGGATGTCGAGTCACCGAATCCGTGCCGAGCAGGCCGATAGCCGTTGTCACGCCCGCCTCAACCAACTTCGATAAACGCACTTCCGGCGTGCGCGTGGCAGGCCCCGCTTCACCACCGCCACCGATGAAATGAATATGCTGATCGATAAACCCGGGACACAGTATTAATCCATTTAGATCGATAACCTTGCAGTCGGGTAAAACATCGCTTGGGATCTGCGGGGCAACGGCCAATATTTTGCCGTAGGCCAGTAAAACATCCTGAACCCCCAATGACTGAGGTGCATAAACCTGAGCCCCACGTAACAACATAAATCCTGCGGAAGTTAAGTCCATTTCAGGCTCCTCGTTATCTCACAATCAGTTGCATAACCCAGATCGACAGCAGCGAGTTAATCACGCAAATGCCGATAATATGGGGATAATATTTGGCGTTAACTTCCGCCGTACCGAGGCAACGCCCAACGTTTTGAACCGGGTTTCCCATCAAGTAAATGGCAGGTAATAACACCGTAACGTCATGCCCACTGAGCGTTCCCGCCGTCACTAAACTCGCGGCAACCCCAACTGCGCCGCCCATACTGAGCAATGACGCCAGCAAAACCGTCGCCGCTTCACCGGGCAATCCCCATAGAGCCATGATCGGCTGACAAACGTCACCCACTAAAGTGAGTAATCCGGTAATTTTCAATGCTTGAATAATAACGAACGCCATCACCACGTTAGGCAGTAAATTCGTTGTTGCGATGGTAAAGCCTCGTCGAGCGCCATCAATAAACATATCCATCACATTTTTGCGTACTTGAGCCGTCATGGTTTTAGTCCTTATTTTTGGCAACGCGCTGCTCAGCAACATTGATATATATCCGCAGAATGTTCGCCCCGACGAATTTAAATAATAAAATAACGCCAAGTGGAACAATTACCGACGTTCCTAAAAAAGCAAATACGGCGACGCCTGATGAAAAATAGTTAGTAATAATGGCGCTTCCGCTGGTTTGATAGGCGGCAAAAATAACTTTTTCCTGCTCGGTGATTTCACCGTCCTGCGCCAATTCTTTAGTCATCCCTGCTGCTGCATCGGTATTTTGTAGGTTGGCAATCAGCGCCAGCGAGCAAATCCCTGGGATGCCGAGCAATGGGCGTAATATAGGCGTCATCAGCTGCTGGGCGGCGCGCAGCCCTCCGAGTCCATCGGTAACGGCAATAATTCCCAGCGATAAAATCACCGACGGTGCCAGCTCAAGCGCAAACAGAAAACCATCTTTAGCGCCTGTCCCATTCACGCCTCGGAATGTTAATGCCGTCTTTGCACTATCACCATTTACGTGACCAAAGGAACCGTTAAGAACGGTGAAATCAAAAACTCGCCACCAGCCATCACTGCCGGAAAACATACCTGAAAAGAAAATAATGGTGAGAAAAAATGAAAGGTAACCTACCCACGTGACTTTTATTTTCTGGCTGGGTATTGCCAGTTCTGATTCTTGATTTGCCATATATTCCCTGTCCTGTGTTTACAAATATATCCCTGCCATATTTGAAATTACCGTTTCGATGCAATGCCAATTATTGGGGATATAGATTAATAATGTTTATGGAAATCTATTCTGCACTTCTTCGCGCGCTTAATAATTTAAATAGCATGGCCAGAAGACCGATTTCGAACATAACATGTGATGAATAAAACAGGAAAATGCAAGAATGGTTTTTGCTATGCAAAAAACGCATAACGAGGGAAATAGCGATAAAAAAACGCTCCATGATAGGAGCGTTTTTATTTCACCGAATTAACCCGCAAAGTGGTTATCCAACAATGCCTGACACGATGGTGGCAATGGCGGCGGCGTTGATGGCCTTGACGGTTTACTGCCCGGAGGCGGTGGCTGGAACCAGCTCGCCAATTCGGCACCACAGCCATCACCGGCCGGCGGTGGCGTTTGGTCTTCACACTCAAGACTGTTTGCCGGACAGCGCAAACGCACATGCATATGAGCACGATGCGCAAACCAAGGTCGAACCTTGCGCAACCAATCACGGTCGCTGCCTGCGGTGTCACACAGCTTTTGTTTAATCGCTGGGTTAACAAAAATGCGCGTCACTTCGTTATCTTTTGCCGCCAGCTTAATCAGCTCACCGGTTTCAGGGCGCCATTGTGAAGGGATCACGTTGCGACCATTCACCGCCACTAAATCAATCGGCGTTGGCTTCAAAAGCTGCTGCTGGCTCCAGCGCTGTTTAGGCAGTTGCAGCCAGATATCAACGTCTAAGCCGGACTGGTGGCTCGCATGTCCGCCGTTGAAACGCCCACCGGCAGGCATTGCCATATCACCAATCAGCAGCGTTCCCATTTGGCGTTGATTCACTTCTCCCGCCAAACGGTTAATAAACGCTAACAAATCCGGATGACCATAATAGCGGTGCTGATCGGGACGCATCACCTGATAGTCATTAGCCTGTAACGGTAGCGGGTTAGCTCCCACGATGCAGCCATTGGCAAAACCACCAATCGCCTGTGCGGCACCCGGTACAGGCTGAGTAATCTGCTGCCACGGCGTGAGCGCCATCGCTTGTGCGCTGACCGCCAACGCAAACAAACCCGCCATGTAACACTTCATTTTTTGCATAAAAGACAAACCATCATCAAAAATGAGCCCAAGGCCATTTAGAAACGCGGAACGTTAGAAATCACGTCCCCACACTGCGCACGCTGGCGCAGCAAATGATCCATCAACACGATCGCCATCATCGCTTCCGCAATCGGCACCGCACGGATGCCAACGCAGGGATCGTGACGTCCACGCGTCACCATTTCAACGGCTTCGCCTTGGCGATTGATGGTTTTGCCCGGTACCATAATGCTAGACGTCGGCTTTAAGGCTAAGTGCGCAACAATATCCTGACCGCTGCTGATGCCGCCCAAAATGCCGCCAGCATGGTTGCTTTGGAAACCTTCCGGCGTAATTTCATCGCGATTTTCACTGCCGCGCTTGTTCACAACCGCGAAACCATCACCAATTTCAACGCCTTTCACCGCATTGATGCTCATCAGCGCATGGGCCAAATCCGCATCTAAGCGATCGAATACCGGCTCGCCTAAGCCAACCGGCACTTTTTCAGCAACCACGGTCACTTTAGCCCCGATGGAGTCGCCCTCTTTTTTCAGCGCACGCATCAGTTCGTCTAAGTTTTCTAGCTGAGAAGGATCGGGACAGAAGAACGGGTTTTGCTCTACCTGATCCCAATCTTTGATTTCGCAGGTGATATCACCCATCTGAGTCAGACAGCCACGGATCTGTACGCCGTATTTTTCTTTTAAGAATTTTTTGGCAATAGCGCCAGCGGCAACGCGCATCGCGGTTTCGCGCGCAGAAGAACGACCGCCACCGCGGTAATCGCGCGTACCGTATTTTTGTTCATAGGTGTAATCCGCATGGCCTGGACGGAATAAGTCTTTGATAGCGCCGTAATCTTGCGAACGCTGATCGGTGTTTTCAATCATCAACCCAATGCTGGTGCCGGTGGTAATACCTTCAAACACCCCCGAAAGAATACGTACCTGATCGGGTTCACGGCGTTGAGTGGTGTAGCGCGACGTCCCTGGGCGACGGCGATCTAAATCGTGCTGAAGATCGGCTTCGGTCAGAGGAATGCCCGGCGGTACGCCGTCAACGATACAGCCTAATGCGATACCATGTGATTCACCGAACGTGGTGACTCGGAAAAATTGCCCAATGCTATTGCCTGCCATGCGCGGCTCCTTAGCGTTGTTTTCTGACTTGCAGATGAATGTTGTGTTTTAGTGTCATGAACCGCGCAGAGTCTCTACGCCCCTTCCGTTCATTAAGAAGAGGCGCATACCTGCGCGATTTGCACGCGTAACCTGTTTCTACGAACGGTAGAGCGCGAAGTGTGGTGCACAGTCGATCAGTTGCTGTTTGGTCAGCATGAAGACGCCGTCTCCGCCGTTTTCAAACTCTAACCATACGAATGGAATATCCGGGTACTGATCCATCAGATGCACCATGCTGTTACCCACTTCGCAAATCAATACGCCGTCATCGGTAAGATAATCAGGCGCACAGGCCAGAATACGACGTGTCAGTTTCAGACCATCGCTGCCTGCGGCCAAGCCCAATTCGGGTTCGAAGCGGAACTCTTCCGGTAGATCAGACATATCCTCTTCGTCCACATACGGCGGATTAGTCACGATCAGATCGTACTGCAGCGGAGGCAACTCGCGGAACAGATCCGAGCGGATCGGCGTAACGCTTTGATCCAGACCATGCTCCTGAATATTTTGCTCGGTGACAGACAGCACGTCCGTTGAAATATCGACGGCGTCAACTTCGGCTTCAGGGAATGCATAGGCGCAAGCAATGGCAATGCAGCCGCTGCCGGTACACATATCTAAAATGTGGCTTGGATTGTGGTCGATAATGCCGCTGAAACGATTGTCTATAAGCTCACCAATCGGAGAACGCGGAACCAGCACACGCTCATCCACATAGAATTCATGTCCGCAGAACCACGCTTTGTTGGTCAGATAAGCAACTGGGATACGATCGTTCACGCGGCGGATCACGCGCTCAACGATACGATGACGTTCGCTTAGCGTTAGACGCGCAGAACGCATATCTTCTGGAATATCCATTGGCAGGTATAAGGTCGGCAGCACCAGTTGCACCGCTTCGTCCCACGGATTATCTGTGCCGTGACCATAGTAGATATTCGCTGCATTAAAACGACTGACGGTCCAGCGCAGCATATCTTGAATGGTGTGCAGCTCATTCACCGCTTCATCGACGAAAATCTTGTCCAAATTAGCCTCCAACAGACCTGTTCTTTGGCTTCATGCGCGCCATAAAAGCGGTCATGAAACCTCAATAATGAGAAAAGTAAGCAATCCCGTAGTTTGCCATGAAGAGCCCCACAAATCAGCAGGAATATAGCCGTCGCGGATATGAGCGCCTAGCGTTGAGGAAAGATAGGTGACGAGTTTTTCTTAGATGCAGCGTGAAGTTTAGATACACTATGCATAAGAGTGACTAAGGCAGATTAATAATGAAGAAAAATAAAACAATCAGCGGCGAAGATGCCGCCCTTTTTCGTGAGTCCATCAGCGGAGCACGTAGGATTGCGCAAGATACCGTGGTACATAAGCCCAAGCGCAGTACACGCAAAATAGCGCCAGAAAAAATGCTGCAAGAGCAAATTGATGCCAGCTTCTATTTTTCAGATGAATTTCAACCACAGTTGGATAGTGAAGGGCCGACGCGTTATATCCGCCCCGATGCCAGTCATTTTGAGCTCAAGAAACTACGCCGTGGCGATTATTCCCCCGAGCTATTTTTAGATTTACACGGTTTAACCCAGCAACAGGCAAAGCAGGAGTTAGGCGCGCTGATCGCGGCGTGTCGGCGGGAACATGTGCATTGCGCCTGCGTGATGCACGGTCACGGCAAACATATTCTTAAACAACAAACGCCGCTTTGGCTCGCTCAGCATCCAGACGTCGTCGCATTTCACCAAGCGTCTCGTGAATGGGGCGGCGATGCGGCGTTGTTAATATTGATTGAAATTGATGAGCGGGAAGAACGTCGGTAATCGATAGATATTCGATATAGATATTCGATAGATGTGGCGGCGATTGCCGCCACATCGGCAAAACGAGAAGCGTTAAACTTTTGCCATGACCTGTGCAGGACCAACCTGCCAGTCAAATACACCGCGTTCGGCGTTGATGTCAAAAGAGACACCGGCAACCGCAGACGTTGCAAACATCGGAGGTGCTTCTTCAGGGCAGAGCTCAGATACCAGATAGCCAACCAAGGGCAGATGCGAAATCACTAACACGCTGCCGATACCGGTTTTCGCTAACGCTTCCAGATAGCACCCTACCATAGCGGCATCGCCGCCTGGTGTTAGCTCTGGCATCACCTCAACATCTTCAGGTAATGCTAAGCCTTCTCGTACTGCCGTCAGCGTTTGCTGGGCTCGCAGATAAGGGCTCACTAACACCTTTTCAATTTTGCATGATTGCGTCTGTAGCCAAGAGGCCATACAGACTGATTCATCGTGACCACGGGTCGTCAGAGGCCTAATTGAATCGCTAGCTGCTTCAAGAGCGGCCTCACCATGACGCATAATAAAAACTTGCATATTGCACCGCTATTGTTGGCTGAATCCTGCACCGTCAGGCCAATGGGCATTTGACGGTCGGGCATTCTGCCTGATTCGACACAGAATTAACACGCTAATTTTACCGCGCGTTAGTCACGCAGACTGAAAACAGCTGCGTGGGTATTGATAACAACATACATAACTGCTGTTTATCTTTTATCCAATATCTAAATATACTACGAAACGCCGTTCGGCGCATCAGCACCGATATCGTTAAGTCTAAGGTCGTAAATTACCCTGCACAGAATTGCCTGTACAGAGGCGAACGCTGAAAGAGTTGCAAGCAGTGATCGGTCTCTCATTCCCAGATTAATGCTTGCAACCAAGTAACCTGTACTGCTAGATGACGCTCTGCGGGCTACGAATAAAAGCGCTGATTTTGCGCTTTCATTCGCAATAATCTCTCACATGGCGTGAAATGCGCGCCATGGCGCAGGCTGAGCGTTTGCAATACATCAACCATCTTATCAATGCCTAAACGGTCCATATAACGGAAAGGCCCCCCTAGGAATGGCGGGAAACCGATGCCAAAAACGGCACCAATATCGCCGTCTCTGGCGCTGCGAATAATCCCTTCATCCAGACAACGGGCAGCCTCGTTGAGCATCAGCATCACACAACGCTGAAAAATATCCGTCTCACTCATCTGTGGTTTCGGCGTCACACCGAGCAATGAGTACACTGAGGTATCAACCTCTTTCTTGCCCTTTTTCCCTTTAGCTTTATAGAGATAAAAACCTCGGCCGTTCTTACGCCCTTTACGGTTATCTTTAATCAACGCATCAAACGCTGGGGGTGCCGCAAACCGCTCACCCAGTTCAGCGACCAGAATGGGAATAATTTTGGTGCCTACGTCGATACCCACTTCATCCAACAACGCAAATGGCCCAACCGGGAACCCTCCTTTCAGCATCGCTTGGTCTATTCCATTGATGGACTCCCCTTCCAATAAACAACGTGCCGCTTCGCTGATATAAGGAGCCAAAATTCGGTTTACGTAAAAACCAGCGCGATCGCCTACCACAATCGCCGTTTTTCCCTGCTTCTGCGCCAATGCCACCGTGGTCGCAATAGTTTGCTCGCTGGTTCCGGCATGTGGGATCACTTCCACCAGCGGCATTTTGTCGACCGGGCTGAAATAGTGCAGGCCGATCACCTGTTCTGGTCGCTGCGCCTGCGCCGCAATCTGGCTAATCGGCAACGACGATGTATTCGAGGCAAAAACAGTATGCGGTGCGCCATAATGTTCAATATCAGCTACCATTTGCTGTTTGAGCTTCAGATCCTCAAACACGGCCTCTATCACTACGTCCATCTGATTAAATCCGCTGTAATCCGTGCAGCCAGACAACAATTGCATCTGCTTTTGTCTCTCTGCTGGGCGCATACGACGGGCACGAACGCGCTTGGTTAGCGTGTCCCAGCTATAGCTGAGTGCATGGCTAATCCCCTGCTCGCTGATATCTTTGATACGCACCGGCAATCCGCCACGTGTGGCCGTAACACAGGCAATACCGCCGCCCATCAGCCCACCGCCTAATACGCCGATATGATGTAATTCATGCGGCTTTGCGGCACCTCCAGCCTCTTTTTTCAGCGACGTAGAAGCAAAGAACAGGCTGCGTAACGCCGCAGACTCTGGCGTCATAACCAGTTCACCAAACGCTTTCGCCTCGGCTTCATAACCACTGGCGCTGCCATGCTCTACCCCTTGGCGAACCACCTGAATGATTTTTTCCGCCGCCGGATAGTTGCCCTGCGTTTTGGCTAAGGTTTTCTTGCGTACGATGCTAAACAGCAGCGAACGCCCTAATGGCCCGTTAAGCAAACGTTCGATCACTGGCAGTTCAGGGCGGGTACGCCATCCCTGACGTGCTAGCTGGATCGCGCTTTCTAACAAAATCGAGGCAGGAACCGCGTCATCGACCAGCCCCATTTTCAGTGCTTGTTTCGCTCGCACATGCCTACCGGTCAGCATCAAATCCAAGGCTAACGAAGCGCCAATCAAACGCGGTAATCGCTGAGTACCACCGGAGCCCGGCAGCAAACCAAGCTGCACTTCGGGCAGCCCTAAAGCGGTTTTATCATCCAGTGAACAAATACGGCGATGGCAGGCTAATACCAACTCCAAGCCGCCGCCTAAGCAAGCGCCATGGATCGCTGCGACCACAGGAATAGAAAGCGCGGCTATCTTCGCCAGCGTAACCTGCCCTTTTTGCGCCAGTGAACGCGCTTGCTGCTCACTTTGGCAGGCATCCAGCATGGTGATATCCGCACCAGCAATGAATGAATCCGGCTTTCCAGAAATAATCACAATGCCCTGTAACTTGTGCGTTTGCGCCTGTTGTAATACCTCTTCAATCTGCTGCACAAATTCTGCTTTAAGCGTATTCACGCGCTCGCCGGGAACATCGATGGTAATCACACCGATATCATTATCTACCACGCTAAAACGAAAAGCGCTCGGCTGAGTTTCTTGCATGGCGAGGTTTTCCTGAGCTGACATTATTCCACCTCCACGATCATGGCGGCACCGAGCCCACCTGCTGCGCAGGCGGTCGTCAACCCGAGCCCTCCGCCGCGACGGCGTAATTCATTCAACGTCTGTGTGATCATGCGCGCTCCGGTGGCGGCAAAAGGATGACCATACGCAATAGAGCCGCCCAACACGTTGAACTTATTCATATCGACTTCACCAATCGCCTGCGGGCGGCCTAATTTTTCACGTGCAAACTCATCGCTGGCAAACATTTTCAAATTCGCCAACGTTTGTGATGCAAAAGCTTCGTGCATATCGATCAGGGTAAGATCCTGCAACGTGATACCTGCGCGGTCTAACGCCAGCGGGGTCGCATACGACGGCCCCAGCAGCATATCCTCCCAAACATCAATAGCGGAGAACGCGAAGCTGCGCAGATAGCCCAAGGGGACTAACCCCAGCTCACGCGCTCGTGATTCGCTCATCATCAGCACCGCGGCTGCGCCATCGGTTAATGGCGTACTATTCGCCGCCGTTACGCTACCGTGGCGACGATCAAAGGCGGGCTTTAGCTTGCTGTAAGAGGCCATAGAAGAATCGCCGCGCACGTTATTATCTTTATCGAGCGATTGTTTATAAGGCGGGATATAGGCAGTGATAACTTCGTCGCGCAAAACGCCGGACTCCCACGCTTTGGCGGCTAAGGTGTGTGAGCGATGCGCCAAGGCATCCTGCTCTTCTCGGCTAATGTGATGGCTTTTTGCCATCTGTTCCGCGGTGTCGCCCATACGCAGACCCGTTGAATACTCCGCGACCGCAGGAGGCACCGGTAGGAGGTCGCGCAGCTTCAGCTTGCTAAATAGTTTCAAACGTTGAGACAAGGTGCGTGCTTTATTGGCATCGACCAAAGTACGCGCTAGCGCCTTGCTCACGCCGATTGGGAGAACCGAAGACGAATCCGCCCCGCCAGCAATACCCACGGAAATAGTGCCCGCCATAATGCTCTCAGCAACGTTGGCTATCGCTTGGAAGCTAGTTGCACAGGCTCGCGACACGCTGTAAGCGTCGGTATGAATACTCATTCCAGTGCCCAAAACAATTTCTCGCGCAATGTTTGGTGCCTCTGGCATTTGCACCACCTGCCCAAACACCAGTTGATCGATGACCTCAGGAGAAATATTGCTTCGAGCCAGTAACTCACTGACCACCATATTGCCTAAGTCAACGGCAGGAATGCCATGGAACGCCGTCGCCTGGCGAGCAAAGGGCGTTCTTAATCCCTGCACAATCGCAACGCGATCGCCTGTGCGAGTCGTCAGAGCCAATGGGGATGACAAAGGAAGTGCCTGACTCATTTTGTGCTCCTGCGCAATACGCTAAAAATATCAAAATTGTTACAAACCCTGAAAAGTGAAAGTTAGCCGAGCGTCATTCGCTTCTTGCTTTCAGTTAACAGGTCTGACCTGATAGCGTAAATTCTTAACTCAATTTTTACATTTAGCAAACAACAAAACGTAAGAACTGAGAACAGAAGCAGGTTTCTTATTCGAGGAGAATGCGGGAGGAGGAAAATGGATTTCGAGGAAATAATAAATTCCGTGAATATATGCAAGGATAAAAATAGAAATACAGCAGCACTAGAATCTTTATTTGAATATAAAAAAAGCGCGGCCTAAGCCACGCTTATAATACGACCAACTAACGCGATGCGATTAACGCAGGCCCAGTTGGAAAATCAGAGTTTCAGCTTCGCAGGCAAAAGCAAAATCAACGGTCAGCGCATAGCCTTCTGCTGTTTTAGCGATGTTGCTCTTGATTTCACATGGATCGGATTCAATACCACGTGCTTTTTGTGTCAGCTGTTCCAGCATGGCTTTCGCATCAGCTTCCGTAGCAAATACATTGCTATAGGATGCGGTGCAGTCGGTGTTATCCATGATGGTGCCGACATCAACGCAACAGCAAGCGGCTGTTTCTTGTGCACTGCATTTTTTAATAGCATCAGTCATTTCAATCATCTCCTCGATGGGGAATGAACCCCTCTTTATATCGCCAATTATGATCTGGCTCAAAAAATATAAAAACTGTGGGTATTTTACTCCTCTCCCACTACAGAGACTAGCGATATGCCAGATGAATGACATTAAGTGAGCAAAATCACATTATTTGGCGGTTATTTCTTCGCACTTGTAATCAATTCTTTATTAGTTCCGTTGTTTTTTGTTACGAAGATCTCTTTTCTTGAATCATTTATGAAATATTCAATAAACATTCTTGCAACATACCGAGAGGTCAGACCTATACTCTGCTCACTGGTCTGATTTGTCAGATCGAACTCGGACCCTACAATCCGCGCTCCTTGTTACAGTACGTAACATAGTTTAAATAAAACACACAATAATGAGGTTTCGGTCATGCGCCAGAAAAACCTGTTTACTAAGTCAGCATTAGCTGCAGCAGTGGCACTGCTTTCATCAAACGTCAATGCCGCTGGTTTCCAGCTGAATGAGTTCTCAGCCGCTGGCTTGGGCCGAGCCTATTCCGGTGAAGGCGCCATCGCAGATACTCCGGCATCTGCCAGCCGCAACCCGGCACTATTGAGCATGTACGATCGCCCAGCGATGTCCATCGGCGGCGTATTTATCGACCCAGATGTTGATATCTCTGGTCGTTCTCCAAGCGGTCAAAGCCTGAACGCGAAAAACATTGCACCAACCGCGTGGGTACCTAACTTCCATTACGTGCAGCCGATCAACGACCAATGGGCCGTCGGCGCGTCTGTCACCTCTAACTATGGTCTGGCAACCGAGTTTAACGACAACTACGCAGCAGGCTCCATGGGCGGTACTACCGACCTGACCACTGCTAACCTGAATCTGAGTGCAGCATACCGTGCCAACGAACATTTCAGCTTCGGTTTAGGCTTTGATGCTGTCTATGCCAAAGCTAAGATTGACCGCTACGCAGGTGACCTACCGCTGCTGATTGCCGGTTCAGGCCAGCTGCCACCGCCTGTTGCGGGTCAAATCGCGCAAATCCCTGCCAATACTCAGATAAGCCACCTGAAAGGTGATGAGTGGGGCTTTGGTTGGAACGCCGGTATCCTTTATGAAGTAGATGAAAACAACCGCTTCGGCTTTACCTATCGTTCAGAAGTTAAAATCGACTTCGATGGCGATTACAAAAGCGACCTGCCATCCGCTCTGAACGGTATTGGCTCAATGATTGGTCTACCAGCGGGTACCGATGGCAGAACCGTACCGGGTTCTCTGACTTTAAACCTGCCTGAAATGTGGGAAGTCTCTGGTTACCACAAAGTGGCACCACAATGGGCCGTTCACTACAGCTTGGCATATACCAGCTGGAGCCAGTTCCAAGAGCTGAAAGCGAAAGGCTCTAACGGTCAGACGCTGTTCTATAAAGATGAAGGCTTCAAAGATGCTTACCGCATCGCGATTGGTACCACTTACTTCTACGACGACAACTGGACCTTCCGTACCGGTATCGCATTCGATGATAGCCCAGTACCAGCCGGCACTCGTTCTATCTCGATTCCCGATCAGGATCGTGCATGGATCAGTGCGGGTACCAGCTATGCGTTCAACAAAGACGCTTCTGTTGACGTAGGTATTTCCTATATGCACGGCTCGAAAGTGACCATCAATGAAGGTCCATACGAGTTCAAGTCTGAAGGTAAAGCATGGCTGTACGGTGCTAACTTCAACTACGCGTTCTAATTTTAAAACGCATCGCTATCTAAAAGCGCCCTTCTGGATAATGCCGAGCGTTTAAGAGATCGAGATACACGGGGCTAGTACACCGCGGGGCACTCCGGCAGCGAAAGCTGCTACGACCCCATCGGTGTACTTCCCCTAAAATCATGCTTAAGTAACCAGCATTACCCTTCTGGCCGCGTTTTTATTAGGCGTAACACAAACTTCAGACACAAAAAAAGCGCCCTTAGGCGCTTTTTTCACATCAAGCTCAGCATCAGTTTGAATCGATATCTTTCAATTCATCCTGAATCACAGCCGCATTCGGATTGACTGGCGCAGTTAACTGACCGCCGGTTGCCAAGAAATCGTAGCGCTGGAAATAGGCTTCACGCATAAACAGATAAGGATCCGAAGAGTTTTTCAGCAGGCCATCAGAATCCAGCAGCTGTGCACGTGTTTCGATACCTTCAATCATCCATTTACCCGCAGACATCCAGAATGTCAGCCAGCTTAGCGTTGGATACAGATAGTCAACGTAGTCGCCGCCATCCTGGCGCGGCGTCACGCTGCCGTAACCCGGAAGCACAACATACGGGCCATAAGGCACGTCGTAATAGCCTAGCGTGCTACCAAAACGGTGTGGTTCCTGCTTCGCTAACTTAGGATTCGCCATCGTGGCAACGTCAATGAAGCCACCCATACCTAAGATGGTATTCAGGAAGAAACGGTTAAAGTGCACGAAGCCATCGTAAACCTTGCCCTCAAGGAAGCTGTTCACCATGCTGGCAGGTTCTTCGAGGTTGCTCGTGAAGTTCGAGATACCGGTTCGTGCAGGTACGGGCACATAGTCTCGCCAAGCGACGGCGACAGGACGCAGTACGTACGGATCCAGATAGTCGTAGTTCACGCTAAACATCGCGCGGTTAAAACCCTCTAACGGGTCAGATCGCCCCTGAGCTTCTGGTTTTGATGAGTTAGACGCACACCCAGCCAGCAATACGCTTGCCAGAGCCACTCCTGTCAGCCGAAGTTTCATATCTTCTCCATGAAAAGGGACCGCTGATAACAGGCTGAAAATTAACGCTGCCCTCAGCGATCCTCATATTTTATTCTGATCGTTCTTATGCCCTGATGCTTAGGTCTTTGCAACAGACGATTTATGGTACTTGATGATCAATCTGTAAGCTAATCTGACTCTCTTTATTATAGGGCATAACCGCACTTTCACCGAACCAGTCGCCCGGCTGTGGATTGGCTAAACCGTCTCGAGAGATCCGCGCACGCACCTTCACCTGCTTTTGTGCCGAAAGCAAACGCTCTGGCATCATAGCGTTAGCATCGGATAGCGATACCTTCACCGGGAAATGCCCCAAAGGCAGCTGTTTAACCGCAACAGGAATTGGCGCGACGCCATCGGTTACCGAAACAACCAGCACCGCCGTTGGCGGTAATTGGCGTTCGACATCCGGTGACAGATTAATCGTAACACTCAGCTGCGTATTATCCTCTCCAGACTGCGCTTTGGCTTGCTCAATACTGCGCTTTAATACTTCGCGACGGCTATCATTTTCCGGCAACACGCGCAGCATCATCTCCCACGCACCGATTGCTTTCTTATAGTCACCCTGCTCGAAAGCATTGAAGGCGAGCAGGCTAAGCACTCGCACATCTTGATGGTTGCGCGCCATCATGTTGCCCAGCATATCAGCAGCTTGCTTATTGTCTTCAGGATCGTTGGAGCGAGTGAGCACTTCTGCATAGCCCAATGCGACTTCCGGCTCATTCGGCGCTAATTGATAAGCATGGGAAAACGCCTGTGTCGCGGTCGTCGCGTTATTCAGCGCCATACCGATACGGCCTAACATCACCCAGTCAGCCACGTTACGCGGATCGGTTTGCAGCTCGGTGCGAAGACCTAATCCCAAACGTGCAATCTCTTCCATAGTTAGCGGCTGCTTATCTTCATTCATCACGCGCTCACGCAGGGAAGGCATTTCGCTCATCACCAAATTCCAGCCCTGAACCTGCGCCAGACCGCCGGTTTTAAGATAAAAACCAACGGAAATTAGCACCAAAATAACCACGCCCGGCAGTAAAACCCAACGGTTTAACGGTTCAGCTCTCTCCGCCTGCGCATCAGGAACATCAGACAGCAGATTTTGCTGCAGTTCTTCAATCATCACCTGACGTTCAGCCACCACGCCCTGTTCTTCGTCTTGCTCAAGCTCCTTCAAACGCTGATGGTAAAAACGCGTATTAAGGCGATCGCGATCTTCCGGTAGATCTCGCTGAGGCTGACGTAGCACTGGAACCAGCAATAATGCAGCAGCGATAATCAACAATACTAAAACTATCAACCAAAATGCCATTATCAATGTTCCCTGTCGCTGTCGTTAAGTAGCTGGTTTAAACGTTGTTTCTCGGCTTCGCTGAGCGTTTCACGGCTAGAAACCTCAGGCTCGTTAGGACGGCGGCGGCGTGCTCGGGTAATCACCACGATAGCGCCCAGTAACACAAACAGCGCAGGGCCTGCCCAAAGAATAATGGTCGCTGCAGTTAGCGGCGGCTCATAGGTAACGAAATTGCCATAGCGCGCCACCATATACTCGGTGATCTGCTTGTTGGTATAGCCCTTTTCCATCAATTCATATACTTTCTGACGCATATCGGAGGCGATGATAGCGTTAGAATCAGCGATGCTGTTGTTCTGGCATTTTGGACAGCGCAGCTGTTCGGTTAACTCGCGATACTGCTGCTCTTGTTCCACGCTTTTGAAGCTATAGGTATCAATGGCCGCCCACGCGCTTACCGAAAGCATAATGCCCGCCAGTGCGCTAGCAAATCGTAGCATTCGCATTATTTAGCTCCTTCATATTGGCGATATAAAGGCTCGATCTCTTGTTGCCATACGCGATCGTTGAGATCGCCCGCATGGCGGTAGCGAATGATACCGTTGCCATCGATCAGGAAAGTCTCAGGAGCGCCATAAACGCCGAGATCCAACCCCAGCATGCCGTCGCCGTCATACAGGCTTAGCGCATAGGGATTTCCCAAATCATTCAGCCATTTGACCGCTTTCTGGCGATCGTCTTTATAGTTAAGCCCAACGACGCGGATCCCTTTCGCCGCCAGCTTATTCAGATACTGATGCTCGGCATAGCAGGTTGGGCACCATGTCGCCCACACGTTCAGCAACATGGGTTTACCATCGTGCAGCACGCTTTGGTCAAAGGTTTTACCCGGCTGATCCAGCGATTCTAACTTGAATTCAGGAACGGGTTTACCAATCAGCGCAGATTCCAGCATGGTGGGATCTTCCCCACCCGCGTTGCGCTGTAGCTGGATAACAAACGCCAGCACCAGCAGCATAAATAACACTAACGGGATAAAGAGCAGCTTGCGATTCATGCTGTTTTCTCCGCTTTCTCTGGTTCTGCCTTTTCTTTACGGCTTGAGCGATAGCGCGGATCGAGCATGCATAACACGCCGCCGATCGCCATCAGCACGCCGCCGTACCAAATCCAGCGCACAAAAGGCTTGTAATAAAGACGTACAGCCCACGCGCCGTCATCGAGTTCTTCACCCAAGGCCGCATACAGATCGCGCGTTAAACCGCCGTCAATGGCCGCTTCGGTCATCATGCTACGCGCAGTTGCGTAATAGCGCTTTTCTGCACGCAGCGTGGCTTCTGGCTTGCCGTCGCGCGTAACATCAATGATGCCCACGCCGCCGGTATAGTTCGGGCCTTTGATGTCATGCACATCGCGGAACACGAAGTGATAATTATGAATATCTACGCTATCGCCGGATTTCATGCGCACATCGCGCTCGATGCTGTAGCTTTGACTGAAAGCGATACCGATCACCGTCACGGCAACGCCTAAATGACCTAACACCATGCCCCAGTGGCTGCGAGGCAGCTTGGTCAACCCCTTCCAGAAACCGTAGCGATGCGTAGCGCGCTCGTGCAATTCCATCAGCGTAAGGATCACGACCCAGAATGCCATCAGCAGACCCACTACCGTCATACCTTCAACGCGGTCCTGCATCAGCCAAGGCAGCAGCACGGAAAGGATCACGGTCACAACCATCGCAACCAACAAACGTTTCCAGAACTTAGCCGGTTCATCACGACGCCAGCGCACCAACGGTCCAACGCCCAACAGCAGCGCGAACGGCGCCATCAGCCAAGTAAACATCGAGTTAAAGAAAGGCTCACCGATGGAAATACTGCCCAAGCCAAGCTGTTTATGTACCAGCGGCAACAGCGTCCCTAACAGCACCACCAGCATGGCGGCAACTAACAGCACGTTGTTTCCTAGCAAGAAGGTTTCGCGTGAAAACACCTCATGCTGCGTACGGCTGCGCACCTGAGCACCTTTCACCGCATACAGCAGCAGTGAGCCACCGATAACGATCACCAGATAGGCCAGAATGAACATCCCACGCGCCGGATCGGAAGCGAAAGAGTGCACGGAAACTAATACGCCGGAACGCACAAGGAACGTCCCCAACAGACACAGCGAAAACGCGGTGATGGCCAACAGTACCGTCCACGCTTTGAAGGTCCCGCGTTTTTCGGTTACTGCCAACGAGTGCAGCAGCGCCGTACCCGCCAGCCATGGCATAAAAGAGGCATTTTCTACCGGGTCCCAGAACCACCAGCCGCCCCATCCCAGTTCGTAATAGGCCCACGCAGAACCTAAAACAATGCCCATGGTGAGGAAAATCCAGGCTGCCATCGTCCACGGACGTGACCAGCGCGCCCATGCGGTATCTAAACGCCCTGCCATCAGTGAAGCAATGGAGAATGCAAAGGCGACCGAGAATCCAACGTAGCCCATATACAGCAACGGAGGATGGAAAATCAGGCCAATATCCTGCAACAGCGGATTCAGATCGCTGCCGTCAATAGGAAAGTTCGGTAGCGTACGCGTGAAGGGATTGGAGGTGAGAATAATGAACAGCAGGAAGCCGACGTTAATCATCCCCATCACTGACAGCACGCGTGCCACTGAGTCCTGCGGCATGCTGCGGCTAAATAGCGCCACGGCCAGCGTCCAACAGCTTAACAACAGCACCCAGAGAAGAAGCGATCCCTCATGTGCGCCCCAGGTTGCCGCGATGCGGTAATAGACCGGAAGCTGGGTATTTGAGTTTGCCGCCACATAGGAAACCGTAAAGTCGTTGGTAATAAAGGCATACACCAAACAACCAAATGAAATCGCGATGCTAAAGAACAGGCCATAGGTCAATGGCCGCGCCACCGACATCATACGCACGTCTTGCCGCGCAGCACCCCATAGCGGATAAATGCTCAGCAATACGGAAAGCGCTAATGAGAGCGATAGCAGGAAATTGCCAATTTCAGGGATCATGACTGCGGGCTCCCCGCATTCGCATTGCCACTATTCTGCTGATAAGAATCAGCTGGGCGATTATGGTTTTGCTCCATCGCTTCTTTTACCTCAGGTGGCGTATATTTTTCATCGTGTTTTGCCAATACTTCTTTGGCGTGCACCACGTTGTCTTCGCCCATCACGCCTTGTGCAACCACGCCCTGCCCTTCACGGAACAAGTCCGGCAAGATGCCTTCGTAGGTCACACCAATAGCGCCATGCGCATCGTAGATTTTAAATGAGACTTTCAGGCTTTGCTGATCGCGCTTCACCGAACCAGGCATCACCATGCCGCCAATACGCAAACGCTGGCCCACTTCAGGCTTCTCATGATTTTCACCTTTACCCTGCAGGATTTCCGTCGGGGTATAAAACAGGTCAATATTCGAGCGCAATGCATAAAGCACCAGAGTGATCGTCACTGCTAAGCCGAGTAAAACGACAATGGCCAGATAGAGGCGACTCTTACGACGTGGGTTCATGATGATTGCTCTCCTTGTGAAGCTGACGAAGCGCGCTGCTGACCCTGCGCTTGTTTAATTCGCTGTTCGCGCGCCTGATGGCGGCGAACTTCAGTCAAAATTTGGCGGCGTTGCCACTGGGTATGGCAAACCAATAAAAGTAATGGGATAAGCGTTGCGGCAACAGAAAGCCAAACGTAAAAGGCATAACCGCCCATCGCGAAGAAATCTTGCCAAGAGGAAAATGCAGGACTCATCAGGAACGCTCCTTAGGCTGATTTTTTAGGCGAGGGTTCACTAACGCATTCACCCAAGGACGCCGACGCTCTTGCAGTAAAATTAAATTACGTAAACGCATCAACGTTAAGGTGATAAAGAAAAACAGGTAACCAAAGATTGCCCAACGCAGCGGATAGCGCATGCTGGGATCAATGGTATTTTGCATATTGGTCGAACCCTGATGCAGGGTATTCCACCACTCAACGGAGAAATGAATAATCGGCAGATTGACCACGCCAACCAGCACCAGAATGCCGGCGGCACGACCGGCAGTGCGGCGATCGTCAAAGGCGTTATACAACGCAATGGCGCCTAAATAGAGGAACAGCAGCACCAGTTCGGAGGTTAAACGAGCATCCCAAACCCACCACGTTCCCCACATCGGCTTACCCCAAGCCGATCCTGTCGCCAGCGCAATAAAGGTAAACACCGCGCCAACCGGTGCCATGGCTGCACTCACCAGATCGGACATTTTCATCTGCCAGACCAAACCGATGAACGCCGCAATCGCCATCGAGGCATAGATCCCCATCGACCAGATAGCCGCTGGCACATGGATGTACATGATGCGATAGCTGTTGCCCTGCTGATAATCTGACGGCGCATAGCCAAAACCCCAGATCCAACCGACTAACAGGCATACCGCCCCGGCTAATCCAAGCCACGGGACGAACTTACCGCAAAGATGATAAAGCCGCTCAGGCTTGGCAAGCTGATGAAGCCATTTCCACATTGAGATTTATGCTCACAAAACGAAAAATTATTGTCTCGGCGTCACTGCCGAAACCCCACAAAAAGGCGCTGTCTTCTACTGCTTGCAGGCTCTTTTCAGACAATCTACTTTGATACCGCCATACATCTTTAATTGTTAGTTTGACGCATGTTGCTAGCGACAAACAAAAAGGTTTTGTAAATAGCTGAATTCGGCTTTACCGAATGGGCTATTGCACGCTAACGCGAAGCGCGGCTGCCGCGGCAAAAGGCGACAGCGTGATACTTCCCGCCAGCATCGCCCCCAAGATGGCTAAATACCCACCGATAGGCATCCCCATCGAAGCCGCATCAATCGCAGACGTCGCAAAAATAAGGATAGGTATATAAAGCGGCAGCACCAACAAACTCAGCAAAACGCCGCCTTTGCGTAACCCAACCGTTAATGCAACGCCAATCGAGCCAATAAAGCTCAAGGTAGGCGTACCCAGTAACAGCGTTAATGCCACCGCCCACCACGTTGCCATGTCAAAAGAGAGTAATAGCGCCACTAACGGAGAAAGGATAAGCAGCGGCAATCCGGTCACCAACCAGTGCGCAAAGACTTTTGCCAACACCGTTAACGCCAGCGGCGACGGGGTGAGCATCAGTTGCTCTAGCGTGCCATCCAGATAATCGTCTTTGAATAATCTCTCGAGCGATAGTAACGCCGCCAGCAGAGCCGCGACCCAAACCACGCCGGGTGCGATACGCGCCAACAGCTGGGGTTCAGGGCCGATACTTAATGGGAAGAGCGTAATGACGATCAAAAAGAACCACAGCGGGTTGATAATTTCAGCGCCGTTGCGAAAAGCAATTTTCAGCTCGCGGCGCAAAACGGTCATGATCATCGTGCCGTTTCCTCTCCGCTTAGGCGCAATTTACGCATGCGATAATCCAAATCCTGATGCGTGGTCAGCAAAATAATGCCTCCCGACCGCGTGTGTTGCTCAAACAATGCGATCAACTTGGCAACGCCAGATTTATCAATGGCGGTAAGCGGTTCGTCTAGGATCCAGAGTTTTGCGTTGCTCAGCCAAAGCCGCGCCAGCGCAACTCGGCGCTGTTGCCCGGCAGAAAGCTGAGCAACGGGAACGTCTTCATAGCCAATAAGATCAACCTGAGCCAGTGCGTCCCAAATCGCATCTTGATTATTATCGCCCTGCATTTCTTGGTAGAACGCGAGGTTTTCAAACGGTGTTAACACCGATTTCACCCCGGCCTGATGACCAAGATAAATCATCTGCTGTTGATACTCTTCGCGCTGTTTACGAATAGATTTTTGTTGCCACTGAATATCGCCACTTTCCGGTTGAGACAGCCCGGCAATCATCCGCAGCAACGTGGTCTTTCCTGCCCCATTAGGGCCTTCAATTTGCACCATTTCACCCGGATTAACCTGAAAACTAAGCTGGCTAAACAGCACTCGCTCGTCACGGCTACAGGTTAGTAGGGAGATATTCAGCATCGAAGAATGTATTCCTAAAATCGAGATAGCACATCATATCATAAGCCTATAACAGCTCGTACCCCGCAGCCTGTGCGAAACGTACCTACATAGAGGTAAAATTGTGGTTCAAATCAATAACCACACGCCGTCAAAACATAAGTTGCATCGCCATATTTATCTCCCCACGTAAGCCTTAATCTGCCATAGGTCAATTTTTGCGTTAATTTTTGATATATCAAAAAATGACACAAAAAATGCTGAGCGTAATTCAAATTTTTTGCCCGCCATTGCCCTTTATGATTTTGCGATTCCAACAGGAGAATCATGATAGGAAAATCATAATGAAAAAATCGATATTAGCACTTACGTCTGCGGCACTACTTGCTTCACCAGCGGCATGGTCAGCCAACTCAGGGATTACGTTAGATGGGCAAACACTTACGCTAGACGATGTATGGAACATCGCCTATGCAAATGCAGAGGTAAAAATTGCCCCTGCGGCAATGAAGAAAGTTGAGGACGCAAACCATTTATTAATGGCGGCAGCCGGTAAAGGCATTCCCGTTTATGGCTTAACCGTAGGCGTTGGATTAAATAAAGACAAATCGCTGTTTGATACCCACGGCAAACTCACCCCTGAAGCCATCGCAGCATCAAAAGCATTCAATATTAACGCATTACGCGCCCACGGCGCAGGTATTGGCCCTGCTATGCCGGACGCACTGGTGCGCATGGCGATGGTGATCCGCTTGAATACCTTACTGGTAGGAAAAACCGGGGCACAGCCACAGGTAGCCACACTGTACCAACAGTTGCTCAATAAACATATTACTCCCGTCGTCCCTTCACGGGGAACCGTAGGAGAAGCTGACATTACCCTTGCCTCTCATATCGGCGACGTCATGATGGGAGAGTGGCGTGTTCATGTAAACGGCCACGAGCAGGATGCCGCTAGCGCCTTACAACAAGCTGGAATAACAAAATTAGAACCTATCGGCAAAGATGCACTATCAATTTTATCAACCAACGCCATTTCTGCGGCCTACTCTGCACAGGCCCTACTCGCGACCCAACAGATAATTAATGTCACCCCCGAACTCTTTGGACTCTCTCTGGAAGGTCTCAACGGCAACGTTGCTCCCTTTCTGGAACAAAGCCTGAGCGTGCGCCCATTCCCTGGCGTGCAGGACACAGCGAAATCGATACGTTCTGCATTAAAAGGCTCGTACCTTTGGCAGCACCAAGATGGTCGCGCGTTACAAGACCCTCTCTCCTATCGAACCACGGTATTTGTTCTCAATGAAGCGCGCAAAGAGTGGGCCGAAGCCTATCAGATGCTATCCATCCAGATGAACAGCTCAGATGATAACCCTGCGGTCATCGTCAATGCTGATAAGTCGTTGATAGATAATAGTCAGGTTGCACAATACTACGTTCAGGAAGGCAAAGTCAGTGGCGCAATCTTCCCAACGTCTAACTTTGAGCCCCTCCCACTAACGCTGGCTATCCAAAACCTATCCGTCGCCGTGGGGCACTTAGCTCATAATAGCGTGCAAAGAACGCTGCACCTCTCTGACGATCATTTTACTGGTCTGAGCCGTTTTCTGGCTGCAGAAGAGAATAACGGTCACGCTTTTGGCGCTATTCAGAAACCACAGATAGCTATGCTTACCGACATTCACTCACTGATCAACCCAGTATCCTTAGACGGTCAGCCAATGGCGGGCAGCATAGAAGACACCTATACCAACAACCAGCTGGCTTCAACCAGACTCACGCAAATTGCAGAAGATACACGCTATATCTACGGCCTTGAGCTGTTGCATGCTAGCCAAGCCATCGACTTACGCAAGCATAAAAACCCTGACCTCAAACTCGGTGAACAAACCAATAAGCTCTATTCAGCCTACCGTGGAAAAGTAAAGTTCGTAGATAAAGATCGAATTTACAGCGATGACATCGAAAACTCATCTCGCCTATTGGCAGCATATCCTGCGCTACCGCTGAATCGCTGGGGGCACAATGAATAATAAAATCAACAACTCTCGCCGGGCCTTCATTGCTAAAGGGACGCTGTTGACGACCGGAGCCGCTTTTGCGGCTTTTTCCCATTCTGCCAATGCAGCGCCAAACACGTGTAGCAATGAAGAAAGCATCCGTTATCACCGCGTTTATGACGTTATCGTCGTTGGCAGTGGCTTTGCCGGACTGGCAGCAGCGCTTGAGGCTGTCAAACTTGGTCGAACCGTTTTAGTCATTGATAAAATGCCTGTATGTGGAGGCAACTCTGCCATTAACGGCGGCGCAGTCGCCGTGGCTAACTCCCCGCTGCAGCAAAAAGAAGGCATCAGCGATTCACCAGAACTTATGTACAAAGACATGCTGAAAGCAGGTCGTGGGCTCAACGACAAAGAACAACTCATGATTCTGGTTAATAACACCACCGCAGCCTACGAGTTTACGTTGCAACATGGCGTGGTCTATAAGCCCTTTGTACAACACTTTGGCGGGCACTCTGTCCCAAGAACACTGCAAACGGTAGAAAGTTCCGGTGCAGGAATTGTGATGCCATTAAAGCACTCAGCCATGACCTTAGGAGTGGTATTTCTTACACGCTGCAAGTTACTGGGATTTAATCAAAATGCGCAAGGCAGGGTCATCGGTATCACGGTACGTGACGGCTATCGATTCCCAGATGAAAGCAGTGGGGACGTTCGCCACTATGGCGCTCGTTACGGCGTGGTGATGTGCTCTGGCGGTTTCTCAAACGATTTACGCTTTAGAAAAATGCAAAATCCGCGGCTGGATGAGCGCGTCGATTCCACTAACCACCCAGGTGCGACCGCTGAATGTCTGGTGCAAATGTTACGTATTGGCGCAACTCCTGTTCAGCTTGATCTGATCCAACTCGGCCCGTGGTCATCACCTGACGAAAAGGGGTTTGGCTACGTATCTCAGTTCAACACCATTTCAGGATTCCCCAACGGGATTATGGTTAACCCACGAACCGCCAAACGCTTTACTAACGAATTGGCGGATCGTAAAGAGCGCGAAGATGGCATTTTGGCTCAAGTAGATAAAGAGGGAAATCCTCTCTATCCGATCTGTTTTACCACCTTAGAAGGTGCCAAACAGGCCCAAAGCCTAGTACATGCGCTGCATTACAATGTCGCTTGGCAATTTGATACGTTGCAACAATTAGCAGACCACTTTGCCATGCCCTACGCCACGCTGCAGGCAGAAGTTGACGAATATAACGCAGCGGTGGAACGCAAAGGCGGCGACCGCATGAATAAGGACGTCAGCCGTGCAGTCCTATTAGCTCCCGGGCCTTTTGTCGCTGTTAGAGTTTGGCCAAAAGTTCACTATGTCATGGGCGGCGTCAAAATAAACGTAAAGGCGGAGGTATTGAACGCAGCCGACAGCGCCCCTATTCAGGGACTCTATGCGGCAGGAGAAGCAACCGCCGGCTCGCACGGAGGCAGCCGATTAGGCAGCTGTGCCGTTGCTGACTGTTTGGTTTTTGGTCGTATTGCAGGTGCAAGCGCCGGTTCAGCAAACCCAAGCAATGATTTCCTAGCCAACGACAAGGATGTCTAAAATGACGAAAATACTTTTAATCTTCATCACTATGGTAATGGGTTGCCTAAGCCAAAACTGCAACGCGTCTGATGCGGAAACGCTCTTTCACAACAAGCTCAACAGCATGCATGCCAAACCCTATCATCAAACGCTAGAAGCAATGGGAAAAGACAATTCATGCCAACTGTGCCACGGCACGAAAACACCCGTTTCTGCTCCAGATGACAATAATTGCCTTAATTGTCACGGCTCACGCGATCAAATAGCGGCGCTAACCACGCCCGATCCCAAAGATAAAAATGCGGAGCCTAACCCGCATGACTCCATGCACTATGGTAAAGATGCTTCTTGCACCATGTGCCATAACGAGCACAAGCCCTCAGAGATTTATTGCAACAGCTGCCATCTTTTTAAATACCCCAACATGAAACCTTAAGGGATCGCCATGACCCATTTATCTTTGAAAAATCAGATAAAGCGATGTCTGCTTTTCGCGATACTCATATTTTCACAAATGTATGTCTGGGCTGAAACAACACCTTCACTTTCGACCACGGTGACTCAATTAAACCAATCGTGTCTGAACTGCCATGCTGATACGGATATTCACAGCATTGTCACGTCTAAACCACACGGCAAATTATTACTTTCCAGCACTGACTACCAAGAAAGCGTTCATGGTGGGCTCCCCTGCATTGCTTGTCATCGAAGCGCACCAAACACTCAGGGCTTTGATGTCACACCGCATCAATTAGCACCGCAACAAGATACGGGCTGCGAAAACTGCCATGCGCTCGTTTTACATGACACCATCGCCGCCGAAAATGCGAGCGTGCACCAACAAAAAATTGAACAAGGGCAGTTTTCCTGTTCGGCATGCCACAACGCACATACCATGCACAGCGGGGAGATCTCTTACCCCAATAGCACGCAGATCGCTAAAAGTAATCAATCATGTATCAACTGCCATTCGAGAGCGAACGTTTATACCCAGCTAGCCAAAGGGAAATCCTCTACCGATCAGGATTTGGCACACAGCATGCTCCCTTACCCTGAACAGCATTTAGCCAGCTTGCGCTGTATAGACTGCCACGTTGCGGCCGACGATAGTACTTTACACAAAATCTTGCCTGCATCTGAAATGGTTACCTGCAAACAATGCCATAGTGACTCTTCCCTACTCGCCGCTCGGCAAAAAACCGCCTTACCTCTGTTTGCCTCCACGGCGGGAAGCTTACTTGGCAAAGGCTGGTTTAATGACGCTGAGATACGAAAAAAACTGGCTGCCCTAAATAAAGCCGGCACAAAAGCAGAACCGGTAAAAATTGTTCAAGGGACACTATTCAATAACACCTACATGATTGGCAACAACGGCAGTAGTCATTGGGATAAACCTTATGTTTACGCGTTAGTCGGTTTATTAAGCCTGCTGATATGCCACGGACTAGGGCGCATCATTGCAAAAAAATTATCACCCCATAGCGATGAAATGGCCGAAGAAGACAAGGTCTATCTTTATACTCTGTTGGTTCGTTGCTGGCATTGGCTCAATGCTTTGTGCTGTATTATTTTGCTGATAAGCGGCATCGCAATGCACTTTGTAGCAAAAGGATTCCCTATTTGGGTCAATATTCATAATATTGCTGGGCTCACGCTCTGCATCATTTGGTGCCTATTTATTGCTACGATACTTTCAGGAAATGGCCAGCATTACCGCATTCATTGGCAAGGGATACTTACCCGAATTTATCGACAAACACGCTATTACTTGTTGGGTATTTTTCTTTCAGAGCCACACCCAGAGCATGCGAGTCAACAGAGTAAGTTTAATATTTTGCAGCAACTAGGCTACATTGGGATTATGTTTATTATTTTCCCTTTATTTATTGTAACTGGCTTATTCATGCTCTTCCCAAGCTATTCACCGAATAAAATATTAGCTTGGCCTGGGAAACAGGTTATTGCATATTTGCACTATGCGCTGGCGCTGGTTATGGTCATGTTTATCCCGATACATCTTTATCTCTGCACCACAGGCCATACCTTAACCTCACTGGTTAAAGGTATGATTGATGGTTTTCATCGCAGTCGGAAAGAAAAATAGGTTATAAACCACGTAGTCTTAGGTAAACAATGAGAAGCCAAAATGATACATTTTGGCTTCTTTATTTCTAAAATAACTACCTATTGGATTATCGAGTAAAGACCCCTAATTTTTTCATCTTGCTATATAATGTATTGCTATTAACGCCTAATATTTCCGCAGCTCCATTTTTTCCAGATATTCTGCCATTACTCTGACGTAGTGCTTTAACAATATGCTCACGCATGGCTTCATCAAGAGGTAATATATTATTCTGTTTTTTTACTCTCGGCATAGTGAACATTAATTCGCTTCCTTGCTGAAAGAATTCTGATGATTCAACAAGATGAATAAGCTCACTTATATTCCCCGGCCAATGATATTCCCATAACACCTGCGTTGCCTCTGGACTTAAACGTGGTATTTTATTAATACCGTCAGAAGTAAATCGCAATGACAAATAGTGAGTTAACAGTAATGGAATGTCTTGATAACGACATCGTAGCGGGGGGATGACAACCATTAAGCAAAGAATCTGATGGTGAAACTGACTGAATAAATACTGTTGAGTCTGCTCTTCGTCATCCTCATAAGTTTGGCTTTGAATAGCTATAATCTTAATACGGCAGAAATCAGGGTATCGACTCATAAGTTCCAGAATAAAAACCTGCCAATTTTCGGGCAAAGAAAACAGTTCGTAAACCAATAAAAAACCGCCATGTAAAGGAAGAAAATATTTTATATCTAGGCTTTCATCCCAGTTAAGAACAATACTCTCTTGTATTCCTAACTCAGGGGACACATAGATCAACTGATGGTTCTTTACATCAAGGATCCCATATATGCCCTTCTGATTAGCTATTTCACGTATATACGAAGCGACACTTTTTTTACCCACACCGCGTTCACCAAAGATCAAAATAGGTGACTGACTGTTTGCCAATGTTTTTAAAGACGCATAAAGCGCCGAGAGAGCGGTATTATTTGAGCTGACAACAAAGGGGTCATCAGTCAGTAAGGGAGGGACAGTTTCTAAAGAAGGGACGCTCGTACGCTTATCGCTGGGTTCTAAAAGATTATGCTGAGAAAGTGTGATAAACGAAAGTAACGAGAATTCACCGCGCACGGCCTCAATCAATGCCACATGTTCAGCAGAATAGGCTTGTGGCTGATAACTGAAAAAACCAATCGCGCCTAAACGCATCCCATCGAGTGACATACGCATTAGAATAACAGATTTTATATTTCTAAATCCGCGCTCAACGACATATTCGGTTAACACATCCTGTTTAAGATCGTTGATAAGTTGAACCTCAACATCCTGTCGCTGCTCAAACTGCTCAGCAATGTAATCGGGGATAGAGATAAGATCTCGCTTAAGCCGAGCGGCTTTATGAGTCGCTAATGCAATAAACTGTATGCTTCGAATATCGTGGCGATAGTAGTTAAGGAAAATCCCATCACAGCAAAAACCATGAGGGATGGCATGAATGAATGCCTGCATCGCTTTTTCAATTTGCGAGCTACTGCATAAGGCTGTACGTAAAAATGAGATAGCACTATCCATAGACCACCCAATTAGTTCTTACATGTAGTTATGCAAATAATAATGTACCGCCGTTTTTGGAGGTATCATGATGATACCATTGGTATATTTTTTATTACTTCAGATCAAAAATAAAACAATTTATGTCATACACATCGTATAACGGTGGGAGATAAGCCCCAGCTCTCCTTCCCCTCATCGCCATACAAATTGTCTAATTATTCCGCAGAGAGCGGCAAAATGCAGATAAAATGAGCTAACGATGAATCTAGCCCTTATCCTATTGATAAAAGTGCGTATAATGGCGCCCGATGTCCTCTTAGTTAAATGGATATAGCGAACAAGGCCAACAATCAATTGTTTTATATGAATAAAAAATTAAATTAAAAACAAATAAAGTACACATTTATGTACTCATTTATCTTCATCATATCCATTTATTTTTATACAAAAGTTAACCTACCTATCACGGTCAGTTCTTAAATTATCGCCTCAACCATCTGTGTATCCTCACGCATAGCTCAATACGTCTATACAGTATTGAGTCAGTTTTGTAGGAGCCTGCCCACTCGAGACAAATTTTTGCCCCATTTTTGCCCCATTTTAAAATACTGGTTACCTATCATCAGGTGGGGAACGAAGCAAGTTTTATTGTATACGTGGATCTGAGCTTTGTTGAACCTCAAGAGGTTGCCATTTTATTTGATGCTTTTAAAAAATCCTCGACCGTGAAAATCCAAGGTAATTTCAAAGTTAGAGCCGGAGTGATTGAACAAGCGAACTTATCAAGCGTGGCGGAATAACGGCTTTGCCATCTCAAATTTACACCGACAAATCCATACTATAAGCACCTTAGTAAGTGCTCCAGCCCTACAAGCCGACTGGAGCACCATAGCAAACCTACCAGCGTAATTCTGACGTTGGTAAGAAAGTTACGTCTTTCACCATTTCGTTAATGCTATAGCCTACCCGCATAGTAAGAGGAATATGGAATCCTTCGATGGTAAATCTCTCAACCCAACCAAAAACCAAAGTAGCAACTACCTTGGGAGGTACAGCTTTATCCGGCACCCCAAATGTCTCATGAATCCACTGGCGAGACATTTTGGTTTGAAGCGGAGAAGGTAATTCATTAGGAAAAACCCACCCCTTTACCTGTTCATTTTGGATATTTAATGTAATTTCTTTAAGGATTTTCCCATCACGTTTAAACGATAAAAATAGCCCTTCCTTAGCCATATCTAAACTTAATTTTGGGGATCCGGGAGCCCCTTTTGGTACCGTTTTATAAGTAATTAAGCCTGCATCTAAAATTTCTTGGTATCCCTTCCCTAAGCTATTTATCAAAGCTTCAACATTCACAGTCATTTGTACAACCCCATGCTGTCGTTCAATTTATGCATTTTAGTCCTTGCCGTCTCTATCTGGGCATCGGTCGCACCATTCTCTTTCAATGCCGGCTTGATAGCATCCAGATTACGATCCACTGCAGCCCGCAGATCCAAAGCATCCTGTTTGACCTGAGCTGCATCGTTACGTGTATTGCGGCCACCATAAGTCTCACTAATTTTTTGATGAACTTCTTTCGGTATTACTATTGAAGCAACCTTCTCAGAGAGAGCTTTAATTTCAACTTCACTTAATTCTGGATAATTAATTTCATAATAAAGCTCAACCGCCGCTCTCGATGGCATATGGTCAGCCTCATATTTCCCCTGTCGCGATCGACGTTTAAAGTCACTGTATAGCTCCACCTCCAAAAACTCTACCGGTGGCTTACTCAGGTAGATATAAATCGGAGGCATATCCGTCCCGAGGAAAACAAGGATGTAGTCCTCAAAATCCCCCTCAGACGGCGCGGGATAACTCTCGATATCGCTTCCGACCTTCTCCGGTATCGGCAGTACCGTTATAGACGATGGTAAGCTTGGACTATCCTGATGCCCTGTATTCGAGGGAATATCTAGCTCTAACTTGTCAGGGTTCCAGTAAATCGTGACCGGCTTTTCACCCTCTGTCGTAAACTCATACAGCCCAGTCAGTGTGTTAAGCACCATCTCACGCACAGGTACTTCGGATAAACCGCTTTCCGTTGGCGTGTGATAGCCTTTCGGAGATAAGCGCCCGTGACCATCATCCTCCCAACGAAAACGCACCCGCGTTGGCGCTTTACCTCCAGACTCTGCCAGCTGAGCTAGTCTCATCTGGTTAATGAAATCCTGCTCTCCGCTATTAAGCGTTCGAGGCATCATACCGATAAGAGCCACCGCAATCGGCGCTCCCGCACCGGCAGCGGCAATTTCACCAAACGGAACCACGGCGCGAACAGCCCATGAGCCCGCCGTAATGAAACGCCCACCAACCCACTCAAGCGCTGCCGAACCTGATGGAAATACTGTGCTGGCCGCGACAGGCGCGGCCACTGCTGGTGCTGCGGCTGATGCTCCGCCAAATAACTTTTTGTACCACGGTTGTTCCGGCTCAGGAGTCGTTGATGCGGGCCGTTTCGCACTCTGCGCATGTTGCTCAGGTTCAGGCAAAGACACTGCACGAAAATACCCCATAGTCGCAAAGTTTTCATGCGTCTCCGGCCCCGTTCCCGCCTCGGTATTTCCGTCACCACGCTCTCGCGATTTAGCAAACACCGGCATAGAACGTTTAGCCTGCTCTATCGCCTTATTCTCAGCCCGTTCAGCCGCAACTGCTGCTATCTGTGCGACCTGTTTTTCTGCAGCTTGCTGTGCTGGCGATACCCCTGCGCCAAGCCACTGCCCCAACGGGGCAATGATCCGGTTACTGCCAGAGGGACAGCCGCACAGAACAACCGCACCGTCTACCGCCAACACCTTACCCATGATAATAAAGCTGGGCTCGCCCTCAATGACGCGCCCACGTTTGCCGCATTTTGGGCATTCCGTCGTACTATCACCAACCCTGATAACCGCATGGTCGTAGACCATATATTGGCTGGTAGGCAGTGAGGCAATCAACTTTGCTCCGGTTGTCGTTTTGTCGCATGATAATGCCTTGCCTTTACCCATAATGTCCGGTCGGTAGCCCATTACCTACACTCCACCAGAAAACCATCGGGCATTGCCTCTCCTGAACGTTTAATCAGCAACAGGCTATCTTGAGGCGTGTTGATAATTTCATCACCATTATCTAAACGGCTACCCACCAGTGCTGCTTGAGCCTGTCCAAAGCGATACTCTTTACCCGCTCCTGTCAAAATCAGTGTCGTGGTACCATCAGGATAAACTACGCTATCGCCTACTTTTGCTAGTTGTACCGATAAACCATTTTTCAGATTAATCATCACCCCACTAGAGGCTATTTTGACGGTTCCACCGCCTCTAGTTTGGCTACCTTCTGCTGCAAAGCGAAAAATACCAGCGGGAGGATGAGCGTGAATATAAGCTTCTTGCTCACGGATAATGAAGTGGAATACTAAATCTGGCCACCTGAATAGAGGTGATATCATCGCCTCATAGTCAAAACAGGTGACATTATGACCGGACGTAACAGACGCAATTTTAGCCCCGAGTTTCGCCTCGAAGCTGCCCAGCTTGTACTCGATCAGCACTACAGCGTTGCCGCCGCTGCAACAGCAATGAATGTCGGTAAATCCACGATGGATAAATGGGTTCGCCAGCTTAAAGAAGAACGCGCAGGGAAATCCCCAAAGGCCTCTCCGATGACGCCTGAGCAACTTCGCATTCGTGAATTAGAAAAACGACTACAACGTGTTGAAATGGAAAACGATATATTAAAAAAGGCTACCGCGCTCTTGATGTCAGACTCCCTGAACAATTCTCGTTAGTTGAGAAACTCAGGACGCGGTTTCCTGTTGCCTTTATTTGCAATGTGTTCGGGATCCATCGCAGTAGCTATCGGTACTGGCTAAGCCGACCGCAGAAACCTGATGCAAAACACATCGTTATACTTAGCCTTGTTCGTGAAGTTCATCATGCCAGTAATGGCTCTGCGGGGGCCCGGAGCATTGCCGATATGGTCAGCGCAAAAGGTGTTCCGTTGAGTCGCTGGCGGGCCAGTAAGATAATGAAAGAGCTGAATATTATTAGTTGCCAGCAACCGGAGCATCGCTACAAAAAAGCCACAAAAGAGCATGTGGATATCCCTAATCATCTGGATCGCCAGTTTGCAGTAACGGAACCTAATCAGACCTTGGTGCGGCGACGTGACCTACATCTGGACGGGCAAACGCTGGGCTTATCTGGCGGTTGTTCTGGATTTATTTTCTCGCAAGCCAATAGGCTGGGCGATGTCGTTTTCTCCGGACTCAGTTCTGACAGGAAAAGCATTAACGATGGCCTGGGAAACCAGGGAAAACCGGCTGACGTTATGTATCATTCTGACCAGGGAAGTCACTATACCAGCAGGGAATTCAGACGGTTATTGTGGCGTTATCGTATAAAGCAAAGCATGAGTCGACGAGGGAACTGCTGGGACAACAGCCCAATGGAACGATTTTTCCGCAGCCTGAAATCAGAATGGGTCCCGAACTGTGGATACGTTAATTTTAGCGAAGCAAATAGATCAATAACGAATTACATCATTGGTTATTACAGCCAGCTCAGACCCCACCAATATAACGGTGGCTTAACACCCAATGAATCAGAGCGATTGTTCTGGAAAAACTCTAAAACTGTGGCCAGTTTTTGTTGACCACTTCACCCTTTCCTTTGCTTAGGCAGAACAATATTTCTCAATATTAGATCTCATACCCAGTGCATATCATTATATCTAACAGTTTAAATATTCATTTTTTCAATGTAATATTTAGATATATACATAGATAGAATACTTAGGTTTTCCAAAATGGTCGATAAAAATAAAGCAGCATACATGGAACTGAAAGAATGCCTCTATGCGGAGATACTAGGCAGTAGAAGGTCATTCTCATGGCGTAGAGTCATCAGGAACCTAGTAGCTAGACCTAAAACACGATTTTACTTCAATCTTAGGCTCGCCCACTTTCTTTATACAAAGGGGGGGGTAGATTAAACCATTTCATAGCAAAGCATCTTCAGAGAAAAAATCTAAAAAATTACGCAACAGATATAGGTTTAGCTACAAAAATTGGGTCAGGATTGTACCTTATGCATCACCTAGGAATAGTCATAGCTGATCAGGTAGAAATTGGTAAAAATTGTGTTATCAGACAAAACACAAGTATAGGCGTTAAAGGCAAAGATTTTAAGCGTGTAACTATTGGTGATAACGTCAATATCGGCGCAAATAGCTGCATAATCGGGGATAATATTCACATTGGCAGCAACGTAACAATTGGGGCTATGTCGTTTGCAAACAAAGATATTCCTAGCAATTGTATTTTCTATACTAAAAAAGAAAGTGTTGTAGTGATTAAGGAGGCGTAAGCCTCCCATATGTAAATCTATAGCTTGGGTGGCCACTCAATTTGATTGAAATCATCCTTGCTAGTAACACCTGTTAAATCCAGTGATGTTAGTTTTTTCATGTACAGCCTCCAAATGATAAGACTCTCTTTATCTTCATCCGATATCACGCCTAATTGTAAATCAATAAGCCAGTCAGTAATGAGCTCATTTGCCTCTAAAACTAACCCCTGACGATATGACTCAGCTTTGAGCGAATAATTTTCAGACACAACACCATTTACATAAACCCAGCCATCAATAATATCAAACCCTTCAGGAAGGCTTTCAATATCTATAACATTTAAGCCGACTGGATATATTGCTGATGCATCAGTACTACTTGAATGAATAATACCTGTGCTTGGATCATATGAAATTACATAAGGCTTAGTGAAATATTTAAGAGATTCGTACCAGTCACGCCCATTTTTATCTACAAAATATTGAACATCATCACCTAGTGGCATTTCATCTGGGTAATAACGAGTTACTTTTTCCAGTTCCATTTTATATCCCTTATAACACGGAGATTGTCGCCCAAGTACCATTGATATATCTTTGAACTAATCGATAAATACCTGCTCCTTGAGTATTGTATTCAGTGATAACACCACCATTAGCAGCTGACCAGTTATTGTTTGCTATCGGTGTCGAAGTTCTGGCTCCCAACCGAACATTTTGAATATAACGACCATCTGACTCCCCTTTTGTATATGCCTGCCCCGCTGGGGTATAGCTTCCTTTTGGTTGGAATCGACCGTCACTTTCAGCCTTTGTGTAAGCTTGTCCTGCAGGGGTATAGTTACCCTTAGGCTGGAATCGCCCATCGCTTACCGCCTTGGTGTAAGCTTCTCCAGCAGGGGTGTAGTTACCTTTGGGCTGATATTTAGCGTCAAAGTTAGCGTAGTTTGTTGGAATAATTTGCCCAGTGAACGACAGAATATTGATGTTCCAATACCCCATCTTTTTACTATTGGCCCAAAGATCTACTTGCCCATCGACAGAACTTCGCAACCCTGAATCATTGTCACCAATATTTAATACGCCATTTCCTACACCTCCCACTTGAATTTGGTTTGTTACGATTAAGTTGCCATTAAGCGTGCCGCCGCTTATAGGTAATGCATCAACATCGCTGGCTTTCGGCTTATTTAAGGAGTTGTATTGTTTAGCCCACGGCGTCCACGTACCATCCATATACTGGCTGCGGGTATAAATGCGGCTGCTGTTATACACGAGATATTCTTGTGTGATACCCGCATTCTTGTAGACAAGCAACGTACCAGCCAGCGCTTCAGGATAGTTCAGCGCTAGCGAACTATTAGCGTTTGCCGCTTGGTAATAGATACCCGGTGTTTTGAAGTTATTCAGGTTTTGATTAGCGCCAATACCAACGGCCTGACTGTCAAAAATATCTGTTGAAGTCACGTTGATGTCAGCACTTAATACATGGCCGTTAACCTTGCGACCATTAGGGACCCGCCCACTAGCATTATCATTAGCAGCTTTAACAGCTTTGGGTGTTGCTGCTTGCGTTTCGCTGTCGCTATTGGTGGCGCTATTAAGCTGAACAATCCCTTTTCTGGTCGTTGTGGCGTCCTGCGCAGTGTACTTAGCATTCGCTAAATCATAGGTTGCCTTCACCGCTGCCGGTGTTGCCGCCTGTATTTCACTGGTACTGTTAGTGGCACTGTTTAGTTGAACTAACCCTTTTTGCTTTGTTGACGCATCCACAACAGCCAGTGATTCGCGCGCTATTTTTTGTGCCTGTGCTCCGCGCCCGCGGATTTCCGACAAATTCTGGTCGATTCGCAAAAACAGCCCATCACCCGTCGCGACATTTAACGTGATATTGGCCGTATCTGACACCGCCAGACGAAACTGCATATTGACGCTGACACCGCCTACCGGTTTTTCAATTGCAGCACAGTTCGCCACGGCATACAGCTCACCGGCATCAGTCAGTATCCCGATTTCACGCACGGCAAAGCCACCCACGTCGGTCGGGAGGACTATTTTTGCCATCATCTGGGTCGACTGATCGGGAGAAACGCTGAGATCCCCAATATCGCCGCGGTATTTCTCGTTCACTAGCTTGGTTTGCGTTGGCTTTGGCGGCGTGGCCTGCCCGTTGCCGTCACCGACGACAAATTTCACCAGCGTGATTTTCGTCCCACTCGCCAGCGCTTCGGCCTCGAGCTCTTTGCCGCGGTTCGTGATAATGCTGTAAAAGTTAGCCATTGGGCTCCCCTGCAAATATATCGATATCAATGTGCGCGGTCGCAGCACCTGAAATATAAAAAAGTCCTTCTGTTCCCACGTCGGTGATCACATCTATTTTGCTCAGGTGGCTGCGGAGGTTCTTTGCGCGATCGGTCAGGTTACGGATCTGCGTGTACAAGGCTTCGGTCACCCCCTGAGTGCTGTAGACCTCAATACGAAAGGTGTACGGGTCTTGCCGGGGTTGGTCTTGCCACCATTCCACCACGGTAGTGGGTAGGCCCACCGCGCTTAGCGATCGCCGCACTGCACCTGCCGTTCCTCGGTGCTGGTGAACATAGGCCGCGTCCGCAATAACCTGCCGCTTTTGTGCCTCGTCCCAATCCGGGTTCCAGTAATCCACCGCATATTCCCATGCCAACCACGGCAGCAAATGTGCCGGACAGGTCGCGGGATCTTTGACATGACGAATGGGAACCGGCAGCGCAAGAATTTGTTCGCCGTTGGCCTGTTCGAGCGCGCGCTCTTCGGACTTAGCATTAGGCGGGAGTAACGACTTAAACATCATCCGCCTCCAATAAGGTCAACGTGACCGTGCTGCAATACGGCGCGGCGCCTGTTTTGGCTTCAATATCCGCGGTGGGCTGTGCCAAATGAACACGGGTCACGCCCGGTTGATGCAGGGCGCGGTAAATACCGGAAAGTGGTGCTACGCCGCCAATGCGATGCACCTGCGCCACGTAGGTTTCGAGTGCCGTTTTCGCGCTCTCCAACACCGTCTGCGCGTCGGGGCCGTCGGGAATATCCAGCGTAGCCACCACGGTGTATTCACTCAGGACCGCGCTTTGCACCGTCACATAATCCGTTAACGGTCGCACTTCATCTTCATTTAATGCGTGACTGACCGCATCGAGTAGCGTTTGGGGCGCGGTACCGCTTTCCGTTCGAGACAATACATACACATCCACCTCGCCGGGACGGTTGTGGGTCTGGGGTCCATAGGCTTCCGCATCTAACACATCGGGATCGGCGGATTTGGCGTAAAACCGGTAAGCGTTACGCGCACCGGCGGTGCTGAGCTGTGACCATGACAGCTGGATGCGTCCCCGATACGCCTCATCCTCCTCCATCTTGGCTTCAACCGGCGGAATGGCCTCGGGCTGGGCGGGAGTTATCACCTGTCTCGCCACGTTAAATCCGGCGCCAATCTGATCCAAATCCGCGCCCAGCGCACTGGCCAACAGCACGCCACGCACCGCATCATTGATACGCTGCAATAACAAGACGGTTTGATACGCATTGGCTTCGCCCTGCTTGTAGACCGGATCAGACTCCACCAGCGCGTCATAGACCGTATCCAGATCGCGGAGCTTCTCGAGCCAACTGTTAAAAATAGTCGTCGCATCAGGGACAAGAATGGCATCCGGTACCGGGATTGCGGAGAGATCGATAAGGTTAGGACTTGTTGCCATAAATGGTTATCCCTTCAAGCGTGACCGGCTGACCGGTCTCTTTGTTAATGCCCTCGATGGTCAGGTCAAAGACGCCATCGCCGTCACGCACCACCTGTACGCGCTTGACGGTTAATCGCGGTTCCCAACGAGCCAACGCGGAGGCCGTCGCCCCGACAATGCGCACCCGCGTGCTTTCATCCTGCGGGTTATCAATCAGGTCGGGTAAATCACTGCCATAATCACGCAGAAGCACCCGACTGTTTTTTGGCGTACTGAGAATGTCGATAACGGACTGGCGCAGATGGTCATTCCCCGCCAGCCGTTTGCCCGTCTTGGCGTTAACACCCTGCATATCACCTCCATAAAAAAACCCGCCGAAGCGGGTTTAATTTTTCTGTTTGCCGAAATATTCGGGGCCGGTTTTATCCTTCTTCTCTTTATTTTTCTTACCGCTTGTCGCCTTGGGTTTGATATCCGTCGCTAAATTAAATGCCACCGAGAGTCCCCCACTGGTTAGGCTGTAGACCATCGACTCAATCAACCATGAGCGATCCTCACGCTGACCAAACCCTTGCGTAGTCACGCGCGCCTCGGCGGTCAACGGTAAGTGTTGAGGACGGCAGGGCGCGGTGATATTCATCCGCTGCTCGTTGCGTTTAGCCTGCGTCTTTTTCGCCTTGGCCTGCTGGTCTGCCTGCGCTTTATGCGGTTGGGTATAGGGGTTTTCGAGATCGGGGCCATCATGCTCGGTCTGCGCTACTTTGGTCTGCCCGGTATCCTCATCGTAGTAGTTGACCCCAATCTTGCCCTTCTTCTCTTTACCACCCTTCGCCGCTTTACCCGTTGTCGAACCGCGCTGCCCTTCACTGTAAGTCCAGTTCGATACCTCACGCGGGACGATGGTCACATCGGAAAGCGTTTTGCCGCTGGCGGTTAACGCCGCGCCTTGCTCCAAGAACAACCAATATCCCCCGCTCGGTTTACTGACGGCATTATAGCTCCGAGCCAGTCGCGTCAAGAGATTGGCATCCGACTCCGACACCTGATCCAGATGCGGTACAGCAATCGCCGCTAGCTTATCGGCGACTTTCGGGATCAGACCATTGTCGGTGGCCACCGTTTTCACAATGTCGCCCAGCGTCAAATTATCCCAGCTGCGCGTTTTGTGGCTTTGCACGTTCCCGCTTTGCTTCTGGGCATTCATCGGTGCTGCCGTGGCATAGATCACCACTTTACGCGGTGGACCGCTGCTCGAGACGCCGCTGACCACAAACCAGCCCTTGTCCACCAGATTGCCGTTAAATCCCATCCCCAGCTGTAACCGCGCGCCATTGCTGGGCAACGGTAAGGTTTCCGATATCAGCGTGATTTGTAACTCATCGGCTTTGCCTGTCGCTCCGCCGTTGTCGGTGAGCGTCAGTTCTTGCAGGCATTGGTGTAACGCTTTAGAGATGTCTTTACCCTCGGCGGTCACGCTAAACTCAGGCCGGTACTCTTCCGCACCGTTCATCGATTAATCCCACAGTTGAAGGTTGGACTCCGCTACCGGCATATCCAGATCCGGCAGCGTTATCATCACACCGGCGCCATAAACAGCGCCAAGGTCAGCAAGACCCGGATTCGCGTCCAGTACCAGCACTACCGCATCCCCTAAATTGGGCCAGCCATAATGCGCGGCGCAAATCGCGTCCAGCATGTCCCCCTCACGGGTTTGATAGGTCGTCGGCATAATGTCGTATCCCTATTGAGAAGGTTTTGTGGCGCGGCGTGCCAGCGGGGAGAAACTTGGAGGTGCTGTCGTTAAATTTCTCAATCACCCAATAGCCCAGCACATCACCCGCCCCGCTCACCAGCTGCTGCGGGGTAGCCTTATCCGCTAAGTCGTATAAATCATCAATGGCACCCACCCCCTTGCGGTAAAAAGCATGGGCCTCACCGTGAAGCGTGACCGTTCGTCGCTCTTTGCCGGTAAACTGCAATAAATCCGCCTGCCCGATACGCTCTTGCGCACTCCAGCGCCAGCTGGCTTCACGCGAAAGTTCGTTGTAGGTCAACGCATCGATAGAGAACTCGAAGCCGCCCAGTATCAGCATCACCCGTGGCGGATCGCTGGCAGCGGACGCACGTTGAACCGATGAGGCATTTTGTTCAACCGCCGCTAACACTGAAAAACCGCTCATCACCACAGCCCCCCTTTGTCGTACATCGCGTTATTACCGTTAAAAATATCGGTCGCTTGCGCTTTGTTGATCACCTCATCAGCAATGGCTGAACCTTCCTGCTCGTTGCTCACATTGATTTCAATCTTGAGCTCCTGCCGACGGCTGTCCGTTATCGCGGTGGGTTTCTGTTCGGTGTCCACACGCTCAATCTGCTGAATGAGTGTTGGCCACGATGATGCTGACTCAGGATCAAGTGTGCCAGAAGGTTCGGCTTTATCATTGCTGTGGATCTGTGGCTCTCGAGGCAACAACGGTGCATCAGGCGTGCGTGGCGCCACATCGAGCAATGTTGTTTGAGGCAATGGCAACTGCAAGCTATTAGCCAGATCGGAGAGTGCTTCTTGAGGCAATGAGAACTGCAGGCCCTGAGTCTGTTCAGGCAGAGGCGTTCCGCGCCCGACATCAGGCGAAGGAAAGGTTAAACCCAATCCTTTTTCCACCGGTATTGTGCCCGTACTTGGGTCACTCTTCGGCGTGTTTTTGCTCATCTCTGCGGCCCAATCAAACGAGAACGGGCCATCACTGCTTTTACCGTCCACACTTTCAAGCAGCTGCTGGCGCTCTTTTCCCTCCTGATCTTTATCCCAGAACAACGGGATAGCGCCGAGTTTGGACTGTGAGCCCGACCACTGATCACGCAATGATTTTTCCATGCCGGGTTTATTCACATTTTGCGCAAACCACTCCCCTAAGCCGTCCCCCTCGGCTTTGATTTTTGCCACCTCCATCGGCATACCCGAACCGATCGCCGTGAGCACATCGGTTTTGGACTCGTTTTCGTCCGGCAACATCCATGACAGTTTTTTCGCCGCGGCATAAATAATCTTGCCCACGAAGACCACGCCGTTCCCAAACGTCAGCACGCCGGGATAAAGCTCGTTCTTCATAAAGTTGACTATCTTGCTAATCCCGCCGTTTTTAAACCACTCCGCCAGATTGTCCGTCAGCGATTTTATCTGCGGGGAAAGCTGTCCACCGAGTTGCCCCGAGATTTCATCCATCGCAGAAGAGAGTACCGTCTGCAGGTTACTCACCGCGCGATTGCCTTCCACCGCCCCTCTCGCACCTTCTTCCGTGACCAGCTGATAGCGTTTCTGTTCGTCCATCAAATCGCGATAGCTTTTGCCGGATTGCTTGAGCAGCATCAGCATTTTGCTCGCCTCGCCCCCAAACAGACTATCGAGGGCAAACGACGCCTTGGACTGATCTTTTAAGGTCAGCGCCCGCTCTACAATTTTGCTGAACTGGTCTATATCACTCAGACCAGCCAGATCACCGGCTTTAAATCCCAGCGTTTCAAACGCATCCTGCAATCCACCCTGCTTGCCGTTCTGTTTGTACTCCCCGGCTTTATGCAGATACTCTTCAAACAGATCGCCAAAGTTCTCGCCGTTCATGCCGTATTGTTTGCCCACCGAGTCCCATGCGTTAAAGGTTTCAACCCCCACGCCATAACTCTTGGCGATCCCCGCTTTTTCGGCGGTTTGCGCATTACGGGCAGCAGGTGCTATCAGTGATCCCAACGCCCCGGCAATCAGCCCGCCGCCGCCCAGCGCCAAACCGCCGGGAAACATGGACGCGGCGATATTACCCGCTTTAGCAAACGCGCCTTTGCCTAAACCTTGGACGCGTTTAAATTGTTCGGCGCGTTTCAGGTCACGATTCAGGGCCTCTTGCGCCGCGCTGGCTTTCTTAATCTCTTTCGTGACACCGCTATAGTCACGTTTAAGCGCGCTGATATCCTTCCCAGCAAGCTTGCTCTTCTTGATTTCACTCGCCAGCGTCTGTTGTTGCTTGGTCAGCTTCTGGGTTTGTTTTTCAACATCCTTAATGCCTTTGTTGATCCCCTGCGTGGAGCGGTTCCAACTGGCATCAAGATTGCCGCCAAAGGTGATGACGGCTTTAAGGTTTTGGTTTAAGGCCACGTTTTACCGCCTCCACTTCATCAAAGAGAAAATCCTTAAACGTGCTAAACGGCATATCGAGGTAGTCACTCATCGCAAAGTGCAAGCGACGCCCCAAAAACCTTATACCTTGGCGGATTTCGCTTTCGGGCGCTTGTCGGGCGGCAGCATAAAAACATTGAATGCTTCCTCAAGTTGCAGGTAATCCGCTGCGGTTAACGCGTACACATCCTGCTCGTTCATGCCGCACAGCAGCGCTAACATGCGCGCATCTTTTTCCCCTTCGCTTCCACGGTCTTTCTCACGCGTGATACGGTCGCGCACCGTGGGCTCGCGCATTGCCACCTCGGTCAGTTGAGAACCATTGGCAAGGGTTAACGGGGTATACAAGGTGATGGTTTTTGAATTGGCTGGGTACATAATAGGCTCCAATAAAAAACGGCCCGCAGGCCGCTTATTTGTTTACATTAAGGTTTAAAGACGGATTTTTGCGGCCAGTCCACCCAACTGATCGACACCGTTGATGCGTCGGGTAAAGCGTTCGGTATCGATCTCGATAAGCTCGCGCCCTTCCAGCGTCTGCTTGTAGTAATTGAGCGCAAGATCGACCGTCACCGACACTTCGGATAAGGATTCGCCCGAGCGAGCATCGCGTGTCACTTTGGATACAAACCCCTCAAACTCTTCAATCGTGCCGAGCGCGGTACCGTTGCTCATGTAACCTTCATAGGCCGTAAAGCGTGGCTTTTGCCCCACCACACAGCCCAGCAACGCCAACACGTCGGTATCAATCCCCCAGAACTTCACCTGACAGGTCAACGCCTCCATCCCATCATCCACCGGCGTCGGGGCATCTTGGGCACCGCTACGTAAATTGGCGACCTGAATACTCAGCTCCGGCGGCGTGTATTCGTGCGCCCCTTGAATGCGCTGGCCTTTGGCAAAAAAAGACCAGGCACGCATTGTGCTTTTGTTTCCCATTAGGCGGTCATCTCCTCAACGGCATAATCATTATTGACGCGAACGCGCAGGGTAATGCGCTCGGTTGGCGACTTCGGTCCAAAGTCGTAATCGATATACAACTGACCTGCCGCCAGCGATTCGGCGGTGTTAAGCTCTTCGTCAAGCCATGCTTTGCCCCCGAAAATCGCTTTTAGCCCAACGAGCTGGCGCATATAGGCATTGATGGTGCCGATAATGTCGTCGGCAATATCACGATCGAGCGGTCGGTCGTTATACAACAACACCGTTTCCTGAATGCTGTCTTCGATAACATCCGCCGAGCGGCGTACCGATTCAAAACGCCACTGCGGATCGGTCGTACACAGACGGTTGCCCCAGTGCTTAAACCCGTCACGGCGCACAATGGTGCTGATATTTTCCATGTTCAGCAGGTTGGCCTGACAGTTCGGCTCACCCAAAATAAACTCGTCAACCTGCTCCACGCCGAGGATGTTGTTAATATCCTGATTGGATTTACTCCACCACCAGCCCTTCTCTACGTCGATACGTGCACGCAGACCCGCTGCGCGTGCCGAATACGGCATATAGACGTTTTCGCCAGCAGCATTAGTCACCAGTACACGCGGGCGCAATAGCTCGACGCGCGCACCATATTGCTGGCGACGCTGTACCACCTCCTGCGCGGTCGCCATCGATGCACAGTCCACATAAGCCACGCCCCGCAGCTTGTTGGCCTGCAACTCTATGCCTTTGCCCACGGCATCATCTTCACTAAATCCGGTGGCAATCAGCACCCGCGGTTTATAGCCGGTGATTGATTCGCTTTGCGCCCACGCCTGCATCCCCGCAAGCACGGCGGCGCGCTGTTTGGCTTCCTCCGTGACCACCGGCACGCGCACCACGATAATGAGCGCCGCACGCTGATCGTTAATATCGGTGATAGCTTGCTTAAGTGTCCCAGCAGCACCGAGTTTATTCAGTTGGCTTGTTCCCACCATCGCCACCGGTGTATTGAGCGGGAAAGGCTCATCTTCGCCGCCGGTGAGAGTGACGCTAAACGGGCTAATAAGGCCCTCTGCCTCGGTAGCCGCCAGCGTGATTTTGCTGTCCGCAATCGCGGCAACCAACGGAGACAGTTCACTGGCTTTTGCCGTCACGGCACCGGCGGCATCACAGCCGAGCGTCAACGTCAGTACACCGGCGTTATATTCCGCTGATGAGGCGACCGCTTCGGGCGTTTCAGGATCGGGAACGGCGGCAACTGCCACCACCTTATATTGATTGCCTAAGCGCCCCGGTTCGCTTGCTGCAAATGACAACACGTTATCGAGCAACGCGGTACCGACCGTCGCGGTAGCGTTGGTACCCGCCGAGGCATCTGGGGCCGTTCCGACAAGGCCGATCACGGCAGTTTGGATAGTGGTCACCGCCACCGTCCCCGACGTTAGTTCAATGGTTTCAACGCCATGAAGTTCTGACATAGTTTCTCCTGACATAAAAAAACCCGCCGGAGCGGGTTACATTTTCTGGTTGGGTTCTTTCGTGACGCTGTCGGTTTCCGTGTGCGTATGACCGTTATAGGTCATTCGGATACCACTCATTTTGCCTTTGCCATCCGAGATCTCTCCGGTGGCACCGATATTGCCTTTGACCGTGGTATTCGCATTAATCGTGGTTACGCCCTGCACCGTCAGCGTCTTGGTAATTTCCACCGGCCCGTCGAGCGTCCCTTTGCCGACAATCTTATAGGTGCCCCCTGCAGCAATCGTAATGGTCAGCGCATGGGCTTCGCGGTCATAGCGCACTTCGGTCCCGTCACCGTAGACCGTAATATGCTCCGACTCGCTGCCCTCGGGTACTGGTGCACCACCGGTGGCCCAGCCCGGAAACACCCTACCGTTGTTTAGGTCGCCCCCTTCTGACAGGACCGTCACCGCATCCCCCACCGCGCACGGATTCACATCAGAACGAAAGCCCCCAGAGAATCCCTGACACAGCGGTAGCCAATCGGTAACAAGCTCACCAATCGAGACACGGCACTTGGGGATTTTCCCGTGTTTAACCGCCTGAATCACACCACGCCGCACGATATTGGCAAGACGCCGCTGCAGATCACCTTCCATATCACTCATCAGTCACCTCATAGATTTTGCGATAATCGGCTACGTGCGCGGCACCAACCTCCGGCGCCTTGCCTAGCCATACCCCTTTCACCGGTACACCGCCGCGCGCAAACGGATCTGCACCAAAGGCGGCGCCCTGCTCAAAGGTGATACGCCACACAAGATACTCATCCATAGCCGGATCGAACGCATCGGGCTCCGCGGAGACAAACACCGCGCCATCGATATACGACAAACCAAACTGCTGGCCGTCAATCCACTGAGTTATATCCGCCGCGGCGGTACGTATGTAAATATCCGGTTTGGTGATGGTGGCGCTGGCACGATCGACCACGATATACAGCGATACCGAAAGCGATACGCTTGGTTGCCCACTGGTATTACTCTTGGGGTCCCAGCCATCCACGGAGAGGTAAACCGCAGGGGTCACCAACTGTGTGGTGTTCTCGGGATAGGTATCCGCATTCGCCACCCACGGCAGGGCTTTTAAGGTCCAGATCACGGCGTCATGATAAGCCGCCATCGATAAGGGCTCAGCCATTGCGCCTCCTATAGACTGATTTTGGCCTTCACGCGGCCTTTAATGTCGGATTGGAAGTGGTGCATAAAAATCGCCATCACATCGGCAAAGGCGTTATCTTCCACATAATCAAGCATCGGGGCATAAATATCGATTTCAGCCTCTTTTGCTCGCCGCGTCACCGGATCACGGATAACCACAGTGCGCCGATTTTCACGCCGCGAACGCGCAACCTCACCATTAGCAAAGGTTTGGGATGCCAACATTGAGCCTTTCGGGTCAAACCCCGCCTCGCCGGTAGATTTACGTCGCGCAGCAATATAGCGGCCCGTCGTCGGATCGCGGCGGTCATGATGGGGACGAATACGCCCCCGAACGCGACCTTTCAGATCTTTGACCTTGATGGTGTTTAGCCCAAACCAAAGCTTGGCTTCATCGAGCATCGCGCAGCGAGAAATGCGAAAAGAGAGCAGACGTTTACGCACCATCGCCAAACTCCGTGGCGCCAGACCGGTTTTTAAATCGGCCAACGCCTGTTTACGCAATGTCACCGCGGTACGCTTCAACGCACGTGAATAAGCATTGCGGTACTGCTTGTGCGTGGCACCGGCGGCATCGGCAATTTTCCAGAGTGCGGCGGTATCAATATCCACCAACATGTCACGGCGTAACCGGCTGTCTCTTGCCATCTCATCGACTCCACTGTGTGATATCTTCCACCGGCTTGCCCGGTTCCCCGACCGCTAAGGTGATACGTGTACGCCCCATTTCATCGGCGCCGATATGCGTTACCCAATAATGTGCGGCACCGACCGTCACCGCATGACGCTTGGCCAATCCCTGAATATCCGCCGTGTACGCACTCAGAGCAGGGGCAACATCGCGGATTTCTCCGCCGCCATAAACTTCTACGGAAGCGTCTGGTTTTTCAAAGATGGCGGTAATGGGGCGACGTTCCGCCCCCACCATCAACACCACCGGCAACTCTTCCGCAAAGGTACGATCCACCACCTTATCGGCACGCTGTAGCCGCTCAGTAAATCGGCTCATTAGAAGCCCAGCCGCACGCGGGACTCCTCATCCCCAGCGTTGTTGGTGATCCATGCGGTTCCCGCACGCGCATGCGCTACCGCAGGATTGGCACCATCATCGGCCTTAGCCGTTAGCAAGCCCTCTGGCGTCAGATACAGCGCCGCACCACGCTGCCACGTTTCGTCTGCCACTTTCGGCAACACAAAGACGCCAGTCATTTTCAATACGCCTTCCCCATCCACGGGAATATTCCCTAAAGCCGCCCCCACCACACTGCCGACGATCACCGGCTGCCCAGATAGCACCGCCTTGCCTGTGCCGTTTGTCCAATCCATCGTGGTGCCGTCTTGATAATAATTCTTCGCCATTGTCTTACTCCCGTACCCATGAAAACGGGCGACCTTAGCCACCCGTAGAGATAAAAAAACCGCCTGACTAAGACGGTTTATTTGCTGCCAGTAGACTTGACCAGTCCACGATAATCGAGCGCTGCGACCCCAGCATCGATACGCACCTTAAAGGTCGCGCCATCAATGGTGAAACCGTTCTGCTGTTCAATGTGTGGAGCATCTACGCCATCCAGATACGCCACCTCGATGGTGTCGCGCCCCTGTGCCGCCGTTAGATAGAACTCTTTTTCGTTATTCATATCTAAGCGCGGTTCGGCAATCACTTCAGCAAAATTTCGGATTGGGTTATCAATACCACTGTTAGCATCAGCCCCCGGCACGCTCGCCGATTTAATCAACTGATTAGCGCGTGACTCCAAAGCCACCGGCGTCAGCACGTAAGCGGGGCGAATGTTAAGTACGCGCTCACCGGATTTCTGCAGGCGCATTGTTTTACGGACAGTATCCAATCCGTCGATATCCATTGCCGCTTTAACTACGTTATTATGGGCCGCACTGAACAACTCCTCACCATCGCTGAGCTTGCCGTTAGAGGTGAGCACCGCATACACCAAGTCTCCTATGGTGGCGCGTGCCGCACCGCCCATCGCCGCGGGAATGCGGGTCAGCATATCCATATCATCGTTAATGATGGTTTGGCGCGTCAGTGAGAACAGCTCACCGTAAGTCGCCAGCGCAATTTGTTCACCTTTATCCCCGACGGTAATGTATTTGTATTCGGCACCGTCACGCACTTTGCGCAACGCCGCCAACGAGTTGAGCCCCACACGGTTAGACACTTTAAAGTCGGTCAAGGTGCCTTTGCGGGTCCAGCGGTCAAAGGTTTCCTCGGCTTCATCCCAGCCCAGCAGTGCCGCTTTATGGGCCACATCCATCAGGATATTGCCAAAGTCAGAGCTGGTATGCGTAAAGGCCATACCGACCATCGCCATCGGTGCTACACCCGCTAGACCAATACCACGATCGGCAAGGGATGCTCGCGCCAACTCACGCAGGGTAAAACCGGCGTAGGCGTTATCGGCCTGCGCTTCGCCGTAACCGGCACGCGCCATGATGGAAGCGCGAACCGAGTCCCCGACCAGATTACCGTTACCCGCATAGATGTGTGCATTCTGCCCCGCCAGCGGCGTGGTACCGGAAGCCAGCGCCGACAACAGTTTATTGCGCGCCGTATCCGCATTGCAGGCTTGATCACTAACACATTCCGCTTTCAGTGCGGCAAACGCGGGGAACGCGTCAAACACGGCATTCACGGCTGTGACACGCTCCGCATTAGCGGCTGCCATTTGCTGACTAATCGCATTAGCTAACGCATTAATATCTACGGTTGAACTCGTAGGTGCATCAATCACGGGTGCCGCAGACGGCGCTGGCTGTGACTGTGGCGCCGGATTCGATGTAGTGGCACGCGGCGTAATCAAAGCTGTAACTTGCTTAGGCATATTATGGAACTCCTTCATTTTATTCGTATTGATTGACGCCGCAGCGTCGAGGGAAGCTTCGAGAACATCCGCAAAGCCTTTTTCTATCGCCATTACACCATCGAGCCACGTTTCCTCTTTGAGCATGGCGGCAATCTCATCTCGGCTCAGGCCGGTTTTACGTTCGTAGGCAGATAAGAGCAGTGACTCATTACGATCGAGCCACTCGGCGTATTCACGAATTTCATCAGAATCGCCCATCACCCCGCCCCACGGCTTATGGATCATGATCCATGCATTCTCTGGCATATGAACGGTCGCACCGGGTAAGCAGACAATGACGGACGCCATTGACGCCGCAACGCCATCGACGTAAATATCGATTTTGCCGGTGAGTCGTGAAAACGAATTGAAAATAGCAAAGCCATCCATCACATCGCCGCCGGGACTATGAATATGCAGCTCAATCGCGGAGGCTTCGAACACGCCCGCATCACGGCAATCGCTGAGAAACGCCTGCGCGGTGATCCCCCAATAGCCAATCATGTCGTAGAGATAAATGACGACGGGGTCAGTTGCTTTAGCCGCGGCCTTGATTTTGTACCAGCATTCATTTCCTCTGCTGGTTGGGTTGCTTGCCTGTGGTCTGAGTAGTGTCCCCATCGGGATCGGTAGGTTCATTCGTTTGGGCTCCTGAATCGTTGGCGGCGTCCGAGTCAAAGACCAGCCCCCGCTCGCGGTTATATTCAATTTCACGTAGACGCTGACGCCTGATTTCTTGTGGCGATTGACCGCGAGCCCGTATCCATTCGGATTCGGTTCCCGCACCACCGCGCACAATGCCTTTCCACGCCTGCGCCTCTTTCACTGGGTCAATCCACGGCATCACCGGCCCCAGATAGAGCGCGTTATAGAGTGATGAGAGGTCAACATCGTGGGGAATTTTGATACCTGATAGCTTGAGCATGTCGATCCATGCGCGGTATATCGGGCGACTGTGCTGCCCAACAAACCAGTTTTGCAGCACGTTATAACCTTCGAACCCTTCCACCAGCTCTTGACGCTGACTGGAATAGCTACCGTTATAATCACGTGAAATGCTCGAGTAGCTGCCACGCGTACCACCGGCCACTGCGCGCAGTTGGCTGTTGCGGAATTCATACAGATGAACGTTCGGGCGGTTGGACTCCACCATGCCCAAATCCTCACCGGGTTTGAGTCCGTCAAAAATCATGCCCGGCGCAATATCAAACATCTGATACTTGTTTTCAGGATCTTCATAATCATCAGTTTGAAAGGTCGTCGCATCTCCTCGCTTGATATAGAACCCCAGCGCCGCAGCAATACGTGCCGCAACACGCTCGGACTCTTCATAATCTTTGATATCGCTTAGACGTGTAATGACGCCGTGTAGCAGACTCACACCACGGATCTGATGCAGACGCTTGCGCATCGCAAGATGAAGCATGTTCTCCGCCGGTACCCGTTTGGTCTGGGTTGCCATGCGCAACGTATTGCCGGGATGAAACTTATACACGTGATAGGCAACGGGACGTCCCCACGTATTAATCTCTACCCCTTGGCGAACCTGAACACCCTCCACGCTGTTAAGCGACATCGGTACATAGTCGGCCTCGAGCATTTCAATCGACAACTGCACCTGCGTCGCATGTTTCAGGTCGGGAACTGGGCCGCGTACCAGTTGGCTAAAGACTTCACCGTCACGTAACGCCGAACGCAGTAATAATCGCTCCATTTCGGCACGGGTAAACATGCCCGTCACATCCGGGCGGATAGACCATTCAGACCACAATCGAGACAACTCAGAGGCAAATTCTTCATGCATGTTGCCGTCGTGCGTCAGCGGTTGAGGCTCCACCTGAATCCCATGCGCACCGATCACCCGCTCCTCGAGCTTGTCGAGAATGCCGATCACAATGTCGTGGTTTTCATCTAACCAGCGCGCCTGCTCACGCAATGACACGCCCGCGGCAAAGACGGCGTTATCGGCTGATACGCCCGAGCGCTTTGCTTTATGCAAGCGAGAAGGGTTGGCCGCTTCGTAGGCATTCATCAAGTTGCGGCTTTTTGCACGTTCTGCCGCCCATCCCGGCGACAGTGCCGCTATGCCCCTTTCTATCCAGTTCATGGCGACTCCTAAATAAAGTTTGCCAATTTGGGGCCATTGCCACGCCCACAGGCGACGCGATAGCGTTTCTCCCAATATTCGAGCTCGTTACGCATCGCGACAGGATCGTGATTGGTGACAGCGCGGCCATTCACGCCAGTAAACGAGACCGCTTTGCCATCGAGTGAATCCGTATAGGCTTGCCGCACCTTGTCGAGCATCTGCTTGATTTCGTTACGCGTCATAGCCAGCCCCCACCGCCAGTTCCACCACCATTTAACCAACCAGACCCCGAAAGGGAGCTCGGTACTGTCGGTGATTTGTCCTGTGGCTTGGATTTCTTTTTATTCGTCGTCACTACAACAGCCTCCCGCGCCGTATCTTCATTAAAAATATTCGGGTTAACCTCTTGAGATTCAGCCCACGCTGGCGGCTTATCCCATGAAATGCGCTCATACCCGCGCAAAAACGCAATGGCATGGATATAACAAAACAGGTCCATCGCTTCGTTGTTCCCCTTACCCGGCTTGCGCCATTTGCCATCGGCCCCACGCTCTTCATAGGTCAGCTCGTCAAAGAACCATTCACCCAACCAATTTGGGAAATGAATAAATCCCGCGCCCGGCACATCACGCGCCATCGCGTTACTCAACTGATCTTTGAAAATATCGGTTTGCAGCAGATAGACCGGCACGTCACCGCGTGCATCTGCACGGCGATCGCTTCGCTCGGTATTGTTGGGGTAAGTTTTGGTCACGGATTTTTGGCGGCGAGTACTGTCCCCCTTAACCAAATACACACGCTTATGCACGCCGTCTTGACGACACCGACGCCAGAACTTATAGGCGTTATCGGTTACACCGTCCTCACCGCCGCTGTCGACAGCCATCGCCAACACGGACATGCGCTTACCGGAGCCGTCAGCCAGTGCATAGGTTTTTTGTAGAACATCGGTGATCAAGAGATCCCAATCCTCGGGAAATGCACCGGGATGCACCTGTAACGATTCGCCGTTTTCATCACAGCGCATGGACTGTTTGATGTTGTAACGGTCTATCGTCCACCGCTCGCCATTCTCTCCATAGCCAACGACCTGCACGACAAAGCGGCGATTCTTACCACCCTGAACGTCGACGGCTGCCATGAGAAAACGCACTTTTGGCGGTACTAAGCGTTTACCGTAATCCTCTACTCGCGCCATTAACTCATCGCTTCGGCGTTGTTCACTGGCGGCACGCGGCAAGTAGGGCAATCCCCAGTCGGTATTGATAACGGCCTTCAAGGTTTCTTCGCTGCCGGTGGCCTCGAACTCCATCTCAGCGGTCAGGAGTTTGTACACCAGCTGCGCCCACGTCTGATAAGCCGCAGCGGGACCTTCCATCCAGAAAGAAGCGATGCGCGAGCGCCGAGCTTCACCGGTAATCACACCATCACGATCTATGCTCTGGCCTTCACGCAGCCAAATCCCACGCTGGTTAAGTTCACGTTTTTGGTGTGCGGCAATGGCTTGATGGCAATGAGGGCATTCAACATGCGCCGCTTCGCTAGCTTTCACCGGATCGGTTTCATCACGGTAGCCGGTCATGGATTCCATCGACGGCTGGAAATACTCGCCGCAATGTGGACAGGGCCAGTACCAGCGACGACGATCACCGCGGTTATAAAGAGACAGTATGCCGGTTGTCGGCGGCGCTTCATGGGGTGACGTTCTGCGCCATTTAGTGTTGCGAATATCGCGCCCCGGTGAGCTCTCCACCAGCGTCATGCCCGACGACATAAAGGTTGTGGTACGTTTTGAAGCCAGCGTGAAGGCATCCCCCTCCCCGTCGATATCCTCAGGAAAGCGGTCATAGTCGGTCAGCGCAACACACTTATAGTCAGACGATGACATGATATTGATGGACGGCCAGCCTATCTTTAAATAGTTGCCAGCCAAAAACGTCATATCGTGAACGTTGTTGTCATTACGTCGCGGACTTAATCGTTCAGCCACATCAGGGCTCATGCGAAACGTACGGGAAAGACGCTTTTTCGAATGCTCGCGTGCTTTCTCCTCGGTCATTTGCACGATCAACATATCCGAGGGATCACAGATAATGTTGTACACCACCCAGCCATCGATAAGGCCAATAGTCTTACCGGTACGCGCAGGCCCCACAAACACCACCGCATCATATTCGCGTGATGCTAAACAGTTCATCGGCTCCAACACATACGGCGCAACCGACGGGTCCCACTTCACCGAGTTACCCGCGCCTTTAGGGACGCGCATATATTGTTCCACGGCACTGGCTACCGGCATGCGCCTCGGGGCCTGAATAATTCCCGCCATATTGCGGCGAGTGCTAGCAGCGGATGCCTGTGAAACCATTAATCCTCCTCGGGCATGTCCTCCTCACTTGGCGTATCTGCCTCTATGACCTTTTGCGCAATCTGATCCCGAAGGTCATCAATAATGCATTGGACGCGCTCAACGGCGACCGGCGACAAAGCGCAGTCACGTTCGAGAATATCGGGGAGTGTTTCGAGCACCTGCACCATCGCTTTGGCCATCGCTGAAAATTCACGCGTCACCTCTTCGGCGGGGATGAGCTCATGAGTTTCTTGCTGAAACTTGAGGCGTTCACGTTCGGACTGAAACCACGCTTTACGATCGGGAGGCAACATCTTATCGACCTCAACCGTTTCGCCTGTTTTCACTAGCTCAGTAAGGATCGCCGTTAACGTATAGAGCTTGAGTTTTGCGTTGCTACCGGGTGCCGATTCCACATTTTTCAACCGACTAGCGACCGTTTGTCGATGCATGCCAGTAATTGCCGCAAGCTGATTGATATTCAGGCGGACAGATTCGAGTTCTTTATCCATGATGGTGAACACTAAATAAGCAATTCGACATCTTTGAAAATGAAATTTCAAAGAAAACAGAAAGATAAACGGATGATGATGATGCTAATAAAATGCGAAAAACTAGCCGTTTCCCGCGTGTCAGCGCCCCCTCGGTGTTTCAAAACTCAGAAAGGACCCGTGAAAATAGGAGCTATTCGCATCCACATTCGTGACGGCTCTTGCCCTGCTGGTGGTTCTCCCATCCTGCATTACGGTGCTCATCGCAATAGCCGCTGCGGTCAGTGGTGGTATTACGACAGCCATGCTTACGGCATGCACGTGGGATTAATGCAGGCATGTAAACTCCAATAAAAAGGCTACCAAAATAGTAGCCGTGTTTTATTTACCAAACTAAATTATTGCATTAATATAACTTTATAGTTTGAAGGCAATATAACTCTAGGCTTCAGCTTCTCCAATTTTAAGTTTATATATTCTCTTTGTGAATCACTCCCCTGCTTATATAGAGGTGAAATAATCTTTTGGATATAGCCCCACTCGCAACCACCAGAAGCTTCACACTTAGTGATTACATCTCTAATTATTGCGTCAATATTCTGCATAGCCCCTCCCTCATTAGTTGAGGCCACATATTAACCCATAAAACAAAGTTATTTGTAAATTACATGAAATAAATCACAACACACTGTTTTTAATTTAAATAAAACAAAAATAGCCGAAAAGAAATCAAGCTATAATACATTTGAATTACAATATAAATGTAACGACTAGGGGTGACATTTATATTTTATTAATCATTGAAACGAGCTTGCGTTTCAATATTTCGTATGTCGCCCAACTTACTATTAGCAATATCAATAGTTGCTAATAGCGGCCTAATCCACAAAACAGCCTGACAATACGTTATCGAGCTGGGGGCAACGGTGGCACTACCATCTGAGTTAATGTTGCCGGTATCGGCGTGCAAGGCTGTGGCACGTAAACGGTGCGTGTACCCGAGCAGCCCGCTAGCAATATCAGCAGGGATAAGCAGATCACAGGTTGGCTCTTTCTCAATAATCTTGCGGTATTCAATTTCTTTCTCCTGCGCCTTGGCTTGGACTGTCACGCCATACTGACCCGCCGCCGACGCTATCTGATTGAAGCGGTTGAACTGCAAAGACTGCCCAGCAATGATCGAGGCTTGCCCGTCAACCTCCCCCTGCAGGCGTTCAGTTGCTTTTGTTTGCTCTTGGTATTTGTCGTTGTAGTAACTTGCGATCCGCCCCACAACCAGAACACCTACAGCTAAAAATCCAATGGCCATCATTCGCCAACTGAAATTGATATTCATGCTCTTCGCCTGACTAAATAAATCCCTACATATCCAGCGCCCCAGCGCGTATAGAACCACATTCTTCGGCCTGTCGATGGGCGAGGAATATCCTGACGAATAACGGCAATTGCAAATAAACGCCACCACGGCCATTTCTGTGGCCCATGCGACGGCTTCAAATCATCGGCAAAGTGCGCTGTGGAATACTCAAATTTTATTTTCATACCAACAGCGCCGCCCGCGCTTTGTTGTAACGTACCTTGCGATCATCGATACCATTCAAACCGCCGTTGATAATCTGCGTTACTCGGTAAACGTCAGCACCGTAGGCCATGCAGCCTTTTGATGTGTAGAACCATGCAGCTGAGCGCGCAGCTTGTAGCTCGAGCTCGAGCAGCTCTGGCTTAGTCACTAAATCAAGCTTTAGCGCGGCGCCGCATGTACGGTAGTTATCTAGTCCTGTAATCTGGATTAGGCCACGGCCTCGATATTTCCAACCATCGCCAGAGGCTTTATTACCTAAGCGATTCGCGTAGACCAAATTAGCGATCGCATCTTGTCGAGCAGATTGCGCTGTCGTTCGTCCGAGAGCATTGGCTTGCTGTTGAGTAATACGCTTACCAAATACAGCAACCAAAGCACCCGGTGTGTAATTCAGTGATTCAACAACCTGCCGGAAACCGCCAGACTCATGCCCTACCTGAGCAATAAACATCGCCTTATCGGTTGCCGCCGTAATACCAAATTCTTTCATTGCTGCATCGATGTGCGGAAACCAGCGCGCAGCTAATCCGGCGCTAATATCAGCCGCCTGTTGAAACTGTTCGAGATCCATTGAATTGCCTTACTGTTGAGGGGGGACGCCTGTCTTACTGCCGACAACACGACGTAGAACCGAGCTGAAATAATCAATACCCAAGAAGCCAATAAAGACGCTGCCGATATATGCCCATTGCTGATCAAAACTCATCAACATGAGTAGGTCTTTAATGAAGAACGCCACCAGCGCGCACATACCGGCATCAAGAATCCGTCGCCACCACGGTGAGTCTCCGTTATATATCCCCCGTAGGATAGCCATTAGACCCGCAATGAATGCGTAACTTCCCTCGCTGCGGTGCTCTGCAATCCATGTCATTAACATGGCCCAGAGCTCGGGGCTTTTGTGCATTTTCATGTTCTCCCCCCATCCACCAGCGCGGTAGGGTTATTGATGTCCAATTTTGGCTTAATCAGAATGATAATTGACGTTGATATCTAACCAAAAACATCACATCACAAGCCTAAATACATTAGATAACCTTAAGTATTGTTAAGATAAAGTTTGTTTTTAGTTGGTTTTTTATTGCCAAATGCAGGCTGGATAGCCATAATCCGATTCGCCACTCCATTGGTTCTCCAGTGTCGCTTATATATTTAATGTTTCCCTATTTAGCTTTTTGGCACCCTTGTCTGAATTCGGAGGCAAGGGCCTTTTCTCTTCTATAGGTACGTCCTATGCCACACAGAAAACTATTTTTAAAGCAGCACTCGCACCTATGTGTAACCTGCTCACAGCCAGCCATGGTTTTGTTAATGGATGATAAAAATTTTCACTCTTACAATGATGGTGAGGGAGCAAGCTACTTTGGAGGGTACTTTTGTAACTTTCCTGCAGATATTGATATCCCTATGGCGGGTATCTGGAATGTCGTTATAGAACCCGCACAAAACCACACTGATTTAGCAATTACTTACAATCTAACCGTGCAGTAAGTATTTGCGTCTCCTCCTGGCCAACAACCACTCACAGCTAGAGATTGTTGGCTGGGCGCTAGATATGATAGAGGCAACCAAGACGTAGCCTCTAAAAGATTATTAGATATTACATCGACGTTAAACTTCGCCTGCGAACTATAGGGTTGGCGATAGAATCCTATTGTTCAATTAGATACTAACGATGATTAGCCTTAATATTTTATTAAGCAAGGCTTAGCTTTTAAAACCCATAATGACTTAATTTATAATTATTAAAATAAATAAGCTAAGAATCATCTCACCCTGATAAACATAAGACAAAAACAATACCTTTGAAAAAAAGATCATTTTCAATAACTTAACATGAAGCATTAGAGTTAATTATGATGTAATAAGAAAAAAAATACTCATCATAAAATAAATAGATCTAAATCAATAAGTTGCGATTCATCCTAGGGTATCAATTACTAACTGCGTTTGATTATACATTAGCATCGCTTTTCCCTGGTGTTGGCCTATGGCCCCTCTCATCTGAAATTACGGGGGTGAGAGGTTTCTTTTTTATTACGTGTGGAGTTCCATCGAATGAAAAATAGTCGATTGTTTCTTATTGCCAACAGCTATGTAAAAGTGGTTTGCTCAGAGCCTGCAAAAATTCTTTTGATTAATGAAAAGTATTTCGACAAGTTTTGTAGAGATAGCTGGGCCGACTATCATGGTGGTTTTTTTACCAATTTCCCGGCCATTGTCGAAGTTCCATACGATGGGATTTGGAATATTGTGATTGATACTCATAGTCATGGAGACACTGAGCCTTCAGTGAGCATATCTATTTTGCCTAATCATGAATTATTAGAGCACCAAGACATGCCCAAATAGTAAGGGAAGTCTAATTACAGGCAGTTATCAATGTAGGAGTTCACCATCAACCACAACTGTCATGAGCACTGGGTAGCCACCCCACGTTGATTCCTAGATGAATACCAACTCAGTGCTCATGCAGTTGTTCAGCACATCAAACGCTCCGGTTTACCCTTCTTCGCTGACTGATGTGCTGAATATGGTCCGCCACCGAGGTCTCGAACCTCGCACCTACAACTTATACGGTCATCGGCTCTATCCTGCTGAGCTAGTGGCGGTTGGAGCGGTCAGCGGGAATCGAACCCGCATCATCAGCTTGGAAGGCTGAGGTAATGGCCATTATACGATGACCGCTTTGGTGGCCCTTGCTGGACTTGAACCAGCGACCAATCGATTATGAGTCGACTGCTCAAACCAACTGAGCTAAAGGGCCAGTGTTGCAGTGAGTTAACAGGAGTTGTTCAACGATAACGACTCTCGCTCAGGGTGAATATCTCCCTACAGCGGCGGGCAGCATATTTGCTAATGTTAATCCATGCAATAACGGAGGGTTATTTTAAGACGAATCGTAGTTACATCAATTAAAAACCCCGCCGGAGCGAGGTTTGATTTTGTAAGCTATGTGACGAACTGACCACTCTTATCAGAATATCAGCGTTTTTACGATCGTAAAGCTATTATGCTACTTTCCGTGCTATCGACTCTTTTCGTACTAGCCTATCCATTTCTAAGCGAACATCTAGCGCCATCAGCAAACCTTCAACGATCCCCTCCGCTTTCTGTAACTGCTTGCCTACATGGGTATCGGAACAGTGATTTTGCTTAGCTAGCGCCATGAACGTTTTGCCAAATAGGTAATAGTCCACCAGCAAATCATGAGCATCAGGGTTCTTTTTGTTCAACGTTGCCATACAGCCTACGATCACCATGGCATCATCATCGCAGCACTGAGGGCGAGATTTTACCTTTGAGGGGATCAAGCCAGAGAACCCCGCTGCAATCGAGCTCCAACACACGTCTTCTTTGTTGTTTGCGGCCCATGCTCCCCACCGTTCAAGAACTATTTGAATATCTCTCATACATTCTCCACACACTAAGCTTTAAAGATTGCGCCAACACCCATGGCGTAATTTAAAAATTCAATTAATAGGAATCGCTGATCTCCGTGTTTCTGTTCCCATCCTGCAACATCTTTGTGCAACTTGTCGTGGCACCGCCTGCATAGCGGCAACACGAACAGGTCATGCGCTTTGGTTCCCATGCCACCTAGCCCATGGTTAATCACATGATGCGGATCGTCAGCTGGTTTACTGCAACCACAGCACTTTTGCGTTTTTACCCACCGCGTGTACTTCTCACACTCCCAGCGTGCCAGTTTAGGTTTCAACATAAAGCTCGCTGGTGGTGCTTCATCCCCCATTAGTTTGATAACTGGCTTCACTAGCTCGACGCTTTCAGCAATGACCTTCGCTGGGTTTGTTGACCACGGATTTATGTCTGCCTCTTTCATAACGCCACCCACAAACGCTGGTGGCTCAGGCGTCTTTGTGACGCGGTAATCAATGGCGCTCGGAAGATATTCAGTAAGATGATTGAGCACAGCCCACCAGCAAAGCTCGGGTAATGTAAGTTGGTGGCCTTCGTTAAAGCCGAGCGAACCGCGCACCGAGTCCACCAGCCATTCTGCTCGGTTGGTTTCGGCAATGTCGCCCAACGCGGGGTGAAACTGATCGTGGTGGAGGTTGTCGCAGCTCCAACACAGACGAACGGCACCGTTTTTATGCGATACCGTGTTCAAATTTCTGTTGTGATAACTGCGTTTCCACTGGCAGATTTTGATTTCATCAACCCACGCGTTAAGCGCACCATCACCGCCAGCGGCTCTAATCACATCGTAGTGAGAGAAGAACGACCGCAGCTCCTCATCATTAGCCAGATCCTGATTTGCCGCAGGCAGCTCACCGGCTGGCAGCTTCGCAAACTCTTCCGGCACAGCAGTGATCATTAGGCGCTGGCCTTTGCGGAACTTGTGCGTCAATTGGCCCGGCTTAAGCAAAACTATGCCAGCGTCGGTTTGTGGGAATGCAGTGAGGATCATGCGCATGTGGTCACCTCGACCCGCCCCGGAACTAACTCAACGGATTGCGAGCACTCATTACCCCATGAATCCCAGCCATCAGCCTGATTTCGCGCAAATAGCTCAATACGCTTCACATCCCCATAAAGCTTTTCAAGACGGTATCTAGCCTCACCCGGCTTTGCAGAGTGCTCACCTAATGGGGAATAGATAACCTGCTTAATGGCTGCATCACTGCGCTCAAGCCCTTTGCCTCGAACGGCGATCAGACAGCTCTCCTGATTTCCACGGCTATAATTGCCGGGGTTCATTCGGGTTATTTGATTAAGCAGTTCATAGAAGTCCCAGAAATCAACGATTGAACCATTAGTGAGCGACTCCTCGACAGTGCGTTGCGCTCTCTCGTTCAGCTTTACCCATGTAAACAGAAACATCTGGCGAACATTAAAACCCCACGCGCTCGCCAGCTCTCTAGCCTGTGCATCATGAGTACCCGTATACCACATAGCTAAAACAGCGTTATCAGCAGCGAGATCCCAAACTGGAATACGTTTTAGCTCATCAAGGGTCATTGTCGAATAATGGTTAGATGCAGCACCACGGCTGGACTTGTTGCCATACTGCCAAGGTGGATCGGCATAAATGACTTGATATTTAGCACTCATCCCAATACCTCCAAACGAACAACAGATTCATAATCCATACGTGGATCTGCAGTACCTAATGGTTGGCACATCCGAGCACATGCCGTTCTGCTCGCTACGGCGTGTTCCATATCTTCTTCGGTACCGCAGTTCTCAATGACTCGGGACCATTCATATTCAGCGCGACGCCACTGCTTTGCCGCTTCACAGCGTTGGGCTCTTTCTCGATGTAGTTGAACGAGTGCCGGACGGTGGCGGCGAATTACTGGCATGGTTTTAATTTTCATGCTCATGTTCTCCAGCCAGTGGTTGGCGCTGAATATTCCTGCTTCGAGAAATCCATATTGACGTAGCTTGCTGGCTGTTTTGATTGCGTGCCTGTAGGCCACTGAGATCTTGGCAGTCGACCAGCAGCCACCCATTTGGTCGCCGAACTGAGGTATGCGGGGAATTTTGCTGGACGAAACAGCGTCACCGGATTCAGGTTCGCTGAGAAATCAGGATTATTGGCCCAACGCTCAACGCTGAAATCCACAACCAACACCAGCTCGTCAGTGGTGAACCCTTCACGCAGTCGGCCGCGGATATTCTCGAGTGACGATTTGCAATTCTGGTACCGAGATGCGGTTACTTGGTTCAGGTGTTTGAGTACCTGAATGGCCTGATCGGTGATTTCAACCTCAGGGTCGGCCGGAGGCTGACAAAAGGTTTTAATACTTGATGGTTCAGGTGTTGATGTTACTGATGGATCGCCCCCAGATTCTGACGGGTGAAAACCGCCCTTTTTGCTGGATTTCGACGCGTCGGATTTTGACCCGTCAAATTTTGAGGCGTCAGATTTTGACGGGTCAGATTCTGACGCATGAGCAGCTAGGCGAAGTTTCTCAACATTGAGCTGGTAAATATTGCTGGCGTTCCTGTTACCTGCTCGGCGTTGTTGGCGGCTAATCCACCCTTCTCGCTCCAGTTTCCCCAGCGCTGTACGTACGGTGCTTTCACCCGCACCAATCTGGCGAGCAATGGTGGTCACTGAGGGCCAGCTTTTGCCCTCGTCACTGCTGAAATCTGCCAGACGAGCCATGATGGCCACCTCTGAGAGTTTTAACCCCGCAGCTGCGCAACCGTCCCAGACGTAACCTGATAACTTGTTGCTCATACGTCGATCCTTTCAAAACGAGAGCGAAAGAGAATGAGCGGCGATGCACACTCAAAGTCATAGCCCTGACGGCGATAAATCACTTTCTGGTTAATCCGGTCGTAACGGATAACGTGGACAACAGTCCCTTTCCTATCGCGATAGAAGCGATCAAGAGAAGCAATCCCGTGTGTCATAACGTCCTCCGCTTTCTTGCTATAACACCCACAATAGCCACCGCCCTTCTGTGGTTACATGGCACCCAGCGGTTTGCTATTCTTCGTTCATACCGTAATGGCGCTGGTGGCCGGACGTTAGTCGCTGGTAAGCAGCGCAGTTGCGGCACCTGAGTATTTACTGTTAAATTGCTCACGCGATTATTTCTCCACACAAGAATGTTTCGCACCCGACGCCAAGAGCTGCATACTCTTGGCGTCACCCTCTCCCCACAGCATTTCTGAAATCACCCAAATCTCTGCAATCAAAGACTGTGCTCTGTATCCCTTTGCTCGTAGGCGTCTGCTTTCCTCTCGGTCAAGAACACCATCGTGAGTGAACTCGTTATGAGCTCGGCTAAAATCACCCAGCGCCGCAAGCAGATCGTTAAACTTGTGCAGCAGCTCTTCATTTTCAACCTGCTCGATGTCAGGCAGTTTTACGAACACTCCACCAGCGCGTTTGCACATAGCTTCGGTAATATCCGTGCGGCCGGAAAATGCCTCCATCTGAATGGCCATCCCGAACGGCACCATTTGCCCACCGATCTGGCGAACGCGGTTACTCAGTGCGTTATGAGTACCGTCGTGCGAAAGCTGTTGCGCCATCGCTTCATACCCACCCGGTGTAGAAGTGATCAGCTTGTGCATTGCTGCTGTCATATCAGCCGGGGCTGGAAAGTTCTTATTGTCCACAGTATTAGTCTCTCTTTTGTGGTTTTACTTTTGGTCTGGTTACTTATGATTCTTAGGTGGAAACAACCCGTCTAAAGTGACCACGCAGCCCAGTTGGTTAAAAGCCATTACAATTTTTCGGCACGACTCAAGATCTGGAGCTCTTATCCCAGATTCGTAATTAGCCACCCGAGACTGTGACCAGCCACACTTAGCCGCAAAAGTTGTTTGTGAAACACCCAGCTTTTTTCGTTCTGATGCAATGTTGTTCATTGTCAGTCCTTCGTGAGTATGAATACCGCCATTAAACACGCTTTGTGTTTATCATGCAAACACAAAACGTGGAAAGCCATTTAACACACTATGTGATAAATAGAGTTCTATGAACACAAATGAAGAAATCGCAAAACGCCTCAAGAATTTGAGGGAAAGAAAGGGTCTATCTCAAAAGGCTCTAGCAGAGCTTTGCGGATGGAAATCACAATCACGCATAGGCAATTATGAGCTAGGCACTCGTAGTATCAGCGCTGATGATGCTGTCATAATCGCTAAAGCCTTAGACGTTAGTGCTGCTGAGCTCTTATTTGGAGATACCGGATTTAGCAATGTTTCAAACCCTAGGCCATATGAGAGAGGGAATCTCTACCCAGTCATTAGCTGGGTTAGTGCAGGCGCATGGGCAGAGGCCTGCGAACCTTATACGATTGACCAAATAGATGAGTGGTTTGAATCAGACGCGAAGATTGCTGGTACAGGCTTCTGGCTTCGTGTTCAAGGTGACTCGATGACTGCACCCACAGGCTTGAGTATACCCGAAGGCACTTTGGTGCTTGTCGATACTGGGCGCGAACCCATTAACCATAGTCTCGTTGTCGCTAAGTTGACTGATGCAAATGAAGCAACCTTCAAACGCCTTATCATCGATGCTGGCCAAAAATATCTTAAAGGGCTTAATCCCTCATACCCATTAATTCCAATCAACGGGAATTGCAAAATTATCGGCGTCGCGATCGAGACAAAACTGAGACTGGTTTAGCCCATAAAACCTCAATTTCCTCATAAGAATTTGGGGTTTTACACATCTTTCTTCCCTTCAAATTGCCTCATATTTGCTAAACACACAAAATAAACACATTTTGTGTTTGACACAATAAACACATTCTGTGAATATAATTCATATCGTAAACACAAATCATGTTCAGCTTTATGTTCTTTACCCTTATAAATAAGGTTTAGTGAGCGCTACAAACTACAGAGAGAAGAGCTCGGCCTCACATTTGTAAACCTTCAGCTCCGAGCCCTTCTATGTGTGGAGAGTAATTAATTAAACCTATCTGTTTGTGCGAATTTTAATTAATTCGCGCCGGGGATTCTCATACCTAAAAAATGTGGAGGAATAATCGTGAAGTTAAGCGAATTACCAGCAAAAACACTCGTTAAGCAGGCGCATGCAGGCACCAAGCTAGTGAGTGAGCAATACTCGGAGGCCGCAGCAATATTGCGTGAAGTCACTACTCGATATGAGGTGTTGTATGAAGTGCGTCTGCAGGCCAAGGATGCAGCAATAAAACCTGAGCCTGTAGATTTGAGCCAACAGATAGAACTACTAAACAGAATCCTTAGCTGGATTTTGAAAGAGCTTCCTACGCCAACACAAAAGGCTGCAGCAATGGCCATGAGGCTAAGCTCGGTAATAGAGATCATTTCAAACCTTGAACTCCCATCACAGGGGCAGATAAATGACTAACTCAATCGTAATCGACATTGAAACTTTGGATGTGCGCCCTTCTGCTCTCATCCTGTCCATTGGCGCTTATGCTTTTGATGTTGCCGATCTGGAAGGTACTCGCAAATTTATTCTGGCTGTAAGCCGTGATCCTGAGCTTTCTGACTATTCAGCTAATGCGTTCTACTGTCTGCTTGATGCTAACGACCAACTGATGCTTGGGCGCTCTGTTTCGAAAGATACACAGCACTGGTGGAGAAATCAGAAGCAGGATGCGCAAGAAGCCTTATCCGGTGACCGCGAATCATTAGCTGACCAGCTGCTGAATTTGAATAGCTGGATTGCTCAACATACTGTCGCCACGATTTACTTTCGCGGTACAGATTTTGATGGCTCGATTCTAGAGAGCGCCTACCGTTCCTACCGCATAGAATGTCCGTGGAAGTATAACAGCAAGCGCGACGTTCGGACGTACATCGATGCACTCACAGGCAGTAAAAAAGGCTATGTGCCTGACCACCAACCATACTTTCAGATGATTAAGCACAATGCACTTCATGACGCGATGAATGATGCCGAGCAGATGGCTATCGCTAAGAGCTGTTTTTCCGCTGTAGTAAATGCTGCATAGGCGTATAGGGTAAGTTAATGCAGGAACTCATCAATCAACTAAGCGCTGGAATAAATGCAGTAACACAACCTGTGGAGAATAATTATGAGCAATGACTTCATGAGTGAAAAAGAAGTGTTTGAACGAATTAATAAAAAAAGAACGGCTGTATGGCGCTTAAGAACAAAGTACGGTTTTCCATCGCCGGTGCTCACCCACCCATCACAATATAGTCGTACAGCGGTTGAAAAATGGATAGCTGAGGGTGGCGTAAACCGAGCGGTTGAGCTGTAACATATATTTATATCTGATAAGTTTCTCATACAGCACAAGAAAACATTCATTTTAACTCATTGTTCGATAGTTAGAGCCACTAGCACTGCTGGCTCGATTCAACACCACATAGCCTTGAGAAAATAGCGTAAACATATCACTGTTTACGCATTTTCTTTAGTTAAAGTTATTGACATGAATATATTTTACTAGTCCCATTAACCTTGTCATTGTCCATATAAAATGATCCACTAAATTGATTTATATTATAGTTAGAGCTTAAACCATTTCCGGTGACATTTTTCTCACCTAGAAGTGTCCACACTATATTTAAGTGGTTATCTTTTAGCATTTTTAAGAATGGCTCTTTCTTTATAATCAGATATGGTTTTGTGGCATGTAAAGCCTCAGCAGCGAAGCAAATTATATTTCCATCCTTATTTTCATAAGCTCCGTCTTCTTTGCTATACTTGAGGCCCATTTTGTCAAAGATCAGTTTGCTTGGCTTAAGAAAATTTAGAGCCTCATTTTTTGATTTATCGAATTCTTCCCCCCAAACATAATTAACCGATGTAACACTAACATCAGCAACTCTTTTTCCAGAGGCTCTATCTACCACTTGAGTCCAATTTGAGCAGCTATAGTCTTCGGATTGAAAAAAATGGAATGCTTCAGACCAATAAAATTCTCTATTGAATAATTGATATATCTCAGCACTTTCAGGCATCCATCGCCCCATGTAATTCTGTTTTTCTGACCAAGATTTGAATATTTCAAACTCTTCCGACTTTACTAAATATGCTCGAACTTGACACCAAATTTCCTTTATAGGATATTCTAGGTCTGTGTCGCTTATTACGTCAGGTTCTTTCCATGATGGATGACTTTCTAGCACTAACCATTCATCGCCATTAGTATCATTTACCTCAATCAAACCATATGGATTACTTATCGTAGTACTCATCCATTCTTCAAACGTACAATTACAGTCAAAGAATTTATCATTAGCCCACCACATTTCTTCTTGGCTTATCTGTCTTAGGCCAGTATTCTTGAGTAGGATTGTTGGGTCTATATCTCTTACATATGGATCCCATGGCCCTTGATAAGAGTTTACTTTACGTTCTTTTCCATATCCTCCAAAACGAATGAAATTATCAGAAAGCATTGCCATATATTCATAATAAGAGATCCATTGATATTTTTTTCCAATCCGTTCTTGATTAAACTCTCTACGACCTCGCCCAGATCCTATTTCTTTATCAAAATCACCATGTTTTCTTGGGCTCCAACCAAGTTCAATTACACGCTTAAAAATCAAACGTTCAGCGATGCTTAAATCAAAAAATTCGTCAGTTTCAAGTATTTTATTGTTTTTATCAAAATACGGTTCTAAATCATTTTCAAATGTAGTCAACAAATCCTCAGATAATGAGTTTTTGAACAATTTCTTATTATAAGAAATATCACCTTCACTCTTTCGACATTTAATTTTTTTTATATTTAAAATATTCTCAATAGAAGAACTATCTGTATAGTCATCATATAAAAATGGGTCTATTGAGTTATAAAGCTCTTTTTGCTCATTAGTTAATTTCCTAAGAAAACTTTTAAGAATCTCTTTTCGATTGACTAAGGTCTCTCCAAGTTTACACCCTGACCAATCAGTATGATGAAAATTAGTTCCAATTGTATATCTAGAAAAATCACCGCCCCCCATTATTGACCTCCAAAGAGAAAAATAACCATCTTTGTAATAAAGAGATTTTAATATATCTTTTGAAGGTATATTTTCGGGCCAAATACTTTTGTATGGAGGCCTCGTTTTCGATAGGTCATAACCTTCAGGCATCAATCCGAGATGAGAAATATATTCTATAATTTCTCTTGCATAGTCTCGCAATAGAATATTTGGATATACATATTCATGCTTAAAAACTTTATCAAAAACGATTTCCGCCAATTGACTTAGTTCATTGTTGTTCTTTGTACGCAAAGTACAACCTAAAGCTACTGCAAATACTCTTTCCCAGATATATGGATCGTTTACTCCTTCAAACTTGTTTATTACCTTAATTAATACTAGAATTCTATCTTCTAATAAATTAACTAGAGCTTTAGTGGAACAATCCCTCAACTCCCTATTACTTGAAGTTAAAAACCAGCATAGGGTGATTGCAACTAGTTCTATCGATTTATCAGATATGTAGCGTATATCAGCATCTCTCCAAGCCCAATCAATAAGCTGTCGAAATGTAGAACTTTCATCATACTTATATTTCAAGTTTTTGGTCCAGAATGCATCTCTGTCCGCTAATGAAAATTTTAATAACCATTCATGTAAAAAAATGGCGTTCATGGGATGCCCTTCGACACCTGAAATGGAAATCAATTTTTCCATATAATTTTCAAGACTACTTTGTTTGCTTACGATGTTTTTGTTTATGAAGGTTTCGATTTTTTTAAAATCTATTGCAGCTATATCTCTCCAAACTAAACTATCAATAAAAGAATTAACTAGTTTATAGTCTTCGCTGAGCTCTGGCAGTAATTCGTAAATTTCCTTTTCATACTTTTCTGGTAATTGAACAGCCAAAGCCTCAATAATTCCCTGACTGCGATTAAAATCATATTGTTCGTTCAAGTATTTTTTTAGACGTCCTCCAGTCTTAAATTCACTTTCAATATTTTCAATACCATCCAATAGATAATTAACGGTTAAATGATCATCAAACCTCTCAAAAGATATATAAACAACTTCCTCAAAGGAATTGTCTTGATTACGAATATTACCCTTAGTCAACAAGCCTTCATCTATTAAGGCATTAAGAAAGTTTTTTTCGCTCACATAGTCTTTAACAACAGATTGGACTACTTTGTGAGCATCAATAAATGAAATATTACTTCCACCATTAGCTAGTTTAACCTTGATTAGCTCATTAAGAGAATCATTAACTAATGGGAATTTACGATCGTAATTATATTTTTTTGGTGATGCTAAAGATTTATTAACGCCACAGACATAATAACTTAATATTTTAGATATGCCATGAAATCCAGCAGGAACTCTTGTAAAACCACTTCTTTTAAGCCCTTCGCACATTAGCTTTAAAAAAAGAGGATTTTTAAACTCAGGATTTAAATTAGGTGATGATGGCTTTTCTATATTATAGTAGTCATAGAATAAATTTACAGCTTCCTTCTCAACATTCTTAAAGCCTGAGAGTTTATGAGTTTCAAAACCATTACGATAAATCTGCTCTTTAGATATTGTAATATCTTTATATGTTGACCTAACAGACATTATTAAACCAATATGATCAAAACTTTTAATTTCATCAATGAAACTATTGATGAAATCCCCCCAAAATCTGTTGCCATTCCCTTCATTAATTGCATCAATTATTATCAAAAACCTCTTTCCTATTTTTTTTCCATATAAATTAATTTTTTCAAGAAAATCAGTTGATGTATTCTTTATTTGTAGTAGTTTGAGAATTTGTATCCAAGGAGATTCATCAGTTGTTAATTGCTGTCCTAATAAAAATAGAGATGGATATCCAGCTGTGATTCTTAATTTAATAACATCAGCGAGTAAGTGAGATTTACCAATCCCCGCCTCACCTTCAAGAAGTAAAAACGGATTGTTCGATAGCCTAACTGTTACTGATTTTAAAAAATCACATAAACTCTCACACTCATATTCAAACTCTCTTAAACGTCTCAATATCAATGAGTATTTTTCATGAGATCTTATGCTCTGTCCATTTATTTTCGATTGGTTGATGATTTCCCGTAACTTAGATTTGGATTCTAAAATAGCCTTTTGGCAATTTGAAATATACTCACAAAACTTATCAACTGGAATTATATACAAACTAGTGAAATCAATTTCCAAATATAATTGTCTAACCTCAGCCAACGACTGACCAATCAAGAGTATTTGTTCAGAAATCTCTTTGCAATTTTTTATTTCTTTCCCTTTGGCTAGGAAATTATGAAATTTATAATAACACATTTTAGAGAAATTTTGAGTTCTTCCAATTCCGTCAAATATCTTTGAAACCTCAAGCCTTACGTTCAGTTCAGGTGTATAACGCCCTCCCAAATCAGCTATGGCTTTCTTGTTCTTAGAATTTAACCAATCCTCATCAAATTGAAATGTTAGTTTTTCATCTAATGAATGCAAAATTAAGTTAAGCTTAATAATTTCATCGTTAATATCAAATATTTTTTCTTTATAAGTTTCTTCAATATGGAGTTTTTTCAGGATTTTGCATTCATTTATTTTTTTCAAAAAAATACCATAAAACCGTTCGAGTTGCTCCTGATTTGGTGGAATAACGTTTGGATATTCCGCAAACTTGGCTAACAATTCACTTTTACTCGGCAGTTTTTTGAACAAAATATGCTTATTCAATATTTCAAATAGTGGCATTGAGTGATAAAATGGGATTTTCTCACTTGAAATAGGGTATATTTTTTCGTACTCAGTAGCCGTTTCCTCAATTATTATATACAACTGGTCTGCATATTCTTTCTTCGGGAAAAATTTCTTTCTGATATAACCATATCCTTCCTCAGCGAGGAATTGATCAATAATCAGCTTTGCTACATAAATTGATATCGTTGTCAATGATATAGGTTCCATTTTTAATCCACCATAAAAATTTACTGTATCTCATTCCTTAAAATATAAATCTTAATACACCATAAAAAACATTAATGTTATCGGTATACTTATAAGACTCCTTGTCTATTAAAAAACAACTATCATGCCTGAAATAAAAAGTAACTAAATCTGTATGGAAATAATGTTTCGGTCTTATTAAAACTAAAAGCTCACCTTCACAACACGCTAAATCCATATATTATAAAGTATAAAAATTATAAATAACACATTAAACCTCAAGCGATATAGTATGGTGAAATAATTTGAAAGAGCAATATTATATCAACACTTTAATAACTAATTTTCGCGTCAGTTACTGAGTTATCTCTCCGGTTTAGTTTAGAAATGTACCGTGTAAGATCTAAAATTTTTTAACGTGCCACATAATTTTATCTGCATACAGCTCATAAGCAGTTTTCTGTTCATCAAGCCAATCATGCTTATTGTAAACGACCATAACACCTCCCAACTCATGCCCCAGCATCTTTTCCAAAACATGAGGCATAATCCCCTCGCCTGAAAGGTTAGTTACAAGTGAACGGCGAAAATCATGCGTACGCCACTCAGGAATATCGATTTTTTCCCGAAGTTTCTTCATATACAAGTTTGTAGAAGATCTATCAATGGGTTTATCCAGCTCCTGACCCGGGAAGAGAACAGCGTTACCAGTATTAAGCAGTCTTTCAATGTATGGCTTTGCTTGATCAAATACAGGACGCCTGATGACATTTCCCATTTTTGAATGGGCGGATGGCGTAGTCCAGATCAAATCTTCCATGTTGAACTCATCAGCAGTAGCCAAACGAAGTTCTGAAAGCCTCGCGCCCCACAGCAGCAACAGTTGATGCAACACTTTATTGGATGTAAATATTTTCGAGTTCTCAAGAGCCAACCAAACTTTTGCTAACTCGCTATACGTCAGAACCCGACTACCCACGTCTGGTTTTTTACCGATATTTTTAACGCTTAACCTAGACAACTCACATGATGGGATTAGCTGGCGGCTAATGCACCAGTTTATGACTGATCTGAGCTGCACCAGAAGCACGCGAGCTTTTTTACTGTTTAACTGTTCCTGCTTGTCAAAGAACCTTACCCACAATGAAACAGGGATGTTCGCAACCGGCATGTCCTCAAATTCTGTGTACATGGTGTTGTACACGACCGAACGATAAAGCGTCTTAGTATTGGGCTTGAGATTTGATACGTATTTATCCCACCACTCATCAAGGCATTCTTTCAGAGTCAGTTCACCATCATTGCGAGCAAAATAATTCTTTGGGTGTATCCCCTTCATGTACAATGCTCGCATCTCCCCAACGATTACACGGGCATCTTTCAGCGAGACTGCAGGGTACCTGCCAACCGTGAGGCGTACTGGCTTCCCATTCCATCGGAAACGGTATTGAAATGCGATAGTGCCTGTAGGAGTGATTCTAGCGCTAAGTCCGTCCCCGTCAGTGATTTCAGGGGTACCGATGTATGGCTTACCGTGAATGCTTCTTAGTTTTGTATCGCTGAGGGCCACAATAAGTATCCTGTACACACCATTTATTGGCATTCTGTACTCAATGTGTACGCAATGGCAAGTGAACGAAGCAAAAAACAAGATAAACAATCAAAAACATTGAAGCATCTTTTAGAACGTTGTACTTGATGTAAAAGCAGAAAACACGGTAACATAGAAAAACAGGCGAACAGTTCAAATCAACATCGCCAAATGTCCTCTTAGTTAAATGGATATAACGAGCCCCTCCTAAGGGCTAGTTGCAGGTTCGATTCCTGCAGGGGACACCATACACATCTCTACTGACATCTACCAAATTCAATAAAACCCTCTTATAATCAGTTATAAACCCTCTATTCTGGCTATGCGACGTCAACTGATGTCTACCCATTTCAACGTGAATCAACAAACGTTTGGGGGCCTTAGTGGGGGCTTATCCTGTTCAATGAAAAATAAGGCCCCCAATATGACCTTAAATGCGCGTCAGGTCGAGACTGCAAAACCCAGAGACAAAGCCTATAAGCTCGCTGATGGCGGAGGGCTCTATCTCATGGTCAATACTAATGGTTCAAAGTACTGGCGCATGAAGTATCGATTTGCCGGCAAAGAGAAAAAGCTCTCATTCGGAACCTATCCTGACATCTCACTTGCGGAAGCTCGCACTAAACGAGATGAGGCAAGAAAGTTATTGGCGAATGATAAGGATCCCGGAGAGGTCAAAAAGGCCACGCAGTTAGCCAAAAAACTCTCGGTTACCAACACATTTGAAGCAATAGCTCTCGAATGGTACAGTGCAAAAGTATCCGGTTGGTCGAAGAGTTATGCTGATTACGTCAAGCGAGCCTTTAAAAACAATGTCTTCCCCTATCTCAGTTCTCAGCCAGTGAATGAAATAAAGCCACTGGAGCTTTTGTCGGTATTACAACGAATGGAAAAGCGGGGAGCATCTGAGCTCGCAAGCAAAGTACGTCAGCGTTGTAGTGAGGTTTTTCGCTACGCGATTGTTACAGGTCGTGCTGATTACAACCCAGCAGCTGATCTTGGTAGCGCTTTGCAAGGCCATGAGAAACAGCACTATCCCTTTCTTACCGCCGCCGAACTGCCTGAGTTTTTGCAAAAGTTATCTAGCTACTCAGGAAGTCTTATTACTCTTCTCGCAACCCGGTTGCTCATGCTGACAGGCTTGAGAACAGTTGAGTTACGTCTGGCTGAATGGAGTGAAATTGACTTCGATAATCGAATCTGGGAAATCCCCAAAACTAGAATGAAAATGAAACGTCCTCATGTTGTCCCGTTATCGGCTCAATCCTTGAGCGCTCTTCGTCAATTGGAAGAACTAACAGGAACCTACCAGCTTATTTTTGCAGGACGAAACGATGTTAACAAAGCGATGAGTGAAGCAAGCGTCAATATGGTTATAAAAAGGGTTGGCTACGATAAGAGAGCGACTGGGCATGGTTTTCGCCATACCATGAGTACCATTCTGCATGAGCAGGGGTTTAATACAGCCTGGATCGAGATACAGCTCGCTCACGTGGATAAAAACAGCATTCGCGGCACATACAACCATGCACAGTATCTGGATGGAAGACGAGAAATGATGCAGTGGTACGCTGATTATATTGACAAGCTTCTCAGTTCATCGACAAACAGTTAGTGGTTGTTCTCTGCACCTTTAGGTGCGGAGAACGCCATTCTTTTATTTTTTGTTTGTTCTATAGCCTTCTGGCATATTTAACACGCTGCATGGACTTTAGCGTGACGCGATCCAGTACTGCTTGCCATGTCGGAGCAAGTTCAGGTGAGCAAGGCGCTCAGTCAGATCACGCCGTATAGTTTTTTTGCAGACGTTAAATTCGTCAGCAAGGCCCCTGACGGTCAGTGACTCCCCATTATTGAGGCGTGTCAGTATCAGGCCTGACCTGCTCCCCGTTGATTGAACCGAGTAGTGATGTTTGTCGATCTCCACATGGTAATTCAGCATGGACTCTGACTTTTTTGCCTGGGTACAGCTATAACTAGCATCTGGTAGTGATTCAGCTCTGGTTTATCAAGATGGATGAAGAGGCTGGCCCGCGAACAACCCAGCTTTTGCATTACTTTGCTATTCAGTCTTTCCATTAGTTCCCGGATGCGTTGATTAAGTGACGCGAGGCTGTAGAAGGTTTCAAGCATGATACGGGCCATGATCCAACTTTCCCATAGAACCGCCCCTTGCCCCCTCGGCACTCAGCGCACCAATTCGAAAACACACCATTAAAATCAATCATATATAGTAAGAAAAAGTCATATCTGTCTGCCACAAAACAGACGCATACTATCTGTTAATTCAACGATTGAGATTACAAAAATCAAAATTGTGACCAATACCTAGGAATAATTAATTCCTTTAGTTGATAATTAATGAAATAAAAAATTCCTTCAACTTTAACGTTGTATTCCGAGTAACAAAAGGGTCGAAATGAAAAAAATAGTCGCCATAACGTTTAGTGTATTACTTGCAGGTTGTGTCAGCCATGTTGCACAACAACCTCTCACTGATGTTCAGCTAGAAGGTTTGTGGAAAGACCCACATAAAAGTGCAGAACTCATTCTTTCACAAATGACGACTAAAGAAAAAATTGGTCAGATGCTGATGCTGGATATTCGTCAGTGGGACGAAAATCCGCAGGGATATGCTGGGGAGCGAAAAGAAGAAACCAGCGTTCATGCCTTGCCTGAAGCGCTGGCGCATATGATTTATGACTATCGACTCGGTGGTATTATCCTGTTTCGCGAAAACTTCGTGACTACCACCCAGTCTTATAAATTGATCGAAGATATTCAGGGTGCGCGTTATCGTTTACCTCTGCTTATCGGAACCGATCAGGAAGGCGGCTATGTCACACGCTTACGTGAAGGTACCGAGATGCCAGGCAATATGGCATTAGCGGCAACTCGTGATATATCTATGGCACAGGTTTCAGGTGAAATTCACGGTTCTGAACTTTCCGCGCTAGGCGTGAATATTAATTTCGCCCCGTCTGTTGATGTCAATGTGAATCAAAACAATCCAGTGATAGGTGTTCGTTCATTCAGTAGCGATACCGATCTGATTAATGGTATGGCTAGCGCTTACATTGCCGGTTTACAGAAAAATCACGTTATTGCAACCATCAAACACTTTCCTGGTCACGGCAATGTTGAGACCGACTCACATGTTGGCCTGCCTGTTGTGCCGTATTCTGAACAAGAATGGCGACAGAATGATTTAGTTCCGTTCAAATATGCAATTGATAACGGTATTAAGGCTATTATGACCGGACATATCGTGGTGCCTGTGCTAGATAACACCAAAGTGATTTCCAAGCATGATGGCAAGGAAATGGGTCTACCTGCGACCTTATCGAAAAAGATCCTCACCGATATTTTGCGTAATGAACTCCATTATAAAGGCCTGATCTTTACTGATGCGTTAGATATGGGCGCTGTTGCCGATAACTTTGGCTCCAATGAAGCGGTCGAGCAGGCGTACTTAGCAGGTGTGGATGTTGCTGTTATGCCAGTCCATATCTGGGATAAGCAAAGCATGGATAAACTTGCCAGTCTGTACCAGTATATTGAGAAAAAAAGTCAGGTGAACCCAGAGCTAATGAAGCGTATCAACGAGTCCGCGCTGCGAGTTGTTGAATACAAATTGGATAACAAACTGTTACCGCAGCCGATGTATACCGGAGCACATGCTTTATCTGTTGTGGCTTCAGCAGAGCATAAAAACTACGAACGCAAAGTTGCTGAGAAATCAGTTACCTTAATTAAAAATAAAGGTGTTTTACCTTTTTTGCTTAAAAAACAGAATAACATTCTAGTTATTTCTGACGAAAAAGCGCGTAATGAATTGATTAAAAGTGAGTTAAATAAAATCAGTAGCGAGTTGCAAGATAAGACTATCTCAGCTACTGGCATTGATGTTGACCTGGAGGGTCAAACCTTACCGCAAGACGTGAATAAGCAAATTACACACTCAGATTTTATTATCCTCGTGACTTACAATTTGAAAGCACAAGATAATGCAGCGCAATCCATTATCAGCCTGGCAGCTAAATATAAAAAACCTGTCGTCGTTATCTCTTCCCGGAACCCATACGATATTTCGGCATTGAAGAATGTGAAGGCGAACATTGCAATCTACGGCATTACCGGCTTTGATATTACCAATGCGGGCCGTAACTCTTTAGAGGCAAATATTAAAGCAGGTGTTAGAAGCCTGTTTAAAAATACCCAGGATGTAACCTTTAATAACCCTACAGGTAAACTGCCTGTGGAAATTAAAGACGCCAATAACAACGTTATGTATCCACTAGGTCATGGCCTGACATATTAATGTCTTGTGGATAATTTAATAAATGGCCATAGTTCTTATGGCCCTCCTACGGATAGTTTCATAAAAAATATAACATCTCTTTAAAAGAGATTAATTAAAATTGGTAGATCCCCTATGAATTATGCAAAAAAAACATATTTATTTCTAATATTGACTGGTTTATCCTCCACGAGTCAGGCGGTAATTGATGATCCTCTTGAAGAGGCAGCGACAGAGCTAGCAGCCCAGCAATCTAATAAAAAACTTACCGAAGAATCTAAATTTAATATTTCCAGTAATACATTTTTGGAAATAGAAGAATTTAAAGGCTATACAATTAACAACAAGAAAATCTTTGATAAAATTAGCCCGGTAGTTCAAGTAGCTATTCAGCCAGTGGACTCCACGTGGAGTTATTTTATGGAGTATAAAGTCTCCATGCGTAACTACACGACCAATTTTCACTCAGAACAGACTTCCTATAATCGTAACCGTTTACAATTACAAGCTAACCGAAATTTGATTAAAAATCAGGACGCCACTCTGAATCTTAGTTTCGTTTATCGTAAAGAATCAAATGATGTAAAAAATGGCATGCCAGCAAAAAACTCTTACCACTCTTATTGGCTGATCCCTGGCGGTAGTTATAACTTTAGCGAAAAATTTGCATTCGTTTTCTGGGATGCCGGTTATTACTACGATAATGCTTTCTCCGGTCCGGGCTACAATGACTGGGAATGGGAAAGTGAGCATGGTTTCCAGTATCGAATCAACGATAAAATGCTGGCTAAACTGATGTATTACACTGACTGGACTTGGAACAGCCATGGCGATAAAACCTGGGAACAGAATCAGATCCGTGGTTATTTCCCCACCAAGATTAACGAGCAGTGGGATATTCAGCCTTATTTCCGCTATTTCCTCAATGAAAAGAATTATGACCCTGCGACGGGAGTCACCACAAACCGTGCAGATAATGGCGGGTTGCGCTTGGGACTGATTGTAAACTACAACCTAACACCTAAAACAACCCTGTGGACGAATCTGGCGTGGGAACAGACAACATGGCAACATTCAAAGAACAGCCAGCTGGTTCACCTGACGTACGGGGATGATAATACCCAGGACTTCCGCCTCTACTCAATTGGCATACGTCACATCTGGTAGTTATCGGGTTGTGTAATAATACAAAAATTACCCAGAGGAAAGTGCCTCTGGCTTTATTTTAATTTATCTATTATTTCTTTACTTCGGTTAATATAACGCTGACTTCTTTCATTCTCTTCTTGCAACAGACAAACAAACAGTAAGTCAGTAATAGTATTCTGAGCGGTTCGTGCTGATATAGACGAACTGCGCCATCGTGTTTCTCCAGCCAGAGTATCCAGAGTGTAATCCGCTATTTTTCGTAACGGACTTTCCTGCAGTGAGGTGACAGCAACTAGTTGTGCGCCGTTATTTTTGGCAACTTGCGCGGCCAGCAATATTTCTTTGAGTGACCCCGAGTAGGAAATAGCGATCTGAATATCTCCCGGGGCTAAAGACTGAGCCACTGTTATTTGTACGTGGCCGTCCAGTTCATTCATTACCGGATAACCAATTTTCATCAATTTATAAGCGAGATCTTTAGCAGCCAGAGCTGAACCACCAATACCGGTAATTTGGATACGGCGAGCGAATTTTATTAACGAAATGATTTTTTCTAGCTGGGAGAAATTAACATTATCGGTTGAATCTCGTAGTGCTTCTTGTTTTTCAAGGCAGAGTTTTTCAGCAATGATGGTCGGACTATCATAAATAGTGATACTACTGTGCAAGTGCTGGTCAGCGCTATTAATTTGCTTATTAAGCTGTCCCCACTCTTCGATTAAAGCCATCTTAAGGTCAGTAAAACCTCTGAAGTTTAATTTCTTGGCAAATTTTACAATACTGGACTGGCTTATGTGTAACTGACTGGCAATTTCTTGTGACGAGCATTGCTTTAATATTTCTGGATGCGCTAATAGATAGTCGGCGATCGTTCGTTCACCCGGTGTAAGTTGTTCTTTATTCAGCGAAATAAGTTGTAAAATACGCATCAGTGTTAACCCTGAAAATAACAAGAGTTCCTATCATAGCGGCAATGGCCTGTAGAGCGATACATGGGAGACAGAACAATATTTTCTTTTTCACGCTGATTCCCCGCTGTCAGTATCATCACAAGGTATTAATCGAGAACGTAGGGTGATAAAAATAATTTATTCCAAAGTTACCCCACTTAGTATAATTGTATTAACCTGCTGATTTTATAGTTTTTTATTCGCGTTTAAATGCGGATAATAAATCGTTTAACGTGATTTTACCACTAGCTAGTGGTAAAATTGAACGTCTTATCACCAGCAAATTACTTTGACAGATTAAGCATAACGCAAATTAACTCGAAGAAAATGATCACTGAAAGTCGCAGTCCTGCCAGTGAGTAAACAAGACATGCATTCATAGAGTTGACGCTCATGTAGTATGCCCAATTTTCGGTGGTGATTCTGATGACTGTGGTTGCAATCAAGGGTTGGTTCTATGGGAAAGCTGAGCCTGTCAAAACATACGAAACCGGAGAAGAAGGCACACCAGCTATCGCTGTCATATATTCTGCCGGACTTTTCAGCTTGGTTATATTTACCGCGCCTCCCTGCCGAGGATGAAGGCCAGTCCGTTGCCGGAAGAAGGGCGAGAGAAGTTTCTGTTACGTGCCACTAAAGGCTTGTCGTTCTTTAATACCTCACCGATGGATCTCGGTAAAATTGGGCAGAATGACATCAAGGCGAACCTTGAGAACTACTTTCAGTATTTTTCAAAGGATGCGCGAGAAATCTTTGAGCATTTCAAATTTAGTGAGTTTGTTGGTCTGTTAGATGATGCCAACCTGCTGTTCAAAATCGTTAAGAAATTTGCCACCACCGACCTGAGCCCAAAGGCCATTTCTAATCATGAAATGGGGTTGGTGTTTGAAGAGCTGATCCGTCGTTTTGCGGAGAGCTCAAATGAGACGGCAGGGGAGCACTTTACCCCACGTGATATCGTGCGCTTAACCACTTCGCTGGTGTTTATGGAAGATAATGATGCATTGTCGAAAGACGGCATTATTCGCACCATTTACGACCCAACGGCGGGTACGGGGGCTTTCTCTCATCCGGCATGGAATATGTGCACGAACTTAATCCAAATGCGGTGATGCGTGCCTTCGGCCAAGAGCTAAACCCAGAGTCTTACGCCATCTGTAAAGCCGACATGTTGATCAAAGGGCAAGACGTCAGCCACATCAAGCTTGGGAATACGCTTTCCAACGATCAGCTCCCGCAGGACCAGTTCGACTATATGCTGTCTAACCCCCCGTTTGGTGTGGACTGGAAAAAGATTGAAGGCGAGATTAACGACGAACATCTGCAAAAAGGGTTCAACGGGCGTTTTGGCCCCGGTCTGCCGCGTGTCTCTGACGGCTCGCTGCTGTTCCTATTGCACCTGATAAGCAAAATGCGCGATAGCCGTAACGCCGATGGTTTGGTGAACAACGGCGGACGTATCGGGATCATCCTCAACGGTTCACCGCTGTTTACCGGCGGGGCGGGAAGTGGTGAAAGCGAAATCCGCCGTTATATTCTGGAAGCCGATTTGCTGGAAGGCATCGTTGCGCTGCCGACCGACATGTTCTACAGCACCGGCATTGCCACCTATGTATGGGCCCTATCGAATAAAAAAGCGCCGGAGCGCAAAGGCAAAGTCCAACTGATTGATGGCACCAACCTGTGCGGCAAGATGCGCAAATCGTTAGGTTCCAAGCGTAACCTGATGGGCGAAGACGACATCAAGCTTATCACCCGCACCTTTGGTGAGTTTGCCGTTGAAATGCCACCTCTCTTGAAGAGTTGGGGCTTGAGAAAGCACCTGAGCAAAAATCTAACCGTGGCCGCCAATCTGCTACCGCTAAAACCGAAGCGCCGAAAACTTTCGCCAGCAAAATCTTTAACAGCACCGATTTTGGCTACCGTCGCCTGGCCATTGAACGCCCGCTGCATTGCCTGCCATTTTAGAAGGGTGTGACGTTCGGGCGCAGGCCAAAACCGGCAGCGGTAAAACAGCCGCTTTTGGTATCGGTCTGCTACAGCAGATTGACGACGACTCAGGCGCTGTGCTATGCCCAACGCGTGAGCTGGCGGATCAGGTCAGCAAAGAGCTGCGTCGTTTAGCGCGTTTCACCAGAACATCAAAATTTTGACACAGTGTGGCGGCCAGCCAATCAGCCATCAGCTGGATTCATTGGTACATGCGCCACATATTGTGGTAGGTACACCGGGCCGTATTCAGGAACATTTGCGCAAGAAAAGCGTTAGTTTGGATGCGATGAAAGTGCTGGTGTTGGATGAAGCCGACCGCATGTTGGATATGGGCTTTGCCGATGCCATCGACGATGTGATCAGCTACACCCCAACTTCACGTCAAACCCTGCTGTTCTCTGCAACCTATCCGCAGGGGATTGAACGCATCAGCGCGCGTATTCAGCGTGAGCCTGTGAATATTGAAACCGGCGATGTTTCTGCGCTGCCAGATATCGAACAACAGTTTTATGAAACCTCACGCGGTGAGAAATTAGCGTTGCTCCAAGCGCTGCTGAGCAATCTGCAACCGGCATCATGCGTGGTGTTCTGTAATACCAAACGTGATTGCCAAGACGTCTACGAGGCGTTGTCTGGGCAGAATATTAGCGTACTGGCTCTGCACGGTGATTTAGAACAACGTGAACGCGATCAGGTGCTGGTGCGTTCTCTAATCGCAGTTGCCGTGTGTTGGTGGCAACCGACGTCGCCGCGCGTGGGTTAGATATCAAAGAGCTGGAAATGGTCGTGAACTACGAGCTTTCTTTCGATCCTGAAGTTCACGTCCACCGTATTGGCCGTACCGCGCGTGCAGGCCAGAAAGGCCTAGCCGTGAGCTTTGTGGCACCATCAGAAATGGTGCGTGCTCATGCGCTGGAAGATTATATCGGCCTGAAATCGACTTGGTTGTCTGCGGATAAAATGATGGCATCACCGATGCAGCCATTGGAAGCTGAAATGGTGACGCTGTGCATCGACGGTGGCCGCAAGGCCAAGATCCGCCCTGGCGATATTCTGGGTGCATTGACCGGTGACGCAGGCCTTACCGCCGCCGACGTGGGTAAAATCGATATGTTCCCGATTCATGCCTACGTAGCTATTCGCAAAGCATCAGCTAAGAAAGCCTATAAGCAGCTTCAGGAAGGCAAGATTAAAGGGAAAAACTGCAAGGTTCGTATTTACAAGTAATCCGCCAATTCTCCTTTCTCGCCTCCCTTATCTGATGAGGGAGGCGAATATCCTCTTTTTATCTCTTCAACTCAGTCAATATCACTCTGGTGATAATTTCAGGTTTTATTAAATTAAACCGATAACCATTTTTCTGTCACTCTCGAAAATAATTGCGCGCTGATAACTGCGGCAATTTAAAAATGTCCGTAACAAAAATAGAAATACATTTCTTTTTACATAAAAGTAAAATAAAAATTATCAGGATGATAATGAGGACTCTCTCAACTCACTGCTGATGACGATCATTACGGAAAATAATGTCAGCGATCCTATGTCTGTAGGTTAGTGGCTACATCAATGCGGCTTTTGTCCTATATACATATAATAAACCTAGCTTTATTATGCGGAATATTGCGTTTTATCTTGTCTGAAGAATTTCAAACAAGACGTAACTATTAAGAAAATCATTAAACATGCTTAATAAATATCACTTTTAAATCTCTCTATAAATGTTTCTAGTCTGTTACTGGAAATGAATGTGTATTTTAAATATCACTTCCAGTGTTTTTAATTATATTTATTTAAATGAAAGCTAAATGAATAGGTTTTAGTTATTGTACTTTTGTTATTTAAGCAAATCATGAATTAATATATAAAAATAGATTATTAAAATCTAAACGCAGATTAAACAATTCTTGTTAAAAATAAATTCGCTATAAATAATCCCCGACTTACTTATTTTTTCACATAATATTCTTCCGTTTTGAATAAAAAACAATTAATTAGAATTTAATACCGTTTTTTGTATTTTTGCAGATAATAAGATCTAAATAACAAAAAAATCATTATAATGATTCAAATCCACCGCTAGCATGGTGGTTACTAAATGGTCGTAAAGCGGGTGCTGATAGCCATTTTGTACCTCTTTTATCTATGTGATTGTGTATTTATCGCTAGGATGGCAGCCCGCTGAAATGGAATTCAACGACTGAACAGCTAAGACATACATCCCTCAATTATTGTGTTGCTGGCGTTGGCCAAGTTGCATTCTAATGGGAAGCATAAACTGCACGTACTTGTGCAATCCAATGTTTAAACAATCCTAATGCGCATATATGTATTAACAACCTGTATTGCGTTGGGATTTTCTGTATGTGAAATATCATCTAATACAACGAGGAAAGGATGTTTAACTTACGTTTAATTATATGATTTGTAGGTCGATTTAGTCATGGGGATAATTATTCTAGTCACGTTCCCCATCAAGTTAGAAAGCCAATCAATATTAGCCGTTTATTGTTAATTTTCTTGAGTTATATATGAATAAAAGCAAACCCCCATCTGCCAGTGAAATAAAAATAGGTAAAAGATATATCCGCGCCATTGCACACCTGAATATCGGTATGCAGGTCGTATTCCCCTTGGCCCTGTCATTTACTCCGGTAATGGTCGCAAGAGCTGAAACAGAAGACAAAAAATTCCTCACGACCAGCGCCCCAGTGACAACTATTCCCTACGTGTTACAACCGGGGGATACGATTGCTCAGATAGCAGAAAAATATCAGCTCACCGTGGCACAGCTTAAAAAGCTGAATCAATATCGAACCTTTGCCCACGGCTTTGAATCAGTGCGCGCTGGGGATGAGATCGACGTTCCCGTCCAATCCAAAAGCATCGCCACTGATGCTGGCAGTGATGACAGCGCAGCACTAGCTCAGCGTGCCCAGCAGGCCGGTCACTTTTTACAAAACAATCCCAACAGCGACAGCGCGAAAGATTTGGCGCGCGGCCAAGCGTTGGGTGCAGCGAACAGCAAAGCGAATCAAGAAGTGGCCAGTTGGCTGAACGGTAAGGGAAAAGCGCGGGTAAAATTGGATGCCGACCGTGATTTCTCACTAAAAAACTCTGAGCTGGATGTGCTGTATCCGCTGTGGGAAAACAACGCCCATCAGGTGTTTACTCAAGGTTCGGTGCATCATACCGACAGCCGCAACCAGTCCAATCTGGGGTTGGGCTACCGCTATTTTGAAGGCACCTATTTGCTGGGCGCCAACACCTTCTTCGACCACGACTGGTCACGCAGTCACTCGCGTTTAGGCCTTGGTGCCGAATATCAGCGCGATTTCCTCAAAGTGGCCGCCAACGCCTACATGCGTTTGACCAACTGGAAAAACTCACCGGACTTCGATAACTACGAAGAACGCCCAGCCAACGGGTGGGATATTCGTACCGAAGGCTATTTACCTGCCTATCCGGGGATCGGCGGCAAGCTGGTGTATGAGCAGTATTACGGCGACCGCGTCGGGCTGTTTGGTAAAGATAATCAGCAAAAAGATCCGGTAGCGGTGACGGCTGGCGTTAACTATTCGCCTTTCCCGCTGATGAAGTTCAACGTCGACCACCGCATGGGTAAAAGCAATCAAAACGACACCCGCTTTGGCATCGATCTGAACTATGTGTTTGGCGCACCGTTAGGTCAGCAGTTGGATAGCAGCCTGTTGGCGGCGAGCCGCAGCTTGGCCGCGAATCGTTACGACTTTGTCGAACGTAACAACAACATCGTGTTGGAATACCGCAAAAAAGAGAGCATCAGCCTCCGGTTAGCTTCGCAAATCAGCGGCTACAGCGGTGAAAGTAAATCGCTGGGCGTGTCGGTCAACAGCACCAACGGCGTTGAGCGTATTGAGTGGACCGCGCCAGAACTGCTGAGTCAGGGTGGGCAGATTGTTCAGGTTTCTGAACAGCAGTTCAACGTGATCATTCCTGAATATCAATACGGCAACGATACCAACAACAGCTATGTGGTGAGCGGCGTTGCCTACGATAAATCCGGCAATGCATCGCCTAAGGCAGAAAGCTTGGTGATCGTGTCATCAGCGGCGGTGAGCATTCTTAATAGTACGCTTACCCCGATGGAGCTACAGCTACCGAACGATGGTACCTCTACGGCTAGATTGACGCTGGTATTGCGTGATGCGAACAATCACCTCGTCAGTGGTATCGCCGATGACATCAAAACCACGCTAAGTCCCGTGGGTCGCGGTCAGCCAGATGCCACGGTGAGTGCTTTCAGCGAAGACATGACCCGTATGGGCACCTATAGCGCCACCGTGACGGCGGGCGAAAATATGGGTGAATATAAAATTACGCCTGAAATCCATAATGCCAAACTTGCGTCAGCGACGCTGTATGTCGGCAGAGCTCCGGTGATCAGCGGTTTAACCATGAGCGGCAAGCTGGCGTTAGGCGAGCAGCTATCGGGTCATTATCAGTTCGATAGCAACAGCGGCAATGCACAAGATGCCTCTCTTTACCAATGGGGCAATAAAGGGCAAACCACAGGGCTGAATGGCGCTGAGACCATCGTTACTTCAGGTAGCGTGCCGGGCTATACGCTGGTCGCCAGCGATGTTGGGCAGGTAAAAGAGCTGTCGGTTCAGGCGCGTAACGGGGTGGAAACCTTAGGGAATACGCTGACGGTCACCACGGCTCCGGGCGATAACGGCAACAACACCGAAGGTGGTGGTGAAGGCGGCGTGATTGTGGATGAAACTGTAGCGCCAACCATCAGCAACGTGGCTATCAGCGGTAAGCTGGCGGTCGGCGAAGCACTGAGCGGCAGCTACACCTTTGCGGCCAACACGGGTAACTCAACCGATACTTCCGAGTATCAATGGGGCGCCAAGGGCTCAACCGCCAACGCAGTAGAAAACGGCAACGGCAAAGCGATTAGCCAAAGCGGCGTAGTGCCAAGCTACACCATCGACAGCAGCGATGCGGGTCAGGTGTTGGAAGTTTCTGTGCGGGCTAAAAACGCTGCCGATGTGTATGGCAACAGCGCGACGGTGACCACCGCGCAAACTGGCGGCGGCAACAACACCGAGGGCGGTGGTGAAGGCGGCGTGATTGTTGATGAAACTGTAGCGCCAACCATCAGCAACGTGGCTATCAGCGGTAAGCTGGCGGTCGGTGAAGCACTGAGCGGCAGCTACACCTTTGCGGCCAACACGGGTAACTCAACCGATACTTCCGAGTATCAATGGGGCGCCAAAGGCTCAACCGCCAACGCAGTAGAAAACGGCAACGGCAAAGCGATTAGCCAAAGCGGCGTAGTGCCAAGCTACACCTTACAAAGCAGCGATGCGGGTCAGGTGTTGGAAGTTTCTGTGCGGGCTAAAAACGCTGCCGATGTGTATGGCAACAGCGCGACGGTGACCACCGCACAAACAGGCGGCGGCAACAACACCGAGGGCGGCGACGGTAACGGTAATATCACCGATGAGCAGGCTGCACCAAGCATCAGCAACGTGGCTATCAGCGGCAAGCTGGCGGTGGGTGAAGCGCTGAGCGGCAGCTACACCTTTGATGCCAAGACCGGTAACCCAACGGATACTTCCGAGTATCAGTGGGGCGCCAAAGGCTCAACCGCAAGCGTAGTGGAAAACGGCAACGGCAGCGCAATCAGCCAAAGCGGCGTAGTGCCAAGCTACACCATCGACAGCAGCGATGTGGGTCAGGTGTTGGAAGTTTCTGTGCGGGCTAAAAACGCTGCCGATGTGTACGGTAACAGCGCCACGGTAGACACCGCGCAGACTGGCGGCGGCAATAACACCGAAGGCGGCGACGGTAACGGTAATATCACCGATGAGCAGGCTGCACCAAGCATCAGCAACGTGGCTATCAGCGGCAAGCTGGCGGTGGGCGAAGCGCTGAGCGGCAGCTACACCTTTGATGCCAAGACCGGTAACCCAACGGATACTTCCGAGTATCAATGGGGCGCGAAAGGCTCAACGGCGAGCGTAGTGGAAAGCGGTGAAGGCAAAGCAATCAGCCAAAGCGGCGTAGTGCCAAGCTACACCATCGACAGCAGCGATGTAGGTCAGGTGCTGGAAGTATCTGTGCGGGCTAAAAACGCTGCCGATGTGTATGGCAACAGCGCCACGGTAGACACCGCGCAAACAGGTGGCGGCAATAACACCGAAGGCGGCGACGGTAACGGCAGTATCACCGATGAGCAGGCTGCACCAAGCATCAGCAACGTGGCTATCAGCGGAAAGCTGGCGGTGGGCGAAGCGCTGAGCGGCAGCTATGACTTTGATGCCAAGACCGGTAACCCAACGGATACTTCCGAGTATCAGTGGGGCGCCAAAGGCTCAACCGCAAGCGTAGTGGAAAGCGGTGAAGGCAAAGTAATCAGCCAAAGCGGCGTAGTGCCAAGCTACACCATCGACAGCAGCGATGTGGGTCAGGTGTTGGAAGTTTCCGTCCGAGCTAAAAACGCTGCCGATGTGTATGGCAACAGCGCCACGGTAGACACCGCGCAGACGGGCGGCGGCAATAACACCGAAGGCGGCGACGGTAACGGTAATATCACCGATGAGCAGGCTGCACCAAGCATCAGCAACGTGGCTATCAGCGGAAAGCTGGCGGTGGGCGAAGCGCTGAGCGGCAGCTATGACTTTGATGCCAAGACCGGTAACCCAACGGATACTTCCGAGTATCAGTGGGGCGCCAAAGGCTCAACCGCAAGCGTAGTGGAAAACGGCAACGGCAGCGCAATCAGCCAAAGCGGCGTAGTGCCAAGCTACACCATCGACAGCAGCGATGTGGGTCAGGTGTTGGAAGTTTCTGTGCGAGCTAAAAACGCTGCCGATGTGTACGGTAACAGCGCCACGGTAGACACCGCGCAGACTGGCGGCGGCAATAACACCGAAGGCGGCGACGGTAACGGTAATATCACCGATGAGCAGGCTGCACCAAGCATCAGCAACGTGGCTATCAGCGGCAAGCTGGCGGTGGGTGAAGCGCTGAGCGGCAGCTACACCTTTGATGCCAAGACCGGTAACCCAGCCGATACGTCCGAGTATCAATGGGGCGCCAAAGGCTCAACCGTAAGCGTAGTGGAAAACGGTGAGGGCAAAGCGATTAGCCAAAGCGGCGTAGTGCCAAGCTACACCATCGACAGCAGCGATGCGGGTCAGGTGCTGGAAGTCTCAGTACGGGCTAAAAACGCTGCCGATGTGTACGGTAACAGCGCCACGGTAGACACCGCGCAAACGGGTGGCGGCAACAACACCGAGGGCGGTGGCGAAGGTGGTGCGATCGTTGATGAAACGGCAGCGCCAAGCATCAGCAGCGTGGCTATCAGCGGCAAGCTGGCGGTTGGCGAAGCACTGAGCGGCAGCTACACCTTTGATGCTCAGACCGGCAACCCAGCCGATACTTCCGAGTATCAATGGGGCGCCAAAGGCTCAACCGCAAGCGTAGTGGAAAGCGGTGAAGGCAAAGCAATCAGCCAAAGCGGCGTGGTGCCAAGCTACACCATCGACAGCAGCGATGCGGGTCAGGTGTTGGAGATGTCCGTACGGGCTAAAAACGGGGCTGATGTGTACGGTAACAGCGCTACGGTAGACACCGCGCAAACAGGTGGCGGCAACAACACCGAGGGCGGTAGCGAAGAAGGTGCGATCGTTGATGAAACGGCAGCGCCAAGCATCAGCAATGTGGCTATCAGCGGTAAATTGGCGGTGGGTGAAGCACTGAGCGGCAGCTACACCTTTGATGCTAAGACCGGCAATCCTGCAGACACGTCTGAGTACCAATGGGGCGTGGAAGGCACGACCGCTAACGCAGTCGAAAACGGTCAGGGTAAAGCGATTAGCCAAAGCGGCGTGGTACCGAGCTACACCTTACAAAGTAGCGATGCGGGTCAGGTGCTGGAAGTCTCAGTGCGAGCTAAAAACGCTGCCGATGTGTATGGCAACAGCGCCACGGTGAACACCGCACAAACAGGCGGCGGCAATAACACCGAGGGCGGTGGTGAAGGTGGTGCGATCGTTGATGAAACCGCAGCGCCAAGCATCAGTGACGTGGCGATTAGCGGTAAGTTGGCGGTCGGCGAAGCGCTGAGCGGCAGCTACACCTTTGATGCCAAGACCGGTAACCCAACGGATACTTCCGAGTATCAGTGGGGCGCCAAAGGCTCAACGGCAAGCGTAGTGGAAAGCGGTGAAGGCAAAGCAATCAGCCAAAGCGGCGTAGTGCCAAGCTACACCATCGACAGCAGCGATGCGGGTCAGGTGTTAGAAATGTCGGTGCGGGCTAAAAATGGTGCAGGCATAGCTGGTAATGCTAAAACTATTAATACGGCTCAAGCTGGCGATGGTAATAACACCAATGGTGGTAAAGATGGTACGGTGGTAGAACGATATAAATTTACTGTAAATCCTAGTAGCAGAACTATTGGTGAAACACTGCAATATCAGTATTCGTTAACTGCTACTGCATATGGGGAACAAGTGAATGTACCTAACAGTGCTATTACATGGTCCTCTAGTAAAAATAATGTTGCGACAATTGATTCATCAGGGCTAGTTAGCGCTAAAACTGAGGGAAGTACAGTAATTACAGCTGTTGGCACATATAATTCCGAGCCTTTCAATGTCTCGTCAGATCTAACTGTGGCTCCACTAGAATATTCATCCCTATATGGGACTAGTGGTACAAACAATGCTACTGTTGTGGTGACTCCTCCAGACTACAGTATTGAAATGCAATGTGGTGAAATAGTCGATGGCATGGGCTCTATTGGAGGAACAGGTGGAGCACGAGAAATTATCGATAGTACAGATAATGTAACAAAAATTACGACAACTACAGGTAAGTGGGATAATAAATATATTGTTGGAAAGATTGTATTTACTTATAAAAATGGCTCAACCAAAACTTGCGGTCGTGCAGAGAACGTTATTGAAAATATCGAAAATGTTTACCAGATACCAGATAACTACAGACTACAAGGATACAAGGCACATGGTGATGCGTATGTTAATGGGGTTCAATATATTATTGTGTTGAAATAAGATAACTTCATTCTAGTCTGTTTTAAATCAAAGTAATGCCTAAAGAGTGGCCCTCCCTATGCTGATGTACAAAATTGCTTGGGAGGGCTATGAAAAAATGGCCTAATCGAAATTTTTTATTACACCACTTAAATAAGTAGGTGTTAAATGATTCAGAAATGAGTGTTAGTGTGAAAAATAAAATTATTTCGTTCCTGTTTATGGCAGCTCATTTCTCGTGCTTTGCCCAATCCGATGTTAATCTAGCCTTTCATATGGGACTCGGTGCCAATGGGCATTATGAAATTGGCGGAACTATGGAAAATAACAGCTCAGAAACGTTGCCATATAGCGCGGTGACTTATATCACAATTGATAAAAATTGTGTGCCAAGCGGTGCGAAAGTAGCAAATCTTGGATCAATAAAAGCCAATGGCTCGTTGGAATTTAGGATCCCCGTTAAGGGCATATTATCCTCATACCGCATTTTAAGTGTATCGGCTTGGAATGATGTGGGGGTTCCCGTCGATGTTGATGATAAAACGGCTGAGGTAATTAAAAGCCGAGATAGTGAATTTATGAAGATCTGCAAGATAAAACGAAAATAATAGCTAATTGAATTGCAATGTTATTCTTATAAGGGATAATTACACTATATTGAATATATAGAATCACTTAAGATTATTAATGGGAGTAATTTGTTAATGCTAAAAAAGTAATTTTCAGCAAGATTAACTATTAAATTTTCACTTATGGAAAGAAGGTGTGAATGCTGTCATAACTGATAGGTATATAACAATGAGTGGATGAGATAATATTGAAAAGAGTAGCCAGACTTCTTCGCAACATCTTTAGTTTTAAGTCGTTTTTCAATATTATCATCAATCCAGCGTAGTACGCCTTCTATAAGTTCATTTTTAGAGTGCACAGCTTCCCCCAAGACAATTAAATTATTCAACTGTGAAATAAAAAGTTTGAAAAAAAATGAGGCCAGCCATGCTGCATGCTGAAGCAAGACAGCGGTGATATAAGATGCTGCTCTTGGATATGGTCGCCACCAAATCATGGCTGGAGGCATAAGACTCAATCTGCATTTTCTGGACAATGTGGTACGTAACAAAACGCTGCTCCCTCTCGTAGCTGGTGTTTACATTAGGAAAGAAGCAATGTTCTGGAAAGGAATCGTTACCTCATTGCAACGTATGTCCAATGCTCCCGTCCATATTGGTGGTTTTACCGCGTTAGAGCTCGAAGGACTTCGTCATTACCTATCTACAAGACTTTACCTTTATTCCACAGCCACGTTCCCTCGATGGCAGGTTAGAATCGATGCTCCTGTACAATTTGAGTGGCGTGGCACTCCTCGCTTGTGGTCTGAGACGCAAATGCAAGACAACCAGTATCTCAGGCAATATATCTGCCAGGCATCACTCCCTCCATTGCATTATTCCTGTCCAGAGAAAACCATCTTGGAGCTCTTGGCGGCAGTACCCAATACTATCAGCTTTGAACATGCCGACCAGCTTATGCAAGGACTACACAACCCATCACCTCGCAAGCAGAATGCCTTGCTGAAAGCCTGTAACAGTATTAAAGCCAAGCGACTCTTTCTCTGGATGGCAGGAAGACATCGATACGCTTGGCTCAAGCACCTGACACCAGATCAGTATGAACTGGGTACTAGTAAACGACCGTTCGCTAAAGATGGCACACTAGAGCCAATCAGGCAAATAACAGTACCTAAGGAGATGTAAAGAACATGAACAGACAAACCACTACTACCGACAAGTGCAACTTCCACTGCGAATTATTCCTTTTGTTTCACAGCACGAATGTTTCGCCCCCAAAGGGGGAACTACTATCAATTTGTTAGTTCATTACTGAGCAGCAATCGCCCTTCAGGATTAACACGGGCAATTATCAAAGCAAGGAAAATAAATAAGACATTATATCTACTAAATTATATTGATAATAAAGGTTACCGATGTCTTATTCATTATGACCCAACTTAACCGGTGAGAAGGCAGACATACTGTCGCCAGAGCTATTTGTCATGGGCAAAAAAGCGAGCTCAGAAAACGCTATCAGAATGGGCAAGAGGAGCAACTGGGCGCTCTGGGCGCTCTGGGCCTGGCAACTAATGCTATCGTGCTCTGGAATACCATTTATGTGCAGGCCGCATTGGTAGATTTACGGGAAGAGAGCGATGAATAGCCTTTATAATTATCTGTTGTAATGGTTGTAAAAGCATTGTTAAAAGCGTACGTTTTCGTACAATTGAGCTTCAGCCCCCTACGTAGCACATAAAAAAGCCGCCTAATGGCGACTTTAGAAGATAGTTAGTATAATACTAAATTATTTTTGTTTTTTTATTTTTAAAACAACAAGCTCTATATCAGGAGTTAATCTATGGTGTTTTATATATGCATCAACAACTATATCATCCTGCGATCTTATATGCTTTATTTTTTCTTTTAAAACTTCTTCAACACTTCCTGCAAAGTTAATTTTCAAAGTATCGAAATCCATCAACCTTTCTTTTTCATCATCTACTAACCGCTTGTAGTCATTCATTTTAATATCCATTAAATAGTCTCCAAAAATAAACTCATTGCTATTCTTTTATTATTTACAATTGTATATAAACCGTATTCTGAATTATACTCGCAACTACATATCCTGTTTGCAATCAGGTGTTTTTTTCGATATAAATCAGATAACTGAAAAACATCTTGTTTACTTTTTATTGATGATAGTGAACCTAATGAAAAAAGTTTTCCACGGTTAGAGTCATCAACATTGTTCAGCATTCTTGTTAAAAAACTGATTAAAGTGTTAGCTTTTATTTCTCTATGTTTCATATTATTAATACCAAGGTTAAGTACATTATATATTCACTTATAATATCATTATGGGTAAATATAAAAAAATCACAACTGCTATATTGTTCTCATCATCGCTACTAGATAATGTTTTCCTCGGTTAACAAGATGGGGTTGTACGCCGGAACCTCCTAAATTTCCGGGAGGCATAATTATCTCTGTTGTGTTGAAGCTGAACAGTCGCACATCTACGGCGTGAGCGGCGTAACGTCGGACTTGAAGTGGAATACTAAATCTGGCCACCTGAATAGAGGTGATATCATCGCCTCATAGTCAAAACAGGTGACATTATGACCGGACGTAACAGACGCAATTTTAGCCCCGAGTTTCGCCTCGAAGCTGCCCAGCTTGTACTCGATCAGCACTACAGCGTTGCCGCCGCTGCAACAGCAATGAATGTCGGTAAATCCACGATGGATAAATGGGTTCGCCAGCTTAAAGAAGAACGCGCAGGGAAATCCCCAAAGGCCTCTCCGATGACGCCTGAGCAACTTCGCATTCGTGAATTAGAAAAACGACTACAACGTGTTGAAATGGAAAACGATATATTAAAAAAGGCTACCGCGCTCTTGATGTCAGACTCCCTGAACAATTCTCGTTAGTTGAGAAACTCAGGACGCGGTTTCCTGTTGCCTTTATTTGCAATGTGTTCGGGATCCATCGCAGTAGCTATCGGTACTGGCTAAGCCGACCGCAGAAACCTGATGCAAAACACATCGTTATACTTAGCCTAGTTCGTGAAGTTCATCATGCCAGTAATGGCTCTGCGGGGGCCCGGAGCATTGCCGATATGGTCAGCGCAAAAGGTGTTCCGTTGAGTCGCTGGCGGGCCAGTAAGATAATGAAAGAGCTGAATATTATTAGTTGCCAGCAACCGGAGCATCGCTACAAAAAAGCCACAAAAGAGCATGTGGATATCCCTAATCATCTGGATCGCCAGTTTGCAGTAACGGAACCTAATCAGACCTGGTGCGGCGACGTGACCTACATCTGGACGGGCAAACGCTGGGCTTATCTGGCGGTTGTTCTGGATTTATTTTCTCGCAAGCCAATAGGCTGGGCGATGTCGTTTTCTCCGGACTCAGTTCTGACAGGAAAAGCATTAACGATGGCCTGGGAAACCAGGGGAAAACCGGCTGACGTTATGTATCATTCTGACCAGGGAAGTCACTATACCAGCAGGGAATTCAGACGGTTATTGTGGCGTTATCGTATAAAGCAAAGCATGAGTCGACGAGGGAACTGCTGGGACAACAGCCCAATGGAACGATTTTTCCGCAGCCTGAAATCAGAATGGGTCCCGAACTGTGGATACGCTAATTTTAGCGAAGCAAATAGATCAATAACGAATTACATCATTGGTTATTACAGCCAGCTCAGACCCCACCAATATAACGGTGGCTTAACACCCAATGAATCAGAGCGATTGTTCTGGAAAAACTCTAAAACTGTGGCCAGTTTTTGTTGACCACTTCAGCGAGTATGAGTGCCAGCAAACTGCCCCAAATCCATTTTGCCCAGCGGCCATAGGCTCGATTAACGGCATTATCAACGTTGTCGTAAGACTTAAAAAATCCCATTATTCATTTCCTGATCAATCCAAAAACCATCGACTGTTCATATTTTCAGTACTGTGTATTCGCAAGGTGAACTAATACCTCTGCCAGCGACCGTGTCCCATTGACCACATCCGGAAATGCAGCTCTTACAGGGGCCGATTCCAGCGTTTGCTTCCCACCATTGAGGTAATAAAGCGTGAAAACTTTCTGATCGGCCTGAGAGAACAACCCCGCTTCTTTACTTTTATTCAGCGCTTTGATCACCATCAATCGCTGAGCACACGGCGGAAATCCCCTACTGGTTGGCATCTTCTGCCATTCTTTCAGGATACTGGTCACCTCGGGTTTATCGGCAATCTGCTGCCAGGCGGCTTTATCAAGCCGGATAATGTGAGCGGTGGGCATTTCTACTTCAGAGGGCATGATGGCAAGTGGCTGCCACTGTATTTCGCCTGGGAACCACCACTGTGTGATGCCATTGAACAGAAAGGCATGCCAGTCGCTGTGTGCATGCTGCGCCAGCACGTCAATAACATGGCTAGCATAGAAACGGGTCAGTTCAGTTGAGCCATTTGGCTGCACTATTTGTGCAGCCACGGGATAACTGCACCGCTAACAACGATGGGTTGCGCGTGGAAACAGTGACTGCGGCACTTCCTGGTAACTTATACACATACTGATATTTTTTTGAAACATCATAATCGGAAGATATTTGACCTTTCCTTCAATAAGATATGACGTATTAATGCCATTGTTTTTTCAATAATACTGTTAACGATGGCATCGCCTTCATCGTCAGAAAATAAAAGATGCTCGGTTCCTTTTAAGTCTAGTCCACAGCGTTCTTCTTTTGACATGACCCCCATTGGATCCACTTTTGAAATCAACGCAGACACATTTAATACCAGGCTCATGCAGGCCATAATCTATTATTGAATATACGGAATAGGAGTCTAACGAATCACTGTCATGGACAATTTCATGTAGCTCACCAAAATAATCAAAAAAAATAAGACAAATCACCCTTATCCCATGCTTCAAATTTTATTGAACTTAAACCATCGCTTTATTTATCGTTTGATGATTTTTGTCATAAATCAAACCTGGTGATAAGTAATTTGCAGGAACCCCCTTGTAATCCAATACTTTCCAGTAGCTATTTTTTCATCGTTATCGATAGTGGAGAAGCGTTTTTCTCTATATCTTGAAACAATCCACTAATATAATTTTCAGATTGCTGCCCAAGATCCAATCCACGGTCAAATGTAACCCCGAATGCACCAATAACAACCCTTGTTATTAGGGACGTGAGGACTCGTCCTGCTGGATAGGCAAAGGCACTTAAAGCTGAAAGGCTTAGCAAAGTTAACAAACTCATTTTATTTAGCGCCATCATTCCTTCGAAATATGATGTTCATTAATCTAAACCATTCTGTTCAACCTTGACACCAAGAGAAACAAACTCCCCATCATCAAAAATGTCTACCACTTACAATCGGTACCTTCTTCATTATAGGCATTAGTATTATCCGAAAATGATGTTATTGTATTTTTTTTCGATTTATATGTTAACTGGTAAAACCGCGCCCCTTGAGACATTATTGTATAATATCCATTAAGTTTACCATCAATGAACTCGGCCCACTTTGACGTATACTCGTCGGACCTTCCATCCTCATTAACTGCTGAAGAGCCTGAAATAAACACTAGCGGAATACCTTTATCTGATTTGCTGTATTTAACGTATCCCAGCGAGATACCATCCTGACTCACTTGAACAAATTTCACATTAATTTTACCAGATGAAAAACAGCCGACAACCTGGTTGTTATCTGCGTGCGCAAAGCCAGATAACAAAGCAAAGCAAAGCAAAGCAAAGCAAAGCAAAGCAAAGCAAAGCAAAGCCAATTGATTTTAGATTCATTGCAACGCCTCAATTCTATGATTAAAAAATGAGAGCATTTATGTATTCAATCCTACAAGTTTTCTTATGTACCGGCTCACAAAGAATTGTAATGACATCATTAGTTTCTTATTTGTAGCTGAATCGGATATATGTGTTTTTTAATATATTTATAAGCGTCACTCGTTTTTTTGAACTATTGACAACCAAGAGCGTCGTCCTTATCACACTGAAGTTTACCCATTAGATCCGAAAGTCTATCAACCCCTTCATCTTTACATTCGTACGTATACTCTTTCTTAGTCTTAAGATTAACAACCGTAACCCCCTTATTACTATCGCCATCTTCATAATTGCTAAAAACCGTATACTTAAAACCACTGTGGTGGAAACTAACGTTCATATAATCGGTTTGGAATCTGGAGTAGTGGTTGTATAAAAAACCAGAGTATTCTGGGGCTAGTGATGAATAGGCAAATGTCTCTCCACTAGAGTTTTTCATTTCATAAATCATCTTATTGGATGATGTTTTTAAGGAAGCTTGTCCCTTAGTAGTATTGCAAGAGAAATAATCACCTGCCGCATAAGAAAGCGATACGAATGACAATAATCCACTCAGTAATAAAATTCTATTTATTTTTTTCATAATTATCTCTCATTCTGGAATCATAACCTTGTTGTTTTGGTCTATTGTATCTTCTCGCAAAACTTAGCCAGTCTTTATCTCTAATCGACTTAAGTAAAACAGAGTCAGATTTAATAAAATTGACAAATGCACTGAGTTGGTTCTTTTCTGATTCGGAAATTGATTTAACAAACTCCTCAGGTGAATTATAGCCTGCTTCTTTAAAGTTGGAGTCAGCATTAACTACTTTGGATGTCTTTCAAGATAATGAAAATACACAAACAAGGTGTAGTTGTATGATTTTTTCATGGCACCATGATGAACAGAGCATGAATTTAATCATTCAATTCTTCCGGCCCCCCTTGCTAATTATTATCCTTTAAATACTGTATGCGCTCATTGGTTTTATCTAACAGGCATTTTTCGTAAATACTAGAAAATCCAGTCCCTGTTTTTGATTCGTAAGTTTCATAATCACAGCTAGCATCTCTCATTTTGATCCATGCTTGTTGCGCCCTCTTAAGGTATACATCTTTTGATTCTTTTTGCCCATAAACCCCCTCCCACTCTTGCTTATATTCTATCATTTGCTTTTTATATAGTTCATTCAGTTCATTATCAGACTTTTTATATCCATCCAGGATTTTTATATAATTATTTTGTTCATCCAAAGATATTGCAAAAGTCAAAAATGGAACTAATAACAAGCTCAATACGAAAATATTTAATTTATTCATTATAGATATCCTTTACGAGCATTAAAACGTTGAGTTGGCACTCCAAAATTTGACTTCCAGTATTCATTCGATATATTTTTTTGAAACTGTTAGCTCCATCACTTAAATCCTTCATGAAATATCTTCTTGTTCGAGAGGAGTTATCCTCTCTAAAAATAAGATCTACTAACACATCCTGTACATTCTGTGATATTGAATCTATATTTACAGTATACTGTACGCCATCAATGTTTGTACCTTTAGCAATAACTCGTTTTGTAACATTGTATTGATGTTCGTACACAGACAAAAACAAAAAATGTTGTTGTTTCCTTGTTAAGTATTGTTCCCCTTTTGGAACGTGTTTATCTATATCTTGACAATAGCGTAGTGCTGAACTCCCTTGTAATCCAACACTTTCTAGTAGCCATTTTTTCATCGTTATAGATAGTGGAGAAGCGTTTTTCTCTATATTTTGAAACAATCCACTAATATAATTTTCTGATTGCTGCCCAAGATCCAATCCGCGGCCAAATGTAACCCCGGATGCACCAATTACAACCCCTTTGTTGTTAGGGACGTGAGGATGACGTGAGAAATAAATGCTATTATCATTGTCATTACCTTCAGCATCAAACGTAAGCTGCCCTTTGGGTACCTTTAACCATTTAAGAGCCATTTCATCATCATTGGAAAGCGCACCTAAAAATTCTACCGGATGCATATGCCACAAAGACGAACCCAGTTTTAATTTACTGGTATCCTGTATCCACACCATCTTATCAAGATAGTCTTCACAGTATTCTCTCCACTCGGGGGCATCACTCGTTAGTTTGTTCAAAAACGACTGCCAAATCGGCGTTTCTTTTTGTGATACCACTCACTGGGGTGTTTCACGATCATCTTATTCTTCACGTCGCGATAAGATGGGTTATGAATAGCACTCAGGTATTCTTGGGATGAATAGGAACTGACACTACTGTCAATCCGGTTTAACCTCACAATTCACAGCGTTTTATTTTCACCACAGTTCGGCGCACACCAAGGCGTGCAGATGTACGTGCAAATGTTGAGATGGCTCTAATAATATCAGGCCACAGCTATTTATTCGATTTCATCTATAAATGAACTATATTAATGCATCCACTGTAACCGATTAGTAATTATCGACAGCCTTTTTATAATTATTGAAAAAGTCATTTAACTGCGTAACACCATCAAGTTCACATTGATTCTCAAGAAGTTCTGCTCGCTGACCATCCATTGTTTTATACAATGCACATCGATCGGAAATTTATTTTCTCTGTGCATTGTAAAAATCGATAGTGACTGAATATTCGGAACCATGTTTTTCTATCATACTTTTAATAGAATCTTCTACTTTGTTTGTGCTGCCTTGAATGCAGGACAACATAACGGGATGAACTGTCGTATTCCCCGCACAAGAAGAGTTTGTTTTTGCATAAATGCAAAGTGGAAAGAACAATAATAAAAGCGTATATTTAGTTTTCATCATCAATGACCTTATTAGTTTTTTCAAGTTCCAACAAATCACGTTTTTCTGCGATGGCCCTTGACCTCAGATCTCCCCACCATGTTGGCGATGAAGGAAACAAATTCTCAACATTATTAAACTTATAGTCCTGAACAATTGTAATGATATCTTTCTCAGATAAAGCAGAAATATTTTTACCCTTTAAAGCCCTGACAGTTATACCAGTTCTGGCACCATATTGAACAGAAGTTGACCAAGTAATGTCGTTAATCGCAGCATGTGTTTTTGAAAACTCAATACCTTTAGATTTCAAATAGTCAATCTGAACTTCATAGTGCGTTTCTTTAATGTAATCTTGCTGTTCCTTTGAAAATTCATCCTTATACTGAGCTGCAATTTTTTCCATACTTTATTAAGCTCAGAAGTTGCAGGAGTTAAAGCTTCAAATTCTGATTTGAATTTAGAGTGTAATATATATTTCTGAACAACTCCCATTTTAGATGAAAATTGATATTTACCATAAGAAATGCCGCCATGATCACCTTTACCCGTTGAAACAACACTGGGCCCTCGCCCTCCAGACTCAAAATGCTCTGATGTCTTGCCCAGTTCCCAGTAACTAAGCGTTTGCCTTAAGGTCCCTAAAAACTCCACCGGATGCATATGCCACAAAGATGATCCCAGTTTTAATTTACTGGCATCCTGTATCCACACCATCTTCTCAAGATAGTCTTCACAGTATTCTCTCCACTCGGGGGCATTACTCGTCAGTTTGTTCAAAAACGACTGCCAAATCGGCGTTTCTTTTTTGCGATACCACTCACTGGGATGTCTCACGATCATCTTATTCTTCACATCGCGATAAGATGGGTTATGGATAGCACTCAGATATTCCTGGGATGAATAGGGACTGACACTACTGTCAATCCGGTTCAACAAACGCTGATAGTTATACGGAGTGTCTCGGCGGATTTGTTGCTTTTCGGCACGCAGCCGTTCGCATACGGCAAAAACCAATATCCCTCCTTTTAAGCATCCACTTCTGTTTTCACCTGACTCAGCTTCAGAATAACTTCCCCCTCCTTAGTTATCTCTTTGCTGACTATCATTTTTATTTTCAGGTCTTTCGAGATCATTTAGGGGATTTTTTCTTCATAACGATCTTATCAGGCACAGACAAATTAGCAGCAACAAATGGCGATTTATCATCAATATGATAAACCAATTTATCTCCTTCAATCTTCAAAACAGCCTTTCCAGTCCCAACAAAAGCGCTATAAAATGAAATCAGTGCCTTTCTATTAACAATATCCCCAACAATATTGTCATCATCATCCTGTAATTAACGTCGCTATGAGACGGGTTATGATTAGCCAAGAAATTCAACCTTTGAATTTTTCCTTTAAATAATTTTTAATCAATGCGGCGTTTTTGTAGTTGAACTTAGCTCCCTTACCTTCACATCCGGATAAATTCACATCATCATTTATAGAAACATTCTTAGATATGTTTCCTTTTTTATCATAGGAATATGCATAGACTTTATAGCAAGTCATATCATGAGCATCCCCCCCCCATGATATCAAGTTTACAATATTCATTTCAGAAGAAATATTTATGAAAAACACAGATAAATTCACAGGTGAATGATTATCTTTGTTTTTATAACTATCAACAATAACATCACCAGACTCGCTTTCTTTGACAAGATTCAATCCCTTGTCCGTAACATATTTTATATATATATTAGAAGCATTTTTTAAAGCAAATGGACCATCAGCAATAACTTCATAATTTTCTACGTAATCTTTACCTGTACGATTGTCTTTTTTGACGCCTTCCCCCTCGCATCCACAAACCGAGTGATTAAGCGAAAGTGGTACATAAGGTTTTTGAGCATTCATTACAGCATATATTTTGGCGAAAACATTATCCAGTTTATCATCAAAAAAATAATACGAAGAAACAGCCATTGCACGATCGCCTGTTTGTGACGACATTCCAATCCTTACACCATCAACCGCTCCCCACTTGCAAGAAAATGTAAAATGGTCTCTAATTGTTGCGGTATTTGCATTTCCCTCTAAAGCAATATCAATATTTTTTTGATCGTGCAGATTTTTCACCGTCAGTGTGTAATATTTAGTGCCATCAAGATCTTCCGAGCTTGGTTTTAAATAAAAATCAGAAGCACAAACATTCATAGAAAAAAAAATAAAAATTAATGAACTAAAATATCTCATTAAAGACACCTTCACGTAATAATCTATTTAAATTTTCAAACCGATCATCATAGTGATCATCATGTTTATTAATAATTTTAGTTATTGAATAGGACACATCTTTCGAAACCCCTTGATCAGCTCGAGTCGGTAGATTATTAGAATCCCAAAAATAAAGTGCTGACCGAACGGCATAAACAGTTTCGAGCAACAAGTCAGGCTCAGCTTCAAAATCGATTCTTTGCCCCCATTTGGTCTCATGATATTTTGTAAATGCTCTATAGTTTCCTCTGAACGTCAACTGTTTCATTCCACGACCACGATATCTCCACCCATCCCCACTTGCATAGTCGCCATTGTTAACCCTTTTAGCATATGCTTTATTGGCTATGTTTTCAGCGTTTGCTGCCTGACGCCCAGGAATGAAACCATCACCATCGGCTTCAGCAACATGATTAGCATAATAAGCAAATTTTGCGACAAGTACGTTGGGTCTATAGTTAAAATTCTCGTTAAGGTTAAATCCAGGTCCAACCTATTGAAATACTTGAGCTATAAAATGATTCAATCGATTACTAGTGTTAATTTTGCATCGTTCAAAGCTGGCATTGAGTTCTTCTGCTACAGCACTTAGTAATGCATCAGAAACTCTGACAGAGTCAGTCCAGATTTTTCGTAGCATCTCTTTTGTAATTTTTGATTCACGGATAAATGATCCCAAAAACATTACCGGATGCATATGCCATAAAGACGAACCCAGTTTTAATTTACTGGCATCCTGCATCCACACCATCTTATCAAGATAGCTTTCACAGTATTCTCTCCACTCGGGTGCATCGCTCGTCAGTTTGTTTAAAAAAGACTGCCAAATCGGCGTTTCTTTTTTGTGATACCACTCACTGGAGTGTTTCACGATCATCTTATTCTTCACGTCGCGATAAGATGGGTTATGAATGGCACTCAGGTATTCTTGGGATGAATAGGGACTGACACTACTGTCAATCCGGTTCAACAAACGCTGATAGTTATACGGAGTATCTCAGAGGATTTGTTGCTTTTCGGCGCGCAGCTGTTAGTATACGGCAAAAACTAATATGCTTCCTTTTGAGCATCCGCTTATGTTTTCACCTGACTCAGCTTCAGAATAACTTCATCCTCCGTAGTTATCTCTTTGCTGACCATCATTTTTATTTTCAGGTCTTTCGAGATCATTTAGGGGATTTTTTCTTCATAACGATTTTATCAGGCACTGACATATTTGCCTCTACAAATGGTTTTTTATCTTTAATGTAATAAATTAAATCATCATTTTTAATAATTAGGGATGCTTTCCCTGTTCCACCAAACGTGCTATCAAAAGACACCTGAGCTTTCCCATTAGTTACTGTACCCCTGATATTGTCATCATCATCTTGTTCAGAACAATCAATCCGATTCCCATTATTTGTAATAAAACAATATTTGCCTGAAATGTGATTTCCTGTTTCGGTCAAATCAATAGTGAACGTGCTTGTCTTACTCTCACTTTCCCAGTGACCACCAAAGCAAGCCATAGAGCCGAACGAAATGAATAACAATGCAAATAAGTATTTTTTCATAGCACCACCTGTAAACAATCATCAACTCGATTTAGCCACCCTTTAAGAAACTTAACCTGAGCATTTGGCTTTCCATTCGTTACGGTTAAGGAGCGATAGTATTCATTCCTTATTTCTGCAATTCTATTTAATAACAGTTCTTGAACGTCAATGTTATTAATACAATGGATCATATTATCATCCATTTTGTTACTGACACTTAATTTTGAATCGTATTCATTATGCAAGCACTTCCTTATTTGTTTGATTGCCAATCCGGATGTTATCGTCCAATCATATATCATTAGTGCTATTTTTGTACTTTCTAATTTGCAGAAACCTTTAGGATTCCAGTAGTGGTTATAATAAATCGTTTCAGCTTGTGACTTTGTCATGGATTTTAGAGTCGCTGAAGTAGCCTCTATTCCTAAATCTTGTGGTGCAAAAGCCCGCCAAGTATCAAGAGTTATACCCATATTAGTTTCGCCACCTTTATCATCAGGATCATTTACGTAGCCCCCTCATGACGAAGAATTACACCGGATACTTTTGAGAAAAGAACTTTGCAACGATCTTTACTTTTACTACTTAAAGCACCAAGAAACTCCACCGGATGCATATGCCACAAAGATGATCCCAGTTTTAATTTACTGGCATCCTGTATCCACACCATCTTATCAAGATAGTCTTCACAGTATTCTCTCCACTCGGGTGCATCGCTCGTCAGTTTGTTTAAAAAAGACTGCCAAATCGGCGTTTCTTTTTTGTGATACCACTCACTGGGGTGTTTCACGATCATCTTATTCTTCACGTCGCGATAAGATGGGTTATGGATGGCACTCAGGTATTCTTGGGATGAATAGGGGCTGACACTACTGTCAATCCGGTTCAATAAGCGCTGATAGTTATACGGAACGACACGATGGGTTAAGCGCGTATCAAGAAGGGATGCATGTAAAATCCTGTCAAGAATACTGCGAACCAGACCCTCAGGTGAGGTTGTACCATCAAGGTGATCAAAGCTCGGTGCCTCGTCAACTGTGGTGGTAAATCCCAGCTTTTCGAGATCGTATTGCGACAGTGTTTCAGCGGATTTGTTGCTTTTCGGCACGTAACCGTTCGCATACGGCAAAAACCAATATTCCTGCTTCTCTGTATCCTGCTCCGTTTTCACCTGACTCAGTTTAAGGATTGCTTCGACCTGCGTAACCCTGCCATTACTGACCATTGTCTTTGTGTTCAGGTCTTTCGAGAACAACGGCAGGCCTGACGGGCATTTCAGGTACAGCGGTGAGCTCTCCCAGACCTTCTCAGGATTTTTCAGGAAAGTCGGCAAGTTGTCATCTGCACTCAGGCATTCAATATGAACCTGATAGCGAGCAGTGTAACCACCCTCTTTCGGTACCTGGAAATAACCCAAATGCCCGACGCTATCACTGGCATTGATTGGGTACGGTGTAGGGCAGACTACGGTGTCAAACTGCATCGGCTCTGCGTAAGGCGGTAACAGATGCGACCACCAAGACGGGCGAACAGCTGCACCTGATGTCGGGACAAGGTTATCTCTGTCCGTCAGGATCCAGTACTGTTGTCCTTCCACCAGACGGGTCTTCGTACCTTTGGCTTTCGCTGTATCGGATAGCCCTCTAAACGTGGCCAAACCATAGCGACGTGCCTTAGGCCCTGTCGCGCTACGGCTTGAATCAGAAGCATCCCATTCAATCTGTGAACCTTTCGGGATGGTGTCTATACGATACGTGTTTCTGTTCTCGGCGTTAGCATCAGGAGTCCACTCACGGCGAAATACAGGTAGCTTGTCATTCACACTCCAATGTGTGTCATTTTCACTGGAGGCGTAAGCGGAGTAAGGCGCCAAATGCATGTACAGCGTATAAAAATGCAGGCCGTTCTCTTTAATCTCGCCGGGCTGAATGTAGTGTCGCACCAGAACAAAGGAGCCCGAGACATTCAAAGGCCCCGTCTCCCAGGAAACCTTCAAGTAATCACGGCAGATCCGATATGCCACCACTTCCCCGTCCGCCATACAGCGAACGCTCTGCTCTCCCTTGTAGGGTACAGGAAAATCCAACAGTTCGGAAACTGCCTTACCACTCAGAGCACACCACGGAGTTGTAGCACTCGTTATATGAATTCCCCCGTGCCACATGCCGTTGCTTCCCACCATGTACCAGCCGGTCGCTTCACCTTCTAGATGAGACATCACATCCTCTTGGGAGGTAAAGTCACTACCGCGGTTGGATGGTACAGGCCAGCTGAATTTTGGTAATACCGACATGTCTGTCCCCTCAGTTGCTCAGTGATTTACTAATGACGCGTTTAATTTCGGCTATCTCAGTGCTGTTAAAATCGGGTGCGGAGAATGGCAGGTCAGCACCACTGCCCGGTACCAGATATTCCCCCACCTTCATGGTCAGGTCACCTTTCGAGCCATGCTCAATACCGCTGTCACTGAGCTTCAGGTAAGAGCCACCGCCATTCACTGTCAGCGCTTTGGGCGTGCTGATAACAATTTCATCATCGGTACTGGTGATGGTCATCGCGTTTTGCGCGCTCATGTCCAGTGTATTGTGGCGGGAATGCATTTCCACATCTCCGAGGTTGGCGATCATCCGCGCACCCGCCTTGTGTGCGAACAGCCCCAGCTCATTCTCAGCGCTCATGGAGATGTTTTTCATCGCCCCCATGTCGAGATGCTTACCGGCCGTCAGCATCGTGTTCTGCGTACTGGTGAGCTGCAGGTGCTCTCCTGACGTCAAGGCAATCCCCTGTGGAGCCGACGCCAGCAGAACTGCGGCCTGTAAATCCGCAATACGCGCATCGAGATCAGCCCGCAGCTGCTCAATGACACTGAGTCGGTCACCATGATGGTTACTGCCGGCGGCGATATCTTCCAGCAGCGCCTGCTCTTCCAGTGCCAGTGCGGTCAGCTGTGCTTTCAGGCGTACAATTTGTTCAGGCACCGTATCGAGGCTCATACGTACGCGGGCACTTGCGGTGTCCAGCAGGTCAACGGCCTTATCCGGCAACTGGCGGCCCGTCAGATAACGGCGCGACAGCGTGACTGCAGCGCGTACGGCATCATCGGTGATGTGAACATTGTGGTGCTCGGCGTAACGGGATTTTAGGCCCCTGAGCATCAGGCAGGCCGTCTCGTCGTCAGGCTCATCGACTTTCACCATCTGGAAGCGGCGCTCAAGCGCAGCGTCACGTTCAAAGTATTGTTTGTATTCGCTCCAGGTGGTAGCAGCGATAGTACGCAGTTCACCTCGAGCGAGTGCGGGTTTCAACAGGTTGGCCGCATCAGCACCGCCGGCCTGATTACCCGCACCAATGATGGTGTGGGCTTCATCGATAAACAGTAAAATCGGCACAGGTGACTGTTGAACAGCATCAATCACGTTCTTTAGACGCTGTTCAAACTCACCTTTCACGCCCGCCCCCGCCTGTAACAGGCCAAGGTCAAGGGTATGCAGAATCACAGGTTTGAGGGACTCCGGTACATTACCTTCAGCAATACGAAGCGCCAGCCCTTCCACTAGGGCGGTCTTACCAACACCCGGCTCACCGACTAAGATCGGGTTGTTTTTACGACGACGGGAGAGAATATCCACCATCTGGCGGATTTCCGTATCACGGCCAAACACCGGATCGATGTTGCCTTCCCTCGCTTTCTCGGTAACGTCGAGCGTGAACTTGTCCAGGGCGTTCTGCAGCGCCGGATTCAGTTCACCCTCTTTAACGTCTGCATTCACTGGATAGCCGACAAAATCAACTTCGCCACCGTGGCTTTGCGCCAGTTCAGCTTCCTGCTGCACCTCCGGACGCTCGTCAGACTGTGAATCCAGCAGTGGACGCAAGCGTTCAAGCTGGCTTTGGCCGAGCGTCAGTAATGGCCACAGGCCGTCGCAACGCGCCAGTTTTGGCTTATCCACCAGAGCCATTAGCAGATGCACACTGCGGATATGCTCTTCGCTATTCAGTGAGGCAATCAGCCACGCTTCCTGAAGTAGGGTCTGGAGACTGTCCGACAGCTGCGGACGGTGGCGTACTGAGCGCGGCTGCCTGTTCAGCCAGCCCAGCAAATCCTGCCAGATGGTGTCCATATCCCACTCGTAGCGACGGGCCAGCACGGTAAGGTCACCCTCTCCCTGCTCCAGCAGTTTCAACAGCCAGTGCTCCGGCAGAATTTCTGCATGGGCGCGGGTCTGACACAGAGACGCAGCCCCTTCCATAGCGCGGGCGCAGTAAGGGTTGAGACGTCGAAGAAGGATTGCCGGGTTTTCCATGTTTGCTTGCTCACTGTTGAGGACCATTCAGGCACGCTACCGCCCCTGGCCGTTACCGAGGCCCATAAGGTCTGTTTCCGAAATGTGATGTTTTTGCTCAACGCCCGCACAAGCAGACGCTCGGCATAAACAAAAAAAACGGACAGAGAAGCTCTGTCCGCTCGTGACTTACGCGGTGGCGCGTTCGTTCCAAGAATCAGAATGAATGATGTTGCCGTCTTTGTAAGTCCAGGTGATTTTTTCGTAACGCAGTTCAACGCGCTCTAGGTGGTTATGCTTCTCTTTGGAAGGATCCTTGATGTCGTACATTTCAGGATTCACTTTCACCACCTTCACATTTTCAAGTTTGGTGTTGAAGTACTCGACTTCCTGACCTGCATCATTGATTTTGTACCACTTGAATTCTGCAGACTTAAGGGTCTGACCGGTGGTTACAGCCTTGTACAGGTACGGGCTGGACGAATCGATTTCCTTGGTGAACAGGAACGGGGTGTGGATACGGGTACCCGTCAGTTTGCCAGTATTGTTATCGGTCGGGATGTACAGGTTATGTTCCTGAGCCACCACTTCGATGCTGCCGTCACGATCCTGAACGTCCACAGACCCTTTGATGTCTGCGCCGCCGTCGTCTTTCAGCCAAAGATAAACAGGAATTGCCATGGAATTACTCTCCGTTGTGTTGTAAAGCGTCATCATCCTGCGATGATGCTGAGGTTTTGCCCGGTATCTGGCAGGCATCCGCCTGTGGTACCAGACTGATTTCGACACGGCGGTTCTGCGCACGGCCTTCCGGCGTGTCATTGGTTGCGATAGGGCGGCTTTCGCCATAGCCCTGTACTGCAAAACAGCTTTCCGGCACGTCGCCGGTATCCCGCATCCAGTCACGTACCGCTTCGGCCCGCTTGAGGGACAGCGTCTGGTTTAATACCGAATTACCGGTGTTGTCGGTGTGCCCACTGACGACAATCAGCCAGCCTGGTTTCGCTTTGATGCCGACCAGTGAATTCACCAGCATTTTGGTGGAGCCCGCTTTCAGCACAAACTTGCCGGAGTCGAACAGCGACATGCTGTCGAGGCGAATAATTCTTGGGATCGGTTTAGGATTTGGCTTCAGCTTAGGTGGTGGTGGTGGCGGGACGTAAGTATCAATGGCCTGCTGAACCGCGAGCCACAGACGATCACCCGGATATAACGCCAGACCATAACGTTGTGGTACGCCCTGACGCTGCCAACGCTCCAGCAACAGCGCATCCTGCTGCAGTGCATGAAGTGCCTGTGCTTTTGGGTCATAGTGGTTCATCGGGATAGCCTGCCAGCGCTGAAGGTCGGCGCTGACCTTATGGATAAGCGCCTGGTTATGTCGCACAGATAGCGCGATGGCACCAAGCGCGCACAACAGCAACATCAACACCACCCGACGCCCGGTTTTACCGCCCTGCAACGGGGTGGTATAGGGTGCCAGTAGCGGGAGTACGGGATCGGCGAAGTGCCAGCGACGTTCATACGCGCTGACGCGATCAGACGGGGAGATACGGGTCTGGCGAAACAGCCATTGTGGCCACAGAGCCGTCGCGCAGCTCCGGATATGACCAAAGCGCAGGGTGACGGCAAAAGGACGGATTGGTGGACACAGACGGTCGGGTTTTCCCAGTTCATCCAGCACTATCTTATGCAGCATCGCATTGGCTTCTGTGAGCAACGGCTGTACCGTGGCAGTCTGCGCTGAGCGCTGCCACTCACAGAGGGAGATAGCAGACTCATCGTCGCGGCACACAAGGGCCGAGTCTCCCCGCACCACAATCCATGGCGTCTCCGGGCCACTGAACTCAGCATTCAGCACCATCGGTACGTTATAGCCTGTCAGTCGACTGAGTTGTTTCATCTGCAGACGCACGGCCTTCAGGGAGGCACGCATCAGCGCTTCATCTTCATGTCGGTCCGGCAGACAGCGGAACATCACGCAGAGCTGCCCGGCCATTGTGGGGGTAGCGCACCACCGGCACGCAGCGATCCAAAGTACACCGCCTGCAGCGGTGCCGAACGCCAAGCCTTTTGCCCTGAATCGTCATAGTCAAAGACACTGATAAACCAATAAGAGTGACTATTTATTCTAGCGCCCTCATTCACGTCGTTACATAAACGAACAGCGACCGAAAGCAGTCCCCATGCTTTACCAGTGAACATGACATGGTTAGAAGTATTTATCAGAATTGAAAATATCAAATAGATACCTATTTCTAGGGAGTGTAGAAACATAAGCAACGCTGAAGGAAACGAAAAAATGTAACATAAAATTTCAATCCTCAGAGATTGAAAAATAAGATCAATGATATTGATATATAATAATTTTCCAGCAAATAACCTTGCAATCATTATGGGGTAAGGCGTGAGATAATGTGCAGCCTATTTTACCAATGAGGGAATTCAATGAAATTTCACTTAAAAAGTGAAAAATCCTAATTTTTGTCTTGGATCAAAATTGTGATGTAGCGCTCAACTAATAAATAGATACATAATTAGCGCACTATTAATTTGTGACTGCTATTTTTTGACTTACTGAAATTGGCATCATAGAAGATGCTAAGATATTGTTGCAGAGAAGATTTTATGCTTTATGCCGCAAAAGTGACATTTCTATATGGTGATAGATTACAGCGCAGATAATCAGTGTGATAAACGCTTTATCTAAGCTTTGCCATCCGCCATTGGTACTGCCGTAACTCGGCGTGCTTGCGTAAAATCTTCGTTGAATCTCTGGTCCCTTTCGCTGGCTATAGGCCGCAATCCCCAGAGGATCTGCAGAATTTACTGCACCAACTGGGACTAATCGCCGATGGCGAGACCAAGAAGCGAGCTGCGACAACAACGAGTATCCTAACCTGCGCAGAGTAGTTCAGGCGTCTGAACCAGTACAAACTCTAACGCCACATGTTGGGATCGATGAGTGGGCATGGTATCGTGGTCATCGATATGGCGCGTTGATCGTCAACCTTGATACTCATCGCCCTCTGGTACTTCTTCTAGGGCGCGAACAACACTTCTTGACCGCCTAGTCCAGAAAATATCCGGAAATACAGGTTGTCTCACGCGATCACAGTGGCATTTATGTGATGGCCGCACGTGATGGTGCGCCGCAAGCCTGACAGGTCACCGATCGTTGGCACCTCCTGAAGAATATTGGAGATTCATGAGAGCGGATGATGCACAGGCATATGCCGCTGATAAGGAAGGTTGCCACTGAACTGTCGCCCAAGAAAAATGCACCTGAAGTTCAATCAGCAATCTAACCGGTACTTCTCCATCCGGATCGGATCAAGCAACAGAGGCGTGAAAAGCGGCTTCAACGTTGGGCAGAAGTGAACTCCCTTCATAAAAATGGGTGAGGGATCAGGGAAATATTTCTTATAATCGGGGTATCGCGGATAGCTGCTCGCCGATGGATACAGTCGGTTACGTTCCCTGAGATGTCAATCAGGCCACTGATGCCCAGCCTTCTTGATTCATGGCGCGTTTGGTTGGAACAACAACAGGAAAAGGTTAGCCATAATGCCAGCCAGATATTGCGGGATATGGTGGCAGTGAAATAACGGTCAAAGGTGCCATTACCAAATGGCGGAAAGGGGTGAAGGAGCCGCTTCTGCTTCGCTTCGTCTTCCCTCTTCCTCAAGAGTCAGCCGCTGGTTGATGCCATGGAGAATAATCAGAGGGGAGGAAAACTACGCATCACTGTTTATCGGGTTGATGCAAGAAAAAGAGCCTCAGTTGAAAATGGCGCAGCAGCTTCTCGACTTTTACAGAATACTGAAAACGAAAAATAAAACATTGTTAAATTCGTGGTTCATCAATGTAGGCGAAAGCGGGTTGATTGACCTCCAACGTGTTGCCGCAGGAATGGAATCTGACGCAGCCGCAATAGTTGAAGCTATCTGTTCCAGTTGGAGTAACGGCGTTGTTGAGGGGCATGTAAACCGACTGAACATGTTGAAACACCATATATATTGCTGTGCTGGGTTCGAGTTGCTCAGGCGGCGAGTGATGAATCCTTTTGCATGATCGGATCCACCCAAGTTGCGAAAGACCCACTTTTAAACCGTTGTTGACACTCAGTGAAGGTAAAATACCCGTGGCCCACTTAAGGAAACAGAGATGAGGACAGTATTAAAAAACAGCCTAGATACATCACAGAACCACATATATTCATGAAATAACGGCTAAATATCAATGTATCAATAAATATATTACCTGCGAGATTCTGCTATGCGTTTCTTAACCCATTCCTCTATTTCACTTTGCATCCAGCGAGAGCTTCGCCCCATTTTAATGGGTTTTGGGAACAAGCCCTCTTGAATTAATTTATAGAACCATTTATCCGACAAACCTGTAAATGTGGTGATAAATGCCATATCTACCATTTTGTCATTCAATAAACCAGTGGTACTGCTTGTGTTTGTCATCGTGATTTTTCTCTGTCTTAAAGGAAATGAAAGACAGGAGCGTTAGAATGAATGATTTATTCGGTTCCGACACTCCGCCATAACATTCCCTCGCCAGTTGAAAAATACTTGTCACTCAATCAGAATTGACTGCAACCGAAGTTACGTAGGCCGTCTGAGTTATCTTTACTGAAATTCTTGGCCAGATAGTTAACGCGGTGAGTCACATTTGATAGCTGATGCTCAAAGTCTTTATGATTTCTACTCAGGTGATAACAGCCATTAGCGGGAAACTCTACCAGAGCATAATATTGCTCATGATTTGGCGCGGTACTAAGCCCCAACGACCTTACCCAAGCCTCCATAATCATCACAGCTAGATTATGGGGATAGTTTCCATTCCTGCGGGAATAACTCCCTGGATAAGCATATGCTTCACGGTTCAAGAGCAGTGCCACGTGATAATGTTTTTTTCCACACGCATTAAACTCTCTTACCCAGATAATACGAACGCGACAGTCATGGACCCGTTTACCTGATTTTCGTTTCCGAAGTTGGTCAGCAACAATCTGAGCCCTCAGTGAAATGGTAAACCGGGTAATTACTGAGGCATCTGCGTTATATAATTTATCGTCAATGTCAGGCAGGCGGAGGTCAATCCGCAATACCATTGTTCGTGGATATTCATCCAGACATCCCTTAATGGCATCCTGAATACGTCTGACGTATTTTTTATTAAGTGAACCGTAGTTGTCAGTATTGATGTGCATGTTAGTTCCACCTTGTGGTTATTGCGTTTGTTTAATAAAACAAGTGAATGCACTAATAAATTACTCACAGGCTTGCTAATGAGTTATCAGCAGAGAGGCAGACAGGACAGGACAGGACAGGACAGAATAGTAATATGAATATAGTAATTTATGTACGCCCCCCTTATTTGGCAAAAGATAATTGCTGCCAAAACATCAGTTTGCTATCCTTGTTTTTATACCATCCATGTTTGGTATATTATAACTTTGCCACTTGAAGTAATGCGCCAAGATATTTCCATCGCAATATCTACGACATGAAAAAAAAGAGATTGATACATTTACAACACAATAATAGCTTACTGGCATCAATGCATTTACCATACAAATTACTCGCAATAAGAAATAAAAGCAGTTAGGTGATATCCAGTATAACTCCAGCACTACTGCACCATTAAATTACTACATGAATGACTCACATAACACTGGTTAACTATATTAATATATTACCAACCCGACAAATGCATTAGATCACAAACAATTAAAGCTATAGAAGAAAATGGACTTGGATAATGTCATTTTTCATAAAATAACTCATGATTTTCACTCTCAAATTAGTTGTCTTTTACATATAATTGTGCGTAGGAGAAAAACGGTAATTTAAGCTTATTATTGCCTCAATACCTTTCTCTGGCTTACCTCAATACTACTTCCACTAAATTAAATTCAAAAATCTTACATGCCGCCATGACTGTCAGCATAACAGATAAGCCTATATCCAAATGTTATCTATTGAACCACGCGAAAATAAGCCTGCTGCCTTTACAGATTGCGTCGTATTTTTTACTCAATAACGCGCAACAGCAACCATATCAGACGCTTTATTTACACAGGTCGAGGATAGTGTTTAAGGCGTACAGAGAACAATTTTGGGGATGTGTCATAATTGTGTTTCTAGCCATTGTCTGACTTCATGTTTACGCTAGCACGCACCGCCTCTCAGGGGGATAGGGTTGGTAACACAGGACCAGCAATGTCAGCCGATTTAGAATCATACTACATACCCCACCATTACTATCACTTCTCTAGTAACGAATTACGCTTCCCTCTGACCTTGTACTAATAGCAACTCGCTATTCCACGATTATGCTGACAGACGTCAGCAAAGGGTTACCCCCTCTCGCTCCTTGCTGTACCGAACGCGTTAGGAATGCCATGGCATAACCAATTGTTTTTGATTGCAATAAAAAGTACCTTACACTATATTTCTCATATGCAATCTCCCCTTAGCTGAAGTCATGAGCAGGGTATCCTGAAGTCTAGGTACACTAATTTTAATTATCTTAACAACACAGTTTAGGCGTACAAAATGGCCTTTAAACGCTCAGTTTCAACCTATTTTACAAACCCAAAATGCTTCACAGACTTTGATGCATTAGCAACAGGCCGTGGTGTGACGCATTCTAAATTCATCATGAATCTGATAGAGAAGGCTTTGTACAATGGCATGAACTCACATCCACGCCCCTCATTTCTCGAGAAGGATGCGTTCGCACCTGCATTCACCAAACACACTCGCCTGATATTGACACAAAAACACTCACACTTTATTTTTGAACTGCAAGATAAGGACAAAATCGAAGTTAAAAAACGCATCTTCGAAAGGGTAGACTTAGGAATTAGAGATGCATTAATTTATCAAATCACTACAATGAAATTTCCCCAAAATTATAAAAAAAACATAGCTATCGTGATGCTCAAACAGGGGTTAGATATTAGTTACAGTTTAAAGCAGGGTGAAAGTGGGAGCTCATGGGTAACGTGTAATTTTTCTTGCGACGTAAGTTTTTTCGAGCTAACAGATGCGATATGGTATCAATGCGGTGGCCGTTATGACCTGACAAAAGTGAAATATCATAAGTATAATGACATACAAAAAAACCCTGATGCAAAACAACAATTTTCTCTTTTTAAAGAATTACAGCCCTCACCCGACAAAGTCGGCGTTTTTCTTATACCCATTATTCCATCAGAAGCAAAATACCCACCCGTGATTAATGAAGAAATATTTTCCTTTAATGATATTAGGGAGTGTGTATCTTCGGATAAACCTCAAGGGATTTACCTCTACATGACTGGCGTTAATATATACAGCAATGCGGAAAGAGTGAAATTCAGTCAGATTTATATTGTGGATAAGGGGGTAAATATAAGCACTCGAACACGGATAAAGACATTAAACAAGAATTGGAGAAAATAAGATAAAGTTATTTCCATATAGTTTATTTCACTCCGGGCTCATTAAAAAATTAATACTAACTCCGCCAGCCTCGAGAATTTAAATGCATAAAAGTCAATTTATTCACGAAAAAATTTTAGCCAAATAAAATCTATGTGAGAATAAAAATAAATTTTATCAATTGCTCATCAAGGCTATTGAGGATGATTTACTCACTGATAATTATTAATACTAATATCAATGACCAACTAACATCGGGGCACAGATAATCATGACGAAAGCGATCTCAATTTTCATATTCCAGCATGTAATTATATCCTGAAAAATCCCAGTTAGTTCTTATTAATGAGTTGATGAAAAACAGCATTAATTAAAAAAAGATACATTTTTCAATCTATCTAGAATAATATATAAAAACTTTCAGACCTATATTACCCCTGTGAAAACGGTAGTAGATATGCTGCTATTTTTTTATTTCACTCATGGAGGTAATGTGTCCGATAAAACCGAGCAGGGTCTTGATGCCCTAAAACAACAACTCTTCCTTCTTCCCAGTGCACTGTCACATGCCTTGCTGGAGCGCATCAGGCAGACCTTACATTACGAACCGATGATTGGCATTATGGGCAAAACGGGAGCGGGCAAAAGCTCGCTCTGTAATGCCCTCTTTCAGCAACCCCTGAGTCCGGTCAGTGACACCGAAGGCTGCACCCGGGAACCGTTATGTTTCACACTTGATATGGGGGGGCGACGAATGACGCTGGTCGATTTGCCCGGTGCCGGAGAATCACTGGATTATGATCGTGAGTATCAACAACTCTATCAGGCGCAATTGCCGAAGCTGGACCTCATTCTCTGGGTCATGAAGGCTGATGATCGGGCCTGTGCTAGCGATGAAATGTTTCATCGATTCCTGCTCAAATGTGGCGTTTCCCCGGGCAGCATTGTCTTTGTCATCAACCAGGCGGACAAAGCAGAACCGTCTCTGGAGTGGGACCGACAAGCCTGTCGCCCCTCCATCAGCCAGTTGCTGACGCTCACCGCCAGAAGCGCAGCCGTCTCACGCCAGTTCTCCACCCCCTATCCCGTTCATGCGGTATCGGCACACACGGGCTACAACCTGAATAGTCTGGTTGAAACACTGATATTCGCCCTGCCACCGGAGGCCAGCAGCGGTGTATTTCGTCAGGTCAGGGAAGAGCACAGAACCGCGGAGGCCGAATGTACTGCCCGTCAGGATTTCGGCGAGCTTCTGGACGAGCTGTTCAGCTGCGTAGTGGATGCCATCCCGCTACCAAAGATTATCCGAGAAGGCCTGGGAGCTATACGCGACGGCATCGTAGAGGCAGCGACTTCGCTATGGCACTGGTTTTTTTAAGAACGCAGAGATAGCTATTGCGTATCCCGGTAGGCGATTTGGAAAAAGGCATGTACCACAACATCTTTCTGACCCAGTCAATCACCCGGCGGGTCTCCTGGATGACAGGAAGTGTCCACTCATTTACTCTTTTCTGAGTAATACAGAATTACTCGTTGTAATTCAATCTATTACTGGAATAAAAATATTTTATTTTTCCCCCTGCTATTCCATTTTGCCGGTCACAACCTATCCATCACATCCTGCATAATAACCCCATGACTTATCTCAGTATTTTTCGTTCATGGAGAACATATGAATATCACGGCGCCTGCGCAGAGACATGACAGCCTGACGCTCAGGTTATCGGTCATTATCAGCCGACTTCCTACAGGTGACGCTCTCTCGATGGGGCGTTGTTAGACGAGATTGGTGTATCTGAATGTGCGCATCGCCGGGATGTGCGTCCACGTCTGCTGTGTCTGGATATCATCCGTAGCAGGCTGTTTTAATTAATGTTTGCTTATGGTTTGCTACCACCAAATGCTATCAGGTGGAACTCCGTATTGTTAAAAACCGAAAACTAACCACTGGAAATAGATAATGAAAAAAATTATTGTTATGTCTGTCCTGGGTACTATGAGTACGGTATCTACACTTTCTCACGCTGCCGAAAATACAAACGGTTTTTATGTCAGTGGCAAAATGGGAACCTCTATTGTATCCACGCATGACGCCCAATCTACGTATGCTGATAACGGGATCACCGTTTTAGAAACAAAAACAGCCAATAAAAACAAAGGCGTATTCGGTGGGGGTATTACGGCCGGTTATGACTTTTATGATCAATATCAGGTGCCCCTTCGTTTGGAAGTCGATATGACCTTCAGAGGGAAAGGCTCCTCTGATGGTCGCGTTGCTTATGATATCGATGGCGAGCAGGGGGTATCTACTATTGAAAATAAAGTCAGAATGAACTCATATATGGTGAATGGATATTTTGATTTCCATAATGAATCAGCATTCACACCTTATATTAGTGCCAGCATAGGGCTGGCCAATCTAAAATTAGAAAATAAAACGTATGAAGGTGATGACTCAGATCACATTTCTAATTCTGCTAATAACTTTGCGTGGGGTTTAGGGGCAGGTGTAAAATATGACATTAATACGAACCTGGCATTAGATCTTAGTTACAAGTATATCAATGCAGGTAAAGTCGATGCATCACGCACTGATGATGGCTTCTCATACACATCCAAACTGAAGTCATACTCCAATGACATGATGGTGGGTGTGACATATAAATTTTAACCTGTTCATCGCAATGATGTCTTCCAGTATCAACGTCGGCATTTGCTGGCGTTGATACTGGAATTTCGTTAAGTCTATTTAAGCGCACTCGTTATGCTAATGAAAATATCAGCTTAAAAACACCTGATTATAGAATAATAGATAAAAATCTATTACAGACCATGCCGCCCCTTTAACCCACTTCAATCTACTCCTTTTTACATTGAATTATAAATTAACTCAGCCCTGTATTACCTTCATGAATACATCAGCCAGGGTGTTATTGTATTCGTTATTATCATCCCCAGAGGTTTCATATCTGACAGCACTGAACAGGGCATTCATGCCCTGAAGCAAGTTATCCCCTGTCCCGAAGACTCCCTCAGGGCGGTTATCGCGCGAATTCGCCGGTGCATTCATTACGAACCGTTGACAGATGATGGGGCAAAACTGGAGCCGGTAAATCCTCGCTCCGTAACACCCTCATTCAACAGTCCCCTACCCGGTTAGCGACGTACTGGGGTGTATTCGCAAACCTCAACACTTGCTCCTGGCCCGGGTACGATACATGACGGTATTGTGAATGGCGCTACTGCACTGTGGCACGAGAACGGCGAGAGAACTTAAAAGGGTCTGGTATATCGCCTGCTGCGTATTCTAGCCTGCTCTGTTCGTCTTGTTTCTTCTGCAGCTACATCCTGCTCAATATCGTCTTTCTGCCTCTCATGGACTGGTTAAGATTCGGACTCCTTTTACCCTGGCTGGGCATCCTGCGGGGGGACAGGTTGCGACCCCGCCACGTTCATTTTTCAAACAACGCCTGTCAATGGCAATTTATTCAGTAAGTTACGGGCTGAAAAATAGTACATTTTTCCTGCCAACACTCACCTCTGTCGGACATACCCTGTCCGGACCACCCTGCATAATAACCTCATAAGTTATCTGACTATTTTTCATTTACGGAGGACAAATGTGCACCACGGTACCTGCGCAACGGCATGACAGACTGGCGATCAGATTGTCGGTCATTATTAGTAGGCTTCTGGCTGGTGAATCCCTTTACCTAAAAGCGTTGTCGGACGAATTTGGCGTGTCTGAACGTACCCTTCGCCGGGATTTTCATCAGCGCTTATTGCATCTTGATATCACCTGTCACAACGGTGCCTGGCGACTGAACCAGAATCCGCAGCGGGATCATACACCTGGCGTGCTGGCGTTTGCCCGCAATACCGGGATAGCCCGCCTCATTCCCTCACAAAGCCGTCAGCTTATGCAGTTGCTGATGGATGGAAATGGCACCTCACCGTGCCTCATTGGCCATGCACCGTTGCCTGCTGGGATCCTTCCGGGCTGTTTCCAACGACTTGCAGAAGCTATTTACCATCACAAAACAGTCAGCCTGCTGATAAAAGGCATTCGTCACGATGCACTGGAGCCTTATCGGTTGATTTATTCCTACCCGCATTGGTATCTGGTCACCAGCCAATATGGTGCAATCCGCGTATTCAGACTTGAGGATGTGACCGCCGTTTCCTTGTCGGAGCAGCATTTTCAACGGCGGAGTGAAATTGGTGCCCTGCTCACCGATGAGAATTTTATCAATGCACTTCCACATTTTCACTTTATCAGCAACGTCATTCACACTTTTCGTGAACACACTACGGCCCCGAAATCTAAACCCAAAGGAGTTAGTCAATGAAACATATTACAGGCTTGCCGGACAACGGTGAGCGCCTGGTAAAAGTTAATTCCGACCCGAATACGGTCGTGAATAACTTCGCTCATGCTCTTTCTACAAAAGACATTCCTGAATCGGACAACTTATGATGAATATATTGCAAGGAAAAATCATGGCAGGTACGCCGTCAATAAAAAGAGCCATTCGCACGCTTTGTGTGCTCGGTACGCTGTTATCCGCCGCTGCATTAAGTGGCTGCGGGGACAAAGTTGAACGTGAATTTATTCAGGGCTGCAAATATGGGGGTGGTACGACTGCGCTCTGCGGCTGTGTGTATGACAAGCTAAAAATAAAGTACTCCCACCAGACGCTGGAAAAAATAAATCAGCAGTCCGGAGATATTCCACCGGATTTCATGGACAACATGCTGAGTGCCGCTCAGCAGTGCAGAAATCAGGGGTAGGGAAGAATGGTTCTTGTCATAAAGTACTTCGTTATTGCTTTTGCCATCGGGGCCATGGTGGTGGTGTTTAACATGGTGGGTAATACCGGCGAGATACGCAGCATCGGGCAGGGGGTGGGCTATCTGTTCTGGATGACACTGGGGCCAGGGGCGGGGATGACTGTCGGGGCGGCCCTGCGTCTTTGGCTGATGCCGGACAGTATTTATACCCGCGAGGGGATGGGCGGACTGCTGAAGGCCAGGCTGTTCTGGCTGGCAGGCCCCCAGTGTATCGGCTGGCTCATCGGTTTGCTGGCTGTCGGTAAGCAGCTGATGTAATGGCTGCCCGTCCTTGTACGGTGAGTCATCTGTTTCATATTTGGCAGACCCGCGCGTACAGGCCAGCGTTAAAAAGTGGCCTCGGAACCCTTTCAGGCTGAGCAGACAAACCCGCTCTGATATCTCCACAATACCGAAATGATACACCAATGACGCCCTGCTCCAATGAGCAGGGCGTTTTCATTTATCTCGAAAAAAGGAATTAATCATGCGCCTAGCCCGCCGTTTTGGCACAGTGAATCAAATCCGCCGTGACCGTCCATTAACCCATGAAGAGCTGATGCATTACGTTCCCAGCGTCTTCGGGGAAGACAAGCACACTTCCCGAAGCGACAAGTATACCTTCATACCGACCATCACCTTACTGGAGAACCTTCAGCGCGAAGGTTTTGAGCCTTTCTTTGCCTGTCAGTCGCGGGTGCGTGACCCAAGCCGTCGTGAGCACACCAAGCATCTGCTGCGCCTACGTCGTGCCGGGCAGATAAACGGCCAACAGGTCCCTGAAATCATCATTTTGAACAGTCATGGTGGCGAGTCTAGTTTCCAGTTAATACCGGGATACTTTAGAAGTGTCTGTACTAATAGCCTCGTCTGCGGTCAGTCATTGGGTGAAATCCGTGTTCCACATCGGGGCAATGTGGTGGAAAAAGTCATTGAAGGGGCTTATGAGGTGCTGGGCATTTTTGACCAGGTGGAGGAGAAGCGTGAAGCCATGCAATCGCTAATGTTACCGCCGCTAGCACAGCAGGCGCTGGCGAAAGCATCTCTGATGTACCGTTTTGGTGAGGAGCATCAACCAGTAACGACATTGCAGATACTGACACCGCGCCGGTATGAAGACCGGAAAGACGACCTATGGTCGGTTTTTAATCGCTGCCAGGAAAACTTGCTCAAAGGTGGCCTCCCCGGACGCAGCGCAAAGGGGAAACGCAGCCACACCCGCGCCGTGAACGGCATTGATGGTGACGTGAAGTTAAACCGTGCGCTCTGGCTGATGGCCGAGAACATGATGGACCTATTGAACCAGTAACCGACATCCCACCCACGAAACCAGCCCTAATTCATATGTTCCATTCATTTTTCATTCAACACATTCATGCATAAGGAAAAACTCACATGACCGATATCAACAGTAACGACATGCTCATATCAGTATCACCATCAGCCACTGACAACCTGACCGCTACACGCGTCTCAGACGAACAACGCCCTGCCTTCTGGCCGCAGCACTTCGGGCACATTCCGCAGTGGATAGTGCTGGAGCCACGCATATTTAGCTGGATGGACCGACTATGTGCTGATTATCCCGGCGGCATCTGGAACTTTTACACGCTCAGCAACGGCGGGGCGTTTATGGCGCCCGAGCCTGATGAGGACAGCGATGAGACGTGGACACTGTTCAGCAGCATGAATGGCAACGGCGCAGAGATGAGCACAGAAGCCGCTGGCATTGCAGTCTGTCTTATTGCTTACAGCCACCATGCCTGCCGTACGGAATGCGATGCCATGACGGAACACTATTATCGCCTGCGGGACTATGCCCTGAGCCATCCAGAATGTAACGCCATCATGCGCATCATCGACTGAGGTAAGCCGCTATGGAACAACAGTTACCGCTGTTTGCCCGCGAATTAGCCCCCACCGACCAGCAGACCATCCGGACGGCATTAACCCTGCTGGAGCGTCAGTTACGCGAACCCGGCGCGTCATTTACTTCCACCACCGCCGCACGTGACTGGCTACGCCTGCAGCTTGCCACGTCTGAACAGGAAGAATTTATCGTGCTCTTTCTGGATAACCAGAACCGTCTCATTACCCACGAAACCCTCTTTACCGGCACTATCAACCATACCCAAATCTATCCCCGCGAAGTCGTGAAGTCTGGCCTAAAGCATAATGCAGCGGCCATTATCGTGGCCCATAACCATCCTTCCCATGAAGCAGAACCCAGCCACGCGGACCGCCAGATAACAGCACGGCTCAAGCAGGCACTGGATCTCGTCGAAATACGTCTGCTTGACCATTGGGTTATCGGTGGCATGGCGGTTGTGTCATTCACGGAACGGGGATGGCTGTAGTCAAAGGAGAAAGCGCTCATGAGAATTATCAGTAAACGTCAAGCCATGGCGATATACCGCCAGCATCCAGAGTCTCGGTTGTTTCGCTTCTGTACCGGTAAATACAAATGGAGCGGCAACATCTGCCACTATGCCGGTCAGGATATCCAAGATATCAGTGGTGTGCTCGCCGTGTTCGCTGAACGCCGTCAGGACCACAACGGCCCGTATGTCGTATTACGCAGCGTCACGCTCAATTAACGTTAAACAGGGAGTCACCCTTGTCGAATAAAACACCGCCAGTAAACCATGATATTTCTGAGCCCTGGTGGGGACTTAGCCCCACCGTCACGCCGTGCTTTGGTGCCCGACTGGTACAGGAAGACAACCGTCTGCATTACTTGGCTGACCGCGCCAGCATCACTGGTAAATTCAGCGACGCGGATTTACGCCACCTCGACCAGGCGTTTCCGGTACTGCTTAAACAGCTGGAATTAATGCTCAAAAGTAGTGAACTCAGTCCGCACCATCAGCACTGTGTCATGCTGTATGCCAAAGGGCTGACCTGTGATGCAGATACCCTCGGTTCGCATGGCTACCTTTATATCGCGATTTACCCGACGCCAACTCAAGCGCAACCCGGAGGCTAATATCCATGCCACACGCCTGTAAAATCAGCGAGGTCATTGAATGGCTGCAACAACATCAGCACGATGATTTCGTACTATGTTCACTCTGGTATGAAGACGATGTGCGCAGTGTGGATGCATCCGCCACGGATGAAGAGTCTCGCGAAGCCTTACGCCATGCGGCCAGCCACCATGACGCTGAGCAGGGCATTAGCTGGGACACGCTGGAAGCCGCACTTGAGGCCATCCGGCAATGAGGTAACCTCTAGAAAACGCCATGACTCACCGACCGCCTTCACTGTCGTAAGCCTCTTATCACTCACGCCGTCTTTATTTAACAGAGAGCATTTCAATGCAAATCCACCCCCTATCCCCGATGCGGGCGGCACCGACCTGCCTGTCACCTGTCGACATCTGGCAGACGCTACTAACACATTTGTTTAACCAGCACTATGGTCTGGTACTCAACGATACGCCGTTTGGCAACGAAGGGTCATTCAGGAGCATATTGACGCCGGTATCTCATTGTGTGACGCGGTCAACGTGATTGTCGAAAAGTACGATTTGGTTCGCACCGACCATCAGGGCTTCAGTGCGCAGGAGCAATCGCCGCTTATCAGCAGCAGCGATATTCTCCGTGCCCGCAAAGCCTGTGGGCTGATGACACGCAACGGGTACAAAGCCGTTACGGACATCACCCACGGCAAGTACCGCGGGGTAACACGATGATGCTGTCCCTGACTATAGAAGCCGATGCCGTCAATATACTGGCCCTCAACATGGGCCGAATAGTCGTCGATATTGACGGTATCAATCTGTCTGCCCTCATCAAGGCTATCAATAACAACGGTTGTACATTGATGCTGGCGAGCGAACCTGCGTGTGAGGCGGCAAGTCCTGAAAACTGCGGGCCATTAACGACGGAACAAGGACTTGAAATCTTAATACGCTGGCTTAAAGACAACATTGACGCTGATTCAACGATTATCTTCGACAACGATGACGACCGTACTGACTCAGCAGCGCTATTGCCTTGTATCGTGCGCGCTTTAGCCGATATACGCCAACGTCAAATCATGAACGGTCAATGACCATCGCATGCAGGGTTCGCACCCAACGATCCTCGACATACCCCGCATCACGCTCAGTGATGTGGAACCCCGATAAATCAAAGAAACGAAGGTAACAATCCATGGCCATTATTCGCACAGAGAACGAAAGCGGAGAGAACCATTTGCCCACCGGCTGGCTCAGCGGCTTCGCCACGTTGTGTGGGATGTCGGAAGCGTCCGATAGCGCCTTCAGCGACGCCCATGAGGGCACGGTGACCTGCGAGGTCTGCGGTGATATCGCCAATGCGATATTTCGCTCAGTGCAACCTGAAGAGATGGCGCATCCCCCTGTTGCTGGCATCACAGTCCCGTCACGGGGACCGTCACCGATGAATATCATCAACCGATTACGCGCTCTGCATCCACTTGACGGCGTACAACTGAGTTTGACTGTCAATGTCACTGCCGCCGCATTTGAAACGCTGACGACCTTGGGAACGGAAGGCGTCTTTTATCCCATCACCGTCAGCTCACCCGTGGCACAGCATCTGATTATTGATTTAAGCATGATACGTGATTGTGCTCTGGATTTTGATAAGCCGCAGTTTACAGCATGGTGCCGTGAGCATCTGCCGCTAACGCTTTCAGAGCTTGAACACATCGGCTATCTGTTTGTCGTCGGTTCGGATGACATATAACCCGACACGACGTGAAATGTGGCGTCCAACGGCGAAGAAACTACCAACATCAATCTCGTGTGATACGACATCAAAAAATCATTGTTATCGGCAATCGTCTTCCATTTTTTCTCCCCATCAGCGTATTACCGCGAAGGCGATCGCTGAGTCATTGCTCTCGGTCCATGGAAACATCCCTCATCGCCTTTTACCTGTCTGGTTGCTTTTCTCTCTCGCCATGATTCCAAGGGAAGGGCCTCTCGTCGGTATTGATTAACAAGGCATAAATAGAAGGAAACTTGATATGACCACAAACTCAACGGATAACGCGGAATGGTTAACCGACCATACGGATGTGATTTGCTCCACCAGCATTGAACGTATTGTCACGGGCCGTAACGCCGCGCTGGCACAGATTGAGACACTGATCCGCCAGCTTGATGATATCTCGACGCTGACCCGCAATATCGGCGGCAAAACCGCTCTGGACTGGGCCATGAAACAGCATTTTCGCTGTAGCTGCTGGCTGATGGAAAAACCAGCAACGGCGATGAAAGTCATCACCCGCAATCTCGATCGCGGTATATGGCGGGATTTGATGAAGAAATCGGGGATGCTTTCTATTATGGACGGTCAAGCTCGTGACCAGTGGTATAACAACCTGGAAAAGGACGATATACCCGAGATATCTGAAGCCAATATCCTCAGCACCTTTGAGCAACTACATCAGAGCAAAGGTGAGGTGTTTGAACGCGGTGTCATTAATGTATTCAAAAGTTTGTCGTGGAATTTTAAGACTAACTCGCCCTGCAAATTTGGCAGAAAATCATCGTGACGGGGCTGGTCAAATACGACAGGTGGGGGTTTGGTCTGAGCTGGGGTTGGCAACGGGATCGGTTAGCCGACCTTGAACGCATGCTGATGCTTATGGATGGAAAGCCTGTTCCCGACAACCGCGCCGATATTAGTCGTCGTCTGGGCGATCACATCCATGAAAACAGGCACAGCAACCGTTATGAGGATGAGATGTTTGCGATAAAATACTTTCAAAAAGGAACAGCGCATATCACACTCAGGCGACCTGAACTGGCTGATAAGCTGAATGACATTATTGCCCGACACTATCCTGAAGCCTTGCCAACTAAATCCTGAGGGGCCAGATTATGGTATCATTTTCAAACGCTGATGGTGCTCGCTGCGACTCCGTAAATGGTCAGAGCGCCGTGACATCCAATCCAATTCAAATGGACGTGAAAATTCCCGTTAAACCTTCTAGTTTTGACTTACTGCAAACGGGGGCCTTACTGGGGGCTCATGCGTTAACTAAACAAATTAAATTCATTTAATATCAACACATTGAAAATCATATTCGAAGTCTGCAGGGGACACCATTTATACCTTATTACTCACCTCATTTTCCCCCCTCTTTCATCGTTAGCATGCTGCTTCCTTAAGCCGTCACGCCCAGCAAGCAAGGATCGTCTGAATTTAATCTTCTTACTCGCAGGTCTATCAGACGAAAAATTGATTCATCTCATCGCGGCACACTCCCTAAAATATCCATATATCTAATACCAAACGGTGACATATTCCTATTTTTCTGTTCAATGCACGCATTAATTGAATATCATTCGCGGCAGAATGTCCCACAAATCATACAAAATACGAATAAATCCCGCTCCCATTTAATAACTCACAATACACCCGCCCACCCTTGATTTGGTGCCCTAAAATCCCCGTTCCCCTCTCCTTTTGCTCATCATGCATATTCCAGAATTGGATAAGTCATCCGATGAGTAGCTTATAAACTTAAAATAAAAAACCAAAAAAACAAATATAAACAGACAATAAAATTATAAAACAAAAATTCAATGATATAAATATCTGGAAAGAGTAGGCCTAAGTATACTTTTGCTCAAGAAAACGAAGGCGCGTCATAAAGCGCCCCAATAATATCGTTGCCACCGGTCATCTAATAATAACCATTACCGGGCTGGCAAAGGAGATGACTCTTGTAGGCTAGTTTCTACGCTTAACGCGACCTAAACCTGCAACTGCCATTGAACAATAGGGTTCACTTAATTTGTCAGTCGTTCATCAAGTTAAACGTATATTGAAGTACGGAGTGTTTCCGTTTTTTTAACCATTCGTTTTTTAACCAAGAACGTAAAAAATGATAGAAGCCTAATGATGATTGTGGAATTTGAATTTTCAAAGGGAACAGGCCTCCTCTTTCCTCAATCTATGCTGCTCAATGTCGTGAGTCATATATCGAGAGCTGACTCGTTATACCACTGACGCTATCGCCAACCTAAGATGAGTTTCACGCTTGATTTGGATGTAAACATAAAATGAAAATTACCATGAATGATGACAAGAGACACAACAAGATTTCCATTATCACGGATAACGAATACCTAAAGTTAGGTCTATTCTCCTTACTTGATGATCTTGACCCAAAAATCATCGTCAATAAGGCTATTTTTATCGATGTTGATAGTTTGAAACTTATGTCAGATCTCGGGACTATTTTAAAAAATGCCTATGCCAATCGAATATCGGTGATCCTTATTTGTTCAGCCGGAGATATGTCGATGGTATTAGAACGATTACCCCATATCGACATTAATGCTTCGCTGTCGGTTTGGATGAAGGATATGCCATCCCTACTGAGGTCAAGTTTAACCTATTACTTCATCAAAGAGTTCAACGATCTTATTTGCGTTAAAAAGCTAGGTTCGATGAAGATGGCGATTATTCTTATGGCTAACAAAGGATGGACATTCAGCCTGATAGCCAGAACGCTCAGAATTTCGCATAAAACGCTTTACCGCTATACGGGTGGACTCGTCTCATATTTTAATGTGAAAAATATCAACTTCTTATTTTATTTTCTGAGGGCAAGATTCCCTCCCTCATATTTTGATTCGCGTTTTGGTGACTATTCGCCAAGAACGCCGCTGATGTCATTTGTTGCAGGGAAAGTTATCCCAAAGAACCCTGTGCGAATCGCACCACACTCGACCCAACCGTAGCCAATATTGGCCGTTTATTAATGATTTTATCATGATGTAATTAAGGAGCTATTTTATATGAACATGGGTTCATCAAAATTATTGATCTTAGGATCAATCTGTCTGCTGGCTGCATGCTCGACTCAGACTACAAAGAAGCCGCAGAGCAACAACCATAAAACGGCTGCGGCAACGACTGGGTATGCGAATGCAAATACACCAACGGATAATTATATTGCAAAACGCACCGCAAATTTAACCGGCATAACTTTAGCCTCAACCAATAATGTTTGTGTTGACCATTTTAATTTCCTCAGAGAGACGCAGGCATCTCAATATCAGAAATACACCAAAGACTATGGTGATATTGGTAAGGGGTATCGTTTTTTAAACGTCAATAAAAACATTATGGATAACGATGCTAAAGAAGTTTATACCATGTCGCTTGAAATGAAATTAGATACATTGTGCTCGAAAGTGCAATACACCGGATATTCCGTAGTTAAAGGAAAAATAAAAGAACTAGCCGGGATTTAATTACACAGAAAAAACAGATTTCAAGCAAGAGCCCTTCTTTTAAGAAGATAGGGCTCTTTGTGTATTCCATAAAAATATTACATTGGTATTCGTTATGAGAAAAATAATTTCACCTAGAGGGATGAAAATAACCTCTTGGGGGATAATCTTTATTCAGGTTCTTACACCATTGTTAATTTCCGCCAGCTCTGTCGCTCGGGCCACTGAATATAACAATATGGAGGAGACAATTCTTGGGCTGCAATCCGTCGTTGATAATAATGCGAAAACGATCATTCAGCCAACATCGCCTCTAATAACGAAAGAAAAACAGAACCTGCCAGCGTTAACGACAACGCCAGAATTTCAATCTCTTTTTCCGCCGGCAACGTCTCCGACGCCACCCACTCACGAAAACATAGCACCAGAGCAACCTTCATCTAATTTGCCTTCACTTGGCAGCGATGCTGCTTCCCGTGACTCAGCGCCAGCCGCCGACCTCACGGGTAATGCAATGCAGGCAGGGCAAATTCTCTCCAGCGATAACGTCACCAATGCATCAATTAATTATGCTAAAAGCATTGGTGAAGGATTAATTAACCAGCAAATCAACGATTGGCTGAATCAAAAAGGGACCGCGCGCGTTAGCGTTGGTTCTGATAACAAAATTGCAGGCGATATGTTGCTTCCCCTCATCGGGAATAATGACAGCCTGTTCTTCTCTCAGGTTGGGCTTCACGGAAATGAAGACCGAAACACCGCTAACTTAGGCCTCGGCTATCGCCAATATATTGGCGATTGGATGTACGGGGTTAATACCTTCTACGACTACGATTACACCGGTAAAAATGCACGGCTCGGCGTGGGCGGTGAAGCGTGGACTGATTATTTGAAACTGGCGGTTAACGGTTACTATGGTTTAACCGACTGGCATCAATCTCATCTCTCTGACATGAGAGATTATGATGAACGCCCAGCCAATGGTTTTGACCTGCGCGCAGAAGCCTACTTGCCGTCATACCCTCAACTTGGGGCGAATATCAAATATGAGCAGTACTTCGGCAAAGGGATCGATCTCGGCACGGGCACAAATCCAGACGATTTAAAAAATAATCCAAAGGCCCTGACGCTAGGCTTGAACTATACGCCAGTGCCACTCGTCACGATAAAAGGTGAACATTCCGTTGGTGATAAAGATGATAGCCGTATCGGGCTAGACCTCAATTATCGCTTTGGGGTGCCTTGGGCGCAGCAAATCAGCGCCGATTCCGTTGACGCACTCCGCAGCCTGATGGGCAGCATGTATGAGTTTGTCGATCGTAACTATGAAATTGTGATGCAGTACCGCAAGCAGGATTTGCTGCGCATTTCCCTGCCGAATAACGTGACGGCCAAAGCGGCTGAAACCATCATCCTTCCATTGACGGTCTCTAAAGCCAAATACGGCCTGAAAGACGTTGACTGGACGGCATCAGCAGAATTCCTCGCGAACGGTGGTTCATTCCGAAAACTATCATTAACGCAGTTGGAAGTTAAATTACCCCCTTACGTCTATACCAAACGCGCGAATGCCGCTCAGGGCTACGTGATTAAAGCGGTTGGCGTTGATAACAATGGGAACAATTCGAATACTGCGGCAACCACCATTAACGTGGAACCCTCTAAGAATATCATTAGTGAATTAGCGATTACCCCATCAGGTTCGGTTCCAGCCAATGATTCTGATTACTTCACGGTAACGGCCTTTGTTCGCGATGAACAGAGCCAGCCTATGGTCGCTGAACCTATCACTTTTGATATTGATAACCTTAAAGGTGCAGACGGGCGCTCAGCGGCCACGCTATTTAAAGATGGACGTTCCAACCCTCAATCGTTGACGGTAAACACCGACGGCAGCGGAAAAGCAACGGTCTTCGTGCGCAGCAAACTGGCGAAAATCGGCGTTATAACTGCCACCATGAACAATGGTAACTATAAGTCTGGTCAGGTTGAATTTATTGCCGATGCAGCTTCCGCGCAAATCAGTGCGTTAGAAATCGTCAAAAACAACGCGCTGGCCGATGGGCAAAGTACCAACAAGCTGCAAGCCACGGTCAAAGACGCCAACGGCAACGCGCTTGGTAATGTGCAGGTCGGTTTAGACGCAACGCACAATGCCAGCCTCGTGAATGGCTCAACGATGATGACGGATGCCGAAGGCCAGGCCATGGTGTTAGTCACCAATGCTACCGTCGGTGATAGCACCATCACGGCGCGCATTAACGGCAGCGCCAAGACCCAAGCAGTGACGTTTGTTGCGGATAAATCAACGTCGGTCATTAGACAAGGTGACATGACGGCGACTCAGGATGCCGTCGCCAACGGCACCGCGACCAACAAGATCACGGCCAAAATCACCGATGCCAATGCGAATACCGTTGCTGATGTCACGGTACATTTCACCGTCAGCAACGGAGCCAAAATCACCACGGTGAAAGGGGTTACCGGCGATGATGGGATCGCTACGGCGACGGTCACCAGCCTGAAAGCGGATACCTATACCGTAACGGCTCGAATTCAAGAGTCAGGAAATAGCGCTCAGGCAGATACTCGCTTTATTGCGGATAGTTCAACAGCGACCATCATCGATAGTCATTTGACCATCGATCCGAATGGCGCGTTGGCCAACGGTGTAGACACCGATAACGTAGTTGCTATCGTCACCGACGCGAATAACAATCTGGTGCCAAATGCTACGGTGAATTTTGTCGTGGCATCTGGAGCAACCATTACCACGGTGATCGGCACCACAGGCGCAGACGGCAAGGCGACCGCAACGGTCACCAGCAGCGCATCCGGCAAATACGCCGTTACGGCGACGGTTAACGGGCATTCAGCCAACAAAGAGGCGGTATTTGTCGCCGATAGCGGTACAGCAACCATTACCTCTGGCGATCTAAAAGTCACCGTGGATAACGCGTTGGCAAACGGAACCGCCATGAACGCCGTTCAAGCCAAAGTGACCGATGCGCATGGCAACACCGTTCCCAACGTTACGGTAAACTTTACCGCCGATCACGGCGCAATCGTCACCACCGCATCAGCGGTAACTGACGCCAGCGGCTTAGCCAGTACCACCCTTAGCAACACAACGTCAGGGGCAACCAACATTGTTGCCGCAATAAACGGCACAAACCAGAATGTAAATACTAACTTCGCACCAGACGATTCAACGGCAACGATCACCAAAGGCAACCTACTCGTTACCCAGAATAACGCCAAAGCCAACGGCAGTGATGCTAACTCGGTACAGGCGAAAGTCACTGACGCCAACGGGAATCTGGTACCCAATGCCACGGTTAGCTTTAGCGCTAACCATGGTGGCACAATCGTTACGGCATCAGCGATCACCAATGCGCAGGGACTTGCCAGCACTGACCTGACTAACACGCAGTCCGGTGTCACTGCCGTTACGGCGAAAATTAACGGTCAGAGTCTCGCCGTTGATACCCAATTTGTGGCCGATGGTTCAACGGCGGTCATTGTCAAAGGCGATCTAACGGTCACCGCTGATAACGCTAAGGCCGATGGACATGCAACCAATGCGGTGCAGGCGAAAGTCACTGACGCTAACGGAAACCTTGTGCCCAATGCGTCGGTCAGTTTCAGCGCTGACAACGGAGCGACTATCGCAACGGCCACCGCTACCACCAACGATCAAGGCTTGGCAACGACCTCGCTCACCAACTTAACAACCGGTGTCGCTAAAGTTACCGCAGCGATTAACAGCAGCAGCCAAGTGGTAAATACTCACTTCACGGCTGATGATGGCACGGCAACGATTGTCAGTGGCAACCTCTCCGTTCTGGTGAATAACGCCAAAGCCAACGGCGCAGACACCAACGCGGTTCAGGCCAAAGTCACGGATGCCAATGGTAACCTCGTTCCAAATACCGTGGTTAGCTTCACGGCAAATCATGGCGCAATGGTGATCACGGCTTCTGCTACCACCAATGAAAACGGCCTAGCAACGACAACGCTAACCAACGTGAGCGCGGGGGTCACCAACGTTTCCGCCGCGATTAACGGGAATAGCCAGAATATCGACACCACGTTTGTAGCCGACGATAGCACCTCGACGATTGTTAAAGGTGACTTAACGGTTATCATCAACAACGCTAAAGCCAACGGTACGGACAGCAACAAAGTTCAAGCCAAGGTGACGGACGCCCATGGCAACCTTGTTCCTAATACGCCGGTCAGCTTTACGGCGAATAACGGCGCAACGGTTGTAACAGCATTAGTCACCACGGATAGCCAAGGGTTAGCAAGCACTTCCCTCACCAACATCGCAGCTGGGATTACCAAAGTGACCGCCACGGTCAACGCCAATAGCCAAGATGTTGATACAACCTTTATCGCCGACGACAGCACGGGCACCATTGTCAGCGGCGATCTCACCATCACCATCAACAATGCGAAGGCCAACGGCAGCGACACGAATAAGGTTCAGGCCAAAGTCACCGATGCGAATGGGAACCTCGTTCCCAATACCGCGGTCGGTTTCACCGCTGATAACGGCGCAACGGTTGCCACAGCATCAGCCATGACGGATGCGCAGGGCTTGGCAAGTACCACCCTGACTAACGTCAAGGCAGGTAGCACCACCGTCACCGCAACCATTAATGGCAATAGCCAAAACGTGGCGACCACCTTCGTGGCCGACGACAGCACGTCAACGATTACCAGCGCCAACTTAACGGTAACCGTTAACAATGCGAAGGCCGATGGCGTAGATATCAATACGGTGCAAGCCAAGGTCACCGATGCAAAGGGAAACTCGGTTCCTAACGCAACGGTCAGTTTCACCGCGGATAACGGCGCAGGCGTCGCTACATCATCCGTCACAACCGATGCCCAAGGACTTGCCAGTACCAACCTAACCAACATCACGGCGGGGATCACCAAAGTCACTGCAGCCATCAACGGCGCAAGCCAAACGGTGGACACGTCCTTTGAGGCCGATGGAGGAACTTCTACCATCACCGATGGCAACCTAACCGTAACGCTTAACAATGCCAAAGCCGATGGCTTAGCCACCAATGCGGTGCAAGCAAAAGTGACCGATGCCAAAGGCAACGCCGTTCCTAATGTTGATGTCAGCTTCAGCGCCAACAATAGCGCAACGGTTATCACTGCAACGGTCACCACCAATGCGCAAGGCTTAGCGAGCACGACGCTGACCAACGTCACCACGGGCACCACCAAAGTCACGGCGGCCATCAACGGCAATCGCCAAAGCGTCAACACGACGTTTATCGCCGACGATGGCACCGCCACCATTATCGATGGCAACCTCGCCGTAACCGTCAATAATGCCAAAGCCAATGGCTCGGCAACCAATGAGGTTCAGGCAAAAGTCACCGACGCCAACGGCAACACGGTGCCAAACGTTGAGGTACGTTTCTCTGCTAACAACAGCGCATCAATTATCGATGCTTCTGCAATGACCAACGAAAACGGCGTTGCGGTAACCACGCTCACCAACGTGACGGCGGGAAATACCCAAGTCACCGCAGTGATTAACGGAACGAACCAAACCGTGGATACCACCTTCGTCGCGGATGACTCTACCGGCACCATCGTAAGCGGTGATTTAACGGTCACCGCCGACAATGCGAAAGCGAACGGCACTGCCACCAATGCTGTTCAGGCTAAAGTGAGCGACGCCAATGGCAACCTTGTGCCAAACACCGTGGTGAGTTTCACTGCCACTAACGGCGCAACGGTCACTACCGCATCAGCAACGACTAACGCTCAGGGATTAGCCAGTACCACGCTCACTAGCGTGAAAGCGGGCGTGAGCAAAGTGACAGCCACGATTAACGGCAATAGCCAAACGGTGGATACCACGTTTATCGCCGATGACGCTACCGGCACCATCGTGAATGGCGCGTTGACCGTTATCGTCAACAACGCCAAAGCCAACGGTACCGATAGCAACAAAGTTCAGGCAACGGTCACCGATGCCAACGGAAATCTGGTCCCCAACACCGTGGTCAGCTTTACGGCAGATAACGGCGCAACGGTCACCACCGCATCAACGACTACGGATGCACAAGGGTTGGCAAGCACCACGCTCACCAATGCAAAAGCGGGGATCGCCAAAGTCACTGCGACCATTAATAGCAGCAGCCAAACGGTTGATACCACGTTTGTGGCCGACGACAGCACCGGAACCATCGTGGCGGGTGATTTAACGGTCACGGTAAATAATGCTAAAGCCAACGGTTCAGACACCAACGCCGTTCAGGCTAAGGTCACGGATGCCAACGGCAACCTTGTTCCGAATACAACAGTCACCTTTGCAGCCAACAACGGCGCAACGGTCACCACCGCATCGGCAACCACGGATGCCCAAGGGTTGGCCAGCACCACGCTGACTAGCGCCAAATCGGGGATCGCCAAGGTTACCGCCACCATCAATGGCAACAGCCAAAACGTGGATACCACCTTTGTCGCCGACGACAGCACCAGCACCATTGTGGATGGCGCGTTAACGGTTACCGTTGATAATGCCAAAGCCAACGGCACAGACACCAACAAGGTTCTGGCTACGGTCACGGATGCCAATGGCAATCGGGTACCCAATACCACCGTCAGCTTCACGGCGGACAATGACGCAGCAATAACGACCGCAACGGCAACCACCGATGATCAAGGTTTGGCGACGACAACCCTCACCAACGTGAAGGCAGGCGTCACCAAAGTCACCGCCGCGATTAACGGCAACAGCCAAACGGTAGACACCACGTTTGTGGCCGACGACAGCACTGGCACCATCGTGAGCGGCAACTTAACGATCACGGTTAACAACGCCAAAGCTGACGGCACGCAGACCAACGCGGTTCAGGCTAAGGTCACGGATGCCAATGGCAACCTCGTACCGAATACGACGGTCAGCTTCACGGCCAATAACGACGCCACGGTGACAACCGCATCGGCAACCACCAATGCACAAGGGCTCGCCAGCACCACCCTAACCAACGTTAAATCGGGGATCACCAAGGTCACTGCCAGCATTAACGGCAATAGCCAAAGTGTGGATACCACCTTCGTGGCCGATGACAGCACGTCTACCATTGTGAGCGGTGACTTAACGGTGACCATCAATAATGCCAAAGCCAACGGCACGGACAGCAACAAAGTTCAAGCCAAGGTAACGGACGCCAATGGAAACCGAGTACCGAATACCACGGTCAGCTTCGCGGCAGATAACGGGGCAACGGTCATCACCGCATCCGTTACCACCGACGATCAGGGGCTCGCAATGACTACGCTAACCAACGTCAAAGCGGGGATCACCAAAGTCACGGCAACGGTTAACGGCCATAGTCAAACGGTAGACACCACGTTTGTGGCCGACGACAGCACTGCGACCATCGTGAACGGCGACTTAACGGTTACCACCAACAACGCCAAAGCCAACGGCACGGACAGCAACAAAGTTCAGGCCAAGGTGACAGACGCCCATGGCAACCTGGTGCCGAATACCGCCGTCAGCTTCGCGGCAGATAACGACGCAACGGTTATCACCGCATCGGTAACCACCGACAGCCAAGGTTTAGCGAGCACCACGCTCACTAATCTCAAAGCCGGAGTCACCAAAGTCACCGCCACCATTAACGGTAACAACCAAACGGTGGAGACCACCTTCGTGGCCGATGACAGCACATCGACCATTGTAAGCGGTGATTTAACGGTAACCGTCGACAATGCCAAAGCCGATGGCGCTGCCACCAATAAAGCGCAGGCCAAGGTAACGGATGCTAATGGAAACGTAGTGCCAAATGTTAACGTCAGTTTCACGGCGGATAACGGCGCAGCGGTAACAACGGCGTCGGCAAGTACGGATGCGCAAGGTCTGGCAACCACCACGCTCACCAACATCACGGCGGGGATTACAAAAGTCACGGCGGCAATTAACGGCCATAGCCAAACGGTAGATACCACTTTTGTGGCGGATATCACTACGGCAGCGGTGAGTACCGTCACGCTAGACGACAGCGTGACCGATAAAATAGCCAACGGGACCGATTACTTTACCTATACCGCTATCGTAAAAGATGCACATGACAACCTCGTTCCGAATGCCAGCGTGAACTGGTCTCAGGATAAAGGTAATACCGTAACATTACAGGCGGCGAGCAGCGCCACCGATGTTAACGGCAAAGCAACCATGGTACTCACCAGCACCGCTATGGAAGCATTACTGGTACAGGTATCCGCATCCTTAACCAACGGAACTGCGGTTAACGCAGACAAGAAAGTTAACTTCAAACAGCAGCTAGTGAAATTACATGGGGTTACCAAGAATGCGATAAATAATGCCATGATCCCAAATACGAAAATTGAGCTCTCTTTATCTGAAAATAACGCTAATCCGGAATACTCCGTGACCAGCGGTACAGATGGTAAATACGAGATCAGTATTCCACAGGGGCTTTATTACGTGAAAGCCACCGCAACCGGCTTTATCACCTTAGATTCAACGGTCGATATCCAGACGGTTACAGACCAACAGAAAGATTTTGTTCTGTCGCCAAACTTAGATGGCAAAGCGGCACGTATTGTTCTCACGTGGAATGATACCCCTGCTGACCTTGACTCCTATCTCTGGGTGCCTACGGTGGGAAATCCATCCAGTCTAATTAAGGTTTTCTATAGTGCAAAATCGCCGAGCGGCGCCGATGCAACGCTGGATGTGGATGCAAGAACTGGCTATGGCCCTGAAACCATCACGGTAAATACTATGCATCCGGGCGTATATTGTTACGTCGTCAATAGATTCAGCCCATCACCTGCTGCTTATGGCGGCGGTAAAGTGAAGCTTTATTTATCCGATGGAACATCACAAGAATTTAAAATCGAAGATGCAACAGGCAACACGACTGATATGGTGAACTGGACCGTGTTTAAAATTGACACCACATCAGGCCAAACGAACGTTAACGTAGTGAATAAGGTCGCATCCTCCACTGACAAAGGAGCCTGTCAATAAAACCGTTGAACGTTGATTAATTAAGACCATAAAATCAATGGCGCTAAAATAATTTTAGCGCCATTTTTTTAGTCAGTAGAATTCGATGCTTGATGAATACGATTCAATTGAATAGTTTTCTAAGCCAGATTAGATTTCAGATAGATTTTTACGCTTTTCATTAACCAAGATAAAGCTCGAATACTGAATTTTCGAACACAGCGTCTCTAGCTTCATTTTCAACTCCATCGTATACACCTTCTTAGCATCCTTATCCATAATGTTCTTGTTGGAGTTGAGAAACTTAAACCCATCGGTGATCTTATTGTAGTTTTCAGCGTACTTGGGGTATTGGCTCGATTTTTCCTCACGCAGGAAATTATAATTATCCATACATTTATTGTTTGTAGATGAATAGGAATGACCACCGACAATGCTACTTTTAGGCGGCGTATTCTCTTCCGTTGGCGTTAGCTGACTGTTAGCATAAAAATAATCATACTCAAGCTCATCTCCTCGGTAATTTTGATTCTCTTTATTGGACGAAGAACAACCGGACAGCAAAAAAGTTGTTCCTATCAGAAATATTCCTATCTGCTTTTTATTCATACTGTATCCATTAATGATTAATAGAGGGTGTTGTGAAATTTGCGCACTTAAAAATGAGTCATTATGAGGTGCAGGCAAAAACAAAGTTATTCGCCCGACCAAATAAATAGGTATTTTTTATTTTGTGCACACTGATATTGATTTCTTTCAAATCTTTATTGCGGAAAAACAAGAAATCAAGAATAGGTTCTGGTGAAAAAGATTCATCTACGGAATCATGGAAGTAAGTGATCAGCTGGGCATCATAGATAACAATGCGTTTGGGTGCTACAACGCGATACTTGAAATCAACACTGCGAATAACATCCTGAGACACACCATTCTTGGTCAAATATCCCGTAATTTCAGCATGCCCTTGCATTTTGTCATTTAGGCTAAATGAAATATTTCCATCTAGCAGATCTTTGCTTTCACTATCGTTGTAGGAAAACTCACCATCACACACAAAATTATATGATGGCTCATAGATAAAGAAAACGTAGATACCCTCAAACATCAATATGAAAGCCAAAAGGAGCAAAGTGACAATTTTTTTGTTCATTTTATATAATATCCTTTACAAAAAAAGTATTCGTTTCTTCTTTTATCGACAATACATTCCGCAAGAAATGAACGCCCACTTCCTCTACTCTCTGGTTTTGCGATAAATACTCGTTCAGGAACACATTTCACGTCACTGAGCGTTATCAGCTTTACTGATGACTCCAACAGATAGCGTGATTGTCCTCGCGTGTAATCAGGTAAAACGTTGACGCTACAAGCATCAAACTTGCCAATATTAACAATGGATGTATCGAGACTGTAGGCCTTATCTTTGTATAATACGTAAGTAAAAAGCACAGCAATAAAAGCTATCAGAGCGGTTATCGCTACGATATAAATATTGTTTTTAGAATTCCAACTCGGACTCTTTTCCTTTTCGATAAACTTAACGGGTTCTACATTACACTCTTTATCTACGCTGATGGACGAATTTAAACTGAACCCTACCTTTGGAATAGTTTTAATAACCTCATCATCGATACCCAGCAAGGAGAATGTTCGTCTAAGAATAGATATGTATTGATTAAGTGTATTATTAGATGAACGTAGACCTTGCTTATCCCATATATCCTCTAAAATTTGCTCTCTGGAAAGGATTTCCCCCTTCTTATTGAGTAGCAGGCAAAGAAGATTACAGTTAGTAATCGTTAGATTAATCACTTGCTCAGGGCTTTCTATGCTCCAAATGGCACCGTCTGCAGGCTTAAACCTAACAGTTTCATTAATTTTATAAATCATGAATTTTGCATTATAGTGATTCAATTTGTGACACTCATATCAGAGAAAATGAGCTATAAATACAGATAAGGCCCTCTGTTTTATAGTAAATAAGAACGCCTTCATAAAAAGCATGTGAAATGAGATTTTTTCATATTTTCCCTCAATATTTTACCGATAAACCCTTTTACTTCTTCAGTACTTATGAAGTAGTAAGAATCATCTCAAATAAAACCGAACGGGTAAAACAAGCAATGTGTATGATTTATACGATTTATAAAAATTTTATTAAAACAACGATTAACTAAAGACAGACAAAAACACCAATTATAAATAAAACAACCCATAGGCTATGGATTATTAGCCTATTGAAAATGGTTTTTTTAGAGGATTTGCAATAATTTGATCGTGAAGTGTTTTTATAGAAGAGCGTCATTTTTTAGGAAAATTACCGCATTAATCGCCGCCGAAAAATCAATTTCATTGACGCTTTTATTTTAGTTCATAATCATAATTGCGTAATAATTCGAGATATAAACCTACACCATAATTATATAGACGACAATTTCATTCAATATTAATCGCCGCTATAGTATTTAGTATTAGTTTTAGCGAACATAAGGTGGTGATTGTTCTATGAAAGATGTTTTTTAAGGTTGAAAGCCGCAATACCCAGATATTTTCCCTCAATAATGCGGCTAAAAAAAATCACAACATCATTTATCTTAAAATAAAAAAACATATCTGCAACAAAACAAGATCATAATTAACAATAAACTGATATCACAATACATCACTCAGGTGACTTACTTCAGTTGCTCAATCATCTCTTGGCTGCGATGAATAAAGCTGCGGCTTCTTTCGCTATCTTCCTGTAATAAACAAACGAACAGCAAATCAGTGATCGTATTCTGTGCCGTACGCGCAGAAATAGAAGAACTACGCCAGCGCGCCTCATCAGCAATGGTATCGAGAACAAAGTCGGCGAGTTTTCTTAGCGGGCTATCCTGTAGCGACGTTACCGCTATGATTTTGGCCCCCTTCTCCTGCGCTGCCTGTGCCGCAATAAATATCTCTTTCAGCGCCCCCGAGTAAGAGATAACAATTTGTACATCTCCTTCTCCTAGCGATTGAGCCACCGTCATCTGCACATGGCTGTCCATTTCATTCATCACCGGGTAGCCTATTTTCATTAGCTTATAAGCTAAGTCTTTCGCCACCAGCGATGAGCCCCCCATTCCCATGATCTGTACTCGGCGAGCTGCCTTGATTTCTGTAACGACACTCTCCAACTGTGCCAAGTTTACGCTGTCGGTTGTCATCCTCAGAGCCTGCTGCTTTGCTCGAAATAATTTTTCCGCAATCATTGATGGGGTGTCATGAACATTAATATCGTTATGCAAATGCTGTTCTGACTCAGCATGTTGCTTGCTTTGCTGTCCCCACTCCTCAATCAAGGCCATTTTGAGGTTAGTAAAACCTTTGAAGCCCAATCTTTGAGCAAATTTCACAATGCTCGACTGGCTGATATTCAAAATACTGGCGAGCTCTTGCGAAGAACACTGCTTCAGCTTATCGGGATGAGCCAAAATATAATCGGCAATGATGCGTTCACCGGGCGTAAAGGCGTCTTTATTGAGAGTGATTCGTTGTAGGCAGCGCATTTGAACTCGGTAAACAGATGGAAAGTGGGCGCTATCTTACCCTGCATAGCGCAAAAAATGGAGGCTGGATTCTTAGGTAAGCATTCACTTCATCCACAATGCAGACAAAATGGTTGGCATTTCGAAGAGATGAAATAGTCGACATCAATCACAAAAAATGCGCATAAAATTATTAATTCTTTAAATCACATGATTTTTGGAATAATTTATTCCTTAACTTTGTGCTTCTGAGAATACTGAAATGAACATTGACCTCTCCCGCCTGCAAACCGAAGGCCGTAACATCGCCAGCGAAAACATCGACACCTTATCCACCTTAGATATGCTGACGATTATCAACCAAGAAGACCAAAAGGTGGCCGTAGCCGTTGAACGTATCCTGCCGCAAATCGCGCTGGCCGTGGATACTATCGCTCAGGCATTTAGCCAAGGCGGCCGTCTGATTTATTGTGGTGCAGGCACCTCAGGGCGACTCGGTATTCTAGACGCAAGTGAATGCCCGCCAACCTATGGTACGCCGCGTGAGCAGGTGGTTGGATTAATTGCCGGAGGCCACACCGCTATCCTACGCGCAGTTGAAAATGCCGAAGATAACGTAGAACTGGGCGAACAAGATCTGAAAGATCACCATTTCTGTGAACGTGACGTATTGGTTGGCATCGCCGCCAGCGGAAGAACGCCTTATGTCATCGGTGCCATGAAATATGCACGTTCGGTTGGCGCAACCACCGTTTCGCTGACCTGCAACGCCAGCAGCGCAATGAGCCAACTCGCTGATATCGCGCTAGAGGCCGTTGTGGGGCCAGAGGTAGTGACCGGCTCATCAAGAATGAAAGCTGGCACTGCGCAAAAAATGGTGCTGAATATGCTCACCACGGGAGCGATGATCCGCACCGGAAAAGTTTATGGCAACCTGATGGTGGATGTTGAAGCCACCAACGCCAAGCTGGTTCAGCGACAAATTGACATCGTGATGCAGGCCACCGAGTGCGCCCGCGATGAAGCGATTAAAGCGCTCAGCGAATGTGAACGACACTGTAAAACCGCTATTTTGATGATTCTCGCCCAGCTCTCTGCGGCTGAAGCCAGCGCGGTTCTTGCACAAAATAATGGTTTTATCCGCCAAGCCTTAGCCTCACGTCATCAGGGAGCTTAGCGATGGCCAAAATAACGGATGCCACCATCGCGCAAATTTTGGCGAACGTAGGGGGCCACAGTAACATCACCCTCTGCGGACATTGCATGACGCGACTCCGCCTCACCTTGGCCGATCGCGCTCGTGTTAATCACGCAGAATTGAAAAAAATCGCCGGCGTCATGGGCGTGATTGAAGGCAACGATCAGCTGCAAATTGTGCTTGGCCCAGGCAAGGCACAAACCGCCAGTGAAATGATGAACGTGAGTCTTAGCCAACCGCAGTCACAGGCCGATAGCAACACGTCGGAATCTGATTTGAATGCCCTTGCGGCGGAAAATAAAAAGCAGCTCAAGAGTAAGCAAAATAACGCCTTTCACAGTTTTTTGACGAAGTTTGCGACTATTTTCACCCCGCTCATTCCCGGATTTATCGCCGCGGGTCTGTTGCTCGGCATCGCAACGCTGCTCCAGCAAACCTTGATACTCGAAGGTGAAGTCGCGCCAATTTGGCTCATCGGCCTGATTGGCTATATGAAAACCTTCAGCGTAGGCTTATTTACCTTCCTGAGTATCCTCATTGGTTTTAATACCCAAAAAGCCTTTGGCGGAACCGGCGTTAATGGCGCCATCATCGCGTCGTTATTTATTCTGCGTTACAGCGCAGAAGGCACCGTGGGCTACTACGCCGGGATCGATAACTTCTTTGGTTTGGTAATAGACCCGAGAGGCAATATCATCGGCGTGCTGTTAGCCTGTATGCTCGGTGCGTGGATTGAGCGCAAAGTGCGTAAAGTTATTCCTGATAACTTGGATATGATCCTCACGTCCTCCATTACGCTGCTTATCACCGGTGCCATAACCTACGTGGTTATCATGCCAATCGGTGTCGAACTGTTTAAAGGCATGTCTTGGCTGTTTCTGCATTTAAACGGCAATCCATTCGGAACCGCATTATTGGCGGGGGTGTTCCTGATTGCGGTAGTATTTGGTATTCATCAGGGATTTGTACCGGTTTATTTTGCGTTGATGGATGCACAAGGTTTTAACTCATTGTTCCCGATCCTCGCGATGGCCGGTGGCGGACAGGTCGGCGCAGCGTTAGCGTTATATTTAAAAGCTAAACCGGGCTCTACGCTACGCATGCAAATTAAGGGTGCTATATTTCCCGGCTTATTGGGTATTGGCGAACCGTTAATTTATGGTGTGACGCTGCCTCGCCTAAAACCGTTTATTACGGCCTGTGTCGGTGGTGCCGTGGGCGGATTCTTTATCGGTCTGGTCGCTTATATGGGATTGCCCATTGGTTTAAACACCGTATTTGGCCCGTCAGGCTTGGTTTCCATTCCGCTCATCACCTCATCACAGGGCATCTATGCCGGCATGCTGGTGTATGTGGTCGGCGTGGCTATTTCATATGCAGCAGGCTTTATTCTGACGCTGTTATTTGGCTGTAAAAACGTTGATTTGACGTAATGATATTTAGCGCCATGTGTTCAGTAAACACATGGCGCTAACGACGGCTATAGCAACCACTCAATGGGTAAGTAATAAGCGATTCTGGCTAAAATACGTTTGTATAGCGGACTATCAGGCTCTTTATGATGAATTTTTTGTTCATCATTTTCATATTCGATCCAGTTAATTTTACGGCGCGGGGCAAGCACTAACTGAAAGGCTTTATCGTGCAGACTAGCAATAAAACGCTGATGGGTGGATGAGGTTAGCGACTCACTTTCAATCACGAATCCCATCTCGGTATTTAGCCGAGCCGAACGCGGATCAAAATTAAATGAGCCAATAAAGACCAACTTACCGTCCACCGCAAAAGTTTTAGCATGCAAGCTGGAGCCAGAATGCCCAGTTAACCCCCGATCGCGTAAGCGCTCTTTACGTAAAGGCCGCTCGGTTTCATTGGCTTTCATTTCAAACAATTCAATACCGCAACGCAGCAGAGTTTTTCGCCATTTGGCGTAGCCCGCATGCACAATGGCCACATCGTTTGCCGCAAGAGAATTGGTGAGCACCGTCATTTTCACCCCCTGCCGCGCTAAATAAACCAGCTGTGATACACCGGTGCGCGTAGGGACAAAATAGGCTGAGATAATATCCATACTCACTTTTGGCTCACCAATCATCTTAAATAGACGAGAAGCCATTAGTGCTTTGGTGGCCAATTCTCCACGTCCTTTAAGGGGATCATCGCTGAACAGCTGCACTTTTGCCCACGTCAGCGGCAGCTCATTATTCTCCATTTTACGGGCTAAGTACTTATCACGCAGACGCTTTAAATACTCTTTGGCGCGCGCTCTACCGCCAACTTCTTCAATCGTTAGGCCATGCAGAAATAGTTTTTCCGAGGCTTTGCCCAAAATATCTTCCGCTGGTGATACACACGCTGAAGTCCAATAACGTTCGAAATCCTGACAGACATCCGCAACAACGTTGCCCACGGCCAACACGTCTAAATCAGAAAAAAGCGGCTGTTCACCAATACCAAAATATTCATCCCCCACATTGCGCCCGCCGACGATAGTCGCCTGCCTATCGAACGTCATACTTTTATTGTGCATGCGCCGATTAAGTCTTTTAAAATCGGTTAAATAGCACAGACAGCGCATGCGCCGAAGCGGGAAAGGGTTGAAAAGTTTTACGCTAATATTGGGGTGCGCGTTGAGACGGCGCAGCGATTCATCCAAACCACCGGTGTTGTTGTCATCCAGCAGTAAACGTACTTTTACCCCGCGCTCAGCGGCGCGGAATAATGCACTGAACAGCAATCGCCCCGAGAGATCGTTGTGCCAGATGTAATACTGCACATCCAGCGTTTTCTCAGCCATGTTGGTCAGCAAATATCGCGCCGCGAAAGCGTCGTTACCCTCTTCCAAAGGATAGACGCCGCTTAACTCAGGATGGCAATCGCATAGCGGTTGGATAAGTCGGGCTAAACGCGTAGCTCGATATTGTGTTTTGTTCATGATTACCCCTAACCCGCTTTAATCGCCGCCATGCATCAAACATTAGATACTGGCGACAATTAAAGATAGGGGCAACTATAATTATGCTTAGGTTACGATTTCCAAGGCCTGCGTTACACATTGCTCCAGCGTTTTCATCGCACTGCTATAATCGCGGTCAGGTTTAAACAAACCAGCAGTACCTAAGATAAAATAATCTACGTCACGGGCCAATGTACTAACAACCTGCGGCGATATTGCACCATCTACGGCAATCTGAGCACTGCTACCGTGTTGATGTAACATTTTTCTCAAACGACTAATTTTATCAATAGCGCTATGAATAAATGGCTGGCCTGCAAAACCTGGATTGACCGACATCACTAACACAACATCCACGACATCTAACACTTCCTCCAAAATACTCAGTGAAGTACCAGGATTAATCGCCACGCCGGCCTTAACACCACGTTGGCGAATATGAGTTAGCGTACGGTGCAAATGAATCGGCGCTTCCGCATGAACATAAATAATACTACAACCGAGATCTGCAAATTTATCAATATAACAATCAGGATTAGACACCATTAAGTGAACGTCATAGGGGATCGTAGCTAACTTAGCCACCGCTTTTACATCCTCAATGCCTAATGCAAAGTTAGGTACAAAGTGTCCATCCATAATATCAATATGAAACATGGCTGCGCCTGCGCTTTCTAGACGCTGAATTTCATGGCTCAACTGAGAAAAATCTACACACATTAATGAGGGACAAAAATTCGTCATGCTAATTATTCCCCTTCAAGCTGAGTAATCATATTCACACGAGTTTGATGGCGCTCTCCTTCAAACTCAGCGTTCAACCATTCATCTACAATCATTTTGGCAAGTTCTGCACCAATCACCCGCGAGCCAAAAGCCAAAATATTCGTATTATTATGCTGACGTGAAAGTTTAGCTGAATATGGTTCACTGCAGACCACCGCTCTGATCCCATGAACTTTATTTGCTGCAATCGAAATACCAATGCCTGAACCACAGATAAGAATACCGAGATCCGCTTCACCAGAAGCCACCGTTCTCGCCACTGCTTCAGCATAAATGGGGTAATCAGTTCGGCTCTCTGAATGAGTACCTTTATCGAGAATATCGACTCCACGCTTTTCCAAATGTGAAATTATGGATGGTTTTAAAATAAATCCAACGTGATCACAACCAATGGCGATTTTCATTATTTCCCTTTATTCTTTAAAAAATTATAATTAATTAATGTGTTAAATTACTGCTTGTAGGCATTCATCTAAGTTTGATTTAATCAATGTGACATGTGGACCATATATAATTTGAACACCTTTCCCTTTCCGGATAACACCTCGAGCGCCCGATTGTTTAAGCAGCACATCAGAAACTAAAGAATCATCGTTTACTGTAATTCTCAAACGAGTTGCACAGCAGTCTACATCCGAGATATTGCCCACTCCGCCTAGACCTTGAATAATTAACTCAGATACGCCATGGGTATTTCCCAACGGCTGTTTAGCTGATTTTTCTTTAGCAGCCGCTACATCTTTTCGTGTGTAAAGCTTAGTTTCTTCTCCACTTTCCTCTCGCCCTGGCGTTTTGAAGTTAAAGCGAGTAATAAGAAAACGGAAGCTAAAGTAATATGCCGGAAATAAAGGGATACCAATCAGAATTGCATTCATCCAACTTGTTTTGGCATTACCTTGCATAACGCCAAATAAGAAGAAATCAATAAGGCTACCTGAAAACGTCTGTCCAACACCCACATTAAACATGTGGCACAACATAAATGATAAGCCGGCCAGCAAGCAGTGCAACACGTACAGCAGCGGCGCAGCAAACAAGAACGAGAATTCAATCGGCTCAGTGATCCCTGTTAGCACGGCGGTCAACGTTGCTGAAAGCAATAGTCCTAATACTAGCTTACGGTTCTCGGGTTTTGCCGTGTGATAAATCGCTAAAGCGGCGCCAGGGATACCAAAGAGATAGAACGGGAATTTGCCCGCCATAAACCGAGTCGCTTCAACAGAGAAGTGCTGGGTGTTTGGGCTTGCCAATTCAGCGAAGAAAATATTCTGCGCCCCCGTGACAGTGACACCATCGATCACGGCAGTACCACCCAAACCAGTTTGCCAAAACGGCATATAAAACACGTGATGTAAGCCAAAAGGAATTAATGCACGCTCGATAAAGCCATATATAAACGTTCCGGCATAACCAGCGCGATTGACTAACCCCCCTAAATCCATAATGCCATGTTGAATAGTCGGCCAGATGTAAAACATCACCATGCCCACGATCACATAGGTCAACGCGGTAATGATGGGAATAAAGCGCGTACCGCCGAAGAATGAAAACACGGGCGGCAACTCAATTTTATAAAAACGATTATGTAGCGCCGCAACGCCAAGCCCAACCAAGACACCGCCGAATACGCCCATTTGTAGCGAGTTGATCCCAACACTCATGCCAAGCGCCCCGTCGACCATCGCACCGGGCTTCAGCAAACCATTCAACTCAAGCATGGCGTTGATCGTGGCATGCATGGTAAGAAAGCCGATAACCCCCGATATTGCCGCGACATCTTTCTCTTTCTTTGCCATTCCCATCGCCACACCGGCAGCAAATAAAATTGGCAAATTAGAAAATACAACACTCCCCGCACTTTTCATTACTGTAAGCAATGCGTGAAGTACCGTGCCTTCACCAAGTAAGGATTGCAGCCCGTAGGATTCTATCGTAGTCACATTAGTAAAAGAGGCTCCGATACCGAGTAGCAGCCCTGCAACGGGCAATAGCGCAATAGGCAACATGAAGGAACGCCCTACGCGCTGGATGACGCCGAAAAATGATGATTTCATATTATTCCCTTGAGTTAGATCGTCGTTAAGCCAAAATCAACCCTGCATTTTTCTTTTTTTAGTATGAAAGCATGTGCCCTAAGGCGTTCCCCTGGTGAGGATTAATTAAGCATACTTCACAAAAAATATTATTATTGTAAAGTAATAACGAAATCAAGTGATGTACTCGACAAACTTCACAAAATTTAGAGTTTTTGTGATTTTGCGTACTGTGTTTCTTTGTATGGTTTTATCTACCCAGTTTTTTTTGCCGGTAAAAATTCCAGGTATAGATACCTAAAAGGCTGTGATAAGATTTTGTAAGCGCTTAATCTAGTGGGAGATATAGGATGGATGTTATGCAAGATAGCGAGAATTCGCTCGCCATTGGGGCAAAGATAAAAATGTCACTCTCCCTGCTGAACCCCACCGAACGGGGGATTGCAGAATGGCTGATAACCAAAGGTAACATCACAAAAAACACAAGCTTACGTGAAGTATCGCTTGCTTTGGAAGTCTCTGAACCGTTAGTTGTTAAGGTGGCTAAAAAGATAGGCTATTCTGGATTTAGAGAGTTAAGACGTGCACTAGTCGCCTACTTTGATTCTTTGCCTTACGAAAAAGAAGAAGAGATCACAGAACAAGATAATCTAAATACCGTGTTAGATAAGGTGTTCAGCAATAGCATTCAAGCCTTAAAAGAAGCTCAGGCAGTCGCTGATACCCAAGTGATCAACGCAGCAGCAGCGCTTATTTATAAGGCCAAACACGTTGTGCTGCTTGGCGTAGGCGGTTCTTCATCAGTCTGTGAGGATTTTGAACACAAACTGCTACGCATAGGGGTACATAGCCATACCTATAGTGATTTTCACTTGATGCTGATGGTGGCATGCCAATTAACCGAAGAGGACGTTGTGATTGTGATTTCACAATCAGGCGATACGCGTGAGCTATTAAATGCCGTAGAGATTGCTAAGCAACGTCGAGCGAACATTATCTGCATCACCAATGACAATGTTTCACCTCTTTCGCAACTATCTGATTTATCGATCTTTAGCCCTGCAATGAGCGGCCCAATACTGGGGCAAAATGCCGTAGCCCGCATTATTCAGCTGAACCTACTTGATACGCTGTTTATCGCCATCTTGTTACAGGATTACCACCGCAATAAAGAAACACTTGAGCGCAGCATTGAGATTGTCGAACCGCTACATGGAAAACTTCGCTGATGTTTCACCATAAATTACAGACTGCGCATTTTATCTTCCAGTGACTAAATGTTATACAGATCACACTATACTGCCAAAACCCTTTTAAAAGAGTACAATACGCCATCGATTTTTGGGCCAATGTGCCCTGTATTCGCAACTTATTAATAGCGTGAATTAAAGGTGAGGTTGTTGTGTTTGAGAGCTATGGTGTACTCAATATCTGGACGTACGTTCTCGGTGCGATTTTCATCATTATGGTACCGGGGCCGAATACGCTGTTTGTACTCAAAACCGGTATTACACGCGGCGTTAAAGAAGGTTATAAAGCCGCGCTAGCGGTCTTTATCGGTGATGCGGTTTTAATCTTTTGCGCCTATATCGGCATCGCGTCGCTGATCCGCTCTTCTCCATTTTTATTTTCGCTGGTGAAAATGCTCGGCGCGCTCTATCTGCTCTATCTTGGATTGAAAATCCTGTACAGCACGCTGTCTAAAAAAGGCCAAAGCCAGAGTTCAACACACGAAGAACCCGAGCATGTTTTTCGTAAGGCGTTAACGCTGAGCTTAACCAACCCTAAGGCGATTCTGTTTTATGTGTCATTCTTCGTACAGTTCATTGATATGAACTATGCACATAGCGGCATTTCCTTTGCGATTTTAGCGGTCATTTTAGAAATGATTAGCTTCTGCTACATGACGCTGTTGATCTTTTCCGGCGCTGCGCTGGCCCATTTCCTGAGCGAAAAGAAACGCCTCGCCAAACTGGGTAATTCTATGGTGGGTCTTTTGTTCCTCGGATTTGCCACTAAGCTGGCCACTTCTGCTTAATGCGAAAACTGCTTGAAGCAAAAGGCTCCTTTTCAGGAGCCTTTTTTGCATGTTAGAGTCTCATATCAAATAATTTATAAAGTCATCGTTTGCTTTTCACTAATAACTGTTAGAAATCAAGAAAATTTATATCTCACTTTACAAATTTCATAATTCTTCCTTTCTTGTTTATTATCCACACAAGTTTTTACCAAATGTATATTTACTATTTTTTTATTGAGATAACTTTACAAAAAAATATTTATTCTTAGCCGTGAGCTATTCTTTTTATTTTTATGTCCAGTAGTATTAATTACTCGTGAAATTATCTTTTTGTTTGTGCCACGCCACAGACTAAGGTGACCAGATTGAGTACTAAAGGACAACATCAGCAACTGGTAGAAACACTGTCTGAATGGATAGAGCAGAATTTAGATAAACGTATCGTTATTGATGATATTGCCAAGCGGGCGGGATATTCAAAATGGTATCTACAGCGATTATTTAAAGAGGTAACAGGCGATAACTTGGCGTCTTATGTTCGCCATCGTCGATTGATGCGCGCCGCAGCGGAATTAAAACGAACGGATAAGAAAATTATGGATATAACACTTCAGTACGGTTTTGAAAGCCAGCAAACCTTTACCCGCGCCTTCAAGCGACGTTTTGGAACTTCGCCAGGAGTCTTCAGGCAGGCACCATCCACAATGCATGAAAATTAAAATGTACGATGATTCCTATAAGGCCAAATATTCGCTACCAGCCCTATTTATATCAGTGCCAAGGAGAAATATTCTCTCCTCGGCACTATTGATTGATCATTAAATAATGCGTTATTTCTTAACAGAATCTTGAATTTTAGTCTCTGCCTGCCACACACGGTATTTCACATCAACACCCTGCGGTACATATACCACGATTGGCAAACGGCTGTTGTAACGCTGCATGGCGGAATCACCCAAGTTTGCCGTAACAAACTGGCTATGTTTGGTGTTATCAGGGCAAGCCATCATCGTTGAGGCTGGCTCCGAAATTTTTTCCATCACTAAGTAATCATAGCCCCAACCAGACAGCGTTTTGCTTTCCAGTTTGCCGCCCATCATATGGCGGTTGCAGTCTACATCCATTGTTTTACCGATCAGCAGCTCAACTTTGAAGTCATTCTCATTTTCCTGCTTCGGTAAATAAATGACCTGACGGGTCATGCCCTTTTCCGCTTGCGGATAAGGCGCAACCTTTTCCAGTGGCTGTTTGCTGAGATCGTCATTTGCGCCTGCGGTAGCCGCAATAGCACCGGCAGAAGAAGCCAATAATAAGCTAGCCAATACAGCTGAAACCTTGTTCATAATATGTCCCTACTTACAGATAATGATATTAATGCCGCTACGTTAGCATAACGTGACAAAAGACATTATAGGTCAATTCTGATTAATTCATCTTACCAATATAGTCATGTTTTTATATTAAAAAAGAAAACGCTAAATAAACTAATGTGCGATGTCTTAGACATAAAAAAGGCTGCACCGTAAACGGCACAGCCTAATTAATTCAGCGAACGTAATTTATGATTAATTATTCAGCGCCTTGGCTGCGCAGATAATCTTCATAGTTACCAGAGAAATCAATTGTCTTGGTTGGCGTAATTTCTAAAATACGCGTCGCCAGAGAGCTAACAAATTCGCGGTCATGGGAAACGAAGACCAATGTGCCTTCATACATTTCCAGAGCCATGTTTAGCGCTTCGATAGATTCCATATCCATGTGGTTCGTTGGTTCATCCATAACCAAGATATTTGGACGCTGCATCATCAGCTTACCAAACAACATACGGCCTTTTTCACCACCGGACAGCACTTTAACTGACTTTTTAATATCGTCTTGGCTGAACAGTAAACGTCCAAGATAACCGCGAACAACCTGCTCGTCGTCGCTTGGCTGTTTCCACTGGCTCATCCAATCAAACAGGGTTAAATCTTCAGCAAATTCGCTTTCATGATCCTGCGCGTAGTAACCGATGTTGGCGTTTTCAGACCATTTCGCAAAGCCGGTATCTGGTTCAAGCTCGCCCACTAAGGTTTTCAGCAGCGTGGTTTTACCCACGCCGTTAGTCCCCAGAACGGCCAGTTTGTCGCCCACTTCCAGCAACATGCGTAGGTTTTTGAACAGCGGGCCATTATCAAAGCCTTTGCTTAAACCATCAATTTCCAACGCGTTACGGAACAGTTTTTTATCCTGTTCGAAGCGAATGAACGGGTTCTGACGGCTAGACGCTTTAACTTCATCCAGCTTAATTTTATCAATCTGGCGAGCACGTGAAGTTGCCTGCTTAGATTTTGAGGCGTTCGCACTAAAGCGGCTAACAAACGACTGCAGCTCAGAAATCTGTGCTTTCTTTTTCGCGTTATCAGACATTAAACGCTCGCGTGCCTGCGTTGCCGCCGTCATGTATTCATCGTAGTTGCCCGGATAAACGCGCAGCTCGCCGTAATCCAAGTCAGCCATGTGCGTGCACACCATATTCAGGAAGTGACGGTCATGGGAGATGATAATCATGGTGCTGTTACGTTCGTTCAGCACGGTTTCCAGCCAACGAATAGTATCGATGTCCAAGTTGTTGGTTGGTTCGTCGAGCAGCAGAATGTCTGGGTTTGAAAACAGCGCCTGCGCTAGCAAAACACGCAGTTTCCAACCTGGCGCGATTTCACTCATCAAGCCATAGTGTTGCTCAACGGGGATACCCACGCCCAGCAATAACTCGCCCGCACGCGACTCGGCGCTGTATCCATCCATCTCGCCATAGACGACTTCCAGATCGGCCACTTTATAGCCTTCTTCTTCCGTCATTTCTGGCTGTGAATAGATGCGATCGCGTTCGGCCTTCACGTCCCACAGTTCGGTGTGGCCCATGATAACGGTATCGATAACGGTGTAGTTTTCGAATGCGAACTGATCCTGACGCAGTTTACCCAAACGTTCGTTCGGATCGAGGAACACGTTACCGCCGCTTGGCACTAAATCGCCGCCGAGGATTTTCATCAGCGTGGATTTACCACAGCCGTTTGCCCCGATAAGACCATAGCGATTTCCGCCGCCAAATTTGACAGAAATGTTTTCAAACAACGGCTTACTGCCGAACTGCATCGTGATGTTATTGCTGATTAACAAGACTAGTACTCTTAAGAAATGTGATTTTGGGCACATTATGCCATAAGTTGGCGTTTTTATCGCCCCTATGAGTAAAGGGAATTCTGTTTTGACAGGCAATAAAAAAGCGCTGGAATAATCCAGCGCCCATAAACAAACAACTCATCGTTTTCAAACGGCCATAGGCCAACTCACTGAAATCAGAATGAGAAACAAGAGCAACCTAAAACGCCCCAAAATGCCTGCTCATCCGACACAGGAATTGCAGATTTACGTGCTTTATCATGTGAATGCCCATGCACACCGCAAGAACCGCAGCACTGATGCATTTGAGCCAAAACGCCGGCTTTATTCTCAACAGGTGGAGCAGAACGGTAATGACCCGGAACCTTAACCACCGGTGACCAGTCCGGTACTACTGGAATGGATGGCGGTGCCAACGGTGTAAACGCACCCGCGGCATACACCACTTTGCCATCCACAATCGTCATCACAGATTCGATACCTTTAATGGCCTCTTCCGCTACGCTGAAGAAATCTTGTGACAGCACAACCATATCCGCCAACTGTCCTGCTTTGATATGGCCTTTTTTGCCCTGTTCGTTAGAGAACCATGCGCTACCCGCAGTCCATAGATCCAAAGCCACGTCGCGTGGTAGACGATTGTTATCGTCGTACATCGCCATACCGCCAACCGTGCGGCCAGAAACTAACCAATACAGCGCAGTCCATGGGTTATAGCTGGCAACGCGCGTGGCGTCGGTTCCCATACCTACCGGCACCCCCATCTCCAACATTTTTTGGATCGGTGGAGTCTGTTTCACCGCGTCTTTGCCATAACGCTCAACATAGTATTCGCCTTGGAACGCCATACGATGTTGAACCGCAATCCCACCGCCCAACGCTTTAACACGCTCAATATTTTGCTCGGTGATGGTTTCAGCGTGGTCGAAGATCCAATGCAAACCATTGAAGGGAATTTCACGATTCACTTTCTCGAATACGTTAAGCATGCGCGAAATCGATTCGTTATAGGTGGCGTGTAGGCGGAACGGCCAGCGGTTTTCCACCAAATGGCGCACCACTCGCTCCAATTCGTCTTCCATACCTTCAGGTAAATCAGGGCGCGGCTGGAGAAAATCTTCGAAGTCAGCAGCAGAAAACACCAACATTTCACCGGCACCGTTGGCACGATAGAAATCGGTGCCCTGCCCCGGCGTTAGCATGTCGGTCCATTTCTGGAAATCTTCCAGCTCTTGCTTAGGGCGCTGCGTGAAAAGGTTATAGGCGATACGCACCGTCATCTGCTTTTCATCGTGCAGCTGCTGAATAATTTCGTAATCTTCAGGATAGTTTTGGAAACCACCGCCTGCATCAATGGCGCTGGTTACACCCAGACGGTTTAGCTCACGCATAAACTGACGGGTCGAGTTCACCTGCATTTCTAGCGGAAGCTTTGGCCCCTTAGCCAGCGTTGCATACAGGATCATGGCATTGGGTTTGGCGATCAGCATCCCCGTAGGGTTGCCTTTAGCATCGCGAACGATTTCACCACCGGCCGGATTTGGCGTGTCTTTGGTGTAACCTACCGCTTTCAATGCTGCACGATTTAACAATGCGCGATCGTAAAGATGCAGCACAAATACCGGCGTATCCGGCGCAGCTTCGTTCAATTCTTCAATCGTTGGCATCCGGCGTTCGGCGAACTGAAACTCAGTCCAACCGCCAACGACGCGAACCCACTGTGGCGATGGCGTTCTATCCGCCTGATCTTTCAGCATACGCAATGCATCGGCTAAAGACGGCACGCCTTCCCAACGCAGTTCCAGATTGTAGTTAAGGCCGCCACGAATCAGGTGCAGGTGGGAATCATTCAGGCCGGGGATCACCGTATGGCCTTTTAAATCAACCAGCTGTGTACCTTCACCGGCAAAGCCCATCACATAGGCGGTTGTGCCAACGGCCAGAATTTTACCCTCTTTGATCGCCACCGCGTCAGCCAGCGGATTTTCTCGATCGAGGGTATGAAACTGACCGTTAGTGAGTATCAGTGAAGCATTTTGAGACATAAGTCGTACTCCTATCACCTAGGTTGACTATTTCTTCAGCCAGCCAGCAAATATGCGTGTAACCAACGGCATCCACATAAACACCACCAGCCCAACGACGCAGGCGTCATTGATAAAATGCAGCAGTAACGTACCTTTAAGCTCAGGCAATAACATTCCGGTTATCCACGGCACCAAATTAGTACTAGGAAAGATCACCAGTAGCGTAATAAGAAACTGTTTCCATTTTTGCGGGCGTTTAACCGTAGGAGTGCTTGGCGTGAACCAAAATTCTGGCTCGGTACGAACTTCATAGTGTTCTTCTTGCGCGAGGATCGGCTGGATTTCTGCCACCAACTTTTTACGCAGTTCGGAGTTGGTCCACGCGTAAAGATTATCCAGCGTATCGAAGCGGATCACGATGTTATAGGCTTCGCTTCCCGCCGTTGGCCGAATCACATGTACACCAAGATGCCCCGGAAATTGCTGGGCAGCAGGCATGATGCGGGCGAGCCATGCCTCATAAGCTATTGCCTGATTAGGTTGCAGATTATGTGTAATAACCAAGGTTACTGTATTGGTTGCTGCCATGCTGGGGCATCCTGATTGGAAAAACGGAAGTGATTGAGGCGGGAAAACCCCGCCCCAGAGCAATCTAAAGTTTAAGCTTTACGCTGCGGTGCACCGTGCACCAAGGTGTAAGCGTAATCAACGCCCATACCGTAAGCGCCGCTATGTTCACGCACTAAATCCATGACTGCGTCATAGGTTTCTTTACGCGCCCAGTCACGCTGGTACTCCAACAGGACTTGCTGCCAAGTCACAGGAACCGCGCCGGCTTGAACCATGCGGTCAATAGAACGTTCATGCGCGTCAACGGAAGTACCGCCTGAGGTATCAGTCACCACGTAAACTTCAAAACCTTCTTCCAACGCCATCAGCGCAGGGAAAGTCAAACACACTTCGGTCCACAGCGCAGAGATAACCAATTTTTTGCGACCGGTCGCTTTCACTGCGGCAACAAAAGCTTTGTCTTCCCATGAATTCATGGAAGTACGTTCGATAGGAGCAATCTCAGGATGAACGGCCAACAGTTCTGGCCAGATATAACCACTGAAGCTTTTAGTTTCAACAGAGGTGTAAATAGTCGGAACATTAAAAATCTTACCGGCTTTTGCTAATGCAACGGTGTTATTCTTCAAGGTTTGACGGTCAATATTCGCCACCCCAAAAGACATCTGCGGCTGATGGTCGATAAAAATCAGTGTTGAGTTCTTTGGATCGAGCAATTCACGAATTGACATGTAATATCCTTAATTTTTACTTAGTTGAATAATACTTTCGTACCTGTGATGAACGGGCTACATGCTAGGTATTCATTGAATTAGTTGATAGCTGGAAATTTTTAACGACTTATTAAGTTATTTTATGTTGCGTAAATTCTTATTTATTATTACCGCGCTAACAGTATTGTAGAGATTATTGCTTCACGCCAAGTTTCGATATATCTTAATTTGATGAGGAAACAGAATAATCGCCTATACCTGTCAGTAATATATTGGTAACGTTCGCAATATTAATGATTTTATATATTCATGACAGATTAAAGAATTTTCCTAATATTATCTTTAAGCAAAGATATTCCTAAACAAAGAAAACGACCAACACCGTACACTATGAGTAAATTTTATTTCTTAAAATTAGAAGGTTACGATGCGCGTAAATTTGGATGTTCTACTGATTCTTGATGCACTGGAAAAACATGGAAGTTTTGCTGCAGCAGCCGAGTCGCTTTTTAAAACACCCGCAGCACTGAGTTATATGGTGCAGAAATTTGAGAATGACCTAAGTATCAAACTATTAGATCGATCGGGCCATAGAGCAAAGTTCACCGATACGGGCAAAATAGTATTAGAAAAAGGCAGGATTTTACTGAGTGCCGCTCGTGAGTTAGAAAAGCAGGCCGTCCAGATCGAATCTGGCTGGGAAAAAGAGCTCACTATTGCGCTTGATGGCTCATTTCCTTTTCATCTACTACTGCCAATGATTGAGGAATTTTATCAGCTCAATTGCCTGACCCAGCTTAGATTTACCCACCATACTCTTTCCGGCTCATGGGAACAGCTGACTCAAAACGACGCTGATATTATTTTGGGCGCCATCAACGAACCCCCGACCTCCACGGAATTCTCATATCAAATGTTAGGCATGTTAGAGAACGTGTTTGTTGTATCGCCTTCTCATCCCTTGGCCACCGCGGATGAGCCGCTCGATCCACGCCTAATCTGCACCCACCGCGCAATCGTTATCGGTGATACCGCTCGATTCAGCACCGGGCAAGCCACTAACTATTTGCAAGAGCAGGAACGTATGGTGGTTTATGATTTCCATAATAAATTGCTAGCGCTCGTTTCAGGCTTAGGATGCGGATTTATGCCACGGCATATTGTCGAACCTTACTTGAAAACGGGAACGTTAGTCGCTAAACAAACCACTTCAAGCAGGCAGAAAGATCTGGCTTATTTAGGATGGAACAACGCTTCAGAAGGCGTAGCCTCTCGTTGGTGGCGTGAAAAAATACTCGAAAGCGAGCTGATTAAATTTATGTATCAATATGAAAAATCTTAGCCTTTAATATTATTCGACATACTGTTTACGGATCACATCCGACATCCAATCCATAAAAACCTGTACCCGCATAGCTAAGTTACGGCGATGTGGGTAAAGCAAAGAAACGGGCATAGCGGGGGCCGGTAGGTGTTCAAGGATTGAAACTAATACCCCCGTTTGCAAAGCCTCTCGCACACCAATAACCGGCACCTGAATAATACCTAAGCCCGCAATGCAGGCCGCCGAATAAGATTCAGTGCTATTCACCGTTAGCGCACCTTGCATATCAACCGTCTGAATATCACCCTGCGGCATAGCGTAGGTAAACTTATCGCGGGGAGCACCTTGAGCGCTTTGGTAATGGATCATGTGATGGCGCTGCAAATCCGCTGGCGTTTGCGGACAGCCATACTTTTCTAAGTAGCTTGGGCTGGCACAATTCACCATCTGTAGCTGACCTAAAGGGCGCGCAATTAGGCCGGAGTCTTGCAATGTCCCCACTCTCACCACGCAGTCAAAACCTTCTTGAATTAAATCCACCCGTCTGTCGCTGCTGCTCAACTCTAATTCAAGACTGGGATGAGTAGATAAAAAAACCGCTAACCCCTGCTGTACCACAATTTTGGCTAATCCACTGGGCATATCAACGCGTAGACGACCAGAGAGCGGTGCGTTCGAGGTGCGAAACATACCCTCAAGCTCTTCGATTTCTGCCAGCAAGTCTTGGCATCTTACATAGCACCGCTGCCCATCTTGCGTCAGCGTCACCTTACGCGTTGTACGATGTAGAAGCTGGGTGCCAAAATGATTTTCAAGCTGCTGGATCGCCCCTGACACCGATCCCTTCGGCAATCCCATCCGATCGGCTGTACGACTAAAGCTAGAAAGTTCGGCTACGCTGATAAACACCTGCATCGCCGTGATTTTATCCATCTTTGATTATTCTTGTTTTATGAACAGTGTTGTCATATTTAGCACGTTTATTTCATTTAAAACAAACAATATGCTTACTGATATGGCCTGCATCGGCGGTGCCCAACACGCGTGCTTATCAACACTAGAGGTTACCAACATGGGTAGTAAAATTGCACTGATTACCGGCGCAAGCCGTGGCTTAGGTAAAAGCATGGCGCTGCATCTTGCAGCGCAAGGGGTCGATGTGATCGTAACCTACCGCAGCCAACAAAATGAAGCTAATGACGTAGTGAAGCAGATTGAACAGGCTGGTGCAAAAGCAGCCGCATTGCCTTTAGATGTCAGCCAAGCCAGTTCCTTTGCCCACTTTCGCACCGCGTTGGAACAGGTATTAGGACAAAAATGGGGGCGCAACGATTTCGATTTCTTGGTTAATAATGCAGGTATTGGCATCAATGCGCCCTTCGCTGAAACCAGCGAAGAACAGTTCGATCAACTCATGAATATACAGCTTAAAGGACCATTCTTTCTCACTCAGACTCTGCTGCCAATCATGGTAGACGGGGGGCGAATTATTAATATTTCCACTGGGTTAAGCCGATTTGTCCTGCCTGGTTTTGCAGCCTATGCAGCGATGAAAGGTGCAATGGAAGTGCTTACTCGCTATCAAGCGAAAGAGCTTGGGGCGCGTGGCATTAGCGTAAATATTCTCGCTCCGGGCGCTATCGAGACAGATTTTGGCGGTGGCGTGGTGCGTGATAACCAGCAAGTTAACGACTTTATCGCCTCACAAACTGCCTTGGGGCGAGTTGGCTTACCTGAAGATATTGGCAAAGCGGTAACCATGCTGTTGTCTGATGAGGCGGGCTGGATTAATGGCCAGCGCATTGAGGCTTCGGGGGGAATGTTCCTTTAGAATTAAGACTACTTCAGCTTTTTCTTGTTTTCAAAGCCTACATTTTATGTGGGCTAATTTGATTTTATAAAGTTATTCCTACTAATAAAATAATTAACAAACTCATTTATCATTTTCTACTAAATTCACACATCAAAGATGAAAATATAAAAACGTCATAATGTTATTATTATGTTTTAATTGATTCAATTAGGTTAACAAAAGCTTTATATCATCTATTTTAAGTATCAGGTTTATTTATTAGCTAAAGTTTTTAGCATTTCAGCCGAAAACAAAGAGCACTTCCCACGGCAATGACAACGTTATTTGTTCTATTGCATCTGATTAAATTTTAGGTTGTGCTATCTATGTTCGAACGATTAAAAATCTCTCAGGGATTAATGGGCGTCTTAGCCCTATTCTGCATTATTCAAATTTTCTCCGGCTCTTGGAGCATTCTCGATGCCTCGGGCACCAATGACCGGCTCACGCAAATCTCCTCCGGCTTTAACCAAATCATGGCAATGGATAATGCCTATGCTTCAGTTACCGAGATCCGTGAAGAGGTGCTCAAAGACGCGCTGATGCTCGCCACACAGCCGGAAGATGCCAAAGCGCGTCAATCACTCGGTGAATTACGCCAAAACCTGACCGAAGTCGATCAGCAGATGGAGAAGTTTTATCAACTCTCTCAAGCAAATCAAAATGAAATTGAGCGCACTAAAAATGTAAAATCCCTCTATGAAAGAGCGCGCGGCGATCTGCTGCAATTGATTATCAGCTTAGAAAATAACGATCTGGTTAAATTCCAGTCTATTATGCACAACAGTTCCTCCACGCATTTTATGTCTGCACTGGATGACACGTCAGCCTACGTGGCCAATTCTATTATTACCCCGGCGGCCAACGCGGCTCAGGCCAGCTACCGCCAAATGCTACCGCTTTCGCTCTCCTTTATGTTTGTATTTATTGTCCTAACCGGTGCGGTTTTGGTGTGGATAAGAAAATATGTGCTGAATAAAATCAATCAGGTCATCAACTATCAAGCCGCCATTGCGCACGGCGATTTATCGATTGAAATTGATGCCAATGGCAACAACGAAATTGGCAAACTGATGCAGGGATTGAAGCACATGCGCGATGAGCTGGCGAATACGGTCAGCGCGGTGCGTGCAGGCACTCAGAATATTTACACCGGCGTGCAGGAAATTGCGGCAGGTAACAGCGATCTCTCCAGTCGCACCGAAGAACAGGCCAGTTCGCTTGAAGAAACCGCAGCCAGCATGGAACAGCTTTCTGCTACGGTCAAAAACAACGCAGACAGTGCAAATGCAGCAACATCATTGGTAAAGCGTGCCTCAAACAGCGCCGTTAACGGCGGTGAGATCACGCGTAAAATGGTGGTCACCATGAGTGATATTGCCGATAGCTCTCGCAAAATTGGTGATATCACCAGCGTCATTGATGGGATCGCCTTCCAAACCAATATCCTGGCGCTGAATGCTGCCGTTGAGGCAGCTCGTGCTGGCGAACAAGGCCGTGGATTCGCCGTGGTGGCAGGTGAGGTGCGTAGTTTAGCGCAGCGAAGCGCTCAGGCAGCTAAAGAGATTAAGACCCTAATTGATGCATCTGTCTTGCGCGTCGATCAGGGCAATGATTTGGTTGAAAATGTCAGTGGTGCCATGACGGAAATAGTGACCGCCATTGGCCAAGTCACCGAAACCATGCAAGAAATCTCCAGCGCCTCCGAAGAACAAAGCCGCGGCATCACCCAGATCGCACAGGCCGTAAATGAAATGGATAAGGTCACCCAGCAGAATGCGGCATTGGTTGAACAATCCGCTTCCGCTGCCAGCGCGCTCGAAGATCAGGCCGATCGTTTGAATCAAACAGTCGCCGTCTTCAAACTTTCCACGTCTGCACCTGCGCCAGAGAAAATCCGTACGCAGCCACAAACGGTAGCAGCGCCAAAACTGAAAGCAATTGCCGATGATAATGGTGAGAATTGGGATAGTTTTTGAGGTTCAGAGATAAATTAGGTTCAGGATCATATTCCATACGCCTGTTTCCTATCGTGCATGGGTGTAAAGCTCCGTACGCCTAGAGTACCGAGGTTTTCATCAATACGGTGCAGGCGTGCGTGTTAGGGGCAACGATTGTGAATACACAGCCTTCTAACCCGTACGCCTTCACAAAGAAAGGTCTCAATGTAACGCAGTATCAATAGATGAGCTGAATATGAAACCAACAGCCCATAAACAGCAGACCACAACTATGGCTTAGCTTTCTCCGTATACCACACGAAATCTGCGTTACTCTTATCCACCTTAACGCCCTTCTCCGCCAGCATCAGCACCGTTAGCTCTGTCATCGGCGCAATATCTTCGATGTGCAGAGGAACCCCTAGGGCTCGATTAGCATGATAGCCCCCCACGATGAGCAGCGCTGGCGTTGGCGCGGCAAGCAAGCTTTCTGCCATACGGCGGTCACGTTGCTGCTGAATAGCCAACATGGCCTCGGCCTGTTTAGGCTCCAATTGACCACCGTGAGACTCTTCGATCGTTTTCGTGATGGCTGCTCGCACAGAAGGCTGAGTGCTTAGCGCACCGGTAACAGGAAGTGGGTGCTCGTAGAATTTTTTGATTTCACTGCGATCAAGATTCGCTGACAGCAGCGGATATGGCCCTTGTAGCGCAGCGGTGGCAACGCCAGAGTAGAGATCCCACTTCCACCCTTTCTGCCATGCCGTTTGTTCTGTAATCTGCTGACCGGTCAACGATTTACCTTGTTTGAACCGATCTTTCACCGCGTTCACTTTTTCTTGTTGGTTCGGCGTAATCATTTCCATTAATACGCTGCCCTGCGTGCGCTGACGCGGAAGTTGCTCAACCAACCACTGCTCAATTTGGTGATGTTGTAAATTGTCGTGCTTTTCGCCAACGATGACGCGAGGCTGAACGCTCAGCTTGGCGAGCAGCTGTTGCGGGGTGAGTTTTTGTCCGGTGTGTAGATCGACGATATTGTCTTGCGGTACCGCGCCGATCGTCTGGGCGTGCTGGCTAATTCCGCAAGCGCTTAGCAGGAAAGCCGCCGCCAGTAGTCCAATCTTTTTCATGCCATAACCTTTGAGTCCATTAAGTTTCAATCTAGTTTAAACTTAATGATAATCATTGTCATATAGCATTCACCGGCAGCGGTAGGTTAATCAGTCGATGTTGAGACTCATCACAGAAACCCATTCACCTGAGACTTCGCGTTTCTCAATTTCTTGCCATCCCAATTTCTGGTACAGGCTCTGCTGATCGGGTGTATAGAGGTATAGCTGCTTAATGCCTTTCTCTTGAGCGAGGGCCACACAGGCTCTGGTGAGTGCAGAGCCAACGCCTTTGCCACGGTGCTCTGGAGGGGTAAACACTTCGCCGAGCCAGAATTTACGCTCGGGGCGATCGTCCAATTCATGGACAATCACGCTAGCAGTGCCCAGCAACTGACCGTCTTCAACGTAGGCCACCAAGGTGAACTCTTCACTGTCTGGCTGATTACGCATGATAAAGCGCTGCTGAATACCTTCCTGAGTACTCCAACGCGGTAGGCTTGACCATTCCCAATGCAGCAATGCGGCTATTTGTGGGATATAGGGTGAGTTATCGTTAATTTTTGCAATCAACATAGCAATGCCCTCAGCGATTGAAATGCCGCCCACACGCGTAGGCGGCATTAGAAAACCCAACAATAACCGCTTTTACAGCGGTTGCGTTTGCGCTTCTACCACGGATAACGCCACCATATTAACGATGCGGCGCACAGAGGCTATCGAGGTCAAAATATGCACGGGCTTGCTGACGCCCATCAATACCGGCCCAACGGTAACCCCCTCAGAAGAAGAAACGCGCAACAGGTTATAGCTGATACGTGCAGCCTCCATATTTGGCATGATTAAAATGTTGGCAGCGCCCTTGAGCGGGCTGTCTGGCATGACATCATTACGGATGCTTTCGACCAGCGCCGCGTCGCCGTGCATTTCGCCGTCGATCTCAAGCTCAGGCGCTGCGGCATTCACTAATTCTAGCGTACGACGCATTTTACGTGCGGCAGGACAGTCTGATGCCCCAAAACTGGAGTGCGATAGCAACGCAACTTTCGGCTCAATACCAAAGCGGCGCACTGTTTCCGCCGCCATGAGGGTAATTTCAGCCAGCTGTTCAGCGGTTGGGTCGTCGTTGACGTAGGTATCAGCAATGAAGGTATTACCGCTTGGCAGCAGCAACGCGTTCATGGCACCCGCCACGTGTGCGCCCTCACGGAAACCAAATACGTTGTGTACCACTTCATAATGCTCGTGATAATTACCGATAGTGCCGCAGATCATAGCGTCGGCCTCACCGCGTTGCAGCATGATGGCCGCAATCAGGGTTGGGTTGCCAATCACCGCACGACGTGCCTGTTCTTGGGAAACGCCGCGGCGCTTCATGATCTCGTAGTATTCACGCCAGTATTCGTTGAAGCGCGGATCGGACTCGTTATTCACGATCTCAAAATCTTTACCTGCTTCAATGTGCAGACCAAGTTTTTTCAAACGCATTTCGATTACGTCAGGACGGCCAACCAGAATCGGTGACGCAATGCCCAGCGTGACCAGCTCTTGGGTCGCGTGCAACACGCGCTCTTCTTCACCTTCGGCCAGCACTACGCGTTTTTTCTCTTTTTTTGCCTGAGAGAAAATAGGCTTCATAAACAGGTTGGTTTTATAGACGAACTCGGTCAAATGCTCGATGTAAGCATCAAAGTCTTCAATGGGCCGCGTTGCTACGCCGGAATCCATCGCGGCTTTCGCGACGGCTGGGGCGATTTTCACAATCAGGCGAGGATCGAACGGTTTTGGAATAATGTATTCAGGGCCAAAAGAGAGATCCTGATCGCCATAGGCAGAAGCCACAACGTCGCTCTGCTCCGCCAATGCTAAATCAGCAATCGCATGCACACAGGCGAGCTTCATCTCTTCATTAATGGTGGTGGCGCCAACGTCTAATGCGCCACGGAAAATGAACGGGAAACACAGTACGTTGTTAACCTGATTAGGGAAGTCGGAACGCCCTGTACAGATGATCGCATCAGGTCGAACGGCCTTAGCTAGCGGAGGTAAAATTTCTGGCTCAGGGTTAGCCAACGCTAAAATCAGCGGATCGCGTGCCATGGTTTTCACCATGTCTTGCGTCATCACACCAGGACCTGAGCAACCGAGGAAAATATCCGCATTGGGGATCGCATCCGCAAGCGTGCGCCAGCCATTATCTTTGATCGCATAGGCCTGTTTGCTTTCGGCCATATTCTCTTCACGACCTTGATAGATCACCCCTTTGGAGTCACAGGCCGTGATGTTTTCGCGCTTGAGCCCTAATGCCACCAGCAGATTTAAGCAGGCAATTGCCGACGCACCCGCTCCAGAAACGACCAGACGCACATCGCTAATCTGTTTTTTCACCACGCGTAAACCGTTCAACACGGCAGCAGTACAGATGATAGCGGTTCCGTGCTGATCGTCATGGAAGACGGGGATCTTCATGCGCTCACGCAGTTTCTTCTCAATGTAGAAACACTCGGGCGCTTTGATATCTTCAAGGTTAATCCCACCAAAAGTGGGTTCCAGCGCGGCGACCACGTCGATCAATTTATCAGGATCGAGCTCATCAACTTCGATATCGAAGACGTCAATACCCGCAAATTTTTTAAACAAAACGCCCTTGCCTTCCATAACGGGCTTACCCGCTAAGGCACCAATGTTGCCCAAACCAAGCACCGCCGTACCGTTAGAGATAACGGCCACTAAGTTTCCACGCGCGGTGTATTTATAGGCAGCGAGCGGATCGGCGGCGATCTCCAAACAAGGTGCTGCCACGCCCGGAGAGTAGGCTAAGGCTAAATCACGTTGTGTAGCGAGGGGTTTGGTCGGCACGACCTGAATTTTGCCTGGGATTGGGAACTCGTGGAAATCAAGCGCACTTTGTTTTAATTGTTCGTCCATCGTAGGGTCCTTTTTTACTTTATTTCATCGGTGTTTAACGCAAAGGAAACCCCACCAGTATAGTGAGCAAAACAACTTAATCTATGAAGCACGCCATAAACAACAAAACAAAAAGTGTTATTTATCGCAACAATTTGCTCATAGCTAGGAAGCTAACAGGACATATCAGGAGGGTATACAGAAAGGGTGGCCCATCGTGTTCACGCTAGGCCATAAGCAGATTAATTCATCCAGCCCTGAATTTGGGCGTACTGCAACAGCATGATGGTTTTACCATCTTTAATTTCACCGCTCTTAATCATCTCGAGTGCCTGCTGGAAAGGGAGCTCTAAGATTTCAATATCTTCATCTTCTATTCCACCACCAGCCGCCACTTTTTGACTATTGGTGTACGGAGCAGCAAAGAAATGAATAATTTCGGTAACGCCGCCGGGCGACATATAGGCCTCAAACACTTTAGTCACTTGGCCTACTTCAAAACCGGTTTCTTCCATTGCTTCTCGACGCACACAGTCCTCCGGCGCATCGTTATCCAGCAAGCCGGCGATGGTTTCGATCAACAGACCGTCGCGGTTACCGTTGAGATAGGTTGGAATACGGAACTGGCGAATGAGCACGACCGTTTTTTTCTCTACGCTATACAGCAACAACGTAGCGCCATTACCGCGGTCATAGACCTCGCGCATTTGGCGCACCGTGCCGCCATTATGTCGCGTTAAATTATAGGTGTATTGACGCAGGACTGCCCAATGATCGGATAACACCTTGTTGCTGATCATTTCAATTTTCACGCAGTACAACTCCCTTACAAATGCGGGGCTCATGAGATTCGAGCGGAAGGAGCAATTTACGCCAACGAGTGCGGGACATCAATGTAGGAGGGAGGGGATTCTGCATTCCGGATAAGGTTTCGTCCGCCTAGCCGCAACGGCATTCACCGATAAACTGAGTCACCGGCGTACAATGAGGGGCGCCAAAGCGCCCCTTCACCGATATAGCGATAAAACTCGGTATGGATTAACGGGCAAAATACGGTTAATCAGCCATAACCCATGGACATACCTAATCTCATGCCAGCACCATAGAACGCTTAAAACCCGTTCTTGATCCCTTTCATATCAGGCAGCTTATGCGCTATCCCTTTATGACAGTCGATACAGGTTTTTCCGTCCTGAATAGCTTGATCGTGCATTTTTCCTGCTACGGTTTTCTGTGCCGTGAAATCCATGTATTCAAAGTTGTGGCAGTTACGACACTCCTGAGAATCATTGGCTTTCATGCGCGCCCATTCGTTTTCAGCCATGACTAAGCGATGCGCTTCAAACTTTTGCGGCGTATCAATCAGGCCAAAAGCTTTAGCATACAGCTCTTTACTCGCCTTGATTTTACGTACAATTTTAGGCACCCACTCATGTGGGACATGGCAATCAGGACAGGTAGCACGCACACCGCTGCGGTTGGTGTAGTGAACGGTATCCATATATTCCTGATACACGTTGTCGCGCATTTCATGGCAGCTGATACAGAATTTTTCCGTATTCGCCATTTCCATACCTGTATTGAATCCGCCCCAGAAAATAATCCCGGCGACAAAACCCAGCAGCAGCAGCGTGCCCAAAGCCAAACGGCTAGGACGGCGCCACCATTGCCACACGCGGCGAATCATGCCCGGTTTTTTCTGCTCGGTCGGCTTGTTGACTTCTTTATTATCCAGCATAGCGGCTCCTGTTACTGCCCAAAGCCCGGTGCGGGCTGGAAGCTATTACCCACAATCGGTGGTGCATCACTTTGTGGTACGTGACATTGCAGGCAGAAGTAACGACGTGGAGCCACCTCTCCCAGCACTTTGCCGTTGGCATCCATAAAGTGAGTTGGGCTAATGCGCGGTGCGCCGGTGGTACGGTAATGCTCAACGCCGTGGCATTGCAGGCAGCGGTTGGTATTTTTGCTGATCTGATAGCCGTCTACGCTATGCGGGATCATCGGCGGCTGGTTTACATAGTTCAGCGCCATACGCTCTTGCTGCTTAGGCATTTTAATCTGCCCTTCTGCCGTTCCCGAAACTTCCGGTGACTGGCTTAAATCGACGTCGCTGGCCGCATATACGGCACCAGCCACAGACAATGACAGCACGACGGCCTGTAACATTGCCCAAAGCGAAGCGTGCTTTTTCAGGACATTGCTCTTCATTCTTTAGCTCCCGAACGATGAAATCGGTTCTTAAATTCGAATACGTGCTCGGCACACACATCCATGCAACGCCCGCAGCTGATGCAATCTTTGCTCAGTACCAGCGGGCTATGATCGTTATTTAATACAGGCTCACGTAACACCTGAGACTCTGGACAAACGTGAAAACAGTCCATACAGCGCGTGCATTTTTCTCGATGTTCAGCGCTAACACGGAGAACCGCTTTAGCGCCAATCACGCCATACAGCGCGCCCATCGGGCAAATGTGGCCACACCAACCATGCTCCGTTACCAACAGGTCAAACAGGAACACCGCAAGAATCAGCCAAAGGCCGCCAAAAGCGCCGAAAATCAGGCTCCGCCCAAGCAGCGCTACCGGATTCAGCCATTCCCACAGCAAGGTGCCACTGATGGCACTTCCCGCCAGCACCGCCAGCAAAATGCCATAGCGCAGGGTCCGTGGCAGTGAAGCGGATTGGCGGATATTCAGCTTGCGCCGCATCCACGCGGCTAAATCAGTGACTGGATTTAACGGGCAAACCCAGGCACAAAACGCGCGACTGGCTATCAGCGAATAGGCCACTACCACGACCAATGTTCCCGCCAAAGCCGTGAGCGCCGGCCAGTGCCCGGCAAACACGCTTTCCAACATCATTAATGGATCGGTCAAAGGAACGGTTTCTAGCAGTAAACTGCCGCTGTAGTTCCCTTTTAAAATCCAAATTCCCCACCACGGCCCTGATAAAAACATCATCAAAACCATCAGTTGGCTTAAACGGCGTAGCAGCAGCCAGCGATGGCTGCGGATAATACCGTGACGTTGGCGTGCTTCAAGACCGGCCTGATTTGCACTGTTCGCCATCATTCACCTCCCTGCGGCATACGTGAAGGTAGCTGGGTACCGGACGGAACTAATGAGTGTCCAGCCTTCGCTTTCTCTTCCCATCCCAAACGGTAATGCTGCCCAAGCTCTCCGCGTGCAATCGAGAGCGGCAATACTTTGATCGCCGCCTCATCCAGTACGCAGGCCTGTTCGCATTTTCCGCAGCCGGTGCAGGCATCGCTGTGAACCGTCGGCAAGAATTTCGCATGCACGCCGGTTCGTTCGTTGCGATGCAGCTCCAGCGTGATGGCTTTATCAATCGATGGGCAGACGCGGTAACACACATCACAGCGTAAGCCTTGCCAATTCAGGCAGTTCTCATGATCGAGTAGCACCGCCAATCCCATCCGCGCATCATCGATGTCGGTCAGTTTGGGATCGAGCGCCGCGCTCGGACAAGCCACCACACAAGGAATGTCTTCACACATTTCACAAGGCGTTTGTCTCGCAACAAAATAAGGGGTGCCTGCCGAAGAAGGCGACAGCAGCGTCGCTAACTTCAGCGTGTCGTAAGGACAAGCCTGAACGCACTGCCCGCAGCGAATGCAGGCGCGCTCAAACTCACCGTCTGGCAAGGCTCCCGGTGGACGCAACGCTAAGCCATCACGCGCCTGTGATTGCTTTTGTTGCAATCCCAGAACCAACGCCAGCCCGGCTAATCCACCCGCACTGCGCACCGCATCGCGTAAAAAGCGACGGCGCGCAGGCCCTTTATCTCGTTGTTTCGTCATCAGGTAACGCTCCTTGCCTGATTAGGCAGTCACCTTTTCAACTTTTACCGCACATTTTTTGAAGTCAGTTTCTTTGGACAGCGGATCGGTTGCATCCAACGTCAGGTTATTCACCAACTGAGCGGCATCGAAGAACGGCATATAAACCAGTCCTTGCGGTACACGGTTACGTCCACGGGTTTCAACAATAGAAACCAGTTCGCCACGGCGAGAAATAACCTTCACTTTATCGCCACGACGCAGGCCGCGTTGTTTAGCATCCAAAGGATGAATAAACAGCACCGCTTCCGGGAACGCACGGTGCAGTTCAGGCACACGGCGCGTCATCGAACCGGTATGCCAATGCTCCAGCACGCGACCGGTAGAGAGCCACAGGTCGAATTCTTTATCAGGAACTTCAGCCGCTGGCTCAAATGGCAGTGCAAAAATAACCGCTTTGCCGTCTGGTTTGCCGTAGAAACGCACGCTTTCGCCTGCTTTAACAAACGGGTCAAACCCTTCGCGATAGCGCCACAGGGTTTCTTTGCCGTTCACCACTGGCCAGCGGATACCGCGCGCTTTGTGGTATTCATCGAACGGAGCCAGATCGTGACCATGGCCGCGGCCAAATGAGGCGTACTCTTCAAACAGCCCTTTCTGCACGTAGAACCCAAAATCGCGTGATTCATCGTTCAATTGATCGGCTGCGATCTCTTCTAGCTTGAATTTGTTGACGTTGCCGTTGGCATAAAGCACGTCGAACAACGTTTTGCCCTTCAGCTCTGGCTTACTGTTGATGAGCTCCGCAGGCCAAACGTCTTCTACTTTGAAGCGTTTGGAGAACTCCATCATCTGCCACAGATCAGATTTGGCCTCACCCGGCGCTTTCACCTGCTGATGCCAGAACTGAGTACGGCGCTCGGCATTACCATAAGCCCCTTCTTTTTCCACCCACATTGCGGTTGGTAAAATCAGGTCGGCGGCCAAAGCGCTGACGGTTGGGTACGGATCGGAAACCACGATGAAGTTACGTGGATCACGCCAGCCCGGCATACGGTCAGCGTTGATGTTTGGCCCAGCCTGCATGTTGTTGTTACACATCACCCAGTAAGCGTTGAGCGTGCCGTCTTTCAGCGCACGGTCTTGCGCTACGGCGTGTAGACCCACTTTTTCTGGAATGGTACCCGCTGGCAGTTTCCATGTATTTTCAGCGATCTGACGGTGTTTTTCGTTGGTCACCACCATGTCTGCAGGCAAGCGGTGGGAGAACGTCCCCACTTCACGCGCAGTACCACAGGCTGACGGCTGACCGGTCAGAGAGAATGGACCACAGCCCGGTTTGGAGATTTTGCCGGTCAACAGATGGATGTTGTAACAAAGGTTGTTGGCCCAAACACCGCGCGTGTGTTGGTTGAAGCCCATCGTCCAGTAGGAGACGACTTTGATGTTTGGATCGGCATACAGCTTAGCCAACGACTCCAGGGAATCCTTTGGCACACCGGTCATTTCAGCCGTTTTCTCCAGCGTATACTCCGCCACGAATGCTTTGTAGTCTTCAAAGCTCATTGGCTCGGAGGCGTCACTGCCCGGGTTTTTCGCGGCTTTTTCCAACGGATCGGTTGGGCGTAAGCCGTAACCGATATCTGTTGCGCCCTTGCGAATATTCACGTGCTGCTTCATGAACTCCTGATCGACCGCATTATTCTGAATAATGTAGTTTGCGATGTAGTTCAGGATCACCAGGTCAGACTGCGGGGTGAAGATAATCGGGTTATCGGCCAGCTCAAAACTGCGGTGTTCAAAGGTAGAAAGAACCGCCACTTTGACATTTTGGTCGGTCAAACGACGGTTGGTAATGCGCGACCAGAGGATCGGGTGCATTTCCGCCATGTTTGAGCCCCACAGGACGAAAGCGTCGGCCTGTTCGATGTCATCGTAGCAGCCCATCGGCTCATCCATACCAAAGGTACGCATAAAACCAACGACCGCCGACGCCATACAGTGACGCGCATTCGGGTCGATGTTGTTAGAGCGGAAGCCCGCTTTGAACAGTTTGGAAGCGGCATAGCCTTCCCATACGGTCCACTGACCCGATCCAAACATACCCACCGAGGTTGGGCCTTTCTCTTTCAGCGAAGTTTTGAATTTCTCTTCCATCACGTCGAAGGCCTGATCCCAGGTCACCGGCGTGAATTCGCCCTCTTTGTTGTACTGACCATTCTTCATACGCAGCAAAGGCTGCGTTAGACGGTCTTTTCCGTACATGATTTTTGGCAGGAAATAGCCTTTGATGCAGTTTAGACCACGGTTAACCGGTGCATCTGGATCCCCTTGGGAAGCCACGATGCGACCATTTTGCGTACCAACCAACACACCACAACCGGTACCACAAAAACGGCACGGCGCTTTGTCCCACTTAATTTCATCAGCCCCACCGACAACCGCTTTCGCGACGGTCGGAATGGTCAGCCCTGCAGCTGCTGCTGCAGCGGCGACGGCGTTGGCTTTCATGAAGTCTCTACGACTGAGTTTCATGGCGTATCCTCACCTTGCTCATCCTGCTGGTGATAAACCAGCGACACCGCCAGCACACCTGCCACATTGCGCGCTGACTCAATTCTGTCTAGCAATGCGTTTGAATCTTCGCTTTGCATGACAACCACTAACTTGCCTTTTTCTTGTTCTGTCGCTGCCACTTCAGTTTCTGGCATGGCGGCCAGAGCTTCTGCGACGGCGGGTACGGCTTCAGGTTTGGCTTGAACCACCAATCCACATACGTGCCACATCTCATTGCTCATACTTCATTCCTTGCTACCGCGTCGCGCGTTTCAGGCTGCGCCGCCGGCGTTATTCGAATAGCATCAACCGGACAGCCGCGAACGCATTCGCCACAGCCGGTACATTTATCTAAATCAACCGTTGGTTTGGCAATTCCGCTCAAATGCGGTGCAAAGCGGATCGCATAAGGCTCGCAGGCATCCTGACAGCTGCGGCATTCAATGCCTTTTTGCGTTAGGCAGTTCGTCTGAATTTCTGCCTGAATAGTCCAAGGCGGTGTGCGTTCAAGTTCAAAAAGCGGTAATTCACAGGCATCAGCACAACGCTGGCAGAACGTGCACTCAGCGCGATGGAAGTCGATAGCGGGGAATCCGCCATCTCCCGCGATTAACACACCGGTTTCACACTGTTCAATACAGGAATGGCAACGCGTGCAGCCTGCAATAAAAGCAGGCTCAGGGATTGTCCAAGGTGGACGCTGTGCGCTAGCGGGTTTGCGCCAACGAGCGCTGAGTAGATTGCGCCGAGAAAGCGTAGTCATGGGTAACTCCGGTGACATTGCTCATCCATCCTGATGAAAAATACGTACCAATAAAAATGAAAGATATTGCTGGTCAGCGATATTGTTTTAGATTTTTGTTAGTAATAATTCTTATTTAGCTAATGACCAGAAATATAGGTTTTTTCTAAGCATAAAGTATGCGGATTAGAGGATGAGTTATAATCCCCCTAAATAGGTAATTGTGGGTATCGATTGCGCGAGATCAATCCTTTTGCTGAGTTTTCGCGCACTGTATAGCCCCTGCAACCACATTCCGTTATCTACTGATTTATATAACGATTGTTTGGGCATCCTGTTATCAATAAACAGAACGGTACTAATAACCCATTTATTAAGCACCTGCGCAAAAATGATGACGCTCTTACGCCCTTTTTATCGCTGTCATACTAAATAGGTATCTTAGATTGCTCGTAAAACGTTCGGTTACCAGCACCTTGGCTAAAACGCTGGCCGCTATTGTGATCCTCTCGGTTTTATCGACCGGCATCGCACTTGTTACCGTAGCAAGCAGTTTAAGCGATGCCGAGGCGGTGAATATTGCAGGCTCACTGCGTATGCAAAGCTATCGGCTAGCCTATGATTTAACCAACCATCCTGATGATGTTGCCCTGCATCTCGAAGAGTACGAGCAATCTATGCAGGCTCCGGCGTTGAAAAAGCTTGATCGCTTTTATGTTCCATCTTCTGTTCGTGAAGAGTATAGACACCTACTGGAAACTTGGCTGTTATTAGACCAGCAGCTTAAAGCAGGCAATAGCGATCAATACCTTGCCCATGTGGCTCGTCATGTCAGCCAAATCGATCATTTTGTCTTGGTACTTCAGCATTATTCCGAGCAAAAAATGCAGCAAGTGGCGGCGATCAGTTTGCTAGGCGTCTTGATGATCATCGGGCTGGTTTGGTTTGCGATCCGCACCACGCGCCGAGAAGTGGTGTCCCCGCTGAATAAGCTGCTGAATGCCAGCCAGCGCATGCAAAACGGCTATTTCTCTCCGATGCAGTTGGACGTTAACCTCCCCAACGAAATTGGTGTGTTATCAAAAACCTTCATTAGAATGTCGAGCGAGCTTGAAAAGCTGTATCGCTCTCTTGAGGACAAAGTTCAGGAGAAGACGGAGAGTCTGACACAGGCAAATAAATCACTTGGCGTATTATTTGATTGCTCTCAAGCACTGACCGTCAGCGAAATCACCCAGCCCAGTTTTGAGAAGGTGCTCAACATTGTACGTACCAGTGAAGCCTTAGATTTTCTAGAATTAGAAGTTCATGACAGCGGCAATGGCCGTTGGCTATTACACAGTGGGCAACTTGACAACTTGGCTTCCACATCAGCCATATCGCTGATGCTTGATGGGCATCGTTTAGGGGAATTACGCTGGCCTCAGCACCAACATCCCCAGCAGCAGTTAATGCAAAACGTCGCCAATATGCTTAGCCGAGGAGTCTATTTCAACCGGGCGCAAAAGCAGCAGGTTCAGCTATTGTTGATGGAAGAACGCGCGACGATTGCGCGTGAGCTGCATGATTCTTTGGCCCAAGCGCTCTCGTTCCTACGTATTCAGATAACGCTGCTCAAACGCTCCATCCCGGCCGAAAACACACAGGCTCAGGCAATCATTCGTGATTTTGCTCAAGCATTGTCTGACGCCTATCGCCAACTGCGTGAATTATTGGCCACTTTTCGCTTAACTATTCAGGAAGCTGATTTGCGTGAGGCCTTACATCAGCTATTAGCGCCATTAAAATTGCAAACTGACGCCGTTATTACGCTAAACTGTGCGCTTTCTTCGCAGTCACTCAACGCTCAGCAGCAAGTTCACGTCTTGCAAATTGTGCGCGAAGCCGTGCTCAACGCCATCAAACATGCTCAGGCAAAACACATCGAAATACGCTGTCACTACGGGCCAGAAGGCGAAAGCGTGATCAGTATTCAAGATGACGGCGTTGGGATAGCCAGCCTTGAAGAACCCAATGGACACTACGGTCTGACAATTATGGCCGAGCGAGCGACGCGACTGGGCGGTGAACTTACCATCCGCACGGTGGTTCCAGCAGGTACAGAAGTTTCGTTGATTTTTCAGCACTGAGGGTCAGCAACAACTCGTGTTTAATTAAATTTTAATGGTAATAGGCAACGGATAACCGCCCCTATTATTTATTTCGGAGCATTTTATGGAAAATGAAAGCTACGCAGTTATGATCGTGGACGATCATCCGCTTATGCGCCGCGGAGTTCGTCAGTTACTCGAACTCGATCCTGCCTTTAACGTGGTTGCAGAGGCCAGCAGCGGCAGCGAGGCGATTGCATTGGCCAGCCGCGCCCAACCCGACGTGATCTTATTAGATCTTAATATGAAAGGATTATCGGGTTTAGATACCCTGAAAGCGCTGCGCAACGAAGGCATTGATGCTCGCATCATTATTCTCACCGTTTCAGACTCACGCAGTGATGTCTATGCGTTAGTTGATGCAGGTGCAGATGGTTATTTACTGAAAGATAGCGAGCCGGAAACGCTGCTATCGCAGATCCATCAGGCCGCAAGCGGTAAAAACGTCTTTAGTGACATCATCTGCGAATATTTAGCATCACGCTCTGAGTTAACCGATCCCTTTGCCGATCTGACTGAGCGCGAACTCGATGTACTGCAGGAAGTGGCTCGTGGACTGTCTAATAAACAAATCGCTTCACAGCTGCATATTTCCGAAGAGACGGTAAAAGTGCATATTCGCAACCTGCTGCGCAAGCTCAACGTACGCTCACGCGTGGCGGCAACCGTTTTGTATTTAGAGCACAAAAACCAATAATACCGACAATGGGCGATAACCAAATGGCTGTCGCTCACCCTTCTCCACGAATTCATTGATTAAATTGCAGCCAGCAGTTGTTCAGCATGCTTTTTAATCCACGTTTCGTTAAGCGGCCCCCAGTTTTTCAACTGATAGTAACCGTCGTTGTTACGTACGCCCTCTTGGACAAAATCCAGTTCAATACCCATTCCCGGCAGCGCTTTGATCACATCCTGTAAGGTTCTACGCGGCCAGCCGGTCACCTGCATAAGATGAGGAACATTCGGCTTCTCCAGATGGCTAATCAACCAACAGAGGTATAAACGTCGCGCAAACACGGGGTTAAAGTCCATTTGTTCTCCTAATTTACCCACCAATGGCAGAAGTTAGAGCCAAAAATGATTAATGACACAGGTATTGTAGGTAATTTAGCAAGAAAGAAAAGGAAACAAGGCAGAAATCAACGGCATTGGACGTGATAAGAACCCAAAGATATTGTGATACATCGAGTTATTATTAATTAATCTTAAATATTGGTTTTTATTTAAATTATATTTAATTAAAACTTACTCTTATGAGAGTTAATCAACCGAAAGATCTATTCATTAAATATATTAATGGGATTTCATCACAAAACATGATCGTTAATGATAAAAATCACTCGCATCGTGCAAAAAATAGATAATAAATCAATTGATATGGATATTTCTGCCTAAAATATATTCAGGTGCTATTATTGCTATATTCCTAAAAATGAATTAAAAAGAACCTCCAATAGAATTGCTTATATATTTAATAACTTTGGCACTAGGCAAGCATTCACCATTAGCTGTGTAACATGGATTACCACACTATTTAAGGGAGAAAAGCATGAGTGCACACACCAATGGAATTTATATTACTAATGATTCAATGACGTCGTTTTAATTAGTTTTAAGTATATTACCTAATTGGCTTATTACGGAGAATAATATAGTGAAACGGAATCTATTTGTCGCCATTATGGCACTATCATCGGCAACTGCGTTTGCCGCAGAGATGGATGCTGGGAAAATTCATTTTACCGGTGAAATCATTGAACCAAGCTGTGTTATCGAAGGCGATGGAGGAACAAACTCTTCTACGGTACCGCTAGGAACCTACCCGACGTCGCTTTTCACCGCCCCAGGGGTAGAGACAGATCTCGTACCTCTTACTATCACTCTCAAGGACTGCCCGCTGACCAGCGCGGGGCTCGCTGCCGTTCAACTAACCTTTACGGGCAGCACCGCATTAACAGGTTCTAATACCTTGTTGGATGTCAGCAAAATCACCACCAGCGGTACAACCGCTGCAACGGGTGTTGGCATTGCAATGAGTCCTGCTGATGGTCAAAGTACAGACCGGATCAAATTTGATGGGTCTGAGGGACAGGTTTAGATACAATTAGCATCGAATACAACAGACACGATTAGCGCATCATTTAACGCACGTTATATATCATTCGCCCAATCTGTCACCGCAGGGCCTGCAGATGCTGATTTAACGGTGAATATCCTTTACCGTTAATTTCTTATTATTCTATCTGGCGTGTTATTAGCAATTTCACTATAACACGCCAACATTTCAAATATGGGTAAACCAGATTCTGCATAGGCTTTTCCAAGATTATTTTCATTTATTAAAAGGCTCTTACATGCGACTTATCGGGCTGAAAGTTTGCTCTGTAATTCTTGCTTTTACTACCTTCAGCCACGCAGCAGGGATTCAAATAGGGCGAACACGTATTATTTATGACACAAACAAGAAAGAAGTGGCGCTTTCACTGAAAAATACAGAGAAAGAACTGCCATGGCTTATTCAGTCATGGATTGATACCGGTGATGGAAAAACGCGTGGCCCCTTTATTGTTACGCCGCCGCTTTTCAGGCTTGATCCACAAAAAGAACAAAACCTACGTATTACGTGGTCAGGCCAAGCGTTGCCTACCGACAGAGAATCTTTGTTTTATATGAATGTGCGCACTATCCCGGCGATGGCAAAAAGTGACGATGAGAAAAATGTTCTACGACTGATATATAAAACACGGCTGAAATTATTCTGGCGACCCACGGGGCTAAGCGGCACTCCTATTGATGCCTGCAAGAATCTAAAATTCAGCCGGCAGGCAAATCAGTTACAGATTACAAATAATGGCGACTACTACAGCGTTTTCGATACCTTAAAACTGAATACGACATCATTAAAAACCACCGAGATGGTAGCCCCGAAAGCAACGGCGCAATTTCAGCTTCCCGGCACGGCTAATGGCTCGAAAGTGACATGGCGCTGTATTACTGACTACGGTAATGCGTCAGATGAATTTACATCAAGTTTAACTCAGGACTAATGGTGCTTAATGGCTGCTAACGGACTGCGCCTGAACGTCTCCCGCCCTATTCGGCGATTCCACCCAATGCTAAAAACCTTAAGCGGTTTGCTTATGGTGGCCATGGGTAACGTCAACGCACAAGAATTTTACTTTGCGCCCTCCTCGCTTGAGGGGGATGAATTATCACGGCAGGATATCGATTTATCGCTATTTTCAAAAGAGAATGGGCAGTTACCCGGCACCTATCAGACAAAAATAAATATTAATAAACAGAATGTTGATGAGGAATCAGTCACCTACATTAACAGCAAAAGCGGTGCACTACAGCCACAGCTGACACCGCAGCAGCTACGCAAGTGGGGAGTACGAGTAGATGCCTACCCAGAGCTGGCAAAACTCCCCGAAAGCGAACCACTGCGCGAATCTATTGGTGACTACATTCCTTTTGCCGCGGCAACGTTCGATTTTAATACCATGACATTACTCATCAGCATGCCGCAGGCGGCCATTGATGAGCATCATAATGAAAACATCGATCCTTCGCGCTGGAATGACGGCGTGCCCGTACTGTTTGCCGATTATTCATTCTCTGGCTCACAGCGTGAAAACACGGGAAGCAACAGTAATAGCAGCCAATACCTCAACCTGCGCAGCGGAGCTAACCTAGGCGGCTGGCGCTTACGAAACTATTCAACATGGCGACAATCCGATGACTCACAGTCGTGGCAGACGATTAATACGTGGATCCAGCACGATATCCATCAATTAAAAGCACAGTTTATTGCGGGTGAAAACAGCACCCGGGGCGATGTTTTTGATAGCCTGCAGTTTCGCGGAATCAACATTGCTTCTGACGATCAAATGCTGCCGTATAACCAGCGGGGATTTGCGCCAATCATTCGTGGTATAGCCAGTTCTAATGCGGAGGTTTCAATCCGCCAGAATGGCTACGTTATTTATCAGGCTAACGTGGCACCCGGCGCGTTTGAAATTAGGGATCTGTACTCAACGACCAACAGCGCAGACCTCGAGGTCACCATCAAAGAAGCGGACGGAACTGAACATCGTTTCACTCAGCCTTACTCCAGCGTGGCTGTCATGCAACGTCCGGGCAATGTTCGCTATGAAATGACGCTCGCACGCTATCGTGCGGATGATAATCAGGCATCTAATGAACCGCTGTTTGCACAGGGCAGCGCGATTTACGGCCTTAATAATTACCTCACTCTTTTCGGTGGTTCTACCCTTTCATCAGACTATCAGTCGGTTAACGGCGGTATTGGCATCGTTCTGGGCGATTTGGGCTCAATTTCAACCGATGTAACTTGGGCTCGTGCGCGGTTGGATAATAACGAACAGCACGATGGGCAGTCTTGGCGCTTAATGTACACCAAGAAAATAGAGGCAACGGACACTAACTTTTCACTGGCGAGCTATCGCTATTCCACCAGTGGTTTTTATAATTTTGCCGATGCTAATGAAAAATATGCTGACAGCAATAACGACTTAGACTGGTCATTCCGGTACAACAAACGCAGTCGAGTTCAGCTAAATATTAGTCAGACCGTACTGGACAGCAGTATATATCTTTCAGCCTATCAACAAGATTATTGGCAAACTAAGCATAAAGAACGCAGCATTTCATCGGGCATCAACCGCACGATAGGCGACGTCAACGTTAACCTTGCTTACACCTATAGCAAAACCAGCGATGGCGCGAACGATCAGATGCTGTCGCTAAGCTTCAGCATTCCGTTATCACACTGGCTGCCCAAAAGCTGGGCTAGCTATAACCTCAGCACCAGCAAACAGGGTGACACCAGCCATAGCGTTGGACTTAACGGAACCTTGCTTGACGACGATCGGCTGAGCTACTCATTACAACAGAGCCACACCAACCATGACGGCACTGACAATAGTAGTCTTTATGGCAGCTACCGATCTCAATACGCCAATCTGAATGCGGGTTATTACTACGCATCCGACAACTCTCGGCAGCTAACCTACGGCGTGAGCGGAGCCGTTGTTGCTCATCCAAGTGGTGTCACGCTGTCTCAACCTTTAGGCGATCAGTTTGCGATTGTCAGCGCACAAGGCGCATCCGGCGTTCGTTTTGTTAATCAGCGCGGCGTACAAACCGACTACTTTGGCAATGCCATCATCCCTTCTCTAACGCCTTATCAGGAAAATATTATCTATATCGATACCACCAGCCTGCCAGATGATGTAGATACGGATGAAACAACGATGACGGTTGTTCCTAGTCGCAGCGCCGCAGTTAGTACACAGTTTACAGCGCATGTGGGTTATCGCGCGCTGATCTCATTAACTCGACCGGATGGCCGCATTATTCCATTTGGGGCGATAGCCAGCGTCGACGGATTATCTTTGAGCGGTATCGTTGACGATCGTGGCGTACTGTATCTCTCAGGCGTTAGTGAAAACATTCCATTGACCGTGTCATGGGGAAGTTCTGCACAACAGCGCTGCCATGCCAGTATCGTCCTGTCCCCCTCTTCTGACTCAGCACCTAACGGAATTCGTCAGACCAGCGCACTCTGCAAGCCGGAGGCAAATCATGCAGAATAAAACCCCAACTCGCAGCGTGCACCGTGCGGGAATCAAAATCTTGCTTGTACTATTTATACTTTTCCCCATGTTTGCACAGGCAGCAACAACCGTGCTGCAAGGATGTTTCTCCACGCTTGCTGATTACAGCATTAATATCAACAGCGAAATACCGTCTGGGCAAAACAAGAATGGGAGCACGATTAATATTAATGACCATATTATCGGTGATGGGCCATCGGTAACCGCCAACTGTGCTTGTCCAAAGAATCTTTACTCTAACACTATCATTTACGAAACTACGGCGGTTGGTAGCACACTTCCTTCAGGGCGAACTGGCTATGGTTATTTAACCGATCATCTCGACGTCGACATCACTGGCTATACCGACTCAATAAACTCACCAGACGGAGGCGGTTTACAGCCAATCAGCATCAACACTTACCCAACTCCATTCTCGAGTATGGCTAAAGTTAACGAACCATCGCTAAAACCCACTGAAGGTACTGCCGACATTTGCAGTGACGCAACCCGACCTACTGATGGGAGTACAACGAAAAGAGGCTTTAAATGGAATGTCATCGCCCTCAGCGTTTACGTTAAAACAGCCATTTTAGGCGAAGAGATCATCCCACCAACGATTGTTGCCCAAAATTATTCCTGTCTCTCTATGGGTAACTATTGCTCTCTCAGCGATACCAAACAGGTCTCTAATATTCGGATATCAGGCAAAATCTCCGCACCGCTCACCTGTACGATTAATGCAGGCAGCACGATTGAAGTGCAACTAGGCAATATTGTGACCTCGCAATTCGTTGCCCAAGGCCAGCCACCGGCTAGCTACACGCTTAAAAACGTTGATATCTCCTACCACTGCGACGATCCTGCCGCAGCGAACGCAGGAAAGATCAAATTTAGCCTTAGCGCCGATCAAGGCGTTACTCCAGACAGCAATAACCTAATTGCCAGAATGCTTAATCGCAATGATGTTGGCGTGCGCATGTATGATCAAAATGATAACAATGTGGTATTAGATGGTTCGCTTGATTTGCCCGTCACGCTGGATACACAGGGAAATGGCAAAATCAGCATGAAAGCAGCACCGGTCAGTACTACCTCAAATCGCCCACAACCTGGAAAATTTGAAGGTAACGTTACAGTCAAAATGGAATTGCGCTAAAATTCGCCGTCCTGTTTCGACAGGGCGACGCTATATTTTTGTATGAATTTTACGCAAGCATACAGTTAAAGAGAATAACTGCAGTAAATTCATACGACACGAAAAAATATTTACCATTTCTCCTTTTTTTCTCCACGTTTTGAACCCGCCAACAGGATAAAGTGCGTTAGCATGGATCGGTTTACGTCTAGACTTCCACTTTCAAGCATAAGAGTAAGCGTTATGAGGGTATTCACCCGTGGCTAATTTCTTTATCGATCGCCCAATTTTTGCCTGGGTTATCGCCATTATCATCAGCCTAACCGGGTTGTTAGCAATTAACTCGTTGCCCGTTGAGCAGTACCCCAATCTAGCGCCGCCAACGGTACGCATTAGCGCATCTTATCCTGGTGCATCAGCGCAAACACTTGAGAATACCGTCACCCAGATCATTGAACAAAATATGACGGGATTGGACGGTTTGCTCTATATGTCCTCCCAAAGCAGCAGCACCGGCAGTGCAACAATCACGCTGACATTTCAGGCAGGAATAAACCCCAACGAAGCCATGCAGCAGGTTCAAAACCAGCTGCAAGGCGCCACGCGTAAGCTGCCGCAAGACGTACAACAACAAGGGATTACGGTTTCAAAATCGGGTGATAACAGCCTGATGACCGTGGCGTTTGTGTCAACTGACCACAGCATGACGCGACAGGATATCGCCGATTACGTAGCCAGTAATCTTCAAGATCCAATTAGCCGTATCGACGGAGTTGGCAGCGTCGATGCCTTCGGCTCTCAGTACGCGATGCGTATCTGGCTCGACCCGAACAAACTCAATAGCTATAACCTCACGAGCCAAAACGTGGTTAATGCGATTGAAACCCAGAACAATCAAATCGCCGTTGGGCAAGTAGGCGGAACACCGTCGGTGAATGGTCAAGCACTGAACGCCACCATGAATGCTCAAGCCCAGCTGCAAACGCCGGAACAGTTTCGAGACATCACGCTCAGAGTCAATGCAGATGGTTCTTACGTCACGTTAGGTGACGTTGCTACCGTAGAGCTCGGAGCTGAAAACTATGACTATCTTAGCCGTTACAACGGAATGCCAGCCTCGGGGATGAGCATCAAGCTCGCTTCTGGCGCTAACGAATTAGCCACCGACAAGCTAGTCAAAGCCAAACTCGGCGAACTTGAACAGTATTTCCCCCACGGCTTGAAGGTTGAATATGCTTACGAAACCACACCGTTTGTACAGGCATCGATCGAGGACGTAGTTAAAACGCTATTTGAAGCAATTTTCCTCGTCTTTTTGGTGATGTATCTGTTCTTGCAAAATTTCCGCGCCACGCTTATCCCAACCATCGCCGTGCCTGTCGTTCTGCTAGGCACGTATGCGGTGCTTTACGCCTTTGGCTACAGCATCAATACGCTCACGATGTTTGCCATGGTGCTAGCCATCGGATTATTGGTGGATGATGCGATCGTCGTCGTCGAAAACGTCGAGCGTGTCATGGCCGAAGAGGGGTTATCGCCTAGGGAAGCGACGCGAAAATCCATGGCGCAGATCCAGAGTGCTCTAGTCGGTATTGCACTGGTGCTATCCGCGGTGTTTGTACCAATGGCCTTTTTCGGTGGCACCACCGGTGCCATTTACCGCCAGTTCTCCATCACCATTGTTTCCGCGATGGTTTTCTCTGTTTTAGTTGCGCTTATTCTTACTCCTGCGCTGTGCTCCACCCTGCTTAAACCGATTAAACAGGGGCAAGTTCATACAAAGCGAGGTTTCTTTGGCTGGTTTAACCGCGTATTTGATCGCAGTACTCGCCAATATGAAAATGGTGTTGCCCGCGTCATTCGTAACAGCGGTAAAACCATGCTGCTGTATCTACTGATTATTGTCGGTCTAGCACTCGCATTCACCCGCTTGCCAACGTCATTCTTACCGCTCGAAGACCGAGGGGTCTTCATGACCCAGATCCAGTTGCCTGTGGGTTCAACACAGCAACAAACGCTTAAAGTGGTCGAGAAAGTTGAAAACTATCTGTTGCAGGATGAGAAGAAAAACGTTGTTTCCGTCTTCTCAATTATTGGCTCTGGGCCTGGGGGTAATGGTCAGAATGTGGCGCGTATGTTTGTCCGTTTAAAGCATTGGGACGAGCGCACCGGGCCTGATGACACGTCGTTTGCCATTATTGATCGCGCAACAACGGCATTTGGTAAAATTAAAGAAGCGAGAGTGTTTGCCAGCAGCCCGCCAGCGATCTCCGGTTTAGGCAACTCTGCCGGTTTTGATATGGAACTGGAAGACCATGCGGGCCTCGGCCATGCTGAACTGATGAAAGCGCGTGATACGCTGCTGGCTGCCGCAGCGAAAGAACCTCTCTTGACGCGAGTTCGCCACAACGGGTTGGATGATAGCCCACAGTTGCAGGTAAACATTGACCAGCGCAAGGCACAGGCGCTTGGCGTTAATATTGATGATATCAACAGCACCTTGAAAACGGCGTGGGGCTCGACCTACGTCAACGACTTCCTCGACCGAGGCCGCGTTAAAAAAGTATATGTTCAGGGTGCGGCCCCTTATCGTATGTTGCCGGACGATATTTATCGTTGGTACGTGAACAATAGCAGTGGTGCGATGGTGCCGTTCTCCGCCTTCGCCAACAGCACATGGACGTCGGGTTCACCACGACTTGAACGCTATAACGGTAACGCAGCATTGGAAATCGTTGGGGAAGCGGCAACGGGCGTGAGTACCGGTACGGCGATGGATATTATGGAGCGCCTTGTCAGCCAGTTGCCCAATGGTATTGGTTTGGAATGGACGGGGATGTCTTATCAGGAACGCCTCTCCGGTGCGCAAGCACCAGCGCTTTACGCCATCTCATTGCTGGTGGTATTCCTGTGCCTGGCCGCATTATACGAAAGCTGGTCGATCCCCTTCTCCGTCATGCTCGTCGTACCTTTAGGAGTTTTAGGAGCGGTATGCGCGACGTGGATCCGTGGTCTGGAGAACGATGTGTATTTCCAAGTCGGTTTGCTCACCATCATTGGTCTTTCCGCTAAAAATGCGATCTTAATTGTTGAATTCGCCAATGAACTACATCGTTCCGGTAAAGACTTATTAGAAGCCACGCTGGAAGCCTGCCGGCTACGACTACGCCCAATTTTGATGACCTCATTGGCATTTATCTTTGGCGTATTACCGATGGCAATCAGCCACGGCGCAGGCTCGGGCAGCCAACATGCTGTCGGCACTGGCGTATTAGGAGGAATGTTCACCGCTACCTTCCTTGCTATCTTCTTCGTACCGGTGTTCTTCATTTTAGTTCGTCGCCGTTTTCCAGGGAAAACCGCATCAGCGATTGAGCCTGAAGAGATCGTCCCGCCGAATGAAAAGTAACCGATGAGAAAAGGCAGCCGGTTGGCTGCCTTTTTTATGGGATATGACCCTTGGTGTTTGGCTTATCACAAAGTTATTACTGAAATGGGCTTAAAACGATCACTTCATTGCCGACTGCCTCAAACTCACTACCCATAACTAGCTTACTGCCCGACCAGTTTCAGAATTACTGGTGCTTGTTTTGCAACATGGCGTCGATAAACGCTTTCCAGTTGCTCAGTTCTGTATCAATCATATTTACGTCTTTTGTGGCCTACATAGTTAGTACCCGCACATGATAACCTTTTAGAGACCAACGGTGAATAATTGACCTATTCGATATTTCTATCAATATGATGGCTAGGCACCGCAATTAAGGTAAGCACACAGATCAAATTGACATAGTCGGAGCACTCTTAGGGCTAACACTCTGGATCGAGAGCTCTTTTTCCCGCATTATGTGTTAAATAATTTAACAACATGAGCAAATCACGATCTGCACAGTAATAAAATAATTTGCCAGATCGTGAGCTAAAACACAGGGACTCTGCCATATGACAGCACACTCAGAAAATACGTCTCTTTATCTTTACGGCATTAAAAACTGCGACACGATCAAAAAAGCGAAAAAGTGGCTGGAAGAACAGCAGGTCGCCTATCAATTTCATGATTACCGAGCCGATGGGCTAGATGCGAAACTTCTACGCACCTTTATCGAACAATTGGGTTGGGAAGCACTGCTTAATACTCGCGGCACAACCTGGCGTAAGCTCAATGAATCAGTGCGCCAAAGCATCAATAACGCTGATTCCGCTGCTGAATTAATGCTGGCACAGCCAGCAATCATCAAGCGCCCATTGCTCGTCCACAACCACCGCATGTTGTTGGGATTTAATCCAGATCAATACACACAATTTTTAGCTGAGGAGAAAATACGATGACCTGCCCTGTTCTTGAGCTCACTCAGCAGCTAATAAAGTGCCGTTCCGTTAGCCCCGAAGATGCGGGCTGCCAAGATCTGTTAATTGACCGTCTCAAAGCGGTTGGCTTTAGCATTGAAGACATGACCTTTGGTGATACCCGAAATTTTTGGGCCTGCCGTGGCGGTAAAGGCCCTACGCTGGCATTCGCGGGTCATACCGACGTTGTTCCAAGCGGCGACGAGTCAAAATGGACTAACCCGCCCTATGAACCCACCTTACGCGACGGCATGATCTATGGTCGAGGAGCCGCTGACATGAAAGGTTCATTGGCAGCGATGGTGGTTGCGGCTGAGCGTTTTGTCGAAGCAAACCCACAGCATCAAGGTCGACTCGCCTTTTTGATCACTTCAGATGAAGAAGCCAGCGCGGTAAACGGCACGGTTAAAGTGGTTGAGCAGCTGATAGCGAGAAAAGAAAAAGTAGAATATTGCTTGGTGGGAGAGCCTTCTAGCACCGAAAGAGTTGGGGACGTCGTCAAAAATGGCCGTCGAGGGTCAATGACCGCAAATCTCTACATACATGGCATTCAAGGTCATGTCGCCTACCCACACCTTGCTGATAACCCTATTCATAAAGCGACTCCCATGCTTCACGAGCTTGTGAATGAAATCTGGGATCAAGGCAATGAATTTTTCCCGCCAACCAGCATGCAGATTGCCAATATGGCGGCAGGAACGGGGAGCAATAACGTGATCCCCGGCGAGCTTTATGTACAGTTTAATTTCCGTTTCAGCACCGAATCCACCGTAGAATCCATAAAGGCCCGCGTAAAAGACCTGCTAGATCGCCATCAGTTAAATTATAAATTAGAATGGAATGTATCAGGGTTACCCTTCTTGACCCCGCGTGGTCATCTGGTTGATGCCGTTATTAATGCCATTGAGCATTACGGAGAAATAACGCCTCAATTGCTGACAACCGGGGGCACTTCTGATGGACGCTTTATTGCTCAAATGGGCACTCAGGTGGTTGAACTAGGGCCAGTCAATGCCACTATTCATAAAATTGATGAATGTGTCCATGCGGCTGACCTGCAATTGCTCAGCCGTATGTACCAAAGAATCATGGAGCAACTCATCGTATGATGACGATGGCAATGCTGACCGGACAAAGCACAGAGCATCTTGCCGTGCTCTGTGGGCATCATCGTTTGCAGCCTGAAGCCGTTGAGGCTTTTCAAGCATTGCAGCGCGCTGCAAAAAATGCGGGATTTAATTTACAACCCGCAAGTACGTTTAGAGATTTCGCTCGTCAACAGACCATTTGGAATGCCAAATTCGAAGGTGAGCGCGCCGTTCTTGACGAAAATAGTCAGCCGTTAGATATCAGAACGCTGACCGAAGGGGAACTGTGCTGTGCCATTTTACGCTGGTCTGCGCTGCCCGGAGCTAGCCGGCATCACTGGGGAACCGATCTTGACATCTACGATCCCGACCTTCTACCTGAGGGTAAAAAGCTTCAGTTAGAGCCATGGGAATATCTTGAAGGCGGTTATTTCTCTGCGTTGAGCCAATGGTTAACAGATAATATGGAGCAATTTGGTTTCTATCGTCCATTTAGTGATGGAGAACAAGGTGTTGCAGTAGAACCGTGGCATCTTAGCTACCGGCCACTTTCAACGTTAGCGGAACATCAGCTTACTGAGGATGTGCTTAAAAATGCCTGGCAAGGGCAGCATATTGCCGGTTCAGATTGGCTAATCCCTCATCTGTCCGACGTTTTTTCTCGTTTTATTACCGTAAAAGACAGGGGGCAACCATGCAATGGTTAGCCGATTACTGGTGGATAATCCTGCTAGTGCTGATTGGGATGGTCTGGAATGGTATGAAAGCCTTGCTCAAAGTCGATCACAAAAGTTTTTTGAGCAATAAGCCTGAGTTACCTCCGCATCGTGACAATAACGCAGAATGGGACAAGGACGACGACTGGCCCAAAAAACAATAAGCCGTCGTTCTTCTCTCCATATAACAAAGGGCAACTTACGTTGCCCTTTGTTTATTAAACAAATAATTATTTAAACGCAATCAGATCGCCACGTTTCCCACTTATAGCTTCATCCCAGTAGCGTTGAGGGATATATGCACGTAAACGCTCAAGCGCCAAATCCATCATATTCTGATCAATTGCATGGCCAATCGGCTCGATGTCCAAAGTAAAATCAGAACCCTGCTCACGCATTTTTTCTGCCGCGTGTTGCGCATTTTCAATGGCAATCACCCGATCTTCGCTACCATGAATCATATGCACTACGGTATCGCCCAAACTTTTCTCTGGCAATGCTGCAAAGCGACCGCTAAACGACACGACTCTTCCTGCTAAATTTGATACGGCTTTCACGGCTTCTAAAGCCATAATAGCCCCTTGCGAAAAACCGACTAGCGCCGTTGCAGCTGGATTCACATCAGCAACGCGCTGCCAATATCGCACGATATCAATAAACTGTGGCATCGCTTGATTAACGCGCTCGATACGATTCTCTTCCGTCACACCGTTCACGGAAAACCACTGTAGCCCCTGACCACCTGGGATCAAATGCGGAGAACCTACGCTGACAACCAGTGAATGTGGAAACGCTTGGGCAAAATACTCGCCAATGCTTCCCATTGAGACAGGGTTATCACCAACGCCATGAAACAGCAAAATCAGCTGCTCTGCCGGTGTTGCAGGGCTTTGGACAACATGATGTTCGTGTTTCATTAGATACTCCTCGCTGGATAAAAAGATGTCATTCATCGACATCATCTGTTGAAGAGTACTATACGCCGAAGAATTCACAGGAAAATCGGGTTTCCCTGATGATGTTGTTCTATTTTTTTGCACAATCCTCTGATTCTACGAGCAGAAAATAATGCAAAAAAATGGCCTCTTTAGAGAGGCCATTTCATTCATTGGAGTTCCCTCTGTAGCCGAAGCTACAGAGGGAGTTCATACCAGATAACTGCCCGAAATCCTTTCAGCACAAAAGTTATCACTTGGACGCTAGCAATAACCTCTGCATACAGCTATCTCCTAGTATGAATGGATTACCAGCTGTATTTCACGCCAGCGTTAACAGCCCATGGTTGGTCAACATCGCTGCCGCCCAAGTAGCTGTAACCAGCGTAAGTGCTGAAGTTCTTAGTGAAGTTAAACTGTCCGCCTGCACCGACGCGCACTGCAGAACCACCTTGACCGTTATCAATCTTGTCGCCGTTGATTTTGCCGTGATTGCTGCCAGCATCGTCATAAACGTAAGCCAGATTGAAGTACGGAGTCAGAGACTGCTCGTTTGCATAGTTGAAGCGGTAGTTAGCATTGATACCCGCCTCATAACGCATGCTGTCGTAGCTTTGATCGTTAACAGCCATACCGTTGCTGGTACGATAGCTATCGCCATCCATGAACAGGCCTGAAACGCTCGCATACGGGCTCAGTTTACCTTGGGTATCAAGTGCAATGTCATAACCCAGTTTCAGACCGAAGCCCCAACCGTCGCTGCTGGTTGAACCTGAAGTATGGTCGCCGTTGCTCATATCAGCATCCAAATCGTTGCTGTAATGTGCGTAGCTCAATGATGAATCCAAGAAGATATTGTTATCAAATTTAGCTGAAGAGTAGATACGAGCAGATTGGCTATCCTGATCGACGCTACCGCTATGGTCGTTAATATCGCCTTTGGCAAAGCCTGCAGACATACCAATCAGCCAATTTGCGTAGTTGCCGTCGATCACTTTATCAACACCAATCATAACGCCGTTGATATCCTGATCGTAGTTAACCGCGCCGCCGTTAGCGTCTACATGGCCACCAAAGTAGCTTACCCATGCACCACCGGCATCACCCACGCTATCACGAGTCTGGGTCTGGCGACGTTCCAGAGTATCCTGTTCCATATGCCAGATATTGGCATTCGCAGAAGGAATGCTCAGCGCCATGTTAGCCGCATCGGTCAATTCACGCTGGTTCAGAACAACAGTATCGCCACGTTGCTGCGCTTCATAGGTGTACGCACCCAAATCAGCTTTGTTGCCCGCAGTGAAGGTTGCGTGTGTGTCAGCATTATTGTCGTATACGCGGATAACTTCTTTATCTTTGTAATCAGCAATAGAGCCTTGGCCGGTTGCGTTATCAATACGCACGTTGTAGTTGCCGCTCACGTCGCCGTTAACCGCTAAGTGACCGTCAGAGTTAATAGCCACGACACCATGGTCATAACCCGTCGCATTTACGTCATTAGTAACATAACGCGCATTACCCATATCTGAATTCAAGACGTATTCACGGCTACCTACATTCAGGACACCGCCATCGCTTAATATCAGGCTGTGAGTGTCGGTCTGTCCTAAGCCTAAGTTCAGTTCGCCGCCGTTGGTGACAGTGATCGTATTAGCATACAGAGACGCAGTTTCTTCAGTCAGTTTAACCTGGCTGCCGCTGTTGATGTTCAGTGCGTTAGTTGCAACACCAGAGGTATAACCATTGTAGTCGGTATAACCAGCGCCATTGCTATCACCAATCTGCATCGATGATGCATTATTTAAGGTGATACTATCAGCAACTAAGCTTGAGTTTTCAACGTTAACCTGCGAACCATTGTTGAGAGTTAGCGTGTCAATGTTGGAAGCTTTGCGAGTGTCCCACTCAGATCCGTGATCCAGAGTAACGTCAAACAGCCCACTCTGGTAAACAGAGTTACCCACTACATAGCCAGATTCATCAACAGCAGTTGTAGGGTCGTCATAGCTGTACGTCGATCCCGGCCAAATGCTGTTCGCCGCATAATCATACAGATCAGCAGTTGCATCAGTACCACGAGCATATGAATCGTAAACACCATTACCATCGCTATCAACCATACTCAGTGATGCAGCAGCGCCTACCCATTTACTGCCATTATCTAATTTCAGGCTCAATGAGTCTTGGTCATCCCAGCCGTTGGTATCGCGAACACCATCGCCATTAGAATCATAACCATGAGCATAGAAATTCTGATCGAAGTTGCTGGAGAAAATAACATCACCAGTCAATGTTGAATGATCAAACGTTGCCGTAGTCTGCATTGAATTATCGGAATTAGGGTTGGCGATCACAGCCAATGCAACATCATCAGCATTCAGATAAGCGCTGCTTGAATAGTCACTTGGTCTGGCTGATTGACCATAAAAACCATCTTTATCCAGCTCAGAATACGCACCTGAAGTGACAACAGAATCTTTAACCGTCAGAGTATCGGTAAAGATTGCTGGATTATTGGTAACATCATCAGCCCAATGATATCCCTGCGTTAGGGTAATACCTGCGATGTGGGAATTATTCTGGATAACAACATTTGCTTCCTGATCCAGAGTAATTGCATTACCCAATCCGTAGGTATTATAAAGATCGTGATCGCGAACATCATTGTTAGTCACGTCATAATCATAATGCTCATAGGTATCATCGATCGTTGAATTATCAACGGTCAGCTGCAGTGTACCCAACTGATGGTCAATATCATTAGCACATTCATCAGTTACACAAGATGATGTGACCATACCGTGAATAGTACTGTTAGTGATATTTAAAGTGTCATTGTCGCTGATTGAATCGTAAGCAAGATAATAGGTTGAGATAACGCCATTAACGACAGATTTATTGATTACTGGATAGATATCACCACCGTAATATCCGTCTGTTGTATTATTCCAGCCAACATAACCATCAAAATCTACATATTCATCAACAGAACTGCCTGGTGTTGCAAGAACATGATTGCCGTAACCAAGATCATGGCCGTATGTTTCGTATGTAGTACCTGAAATATCATTTGTAGCAGCCACTGCAGCTTGCGCCGCGATAGCCATCGAGCAAGCCAATGCTAGACGCGATATAGCCGTCTTTTTCTTCCAAGAAGACATCTGTTATTCCCTCATTATAGGTAACGTTAATCCATAACCCATCAGAGATGAATATAGTTATGAATTGTTGATACTTTTAAAATATATACAGCCATTTGAAAGTGCGTTCGCTAAAGTTCAGCGGAATTAAATAATAATTAAGAGGTAAATTTAATTCAACTAAAAAAACAGTTTAAATAGATAACAATTTAAATTAACTAAAAATAAAAATATTTTAGAATACCAGTTAATAATATCAATTATTTTAATCATGAATTAAACAAAAACAAACACCAAACAAATAAAGAAATTAAAAAGAAAAAACAAAGAATTAAAGTGACATCATTAATAATACACGCACCATAAAAGGCAACTCTCCAACTTATTTTTCAGAATGTTTTATAAAATGAGATATAATATTTCTTAGCATAGCTACGAGCACTTTTTTCCCCGATAGTTTGTATTTTTCACACAATAACTCCACGCTATCACTCTCATTAATAAAATCATTAAGAATGCAATTACCAGCATTATTGGAAAGCTTATCCGCACATCTAATTAGCGCATAAATAGAAACATCAAGCGGGCGAGAAGAATACGCAAAACCGTGAAGTTCATCCCAATCATCATGGTTCAGGGACAGATCTTTTACCACCCTCAGCGGCAGCTGAAGTTTGAGCTTTTGTTGGATAAAGTATCCATCACGCCGTAATCTCAGTCGCAGTTTATCCAAAAGTGATCGCGAGTTTTCATTGAAAGGCAATATTGCCATCGCAGTATAGCAACCGCTACTTGCCTCAAGGTGAGTGCCAAAACGCACGAGTTCAAAACCACATTGCTGCCAAAAATGATAAAGCTCTGGTGTATACCCAAAACTAACAGATACGTAGTCTAGCCCTTCTTCTCGAGCTTGTTGAACAGCCGAGTTCACCAACGATTTCGCAACCCCTTGGCGTCGCCATGCTGGAAATACCGCAATTCGACTTATTCGACGAGAACGCAATACTGCCGCCTGCCATTGACCACCATGGGCTGCGAGTGATTGGGCAACTAAACTACCTTTAGGCCGACGCTCGCCGGCCCAAACAGCTTTAGCCAGTGATTCATCTAAACCACCTTCATCAACCATCCATAGCGCTGCCGCAATAACGTCGCCGGCAAAGCTGCCATACAGATGGTTTCCCACACCATCCATTAACCGACGCAAATCTAGCGGCGTCGTTTTGTAGTGCGCACTCGTGAGGAGCATATAAAAATCGCACATCTTCTTTGGGTAAGACAGCCATTCAGACTGACTCAGCTTTTCCGATTTAAACTCTAGATTCTGTACTTGTGGTTCTTGTGGCTCCTCAAACAACAGCAAAGACTTTAACCAAGACTCGACGGGATCGCTGATGGCCCAACGCATCGGCTGATCTAATAAATAGGTGCAGCAAGATGGCAGGGAAGCACAGAATTTAAGTAGAAAACCACGCCCGGTACCTTCATATCCTTGTACGGTTGTGGTTAATAAAACCTGGGGGAAAAATGCAATCAGTTCACGTAGCATAGGTGCAGGGATTGCTGCGGCTTCATCAATTAGTAACCAATCAATATCCACAGGCGCCTGCTGTCGGCATTGTTCTAGCAGCGCATCTGGCGCATAGAATTCAATCCCCTCGCCTCGTTGTGACAATATTTGCGTTGCTATTTTGCTTGGGCCAGTTACCCAGCATTTGCCCTTTACGCGTTCTGCCAGCATCCCCGCCAGCGTTGATTTTCCTCTGCCACGCTCACCAATCACAACGTTAATAGGCTGTTTATCGTTCAACAGCGCCTGCAAAATATATGTCTGCTCGGCCGTAGGCAATCCATTTGGGCGCAACCACTCAGGGCGTCGTTTCAGCGCAGGGATTTCTTTCTCGCTATTTTGCTTCCAGATAGCAATTTCCAGCTGTTCTAGCGTAATCCGTTGAAAATGATGAACGAAATGAGGGGTAGCGATAGGTTCAGGCTGCTCACTCCAACGCAAACTATCAAGATCCGATTGGCTATCCCACTGTTCCCATTCAGGAACTAATATAATAAGCCAATGCCCTGCGCTGATGGCTCCCGCCACAGCGGCTAGCGCTTCCGCATGAAATCCTGCTGCTGCATTAAAAATCACGTGACCAAGCTCTTGCCCCAATACGCCTTTGGCGAGATGGGGAGCAATAGACCTAACCCCTTGCAGCGCGCTTTCCCCAACCCACAGAAGCGATGAACACAGCGTGGGTAAAATCTCTGCAATAACCTGCTGGTGCCAATCGGTATCACCGCTAACGATGAGTAAACGGCGAATACCGGCTCGCTGCATTGAGGGAATAGAAGAAGAAAGCGGCATGAGAGTCTACGTTGTCAGCAAAGATAGCGGATGATTATACGCGAATTACTTGCGTACGGCGGCGCTGTCACGTTGATTTAATACCCCACACATATAAATGTGCAGGGTATGAATACCGTGATCAATTAGCTGATGCGAAGGTATTACAGCTATTTGGATTACCGCTGTCAAAACCGCGCTTAAACCATGTATAGCGTTGTTCAGATGTGCCGTGGGTAAAACTATCTGGGATCACTCGTCCTTGGCTCTGCTGTTGTAAACGATCGTCACCGATAGCCTGAGCAGCATTCAGAGCCTCTTCCAGATCGCCCTGCTCCAGCACTTGCTGATTCTGCATGAAATGTCCCCACACGCCAGCGAAGCAGTCAGCCTGAAGTTCCATTTTCACCGAGAGTCGATTTTGTTCAGCCTTGCTTGTCCCTTGCTGCATCTGCCGAATTTTCGGCTCAATGCCCAGCAGGTTTTGTACATGGTGCCCAACCTCGTGCGCGACCACATAACCCTGAGCAAAATCACCATCAGCACCCAGCTTATCTTTCATCTCTTGGTAGAAAGAGAGATCGATATACACAGTTTTATCTGCCGGACAATAAAAAGGCCCCATTACGGACTGACCCGTACCACACCCAGTGCGAGTGGCACCACGATAGAGTACCAGTTTAGGATCTTGATACTGTTTCCCCATTTTCTGGAATAGCTGGCTCCACGTGTCTTCGGTTGAAGCCAAAATCACAGAAGTAAACTTAGCCATCTGATTATCTTCTGGCGAATTAGCCTGTTGGCTTTGAGTCTGGGTTTGACGAACGGGTGCTTCACCGTTAAGCAGCGGCGTTAAGTCTACACCGTAATATCCCGCGACCAGTACAACCACCAGCAGAACCAATCCACCTTTACCACGCGGCACACGAAAACCACCGCCACCTAAACCACCGGACGAACCCGTGGAATCTCCACGTCGATCTTCAACGTTGTCGCTTTCGCGACGCCCTTGCCAGCGCATAGTTAAACCTCAGAAATTACATGATGCCTTAATGGTAGGAAATTGCTGGCGCGAATACCATAAAAAGGAGGAATCAGATAATGAAATACATCATTGCAGATAAAGATATGTGGTATTTCAACTGATTGGCAGGCCATAAAAATGACAACAGAGGCTATCGCCTCTGCTGTTTTACACGGTTTTTTTAGCGGGAGGCTTAATCAAGCTTTACACCGATGCGGTGTGCGACTTCTTCATAGGCTTCAATCAGACCGCCCAAACTCTGACGATAGCGGTCTTTATCCATCTTGTTCAGCGTTGCTTTATCCCACAGGCGACTACCGTCTGGTGAGAACTCATCACCCAGAACAACTTGGCCTTTAAACAAGCCAAATTCGAGTTTGAAATCGACCAGAATCAGTCCCGCATCACCAAAAATCTTGCTCAGCACATCGTTAACTTTGTAGCTCAATGCTTTCATGGTGGCTAAGTTTTCTTCGCTCACCCAGCCAAAGGTACGACAGTATGATTCATTCACCATCGGATCGTGCATGGCGTCGTTTTTCAGGAACAGATCGAATAGTGGCGGATTGAGAGGCGTCCCCTCTTCAATTCCCAAACGCTTCACCAGCGAGCCTGCGGCACGGTTGCGGATCACGCATTCAACCGGAACCATTTCCAGCTTTTTCACCAGCACTTCAGTATCAGAGAGTAAGCGCTCCATCTGAGTCGGGATCCCCGCCTCTTCCAGTTTGCTCATGATGAAATGGTTAAATTTGTTGTTAACCATACCTTTACGATCAAACTGCTCAATGCGCTGGCCATCCAGTGCTGATGTATCATTTCGGAACTCAAGAATCAGCAAATCCGGGTTTTCAGTGGTGTACACGGTTTTTGCTTTGCCGCGATACAACTCAGCGAGCTTTTGCATTTTGCTTACTCCATAGGTTTAAGAACATAAAAAATGAAATCAGCAGCTTTGGGTCAAAGCGCATCAATTTAGGGGCATTATACGCCAGCCAAACGATTGCGCATTAAAAAAATGAAATAAAAAAAGAGGCCGAAGCCCCTTTTTACATTTCTATGGTTTGCGCGATTACTGGCTAACTTTTACTTTCGCAAACGCAGCTTGGAACACACTCACCAACGCATCGTTCTGCGACTGGCTCAGTGGAGCCCCTTTGCTGTCAAGGAATTGCAGACTGGTACGGTTATCTAAATCGCCGACCTGAATCTTATAATCACCTTCTTTCAGCTCAGGATCTTTCGCGCCCAGATCGTCCCAGCTACTGCTTCCGATCGATTTGTAGGTCACGGAGATTGTACCCTGTGGACGGCTACGATCGGTCACTTTCATACCGATGTGTTCAAGCGTGGCCGGTAGACGATCCCAAACCGCAGTGTAAGGCGCGCGCGCAATCAACACCGGTAGGCCCGTATCATCAGCGCCGCTCTGCACATCAATATCGCCTACCTGACGATTGGCACGCGCATTAGCCTGATCGGTTTGATATTTATCCAAACCACTGACAATATCGTTCAGCACCGAAACCGCGTAACGCTGAGTCTGTGAATCCTCAGTGATCGCCGTATCGCCCTGCTTCAAGCCCAAGGACTTAACGACAACGGCTGTTTGGTAACCCTGTGGCTGCACAGTCACCTGATAGCGCCCCTGATACTGCACGTCTTCATCGCCACGCTGGAAATTAATCCAGTCGGTAGTCAGCGTTTGTCCCGCATCGTTACGGCTGGCAATCGGGTAATTTAACCCTTGTACTGCCTGCGCAACCTGAGACCACAGGCTACTTGCTCCCGGTGTGCTCTCTACTAAGACAATCGCTGCGCCATTAACAAACTGGCCACGCGAACCGTTCAGCAGAGCCAATGGCTGCGCCGGTGGTCGAATATCCAACGCCTTGCCTACGTTGCCTTGAGCCACATTTAAGCGCACATCATAGGCACCGTTTTGCACCGGCAGAATCATCCCAGCTGGCGTTTTCAATTCGGACAGCGTTGAGGCATCAAGATAAGCCTCATCGCCGCTCACCTGACGCTTATAGCGCTGATCGGTCGAGCATGCAGACAGCATCATCACCAAAGAAATGCCAACGACAGTCGCTACCGCCGACTTTTGTACTAAGTAAGCCATTCAATCTCCCTAAGAGTTACAGCAAGCCGACGTGTTTAAGCGCTTGTTCTACGACAGGACGAGCCTTATCGCTAATTGGCGTCATTGGTAAACGCATCGTGTCGGTTGCTATGAGTCCCAATACCTTACAGGCCCATTTCACCGGTATCGGGTTTGCTTCTACAAATAACTGTTGATGCAGCGCCATTAAACGCTGGTTCAGCTTACGCGCTTTAGCAAAATCACCTTCGGCGGCAAGCTTACAGAGTTCAGCCATTTCACGCGCAGCGACGTTTGCTGTGACAGAAATAACGCCCTGACCACCCAGTTGCATAAAGTCCAGAGCCGTTGCGTCATCGCCGCTTAGCAAAATAAAGCTATCGTCGTTGACCAGTTCTTGGATCTGACTAACACGACTTAAGTTCCCGGTCGCTTCTTTTACAGCAACAATATTTTTAATTTCTGCCAAACGCGCAATCGTTTCTGGCAGCATATCGCATCCCGTACGCGAAGGTACGTTATACAAAATCTGTGGTAAATCAGTGTGTTCAGCGATAGCTTTAAAGTGCTGGAACAAACCTTCCTGCATTGGCTTATTGTAATACGGCGTGACCGTCAAGCAACCAACGACGCCCGTATTATTGAAGCGCTCGGTCAAAGCAATCGCTTCCGTGGTAGCATTTGCTCCAGCGCCAGCAATCACAGGGATTCTGCCATCAGCAAGATCCAGCGTCTGTAGCACCACATCGACGTGCTCGTCGTGGTTTAGCGTGGCAGATTCGCCGGTGGTTCCTACGGATACAATCGCAGACGTCCCGCTGGACACATGATAATCAATCAATTTCTTCAAGCTAGCGCGATCGACCTGACCTTTGTCATCCATCGGCGTAACCAGCGCAACAATACTTCCCGTGAACATTGACAGTCCCTCCACAAACAGGTTCCTCATGGTACTTTTGAAAGCGATCGCAAAGCAAGTAAACATCTATGTGCTAACTGCTTGTCGAGGCGTTTTTTTTGTGTTTACCTTGGGACACCATCACAAAGTCAGGAAGAATGCTCTTGCCACAGCCCAATCAACACTATTTAGTCATTACAGCCTTAGGCGCAGATCGCCCCGGTATCGTCAATAATATCACCCGCCACGTGAGCAGCTGCGGATGCAATATTGAAGACAGCCGTTTGGCAATGTTGGGCGAAGAGTTTACTTTTATCATGCTGTTATCCGGTAGCTGGAATGCGATTACCCTCATTGAATCGACTTTACCGCTCAAGGGCGTTGAGATGGATTTACTGATCGTGATGAAACGCACAACGTGGCATGAACGCCCAACCATGCCAGCCACCGTATGGGTGCAGGTTGAAGTCAAAGACTCCCCGCACATCATCGAGCGCTTCACCGACTTGTTCGATTCGCACCAAATGAATATTGCCGAACTGGTTTCTAAAACCCAACTAAGCCAAGACTCCGCGGCGCCAAAATTGTATATTCAAATCACAGCACACAGCCCTGCCAGCCAAGATGCAGAAAGTATTGAGCAAGCTTTTGAGAAGCTCTGTACAGAGCTCAGTGCGCAAGGCAGTATAAACGTGGTGAACTATTCCCTGCATGAAGATAAAGACGGAGAGCAGTAATGAGCCCATTGAAAGCCGGTAGCATCGCTCCTAAATTTACCTTGTTAGATCAAGATGGTGAGCAAATCAGCTTGACCGACTTCCAAGGTCAGAAAGTTTTAGTCTATTTTTATCCAAAAGCCATGACTCCAGGCTGTACCGTTCAAGCCTGTGGACTGCGCGACAATATGGATGAATTGAAAAAATTGGGCGTAGAAGTGCTCGGTATCAGCACCGATAAACCAGAAAAACTTTCCCGCTTTGTAGAAAAAGAAGTGCTTAATTTCACCTTGCTATCTGATGAAGATCACAAAGTGTGCGAAGAGTTTGGCGTATGGGGTGAAAAATCCTTTATGGGTAAAACCTACGACGGCATCCACCGCATCAGCTTCCTGATTGATGAAGAAGGCAAAGTTCAGCACGTATTCGACGATTTCAAAACCAGCAATCACCACGATATCGTTTTGGACTACGTCAAAAACAACGGTTAATCAACCTTTGCTTTAAAATGCCAACGCCCTGCATGCAGGGCGTTGTTTTTTCTAGATCACTAACGATTAATCCGCTTCGGAAATAAACTCGTCAGGCCATGCGTGGATCACTGCTTTTACCAACGTCGCCAATGGAATCGCAAAGAAAACGCCCCAAAATCCCCATAGTCCACCAAAGATAATCACCGAAAGAATGATCACCAGCGGATGCAAGTTCACCGCTTCGGAGAACAACAGCGGAACGAGCAGATTGCCATCCAAGCCTTGCACAACCAGATAAGCAACAAACAGCGTCCAGAAATCGGCGCCAAGTCCCCATTGGAACAACGCAACAATGACCACGGGGATCGTCACCAACACCGCACCGATATACGGGATCAGTACCGAGAACCCAACCAGCACGGCCAACAGCAAGGCATAATGCAAATCTACAACCAGAAAAACCAGATAGGTCGCCACGCCCACCACTACCATTTCGAGCACTTTGCCGCGAATATAGTTAGTGATTTGCTGATTCATCTCGATCCAAACCTGCCCAGCCAATCCGCGATCGCGCGGCAACACTCGCCGAACGGCATTCAGCATTTGCTCTTTGTCTTTCAGCAGGAAAAATACCATCAGCGGCACGAGAATAAGATAAATCGCCAGCGTAAGAAGCCCCACCAGCGATGCCAGTGATAATTTCACCACCGATTCTCCCATCACCGCCAACTTGGCGCGGGTATTCTCTACCACCATATCAATAATGCCCGCATCCATCAGCGCCGGATAGCGCCTTGGCAGCGTTGCGGCAAACTCATAGAAGCGCGTCACCATTTTCGGCATATCGGCTAATAGATTAAATCCCTGCTGCCAAACCGCCGGAGCAATGACAAAAACAGACAGCAGCGTAATACCGCCAAATGCAATCAGCACGGCAACCACGGCCCATACGCGCGAAAAACCAATCAGCTGCAGTTTATGCGTTGGCCATTCCAACAGATAGGCCAGAACAATAGCCACCAGCAGCGGGGCCAGAATCCCATTGAAAAAATAAATGATACAAAAGCCGACGAGCAGGATAGTCAGTAATGCTATTGCCTGTGGATCGGTAAAACGTCGTCGATACCACTGCATTAACATATCAAGCATGCGGGTCACTCCTTAAGCTGCACAAGCGTACAGTTTATTATCCTTGAAAAGAGGTGGCGAAAAGCCAATAACGTAAAATGATGATTTTGCTGTCATGGCGGCGTGGAGTCGATCCTACTATGATGGCAGAATGAGTGTAATAGAGAGTGGCGTAGTTAAGAAGAACTCTTACAGGCCTTTGCTGTCAAAAATGCCATTGCGGATAACAAACCAATACGTTGTATCCTAATGATTCGTGTTTCTGCCAAGCAAAAAATCCCCACATGGGTATAGATGAAACTGAATGGAACTGTCTCTTATGACTTCTCGGTTTAAAACATCGGTTATCGCGACGATAGTTGCTGGTTTATTGCTGACTGGCTCCATGCCAAGCCAAGCAGATCCAAACGATGACCAACTACCTGACATTGGTACTACCGCAGGGAACACGCTCAGCATCAACCAAGAGCTAGCAATGGGTGATTTTTACGTGCGCCAGCTCCGTGCCAGTACGCCGCTTATCAACGATCCCTTATTGATTGAATATATCAACGGACTGGGGATGCGTTTGGTGTCCCATGCCCATTCGGTACGTACGCCGTTTCATTTCTATTTAGTGCGCAATGACGAAATCAACGCCTTCGCCTTCTTCGGCGGCAACGTGGTCTTACACTCCGCGCTATTCCGTTATACCGATAACGAAAGCCAGTTGGCTTCGGTCATGGCGCATGAAATTTCCCACGTGACTCAGCGCCATTTAGCCCGTGCGATGGAAGAGCAACAGCGTACGGCACCATTAACTTGGGTTGGCGCGCTGGGTTCAATATTGCTCGCGATGGCCAGCCCACAGGCGGGTATGGCGGCCTTAAGCGGTACCTTAGCCGGTAGCCAACAAAATATGATCAGCTTCACTCAGCAAAATGAGCAAGAAGCTGACCGCATCGGTCTTCAGGTTCTACAGCGTTCCGGTTTCGATCCGCAGGCCATGCCAAGTTTTCTGCAAAAGCTGTCCGATCAATCGCGCTATTCATCGAAGCCACCTGAAATTTTGCTGACTCACCCCCTGCCAGACAGCCGCCTATCCGACACCCGCAACCGTGCAAACCAGATGCCACCGCATCCCGTTCAGTCGTCACAAGACTACTTATTAGCGAAAGTGCGCGCGCTAGGCATGTACAGCGGCGGGCAGGATGGAAATACCTACCTGACTGAAGATGTTCTTAAAGCGATGGAAAACGGCAACGTACGCGAACAAACCGCCGCTCGCTATGGCCGAGCCATTTTGTTCAGCCAAGCGAATAAATATGATGATGCGCGTAAAATGCTGCAACCGTTGCTCGATAGCCAGCCAAACAATATCTGGTTTATCGACCTGATGACCGATATCGATTTAGAGCAGAAGAAAGCCCCGGCGGCTATCGCGCGTTTAGAATCAGCACTCGCAAAAAACCGCAACGAACCCGTGTTACAAATCAACTTGGCAAATGCCTACGTTGAAGGCAACCAGCCTGCCAAAGCTTCACGCATTCTTTATCGCTACACTTTTGATCATCCAAACGATCCCAACGGCTGGGACATTCTCGCTCAGGCCAGCGCCGCACAGGGGATCCGTGATGAAGAGCTATCCGCCCGCGCAGAAAGTTTGGCGCTGGTAGGACAATTGGATCAAGCGATTGGCTTACTCAGCAACGCCAGTGCCCTGATGCCGGTTGGCAGCCTAAAACAGGCGCGCTACGACGCGCGTATCGATCAACTGCGCCAACTACAACAAAGCTTCAAGCAGTATCAACGCGGAGGCCGCTAAGGAAAACCTATGTCACAACACGTCACGATTTATCACAACCCACGCTGCTCTAAGAGCCGTGAAACACTCGCGCTGATAAAAGAACAAGGTATTGAGCCAACTATCGTGCATTATCTGGAGACACCTCCCGATGCTGCAACGTTGAAAACGCTGCTGAAAGAACTCGGATTCACCTCCGCTCGTCAGCTGATGCGCCATAAAGAAGATCTGTATAAAGAACTTAGCCTTGCCGATGAATCGTTAACTGAAGATCAGCTTATCGGCGCCATGATCAACAACCCGAAATTGATCGAGCGCCCAATCGTGGTTAAAGGCAAAAAAGCCCGTATTGGTCGTCCGCCAGAGCAGGTATTAGACATTCTCTAACGCGAGGTTTTCATATGGAACAGCCCGTCTTGAAAGGCAAACGTGTCGAGCTTCACCCGCTGCAGGTTGAACATCGCCAGCCAATTATCGATGCCGCCTCAGACGGGCAACTGTGGGAAATGACGCTAACGGTCATTCCAAGCCCGCAATCCATTGATAAATATCTCACCCATGCTTTTGAACAGCGTGAAAACGGCAGTCAGATGCCGTTTGTTATCGTCGATGCCGACAGCCGCAAAGTGGTCGGCTACACCCGATTTTGGAAAATTGATTCTGCCAACCGGAAACTCGAAATTGGTCATACGTGGCTGAGCCACTCCTTCCAACGCTCAGGCATCAATACCGAAGCAAAATACCTGCTGCTTAGCTATGCGTTTGAAATGATGAACTGTGTTCGCGTACAGTTCACCACCGATGAAAACAACGCACGTTCCCGCGCAGCTATTTTACGCATCGGTGCTCAGCAAGAGGGAATAATCCGCCACGAACGTATCATGCCAGATGGCCGAAAACGCAACTCGGTGCGGTTTAGTATTATTGATGATGAATGGGGAATCGTGAAGGCGGGGCTTGAGAGCAAAATGCGGGATTAGGAACTGACTACTCATGTTGATTCTGTGTAAGATTTCGCCCGTATTTTCAACGTACGAAACCTTACCGCCCAAGCTAAAAGCGCCCTACAACGACAATATCTCTTTCACAAACGGAATAGTGAGCTTACGCTGCGCCGTTATCGACGCATGATCCAGCTGATCTAACGTCATAAAAAGGGTTCGCATTTCACGATCCAACCGCTTTAATAAGAATCGGCCTACGTCCTCAGGCAGCTCAAACCCGCGCAGCTTTGAACGCAGCTGTAGCGCTAAGAGTTTGTCCTCATCGCCAAGCGGCTGAAGTTTATAAATTTGCCCCCAGTCCAGGCGCGAAGCCAAATCGGGCAAATGAAGATTAAGCTGACGAGGTGGGCGATCGCCAGTGATCAGCAACCGAGTACGGCCAGTTTCAAGAATGCGATTATAGAGATTGAAAATCGCCATTTCCCACTCTTCTTCTCCGGCGATACATTCAATGTTATCAATGCAAACCAAAGAAAGCTGCTCCATGCCATCCAACACTTCAGGCACAAAGTAGGCGCGTTTATCCAAAGGCACGTAGCCCACGGCTTCGCCGCGTTGGGAAAGTTCAGCACAGGCCGCATGCAACAGATGGCTGCGCCCTCCGCCCTCACGCGACCAGAAATAGATATAAGTACCATGCTCCTGCTGCAAAGCACCCTGCAATGCGGCTAGCAGAGAAGAATTCTCTCCCGAATAGAAACTCGCAAAAGTCTCGTCATCAGGCAAATAAAGTGGCAGTGAAAGCTGTGCCGGCGTGTTCAGAAGCACCTCAAACCAAAACAGGCAAAAAAACGCCGCCAGTTTAACACATAAACTGGCGGCTGTTGAGCGAGGATCTTAAGGATCTGATTAACGCGCGGGCGTTTGCTCTTCGTCCGTTTCGTCAAGGATCACTTCTTCACCACGAACCATGCTGATCACTTTGAATAACAGGCTCATGGCAATACCGACAATCGTCGCCAATGCCATGCCTTTCAATTCGGCGGCACCAATGTGGATCGTTGCGCCGCTCACGCCAATAATCAAAATAATCGACGTCAGGATCAGGTTCTGCGCTTTGTTGTAGTCCACTTTTGATTCGATCAGCACGCGAATACCCGATGCACCGATTACGCCGTACAACAGCAGAGAAACGCCGCCCATCACCGGCACGGGCACCATCTGAATCGCCGCCGCCAGTTTACCAATGCAGGATAGCAGAATAGCCAAAACCGCAGCGCCACCAATTACCCATGTGCTATACACTTTGGTAATCGCCATCACGCCGATATTTTCGCCGTAGGTGGTATTTGGCGTTGAGCCGAAGAACCCAGAGAACATGGTCGACAAACCATTCGCAAACATCGAACGATGCAAACCAGGATCACGCAGCAAATCTTTCTTCACGATATTCGCCGTCACCACCAGATGGCCCACGTGCTCGGCAATCACCACCAACGCAGCAGGCAGAATAGTTAGGATCGCAAACCACTCGAATTTCGGCGTGTAGAAAGTCGGTAACGCAAACCAGTGAGCTTCACGGATAGGTGTTAAATCCACCACGCCCATGGCAAATGACAGCGCATACCCTGCCAGCACACCGATTAAAATAGGGATAATCGCTAAAAAACCGCGAAACAGCACCGAGCCCAGCACGGTTACCCCTAAGGTCACCATCGAAATAGTGATCGTAGTGGTGTCTACCGATGCGCCGCTGGCTGGCAGCAATCCCGCCATATTCGCGGCAACGCCTGCCAGTTCAAGTCCGATAACCGCAACAATCGCCCCCATCGCCGCCGGTGGGAACATCACATCCAGCCAGCCTGTACCGGCTTTTTTCACAATCAGCGCCACTAAGCAGAACAGGGCACCGCACACAATAAAACCACCAAGTGCCAGCTCATAACCTAAGGGCAACAGCAGCATAACCGGTGAAATAAAGGCAAAACTAGACCCTAAATAAGCCGGGATTTTTCCCTTACAAATGAATAAATACAGCAGCGTACCGATGCCGTTAAACAGCAAGACCGTCGCAGGGTTTATCTTGAATAGAATAGGCACCAGCACCGTTGCGCCAAACATGGCGAACAAATGCTGGAAGCTCAACGGAATCGTTTGCAAAAGCGGTGGGCGTTCGCTTACTCCGATGACGCGACGAGTCATGTTTTTATCCTCTAAGTGATTTTATTGAATAGTCAGGTGTTGTGTTTTTAGCTTGGTCTACCCGCGTTAAGAATGCCGGATATAGACTAATGCTGGTCACTTAAGCATGATTTTAGGGGAAGCACACCGATGGGGTCGTAACAGCTTTAGCTGCCTGAGCGCCCGCGGTGTGCTAGCCCCATGTATCTCTTAAACGATCGGCATGAGGGTATAGACCAAAAAAAAGCCGACTCTCAAGTCGGCTCAATTATTATTTCGTACCAAATATCTTATCGCCCGCATCGCCCAAGCCAGGAATGATGTACCCCTTCTCATTCAAGCCCTGATCGATAGACGCGGTGTACAGCTCAACGTCTGGGTGCACTTTTTCTAACGCCGCAATACCTTCTGGCGCAGCAACCAGTACTAATACTTTAATGCTGTGGCAGCCGGCTTTTTTCAGCAGATCGATAGTGGCAATCATAGAACCACCGGTTGCCAGCATTGGGTCAACCACCAGCGCCATACGTTCATCGATGTTTGAAACTAATTTCTGGAAGTAAGGCACTGGCTCCAGGGTTTCTTCGTCACGATAAACACCAACCACGCTGATACGTGCGCTTGGAACATGTTCCAGCACGCCTTCCATCATGCCCAAACCTGCGCGCAGGATTGGAACCACGGTGATTTTTTTACCTTTGATCTGATCGACTTCGACAGGACCACACCAACCATCAATTGTTACTTTTTCTGTTTCGAGGTCTGCGGTCGCTTCATAGGTCAGTAAACTCCCGACCTCTGATGCCAATTCACGAAAACGTTTGGTGCTAATATCGTTCTCGCGCATCAAGCCCAGTTTATGTCTTACGAGCGGGTGTTTTACTTCGACGATCTTCATCATTTCATCTCCCAGGTTGCGGTCAGCGCAAAAAAAAATCGCGAGATTATAACGCCTTTTAAATTCCGCGCCACCGTTAAAATCATGATCCAGATCAGCTTAGATGAGATCTACACGGATTACAGGAAAAAATCAGATCCCCTTCACAAGCCGCTCGCAAACGTTTGCCTAGACTGTTAGAATTGCCGCGCTTTTGAATATTTCAGTGTGCGTTCTGTTATCCGATGCAAGTGCAAGCCGCACCGTTACTGAGCTAGCGGTTCCTTTGTACTCCTGATATCAGAACTCATCCTAACCGCCATGGGGATTTTCGCAGTGACCGACAAAACCGCTCTCAGTTACAAAGACGCAGGTGTAGACATTGATGCTGGCAATGCCTTAGTTGATCGCATTAAAGGCGTGGTAAAAGAAACTCGCCGCCCGGAAGTTATGGGTGGTCTGGGTGGATTTGGCGCACTTTGTGCCCTACCACAAAAATATCGCGAACCCATTCTGGTTTCAGGCACCGACGGCGTCGGCACCAAATTACGTCTGGCGATGGATTTAAAACGCCACGACACTATCGGTATTGATTTGGTCGCGATGTGTGTTAATGACTTGGTCGTTCAAGGCGCTGAACCACTGTTCTTCCTCGATTATTATGCGACCGGAAAATTAGACGTAGACACCGCAGCCAGCGTTATCACCGGCATTGCCGAAGGCTGCAAGCAGTCAGGCTGCGCATTAGTCGGTGGTGAAACCGCTGAAATGCCGGGTATGTATCACGGTGAAGATTACGACGTTGCAGGCTTCTGCGTCGGCGTGGTTGAAAAATCCGAAATTATTGACGGCAGCAAGGTTCAAGCGGGCGATGTACTCATCGCGCTGGGCGCAAGCGGCCCGCACTCCAACGGCTATTCACTGGTGCGCAAGATTTTGGAAGTCAGCCATACCGATCCGCTCAAAGAAGAGCTGGATGGCAAACCGCTGGCAGACCATCTACTGGCACCCACTAAGATCTACGTAAAATCTATTCTTAAGCTGATTGAAGAACACGACATCCACGCGATCGCCCACCTCACCGGCGGCGGTTTCTGGGAAAACATTCCGCGCGTACTGCCAGAGGGCACGCAGGCCGTTATCGATGAATCCAGCTGGCAGTGGCCATCGGTCTTTAACTGGCTGCAGCAGGCGGGCAACGTTAGCCGGCACGAAATGTATCGCACCTTCAACTGCGGCGTAGGCATGATCATCGCACTGCCAGCTTCAGAGGTTGATGCTGCGATTGCGCTCATGAACGCCCACGGCGAAAAAGCATGGAAAATTGGTGCAATCGCGGCGTCAAATACTGACGAACGCGTTGTGATCAACGCATAAGCGACTGAGCCAATGAAAAACATCGTCGTTTTAATTTCCGGCAACGGTAGCAATCTACAGGCGTTAATTGACGCCTGTAGCCATGGGCGCATTCGTGGACGCATCAACGCCGTGTTCAGCAATAAAGCAAACGCTTATGGGCTTGAACGTGCGGCACAGGACGCTATTCCCACGCACTGTCTAGACCCCAAATCCTATGCCGACCGCGATGCTTTTGATCTGGCATTAATGCAAGAGATCGACGGCTATCAGCCTGATTTAGTGGTTTTAGCGGGCTACATGCGTATTTTATCTCCGCGTTTTGTTCAGCATTACCAAGGGCGGATGCTCAATATCCACCCTTCTCTGCTGCCCAAATATCCGGGATTACACACGCACCAGCAGGCGCTGAGCAACGGTGATGAAGAGCATGGCACCTCGGTGCACTTTGTCACTGATGAACTTGACGGCGGGCCGGTTGTTCTGCAGGCCAAAGTTCCGATTTTCGAACATGACAGCGAAGATGAAATTATCGAGCGCGTTCAGGTGCAAGAGCATTCCATCTACCCGCTGGTTATAAGCTGGTTTATTGATGGACGCTTAAAGGCTAAAGACGATGCTGCGTGGTTAGACGGCATTCGTTTACCCCCACAAGGGTACGCGCCAGATTAAACGACGCCTCACCGTCGCAATAAACAAAATCCCTAGCCTTGGCTGGGGATTTTTGTATTTGCCGCCTTCAAGCAACTTGAATTATTTTGGGTATAATACAGTCTGTAGTATTCACTACATCGGCTATTCAGCTGAAACTTATGACAGTGAGAGGAATCAACATGTCCAGCGACAACAACGTCAGACTGCGCCCCCTGGAACGGGAAGACTTGACGTTCGTTCATCAACTCGACAATAACGCCAGCATCATGCGTTATTGGTTTGAAGAACCTTATATTGCCTTTGTAGAACTCTCTGAGCTGTATGACAAACACATTCACGATCAGAGCGAACGTCGCTTCGTGGTTGAACACGACGGGGTCAAAATTGGCTTAGTCGAACTGGTTGAGATTGACCATATTCACCGCCGCGCCGAATTCCAAATTATCATCGACCCAGCCCATCAAGGCCACGGTTATGCCAGCAAAGCGGCACAGTTGGCGTTGGATCATGGTTTTTCGGTGCTCAATCTCTACAAGCTGTATTTAATCGTCGATAAAGAAAACCAAAAGGCGATTCATATTTACAGCAAGCTAGGATTCAAAATCGAAGGCGAGCTGATCCACGAATTCTTCATCAACGGCGAATACCGCAACGCGATCCGTATGTGTATTTTCCAGCCGGATTATTTGGCGAAATATAAATCCCCTACGCCGCCGGTGAATCCAAATTCAATGTAGGTTAGGGCGCGGAGCCTTAATGTAAGGTTTCGTTCGCCAAGTGTTTATGTGGCCTTGGTGTAAGGTTTCGTACGCCTATCAATAACAGCTATCACATATAGCTAAATCGAAGGCGACCGATGAGGGGCGCCAGCGCGCGCCCCTTCAATCCTCGCGCTTTTATCCGAGACGCCATCTCCGCGCCGGGTCGGCATGCGCCATCCCTGGCGCCTCCTCCCCTCGTGAAAACATCCTGTTTTCACTGCTCTAAATGCCACGACTTAAACTAAAAAACAGATAGAGTTTTTGTCTTTTGGGTTTGACCTTTTCCGGCACGTTGTTTTTCAGCCGAATAGAGGAATGCAGGCTAGGATTCGCCGACAGGGACGTCGGCGAAAGAACGGAGGAGCCAGGATGGCGATTGCCGTTCGTTCCGTTAAAGCCGGAATGACGAAATGAGGGAACCTGCGAAGCAGGCTGAAGAACGGTGCCAAGCCGGGTTGTTAGGGGGCGGCGATTGGCCCCCTAACACGGACGCCAGCACAATGTATATGTCGGACTCGGTATTTTAGGCGGACGTAACCTTTCACCACATCTATTACATCAATCACCCATACCTCCCCGTAATATAATCTTCCGTCTTCTTCTGCCTTGGCGAGGTGAACAACGTATCGGTATCGGCGTATTCCACCACTTCCCCCTGATGGATAAACGCGGTGTAATCTGACACGCGTGCTGCCTGCTGCATGTTATGAGTGACCAACACCACGCTGTAATTTTCTTTGAGTCCAACAATCAACTCTTCAATGGTCAACGTGGAAATAGGATCCAGTGCAGACGTGGGTTCATCGAGCAACAATACCTCTGGCTCAATCGCAATCGCACGGGCAATCACCAAACGCTGCTGCTGGCCGCTGGATAATTTAAAGGCGTTATCGCTCAAACGCCCTTTCACCTCATGCCAAAGCGCAGCCTGGCGCAGCGCCCGCTCTACAGTTTCATCCAGTATTCGTCGATCGCGTACGCCGTTTAAACGCAGGCCGTACACCACGTTTTCATAGATAGATTTCGGAAACGGATTGGGCCGTTGGAATACCATTCCAACGCGGCGGCGAAGGGAGGCAACGTCAATATCGTCGCCGCTCACACGGCTCCCATTGACGCTCACCTCCCCCTCAACGCGGCACTGCTCAACCAAATCGTTCATACGGTTAAAACAGCGCAGTAGCGTTGACTTTCCACAGCCGGAAGGCCCAATAAGCGCCGTAACACGATTCTTTGGCAGCGACAGATTCACGTCAAACAGCACCTGCTTCGTGCCGTAAAACAGATTTAAATTTTGCGTCGCTAATGCCGTTTGCTCTGGCGGCAAGTTATGCACATCCAGCAGGGGCAATATTTCCGGTGCGGTTAAACCCACGGGCAGGACTCCTCAGAAAAAATAACTAGAGCGACAGCGCGCGATATTTCTCACGCAGGTAATGACGAATCGACATCGCGGCCAAATTTAGCCCCACCACCAGCGTCACCAGCAAAAATGCGGTCGCAAAGACCAACGGACGTGCGGCCTCCACGTTAGGGCTTTGTAACGCCCCATCATAAACTTGGAAACCCAAGTGCATGAATTTTCTATCCAAATGCAAATAAGGGAATACGGCATCAATCGGTAATTCAGGCACAGACTTCACCACGCCAACCAGCATTAACGGTGCCGTTTCACCCGCCGCACGTGCAATCGCCAAGATCAATCCGGTCAGCATGGCGGGCACCGCCAGTGGCAAAACCACCCGCCGCAGTGTTTCCGCCTTGGTTGCACCTAGCGCCAGTGACCCCTGCCGCAATGACGCGGGGATACGTGCTAGCCCCTCTTCGGTGGAAACAATCACCACCGGCAACGTCAGCAGCGCGAGCGTCAGCGATGCCCAAAGCAGCCCCGGCGTTCCAAATGTCGGGTTGGGCAACGCCTCGCTGAAAAATAGCTGATCGATGGATCCACCCAGCACATAGACGAAGAAGCCCAAACCGAAGATCCCATATACAATCGACGGCACGCCCGCCAAGTTCACCACTGCGATACGAATCAAGCGGGTAAACCAGTTTTTACGCGCGTATTCGTGCAGATACACCGCCGCAATCACGCCTAATGGCATCACGATCACCGACATCAGTATCACCATCAGCATGGTGCCAAAAAGCGCCGGAAAAACGCCGCCTTCCGTGTTGGATTCACGTGGGTTATCCGCCATGAATTTTTTAATCTGTTTTGCCCAGTGTCGAACTTTATCGCCGGAGCTCATCGCATTAGGCATCCATGCGTCATGAATTTCATAAACGGGAATTTCTCGCTGAACGCCGTTCATATCACGTAGCAGCAAGCTATCGCTTTTTTGATCATGCTCAAGCGCATCCAAGCGGATCATTAATTGCTGATGCTTACGCTCCAACTCCAGCCGTTCGGCGCGAATCTGAGCCTGTAAACGATCGTTCCACGTCCCCTTCATCTCGGCTTGGCGCTGACTTAAACGCATTTTTTCAAACTGTGCGCTGATCGCCGACAGCTGATGCTGACGCAAATGCGCGATCTTCTGAGTCAGCCCACGCGTGCGCTCAATGCTGCTCTGAAGATCGCGCACCACTTGACGCCCCACCAGCGGCTGGCCGTTTTCTAGCAGGCCGACCAGATATCCATAGGCATTCCCGTTATGCTCGCGTTCAAGCACCAACAGATCTTTAGGTTTCCGCGTATGGTGAATATCCTGCGCCAACAGGGTAATAAAATCTTGGTTTTGCCATTCACGGTTGCCCGTTTTGATGAGATAGCGCGGCAGCGTTGCTGGTGCATCCGGCGCAAGCTTGATGCCCGCGTCCAGCAGTTGCTGGCGTGGGATCTGATTTATCGCATAGCGTTCGCCAATAATTCGCTGGCCGTTGTTGAGTTCAAATTCATAGACCGAATGCGGCCAGAAATAGCGCATCCCCTGACCTGCAAGCAGCACAATCAAGCCCAACAACGCCAATAGGCTGATCGTGACCGCGCCCGCGCTGAGCCAAATCCAAGGCCGCCCGCTATGAAACCATCGACGCATCCCTTGCGGCTGATTCGGCGCTTGAGCAATTTGCTGATGACTCATAATCCCTCTCGCTCAGCGCTATAGCGCGTACGCAGTTTTAAGCGCACCGTTTCAGCTAAGGTATTCACCACAAAGGTAAACATAAACAACACCAGCGCTGTTAAAAACAGCACGCGATAGTGTGCGCTGCCCACCACCGCTTCCGGCATTTCAATCGCAATATTGGCGGCGAGTGCCCGCAGCCCTTGGAACGGCGTGTTATCCAACAGCGGCGTATTTCCCGTTGCCATCAAGACAATCATGGTTTCTCCCACGGCGCGCCCAAGCCCAATCATCAGCGCCGAGAAGATCCCAGCGCTGGCGCTCGGCAAAAGTACTCTCATCATGGTTTGCCACTGAGTAGCGCCTAGGGCCAACGAACCTTGCGCCAACGAAGCAGGCACGCTAAACAGCGCATCTTCTGCCAGCGAGAAAATCACCGGAACTAATGCAAAGCCAAGCGCTATCGCTACCACCAGCGTATTACGCTGATCGTAACCATCGCCTAAACGCTCATGCAGCGGCATTCCCCACAGCAAAATCTCAAGGTGCGGGGCAAACATAAACCACAGCGCCAATAGCCCTGCGAGCACCGGCAGCAAAAGACAAACATCGAAGCGATAGCCTGAACGCTGCGCCCACTTGGGGAAAACTCGCGTCCACAGCGCAGCGCTGGTCACAATAATGAGAGGGACGAGAATCGGTAGCGCGAGCAATGCTAAAAGATGATTTTCGATGATCGGCGCCAACCAAATCGCGGCGACTAAGCCAATCACTACGGTAGGAAATGCGCCGATCATTTCAATCGCGGGTTTCACCACGCTTCGCTGGCGGGGTGACATAAAGCATGCGGTATACATAGCGCCGGCAACGGCCAGCGGCGTTGCAAACAGCAGCGCGTAAAATGCCGCTTTCAGGGTGCCAAAAATCACCGGCCACAGACTATATTTGGCCTGATAGTTATCGCTGCCGGAGGTGCTTTGCCACACATAATCTGGGGCTGAATGGTTCTCAAACCACGTTGGCTTCAGCAAGGTTTGCCAGCTGATTTCAGGGTAGTCATTACTCAATGGATACCAAAACGTCCCCTGAGCTGTTTCAGCCAGTAACCCTTTCCCCTGCGGATCAAACCACGCCGTTTTCACTCCAGACTTTATCGATGCCCGTAAAACCGCGTTCTCGCGTAATGAAGCATAAATGGCGAGCTCCCCCGTGGGCGCGATTGCAGCAAACACGCGACGGTACGGTTCATGAACCATCAGGCTATTGGCTATCGCTGGCTGATAGCGACGGATCTGAGTCAGCTCCCGCTCGCCATTGCGTTCCACATCAAACCACTGGCTTATCTGTCCTTGACTGTTTTGTAACAGCAGCGAACTTGCACCGGGTAAAAGCGTCATCGCCACCATTTTTTGCTGTTCAAACGTGAGCGTTTTCCCTACCCCCTCAAGCGCCGCATTAATCGTGAACACCGTTAGGCGCGTTGGGCTCAGCACGAACAGGCGGCGAGCATCGGGAGAAAGTAGAACCTGAGTGACCGGCGTGTTTACCACCATCGGATGCACTTGCCAGCCCGTTGGCGTGGACTGCCCGAGCAGCAGTCGCCCGTCCTGAGCAATGGCGGCAATAACCGGCCGCTTTTGCACCATGCCAAGGCTGATTTGGCGCAACGGCTGGCGTTGGGGATCGAAAGCTTCTGGCGTGGTGCCGCGCAGATAGAGCCAGTCAGGCGCAAAATGTCCGGTATCGCCTGTTTTCCCCACCGGATGAAACTGCGGGCTGACCAATAGGATTTTACCATCGCTGGTAGCGAGCGCAGTCGTGGGAAGATCACCGCTCACCGACGCGGCTGAGCTCGGTGCTGACGGGGTGAATTGACGCGCTTGGAGCGGCTGAAGATCCTTCCCCTGCGATTGCAGGGCAATAAACATGCCTTTGCCATCCGCATCGATACGCCACGCCATTTGATGGGTCGCGTCAACGCCAACGGCAAGTGCCGCCGTATTTTTTGGCCAGAGAAGCGCCTGAGGCTTACCGATGCTAGCCGGTTTAAACAGCGGCCAGACCGCAACGAGCAGATACACGAAAATCAGCATCAGCATAGCCAAAACCACCATTCCACCCGCACTCACGACGTAGCGAGTCAGGCGGTCTCGCCAAGCTCGACGCTTATCACGCATTATTAACGCTGGAGTGGTGTGCTGCATGCATATTCCATTAAGAGGCCATCAAAAAGCAGGTAGCATAATATGGCAACATTGTTAACGCCACATTACTGTTTGGTCATTGGACTTTCTCGTCAACTTCTCGCCATAATAAAGGTAGACACTGGGTACTCCCACTTCTATACCCAAAATCATTGAATCGAACGATACAGATTCAAGCATGGCGGGTATATCGTCGCCGTTTAGTATTGGAGTCACAATGGGTCAGGAAAAGCTCTATATCGATAAAGAACTGAGTTGGTTGTCATTTAACGAACGTGTTCTACAGGAAGCCGCTGACAAGAGCAATCCGCTCATTGAGCGTATGCGTTTTCTCGGGATCTACTCCAGCAATCTGGATGAATTCTACAAGGTTCGCTTTGCCGATCTGAAACGCCGCATTCTGATCAGTGAAGAGCAAGGCTCGACGGGCACCTCACGACACCTCCTCAAAAAAATTCAGGCCAAGGTGCTGAAAACCGATCAGGAGTTCGATTCTTTATATAACGAACTGCTGCTGGAGATGGCGCGTAATCAGATTTTCTTGATCAATGAACGCCAGCTTTCAGAAAATCAGCAGGTGTGGCTGCGCCAATATTTTAAAAATCACCTGCGCCAGCACATCACGCCGATCCTGATAAACAATGAAACCGATTTGGTTTCATTCTTAAAAGACGACTATACCTATTTAGCCGTCGAGATTATTCGTGGTCATCAGACTAGCTACGCGCTGTTGGAAATTCCGTCGGATAAAGTCGAACGCTTCATCATTCTGCCACCGGAAACGCCTCGCCGCCGCAAGCCAATGATTTTATTTGATAACATTCTGCGATACTGTCTGGATGATATCTTCAAAGGCTTCTTTGATTACGATGCCTTGAACGCCTACTCCATGAAAATGACCCGAGATGCTGAATACGATCTGGTCACAGAGATGGAATCCAGCCTGATGGAACTCATGTCATCAAGCCTGAAACAGCGCCTGACCGCCGAGCCGGTACGCTTTGTCTATCAGCGTGACATGCCTGATGAATTGGTCGAATTGTTGCGCCAGAAACTTGGTATCTCCTCCTACGATTCCGTCATCGCGGGCGGTCGCTACCACAATTTCAAAGATTTCATCAAATTCCCTAACGTGGGCAACGCCCACTTAGTGAATAAACCCCTGCCGCGCCTGCGTCATATCTGGTTTGATAAATTCCGCAACGGCTTTGACGCCATTCGCGATCACGACGTGCTGCTCTACTACCCGTATCACACGTTCGAGCACGTGCTCGAGCTGCTGCGTCAGGCGTCCTTTGACCCAAGCGTGCTAGCGATAAAAATTAATATCTACCGCGTGGCTAAAGATTCTCGCATCATCGAATCGATGATCCACGCGGCGCACAACGGTAAAAAAGTCACCGTGGTGGTTGAGCTACAGGCGCGTTTCGACGAAGAAGCCAACATCCACTGGGCGAAGCGTTTAACCGAAGCCGGCGTGCATGTGATCTTCTCAGCTCCGGGGCTGAAGATTCACGCCAAACTGTTCCTGATTTCGCGTAAAGAAGGCGACAGCATCGTGCGCTATGCACATATCGGCACCGGTAACTTCAACGAAAAAACCGCGCGCGTCTATACAGACTATTCGCTGCTCACCGCCGATGCGCGTATCACCAACGAAGTGCGACGGGTGTTCAATTTCATTGAAAACCCATACCGCCCGGTTAGCTTTGAACACCTGATGGTGTCACCACAAAACTCGCGCCGTATGTTGTATCAGCTCATCGATCAGGAAATTACCAGCGCACAGGCCGGGCTCACCGCAGGGATCACCCTGAAGCTGAATAACTTGGTGGATAAAGGCTTGGTTGATCGCTTATATACCGCCTCTTCAGCCGGGGTCAAAATCCGCCTTCTGGTGCGTGGCATGTGCTCGCTGGTGCCTAACATCCCGGGCGTTAGCGATAACATTCAGATCACCAGCATCGTCGATCGATTCTTAGAACATGCACGCGTCTATGTGTTTGAGAACCATGGCGATCCGCTGGTTTATCTCTCCTCTGCTGACTGGATGACCCGCAATATTGACTATCGCATCGAAGTTGCCGTTTCGCTGCTCGATCCAACGCTGCGCCAGCGCGTGTTAGATCTGCTCGAACTGCAATTCTGTGACACCGTTAAGGCGCGGTATCTTGATAAAGATCTCAGCAACCGTTATGTTCCGCGCGGAAATCGCCGCAAGGTACGATCTCAGTTAGCGATTTATGATTACCTCAAGGCCCTTGAACAGCCTGATAACCAATAACAATTACAGACTTATAGGCCGCTTATGCCGCTAAATCATTCCAATAATAAACCGCAGGAAATTGCTGCAATCGATCTGGGCTCTAACAGTTTCCATATGGTTATTGCCCGCATCGTGAACGGCGCGCTTCAGGTTCTGGGACGTCTGAAGCAACGAGTCCATCTGGCCGATGGCCTTGATAGCAATAATATGCTCAGCGAAGAAGCCATGGAGCGCGGCGTTGCCTGCCTCGCTCTGTTTGCTGAACGTTTACAAGGATTTCCCGAAGAAAACGTCTGTATCGTCGGCACGCATTCGCTGCGTCAAGCCGCCAACGCCGAAGAGTTTCTCAAACGTGCTGCGAAAGTAATTCCGTATCCGATTGAGATCATCTCGGGTCACGAAGAAGCGCGACTCATTTTTATGGGCGTGGCGCACACGCAGCCAGAAAAAGGCCGCAAGCTGGTGATCGACATCGGCGGCGGCTCTACTGAAATGGTTATCGGTGAAGACTTCGATCCGCTGCTGGTCGAAAGCCGCCGTATGGGCTGCGTGAGTTTCGCTCGCCAATTCTTCCCTAACGGTGAAATCAGCAAAGATAACTTCCAGCGTGCTCGTTTAGCGGCAGCGCAGAAACTGGAAAATATGGCGTGGCAGTATCGAATCCAAGGCTGGCAGGCTGCGCTCGGTGCGTCTGGCTCGATCAAAGCCGCCCATGAAGTGTTGATTGCACTGGGTGAAAAAGATGGCCTCATCACGGCGGAGCGTCTTGAACTGCTGCGTAATGAAGTGCTTAAGTACAAGCGTTTCAACGAATTAGCCTTACCGGGGCTTTCGGAAGATCGTCAGGCAGTGTTTGTGCCTGGGCTGTCGATTCTTTGCGGCGTGTTTGATGCACTGGCGATTAAACAGCTACGGCTATCGGATGGCGCACTGCGTGAAGGCGTGCTCTATGAGATGGAAGGACGTTTCCGCCATCAGGATATTCGCAGCCGAACCGCGCGTAGCCTAGCGGAACACTATAATATCGATCACGAACAAGCCTATCGCGTACTGAGCACGGTACAGCAGCTTTACGCTCAATGGATGGCTCAGAACAGCAAACTGGTTCACCCACAGCTAGAGGCGTTGCTCAATTGGGCCGCCATGCTGCATGAGGTTGGTTTGAGCATCAACCACAGCGGCATGCACCGCCATTCAGCCTACATCCTGCAAAACACCAACCTACCGGGATTTAATCAGGAGCAGCAACTGTTGCTGGCAACGCTAGTCCGTTTCCACCGTAAAGGTGTAAAGCTGGATGAGCTACCACGCTTAACGTTGTTTAAGAAAAAACAGTATATCCCGCTGATCCAAATCCTGCGCTTGGCGGCGTTGCTGAATAATCAGCGCCAATCCACCACTACGCCAGAATCGCTGGAGCTCGAAACCAACGGTTTTCATTGGATCCTGCGTTTTCCACGGGGTTATCTGCAACAAAATAACCTCGTACAGCTCGATGTGGAAAAAGAGCAGTCATACTGGAAAGACGTTGAAGGCTGGAGTTTACTGGTAGAAGAACAGCTGTAAAGAAGGATTCAAACTTTTGATAGAGCGAGTTTCGCTGTATTGATTTTTATTAGACCACAGCCTCAATATCGCCCTATTCATAGGGCGTTTTCCGCAAACACTTAAATTTCCCTTAATTAATTCATAAATCAAACGCCATTTAACAATCCCTCAGCCCGTGGCATAGATAAGCACACTCGGTGTGAATATTACGTACAGGGATAAGTGCAATGGCAGGATTACCCGCAGCGCGTCAATGGGATGAGACCACGATGGGCGGCCCTATCACGCAGGGCTCGTTAGGCGTGTTGATCGGCGCACCCAGCGGCGTCGCCTGCTCGACCTGTCCAAACGGTATCGCTAGCGCGCCCCCAAAAGGAAAACCTATTAATCCGACCCTCGGCGCCAAAGTCCTCTCCGCCGAAACCGACGTTGCCTTACCGGCCGCCGTGCCTTTTATCCTGTCCCGCAGCTACAGCAGCTACCAAACCGATACCCCAGCGCCCGTGGGCTTGCTCGGCCCCGGCTGGCAGTTGCCCAGCGGTATCAGCCTGCTGGTGACCAAAGCCGGCCTTATCCTCAACGACAGTGGTGGGCGCAGCCTGCATTTCAACACGCTCGCCGTTGGTGAGGCGCATTTCAGCCGCAGCGAATCCCTGTGGCTGGTACGCGGTGGTTTATTAGAACGCGATAAAAACCATCCGCTGGCGATGCTTTGGCACACCCTACCCGAATCGTGGCGGTTAAATTCACACCTGTACTTGTGTACCGCCGATGCTCTCGGCCCGTGGTGGGTGCTCGGTATTTCGGAAGACGAGGGCCACACCGCACTCCCTGCCCCGCTGTCCGCGCGGCGTTTTTTGCGCGGCATGCGTGACCGCTTTGGGCAGGAACTACAATACTTTTACGCCGGTACTGACCTATTTTCCGGCGTCATCACCGAGGTCGAGGACAGCGTAGGGCGGCGTTATCGGCTGGAGCACCAGCATATCGCCGAGGCGGTCTGTATGCAGCGCGGTGGATGGGGACGTGACAACGGCGTTCGCCTGTCGGCGGTGTTTTTGGTGCATGACCCCGACTTTCCCGATGTGCCTGCCGACCCGCTGGTGCGTTATGAATACACCCCGCGCGGTGAGCTACAAACCGTGTATGACCGCAGCGGACAGGTCATTCGCCAGTTCGCCTATCACCCCGATTTGCTCGGACGCATGACAGCCCATCGCTATCTGGGCCGTCCCGTCAGCCGCTATACCTACGATGCTCAAGGTCGGGCCGTGACCCAAAGCAACCCCAACGGGCTGGATTACCAGTTCGATTATGCCGCCGAGAGCACCACGGTGACCGACAGTTTAGGCCGCCGTGAAACCTACTATTACACCGGCGAAAAAGGCCTTAAGCGGGTGGTAAAGCGGGCCTACGCCGACGGCAGCGAGAGCCACAACGAAGTGGCGGGCTATCTGTTGATGGCGCAAACCGATGCGCTGGGGCGAAAAACTGCCTTCACCCACGATATTACCACCAGTCAACTCACCAGTATTGTGTCCCCCGACGGCAACCGTACCCGCTTTGCCTACAACATCCACGGTTTACTTACCCAGACGATACTGCCCGATGACCGTCGCCTCACGCGCAGCTATGACGCGCTTGGCCGCCTGACCGCAGAAAGTGATGCCCTTAACCGCACCGTGCGCTATGCCTATGCTGATGACGCCAGCTCGCAGCCCTGTACGATTACCGATGCTGGCGGCGGAGAGAAACACCTCACGTGGACGCGCAGCGGCCAGCTGGCCTGCTACACCGACTGCTCGGGCAACACCACCGAGTACCGCTATGACCGCTGGGGGCAGCGCAGTGAGATTTGCCGCCCCGCGGGCCTCACTTTACGTTATGCGTACGATATCCGTGGACGTCTGACCGCCACGGAAAATAGCGCCGGTGAACGCACCCAGTATCACTACAATCCCGCGGGTGATTTAATCACGCTGACCGAGCCTGACGGCAGCCAAACTGACATGACCTACGATGACAACGGCCGCCTGCTCACGCGCACCCACGGCGGTGCCACCCAGCAGTTTGCCTATGACGCCGCCGACCGACTGATTGCGCTCACCAATGAAAACGATGCCCATATGCGTTTTACCTATGACGCGATGGACCGTTTAGTGGAAGAAATTGGCTTTGACGGACGGGTTCAGCGCTACCGCTACAACGCGGTCGGGGAACTGATAGAAAGCGACGATGCCGGCCTGATAACCCAGTGGCTGCATGATATTTTGGGTCAATTGGTGAGTCGCACCCACGCAGTGAGTGACGATACAGAAAATACAGAAAGCGAGATAACGCGTTGGGAATATAACCTCGACGGCCAGCTAATAGCCGCGCATCACGTCAGCGAAGGCTATCCCGTCAGCGTGCTGTTCGAACGTAATCAATCCGGGCAAATTAACCAAGAGCAGCAAATTGTCAGTGCCCCTGACGGCAGTATTTTGTGGCAGCACTGCATCCAGCATCGTTATGATGCTAACAGCGCCCTGCTGTTCACCACGCCCGATGGCCTGCCTACCCTGCACTGGCACACCTACGGCCCCGGTCATCTACTCGGCGTGGCGCTCGGCGAGCACAGCCTGCTGGAATTTGACCGCGATACCTTACACCGAGAAACGCAACGCCGCTTTGGCGAGAGCGTGTTGGAAACGGGCTATACCGAGGTCGGACGCCTGCACAGCCTCACGCTCAGTACCCCCAACGCCGACCCGCGCGCACAGGAATACCGCTATACGTCGCGTGGCCAGCTGAGCGATATCGTCAGCCCGCTCTCATCCCAGCATTATGAATATGACGCCGCCGGCCGCCTCATCCACGAACGCAGCGCCCACCGCAGCGCGGACTACCACCTTGACCTCGCGGGCAACCGGCTCATCAACCGTTATATGCCCGAGGCCTTTATGGCCGACATGCGCCATCCGGGTAATCGCCTGAGCGAAGATGCGCATTTTTATTATCAGTATGACCAGTACGGCAACCTCAGCCAAAAAACCCGCAAACGCGACGCAGGCGAAGTCCATCACTACCGCTACGACCGCAGCCATCGGCTCGTCAGCTACCTCTGCGCGCAAGACGGCGAAGCCCTACGCGGCGGCCGCTACTGCTACGACCCGTTAGGGCGACGCATCGGTAAACAGGTCATGCAGCGCGACCAGCCTAAACACATCAGCTGGTTCGGCTGGGACGGCGACAAACTGGTGCTCACCGAGCGCGATGGCACCCGCATTCACACGGTCTATTTGCCCCACAGCTTTGTGCCCCTGCTGCGTTTTGAAGGTGACAAGCCGCCGACAATCGCCCCACTGGCCGACAAACTTGAGCTGGAAGTCGGTATCACGCTGCCGCCGGCGTTTAAGCAAACCCTGCACCACATTGAGCTAGCGCTGCGCGCCAACCACCTCAGCACGGAGCAACACGCGTGGCTCAATCAGGTTCAGCTCAGCCCGGAATATCTGGCCACCCTGCTCGACCCGCTGCCGGATACGCCCTACGCCGCCCAGCTGTACGACTGCAACCACCTCGGCACGCCACAACAGCTCATCAACCTCAACGGCGATATCGACTGGTCCATCACGCTGGACGCCTGGGGCAATGCGCTCAGTGAAGAAAACCCGCATCAGCTGCACCAGCCAATACGAATGCAGGGGCAACAATACGATGAAGAATCAGGCCTGCACTACAACCGCCATCGCTATTACGACCCGACAATAGGCCGGTATATTACTCAGGATCCGATTGGGTTATTTGGCGGGATGAATTTTTATCGGTATCCGCTAAACCCAAATCAAGACATAGATTCTTTGGGACTAGTTAGTTCAAATTTATATCCTAACGACACTGAAGCAAACAAACTTATTCATTCGATTGCCGATAAAATAAATATCCCTGGGGTCTTTACTGTTGGAGCTCATGGGCATCCTAAAATCATTCTTGATGAGCAAGGAGGCCTCTTGCCAGCTAAATTTTTAGCTGAGCTAATAAGAAAAAATAAGGACTATAAATCAGGAATGCCTATAAGATTATTTTCCTGTGATACAGGAAAAGGGGGAAGCGGTTCTTTTGCAAGTCAGTTAGCTAAGGAGCTTCAGACAAATGTAACTGCACCTGATTCTAAATGGACGGTCTGGGAAAAAACAGATGAGGGTGGTTTAACCTCCACATATACAGCACCAATGGACTCCATGGATGTAAATAGTAGTAATACAGGTAATTGGGTGACTTACGGACCATCAGGTGATGTAGTTTCTTCAGTTAAAGGTCGGGTTGAAAAACCCGGCGATATACATTGAAATTGGAATTATAGATGAAATTTTTACTCGTTATTTTAGTTATTATTCTAGTAACCAGCTCAGTTAATCTGGACGAGTATCAAAATAGCTCTAAAATAAAAATCAAGACATCATCAACTCCAATAGCTTATGATTTAGAAAAAAAATATAGAATAGACCTTGAAAAAAAGTCATCTAAGGGAGACTCTCAAGCATCATTTCGATTATATTTATACTACCTCTTAACGCTCAATAACATTGATAAACAAATGTTGTACTTAAAGAAATCAGCATATCAAGGGTATGATGTAGCCCAGTACAGTTACGGATATTTCTTATCAGGTGAACTCCCTGAGTACTCGAAATATTATAATCTCAATGAGGCTATTTTTTGGCTGGAGTTAGCAAAAAAAAATGGCAATAATAAAGCAAAACTCGAATTGGAAACACTCGAAAAACAAAAAACTCCCGTTATCATACAAAAAAAGTAAGCTTAGAGATTAAGCATCAGATTACTGTATTTATGGATCGACTAATCAGGGAATTATATTGATAAAGTGAAAATAATAAAACAAGAGGAGTAATGCACAAGTTTTATTAATACGGAGTGTAACTAACATAATCATGAGTAGTTCAATATTATGAATAGTCATTTATTACTCATCAGCACCAAATGCCATTAAGAAATGTGCAAAAAAATATGGTTTCGAGCCAGAACCAAGTAAAAATCTCTCCTGCAAAAGTTCCGGGCTATCAACAACTGATGCAGCTATTGCTACTGGTGCTACAATTGGCGCAGGGTGCATTGTATATAGAGTGATTCGATTTATACCTTCACTTGTGCCACCTCTTTGGTGGTCAATACCTGTAAACGCTGTTACTCCATGAGGAAAATGGAACCTATATGATCAGTGATTTCGATATAGTGAGCTCAATTGATTGGCATGATGGGGTTTTATTGGAAATAAAAACAACGCTCAAAGAATCTCATTTCAACATAACATTATTTACTTATGTTTATAAAAATGAAAATATTAGAGAGAAAATGATAGTAGAATTTTCTGATGTAGATCATTTAGTGTTAGCTATGGATTCTGTTGAGTTAATCGATAATCACAAGTCAGGAAATATAAGCAATGGATATATAAAAAAAATAAAAAACAAAAAGGTATATAAATTTTTTCTTTATCTTTCTGACGGAATGTTAAGCATGTCATTTAAAAACTTACAATTAGTTAAACCATTGGAATGATGAAATAAAAATGCCGGGGAAATTGATTTTTCTTTGGCATTTTTATTATCCTTGACATGTATTCAACGCACTAAATATTCAACCCGTTAGAACTTAACAATCTGCTATATTTGATGAAGTCTCTTCCATAATTTCTGCATCTCGTTAGATGCATAGAGAAAGGCGCTAAGTGAAAAAAACCCGCATCAGCTGCACCAGCCAATCAGAATGCAAGGTCAGCAATACGATGAAGAATCCGGCCTGCACTACAACCGCCATCGCTATTACGATCCGACGATAGGACGATAGGACGATAGGACGATAGGACGATAGGACGATATATTGCTCAGGATCCGATTGGGTTGAGGGGCGGGTTAAACTTTTATGGTTATCCGTTAGATCCTACACAATATATAGATCCATTAGGATTACATACATATATGTGTACCATACCCCTCCACACTCTAGGAGGAACTGGAACTCGTAGTGGCCCTGATATTTGGGGCAATCCATTCTACCATCAATATCTGTGTGTTGATGATGGTCAGGGAGGATATACGTGCGGTGGGCAGGATAGAACTGGGGCAGCAGTTTTACCAGGCAGTAAAGGCAAAGCAACTGATGATACATGGCCAACTGATGGCAATGGTGCTTGCAAAAAAGTTGATGATCGAGACTGTGTCGATGAATGCGTAAAAAATAGAATTAAAAGTAAAAAGAGACCGTGGTATCAGATACCTTTGGGTACTGATTGCCAAGATTGGTCAGATGATGTGCTTGACAGTTGTAAAAAGTCTTGTGATAGACCGTATAATTTACCTATGGGATGGTTTAATAAAATTGGATGATTTAATAAAGTGTTTATTCTAAAAATTTCTTGGGTAAGTATCTCTATTGTTGTTTTGAGCATTACCCTTTATTTTTATGATGGAACTAATAATAGTGATATAGAGATTTTTCTTTCCTACTCTATGCTTGTTCTATCATTCCCATCAGGACTTATAGTTTCAGCTTTTTTGTCTGGCGCTATTTACTTAATAGCGTTAATGGTTGATGGGGATCTCAATGGGCTTGAGGTTAATTATTTTTATCTGGTCATAGAATGGGGTATATTGTTTTTTGTTGGTTATATCCAATGGTTTTATGTTATTCCTATTTTGTATAGAAAACTGCAGAAAAGTAATTCCAGTAATCAATAAAATAATATTCATTGTCAGTTAAATTTTTTCACATATGCAATGTCAATAGGCATCAGCGACGCAGTTGCACTCGAAATTAGTTACATTCGTATGTAAGCATCTGGTGAACTCATATTGACAGAACGATCAAGGCAAGATCATGAATTACATTTTTGTTAAACTTTAAAATATAAAGTCATTAAATACATGTTTTACTAATTGGAGGCATTACCCTCTTCTTATTCTTAGTAAAAATACAGAATCGGGGCTCGCTACTCCAGCCCCAACTCCGCTCTTGCCTGTGCAACATCTGCCGCTAATGCCTTTACCTCCAGCAGGTTCTATACCTATAGAACCGTTTGTGTCTTAAAAGGATCGAATATGAAGTATCCAGATGGTAGTGATGTTTTACTGGGGGATATCGTTACTCTTGGGGGAGGAATAAACGGAGTCGTTGTTTGCAATTTTGAAAACAACGAGTTTGCTAAAGGTTTCGATAAAGATGAGTGGGGAGATTTTAATGTGGGGATAATGGTAGAATCTCCACAAGCTGGACTTGTATATTATTCAGGGGATTGTATTGATTTAACTCTGGTAAATAGATTTGCATCACATTCTTCTCATAAAAAAAGAAGAGCACGAAGCTATAAGTAAAAAAATCACAATATTTATCTGTTACGATAAGGTGGCCGTTACTGGCTTAAGCCTGCAATGAGGACATAATACACCGGTTGAACTGACATGTAGCCAAACGGCTGACCAACAGGTGGCTTATGATTACGCGGTTAGCGTGGCGAATAATAAAGAAAGGGATAAAGATAATTGGAATCCTTTTTCATCTAACCAATGTAGAACATTCTCAAAAAATGCATTCGAGGCAGCACAAAAATGAAATTAACAACTGTTATACTGATAACATCACTAGTAATATTATCAGTACTATGCACAGTTTTAACATATCTATGGATAGACCGCTCTATTACACTCGCATATGTTAATGCAAGTGTAGATTCAGAAGTAAGATCCAGAATTATCATCACTGATCTTATCGAAAGTGAATGGCGTGGGAAAAGTTTAAATGAAGTATATCAAAAACTAAGCACAGAAGTACAAAAGCATCCGGAGAAGAATATCGTGTTGAATAAAACAGAGAAAACAATTGAGTTTGATGAGCTCTCATTCTTTTTTGATAAAAACAGATTAAAAAAAATTGAGTAACCGACAAAGAAACATATATATTTTATTCTTTTAACTAAGCCTTAAATAAAGCCGCGATCGTTTAAGAACTCTCTATCAACTCCTATGAGAATATTTATTGTTGATAGGGAATAGCCGACACACAGAATCGGAGCATGCTACTCCAGCCCCAACTCTGCCCTCGCCTGTGCAACATCTGCCGCTGATAAAGGCATATAGCCGTCTTGTGACACCAGTTTTTGGCCCTGCGCCGACAGCACGCTGTCCATAAAGGCGGCGGTTAGCGGTGACAGAGGTTTTCCCGGTGCTTTGTTCACATAGATATACAGATGACGCACTAGCGGGTAGCGGCCTTGCACAATATTTTCCGCCGTCGGCTCAATCGCTGGGCCGCCAAACTGGCTCACCGCCAACATATGCACACCGCTGGCACGAAAACCGATGCTGGCATAGCCAATGCTATTAAGAGAACCCGCAACCGCCTGCACGACCGATGCCGAACCTGGCAGCTCGTTGACACGTGGGCTGAAATCGCCGTTACACAACACCTGCTGTTTGAAATAACCATAGGTGCCCGACGCCGAGTTGCGCCCATAGAGCGAAATGGCTCGCGACTTCCACTCTCCGCCCAAACCCAGCATTTTCCATTGGGTAATCGGCGTTGAATCACCACAGCGCAGCGTGCTGGAATAGATGCTGTCTAGTTGATTAAAACTGATTTCACGCAGCGGATTATCTTGATGTACCAACACCACTAAAGCATCTAAAGCCACGGGTATGGCTAACGGAGGATAACCATAGTGCTGCTCAAAAGCCGCGATTTCCGCCGCCTTCATAGGGCGACTCATCGGCCCTAGCTGAGCGGCGCCCGCAGCCAGCGCAGTGGGTGCGCTGGACGAACCCGCTGCCTGCAGCTGCACATTCACATTGGGGTTACTCTGCGAAAAGTTATTTGCCCACAGCGCCATCAGGTTCACCATCGTATCCGAACCCGCACTGGACAAATTCCCCGACAGCATCGATTGGCCGATCGCCATCGCGGGTAACGAGATAAAACCACAAACGACGCCAATCAGCGCCGCCTTCCATTGTTTGATTTGACGTCCCTGCATCAGATTTCCTTGCTCGGTAGCCCTTTCTGGCCTTTGTTTTTTTGCGCCACGCTCTCACCTGATAGTGGCACAATGAGATGCGGCGGCAGGGTAAACACGAAGCGCGTGCCCAGGCCAATTTCACTCATGATATTGAGCGTAGCTTCATGATGATTCAACGCATGTTTGACTATCGCTAGCCCCAAGCCGCTGCCGCCGGTTTGGCGCGAACGCGCTTTATCGACCCGATAGAAACGCTCCGTTAAACGCCCCAAATGCTCTGCTGCAATGCCGGGGCCATTATCGCTGACTTCGAACTGCGCACCTTGGGTAGTTTGCTGCCAGCAGACTTCAATTTTGGTGCCGTCCGGCGTGTGGTTAACCGCGTTGTATACCAGATTAGAAACCGCGCTACGCAGCTGATCGTCGTTGCCGAACACTTTCAGCTTATCGTTGATGCGGAAGGTGATTTCATGTCGACCGTTGCTCAACGACAGCGCTTCACGCTCGAGCATATGCAGCATCACGGGCACATCGACAATTTCATTCAGGGCAATCGGCGGAGCCGCTTCGATCTTAGAGAGGGTCAATAGCTGTTTCACCAAGCTGTCCATGCGCTTGGTTTGCTCTTGCATGGTCGCAAGCGCTTTTTGCCGCACCGGAGCCGCCATATCCTCATCGTTCATCATCTCGAGGTAGCCCTGCAACACGGTCAGCGGCGTTCGCAGTTCATGGCTTACGTTGGCAAAGAAGTTACGCCGAGTCCCCTCTAACTGCCGCGTTTGAGTCACATCGCGCGCCACCATCAACAGTTGACCTTCGGCATACGGCATCACCCGAAATTCAACGAAACGGCCATTATTGAGGTGCAGCGTGAGCGGTCGGGCAAAATCTTGCGATTGCAGATAATGCGTGAATTCGGGATAACGCAGAAGATTAAGAATGTGCTGACCATTATCCTCCGGCCAACGAAAACCGAGCAGGTGTTGCGCCAAGCCATTACACCAGAAAATATTGCCTTCTTCGGTCGTCATAATCACCGCATCGGGCAAAGACTCTGCGCCGCTGCGAAAACGTTTAATCAGCAGTGCCAGCTCGCGACGACGGCGTCGATTACGCTGCTGCATCTGATATAAACCATAGAACAACGGCTCCCAGCTTCCTCGCCCTGCGGGTGGGGTCATACTACGGTCGACCCATAGCCAGTGCGAGAGGCGCAGCTGGTTATAGAAATGCCAGCCTAAAAGCGCAGACACCGCAGCCAGCAGAAACCACGGCAAATAGCCGATCAGTAGCCCAAGGATCACCGCCGGAATGCAGCAAAACAGCAGCTCCAGCAACAGTCTTTTCCACGATAGGCGTTCAAGCACGATGTTGGCTCTTTGTTCTTAACAACATAGAAATAATAGACATAGTGATACCCAAAATCAGTGAGGCCCGATTAAGGGTCCCAATGCATAATCATACCGTTTACTTAAGCTCGATTTTAGGGGGAGTACACCGATGGGGTCGTAGCGGCGCAAGCCGCCGGAGCGCCCCGCGGTGTGCTAGACCCGTGTATCTCGATCTTTTAAACAAGCGTCACGGCATATGCATAGCGGGTTAGAAACGCGCCGAAAAACGATAGCCCGTCCCACGTACGGTTTGCACCATTTTATCATGCCCGCTCAGCTCTAGCGCTTTGCGCAGCCGGCGGATATGAACATCCACGGTGCGATCTTCTACATAAACGTTAGTGCCCCAGACATGATTTAGCAACTGCTCGCGGCTATAAACGCGCTCGGGGTGAGTCATGAAAAAATGCAGCAACTTAAACTCAGTGGGCCCCATATCCAACGGGGCTTCATTGGCCATCACGCGATGTGATGTCGGATCGAGGCTCAGCCCCTGCACTTCAATCACCTCTTCCACCGCCATCGGTGAAATACGGCGCATCACAGCTTTAATTCTGGCCACCAGTTCCTTGGGCGAAAAGGGCTTGGTGATGTAATCGTCTGCGCCCACTTCCAAACCGCGCACCCGATCTTCTTCTTCACCGCGAGCGGTCAGCATCATCACAGGAATTTCACGCGTTAACGCCTCGCGCTTCATATGCTTGATGAACTGGATCCCAGAACCGCCCGGCAGCATCCAATCCAGCAGCACTAAATCAGGATAAGGCTCAGAAAGTGAGTTCACCGCGCTGTCATAATCTTCGGCTTCAACCGGTTGGTAGCCGTTTTGCTCTAAAACAAAACACACCATTTCACGAATTGGCGCTTCATCTTCTACTACCAATATGCGTCTGGCCATTGTTAATCCTGCTTAAGTTTGGTTGCGGGCGCCATTATGCGTCAGATTTATGACAGATTTATGAAAAAAAACAATATGCCCAGCATCACTGTAATAAATGGTTTTGTAAACCTAGACCGATTATGGCCTTAGCGCCGGACATGGGTTCACCTCCCCTCGAGATTGCGTATAATCAATTTTATTCTCGGTAGTGACCCACGCTACGCACAGCAAGGACAGCAGAACTCTTATGCGTCTTATCCATACTTCAGACTGGCACCTTGGTCAGCATTTTTATACCAAAAGCCGTAGCGCTGAACATCAGGCCTTTCTGCGCTGGCTCATTGAACAAGCATCGGCGCATCAAGTCGATGCCATTATTGTGGCTGGCGACGTATTTGATACCGGTTCACCGCCGAGCTACGCGCGCGAGCTGTATAACCGCTTCGTGGTGGAATTACAGTCAACGGGCTGCCAGTTGGTGGTGTTAGGTGGCAACCATGACTCGGTAGCCACGCTGAATGAATCTCGCGATTTATTAGCCTGCTTGAACACCCAAGTTATCGCCAGCAGCGCAGGCGATTTACAGCATCAGGTATTGCCGCTCAAACAGCGCAATGGCTCCGTCGGCGCTATTTTGTGCGCGGTGCCATATCTGCGCCCTAGAGATATCCAAATCAGCTTAGCGGGGCAATCTGCCGCAGAAAAACAAAACGCCCTCCAGCAGGCTATCGCTGCGCATTATCAGTCGTTGTACGATCTGGCCGTTGCCGAACGCGACGCCTTAGGCGGAAACCTGCCGATTATTGCCACCGGACATCTCACCACTATCGGTGCCAGCACGTCCGACTCGGTGCGTGATATCTACATTGGCTCACTCGATGCGTTCCCTGCCTCCGCGTTTCCTCCTGCCGATTACATTGCGTTGGGCCATATCCATCGCCCCCAGCGCGTGACCAGCAGCGAGCATATTCGCTACAGTGGCTCGCCGATCCCCCTTAGCTTCGATGAACTAGGCAGTGAGAAAAGCATCTGCTTAGTCGATTTCTCAGGGGCTACGCTGGAAAAAGTGACGCTCATGCCAGTCCCCCAGTTTCAGCCAATGCAGCTCATCAAAGGCAGCATTGAGCAAATCGAGCAACAGCTCGCCGCATTTAAACCCACCACGGCGGATCACGGCGAGAGCGAAAAACCGGTCTGGCTGGATATTGAAATCAACAGCAGCGCCTATTTGAACGATCTCCAACGCAGGATCCAGCAGCAGGCAGAAAACCTTCCCGTTGAGGTGATTTTGCTACGCCGCAGCAAAGAACAACGCTTGAGCGCCCTCACGCGCCAAGACAAAGAAACGCTGAGCGAGCTGAGCGTCAGCGACGTCTTTGAGCGCCGTTTGGCGCAGGAAGAAACCGACGATGAAGCGCTGATCGCACAGCAATCGCGCATTCGAAATCAATTCCATCAGGTGCTGGATGAGCTGGTGTTAGAACAACAGCAAGACGAGACTCGCGTGGAGCATGACGCATGAAAATCCTCAGCCTACGATTAAAAAACATCAACTCGCTCAAGGGCGAATGGAAGATCGATTTCACCCGTGAAGACTTTGCCAATAACGGCTTATTTGCCATCACGGGCCCAACCGGCGCGGGCAAAACGACGCTGCTTGATGCACTCTGTTTAGCGCTGTATCACCAAACGCCGCGTTTGAAAGTGTCACCAACGCAAAATGAACTGATGACACGCGGCACCGCAGAATCACTGGCCGAAGTTGAATTCGAAGTTAAAGGCGTTGGCTATCGCGCTTTCTGGAGCCAGCGCCGTGCCAATAACAAGCCAGATGGCAATTTACAAACGCCAAAAGTAGAGCTCGCGCATATTGCCGATGGTGAAATCATCACCGATAAAATCCAAACCAAGCTGCATAAAATTGCCGATATTACCGGTTTGGATTTTGGCCGTTTCACCAAGTCGATGATGCTGTCACAGGGCCAGTTCGCCGCCTTCCTCAACGCCGATCCGGCCGAGCGAGCTGAATTACTCGAAGAACTCACCGGCACCGAAATTTATGGGCAACTATCCGAACAAATATTCCAGCGTTTCAAACAGGCAAAAATCGATCTAGATACGCTGCATGAACGCGCCGCAGGCGTAGAGCTGCTCAGCGAAGAGGCGTTAAACCAGCTCACCGAGCGTTTATCCCAGTTGCAACGTGAAGAACAGCAGCAAACGTCGTTGCGCCAAACGCTGATGACCGACCTCCATTGGCTGCAAAAAAGCCAAGAGCTCAGCCAAAACCGAGAACAGTGCACTCAGCGCGTTACCGCAGCATCGCAGCAATGGCAAACCGCCCAGCCGGAAATTTTACGCCTTGAACGCAGTGAACCGGCCGAGAAACTGCGCCCATTGTTGCTAACGCTACGCCAGACACGCGCTGATTTAGCATCTGCGACTCAAAACCAGCAACAGCGCGAACAGCAGCGCCAACAGTTGACCTCGCAGATAGCCTCGCTGCAAACCGCGTCATCCCAAGCGCTTCATGCCAAACAGCAACAGCAGCAACAACGTGCTGCAACGGAAACGCTGATTAACCAACAGGTGGTTCCGCTTGATTCACGGCTGGCGCAGATACGCGAAGACCTGTTAATTCAGCAGCAAAAACTCACGCAACTTAGTGAAGAAAAGCGGAAACAGGAAACCGCGCTTAAGCAAAACCGAGAAAAACTGCAGGCCCAGCTGCTGGAAATCAACCAGCTTCAGCAACAGCTAGCTGACACGGCACAACATGCTGAATGGAATAGCCATTTAGGCCGCTGGAAGAGCCAGTTCGAACAATCGGCTGAGTTAAACCAAACCTTAAATGAATTGCGTAAACGCATTACCGATGCAGAAAAGAATATCGCTGCCGAAACAGAAAAGCTCACGGTTCTGCAGCAGGCGGGCTCCCTACTCAGCCAGCGTTTAGCTCAGCAGCAAAAAATCTGCGCTGAAGCTGAATTACAGCATCAGCAGCTCAACCAGAAACACAGTTCAGCGCAGCTAGAAGCACAGCGTGAGAAATTGCACCGTGGGCAGCCTGCGCGCCAAATTCTGATACAAACCAGCCCGCTGTTTGAAAAAGCCTCACAGAGACAAAAACAGCTGCAGTTACAAAATGCGCAACGCACGCAGGAACTGCACGCCCTAGAGCAGCTTTTAGCCGCCAAACGCTTAGCCTATAAAGAGAAACGTCAGCATCTTAGCGATCTGGAAAAGCAGATCGATCTACAGCGTCGAGTGATCGGACTGGAACAAGAACGTACGCGCTTAGTGGCTGGCGATCCCTGCCCACTCTGCGGATCGCTGGAGCATCCGGCGGTTAAAAACTACCAAACACCCACCCTTTCAGACAGTGAACAGCGCCGCGACGCGCTACGCATAGAAGTCGAAAATCTCAGTCGCGAAGGCAGCGAATTGGGAGAGCGGCACAAGCTGATGCTGCAGACGCAAAATCAGCAGCAGCAAGAAGCCCAAGCCGTTGAAGCTGAAGTCATGCAGTATCAACAGCGCTGGGCTCAGGCAACGGTAGCGCTCGAACTCAGCTTAGCGATTGACGACCGTGAGGCGCTAGAAAGCTATCTCACCGAAATTAATCAGCAAGAAGAGGCTCTGCAACACACGCTGCGTCAGCGAGAGATTTTGAGCAAGAGCTGGCAGCAGACCAAAGATGCGCTGAACAATATTCAGCAAGAGGTCAACCAAACGCTACAGCACATCAGCCTGCTGGAATTGAGCACTCAAACGCAGAGCAAGCAGCTCAATGAGTGGCGCGAGGACTACAGTAAACAGTTAGCACAGCAGCAGCAACGTGACATCGCCCTTACCGATGAACTGCATAAACTGCAATTAACCGCGCCTATCTCTGGCAACGAAGCCGAATGGCTGGAACAGCGCAGCAACGAGTTTACGCTCTGGCAACAGCGCCAAAACCACAGCCAAAAACTAACACTAGAAAATACACGCCTGATGGCGGAAGAGCACAGCCTCAGCCAAACCTTTGCCGCCCTAGAAACACAGTGGCAAACACAACATCAGCTTTGTTCTGAGCTTGAAACCCGCCTGAAGCAGATGCAGGCCGAACGCCAAAGCCTTTTGAATGGACGTAGCGTAGACGAGGTACGCCGTTCGTTAATTGAGTCTGAACAGCAGGTTGAAAACCAGCTTCAGCAAGCTCAACAGGCTGAACACCAGATACGACAACAGCTAGATAAACTCGGCGGTGAGCTCGAAAGCGCTCAACAACAACGCTTGCAATTAGAACAACGGCTCAGCCAGCAGCAAACAGAGTTTGAGCAGGCATTGGCAAACAGTCTGTTCGCTGATGAAAATACGTTAATTGCCGCGCTGTTAGACGAAAGTGAGCTCAAACGCCTGATCGCGCTGCGTGAACAATGCAAAAATCAGCTTTCGCAGGCACAAGCTTTCTTACAGCAGGCAGAAAGCGAGCTATCCAAGTGGCTAGCGCAACGCCCTGAAAATCTTGATATCAATGCCACGCTAGAAAATCTCAATCAGCAACTGTCTATGCTGGCTGAGCAACTGCGCGAAAACAGCGTACAGCAGGGACAAATTCAGCAGCAGATCCGCAGCGACGCCGAGCGAAAACAGGGGCAGCAAAGCCTATTTGCGCGTATTGAACAGAGCAGGCAGGAGTATGAAGACTGGAGCTATCTCAACCAGCTAATTGGCTCAAGCAGCGGCGATAAATTCAGAAAATTTGCGCAGGGTTTAACGTTGGATCACCTGGTCTATTTGGCCAACCAGCAGCTTGCCCGCCTGCACGGTCGCTATTTGCTGCAACGTAAAACCAGCGACGCGCTGGAGCTAGAAGTGGTCGATACGTGGCAGGCCGATGCGGTACGCGATACTCGCACCTTATCCGGTGGCGAAAGCTTCTTGGTGAGTTTAGCGCTGGCGCTGGCGCTATCCGATCTGGTCAGCCATAAAACCAGCATTGATTCGCTCTTCCTTGACGAAGGCTTCGGCACACTGGATGCGGAAACCCTTGATACCGCGCTCGATGCCCTCGATACGCTCAACGCAACCGGCAAAATGATTGGCGTCATCAGCCACGTTGAAGCCATGAAAGAACGGATACCGGTGCAAATAAAAGTGAAAAAAGTGAATGGGTTGGGGATTAGCCGCTTAGAAGCGCAGTATGCGATAGGGAATGGGGAATAAAACATCCCCTAATCTTTATATTTTGTTAAGCTTTGCTTTTGCGAGAAGGACAATGTTCTATACAACATTGTCCTTCTCGCAATGTCCGTCGGAGTGATATCCCATCCTAGCTCGTTCAGTTTATCTAAACATATCGTTATTAATAACTTGATTATTTTAACGGTTTCGCATTGGTACAATCCTTGAGGCCTTTTAGGTGGAGCAACTTAAAATTGAGCCAATTAGGATAAGAATATGAAAAGAGAAAAATGTGTTATTCAAAGCTTTCCAGCTGTAATTTGTTGGATTAATGAAAATATCCACCAAGGGATCAATGCCTCCGATGTGATAAGAATATCTGGATACTCACGCTCTTATTTTTTACGTGAATTTCAATTGCACCACAGCGTTAGCGTTTCATCCTTCATCAAAACTACACGACTAAAAGCATCCGCCCAAAAACTCATATCCACAGAGTTAAAAGTCTTCGAAATTGCACAGGAAATGGGGTTCCCAAGCCAGAGCACTTTCTGCCAGATATTTAAAGGCTATTTCAATATGTCTCCAACTGAATTCCGCTACCGCTCAATGCGGCCAGAAATATAATAAGATAAGCGGCAGAGTTTTTTCGGGTATACATTATTTATATTTTTACGCCGAGGTAAATTATGTTTAAAAACTTATTAGCATTGCTAGTTATGGGGGATGATTTTTTATCATGACTTAATAATAGGAGGGGATAACTTTTACTCGGCCAAAGCACGAATCGTTATCCCCCATTGGATAGGCGGCTTCTACCACTGAATCCCTATCCCATACTGATAAACCCAATACATAGCCCCAATCGTCACGGCTAAATTCACCATCACCGTGATAATAAAATAGGTTTTAAACGGTTGTTTTTGCGTCTTATGGCGGAAAATTTGCTGACCTAAAATCGCGCCGACCCAGCCGCCGATCAGGCCAAAGAATAACAACGTTATCTCGGGGACTCGCTGCCACGATTTTATGGCGGCTAATTTATCAATACCGTAAATAATCAACGTTAACGCATTGAGTAACAGGCACCACATCACAAACGGATGCAGGGAGAACAGGCTACCGACTGCCGCCAGTGCGAGCAAAAGATAACAAAAACGATTAAGATTCATACGATAAACCGATTGAAAAGAATTATGAAAGCGTACGTATAGTGGCCCTCGACGCAGCATGATGCAATGCTACCACCTCCGAAAAAACACGCCGATACAATGCGAGAGAGCTCACACTTCACAATTAGGGATATAAATATCCAGTAAATGCATGTTTTGTCCCATAACATCCCCTCATTTTTAAACGCCATACTCCCTTCAAGATTTCAGCCTACGTAAAAGAGCAAGCAACGTAGCGCGATTGGTTTCCCTTTCTGACTCAGAGGTAGTTATGACTAAAAAATTTATCGCTGTTTGTGCATGTCCAATGGGGTTAGCTCATACGTTTATGGCCGCTCAGGCGCTAGAAGATGCCGCAAAAGCCGCAGGTTATGACCAGATCAAAATTGAAACTCAGGGTGCAGACGGCATCGAAAACCGCTTAACCGCGCAGGATATCGCGGAGGCCGACATCATTATTCATTCGGTTGCCATTACGCCTGAAGATAACGAACGCTTTGAAAGCCGCGACGTGTATGAAATTACCCTGCAGGACGCGATTAAAAATGCGGATGGGATCCTGCGTGAAATTGAAGAGATGATTCAATCTGAACAATAAAAATATACGTCTATACCCAAATAATTCGAGTTGCATTGAGGCAGCAAGTAAATGATGCGGGTGAATGAACGCAGCCAACAAAAATGCAGCTTGAAGTATGACGGGTATAACTTTCAATGAACTCATCAGGGAGATGTACCTATGGCTATTAAGAAAAGGAGCGCAGTAAATCCTTCGTCAGGCGGCGAAGCGACACTGACTAAAAATCTAAATGCGATGCCAACGGCAAAACCCAGTATGTGGGGCGATCTACCACAGCATGTAATGTCAGGTATTTCACGTATGGTACCGACGCTGATCATGGGCGGCGTTATTCTCGCCTTCTCCCAGCTTATCGCCTACGCATGGCTAAAAGTGCCTCCCGAGATGGGCATTATGGAGGCCATCAACACCGGAAAGTACGTTGGTTTCAATCTGTCCTTGATGAAGTTTGCTTATTTATCGCAATCATTTGGCGGAATTCTATTTAGCTTTGCCATCCCGATGTTTGCCGCTTTTGTTGCTAACTCAATCGGCGGAAAACTGGCTTTTCCCGCAGGGTTTATTGGGGGATTAATCGCAACTCAGCCAACGCCTGAATTAACATGGGATTTAAGTAAACTGCAATGGGTCACTAATTCCCCGGTTCCCTCAACGTTTATTGGCGCGCTGATCATCGCCATTGCCGCCGGTTATTTAGTGAAATGGATGAATGCCAAAATCCAATTACCTGCTTATTTACTGGCATTTAAAACCACCTTCTTATTACCTATTCTGTCAGCCGTTTTTGTTATGTTAGCAATGTACTACGTCATTACCCCGTTTGGCGGTTGGGTGAATGCCGGTATTCGCGTCATGCTGCAAGCGGCGGGCGATAAAGGCGTGCTGATGTATGCCGTGGGAATTTCCGCCACCACCGCTATTGACCTCGGTGGGCCAATAAATAAAGCGGCAGGCTTTATCGCTTTTAGCTTCACCAGCGATCACGTTCTGCCAATCACCGCGCGCGCTATCGCGATTGTGATCCCCCCTATCGGTTTAGGGCTGGCAACGCTCATTGACTACCGCCTCACCGGGCGCCACTTGTTTAGCAGCCAACTGTATCCTCAGGGGAAAACCGCTATGTTCCTCGCCTTCATGGGGATTAGCGAGGGCGCAATTCCATTCCTACTCGAAAGCCCATTGGCCTCGATTCCGGCCTATATGACGGGTGCCATCGTTGGCTCAACCACCGCCGTTGCATTAGGCGCAGTGCAGTGGTTCCCTGAATCGGCTATTTGGGCGTGGCCTTTAGTCACCAATTTAGGGGCTTATATCTTTGGTATTGCATTAGGTGCCATCGTGACCGCGCTGATTACCGTATTTATCCGCAATATCCTATTTAAGAAAGGCAAATTGCACATTGAGGTGATGTCTTAATTGATAAAGGTGCTGCCATCACGTTAACAGTCGGTGGCAGCAAGTATGGCGGGTCTGCCTTAACATGATATTTAAGCGAGTAGCTCATGCATAAATCCCCCTATTCAGCGATCGCCGCCTGTCAAATATGGCTAGCCAAACGCAATTTAGACGCCGTTATTATTAACGCTAAACAGAATAAATTTAGTCATACTGGGTTGCTCAGCTCATCGGGATATCTCTTTATCACCCGCACCAGCCAGCATATTTTGGTCGACTCACGTTATTATCATGAACTCTCCGCCAAGGCAGAGAGTTATCAACTGCACATGACGGATACGCAACACCACGCATCGGCCATCCTCAATCAAATCATTGCGCAGGAAAAACTCACCTGTGTTGGGTTTGAAGCCGAGCATCTGAGCTACAGCCAAAGCCTGTCTCTTATCGAAAAAATTAACGCTGAGATGAGCCCAATTTGTCTCGATGAACTGCGCCAAATAAAAACGCAGGCCGAGATCGACACCATCAAATCTGCATGTTTAATTGCCGACTGCGCCTGCGCTCACATTCGCCAATATATTCGCCCCAGCATGACGGAACATCAGATCGCCAACGAACTTGAATGGTTCATGAAAAACGAAGGCGCGGAAAAAACATCATTCGACACCATCGTTGCCAGCGGGATCCGTGGGGCCATGCCTCATGCCAAAGCCTCACAAAAAGTCGTTAAAGCCGGAGAGTTGATCACGCTCGACTTTGGTGCTCAATACCAGGGGTATTGTTCGGACATGACCCGCACGTTTTTGGTTGAGGGCAATGACGATAAACCGCTGCAAGAGCACCCGCTTTATGCGATTTATCAGGTGGTATTGCAGGCTCAACTCGCTGCCATCGCCGCTATTCGACCAGGCGTGCGCTGTTGTGATGTCGACGGCGTGGCACGCTCCATCATTTCAGCCGCAGGCTATGGCAATTTCTTTGGCCATAATACCGGCCACGCCATTGGCATTGATGTGCATGAAAATCCGCGTTTCTCGCCAACAGACACCACGGTGCTACAGGCCGGCATGCTGCTGACCGTAGAACCCGGCATTTACCTGCCAGAACTGGGCGGCGTGCGCATTGAAGACGTGGTATTGGTCACCGAAAACGGCTGTGATGTTTTATACCAAATGCCCAAACAATTGCTGACCACCGGCGAGGATATCCAATGAATATCGATCTCTTGCAGGCCCTCTGCGAGGCAGATGCCATCGCCTCTTCCGAACAGGAAGTTCGCGATATTCTCATACAGCACGCAAACCTATGCGGCAAAAAGGTCTCTTTTGATGGGCTAGGCTCAACGCTGATTCAGCTCAACCAGTCATCAGGGCCAAAGATTATGATTTGCGCCCATATGGATGAAGTAGGTTTTATGGTGCGTAGCATCACTCGCGAAGGTGCCGTTGAGGTTATCCCCATTGGTAACGTGCGCATGCTAGCTCGTTTCATGCAGCCCGTTCGCATTACTACGCAGCACGGCAACAAAATCCACGGATTACTGGACGCTGAGCTACACGGATCTGAAGCGCGTAATTTGTGCGTAGATATTGGTGCTACATCGGCGGAAGAAGTGAATCAGTGTGGGGTTCGCATTGGCGATCGCGTTACCTACGCTAGCGACTTCAAAGTGCTTTCTCCTGAATCGCGCATCATGGGAAAAGCTTTTGATGACAGGCTCGGCTGTTTCTTGCTGATTGAATTAATGTACGCCCTGCGCAACGTTGAGTTGGAAGCCGAAATTTGGCTAGTTGCTTCTTCTAGTGAAGAGGTGGGAATGCGCGGTGGTAAAACTGCGGCACACATGATTCAGCCTGATTTAGCCTTAATCCTCGACACCGCATGTTGGTCAAAAAACTTCGATTACGGCGCCGCGAATCATCGACAAATTGGACAAGGGCCGATGCTGGTGATGTACGACAAAACCCTAATTCCGTCCCCGCGCCTGCTGAACTTTATTCAAGACACCGCGCAGCAAAATGCCATTCCATTGCAGACTGATATGTTCAGCAACGGCGGTACCGATGGCGGCAGCGTACATCTTTGCGGCAAAGGTATTCCAACCGCAGTACTGGGTGCACCGACGCGACATGGCCATTGCGCCGCATCAATTGCAGATTTGCGGGATATCGAACAGACCAAACAGCTTCTCGTTGCAGTCATCCATCGACTGAATGCCGACACACTCCATCATCTAACGGACTTTTCGCAGTAGCGCGAGTTTAGAAAAGGATTCATGCCATGCTAAAGATAGAATTTCTCTGCCCTCTGCCAAACGGCCTACATGCCCGCCCAGCCTATGAGCTCAAGGGGCAGTGCGGTCTGTTTGACAGTGAGATTATCTTTATTAATCAGCGCTCAAACCACCGTGCCGACGCTAAAAGTTCGCTAGCGCTTATCAGCACCGGAACATTGTTCAACGACGCCTGCCTGCTAGAAATCCACGGGCACGATGAAGAAAAAGCCTATCGCGCGTTAGATACCTATATTAAACAGAGTTTTGCCGACAGCGACAGTGAAATTGAGCCTCTGCCCGTAGCCACCACGCGCCCTATTCCACGCTCGCTTTCTCGTTTTCAGCCAAGCCTGATCCATGGCTGTGGGCTCTCGAGCGGCATCGGGCATGGCGCGTTGTTAATCTACCGCCATACCAATATCGACATTTATAAATCACAACCGGCCAACGTGCAGGATCCTCTGCTGCTTGAACATAGCCTGATTGCGCTAGCCGAGCAGCTTAACCACCAGCTGACCAGCCTAAAAGGGCAAAGCAAAACCATTGTCAATGCCCATCTCTCGCTGATTCAGGACAAAGAATTTAGCCAAAACATTTTGCGTCATCTGAATCAGAGAAAGTGCAGTCTGGCGACCGCAGCCATTGAAAGCATGGAAGAAGTGTGTGGCAAATTAGCCATGTCGGCGAGTGAGTACCTGCGCGAGCGCGTGCAAGACATTAGAGACATTACCGCTCAATTACTGCACGTCGCCTATCCCAACGTCAATTTGGGCGATCCCCTTGTTTTGCATAAACCGACGATTATTGCCGCCGAAGATATCACGCCGAGTCAGTTTTTAAGCTTAGACAAACAGCTACTGGCAGGAATGGTGTTAACGCAAACCGGGCGCACCTCGCATACGCTCATTTTAGCGCGCTCGTTGGGCATTCCCGTGCTGTCGGGGATCGAACTGTCGGCCTTGCAACACTTAGATGATAAGACCGTCTTTATCGACGCGCAGGCCGGCATTCTAGTGATTGAGCCCAACGAAGACGTCAGTGGGTATTTCTCTGTTGCACTTGGGCTGGAACAACAAAACCGTGCACGTCAGCTGAAAATGGCGGATCTTCCAGCGGTCACGCAGGATGGGCGCTGCATTGAAATAGGTGCCAACATTGGTACTGCGCAAGAAGCCCCCGCCGCGTTTAGCCAAGGGGCGGAAGGCATTGGCCTATTTCGCACCGAAATGTTGTTTATGGACCGCGATAAAGCGCCCGATGAACAAGAACAGTTTGAAGCCTACCAGCAGGTGTTGATGAATGCGGGCACCCATCCCGTGATTTTTCGTACCATGGATATCGGCGGCGACAAAAAAATCAGCTACCTGAATATCCCTCAAGAAGAAAATCCGTTTCTTGGCTATCGCGCGGTGCGCATTTATCCCGAGTTTACCGAGCTATTTACCATTCAGCTGCGCGCCATACTTCGAGCGGCAACCACCGGGTATGCGCGTTTAATGATCCCAATGGTACACACGCTCGATGAAATTCTGTGGGTAAAACAGCAAATTGCCTCGGCTCAGCGCTCGCTGAAAGCAGAAGGTTTGCGATACGCCGAAACCCTAGAGCTCGGTATTATGGTCGAAGTGCCATCGGTGTGTTTTATCATCGACCACTTCTGCGATGAGGTTGATTTCTTTAGCATTGGTTCCAACGATATGACGCAATATTTGTATGCCGTCGATCGCAATAACCAGCGCGTCGCGCACCTTTATAATCCGATTACCCCTTCGTTTCTGCGTATGCTGCGCCAGATTATCGACGTCGCGCATCGACGTGAACGCTGGGTGGGACTGTGCGGTGAGCTCGGTGGGGAACCTCGTTATCTGCCTCTGCTGATTGGTCTAGGTTTAGACGAGCTCAGCATGAGCGGCGCGCGCATTCCGGCGATTAAAGAGCTGGCACGCAAACTCAGCGCCGAAGAGTGCGTAGCACTGGCCAACCGCGCCTGTGAGTGCAAATCGGCTAACGATATTGAAGCGTTACTGGATACGCAGGCGATCCCCGCAGATCAGAAACCGTTGCTGGCGCTAGAGAATATTATCGTTCCCGCTCACCTGACGAATAAAGAACAGGTGATTCAATACCTGTGCGGCAATTTAGCCATTCAGGATCGCACCGATCATCCTACCGAACTGGAAGAGGATATCTGGCAGCGTGAAGATATCGTCACCACCGGTGTGGGCTTTGGCTTTGCCATTCCGCACACCAAATCGACTCATATTAAACACTCCAGTATCAGCATTGCTCGGCTCGAAAACGTTATTGATTGGCAGTCAGAAATGGGTGAGGTCGACTTCGTTATTATGCTGACTCTAGGCGCACAAGACAGCGTTAGTCACGTTAAAGTCTTTTCCCAGCTCGCGCGTAAATTAGTGAAGAAAGAGTTTCGTGAAGCAATGCGCTCAGCACCCAACGCAGAAGCCATTCTCTCGCTGCTACAAAGCGAATTAACCTTTTAATTAACTCGACAGGAAACGCTCTCGGTATTCCGAGGGCGTTATCTCAAACTGCCGCTTGAACAGGCGGCAAAAGTAGCTCGCATCGCTATAACCACAGCGGTGGGCCACTTCGTTCACGTTCAAATGGTATTTCTGCAAGATCATCTTGGCTTTGCCCAACCGCACCCAGTGCAGATAGTCAATAAAGCTCATACTTCCCTCTTGCTGAAAAATACGAGACAGATGATTAGCGCTGATATTAAACATGACCGCGGTATTTTCACGGGTTAACGCACTGGAAAAATTATCCTGAACGTAGGTACAGATACTTTTATATAAAAAGGCACCGCGCTGCATTTTATTTGCCAACGGTAAGGCCAACTGGTTACGGCAAACATGCAGCAAACTCAGAACCAAATAACGACCAATATCAGGATCTGCCGTTCTTGCCGCCAACGCGTTTAGCGCCTGTAAAATATGCTCACTCTCTTCGGCATTTTGTTGGGTTATTTCCAGCGTTCTTAAACGATGAAAACCCGCCGTCGTAGCGCGTTTATCAAAGAAATGAAAACCAATGTAGGACGGCGCAAACAGCACGCTAAGCAATAATACATCCTTGTCCCACGTCGGCTGGCTGCTAGCAAATGCAGGAATAAACAACGCATCGCCGTGAGCCAACGTGATGCTCGTGCCAGCGGGCTTTTCTGCCGTGTAGCTACCACGTAAAACAATCTCAAGACGTGGGAATTTCGCACCAAGGCTATTCCCTAACGAATGGCCTTGGCTATCACGCGAACGCTGAGCAAAGTATGTGTGCTTGAGCTGCTGAGGATTCAAAACCAGCCCACTTAATAACTCAGTGAAAAACGGATGATCCGTCAGCGACATATCACTTCACACACGCATATCATCCCGTATTCCCTCTGCGCATTTTCCCAGTCGATAATAAAGAAAATATATTATGCCTTCTGTACAGGCACACACATTTCAAAATCCCAGATGCCGCTTTCAGTTCCATCGTTGTGGTATTTTTCAAAACATGGCGCGTTAATCGGCACGTAGCCGCTTCTTGGCAGCACTTCGTTGAAAAACTCCATCCACGGGCGACCAAAATCACCGTCTTCAACATGCGCCTGCGCCACCGCGTATAAGCCGCCTTTCAAGGTATCAATGCGAACCCCTTCGCTATTGGCCGGTAAAACAAAATCAGGCTCGACGGTAATCGCGGTATCAACGCGCATCTCTTCCGGTGGAACTTCTTCTGGATTGTCGTAATAGATCGCAATCCAGTCACCGTTTTCATCCACCTTATTATTATCAATCCACTGATATAGTTTCTGGAAACCGACACCCACATTTTGGTCTAACGGCCCCACCATGCGAATACCCGCGAAAATGCGCTCGGCGCGCTGCTCTACAATCATTTCCATTGTAACGCCCTCTCTCATTGCCAAGTGAAATACTGTATCCATAAACAGTATTGTCAAAATAAACCAAATTGCCAACAGCTGATTTTCACTTCTGTGATTCGCGCCGCGTTACGGGATTTTATGAAAAAACAAGCGCTCTATTTTACAGATCGTTACATTGGTTTTTATGCACAAAAAAGAAACACCTACCAACATCACACTTTCGGCGGTGATTAACTTGTAAAAAAAATGCAAACAAAAACACAGGAAGTAACACATGACTTCATCTGCCTCAAAGCCCTCTCAGGCTAACGCCCGAACCGTATTCCGCGTAACGAGCGGTAACTTTCTCGAGATGTATGATTTTATGGTGTTTGGCTATTACGCCAGCGCGATAGCCGAAACCTTTTTCCCCACTCAAAGCCCCTTTGCCTCGTTAATGCTAACGCTGATGACCTTCGGCGCGGGCTTCTTAATGCGACCTCTGGGTGCGATTGTGCTGGGTGCCTATATTGACCATCACGGCCGCCGCCGGGGTTTATTGATTACCTTAGGCCTGATGGCGCTGGGAACATTGACCATCGCCTGTACGCCGTCGTACCACAGTATCGGCATGGCTGCGCCCCTGCTGATTCTGGCGGGCCGCCTGCTTCAGGGGTTTTCCGCCGGTGTGGAACTGGGCGGTGTGTCGGTCTACCTGTCTGAGATTGCCCCGAAAGATCGCAAAGGGTTCTACGTTAGCTGGCAATCCGGCAGCCAACAAATTGCCGTTATTTTTGCAGCATTGCTGGGCGTGGGATTAAATCAGTACCTTGGGAAGAGCGTGATGACCGAGTGGGGCTGGCGCATTCCGTTTATCGTGGGTTGCCTGATTGTGCCTTTCTTGTTTTATATCCGCCGGATGCTTGAAGAAACAGAGGCATTTAACCAACGCAAACATCGCCCAAGCATGAGCGAAATTACCCGTTCAGTGGCGAGTAACTGGCAATTGGTTTTGGTTGGCATGTTTATGGTGGTGACCACCACGGTGTCGTTCTACCTCATCACGGCCTTCACACCAACCTATGGCAAAACGGTGTTGCAGTTTACCGCTCAGCAAAGCTTTTTAGTCACGCTGTTGGTGGGAATTTCAAACCTGTTCTGGCTGCCGGTGATGGGCGCGCTGTCAGACAAAGTAGGACGGCGGCCATTGCTGTTGCTGTTTAGCGCGTTGATGCTGCTAACGTCCTATCCATCGTTGAACTGGCTGGTAGCACATCCAAGCTTTGCGCATTTGATTGAAGTTGAACTGTGGCTGTCGTTTATGTATGCCAGCTACAACGGCGCGATGGTGGTATGCCTCACCGAAATCATGCCCGCAGAAGTGCGCGCATCAGGCTTCTCCATGGCTTATAGCTTGGCTACCGCGATTTTCGGCGGATTTACACCAGCCATATCCAGCTATCTGATCCACGCCACCGGTGACAAAGCGATGCCGGGAATGTGGCTTTCGGCCGCGGCGGCCTGTGGCTTAATCGCCGCGCTGGCGCTACCTGCAATCCAACGTTTGAATCACAATCGAACCGTCACGGTGCCTAGCCGTAACGCGGTAGCGCCGAAGTAAGTTTTTCGCACCAGAAATAAATCTTCCCGACTTTTTCCTCAAGAGAAAGTCGGGATTGATGTCAAAGCGGCCACAGCCACGCAGCACCGCGCACGCCGCTGGAGTCACCGTGTTTGGCTTTACGTACCGGCGTTTCACATTCCCGCCCGAATACCCACGTTGAGATCAACGGCGGCACCGTTGTATATAACCGGTCCACATTACTCATCCCACCGCCAAGCACCACCACGTCAGGATCGATGATGTTAATCACGTGGGCTAACGATTTTGCCAGTCGCTGTTCATAGTGGGTGATCGCACGCTCAGCCAACGCATCACCTTGGCGGGATAACGCCATGATTTCAGCGCCCGCTAGCGGCTGACCACCTAAGCGCTGGTAGTCTGTTTCGAAACCGGTACCCGAAATAAAGGTTTCAATACAACCTGATTTCCCACAGTAGCAAGGAACCTCTTTCTGATACTGCCACTCGTCGTCATTAAGCCAAGGCAAAGGATTATGTCCCCACTCGCCCGCAATGCCGTTTCCACCCGCGTGTACCCGCCCGTCGATAGCAATGCCTGAGCCACAGCCGGTACCGATAATCACCGCAAACACCAGATGCGCCCCAGCAGCTGCTCCGTCGGTTGCTTCAGACACCGCAAGACAGTTGGCGTCATTGGCCAAACGAACGTCGCGCGACAGGCGCTTAGCCAGATCTTTGTCTAATGGTTGGCCATTCAGCCAGGTGGAATTCGCATTTTTCACTAGACCGGTAAAGGGCGACAATGTGCCAGGGATCCCCACACCCACGCTCCCCCGCTGACCGGTTTGCTTTTCGGCTAACTCCACCAGCCCCGCTATCGCCTCAACGGTTTTTGCATAGTCATCACGAGGGGTGGCAATACGATGCCGAAACAGCGCCTGACCGTTATTTCCCAAGGCAATAACTTCAATTTTGGTGCCGCCCAAATCTATACCAATACGCACATAGCCCCCTAAGCAGACGAATACTGAGTCGAACTAGTTTGCAGAATTTCTCGGGCAATTAATACTACAGCCGACCCTCTTTATTCGTTATCATGCGGCCTGTTTAACACATTGCCATACCCAAAATAATGGGAGTTGTATCAAGGCGGCAAGAGAGCGCAGCCAACATAGATGCAGCTTCAAGTATGAAGGGTATAAAACATGGCGCGCGATGCGTCACGATCAGGGACAACGCTAATGCTATGGTTTAAGAATTTATTGGTTTACCGTCTGAGCCGCGATGTTCATCTGGTGCCAGATGAAGTTGAAAAAATGCTGGGCTCGATGGCCTTTACGCCGTGCGGTAGTCAGGATATGGCGAAAACGGGCTGGGTCTCTCCGATGGGTTCCCACAGCGATGCGCTGACTCACTACGTCAACGACCAAATCCTGCTGTGCGCACGTAAAGAAGAAAAAATCTTACCATCGCCGGTCTTAAAGCAGGCGCTGCAGGCAAAGATTGAAAAGCTGGAAGGCGAGCAAGGCCGCAAGCTTAAGAAAACCGAAAAAGACTCGTTAAAAGACGAAGTGCTGCACACGTTACTGCCGCGCGCATTCAGCCGTTTCAGCCAGACTTGGCTGTGGATTGATATGGCGAATGGCCTGATCATGGTCGATGCCGCCAGTCCGAAAAAAGCAGAAGACACCTTAGCGCTGTTGCGTAAAAGCATTGGCTCGCTGCCGGTTGTGCCATTAACCATGGAAAGCCCTATTGAGCTGACGATGACCGAATGGGTGCGCTCCGGCGAAGTCCCTGCAGGCTTTGCCCTGCAAGACGAAGCCGAACTGAAAGCGATTCTGGAAGAAGGTGGCGTGATCCGCTGCAAAAAACAGGATCTGGTTTCTGACGAGATTGCCGTTCACATTGAAGCGGGCAAACTGGTCACCAAGCTGGCGTTGGACTGGCAGGAGCGCATTCAGTTAGTGCTGTCAGACGATGGTTCACTGAAGCGTTTGAAGTTCTCTGAAACGATTCGCGATCAGAACGAAGACATCGACCGCGACGATTATGCGCAGCGTTTCGATGCCGATTTCATTTTGATGACCAGCGAACTGGCTGCGTTAATCAAAAATATTATTGAAGCGCTCGGCGGCGAATCAGAGAAATAAGTAGAGCTAACAAAAACGGGCTGAAGTTAAACTCCAGCCCGTTTGTTTGAGACTAAGAAATCTTAGCTCAGGTATTTACACAGATACGAAGTCGGTTCCGCAACCTGCAAGTTAAACTCGCTATGCCCCGGAACAAAGAACGTCTCGCCTGATGAGAACACCTGCCAATCAGGCGCACCCGGAATTAACACACGCAATGCACCTGTAATCACCGTCATCTCTTCCGGCTTATCGGTTGAGAAGGTGTATTCCCCTGCGTCCATTACGCCAATGCTCTGACGCCCAATGCTGCCACTGTCAAAACCAATCGACTTCACTTTACCAGCAAAATACTCATTTACATTCAACATACTATGGCACCTGTATTGAGAAGGGGTTACTGCATCTTGTATGAAAAAAACAGTGCTGTCACTGACTTAGTTCACACTGTGAGAGAACCGCGCCGGATATGGCTTCAAGCGCTCATTAACTGAACGTTTGTTTAGTAAGCGCTGGCATCGGTAATCACCCTAACCTGTTCCGCGCTCAAGCGAAGATTAGCGGCCACCGCGAGCTCGTTTAGCTGTTTTAACGATGTTGCGCTCGCAATCGGCGAGGTTATTCCCGGCTGTGCAATTTGCCACGCTAACGCCACGGCCACCGGTGAGGCATTGACCTCATGGGCTACCTGCTCCAGCGCATCAAGGATCCCCAGCCCACGGCTATTGAGGTATTTCTCCACAATTCCGTTACCTCGAGCGCTTTTGTGAGCATCTTCAGCGCTGCGGTATTTCCCCGAGAGGAACCCGCTGGCCAAGGCGTAGTAGTTAATCACGCCCAGACCTTCTTTTTGTACCAGCGGTGCCAGCTCAACTTCGAAATCATGGCGGTCGTATAAATTGTATTCGGGTTGAATGGTTTCATAACGCGCCAAGCCTAACTGAGCGCTTACATCCAACGCTTTAGCCAAGCGCTCCGCGCTGTAGTTCGACGCCCCTATCGCGCGCACCTTGCCCTCTTTAATCAACGCATCAAAGGCATTCATCGTTTCCGCCAGCGGCGTGTTTTGGTCGTCATCATGCGCCTGATACAGATCGATATAGTCGGTTTTCAAGCGACGTAAAGACGCCTCAACCGCCTCGCGGATATAACGAGCCGACAGCCCTTTCAACTGTGGCCCCATCGGTTTACCCACCTTAGTGGCCAGAATAATTTGGTCACGCTTGCCGCTTTTTTGCAGCCAGTTACCGATAATAGTTTCAGACTCACCGCCAAAATTTCCTGGCACCCACGCAGAGTAAACGTCGGCGGTATCAATGAAATTCAATTGATGCTCTAGCAATGCGTCTAGCAGGCTAAACGAGGTTGCCTGATCCACGGTCCAACCAAATACGTTCCCGCCAAAGGTAATGGTCGGAACTCGAATACCAGAACGTCCTAGCTCACGTAAATTCATTATTGGCTCCTGTGCTGAGATTTGAGAAAACAACGCTGATAACGAATACTATTAGCACTAATTATTCGTATAGGTGATAGACAATTTAGGCTAAATCCAGAAAGGTCTTACCCTATCTGACTTATCTTCCATATTTCCTTCATTTTTAGATAAAGCTAACGGCCTAGAATAGTAAACTGACACGAGTCACTAATTTGTTTGTGATTGGACCACTAAGTCCAATTTTTATATTCCCGCTGCGGCGGGGATATTTCTCTGGAGAATTCAGTCTGCAATGAGTGCTTTCAATAAACCGACCTCCCGTAAACGCCTTTGGTGGGCTATCGCCGTTCTTGTTGTGGCTGGCGTCATTGTTTGGCGTTATACCAGCAGCGGCACTGAAGCGCCCACAGCTGGCGCAGAACAGGCACAGAAAGGGAAAGCAGGTGGCAAAGCCGGCGGTCGTCGTGGCGGCAGCGGCATATTGGCTCCGGTTCAGGCGGCAGAAACACGCATATCTAACGTGCCTTACTATCTCACCGGTTTAGGGACAGTAACGGCTGCCAATACGGTCACCGTACGTAGCCGCGTCGATGGCCAACTGATGAAAATCCACTTCACCGAAGGCCAGCAGGTCAAGGCCGGTGATTTATTGGCAGAGATCGACCCACGCCCTTTCCAGGTTCAGCTGGCTCAAGCTCAAGGGCAACTGGCCAAAGATCAGGCTATTTTAGCCAATGCGCGCCGTGACCTAGCGCGTTATCAGCAGCTCAGCAAAACCAACATGGTTTCTCAGCAAGAGCTGGATACGCAGGCCTCTCTGGTGACTCAAACGCAGGGCAGCATCGTGGCCGATCAGGGTGCCGTTGACAGCGCCAAGCTTCAGTTGACCTATAGCCGTATCACCGCCCCCATTGATGGTCGCGTGGGGTTGAAGCTGGTTGATGAAGGCAACTATATCACTAGCGGTGATACCACCGGTTTAGTGGTGTTAACCCAAACGCATCCAATTGATGTGGTCTTCACGCTGCCAGAAGTGAATATCGCCAGCATTCAGCAGGCACAAAAAGAAAACGGCAAGTTAGAGGTGGAAGCGTGGGATCGCTCCAATCAGCACTTGCTGACCACGGGCACCTTGCTGAGCATGGATAACCAGATCGACACCAGCACCGGCACCATCAAAATTAAGGCGCGGTTTGATAACCAAGACGACACCTTATTCCCCAATCAGTTTGTTAACGTGCGTCTGAAAGTATCCACTCAAAGCGACGCCGTGGTGGCTCCTGCCGCTGCAGTTCAAATGGGGAACGAAGGCAACTTCGTATGGGTCGTGAATGATAAAAATCAGGTGAGTAAGCACGCCGTATCCGTGGGAACCCGTGATGCCTCTGACGTGGTTATTACCGGTGGGCTCTCAGCGGGCGAGCGCGTGGTGACTGACGGTATCGATCAGTTAACCGAAGGTGCAACCGTCGAAGTGATTGCGCCTCATAGCGAAAATGCCGCACAAACTCAGGCACAAGCAGGCAAAGATGCTCCTGCTAAGCCAAACACGGATAAGCAGAACGCTGGTAAACAGGACAAGTCATAATGCAACACACGCCTGTCGGTTCTGAAGAGCCTAAAAACGAAACGCCCGCCGCCGGTGGGCCTTCTCGCCTGTTTATTCTGCGCCCGGTCGCCACCACGCTGCTAATGGTGGCTATTCTGCTGGCGGGGATCGTCGGTTATCGCTCACTGTCGGTTTCCGCGTTGCCAGAGGTGGATTACCCAACGATTCAGGTGGTAACGCTTTATCCGGGCGCCAGCCCAGACGTCACCACGTCTGCCATTACCGCACCGCTGGAACGTCAGTTCGGCCAAATGTCGGGCTTAAAACAGATGTCGTCGCAAAGCTCCGGCGGCGCGTCGGTGATTACCTTACAATTTCAGCTAACGCTGCCGCTCGACGTCGCGGAGCAAGAGGTTCAGGCCGCGATTAACGCCGCCACCAATCTGCTGCCGACCGACCTGCCCTATCCGCCGATTTACAGCAAAGTTAACCCTGCCGATCCGCCGATCATGACCATCGCCGTCACCTCCGATGCGGTGGCGATGACGCAGGTTGAAGATATGGTGGAAACCCGTATTTCGCAGAAAATCTCGCAGGTTAGCGGCGTGGGTCTGGTGACGATTTCAGGCGGTCAACGCCCTGCGGTGCGCGTGCGGTTAAACGCACCGGCGGTTGCAGCCTATGGTTTAGACAGCGAAACCATCCGTACCGCTATCGTTAACGCCAACGTTAACTCGGCGAAAGGGAGCTTTGACGGCCCAACGCGCTCGGTTACGCTGTCTGCCAACGACCAAATGAAGTCGGCTGAGGACTATCGCGATCTGATCGTGGCCTATTCCAACGGCGCTCCGGTTCGCTTAAGCGACGTGGCAACCATCGAACAGGCGGCAGAAAACACCAAGCTGGCCGCGTGGGCCAATACCAAACCGGCCATCATTTTAAACGTTCAGCGCCAGCCGGGTGCGAACGTGATTACCACTGCCGACAGCATCCAGTCATTGCTGCCACAGCTGACAGAAAGTCTGCCCAAATCAGTAAAAATGACGGTGCTGACTGACCGCACCGAAACCATTCGCGCCTCGGTCAGCGATGTTCAGACCGAGCTGCTATTAGCGATTGCCCTCGTGGTGATGGTGATTTACCTGTTCTTACGCAATGTTCCCGCCACAATCATTCCTAGCGTGGCCGTGCCGCTGTCGCTGGTGGGTACATTCGCCGTCATGTATTTCCTCGATTTTTCGATAAACAACCTCACTTTGATGGCGCTAACTATCGCCACCGGCTTCGTGGTTGATGACGCCATCGTGGTGATCGAAAACATCTCGCGCTATATCGAAAAAGGGGAAAAACCGCTGGATGCCGCGCTGAAAGGGGCGGGCGAAATTGGTTTCACCATTATTTCTCTAACCTTCTCCCTGATTGCGGTGCTGATCCCACTGCTGTTTATGGGCGATATTATTGGCCGCCTGTTCCGCGAATTTGCGGTCACCTTGGCGGTGGCGATCCTGATTTCGGCGGTGGTGTCGTTAACCCTAACGCCAATGATGTGCGCGCGTATGCTCAGCCATGAATCGCTGCGCAAACAAAACCGCTTCTCGCGTGCCAGCGAGCGTTTCTTCGAACGCGTCATTGCCAAATATGGTGAATGGCTCAAAGTCGTATTGAATCACCCGATGCTCACGCTGAGCGTGGCGCTGAGCACGCTGGTGCTGACCGTTCTGCTGTATATTTTCATTCCTAAAGGTTTCTTCCCTATTCAGGATAACGGCCTGATACAAGGCACCGTTCAGGCACCGCAGTCGGTTTCCTTTAGCGAAATGGCGCAGCGTCAGCAAACGCTGGCGGCTGAAATTCTTAAAGATCCTGACGTCGCGAGCCTGAGCTCGTTTATCGGCGTGGATGGCACCAACGCCACGCTAAATAGCGGACGATTGCAGATCAACCTGAAACCGCTGGATGAGCGTAAAGATCGCGTTCAGCAGATCATCCCGCGTCTGCAAAAAATGGCCGACAAGATCCCCGGTATTCAGCTTTATCTTCAGCCAGTTCAGGATCTGACCATTGATACGCAGGTCAGCCGTACGCAGTACCAGTTCACCTTACAGGCCATGTCGCTGGACGAGCTGAGCACGTGGGTACCGAAACTGGTAGGTGAACTGCAAAAATCACCGATGCTGAAAGACGTAAGCAGTGACTGGCAGGATCAGGGATTAGTGGCCTTTGTGAACGTTAACCGCGATACCGCCAGCCGCTTAGGCATTACCATGGCCGACGTGGATAACGCGCTGTATAACGCCTTCGGCCAACGGTTGATCTCCACGATTTATACCCAAGCCAACCAGTATCGCGTGGTGATGGAGCATAATCAGGATCACAGCAATGGTTTAGCCGCGTTTAACGATGTGTATCTCACCAGCAGCGACGGCAAAAATGTGCCGTTGAACTCTATTGCTACTATTGAGCAACGTTTTGGGCCGCTGTCGATCAACCATCTCGATCAGTTCCCATCCACCACGGTGTCGTTCAACGTTACCGACGGCTACTCGCTTGAGCAGGCGATGAAAACCATCACCAGCACCGAACAGCAGCTTAATATGCCCGTTGATATCACTACGAATTTCCAAGGTGCAACGCTCGCGTTTGAATCGGCGCTGGGCAGCACATTGTGGCTTATCGTGGCGGCGATTATCGCGATGTACATCGTTCTGGGCGTGCTGTATGAAAGCTTTATTCATCCGGTTACCATTCTGTCAACGCTGCCGACCGCCGGGGTGGGCGCATTATTGGCGCTGATTATGGCGGGCAGCGAGCTCGACGTGATTGCCATTATCGGCATCATTTTGCTGATTGGTATCGTGAAGAAAAACGCCATCATGATGATCGACTTCGCCCTTGCCGCCGAGCGTGAGCAAGGAATGGCGCCGTATGACGCCATTTATCAAGCCTGTTTGCTGCGTTTCCGCCCTATTCTGATGACCACGCTGGCGGCGTTGCTGGGTGCGCTACCGCTGATGCTCAGCACCGGCGTTGGGGCCGAACTGCGCCAGCCGCTGGGAATTTGCATGGTCGGCGGTTTGGTCATGAGCCAAATTCTGACGCTGTTCACCACGCCGGTGATTTACCTGCTGTTTGATAAGGTTTCGCGCAACACGCATCCGGCTAAAGATCCGCAGGAGAACGTCCAGTGAAGTTCTCTCCGTCAAAAGGCTTCTTCGCCCTGTTCATCAACCGGCCAGTCGCCACCACGCTGCTGACGCTGGCTATTACGCTGTGCGGAATTTTGGGCTTTAGATTATTGCCCGTCGCACCGCTGCCGCAGGTAGATTATCCGGTCATTATGGTGAGCGCCTCTCTGCCGGGCGCCTCGCCTGAAACCATGGCGTCATCGGTGGCGACACCGTTGGAGCGCGCATTAGGGCGCATTGCCGGGATCAGCGAGATGACCTCATCCAGCTCGCTCGGCAGCACGCGTATCATTATTCAGTTTGATTTTAACCGCGATATCAACGGCGCCGCACGTGACGTGCAGGCCGCGATTAATGCGGCGCAGAGCCTGCTGCCGTCGGGTATGCCGAGCCGCCCAAGCTATCGCAAAGCTAACCCGTCTGATGCGCCGATCATGATCATGACGCTGACGTCAGACACCTATGATCAAGCAAAGCTTTATGACATCGCCTCCACTCAGCTGGCGCAAAAAATCGCGCAGGTAGACGGCGTGGGCGACGTTTCGGTTGGCGGGAGTTCCTTGCCCGCGGTGCGCGTCGAGCTCAATCCTGAAGCGCTGTTCAATCAGGGCGTTTCACTCGACAGCGTGCGAACCTCTATTGCCAACGCTAACGTACGTCGTCCTCAGGGAGCGGTTGACGCGCAAAACCAGCGTTGGCAGGTGCAAACCAACGATGAAATCAAAACCGCACAGGACTATCAGCCCTTAATCATTCACTACAACAACGGATCTGCGGTACGCCTCAGCGACGTTGCCAACGTTAAAGATTCGGTGGAAGACGTGCGCAATGCGGGTATGACCGACGCCAAACCCGCCATTTTGATCATGATCCGCCGCAGCGCCGATGCCAACATTATCGAAACCGTCGATCGTATTCGCGCAGAGATCCCAGAGTTCAAAGCGTTGATCCCGGCCTCAATCGATTTGCAGGTGGCTCAGGATCGCTCACCGACCATCCGCGCCTCGCTCGACGAAGTAGAGAGCTCGCTGTCTATCGCCGTCGGCTTGGTGATCATGGTGGTATTCCTGTTCTTGCGCTCTGGCCGAGCCACGCTGATCCCCGCCGTCGCCGTACCGGTTTCGCTCATCGGCACCTTCGCCGCCATGTACCTGTGCGATTTTAGCCTGAATAACCTTTCGCTGATGGCGCTGACGATCGCGACCGGATTTGTGGTCGATGACGCCATTGTGGTGCTGGAGAATATTTCACGCCACGTGGAAGCGGGCATGGAACCGAAAAAAGCCGCGCTGATTGGTGCGCGTGAAGTGGGTTTCACCGTGCTCTCCATGAGCCTATCGCTAGTGGCGGTGTTTATTCCGCTGCTGTTGATGAGCGGCTTGCCGGGGCGTTTGTTCCGAGAATTTTCGGTCACGCTCTCGGTGGCTATCGGCATATCGCTGGTGATTTCACTCACGCTCACGCCAATGATGTGCGCGCATCTGCTTAAAAAGCGCCCGTCACGCCATCAAGAACGGATCCGCGGTTTTGGTAAACTGCTGCTGAAAATGCAGCAAGGCTACGGCAAGAGTCTGGGCTGGGTATTAAATCATGCCCGCTGGGTGTTGCTGATCCTGATCGCCACCATCGGCCTGAATATTTGGCTGTATATATCTATTCCGAAAACCTTCTTCCCTGAGCAGGACACGGGCCGTCTGATGGGCTTTATTCAAGCCGACCAAAGCATTTCGTTTCAGGCGATGCGGGGCAAGCTACAGGACTTCATGAAAATTGTGCGCAGCGATCCCGATGTGGATAACGTAACCGGATTCACCGGCGGCTCGAACGTTAACAGCGGCATGATGTTTATCTCGTTAAAACCGTTGGGTGAACGCAAAGACGATGCTCAGCACGTGATTGCGCGTCTGCGCGGCAAGCTGGCCAAAGAGCCGGGAGCGAATTTGTTCCTGATGGCCGTACAAGATATTCGCGTAGGCGGTCGTCAAGGCAACGCCAGCTACCAGTACACGTTGCTATCGGACGATCTTGCCGAACTGCGTAAGTGGGAGCCTAAAATTCGCGCAGCCTTTGCCAAGCTTCCTGAACTGGCCGATGTGAGCTCCGATCAGCAAGATAAAGGCTCGGAGCTGGCGCTGACCTATGACCGTGAAAGTATGGCGCGTTTGGGCATTAACGTGGCTGATGCTAACGCCTTGCTCAATAACGCCTTCGGTCAACGACAGATTTCAACCATCTATCAGCCGCTCAATCAATATCACGTGGTGATGGAAGTGGCACCGGAGTATACGCAGGACGAAAGCTCGCTAGACAAAATGTTTGTGATTAACAGCGACGGCAAAGCCATCCCACTTTCCTATTTTGCAAAATGGCAACCGGCCAATGCGCCGTTATCGGTCAATCATCAGGGCTTAACTGCGGCATCGACCATCTCCTTCAACTTACCGGAAGGGGGCGCGCTGTCAGATGCTTCTGCCGCCATTGAACGCACAATGACCGCGCTGGGCGTGCCGAATACGGTACGTGGCACCTTCGCGGGTACCGCGCAGGTTTTCCAAGACACCCAAAACTCGCAGATCATTTTGATTCTAGCCGCCATTGCAACGGTGTATATCGTGCTGGGTATATTGTATGAAAGCTACGTGCATCCGCTGACCATTCTGTCTACGCTGCCTTCGGCAGGTGTGGGCGCGCTGTTGGCGTTAGAAATGTTTGGCGCACCTTTTAGCCTGATTGCGCTGATCGGCATCATGCTACTGATAGGGATAGTGAAGAAGAACGCCATCATGATGGTCGATTTTGCCCTAGAGGCCGAGCGCAACGGCGGCATGAGCCCGCGCGATGCAATTTTCCAAGCCTGCCTGCTGCGTTTCCGCCCGATCATGATGACCACCATGGCGGCGCTGTTTGGCGCATTGCCTCTGGCGTTTAGCAGCGGCGACGGCGCAGAACTGCGTCAGCCTTTAGGTATCACTATTGCCGGTGGTTTGGTGATGAGCCAGTTGCTTACGCTCTACACCACGCCGGTGGTGTATCTCTATTTTGACCGACTACGTAGCCGCTTTAGCAAAGTAAAAACGCTAAAACCGCTGCCGAGATAGACCTTGTACAGCGGCACATTACCGGACAGCTGAGCGGAAAACGGCGGGCAAGCACGAGCGGCATGGACGCCGCGAGAATCGTAGGGAGTCGGGAACGACTCTACGATGGTGCGATTAAGCCCAGAGTTTGCAGCGAAGAAACCTGCGCAGCAGGCTGGTAGGTGGTGCCGAGCCGGGTCACTAGGGGGCGGCGGCGAGCCCCCTAGTCCGGACGCTTGCTGGTTCACACAGTAAAACAACAATGCCTGTTAGCGTTCGGAATAACTCACTGAACCTAAATAATGACTTAACTTACCGGAGCTTTATCCATGCCTGAACAATCCGCCTCGGTCCGCTGGCAGCTATGGATTGTCGCTTTTGGCTTTTTCATGCAAACGCTGGATACCACCATCGTCAACACGGCGTTGCCCGCAATGGCCGCAAGCCTTGGGGAAAGCCCGCTGCGCATGCAGTCGGTGGTGGTGGCCTATGTACTCACCGTGGCGGTGATGTTACCCGCCAGCGGCTGGCTAGCCGACCGCGTGGGCGTGAAACGTGTTTTCTTCAGCGCAATTATTTTGTTTACGCTGGGCTCTCTGTTTTGTGCTCAGGCTGAAACCCTAAACCAACTGCTGATGGCACGCGTGCTGCAAGGTATTGGCGGCGCCATGATGGTGCCGGTTGGGCGTTTAACCGTGATGAAAATAGTGCCGCGTAGCCAATATATGGCGGCGATGACCTTCGTTACGCTCCCCGGCCAAATTGGCCCACTGGTTGGCCCTGCACTAGGCGGATTTCTAGTGCAATATGCCAGCTGGCACTGGATATTTTTAATCAACTTACCCGTGGGTATTATCGGCGCCATAGCAACGCTGTGGCTGATGCCCAATTACAGTATGCAAACGCGGCGTTTTGATATCAGGGGATTTGTCATGCTCGCCGTTGGGATGGCAACGCTGACGCTGGCGCTCGATGGTCATAAAGGGCTTGGGCTTGAGACCAACATGATTTACGGCCTGATATTGTCCGGCGGTATTGCTCTAGCCAGTTACTATTGGCACGCCAAACGCAGCGATGCCCCGCTGTTTAGCCTCGAACTGCTCAAAACCAAAACGTTCTCTCTCGGGCTGAGCGGCAGTTTTCTCGGGCGGATCGGCAGCGGAATGCTGCCATTTATGACGCCGATTTTCCTGCAAATCGGTATGGGATTTTCGCCGTTTCACGCAGGGCTGATGATGATCCCGATGATTATCGGCAGTATGGGCATGAAGCGTATCGTGGTGCGGGTGGTGAATCAGTTTGGCTATCGTCGGGTATTGGTCGGAGCCACGTTGGCGTTAGCGGTGGTGAGTTTGGCGCTGCCGTTTACCGCAATGTATATCAGCCTCTGGGCTATTCCGCTGGTGCTGTTCTTTCAAGGCATGATTAACGCCATGCGTTTTTCATCAATGAATACGCTCACGCTGAAAGATTTACCCGATGAACTCGCCAGCAGCGGCAACAGTTTACTGTCGATGATCATGCAGCTTTCTATGAGCTTGGGCGTAAGCGTAGCGGGTCTCCTGCTCGGCATGTTCTCACATCATCAAATCATCGCTAATAGCCTAGAGATCCATCAGGCATTTTTATTCACCTATGTCTGCATTGCCCTGATTATTGCCCTACCCGCGCTGGTATTTTTACGCGTCCCGGACGACACGTTGGAAAACAGCACTCTTGAGCGCACAGTGCGCCGCCGCAAGGAGGAACCATGAAGCTCGGTATCACAGGCAAGCTGTTTCTTGCCATTTTCTCCACCTGCATTCTGGTGTTGATCACCATGCACTGGGGCGTGCGTCTAAGCTTCGAGCGCGGCTTTATCGACTACATCAAACACGGCAATGAACAGCGAGTGCGGCTGCTGGCCTCTGAGCTGGAAGAGCGCTATGCGCAGGCCGGAAGCTGGCGCTTTCTTCGCCATAACGACCGTGTGATTTTTCAGATCATGCATAACATTGAGCAAAGCAACGAAGGCAACGATACGCTGCCTCCGCACGGCTGGCGCACGCCGTTTTGGGTGATTGATAGCAAAAATCGCAAAATGGTTGGGCCGCCTGGCGAGATCCCCACCGAAGGCACACGCCAACCGGTGACGTATCAAGGAAGCACGGTGGGATGGGTGGTCACGACACCGCCGGAGCGGTTGACGCGGAATACCGATATCAACTTCGATTTGCAGCAACGGCGCACCAGCTGGCTGATTGTGGCACTGGCGACGCTGCTGGCGGCGGGCGTTACCTGGGCGCTATCACGCAGTATGCTCGCCCCGGTTAAACGCTTAGTCGACGCCATGCATCGGCTCGCCGCCGGTAATTTTTCTACCCGCGTTGAAGTGGAATCACGTGACGAATTGGGCAAGCTGGCACAAGACTTCAACCAGCTTGCCATCACGCTGGAAAAAAATGAGCATATTCGCCGCGCGCTCATGGCCGACGTTTCCCATGAGCTACGCACGCCGCTGGCGGTGCTGCGGGGTGAATTAGAAGCGATGCAAGACGGCGTTCGTCAAATGACGCAGGATTCGTTGGCCTCGTTGCAGGCCGAAGTGAGCACGTTAACCAAACTGGTCAACGATCTGCATCAGCTCTCTATGTCTGACGCAGGCGCCCTCGCCTACCGCAAAGAGCACATTGACGTCATTCATCTAGTACAAATCGCCGCTAGCGCATTCCACGATCGCTTCGCAATGAAAAACATTGTGCTTTCGCTCGACCTGCCCGAAAAAGCCTGTGTGTTTGGCGATCCTGACCGCTTGCTACAGCTGTTCAATAATTTATTCGAAAATAGCCTGCGTTATACTGATGGCAACGGGCAACTCAAGGTACAAGGACAAATCCGCGATACCTATTTGCAGCTTTATTGGCACGACAGCGCCCCCGGCGTGACCGATGACCAACTCAAGAAAATATTTGAACGTTTTTATCGCGCAGAAGGCTCGCGCAACCGCGCCAGCGGCGGCTCCGGTTTAGGATTATCTATCTGCCAAAATATAGTAGAAGCACACGGCGGACAAATGACCGCAGAGCACTCACCGCTGGGAGGCTTAACCGTTAGCCTGCAGTTGCCGCTTGATACAGAGAGCTAAGAGGAAGGTAATGGGTATGAACAGTATTGCTGGAATCATGGACGTTGACCCCGCAGGACAACGCGTGTTGATCGTCGAAGATGAACCCAAGCTAGGACAACTGCTGATCGACTATCTAACCGCAGGCGGATATCAGCCCCACTTGCTAGCAGATGGAAATCAGGTATTGCCCTATGTCCATCAAACGCCACCGGATTTAATTCTGCTGGACTTAATGCTGCCCGGCACCGATGGTCTAACGCTGTGCCGCGAAATCCGTCGCTTCTCTGATGTGCCGATTGTGATGGTAACGGCGAAAATTGAAGAAATAGACCGCCTGCTGGGGCTGGAAATTGGCGCCGATGACTATATCTGCAAGCCCTACAGCCCGCGTGAAGTCGTGGCGCGCGTCAAAACCATTTTACGTCGCTGCGTACGCCAAAATGAAGCGAACGCCGAACCGGTTCTGATCATCGATGAAAACCGCTATCAGGCCAGTTTTAAAGATCAGCTGCTAGATTTAACGCCGGCTGAATTTCGGCTATTGAAAACGCTGGCGACACAGCCCGGCACCGTGCTTTCACGCGAGCAACTGCTCAATCATCTATACGATGATTATCGCGTCGTCACCGACCGCACCGTCGATAGCCACATTAAAAACTTACGTCGTAAATTGGAGCAGCTCGAAAACGGCGAGCCGTTTATTCGCTCGGTTTACGGCATCGGTTATCGCTGGGAAGGGGCACCGTGTAAAGTGCTATAAAACCGCCATCATCGCTCCCGTGCCTGCCGCGGGAGCGCCCTTTCTTATCTTCCTCCAATCAGGTAAATGCCTGCAAATATCCAGCCATTGTCTATACTTATCCTGATTTATTCAGCGTAAACGGCATCCATCTCACTCTCATTGACGCAGTTAATCACTGCAAAACTTATCCGTCATTATTCACGTTGCGAGCGCGGCTAACGCTGACGCAGCTTAAAGTATGGCGGGGATAGATTTAGGAGATACCCATGGCAATCGGCTATTACGAAATCAAAAAAGCGAAGAACGGACAGTTCCACTTCAATCTAAAAGCCAGCAATGGAGAGATTATTCTTTCCAGCGAAATGTATGCCAGTAAGGCATCTGCTGACAACGGCATCGCATCGGTACAGTCAAACTCCCCCGATGAAGCGCAGTTTGAGATCAAAAACAGCAGCAGCGATCAGCCCTATTTCATTCTCAAAGCAAAGAATCATCAGGTGATCGGCACCAGTGAAATGTATAGCTCTGAGAGCGCCGCACGAAAAGGGATTCAGTCGGTGGTGAAAAACGGCGCAACGACGGATATCAGAGATTTGACGCACGGGTGATTATCTTTCGGGGGCAACCCAATGCCCCCACATTCATTGTGCTCCCTCGCCGAACCCTCTATAATGCCCGCCTTCACTGTACCTACAGGTACAGACTGACTTGTGATCAGACCTTTAAAGAGAAATACAAACCTATGTTTACTCCGGAATTACTCTCTCCGGCCGGTACGCTGAAAAACATGCGCTATGCGTTCGCCTATGGCGCTGATGCTGTTTATGCCGGTCAACCTCGTTACAGCCTGCGTGTTCGCAACAACGAATTCAACCATGAGAACCTCGCCCTCGGCATCAATGAAGCACATGCGCTGGGTAAAAAATTCTACGTGGTGGTGAATATCGCGCCGCACAATGCCAAATTGAAAACCTTCCTACGTGACCTCAAACCGGTTATCGAAATGGGGCCGGACGCGCTGATTATGTCCGATCCGGGATTGATTTCCATGGTGCGCGAAGCCTTCCCTGAGATGGCAATTCATCTTTCAGTACAGGCAAACGCGGTTAACTGGGCGACGGTAAAATTCTGGAAGCAAATGGGGCTGACCCGCGTGATCCTGTCGCGCGAGCTTTCTCTGGAAGAAATTGAAGAAATTCGCCAGCAGGTTCCTGATATGGAGCTTGAAATCTTTGTGCATGGCGCACTGTGCATGGCCTATTCTGGCCGCTGCCTGCTTTCCGGCTATATCAACAAGCGTGACCCTAATCAGGGCACCTGCACCAACGCCTGCCGTTGGGAATATAAAGTTCAGGAAGGCAAAGAAGATACCGTCGGCAATATCGTTCACGTTCATGAACCGATCCCTGTTACCGAAGTCCCCGCTGAGCCAACGCTGGGTATCGGCGCACCGACCGATAAAGTCTTTATGTTAGAAGAAGCGATGCGCCCGGGCGAATACATGAGCGCATTCGAAGACGAGCACGGCACCTACATCATGAACTCCAAGGACCTGCGTGCGATTCAGCACGTTGAGCGACTGACCCAAATGGGCGTTCATTCATTGAAAATTGAAGGTCGTACTAAGTCCTTCTACTACGTCGCTCGTACCGCTCAGGTATACCGCCGCGCGATTGATGACGCCGTGGCGGGTAAGCCGTTCGACCCAACGTTGCTCACCACGCTGGAAGCATTAGCGCACCGTGGCTATACCGAAGGTTTCCTGCGTCGCCACGTGCACGAAGATCAACAGAACTACGACTATGGCTATTCTGTATCCGATCGCCAGCAGTTTGTTGGCGAACTGACAGGCGCACGCCGCGAGGGTTATGCCGAAGTCTTGGTGAAGAATAAGTTCTCATTAGACGACAGCGTTGAAATGATGACGCCAAAAGGCAACGTGCAGTTCACGCTTGAAGCGATGCAAAACAAGAAAGGCGAGCCAACTCAAGTCGCGCCGGGAGACGGGCATATTGTCTATATCCCTGTTCCTGAAGATTTGGATCTTGAATTCGCGCTATTGATGCGTAATTTGGCAGGCACCGATACGCGCAATCCGCATACACCAGCGTAATTCGGCCCGCTAAACGCCTAGGCGTAGCTTATTTCTTATAAGCTGCGCTTTTTTTTATCTCTTTTTGTACTTAATATTCCGAATATAAGATTAAGATCACACTTAAACTTATCGTATATAGATATTATCGAGTGGCAAAAAGATATAACGAAAAAGCAATACTAGGAACCACCTCCTTGCCAGCCCAATCTCCCTTGGGCTGGTTTTCTTTTTTACTCAACGTTTTATAATCCCCTAAGTCAACTATTTAAATTCGTTAATCTTTCTATTCCTTATTTACTCACCTCCGCACAGAAAAATACCTACCCTTTTACAATCAATATGTTACATGATAGTTACTTTGGTAAATTAATTTATTTTTCAGATTATCGCATCCGATATCTAGATAATTTTAAATAACCTAGAAATCAGGAAATGGCTTATTAAGCTTTTAATTAATCATTTTACTTAATTAAAGTTAATTTTATATTTAATCAATTCATTTATTCCTTTCAACTGAAACCTTTCAGCGTCATTTATTACGTTATATTTCCCGATGAGAGCGGTTTCATTAATATTCATTGATGAATGCAATTCATACAGGTAAAACAGGATGAATATCTATGTTATAACAATGTAAGAATTAGTATTTTTACCCCTTCAGGAGAAAACACATGCCTCAATTACACTCCGCGTTAGTTATCTTGAACGGCAAAGGCGCCGGCAATCAGGACGTACGTGAAGCGATTGACGGGTTGCGCACCGCGGGAAATACCCTGCATGTACGCGTGACGTGGGAACATGGTGACGCTAAACGCTATGTGGCGGAGGCCGTAGAGCTCGGCGTCGAAACGATTGTGGCCGGCGGCGGCGATGGCACCATTAACGAAGTGTCTGATGCGCTGAGCCAGCACAGTGAATCCTCCCGCCCTGTATTAGCCGTGTTACCGCTTGGCACAGCCAATGATTTTGCTACCGCCTGTTTAATTCCTGAAGAACCTCAGGCGGCGCTACAACTCGCTTTGCAAGGGCGCGCAGTAGCGATCGACTTTGCCCGCATCAACGATAAACGCGTTTTTATCAATATGGCGACCGGCGGATTCGGCACCAAAATCACTACCGAAACGCCTGAGAAATTAAAATCCATTCTCGGTGGGGCCTCTTATTTCCTACATGGGATTCTGCGAATGGATACGCTCAAGGCTGATTTTTGCCAGATTTCCGGCCCTGATTTCCATTGGGAAGGCAATGCGCTGGTGGTTGCCATCGGCAATGGCCGTCAAGCAGGTGGTGGGCAGCCGTTGTGCCCCGAAGCCTTAATCAATGATGGAAAACTGGATCTGCGCGTTTTAACCTCTGATGAGCTGCTGCCCGCGCTGCTAGAAAGCCTGCTCAAAGGCGAAAGCAATAAAAACGTCATTGAGGCCTCGTTGCCGTGGTTAGAAATTACCTCACCTCATGAAATGACGCTCAATCTGGACGGCGAGCCCTTGAGCGCCAAGCATTTTCGCATTGAAATCGAACCCGATGCCATCAGCCTGCGTCTGCCGCCAAACTGCCCACTGATTGGCTAATAAGGCCGTAAAAAGCCCTAATTCTCTCTGATTTTCACCCTGCCCTTCCCTATTTAGGAGGGGCACTCTCTACGCACCTTTCATTTTTCTTCCTCAGCTAAAACCGTGATCTCATCGGGCAAATTTCGATCATTATACTTGTATGGTAGTTATGTCAGGTTTATGTTTCCGTCATCATTAAGGTCACATTCCAAGCAGAGAAAAATCCGCGCTAAGGAAATTCAACGATGAAGATTGTTAAAGCTGAAGTATTTGTTACCTGTCCAGGACGTAATTTTGTCACGCTGAAAATCACCACCGACGACGGGCTAACCGGCATCGGAGACGCAACGCTTAACGGGCGTGAATTGCCGGTGGCTTCCTATTTACAAGATCACGTTTGCCCACAGCTGATCGGACGCGACGCGCATAGGATCGAAGATATTTGGCAGTTTTTCTATAAGGGCGCTTATTGGCGTCGCGGCCCCGTCACGATGTCAGCCATTTCTGCCGTTGATATGGCGCTATGGGATATCAAAGCCAAAGCCGCCAACATGCCGTTGTATCAACTGCTCGGCGGCGCATCCCGCGAAGGTGTGATGGTTTACTGCCACACCACCGGCCACTCGCTGGATGACGTGTTGGAAGATTACGCCAAACACAAAGAGCTGGGCTTTAAAGCTATTCGCGTGCAGTGCGGCGTACCAGGTATGAAAACCACCTATGGGATGTCCAAAGGCAAAGGTCTGGCCTATGAACCTGCCACCAAGGGCAATTGGCCAGAAGAGCAGCTATGGTCAACGGAAAAATATCTCGATTTTACCCCGAAGTTATTCGCCGCCGTCCGCGACCGCTTTGGCTTTGACGAACATGTGCTGCACGACATGCATCACCGCCTCACGCCTATCGAAGCTGCGCGTTTTGGCAAGAGCATTGAAGACTACCGTCTGTTCTGGATGGAAGATCCAACGCCTGCGGAAAATCAGGAATGCTTCCGTTTGATCCGCCAGCACACGGTTACCCCCATCGCCGTGGGTGAAGTATTCAACAGCATCTGGGACTGCAAACAGCTGATCGAAGAGCAGCTGATAGATTATATCCGCACCACCATTACCCACGCGGGCGGCATCACCGGTATGCGCCGTATTGCCGACTTCGCTGCGTTATATCAAGTACGTACCGGCTCTCACGGCCCTTCCGATCTCTCTCCGATTTGCATGGCTGCCGCGCTGCATTTTGATCTGTGGGTGCCTAATTTTGGCGTTCAGGAATACATGGGCTATTCCGAGCAAATGCTGGAAGTGTTCCCACACAGCTGGACCTTCGATAACGGCTACATGCATCCGGGTGACAAACCTGGGCTCGGTATCGAATTCGATGAAAAACTCGCGGCTAAATATCCGTATGAACCAGCCTATTTGCCCGTTGCGCGCCTCGAAGATGGCACGTTGTGGAATTGGTAACTGAGAGGAATTTCCAATGAAAAGCATCGTTATTCAACAACCAGAGAAGCTGGTGATTGAGGATCGCCCGATCCCACAACCACCAACGGGTGAAGTCAGAGTTCGCGTGCGTCGCGCGGGGATCTGCGGCTCAGACGTGCATATTTTCCGTGGGCATAACCCTTTCGCCAAGTATCCACGCGTTATTGGTCATGAGTTCTTCGGCATCATCGATGCCGTGGGGGAAGGCGTAGACGCCAGCCGACGAGGAGAACGCGTGGTTATCGATCCCGTTGTCAGCTGCGGCCATTGCTACCCTTGCTCTATTGGGCGGCCAAATGTTTGCACCGAGTTGCAGGTTATCGGCGTACACCGCGACGGTGGGTTCAGTGAATATGCCTGTGCGCCTGCGCGCAATGCTTATGTCGTCCCCGATAGCATTCCTGAAGCAGAAGCGACCATGATTGAGCCCTTTACCATTGCCGCTAATATTTGTGCTCAGCTCAAACCTCAGCCCAACGATGTGGCCTTGGTATACGGTGCGGGGCCAATGGGCCTAACCGTGATTCAGGCGTTACGCGGCGTGTATGGCGTATCTACCATTATTGTCGCCGACCGTATTTCTGAGCGTTTGCAAATGGCACAGACGAACGGTGCCGATCGCATCATCGACAATACCCATCTCGATTTAGCGGAAGTATTAAAGCAGGAAGGCATTCGCCCGACGCTTATCGTTGACGCAGCCTGCCACCCTTCAATATTGCCTCAGGCTATTGCGCTGGCCTCTCCCGCCGCACGCATTGGCATTATGGGATTCTCTTCCGATCCTTGCGTGCTCAACCAGCAAAGCATTACCAGTAAGGAAATCTCAATCTTCAGCTCGCGTCTCAACAGCGCGCGTTTTCCTCAGGTTATTGAATGGATGAAGGAAAAGAAAATCCATCCAGAAAAGCTGATCACCCATAGCTTTCCACTTGAGCACGTTACCGATGCGCTCGTTCTGTTCGAACAAGATCAGAAAACCTGTTGCAAGGTGCTTTTAGATTTTAACGAATAGATTTTAGTGAATAGATTTTAGCGAATAATTTTTATCCAAAAGAATGGAATACGCATGTGTCTGCCACAAATGGGCAGACGCACACCCAACAACATAATGATAAAAGTACCGCGTGGGGTAGTTATGGCTAAGAATTTACGTTGGACTATCGTGTTTCTGCTGTTTTTAGTCTACATGATCAACTATTTAGATCGTGTTGCACTGTCAATTACGTTACCGATGATCGAACAAGACTTATCGCTCAATGCTGAACAGTTCGGCATTATTTTTGGCAGTTTTTTCTTCGGTTACGCCATCTTCAATTTCATCGGCGGCCTCGCCGTCGACAAGTTTGGCCCGCTAGTCGTGCTCGGCGTTGCGGTGGGGCTTTGGTCAATTTTCTGCGGTTTTACCGCGCTGGCCTCCGGCTTTTATTCCATGCTGATCCTGCGCGTGTTGTTCGGTATGGCCGAAGGCCCTATTTGCTCCTCGGCCAACAAAATGATTAACGGCTGGTTTCCACGCAAGCAAGCGGCAACCGCTATGGGCTTGCTGAGCGCCGGTTCTCCGCTCGGCGGCGCCGTTGCGGGGCCTATCGTGGGATATTTAGCCTTAGCTTTCGGTTGGCGTCCTGCGTTTATGATTATCTGCGCCATCGGCATTGTCTGGATGCTGATCTGGTTCTTTATCGCTTCAGATTCGCCGGAAAAAAACCGTCATGTCAGCCAGGAAGAACGTGCACTGATCGCTCAGCAAAAAAGTGAAGAGTTGAACACGGACAACAACCAGCAGCCGGGTCATTCGCTGATGTTTTACATGAAGCAGCCCATCATTCTGGCCACCGCGTTTGCTTTCTTTTGCTACAACTACATTCTGTTTTTCTTTCTCAGCTGGTTTCCGTCCTATCTGGTTCAGGCCCACGGCCTCAATATCAAAGAGATGAGCATCACCACGGTCATTCCTTGGATCGTTGGTTTTATTGGTCTAGCCTTGGGCGGCATTATCTCTGATTGGATATTCCGCCTCACCGGCAAGCTGCTGCTGTCGCGCAAAATTGTACTGGTGGTTTGTCTATTGGCCGCCGCAATCTGCGTCGCGCTGGCGGGCACGGTCAGCCAAGTGGTTCCTGCGGTGATCCTGATGTCGGTGTCTATTTTCTTCCTCTATGTCACCGGATCGATTTACTGGGCGATCATTCAAGACGTGGTGCATAAATCACGTATCGGCGGCGCCAGCGGTTTTATTCATCTGGTGGGTAGCGTGTCAGGAATTGTCGGGCCAATCGTGACCGGTTTTATTGTGCAAAACACCGGTAAATTCGACAGCGCCTTTATCTTGGCTGGCGGCGTGGCAGCGCTGGGCGCGCTGCTGGTGTTCTTCGTTATTCGTCCGGCAGCTTCTACGCCCGCGGTAATGAACCACGTTTAATCTTGCCGGAAAATGCGGCCGATTTATCTCTGTCAGACTTAATGGACATATTGATGAAAAACGACTTACTTCATGCGAACGCTATCGTTCCCAACTATTCTCGCGAACAGTTGAAAACCCGCATCGTGCATCTCGGTTTTGGGGCTTTTCACCGCGCTCATCAGGCCGTTTATGCCGACCAATTAGCCGCCGACCACCAGAGCGATTGGGGCTATGGCGAAGTTAACCTTATCGGCGGCGAGCAACAGATCCTCGATTTACGCCACCAGCAAAATCTCTTCAGCGTAGCGGAAATGTCGGCGCAAAACTGGCAGTGCCGCGTCGTGGGAATTGTGCGAGAGGCGTTGCATATTCAGCTTGATGGATTGGATCGGGTTATGGATATGCTTTGCCAGCCGGACGTAGCTATTGTCTCCCTAACGATTACGGAGAAAGGCTATTGTCACTATCCCGCCAGCGGCATGCTTAATCTTGAGCACCCGTTGATTGCGCACGATATTCAACATCCGCAGCAACCACAGTCGGCAGCGGGCGTTATCGTTGCGGCTCTGGCTCAACGGCACGAGCTGGGCCTACCTGCATTCACGGTAATGTCATGCGATAACATGCCAGAGAATGGGCATGTTACCCACAACGTTATCTGCGGGCTGGCGGCGGCGCAGTCGCCGGAACTGGCTAAATGGATCGAGCAAAACGTCACCTTTCCTTCCACCATGGTCGATCGCATTGTTCCTGCCGTCACAGCTGAAACGCTCGATCAAATCGCACTGCAACTCGGCGTACGCGATCCCGCTGGCGTCGCCTGCGAACCCTTCAGGCAATGGGTTATTGAAGACAATTTTGTCGCCGGTCGCCCTGCTTGGGAACGCGTTGGTGCAGAACTGGTAAGCAACGTGTTGCCTTATGAAGAGATGAAGCTACGCATGCTGAACGGCAGTCATTCGTTTTTAGCCTATTTAGGCTATCTAGCGGGCTATGCACACATTAATGACTGCATGCAGGATGAAAACTATCGCCATGCTGCACGGGCGCTGATGCTGAATGAACAAGCACCCACGCTCAGCGTTCCCAACGTGGATTTGCAGGCATACGCCGATTCGCTTATCACTCGTTATTCAAACACGGCACTCAAACACCGCACGTGGCAAATTGCGATGGACGGCAGCCAAAAGCTCCCTCAGCGAATGCTCGACTCTGTACGCTGGCATCTCGCACGCGGCTCCCGCTTTGAACTTCTTGCGTTGGGCATCGCAGGCTGGATGCGCTATGTCGGCGGCATTGATGAACGCGGGCAGCATATCGAGATTAGCGATCCGCTGCGGGTTGATATTCAGCGCTGCGTACAAAACTCAGCGGAAGGATGTGAAAGAGTGTCAGCATTGCTTTCACTCGAGGCCATATTTGGCGCTGATTTACCTCAGGATCCCGCGTTTGTGCAGGCGATAAACGCCGCGTATGCCATGCTATTAGAACGGGGAGCAAAGAACAGCGTTGCCCACACGTTGAAATCAACGGCGTGTTAATTTCTTGGCCCGCTCTGGTGGGCCTTACTTAACGGTATTGCTCTCGGCCCATCGTCAGGATCACAAGATTTAGGCAAACTTATGCCTGAATGCTGTTAAAATGCGGATACTTTTATAAAAACTCAACGATCCCATACGTATGTCGATGTCTACACCTCAGCAGAATTACGACCTAAATGGCACTGTTCCAGTGAATCAGCAAATCTATCGCTATCTGCGTAAAGACATTGTTGAATGCACCATTCCTCCCGGTACGCTGCTTTCAGAGAAAGAGATCTCGACACGCTTTAACGTTTCACGCCAACCGGTACGCGAAGCATTTATTAAACTGGCGGAAAATGGATTAGTACAGATCCTGCCGCAGCGCGGAACCTTTGTGCAGAAAATATCGGTTAAGCGCGTGGCTGACGGGCGTTTTATTCGCTGCGCTATTGAATGCAGCATTGCACGGCGTGCCGCAGAACTGGCAACACCAAGCCAACTACTGCTGCTCGAACACAGTATTAGCCGTCAAAAACTGGCCGCTCAGCATCAACAAACCAGCGAGTTCTTAGCCTTGGACGATCGGTTCCACCAGTTACTGACCGATATTGCTGACTGCCCTCTAGCTTGGGAAACCATTGAGAACATCAAGGCAACGATGGACCGAGTGCGTTTTCTCACCTTAAGCAAAGTTTCACCGCCGGAAAGCCTGATCAGCCAGCACGAAAAAATCTATCAGGCGATCGCCAAAGGTGACGCCGACGCCGCAGAAGAGGCCGTACTTGCTCATCTACAGCAGATGATTCACACCATCACGCCGATTGAGCAGCAAAACAAAGACTGGTTCGAGTAACGTTTACACATTGCCGTCCTGTCAGGCTGACGGCGGCAAGTCTCACTTTTTCTCCCTTCATCTAGAGCGGGTGCAATAAAGCATGTATTGTACCGGCTGGCTGTAAGCAAACCGCTAATATCTTGTTAAGTAATTTCACTCATTGCTCTAGGTTATTTGCCTGAGCCAAGACGGGAGTTCACCATGACTGATATCGCTAAGTTGTTAGGTAAAGAAGCCGATTCACTGCTCCAACATCGCTGTACCACCCTACCCGCAGAACAGTTTTATCTCCCCGGAGCAGACTTTGTTGACCGCGTGATGATCGACAATAACCGCTCGCCGCGTGTGCTGACCGCCATGCAGAATCTGTACAATACCGGTCGTTTAGCCGGAACAGGCTATTTGTCGATTCTGCCAGTCGATCAGGGCGTTGAGCACTCAGCCGGTGCATCTTTCGCAGCAAACCCGCTCTACTTTGATCCTAAAAACATCGTTGAACTGGCGCTTGAAGCGGGCTGCAACTGCGTGGCTTCAACCTATGGCGTTCTGGCTTCCGTATCGCGCCGCTATGCGCATAAAATTCCGTTCCTCGTTAAGCTTAACCATAACGAAACCCTGAGCTACCCCACTCAATATGATCAAACGCTGTATGCCAGCGTCGAACAGGCCTTCAATATGGGCGCACAGGCCGTGGGTGCCACGATTTACTTCGGTTCCATTGAGTCACGTCGCCAGATAGAAGAGATTTCTGCCGCCTTTGAGCGTGCGCATGAGCTGGGGATGGTTACCGTGCTGTGGGCCTATCTGCGTAATCCAGCGTTCAAAAAAGATGGCGTCGACTATCATGCCAGCGCCGATTTAACCGGGCAGGCCAACCATCTGGCCGCCACCATTGGCGCTGATATCGTGAAGCAAAAAATGGCGGAGAATAATGGCGGCTATAAAGCGGTGAATTTCGGTTATACCGATGAACGCGTCTACAGCAAACTCACCACCGACAACCCGATTGATCTCGTTCGTTATCAACTCGCTAACTGTTATATGGGCCGTGCAGGGCTGATTAACTCCGGTGGTGCCGCCGGGGAAAACGATATGTCTGAGTCCGTGCGCACCGCGGTGATTAATAAAAGAGCCGGTGGTATGGGATTGATATTAGGCCGTAAAGCCTTTAAGAAATCGATGAAAGACGGCATTGCGTTAATCAACGCCGTACAGGATGTTTACTTAGATAAGAGCGTCACTATCGCCTAGCGGTAAAACGATGGGCTTTTACAAGCCCATCAACCTTCTTCTTTGACTTCACTTTTTAGAGATTCTGGTATCTCTTTCTTTAAACGCTCCAGCATCGCTGAAAATACCGGATTATGCGTGGAGGAGCGGTTATAAATCATATAAAACGTTACCCGCGGCATAGCAAAATCTGTTTTTAACACTTGTACATTAAAATTACCGGCGAAACGCTGCATTAAACCGATAGGGATCCCCCCAACAGTGTCGGTATTTTCCACTACGCTCATAATCGTTAGCATTGAGTTACTTGAGAAAACGGTATTTCGGCTACCCAGCGCGTCATTAATTGCGATCTTCCCTGCCACTATTTCAGGGTCATCAACGTTAAATGCGGTAAATTTTTCCTGCGCAGCCAATTCGCGAGTCAGTACCCCGTTTAATCGCGGATGGTCCTTACGACAAACAAATAAAAGCTCTGTTTCAGCACAGGGAACACACACCGTTGAAAAACTGGTGTAAGGGCTGGTGCTGAAAATAATATCCGCCTTACGAAAACTCAGCAGCTCTTCGGTTTTAACCGATTCCGTGTAGCCACTATGATGGACAATTTCATAGTCAACGCCGTCATTGTGCAGGCCTTGCAGCACCGCAGGCAGCAATGCCATTCCCATAAACGGCGGTGAGTAAACGACAAACTTCTTCTTCAAGTCATTCTCGGATGAAACGCTAACCACGCGGCCAAGCTGCTCCATACTTTGCGTCAGCTGTTCATGCAAATTAGTCGCCACTGTGGTAGCCGAAATGCCCTTTCCTTCACGAATAAACAGCGGGTCGTTAAAATGACTGCGTAATTTCTGCAAGGACTGGCTAACGGCGGAAGGTGTCATTCCCATAGATGAGGCAGCCAAACTCACACTCGAATGGGTATACACCATTTCAAAAACAGTCAGTAAATTTAGGTCAAAAACTTTTATTTTGCCCAAAGCATTGCGTTCGGTATATCCGCTCATAGATAGTGCGCTCATGTTTATATAAAAAATATATGAAACAATATCAATTAATAATCACAATAGATCCATAAACCATCACTACATTACTTATTAAGTAATTATAATCAATAAAAATAAGCAGAAATGTCCAGATTCATTGGGCCATCACAATATTTTTAGAGCGCAAAAAAAAACTCCGTATTCTTAATGACATACGGAGTTTTTTATCCGGTTTAATATTAATGTCGATTACGTACTAGCTGATAGCGACGGGTGAGATACTCAACCGGAACGCTCCAGATATGCACGAGACGACAGAACGGAAATAGCACGAATAGCGTCATTCCCAATACGATATGCAGCTTAAAGATCAGCGCAACACCGTCTAAATGCGTAGCCGCACCGGTATGGAATGTCACAATAGATTGTGCCCACGCCACCAGCTTCATCATTTCACTGCCGTCCATATGCTGGGCGGAGAAAGGAATGGTAAGAAGCCCCAAGCACACCTGAACCACCAACAGCGTTAGGATTAAGATATCACCCACGCTTGAGGTTGCACGCACACGAGGGTTCATTAAACGCCGCTTAAGCAGCATCACACCGCCGATCAGCATCATCACACCGCAGGCACCACCGGCAAACATCGCCATTTTTTGCTTAATTGGCACCGGCAGGAATGATTCATACATCCAGTGCGGCGTTAGCATTCCTAGGAAATGCCCAGCAAAAATACCTAAAATCCCAATGTGGAAAAGATTAGACGCCAGACGCATGCCTTTTTTATCCAGCATTTGGCTAGAGCCCGCACGCCAACTATATTGTCCATAGTCGTAACGGATCCAACTGCCAATCAGGAAAATTGCCCCCGCCAGATACGGATAGATATCGAAAAAGAACTGGTTGAGATAATTCATTAGCGTTCTCCTGCCACCGGCGTGGCGTCCAAACTGAGATACTGCGGCGCAACCGCACCTGCGAAACGACGGTGATGGGCATTCTGCTGTGCCGAAGCACAGCCTTCTTCACCCAGAAACTTCACCTGTTCCTCTTCCCACACCGCATCTAATGCCGCCGGCGTATCGTCACGCGTTTCCTGCGCAACTTTATCGCTCAGTTGTTCACTGGCGACGTGAGTGCCTGAAACTGCCAGCAGCAGATCAAACAGCACGGCATAGTGGCTTTGGCGATCTTTTAGACGTGCGCCCAATAACGCCAGAATCGGCACGATGTCCAACAATCCCTGACGCGCCGTTTCAAGATCGCGGCTAGCGAGGAATTCGAGATACATCGGCAAAAAATCAGGCAGCTCGCGGCTGTCGATCTCTAAACCTGCGGCGTTATATTGTGCCATCAGATCGACCATCGCCTGACCGCGATCGCGGGATTCACCGTGTACGTGTTCAAACAGCAGCAGAGACGTTGCACGGCCTCGGTCGAACAGTTCGCAGTATTGCGCCTGAACATCCATCAGATCGTTTTGGGTGAAATCACTAATAAAGGTCAGCAGTTGCACCGACTGCGCCAGCGTCAATTCACTGGCATCATCTAATGCCTCCACCAGCTCTTGCCGATTTTCCCACAATGCCTCATCGGGATAATCCAGCAGACGAGCGATAATACGCAGCGTCATCATCAGCTTTTCTCCCCATGAATACCGGCATCACGCGGCGTTTTCTGCGTCACGTCGATAGCATCAATGCGGCGACTGTTAAACAGGTTGAACTTGGTATCGCTGCCGTGACAGCCATCGCCAAAGCTAAACCCGCAGCCTTTGCTTTCAGGGAACGCTTCACGCGCTTGTTCACGGTGGCTTGATGGGATCACGAAGCGATCTTCGTAATTCGCGATGGCTAAATAGCGGTACATTTCCTGCGCCTGAGCTTCGGTTAATCCCACCTGCTCTAATGCGCTGGTGTCGATAACCCCGTCAACGGTTTCGGCACGTTTGAAGTGGCGCATGGCCAACATGCGTTTCAGCGCCAGCAGCACCGGAGCGGTATCACCCGCCGTCAGTAGATTAGCCAAATATTGAACGGGGATACGCAGGCTTTCAACATCGGGCAATACGCCGGTATGTGGCAAAGCACCGGCATCGGCCGCCGACTGAATTGGCGACAACGGCGGTACATACCACACCATTGGCAGCGTGCGATATTCAGGATGCAGCGGCAGAGCCAGCTTCCAGTCCATCGCCATTTTGTACACCGGCGATTTCTGCGCAGACTCAATCACGCCCTGCGGGATGCCGTCTTTCAAGGCCTGTTCAATCACCGCCGGATCGTTAGGATCCAAGAAGATATCCAGCTGGCGCTGATACAGATCTTGTTCATTTTCTGCCGATGCCGCATCGGCAATTTTATCTGCGTCATACAGCAATACGCCGAGGTAGCGGATACGCCCTACGCAGGTTTCAGAACAGATGGTTGGCTGTCCTGACTCGATGCGTGGATAGCAGAAAATGCACTTCTCCGATTTACCGCTTTTCCAGTTGAAGTAGATCTTTTTGTATGGGCAACCGGTCAAACACATGCGCCAGCCGCGGCACTTGTCCTGATCGATCAGCACAATACCGTCCTCCGAACGCTTATAGATCGCGCCGCTTGGGCAGGTTGCCACACACGCCGGATTCAGACAGTGCTCGCACAGGCGTGGCAAATACATCATGAAAGTATTTTCGAACTGGCCGTACATCTCTTTTTGCATGTTGGCGAAGTTCTGGTCTTTGGCGCGCTTGGAAAACTCGCCGCCCAGAATATCGTCCCAGTTCGGGCCGTTTTCGATCTTCTTCATACGCTGGCCGGTGATCAGCGAGCGCGGACGCGCGATCGGCTGATGCTTACTTTCCGGCGCGTTTTGCAGATGATGATAATCGTAGTCAAACGGTTCGTAGTAATCGTCTAATCCCGGAACATCAGGGTTAGCAAAGATTTTCGACAGCAGCCCCACGCGGTTGCCCATACGCGGTTCTAGCTTGCCGTTAATCTTGCGGATCCAGCCACCTTTCCATTGGGATTGGTCTTCCCAGTTGTGGGGATAGCCTACGCCAGGTTTGCTTTCTACGTTGTTAAACCACGCGTATTCGGTGCCTTCACGGCTGGTCCAGACGTTTTTACAGGTCACGGAACAGGTATGGCAGCCAATGCATTTATCGAGATTCAGCACCATGCCGACTTGAGAACGGATTTTCATTTGGCTTTCTCCTGCTGGCTACCCTGTGAGTAGTCATTACCTTCTTCGTCTAACCAGTCGATACGGTTCATCTTGCGTACCACCACAAACTCATCACGGTTGGAACCTACGGTGCCGTAGTAGTTAAAGCCGTAGGCCAACTGAGCATAGCCACCAATCATGTGCGTCGGTTTAGGCGAAATACGCGTGACCGAGTTATGAATACCACCGCGTTGGCTGGTGATTTCTGAACCAGGAATATTCACGATACGTTCCTGCGCGTGATACATCATGGTCATACCCGCTGGGATACGCTGGCTCACCACCGCACGCGCGGTTAATGCGCCGTTGGCGTTGAAGGCTTCAATCCAGTCGTTATCTTCAATGCCTAACTCTTTGGCGTCATCTTCGCTCAGCCAAACAATTGGGCCACCGCGGCCTAACGTCAGCATCAATAAGTTATCGCTGTAAGTTGAGTGAATGCCCCACTTCTGATGCGGAGTCAGGAAGTTCAGCGCTTTCTCTTTGTTGCCGTTAGGGGATTTCCCCATCACCGGTGCCGCCGCGCGGGTATCAATCGGTGGACGATAGACCAGCAAGCTTTCCCCGAAGGCACGCATCCATTCATGATCCTGATAAAGCTGCTGACGGCCGCTCAGGGTGCGCCACGGGATCAGCTCATGCACGTTGGTGTAACAGGCGTTATAAGAGACATGTTCGTCTTCCAAACCTGACCACGTTGGGCTAGAGATAATCTTGCGCGGCTGCGCCTGAATATCGCGGAAACGAATTTTTTCGTCTTCTTTGTTCAGCGCCAAATGGGTGTGGTCACGACCGGTAATATTGCTCAGCGCCTGCCATGCTTTCACCGCTACCTGTCCGTTAGTTTCAGGTGCCAATGACAGAATGACTTCTGCCGCATCAATCGCGGTTTCGATTTTCGGACGTCCAGCGGCTGCGCCGTCTGGCTGGGTATAGTTAAGCTGTTTGAGGAAATCGACCTCGGTCTGGGTATTCCAGCTAATGCCTTTGCCGCCGTTGCCCAAGGTGTCCATTAACGGCCCCAGAGACGTAAAGCGCGCATAGGTATTTGGATAGTCACGTTCAACCGCAATGATGTGCGGTGCGGTTTTACCCGGAATAAGATCGCATTCGCCTTTTTTCCAATCCTTCACGCCAAACGGCTGCGCCAATTCGGCAGCAGAGTCATGCTGGATAGGCAATGTAACGATGTCAGTTTCTTTACCTAAATGACCGTCACACATGCGCGAGAACGCATCGGCGATACCTTTATAGATTTCCCAATCGCTTTTGGATTCCCACGCAGGATCGACCGCGGCAGACAATGGATGAATAAACGGATGCATATCCGACGTATTCATATCGTCTTTTTCGTACCATGTGGCGGTTGGCAGCACGATATCGGAATAGAGACAGGTGCTCGACATACGGAAATCAAGCGTAACCACCAGATCCAATTTGCCTTCGCCCGCGTTGTCTTTCCACTCGACGTCTTCAGGTTTCACTCCGCCCTGCTGGCCTAAATCCTGACCTTGAATACCGTGTTCGGTACCCAGCAGGTATTTCAGCATGTACTCATGGCCTTTACCGGAAGATCCCAGTAGGTTTGAACGCCATACGAACAGGTTACGTGGGAAGTTTTTCTCATCGTCCGGCTGCTCGGCGGCAAAGCGAATCGAACCTTCTTTCAGGCTTTTCACCGTGTAATCCACCGGAGACAGGCCTGCGGCGCGGGCTTGTTCAGCGATATGCAGCGGGTTGGTCCCGAGCTGAGGCGCGGAAGGCAGCCACCCCATGCGTTCAGCGCGTACGTTTAAATCAATCAGGCTGGTGCTGAAGCGAGATTTATCCGCCATTGGCGACAGCAGTTCTTCGGTGCCAACGGTTTCATAGCGCCATTGGCTTGAATGGTTGTAGAAGAAAGAGGTGCTGTTCATGTGGCGCGGTGGGCGCTGCCAATCCAGACCAAATGCCAGCGGAGTCCAGCCCGTTTGCGGACGCAGTTTTTCCTGACCCACGTAGTGAGCCCAGCCGCCGCCGCTTTGGCCGACGCAGCCGCAGAAGATCAGCATGTTGATCAGGCCGCGGTAGGTCATATCCATGTGATACCAGTGGTTGACACCGGCACCCACGATAATCATGGAGCGACCGTGGGTTTTCTCGGCGTTTTCCGCAAACTCACGCGCAATGCGCACGATATTTTCTTTGCTTACGCCGGTCACCAGTTCAGCCCAAGCTGGAGAATAGGCTTTCACGTCGTCATAGCTTTGCGCGCAGTTTTCATCGTTCAAGCCGCGCTCAATGCCGTAGTTTGCCAAGGTCAGATCGTAGACGCTGGTCACTAACGCCGTTGTACCATCGGCCAGCTGTAGGCGTTTAACCGGCAGCTTATGCAGCAGCACGTCTTTCAGCTCAACGCTGTTGAACGGATCGCTTTCGCCGGTTTTAATACCGCCGAAATACGGGAAGCCCACTTCGGCAATCTCGTCATAGTTATCGAGCAGGCTGAGCTGAAGTTTAACTTCTTCGCCGCTCACGCCGTCACGCTGTTCGAGATTCCATTTGCCTTTCTCACCCCAACGATAGCCGATAGACCCCTGCGGCGCGGTAAGCTGGCCGTTTTGGTTAATCGCAACGGTTTTCCATTCAGGGTTATTCTCTTGGCCTAAACCATCCACCAAGTCAGAAGCACGCAGCATACGGCCTGCCGCATAATGCCCCTCTGCGCGCTGCTCTAGCAGCACCAGCATTGGCATGTCGGTGTAGGTGCGCACGTAGTCGGCAAAGTATTCGGTCTGGCGCTGAACGTGGAATTCATTGAGGATCACATGGCCCATCGCCAGCGCCATGGCGCTATCGGTACCCTGTTTCGGGTTCAGCCAGTGGTCGCACAGCTTGGCAATTTCCGCGTAGTCAGGCGTCACCGCCACGGTCTTCGTGCCTTTGTAACGCACTTCGGTGAAGAAGTGCGCATCCGGCGTACGCGTTTGCGGAACGTTAGAGCCCCAAGCGATGATATAAGAAGAGTTATACCAGTCAGCCGATTCAGGCACGTCGGTTTGCTCGCCCCACGTCATTGGCGACGCAGGCGGTAAATCGCAGTACCAGTCATAGAAGCTCAGGCATACGCCGCCGATCAGCGACAGATAGCGTGCGCCCGCCGCATAGGAAACCATCGACATCGCAGGGATCGGCGAGAAGCCGATAATGCGGTCTGGGCCGTACTGCTTGGCGGTATAAACATTGGATGCCGCAATCAGCTCGTTCACTTCTTTCCAGCTAGAACGAACGAAACCGCCGCGACCACGCGCCTGTTTGTATTCTTTAGATTTTTCGGTATCGCTAACGATAGAAGCCCATGCGTCTACCGGATCGCTATGCTGAGCTTTCGCTTCACGCCACAGCTTCATCAGACGCTTGCGCATCATCGGATATTTCACGCGGTTAGCGCTATACAGATACCAAGAGTAGCTCGCGCCGCGCGGGCAGCCGCGTGGCTCGTGGTTTGGCAAATTAGGGCGAGTACGAGGATAGTCAGTCTGCTGGGTTTCCCAAGTGACTAGCCCGTTCTTGACATAAATCTTCCAGCTACATGAACCGGTACAGTTTACCCCGTGGGTAGAGCGCACGATTTTGTCATGTTGCCAGCGGCTACGGTATCCGTCTTCCCAGTCACGGTTAACGTTCAGTTCTTGGCCGTGGCCATCAGCGAACGTTTCGCCTTTCTGTTTGAAATAACGGAACCGGTCAAGAAATTTGCTCATCCGGAGTTCTCCTGATACGGGGATTAAATCCCCTGTCATTATTGTGAAATATGCGTGATGCATTGCTCAGATTGCGGCCAGACTACCGAGCGTTACGCGCGCGGAACTTGATTGCGATCAAGGCGGAACGCGGGACCAATTCCCACATCAGTGCGAAATACCACCAAAGGATAAGATCCAGAAAAGCATCTAATTAAATGAAAAATAGAGATTAATTTTAAATCCGCATGTTTTATTGAGGATAATTTGCTAGGCAAGACTATTTGGGGGTAGGTAAGTCGTTGATGGCAATCAGGTCAGTGTTTTTGCTTAATACTTCAACGTCAAAATATAAGAAAAAAGAGTAACAACATGAAAATGGGATATTGTATTTACCGCTCAGACATATCAGCATCACGCCGAAAATATTCCCTTCTGGATTATTCTTTCAGCCAGAAGTCGCGTTTTACTCTTGAGATTGACACCTGATGAGTCATATAAAATATGTGATGTTCCCTGTTTTGGCAGCGCTTCCCTTATTCGCTAATGCCATTGAGCCAGACACCAGCTCTCCCATTCAGCATCAAAAATGCGGAAAAAACATTAACCTAACCTTGAGAAATGTGGCCGATGGTCACGCCGTTATCGGTTTGATTAACCGTAAAACCAAGGCTTGGGATTATTTTTACTCTCATAATGGCTTTGTCAGCGATTACAAATATTCCCAATATGCTCCCGCTATCCATAACACTAAATCCGATAGCTATGAACTGGCTAAAGAAACAGCCAATAACAGCCCTGAAATTTATTGGGGCGTGGATAAAGCCGGTAATTATCGATTAACTCTTGGCAAACACAGCTATCGCTGCGGGCCGCTGATGGCGCCAGAAACCAACCCAGCGCGTGTAAATGACAATTTAAACGCGGCCTATGGGGAATAGTCACCCCGCTGTTCGCCCATAATAAAAAAGCCCCTGCGAGAATTCAGCGGGGGCTTTTTTATTAGAACGAGCAAACTTATTAACGTGTTACCGACCGTTTAAAAGATCGAGATACACGGGTCTAGCACACCGCGGGGCGGTTACGGAACACATCCATGTGTTCCTCCCTAAAGGGCAACGCTTCCGCGTTGTTCAACTTTGCTCCAGGCAAAGTTGTCGGCGGCTTACGCCGCTACGACCCCATCGGTGTACTCCCCCTAAAAATAAGCTTAAGTATCTTACTTTAAACCTATTAGCGGGCTTTCTTTGTTGCCAGCGTTTTCAAATTACGGCCATAAACAAACCACGTAATCAGAATACAGACGACGTAAAACACCACAAAGATCTTCATTGCCCCAGCCGGAGAACCGGTCAGCGCCAACGATGTGCCAAAGGCTTTAGGAATAAAGAAGCCCCCTGCTGCACCAATAGCGGAGATAAAACCTAACGCCGCCGCAGTATCGGTGACGGCTTCGCGCTGTGCCTGATCGTCGCTACCGCCACGCGCTTTCACGCTGTCGATAGTGATCTTACGGAATACCACCGCAATCATCTGGAACGTTGAACCACTGCCTAAGCCTGCGGTTAAGAACAGCAGCATAAAGACGCTGTAGAAGGCAATAAACGAACCACCTACGCCGTGAGTTGGCAGCGTCAGGAACAACAGCGCGGCGAAAATCGCCATCAGCACAAAGTTGATCAGCGTAACCCGAATGCCGCCAAAGCGATCGGACAGAGCCCCGCCGACCGGACGAGCCAGCGCACCGAGGAACGGGCCAAAGAAGGCGTAATGCAGGATCACCACATCAGGGAACTGAGTTTTTGACAGCATGGCAAAACCTGCCGAAAAACCGATAAACGAGCCGAACGTAGAGAGATACAGCACGCTCAAGATCCACAGGTGCCCACGTTTAAGCACCGGTAGCTGTTGGCTGAGCGAGGCCTTCGACGCGGCTAAATCATTCATGCCAAACCAAGCAAACAGCGTGGCAATAATCAGGAACGGCACCCAGATCCACGCGGCATTTTCCAACCACAGGCTACTACCGTCTGGCTGGGTATGACCTGTACCCCCGAAGATACCGAAAATGCTGATGGAAATAGCAATCGGCGCAATCAGCTGCATCACGCTGACGCCCAAATTACCCAAGCCCCCGTTTAAGCCCAGCGCTCCACCCTGTTTGTTCTTAGGGAAGAAGAAGCTGATGTTAGCCATGCTGGAGGCAAAGTTAGCACCGGCAAAACCACACAGCAGGGAAATCGTCACGAAAACGCTGAACGACGTCGTTGGGTCCTGCACCGCATATCCCAGCCATAGGCAGGGAATAATGAGGAAAATAGTGCTGATTGCGGTCCAGCGACGCCCACCAAACATAGGGATCACAAAGGAGTATGGCACACGCAAAATCGCGCCCGAAACAGAAGGCAGCGCGGTCAACATAAACAGCTGATCGGTGGTGAAGTTAAACCCGACCTTGTTGAGATTTACCGCCACCGCGCTGAACAGCATCCAGACGCAAAAAGCGAGTAATAAACAGGGAATTGAAATCCATAGATTACGCTGAGCTGTTTTTTGGCCGATTTGCTGCCAAAAATCAGGCTCTTCAGGGCGCCAATCCTGGATCACGCCCCCTTTCGGTTGTGTATCTGGAGCGGATGCTTGTGTCATAAAAACCTCTGCCTTTATCCGGTTAGTAGCGGAGTTGTACGCATCACGCCCGTGGGCAAACTTGATACAAATCAAGCCGCTGTAAGGTAGCAATTTGGCGAAATCAGCCATAACTCCCTTAATGAGTAGTCTATAATGAGAAAAATATTTCCGAAGAATCATCCGGTTAAAGCTTTAATAATTGCGCCTCCGCTGTGTGAGTAGCACACGCAAATATTAAGGGTTACTTCCTTATGGGTATGGGGTTATAGGCTAGGATGATTTAAAAAGGCTTTTCAAAGGTATCTTTCCTTTTTTCCGCAGCCGGTAGATTTTCATGAAACATTTCTGTGCACGTTTTTCCATCGTCAGCCAGGTAGCCGTTTTGATGCTACTGCTTGGCGTATGTGGTATCGCAGGAATGAGCGTTTCTAGCTGGATGGCACAGAGCATTCAAGGCAACGCGCACGCGATCAACACGTCCGGGTCGCTGAGAATGCAGAGCTATCGTTTACTCTCGATGGTACCGCTGAATGCTAATGCGGATAGCAAGCGCTGCCTTAATGAATTAAATAAAGATTTAAACAGCCCGGTATTGCTTTCAGCCGTCAAGGAAGAGCATCTCAACACGCAGTTTTCCGCCCTGCAGCGTGCTTGGCAAGGCGATCTGCTTCCCGCGCTGCTGGCAGCACAGCACCCTGACGATGCTCGAGATAACGTGGCCAAATTCGTCGGCCACTTAGATGAACTGGTTTCCGCCATCGATCACCAAACCGAACAGCGTTTGACGATGGTTAGCGTAGTACAAAAGATTTTTATTATTCTCACGCTGTTACTGCTGGTTGGCACCGTAGTCTATTTACGCCGTCGATTACTCCACCCTTGGCGCCAGTTAGTCAGTATGTCGCAGGCAATTGGGCAAGGAAATTTCAGCCAGCGTTTTCAGCAGACCGATCATCAGGATGAAATGGCTATTTTGGGTTCAACGCTGAATGCCATGTCGTCCGAACTCTCGCTGATGTATGGCAAACTCGAGCAGCTGGTCGAACAAAAAACCACGGATTTACAAAAGAAAAATCAGGTTTTGTCGTATCTATATCGTGCCAGCCGCCAGCTCCATTCACGCGCACCGTTATGTTCTCGCCTGCTGCCGGTGCTCACGGAGCTGCAAGAGCTCACGCCGCTGCATTCGCTGCAAATACGCTTATATGAAAATAACAGCGACGAGCAGTTTGATGAGCTTAACTGTGTGGAAACACAGCGTCCCAAACACTGTCCTGATACGCATTGCGTTCAATGTTTAAATCATTCTGAGCATGTTCCAAATAAACCTAGCTCTACGGTCAGTTGGAGCTTGAACGATCAAAGCGGCCGGTATGGTTTGATTTTGGCCCAGCTGCCTGAGGGCGTAACGCTACAGCCCGAGCAAACGCAGCTGATGATGACGTTGTCCGAACAGATCACCAGCACCTTGGCGCTGGAACAACAGGCCGATCAACAGCAACAGCTGGCGGTGATGGAAGAACGTTCTGCCATTGCCCGTGAGCTGCACGACTCCATCGCCCAGTCGCTCTCATGCTTAAAGATGAAAATCAGCTATTTACAGATGCAGTCCACGGCGTTGCCTGACAATATTCAAACCCAGCTGCAAGAGATGCGCGAAGAGCTGAATGCCGCCTATCGTCAACTGCGCGAGCTGCTGACGACTTTTCGTCTGAAGCTTAGCGAGCCGGGGTTACTGGCTGCTTTGCAGGTCACCGTCGCCGAATTTAATCAACGCTTTGGTTTTGCTATCCATTTTGACTATCAGCTTCCAGCCAAATGTGTTCCATCACATCAGGCTATTCATTTAGTGCAAATTGCCAGAGAAGCACTAAGCAACATACTTAAACACGCGCAGGCAACGCAGGTTGATATGACCATCACCCTACAAGATGATGAAATCGTTATGTCTATTTGTGACAACGGCCTGGGTATTAGCGCTTCCCCTGAGCGACAGAATCACTACGGTCTCGTGATTATGAGCGATAGAGCCCAGAGCCTGAACGGAGAATGCCGAATTTCACGCCGTGCGAGCGGTGGCACCGAAGTACGAGTCACATTCCCGCAGGAATTACGCTAATCCCACGGCATCTGGTTTAGAGGAGAAATTGATGAATTCCACATTAACTCAAGACGATCAATATACGATTCTGTTAATTGACGATCACCCGATGCTTCGCAGCGGCGTGAAACAACTGATTAGCCTTGAGCCACAGCTAAAGGTGATCGGCGAAGCCAGCAACGGTCAACAAGGTATTGAATTGGCGGAAGAGCTCGATCCTGATTTGATTTTGCTCGACCTCAATATGCCGGGCATGAACGGGCTGGAAACGCTGGATCAGCTTCGTACCCGCACACTATCAGGCCGCGTGGTGGTGTTTAGCGTTTCGAATCATGAAGATGACGTCATCAGTGCGTTAAAGCGCGGTGCCGATGGCTACTTGCTTAAAGACATGGAGCCAGAGGATCTGCTGCGTTCACTCCATCAGGCCGCTGCCGGACAAGTGGTTATCAGTGAAGCGCTCACGCCGGTATTAGCCGCCAGCCTGCGTGAAAGTCGCCCTTCTTCAGAGCGCGATGTGCAGCAATTAACCCCGCGCGAATGCGATATTTTGAAGCTGATTGCGCAAGGCTTACCGAACAAAATGATCGCCCGTAAATTAATGATTACCGAAAGTACGGTAAAAGTTCACGTGAAGCATTTGCTGAAAAAAATGAAGTTAAAATCGCGTGTAGAAGCCGCTGTATGGGTATTACAAGAAAAGGTCTTTTGATCAAAAAAGCCCGCGAGAAAATATCGACGGGCTTTTTATTACGGTACTGAAAACTACTTATTCTGATCGATCAGGAATTTCACTACATCTGCAAACTCAGAACGGTAACCATCAATGGTTTTACTCTGCATTCCGTCATTCTTAACCTGATATTGACCATCAACATAGAATGATGGGGTACCACGAACATCGAAGGCCTCTACGGCACTTTGTTGTTTTGCAGTGATTGATTTCACCATAAAGCTATGTAGTGCGCCGTCATATTCTTCAGCTGGTATACCCGCCTGAATAAATACCTGACGAATATCCTCTTTGTTCTTTATCGATTGCTCTTTCTGCACAGCATCGAAGAGAGGCTTCTCTACTTTGTTTTCAACTCCCAGTGCAATGGCTACAGACCATGCTTCTGTCAGCGCTTCCCCCATCGACCCCATGGCGCCTACGTGATATTTCACCACTTTATCGTTCTGAGGTAAGCGTTCGTTAACGGCTTCACTGACTTTATAAACACTTGCAAACTGGCTGCATGGCGGGCAATAAAAGGAGAAAAACTCAACTACGGCAGGGGCGTTGGGTACCTTATTTTTCAATTTTACGTACTGTTCGCCTTCCTGATAGTCTGCCGCGTGTGATGCAAAAGAAAATAAAGAGAATGTGCTGAATAGCGCCAGCAAAAGATATTTTTTCATATTTGTGAACATTACCGTCATTAGAGAGTTAAACAACGGCCAAAATGTTAGCATCAACGGTTATAAAACCCTGCTGGCTTTACGGTTTATTACACAGTCAATGACATAGAAAGACAAACACGATTATTAATTGCTCGCTGATAGTTTCGAAAGAAAATACTTTATATGCAACACATCATAAACGTGATCTACTGATGTATTCCCCAAGCGATAAACAGACCTTGGGGAATACCAACCGAAAATGCGTTAAAAAATTAATTCCAATCAGGCGCGCTTTCAATTTGCTTGGTGAGCATCGCTTTCATCTGACTATCTGGCTTACCCAGCCACTGGTATTTTGCGTGTTTGCTTGGATGGTCAAGCGCGTCAGGGGTATCCGCTATTTCCACACGAACTCCCCAAACCTGTTTTTTATCATTGCTAAACGCCACGTACATAAAATTATTCGCGCAGTCATGCGGCTTACAAATATTGCCAACCTGATATTTTTTACCTTGCCACGTTACCCATTCTGGCGGCGTTGAGGTGCCAGAGCCTTTACGTGCCCATACCGGCAAGTTTTTCTGCCCTTTCACCATCTTCTGCCATGTTTGCTGATAGCCTGATTGTTGTACCAGCTCCGAGGTTGAGACCGGTATCGAAGCCGCTAAGCTGGCGGTGCTCAAACTCATAACAGCCCCTAACAGCGCCGCTCGTAGTATTTTTTTATCAGTCATTATCAACATCCTTTACAGTCAAATATCTATAACAAATCGAATAATAAGAAAACATACATGTATTTTATATGACCGCGCCATACCGTAAAAGTTGATCCATACCACGAAAGTTAGGACAAAAAAGCGGGAAATACTCGTTGGTATGACAACTTAAGGTAAGCTATCAACCATAAGAATCGACCAGAGAAAACCAGCATGTTCACACTCCCTTCGTTGCCACCGCTAGAAAAAAGCCTGCACAGCGCAGAACTTGCGCACCCATTAAATAAGCTAGAAGAAGATAAGATTTCACAGATGGTGGCCGATCTGGATTTGAACGGTTCGATCAAAGAGCATTACTTAACCGGCTGGATGGGGCTATGTCCGCTGGTGATGATCCGTAATTATCAGGACAAACGCGGCACCTCAAACGGTTTTATGCTGACGCGTCCGGGTCATTTTCGTTTTAGCGTGCAGGCTATTACCTTTCGTATTCCCAAGTTTCTGCTGTGGGCAACGTTTCGCCGCAAACCGCGAACAATGTCACTGATTGCCTACCAGCAATTAGGTGAAAACGGCGGTGGCCTGATGCAATACCGCAATATTCTTGATAGTGAAATGAAAGAGACGGTCAATCAGCAATGGCGAGATATTAATGATTACCTCGGAGCCGCCTGCTATCAGGTTGAAAACGACTATCCGCTGTGGCAAATACTTGAGAAAACGGTAACGGAAGAGAAAGCTAACAGCTTGGCGGCCACATTGGCCTCTAATGGTAAAAAGCTGCAAAAAGATGATGAGTTTAGCGGACTATGGCAAGGCGAGCTCTTTATTGCCACCCGCCCTGCGGGTGAAACGTCACCAGCCACATCGGTCATTATAAGCTGGCAAGACGGCGCTGATATTGGCAGCTATCTTTATGGCTGGTTGAATAACGAACAAGGTGAAAAGCAGCTCGCATTAGCTATCCGCCCTGGAAAAAATGAGCAGTTTTTCACGCTCAACCGCTTCGATGCCGAGCACGTCCAACGCGCAGCCGCATTGTTTAAATTGGTGACATCTGAATAATAAAAACGGGGGCAATTAACTGCCCCCGTTTTTTATTGGCCACTTACGGCACGATACACGTTACACCTTCACTGACATTGGCATGGTTAGAGACCATATGTCCTGACGATATATACATATAAAAATAAGCATCTTCAGCCGCGATCCCCAGAGAAGACGACCATAATACGACTCCCTTGTGTGGAGCATCACTCATGCTGCTTCCCCACTCCTGCCACAGCGATCCACTCGGAATTCCACGCGCCCCCTCTTTTGTAGACAACTCATCGTCTGTCGGCAATCGGTAGCCTTGATTCTCACACCAGGCTTTTGCGTCATACCAGTTCAGTGGTTTTTCAGTATTAAAGATAAAGAATAGCTGCGGATTAAAGATTATTGATGCTTTAACCTCATTGTGTCGCGCCGTTATCCTGAATCCCCCTTTCGCCTTGATAGTAACCAGCCCTGTATCACTCACGGTCGCAATAGCTGGATTACTGGTCGTCCATTCATCAATTTGGTCGGCCACGTTATCAGTGACAATTTGTATTTGCGCCCCTGCATATGCAGTCTGAAGTTTAGCATCGGCGGGAACAGTATATTTTGCCGTTTGATTATTCGGCGCAACAATATAATTAATGATATTGAGTATATGCGGGTTAACAGGACCAGTAGGAATATTGTCGTTGTCGTCATAAGAACTAATATCGGCAATGGAGACCTTAGCGTTTTCCCGTGGAACACCGGTGAGAGTGGTCGGGGTAATATTAACGCGATAGTGCAACCCTTATCTGCAGGATGAATAACATATTCATTTATAGCGGTTGCCAACACATGTTTATTGCTACTCGCATCAGTACAAATCCACTCAACGGTGGGGAGTGTAATTTCCTGATCGCCCTCAGCGTCAGTCACTTTCCACGTTAACTCTATTTTATCAGCAATATCTAACTCTTCGCCCTCATCCACATTGTTATATTCACGGCTAAAATCCACTCTGTCTGGCTCGTTCTTACCATTATAAATAACTGGCGCCGTACCATTAATAACCCCAGTACCCCCCGTTAGGTCAGTAGCATAAGCTATCCCTAACGACCCCAAAGAGGTCAATAAAATAAATGCCACTACACGATTGTTGAGACACATTTTCTTCATGACTTCATCCTGCAATGAGAATTGGGTGCCGAAGCACCCAACTCTTATTATTTATGCAGATTACTTACGCTTGCTCGATTTCAGCACAGATTTAACTTTCGCGGTGTAATCGACTTTCAGGCTGTAGCCCTGAACACCATCAGCGCCTGCCGTTGCGAACACATTTTTCGCTTCAGCATTCGTGGCTGGGATGACCAGATCTTTGTTATCCGTGCCGTTTACAGCATAACCGCCTGCGGTACCGGTGGTTGCACTGGTGCCATCGAAGAACCATTTGTAGCTATAGTTAGCCGATGCGTCGAGTTCGCCAGCGTCTTGCTTACCGTTGTTGTTGACGTCATACCAAACTTTGAACTGATAAGTATGGCCGACCAACAGTTTGCTATCTGCTTTGCCGATCAGGTTAACCGTTGGTTCTGCGCTATCAACAATCGCGGTACCGATTGTGCCGCCCACGATTGGGCCATCAGGGATATTGTCGCTGTTATCGTATTTACTGATATCGTTGATAACAATCGTTTGACCGGTGGTTGGCACCCCCGTTGACGTTTGCTCAACGATTTCTGCCCCCAGATAAAGCCCGGCGTCTGCGTTCTGGATGGTGTAATCAGCTTTGCCATCGTTACCGCTCAGCATCACTTTGTTAGCCCCAACGCCATCGGTCGTGGTGAACCATTTAATAGAGGCCGTACTGCTGTCGGTATCCCCTTCAGCGTCTTCTAGCACATAGCTCAGCGTGATTTTATCGCCTGGTGACATGGCATCAACGGAACCGCTGTGGTGATCGTTACCAAAAGCAACGCTGTGATTAGCACCTGCAGCGCTCGCTTTCAGCACGGGAACAGTACCGTTCAGCGTGCCCGCAGAGTCCGTCATAACGGCCATCGCAAACGGGCTACAGCTGGCGAAAACAAAGGTTGCAAGCAGTGTTTTATTAAGTTTTTTCATATCAAGAATGACTCATTAAGTTAATATTAATTATTATCTGAATAGTCTGAGCTTATTATTTCGCACGCAGCTTATTCATGATTTGTTGTCCCGATGGCGTGAGTTGATAGTCAACTTTCAATTCATATCCCTGCACACCATCCGCACCCGCATTGGCTAATACTTGACTCGCCTCTGCATTCGTTTTTGGAATTAAAATAGTATTATTCTCAGTCGCGCTTACCGCATAACCGCCTTTCGTTCCATTTGGGGAAATACCATCAAACATCCATTTATAATCAACCAGTGAAATTAGGGGAGTCGGATCGCTATCGGAAACAGTTTCCCGATCTGTTGCATCCCATTGCCCGTTATTATTGCTGTCATAGGCAATTTTAAATTGATATTTATGACCTAATTGAAGCAGGTTTCGCTTTGTCGCCGTTAAATTAACGGTTGGATTTTCACTATCAACAATGGCGCTATAAATCATTGTGCTTGCGGAGCTAAAATCGACCAGCACGGCATTTGTTTTCTGGGTGCCGTCATCATGTTTGGATGCAATAACGGAAAACACCCCATTCATCGTACTGCCTAATATCGCTTGAGAACCCGATGGCGGCTCTTTAAAGAACAGATATTCCCCCCCTGATTTGCAGTCACTTTTCGAGGCGTGAATAGCAATTTCTTGAGAGTGAGACTTATCTTCCATTTTATAGGCATGGAAGGTCAGGTTCAGATTCTTGGCATCCAACGGCGTTGTTTCACCGGCTAGCCCAGTCACTTTTGCACCACTGGCGTGCAAGTTTGCGAAATTATTGCCATTCGCTAAAAGCTTAATCGCTTTTTTCTGCTCGCCGCTGTCATCAATAACTAATTGGTAATCAATCGGGGCTTCCGCCACGATGATATTGACGGTGTTCGACTGTTTTGTATGTCCTTTATCATCGACTAAAGTAACGGCAAGGCGGTATTTATTCGCGCTAGGATCGGTTGAATCTACCCATGCAGGAAAGGTCAGCGTCCAGTGGTTATTTTGCCCGTTGCTGATGCTTTCAGCCGTTAGCGCCGGCAACCCGAGCGTACTTTCTGGGTTGAAATTGCTCATTGGCACCCATTTAGCACTTTTAATTTTCAGGTGCGAAGTGACTGTGGCATTCGCTGTCCAATGGCAGCCTTCATAAGCCTCGGCGCTGTCGGGATCGTCTGAAAGAATACAGGCCGCCGCAGTGCCCGTTGGTTTGAGATAAAGCCCCACGTCCAGATCGTTTTTCTCACGGTACTCCAGCACGATGTCATTGTTACGATCGACAAAATCCATGCGGCTACCTGCAAGACTGCGCATCTTCGCCACTTCATCGCCATCAAGCTGTTTTGATAACGGGACGCCAATGCGGTAATCCAGATTTATATTCGCCGTCACTTCTCTTTGAGCCGAATCCCCTTTTTTGTATCCTGCCTGCACGGTAATCAGCGGAACCGGCGTATAGTCGATACCGACCGTTACGGCCGAGGGGTCTTCCTGCAAGCTATCCTTGCCGAATAATGCCACCTGATCGCCATAGTATTGCTCGTATACCACGGACGAACCCAACTGTGGATAAGCGGGGAGATAGGCCTGTAATCGAATATCCCAGCCGCGTGCAGGTCGTTCCTGATAATCATCAAAATCAGGGGAATCTTTCCATGAGGAGAGCGGCATATAATAATTGCTGCTCAGTTTTAAAAAATTAGTCCAGGCTTCTCCGCCTAATCCTGCTCGATGATGACCACGGGTTATATCGCGGTCATAAAAAAGATTAGAACCTAGCATCCAGTCTTCATTTAAATTATGGCGAATGCCTGTCCCCATATTTGCAACAGTACGTCCATCTTTGTTATGGACTGAAAATTGACTAAACCAGAGATCGCTTTCCCCTTCATACCATGGAATTAAATAATCAAGCGAAGAACCCTCAAGGCTTCCCCGATCGTTAATACTTAAATTTGTTGCAACATGACCATAGGGTGAAAGCAGCGACTCAATTTTTGACTGCGCTGTCGCCGTAGCTAGATTTTTTCCATACTGTAATGCTTCTGACTTCATACCTTCCGGTGTTAGATTCTGAAAATGACTCTGAGCTTCATTGACTAAAACTTCAGAAGTTTTCCTCTCAAGAGGGCTATCTTTTTCATTTGAAACTTTCGTTGAAGAAGCATTATTTTGGTTCGATACTGTATCGCTACTAATGCCTAGATCGGGTAGCGTATTATTATTAGATGAATAACTAACACCTGCAAATAGAATGCTTAGCGATGGCGCTATCAATAAATATAAAATTATCTTTTTCATATGCACCGAGAGCTATTATTAACAGGGAGTTGTTTTTATATAATGAGAAATTTAAAAATCCCTTACCGAACCGCGAATGACCCAAATTATGAGCGAGTCGTCTAAACATTAAAACGTCCAAAAATGGATAAAATATTAACTTGACCAAGAAAACCAACCCTGTAAAACGCCATTAAAAACGATAAAAACAAGATAATTCAAAAGGATAAATAATATTAATTTTTTATATGTAGTATGACTTAATTATGAATATCTATATAATAACACCTCCACGAATTGAATATGGACCTGTTCTTATTCTATATATAAGAAATAAATTTAATTATAACAGTAGGGCTTAATAATAAAAAATAGCATTTTATCAAGCAGGAACCGCTTAGTAGTTACGAGGGAAGCTATTAAGGATTTTGATCAGCTTGCCATGCTGAATATCGATATAACCACCGAAGCGCAGGTCCGCCAGCACTTTCATTACACCACTACGTGCGAGATTTGAACGCTGTAAAATATAATCCGCAACGCTTAACTTCGCGCGCTCGCTATCTGAATAATGCGATAAGTCTTGGAGAAAGAGACAAACAGTTTCATAGGTAGAGCTGTTTATCAGCATAGATTCATGGTGTAACTGACGATCGTTGAGGTAGCCCTGATAGTAAAAAACATCGCGCCACAGCGACTGCTGCTCAATGATCGTCATGGCGGCTTGCAACGGCAACGTACTGACTTCAACGTCTGCCGGAAACTTTAAGTGATAATATTGAGATCGATAAGCAGAGCCTTGCAGCCCAAGAATTGATGGCGCAAAAGCCGTTTCCACAAGGCGATTATCTGACTCACGCCATATATCGACCCGCCCTTTTGTCACCAGATAAACCTCATACTCCGCGTGTTTATCTTTTAAACGAGCCTCGATGTTCTTGCCATCGCGTAGATAAGGTTTGGAGATACTGATAAAAGCAGTCATCAAACGATGAATGCTTTCCAGAGGCTTTTCTATGACGCTACGATTATTGAGATGACCCATAAAAATGCCAAGTTTATTGTTAGTTTAGTCAGTATATCCTAAATCATTCAGGGCGCAGAAAAGTCCCCTATTGGCGCCCCCTATTGACAATAATTGGCTTTTCTTCCTTACGCATAACATGCCACCTTTTCTTTCGACGATGGCAATCCCACGTTTACCTACCACCACTGATGGAAATGGTGTACCGGCCCAATGCCGTGGCCAACTTCTAAGGAATCAGCGGCCTCTAAGGCTTTTTGCAGATAATTTTTCGCGGCAAACACCGTTTCACTCCAGCTCTGATATCGCGGACGCAACGCTGCAAGCGCCGCGGATAGCGTGCAGCCCGTGCCGTGGGTATGGCGGGTATTCACCCGTGGAGCGGTAAATCGCTGTTCGCCTTGGCGACTAAATAGCCAGTCCGGGCTTTCGCTATCGCTCAGATGCCCGCCTTTCATCAATACCGCTTGGCAGCCCATGTCTAACAGGGCATAGCCTTGGCGACGCATCTCATCTTCATTGGTCGCCATTGGGCAGGCTAAAAGCGCTGCTGCTTCGGGCAAGTTTGGGGTAATCAGCGCGACTTTGGGGAGTAATAAATCGCGCACGGCCTGCACCGCTTCAGGGGCTAACAGCGGATCACCGCTTTTCGCCACCATCACCGTATCCAACACCACAAAGGGGATAGGATACAGGTCTAACGCCTGCGCGACCTGAGCAACGATATCGGCATTGGCCAGCATGCCAATTTTCGCACTGTCGATGCGTACATCGGTGAGTACCGACGCCAACTGCGCCCCCACAAACTTCGGTTCAATCTCATACACAGACTGCACACCGCACGTGTTCTGCGCCACCAGCGCCGTAATCACGCTGGTGCCGTAGGCGCTCAAAGCTGAGAAGGTTTTGAGATCGGCCTGAATGCCTGCGCCACCGCTCGGATCGGTTCCTGCAATCGTTAATGCATTAATACGTTTCATGAGCGATCTCCAGAGCGAATAAAATCCTGCGGGGTTAAGTGATATAACGCGTCGATAAAAGCGGGAACAAAACTACCGGGGCCATGAGATACGGCGACCGCGCGTTCACCGGCCAGCGACATCGTTTGACAGGCGGTGGCCACAGCCAGCAAAAGATCGGTCTGCCGAACGCTAAACGCCGCCACCACGGCGGACAATGCACAGCCGGTTCCTACCACGCGGGTCATCAGCGCATCACCGCCGGTGACGCCGTACACACGCCTACCGTCGGTGACATAGTCCGTTGCACCTGTTACGGCAACCACGGCTCCGGTTTGCAACGCCAGAGCCTGAGCGGCCGGCAATGCCACCGCAGAGTCATCGGTGCTATCAACGCCGCGACCGCCCGCTTCCATCCCGCCCAATATCAATATCTCTGAGGCATTGCCACGGATAACGCTGGGTTTCAGCGCTAAAAGCTGACGTGCAAATTCGGTGCGATAAGCCAATCCACCAACGGCAACCGGATCAAGCACCCACGGTTTTTGATGATGATTGGCAGACTCAATGGCGGCTAGCATCGACTGCGCTCTTTGCGCATGCAGGGTACCAATGTTGATTAACAGCGCGTCAGCCAATGAAGAGAATTGCGCAGCCTCTTGCGGCTCAACCACCATGGCAGGCGATGCCCCCAGCGCCAACAGCACGTTCGCGGTAAACGTTTGTACCACTTCGTTGGTGAGACAATGGACAAGTGGAGCGTGATGGCGAAACTGCGCAAAAGCAGCGGCGGCGCTTTCACCGGGTAATTCAATGTGGGGAAATTCGGTAAGGTGTGGATTCGACGCGATGGACATATTCCTCCCAACCGGCGGTCAAGAAGACGATGCGCTCATGCACCGAGACTTCCCTACGCTGGCATAATCCAGATCAGGTAATACGGGTAAGTTCTCAGCCCTTTCATTTTCATGTGGGCACCCCGAGTCAAGGCATTCATTATTGTGAACACGGTGCGCCACGTCAAGGTCAACGGGCGCTCCAGCTCATGTTACTTCTGATGTTCTGCGCAGTCGCAGCCCCAGTTTTTCAACTTGGAGGTTTTACCGATGCCCGGATTAAGCGTGTTAGTCGGGTCATTTTGTTGATAGAAGGCTTTCAGCTGTGGCTTAGCCTTGTACAGATGGCCAACGTTATGCTCCGCAGGATATTCCGCGCCGCGCGTATCCAGCAGCGCCAGCATTTTCTCCTTCAGCGCATGCACATCGACGCCTTTTCTAACAATGTAATCTTGGTGGAAAACGTAGCACATGAAATGCCCATAATAGAGGCGGTGCACCAGCGCATCGTCAAATTCCGGCGGCAAACGCTCAAACCAATCATGATCGTTTCGGCGCAGCGCAATATCGAGCGCAAGGATGTCTTCAACCTCTTTGCTATGTACCGCGTTATAGCGGATTGCAGCACCTGCGGCGGCAAATCGGTGTAAGAATGCTTTGGCGCCTTCTTCTGCCGTGCAGACAAAAAACTCCCCTTCTGCCTGAGCAAAATAAGATTCCAGCCACGCACGCGCTTCCTCAATACCCTCGCCCGACATTTTCAGCATCAGATGATGCTCAAAGCGGTGGCGATACTCTTTCAAACGTTTGGGCAAATGCGATGGCAGCAGGTGACTCAGCGTTTGCATGGTGCGATCGACCAGATGGCCCGGCAGGAAAGGCACTTTGCCAAAGATGGCATCCATACGCCCTTTCAGGGTAAAGAACATCGGCATTTTATCGGTGCCAAGTTTGTCGATCATCACAAAAGTATCTTTGCCATACACTTCCGCAATATCGAAAATATCGCGATGCATGTACTCCCCCGCCACCGGCAGATTTTTGAAATTCGCCAGCATATGCCGACGCAGTTCGGTCAACACCTGCGGCTGGTTGGTGCCAATATAGAAGACCTGCGATGAGGATTGCGCTGGGAAAGTATCTAAGCGCACGGCAAATACCGCAAGCTTACCCGCACAGCCGGAGGCTTCGAACAAACGGCGCTCATCGGCGTTAAATCGCGACGGCGTATCGGCTTCAACGTCGCGAATTCGCTCGGCATAATCGTGATCGGACGCTTGGCGTTCGCTATGCTCAACGTCTTGCGGGCCATACTTCTGGTTTTCTAAACGCGTCAGGATCTCTTCTGGCGTATTGCCTAACGCAATGCCCAAATGGTTCACCAGCTCAACCTGCCCAAGCTCGTTAACGCGGCCATACAGCGCCATTTCGGTGTACGCAGGGCCGCGATGTACCAGAGATCCACCAGAGTTATTACACACCCCGCCCACAACCGATGCGCCAATACAGGAAGAGCCAATCACCGAATGCGGCTCACGCCCTAGTGGTTTTAGGATCCGTTCTAGATGCCACAACGTGCTGCCCGGCAAAGCCACGACCTGCTTGCCTTCGTCCAGCAGCTGAATTTTATCCAAGCGCTGAGTGCTAATAATAATGATTTCACGATCGTAGTCGTTACCGCTCGGCGTAGAGCCTTCGGTCAGTCCGGTGTTGGCAGCCTGCATTAGCACAATTTTATCGGCCTCAACGCTGGCCTTAAATACCTTCCACTGTTCGAGCAAACTGCCCGGGAAGACCACCGCCAACGCATCACCTTGTCCTGAACGAAAGCCTTTGCGATAGCGTTCCGTTTTACGCGCGTCGGTAAGAATATGAGATTTACCCACGATATCCGTGAGTTGTTGAATTAACGCACGCGAGCCGGAAGCCTGACTCGCACCAAGAGGTTGTTCCTGCATAGCCATAGTCCTTTTATTCGTATGATGAATCCTTTCGAGGATACCGCTTTTTGCTTTAATGTGAAAAAAATTATACTGAATAGTTAAATAAATAATTTCCTGAGCAAAAAAAACCTGACGCTAAGGTCAGGCTTTTTATCTCAACAAAGGCTACTCATGTAATCCACATTCGCGTTTTAGCCCAAAGAATCGCGTTTCTTCTTCCGCCATGCCCGGCTCCCATTTGCGCGTCGTGTGGGTATCGCCAACGGAGAGATAGCCTTGCTCCCACAGCGGGTGGTAGCTAAGCCCATGCTGCTGTAAATATTGATAAATCTGTTGGTTATCCCAATCGATTATCGGCAGTATTTTAAACACGCCACGCTGAATCGCGAGCACCGGCAAATGTGCACGGCTGCCTGATTGTTCACGGCGCAGGCCTGCAAACCACGTTTGCGCGCCAAGCTCACGCAGTGCACGGTTCATCGGTTCAACTTTGTTAATATCGTTGTAGCGCTCAATGCCCTCAACGCCCTGCTCCCACAGTTTGCCATAGCGGGCCTCCTGCCACGCAGCCGACTGTTCTGCGCGGTAAACCTTGAGGTTCAAATTCAGCTTTTCGTGCAGGGTATCGATAAACTGGTAGGTTTCAGGGAACAAATAACCGGTATCCGTTAAGATCACCGGAATATCCGGTAGCTCACGGGTGACCAAGTGCAGCGATACCGCGGCCTGAATGCCAAAACTCGAAGAAAGGGCAAACTCGGCGGGTAAATGCTCTAGCGCCCAACGCACCCTTTCCTGCGCGCTCAGTTTTTCTAGCTGAGTATTAATTTCAGCTAACGCCATGACCTGTTCGACTTTGGGTAATACCGCTAATGCATGAAGATCTAATTTGGACATAAGTAAAGTCCTCCGCACAAAGGCGTTGCAACATATCGAATTGAGATACATTCCGTCCGCCAAAAACCACCAATAAACCCTGCAACAACGCGATTGGCGTCCGTGCAAGGGGGCTCATTGCCGCCCCCTTGCATCCCGGCTAGGTACCGTTATTCAGCCCGCGTTGCGGGTTCACTCAGTCAAACACTCCGGGTTTTAACGCACCGTCGCAGAGGCGCTCCCTGCGCCCTACGACTCTCGCCACATCCCTGTGGCTCGTGCTAACCCTCCGATTTTCCTTCGGCTGAATAACAACGTGCCGCTAAAGACAGAGCTCAATCATCTAGTCATAAAAATCTCTTGCCGGATCCAGCACCGGGCGCACAATCCCTGCGCGAATGGTGAAATCACCAAAGCCTTCATTGGCTTCACGTTCTTTCGCCCAGCGGGCGACTAGTTCGTCAATCACGCCAAGGATTTCAGCATCGGTGATATTTTCACGATACATTCTCGGGATCCGCGTTCCGGCACGATTCCCGCCTAAATGCAGGTTGTAACGGCCCATCGCTTTTCCGACCAGACCAATTTCCGCCAACAGCGCACGCCCACAGCCGTTCGGACAGCCAGTGACACGTAGAACAATATGTTCATCGCCAACGCCGTGGCTTTGCATGATTTCTTCAACCTGAGTCACGAACTGTGGCAGGAAGCGCTCGGCTTCCGCCATCGCCAGCGGACAGGTTGGGTAAGACACGCAGGCCATCGAGTTTTTGCGCTGCTCGCTAACGCCGTCGTCGATCAGGCCGTGTTCACGCGCAATCTGTTCGATGCGTGCTTTGTCTGTTTCAGCCACGCCCGCCACGATCAGGTTTTGGTTCGCCGTCAGACGGAAATCCCCCTGATGAATCTTGGCGATCTCTGCCATGCCGGTTTTCAACAGCCGATTTGGATAGTCCAGAATGCGTCCATTTTCAATAAACAGCGTTAAATGCCATTTATTATCAATGCCTTTCACCCAGCCAATGCGATCGCCGCGTCCGGTAAACTCATAAGGACGTACCGGTTCGAACGTCACTCCCGCACGCTTTTCCACTTCAGCTTTAAAGTTTTCAACGCCGACGCGCTCCAAGGTGTACTTGGTTTTTGCATTCTTACGATTGGTGCGGTTTCCCCAGTCGCGCTGCGTCGTCACCACGCCTTCAGCCACGGCCAAGGTGTGTTCTACGGGAATAAAGCCAAGCTCGCTGGCCGTGCGGGCATAGGTCGCTTTATCACCATGAGCAATAGACAGTCCACCGCCGACCAGCACGTTGAAGCCGATCAGCTTGCCGTTTTCAGCAATCGCCACAAAGTTGAGATCGTTGGCATGCAGATCCACATCGTTCTGTGGCGGGATCACTACCGTAGTTTTAAATTTACGCGGTAAATAGGTGGCACCGAGAATCGGCTCTTCATCGGTGGTTTCGACTTTTTCCTGATCCAGCCACACTTCTGCATAGGCGCGAGTACGCGGCAGCAGGTGTTCAGACAGTTTTTTCGCCCATTCATAGGCCTCTTGATGCAGCGCCGACTCCACGGGATTCGACGTGCACAGCACGTTACGGTTAACGTCATTGGCGGTCGCCAACGCATCCAAACCCAAACGATTAAGCAACTGATGCACCGGCTTGACGTTTTGCTTCAAGATGCCGTGAAACTGGAACGTTTGGCGGTTGGTAATACGAATGCTGCCGTACAGCGTGCTTTCATCGGCAAACTTGTCGATACCCAGCCATTGCTGTGGCGTCATCACGCCGCCCGGTAAACGGCAGCGCAGCATCATGGCATGACGCGGCTCTAACTTTTGCTCGGCGCGCTCGGCGCGAAGATCGCGGTCGTCCTGCTGGTACATACCGTGAAAACGGATCAGCAGAAAGTTGTCGCCGTTAAAACCACCGGTCAAACCATCGTTTAAATCTTCGGCAATGGTGCCGCGCAGAAAATTGCTCTCGCGCTTCAGGCGCTCAGCGTCGGCCAACGGTGCATCAACCACTAATGGCCCCGGGTGTTTGCTGCTAAAGGCGTAATTATCTTGCATCGATTTGCTCATTATTAGTAAACGTCCCGCTGATAGCGGCGCTCAACGCGCAGCTCACTTAAAAATTCATCGGCCTGTTCGGCATCCATTCCACCGTGTTCAGCCAATAGCTCCAGTAACGCCTGTTCAACGTCTTTCGCCATGCGGTTGGCGTCTCCGCAGACGTAAATATGTGCGCCCTGTTCGATCCAGCGCCAAACCTCGGCCCCTTGCTCACGCAGCTTGTCCTGTACATAGACTTTGTGTTTTTGATCGCGTGACCAAGCCAAATCGATACGGGATAGAACGCCGTCTTTAACGAAGCGCTGCCATTCCACCTGATAGAGAAAATCTTCGGTAAAGTGAGGGTTGCCAAAGAAAAGCCAGTTAAGGCCTTCTGCCCCTTCGGCCTCACGTTGTTGAATAAATGCACGGAACGGAGCAATGCCGGTGCCAGGGCCAATCATAATGACCGGCGTTTGCGGATTCGCAGGCAGACGGAAATTGTCGTTATGCTCAATGAAAACGCGCAGCTCGCCATCTTCTTCCAGACGATCGGCTAAGTAGCCCGAAGCACCGCCGGTGCGGGCGCGGCCATCAACCTCATAACGCACCACGCCAACGGTAATATGCACTTCGCTGCCCACTTCTTCTTGGGAGGATGCGATGGAATAAAGACGCGGCGTTAACGGGCGTAACAGCGCCACTAACTGCTCAGCGTCTAAATCTGCTGGTGCTTGGCGGATCATATCCGGCAACGGCGTGGTTTGTGCGTATTGTTGCAGCTGATGCTTATCGGCTAATAGCTCAATCAAACGCTCATCGCGCGAAAGTGCCGCGTATTTTTCCACGATAACGGTGGTGTTTTGCGTTAGCTCCAAGCGCTCTGCCAGCGCCTCTCGCAGCGTCATCGTTTGATCGTCGATGGTGACCATCTCATCGCCGGTGCGCCAAATCAGGCCAATAATTTCCTCAACCAAGTCAGGATCGTTGTGATACCACACGCCCAGCGCGTCGCCCGGCTGGTAGCTCAGACCTGATTCGCCGAGATCGATTTCGATATGACGCACGTCTTTATCAGAGTTGCGTCCGGTAATTTTTTGCTTCACCGCCAAAGAGGCCGTGAGCGGGGATTCTTTGCTGTATGGGCTGCTGACTATCTGCGCCACGCTTCCCGCCACGCTAACCTGAACCTGCGCCGCCGTTGCCTGTGGCACGCGCTGTTGCAGAACGTCTACGATCTGCTTACGCCATGCCTCTGCCGCGGATTTGAAATCAACATCGGCGTCGGCGCGGTCGAATAACCGCTCACCGCCCAGTTCTGCTAAACGGGCATCAAAATCTTTTCCGGTCTGGCAAAAGTTTTCATAAGACGTATCGCCGAGGCCAAACACCGCAAACGCCGTTCCGGCCATCTGAGGGGCTTTTTTGGAGAACAAATATTTGTGCAACGCCACGGCTTCTTCCGGCGGTTCGCCTTCCCCTTGGGTTGAAGCAACAACCAGCAGCAGCTTTTCCTGCGCGATCTGTTTGAATTTATAGTCACCCGCGTTAACCAACGTCACACCCAGACCGGCTGCGGTCAGATCGTCGCGCAGCTGCTCTGCCACCCGTCGTGCATTGCCCGTTTGCGAGGCAGAAATCACGGTAATTGAAGCCGCTGCAGCCGGTGCTGGCGTCACGGCTACCGTGCCCGGCTGTTGGTTAACCATTCCCCAGAAATAACCGGAGAGCCACGCCAGCTGGTGTGGTGAAAACTCACCAATCGCCGACTGGAGCTTTGCCAATTGCTCCGGCGTGAGTGGAAGCATGGAAGTAGGAGGAGCCTGAGTCGTCATTGCTAAGTGTTCCTTGCACAGTGATCCCTTTGGTACTTCAAGCAGCCTCAGACTTAGCTTTAAGAACCGTGGGTGTGGCGAATTGATGTAGCGCTTTTTGTAAGGTTACCTAGCTGGATAATAACAATTAAATAAGTGATGGAAATAACAAATAACCATTTGAACTAACCACTAATTCAGGTAGGTGATAGAAGCTAGGGTGTTTTAGGTTAAAACCTATAAAATCAATGAATAACAGTTAGTTATTACATAACTATTTTCATCGACTTTGCTATTGGTTTTATTCTTCACACCGAAAGGAGTCTTAATAGATAAGTTCGAAGAGTTGATAACCTGACAAAAAAATAACGGCGCAGAAATAAAACGGGCCGCCTTTTGGACATTGAAGAATAAATTTTCTGCTTATACTCAAACAATCGCGGTAAAACTACCGCCAACGGGCGCTTTCCGGTAGTATGCGCAGGTTTTTTAGGTTACGAGGCGTCATCATGACAACCACCCTGTTTAAAGATTTTCAGTTTGAGGCTGCGCACCATCTGCCACACGTTCCAGAAGGACATAAGTGTGGTCGTCTGCACGGTCATTCGTTTTTAGTACGCATTGAAATTACCGGCGAAGTGGATGCTTATACCGGCTGGGTGATGGATTTTGCCGAGCTGAAAGCGGCGTTCAAACCCATTCTGGATCGCCTCGACCACTATTATCTGAATGATATTCCTGGTCTTGAGAACCCAACCAGCGAAGTGTTAGCCCAGTGGATTTGGCAACAGCTGAAACCTGAGCTGCCATTGCTAAGCGCCGTATTAGTGAAAGAAACCTGCACCGCAGGCTGCACCTATCGCGGCTGATAGTGAGCATGGTGTGACCGGTATGGCACCGGTCACATAAATCTCTCACACATATTGCTCACGCAAATAGCGCTTGTGATTGATTAGCGTTTTGAAAGCAAGAGCCCCAGAATCAACCCCGCCGTTGCCCCAATTCCCACGCTGTGCCACGGTTTATTGCGCACATAGCCATTCACATCGCAGCAGGCATTTTTTACTCGTTCCGTCACTGGACACGGGGTATCACCGCTGATGTGCGCTTTCACCTCACGCAGCGTATCTTGTGCGCTACGACGCAGCGAAGCGATTTCATCCTGAGTTTTATCTGCCCCCTCCTGCAGCACCCCTTCCAGCGCATCCGCCAACAATGAAACCTCTTCTTCGATGGTTCGTTCAACTTTATCGGTTTTTCTAAACATAGTGTTCCCTCTTTGTTGTATCAAAATCATGTTCAAAGGATTGGCGAAAAATGATTAGCAAATTTAATGTCAGCTAACATACCCAAAATAATTGGAGTTGCATCAAGGCGGCAAAGGAGCGAGTCCCGATGAGCTTACTCCAGTAAGTGATTACTCGGCCCATCCATGGGCCTCGCCACTAGGGCCGCAGTAAACTGCGTTTAAATCTGCTCCAGGCAGATTTATCAGGTGAGCGAGAGCAGCCAACACAGATGCAGCTTCAAGTATGACGGGTATAAGCATAGTTGAAACTCAGCGATAAGGGCTCGGAGTGTTCTGGAAAGCGCGGTTTAAAAAATCCGCTCGACAGAATCTTCGGCTTCGCCTATTTTCGTTAATAGCCTGTAAACAGGCAGCGTCGCTCGGACGGTCCGGGCGCTAACGTCATCTTGAGGTATCTATGACAGACTCACGCACTCCGCGTCGTTTTACTCGTATTGATCGTCTTCCCCCTTATGTATTTAACATTACCGCTGAGCTGAAAATGGCTGCGCGCCGGCGCGGCGAAGACATTATCGATCTCAGCATGGGGAACCCAGACGGCCCAACGCCGCCGCACATCGTTGAAAAAATGTGTACGGTTGCACAGCGTGAAGATACCCACGGCTACTCCACGTCACGCGGTATTCCACGTTTACGCCGCGCGATCTCGCACTGGTATCAAGATCGCTATCAGGTCGATATCGATCCCGATAGTGAAGCCATTGTTACTATCGGATCAAAAGAGGGGCTGGCGCATTTGATGCTGGCCACGCTCGATCATGGCGATACCGTTTTAGTACCGAATCCTAGCTACCCCATTCATATTTACGGCGCGGTCATTGCGGGTGCGCAGGTGCGGTCGGTGCCGCTGGTTTCAGGCATCGACTTTTTCAACGAACTAGAACGTGCCATTCGCGAAAGTATTCCCAAGCCTAAAATGATGATTCTGGGCTTTCCTTCAAACCCTACAGCCCAGTGCGTTGAATTAGATTTCTTTGAGCGCGTCATCAAGCTGGCCAAAGAGCACGATATTTTGGTGGTACACGATTTGGCCTATGCCGACATTGTGTATGACGGCTGGAAAGCCCCTTCGATTATGCAAATCCCCGGCGCCAAAGACGTTGCCGTCGAGTTTTTCACCCTGTCGAAAAGCTACAACATGGCTGGCTGGCGCATCGGTTTTATGGTCGGCAATCCTGAGCTGGTTAACGCACTGGCACGTATCAAGAGCTACCACGACTACGGTACTTTTACTCCTTTGCAGGTGGCGGCGATTGCCGCTCTCGAAGGCGATCAGCAATGCGTGCGAGATATTGCCGAGCAATACCGTCAACGTCGCAACGTGCTGGTCAAAGGCCTGCATGAGGCCGGTTGGATGGTAGAAAACCCTAAAGCATCGATGTATGTTTGGGCAAAAATCCCCGATGCCTATGCGCAACTTGGATCGCTAGAATTTGCCAAAAAGCTGTTGGCCGATGCCAAAGTCTCCGTTTCTCCGGGGATTGGTTTTGGTGACTACGGCGATACCCACGTTCGTTTTGCGCTGATCGAAAACCAAGATCGTATTCGTCAGGCAGTACGCGGGATTAAAAGCATGTTTCGAAAAGATGGGCTGATTGCGGGTAAGTCATAAACCCTCCCGTGATATTTGGGTAATGACCCCACACTAACCCTCCCCTTTGCAGGGAGGGAACTGTGCGGTGATGTTGGTAAGAATCTCGATCGGCCCCTCCCCCCTGCCAAAGGGCAGGCTGGGAGGGGGTCTTAGCCACAAAACTAATGGCTTGTCACTTTCGGTCTGAAGAAAATCACCGGCAATACCACCAGCGCCATCGCATAGAACATGCCGCCTTGATAGTGCTCAAACAGGAAGCCTGACAGCATGGTCATGATCGCCACGCTTCCGCCCATGCCTAGCGCCGAATAAATCGCCTGTAGACGGATAACATCGCCGCCCTGCCGTGCCGAAATAAAGCGCATTGCCGCCAAATGACATACGGTGAAAGAGCCCGCATGCAGAATTTGAATCAAAATCAGCCACGGCAGCGCCGTTGTTGACCCCATTAAAATCCAACGGATCACCGCACAAAAACACGACAGTAACAGCAACTGGGAAACCGACATACGGCGGAATAAGCGCTTGCTTAATGCAAAAACGATAACCTCAGCAACAACGCCCAGCGACCACAGATAGCCAACCACCGACGCGGAATAGCCCGCCTCCTGCCAGTAGATAGTGCTAAATCCGTAATAGCCTGCATGAGCGCCTTGAAGTAAAGCGGCACACAATAAAAAACGCCATACCGGCGCTTCTTTTAATAAAATTTTCCACGGCGTGATGTCCTGCACCGCACTATCTTTTGGTGCATCCTGTGGCATATGGCGCGGTCGTAGAAGCATTCCCACCAGCATGGCCGCCAGACCCGCCCACAGGCAATACATAATGGCCTTATGCCCAAAGGCATTAACCACTTCTCCCGTTACCGCTGAGCCAATGACAAAGGCCATTGATCCCCACAGACGTACTTTGCCGTAGTCCAGCCCCACCTGACGTTGCCACGTCGCGGCCAGCGCATCGGTCAGAGGAATTAACGGCCCATAGAAGAGACTAAATCCGGCCATCACCACCAGCAGCCACGCCCATGCGGTACCAAAGGAAAATGCGATAGAACAGATCAGGGCGAGGAGAGCAATAAGACGGAGAGCGGTAATCAGTTGAGAGGTTTTTTTAACGGCGGGAGCAATGAATAAACTACCAAGGAAACGGGCTATCATCCCTGCGCCAAGCAATATGCCAATTGACTCGGGAGAAATTCCCTCACCTTGCAGCCACAAACTCCAAAACGGCAGAAATATGCCAAAAGAGAAAAAATAGGTGAAATAACTGAGTCCTAACCAACCTGCAGACGGCAACATTTTTCCTCCTTAATTTTAAACGCGTTACTTTGACAGAGGCATCCCATGCTGGCAATGAATAATGTCGCAAAATCAATTAGCAAATGACATGTACACATTCACTCATTAGTTTCTGCTCAGAGAGATTATGGAGGAAATAGGTAACATTTTTTAACGCATGTAAGCAGCTTTGTTTAGCGGTTGTATGCCAAGCGTAAACGGGGGTGAAACGGCCTCATTTTTTGTGAGAGGCGGGTCTAAATTTAGGATTTGATTGATTTTATATATCAGAATGCTGGTTAACATAGGCATCCCTGTTTTTGACTAGGAAGCCGACGAGTGACGGAATCCACTTCGTTAAACAAAATTGATGCACTTAAAGCCGAAATTAATCAGGAAATATCCATGATCGAATTCGACCTGAAGCTGCAAATTTCACATGATGCATTAGCCGATCATTCAGAGAAAGAACCCGACGTCGCGATAGAAGAGGCGTACTAAATTTGACTCCCTTTTCCCGGTTCACTGAGCCGGGATTGTTTGCAGCAGCTCACAGCGCTTATCTAACAATGACTCCACCGATGCCCTATTCCTCTCTCCCATTCCCACCCGTGTCGCCAATAAAATAAAGCCTGGCTGAGTTTCAAACGTCGTTGGCACCACCGCCACGCCATAATAGGCCAGCTGTTCAGGCGTAAGATGAAACTGATCGGCGAGCGATTTGATTGGATCCACGCCGATGAGCGCCGGCTGCTCAATGCGCTTGGCATAAAACGGATGACGCAACAGCAAATCAGGCAGCAAAGCCCATTCGCGACCAATATAAGGGCGCTCGGCTTTTAACTGGCGGCGAACGTCTTCACGTAAGCAGGTGAGATGAATATGGAGTTGATTCTGGCTGCGCCCATAGGCTGAATTTAACGCCAGCCCCAGCATATCGTCGGGAACCGGTCTGCCATATTCATACGCCAGCCGATAGCGCATCGTCCATGCGTAACCGAAATAATCCGGTGCGTCATTTTCTAGCAGTACAGGGCTCTCAATACCGATAATCCGATCATTGGGGACCAAAATGAAATGAAAGTGAAAGCGCGGGTTTTGAATCACGGTAAACGCAGATCGCCGATCGTGAGCCGGCGTATAGATCTGGGCGCAGGGCGCGGGATCGTGCTTTTGCTGATAGTTAACACGACAAACTTTATCTACCACACCCCACAGCGCGTCAGACTTGACACAGCCGGTTAGCAAAAACACCCACATCAGAAGCGCAGTGCCAAAAATCATCCGATAATTATTTAGCAGCGCGCTTCTCATCAGCATATTTAGGCGATGTTCAAATACTTATGGGTTTGCATCGACAAGCGCCAGTTGCGCGCAATACAGGTTTCAATACACAGCTTCGTCGCGCTCTCTTTTTGGCTAATCGGCTGCAGCGCGATAATGCGTTTCTTATCGTCGTGAAGTACGGAAAGTAATGCGTCTAAATCTTCAATATCGCGCTCACGTGCAACGGGGTGTTTAACCTCATCGGCGCGCACCAAAGAAGACTCCAATACTTTCATTCCGCCTTTCATGTTGACCTTTGGAGAGACGGTCACCCAGGTTGCCTCAGAGCAGCGGATTTCATGGGTGCCGCTGGTTTCAATCTGGCAGGAAAACCCATTTTGATTCAGCAATTCCGTCAACGGACGCAAATCATGGATGCAGGGTTCACCGCCAGTGATCACCACGTGGCGAGCGGTATATCCGCGCTCGCGCAGGATATCCAGCAATTGCTCAGGGCTGGCGCTGCCCCACGCATCGCTCTCTTCAGTTTTGATCAAGATTTCGTTCATGCCGATTTCTCGTTCGGGCAACTGTTCCCACGTATGTTTGGTATCACACCAGCTGCACCCTACCGGACACCCTTGCAGGCGAATAAAAATAGCCGGAACACCGGTGTAAAAACCTTCCCCTTGCAGGGTCTGGAACAGTTCGTTTATCGGATACGACATGACACTCTCATTGTTAATAAAACTTTCTTACCATAAAAAAGCTGCGCTACATTGTCGCAGATTTGCCCCCGCTAAGCCAAACACGGCGCACCTCAGCCGCACATCGCATTTGACGTCACAATTAAATAACATTTTCATCAAAAACGTTTGACACCTATCGGCCTTTCGAAAATAAATGTATATACAACTCTATACAGGTTTGGGGATGCTATGAATTTATTGGAGTCCGACGTTATTTGGCGCAACGGACGCTTAGCTACCATGAGCGCGCAGTACAAAACGCCCTATGGTGTTCTCGATCGTCATGCACTGGTGGTGCGCGATAAACATATTATAGCGGTGATCCAAGAGGATGAACTTCCCGCTCAGCATCCCCAGCAGATCGATTTACAGGATCGGCTTGTTACTCCCGGTCTTATCGACTGTCACACCCATTTGGTGTTCGGTGGCGATCGCGCCTACGAGTGGGAACAGCGCCTGAACGGGGTGTCATACACCGAAATCAGCCAGAAAGGCGGCGGAATCAATTCAACCGTGCACGCCACGCGTGATGCCTCGCCGGATACGCTGCTCAGCATCAGCCAGCAGCGTTTACAGGCTTTAATGGACGAAGGTGTGACCACGGTGGAAATGAAATCCGGCTATGGTCTGGATCTCATCAATGAAGAAAAACAGCTGCGTGTTGCCCAGCAGCTGGCTCGACAAAACGCCATCGACGTTAGCCCTACGCTACTTTCGGCACACACCACTCCGCCGGAATATCATGGCCGTTCAGACCACTATATCGATCTGATTTGTGAGGAAATCCTGCCGCAGCTGTGGGAGAAAAAACTGTTTGAATCTGTTGATGTGTTCTGCGAAAGCGTGGGTTTTTCACTTGCGCAAAGCGAAAAGCTGTTCGCGGCAGCCAAACAGCTTGGAATTCCTGTGCGTGGGCATATGGAACAGCTTTCTAATCTGGGCGGCAGCGAGCTAGTGGCTCGCTATCACGGGCTGTCGACCGACCATATTGAGCATCTAGATGAAGCGGGTATTCAAGCCTTAGCACACAGCCAAACCGTGGCGGTTCTGCTGCCCGGTGCCTTTTATTTTTTACGCGAAACCAAACGCCCTCCGGTGGATTTGCTGCGCGAATATCGCGTCCCTATGGCGGTAGCCAGCGATTTCAATCCCGGCACCAGCCCCTTTGCGTCTCTGCGCCTCGCGATGAATATGGCCTGCGTGCAATTTGGCCTCACGCCGGAAGAGGCGTGGCTAGGCGTGACTCGACATGCGGCTCAGGCATTAAATCGCCAGCACACCCACGGACAGCTTGCCGCCGGTTTTCAGGCTAATTTCGCGGTATGGGAGGCAGAAAAACCGGTTGAAGTGATTTATGAGCTGGGGCGAAATCCACTGTATCAGCGGATTTATCAAGGCCAAGCGACACAAAAACAGAGCGAAAACGAGGAAATGCAATGAGCCACTGGCAACCCACCGCTGATGATGTTTGGCAAGGGCGTAACGATCTGGCGGAGTCTCCTGAAGCATTACGCTTATTTCAAACCATTGGGCAGCACAATGAGCCCCGCCCTATCGTGTTGCTCGGTTTTGCCTGTGATGAAGGCGTTAAACGCAATCATGGCCGCACCGGTGCCGCCGCTGCCCCCGATGCGCTGCGTAAAATGCTGGCTAATCTTGCTGCGCATGCTGGACATTACCGCGTCACCGACGGCGGCACTTTGCGCGTTGGCGATACCCCGCTAGAAGAAGTGCAGGCTCAGTTTAGCCAAAAAGTCGCGCAATACCATCAGCAAGGGGTGAGAACCTTGGTCTTCGGCGGCGGTCATGAAACCGCCTTCGCTCACGGTTTAGGGCTGTATCAGGCACATCCCAACAAAACCGTCGGCATAATTAATTTTGATGCGCATCTGGATCTACGCCGCAACGACGTGGCGACGTCAGGCACGCCGTTTCGCCAGCTCGCCCATTACTGCGAGCAGAGCCAGCGACCGTTTCATTATCTCTGCGTCGGCGCTAGCCTCGCGGCAAACACGCAGGCATTGGTCACCGAGGCCAAGCGTTTGAACGTTGAGATCGTATGGGATACCGACGCGCTCACGCGATCGCTTGACGATCTGCATCGCCAGATTGGCGCATTTATGGATAAGTGTGAGATCGTCTATCTAACGATCGATCTGGATGTACTTCCTGCGTGGCAAATGCCCGGCGTCTCAGCGCCCGCCGCCGTGGGATTACCAATCGAACGACTTTTGCGGCTGGTAGGTGCGATATGTGAAAGTCCGTCATTGTGGGGAGCGGATCTGGTGGAATACAATCCCTCTTTGGATATTCAGCAATTCGGTGCCCGCACCGCGGCACGCATTGCATGGCAAATTCTACATCAATGGAACATCGGCGATTGCCCATAAGGAATGTTATCCATGACTCTTCCCGCTGATTTATCACCGCTATCAACGCCTGCGCCGCTGTATGAGCAGGTCAAAAAAATGATTACCGATAACATCAGTAACGGAGCTTGGCCGCCAAATTATCGCATTCCCTCTGAGGCCGAGCTGGTCGCGCATCTGGGATTCAGCCGCATGACCATCAATCGAGCGTTGCGGGAATTAACCCATCAAGGATTGCTGGTGCGCATGCAGGGCGTTGGCACCTTTGTTGCGGAGCCGAAAGGGCAATCTGCACTGTTCGAAGTGCACAGCATTCGCGACGAAATTCTGGCGCGCAATCACCGCCATCACTGCAAAATAATCTTGCTGGATGAAGCGCAGGCTAACAGTGAACAAGCCGCAGCGTTAAATCTCAGCGTGGGCGCGCCAATATTTCACTCTATCATCGTGCATTACGAAAATGACACGCCGGTGCAGATTGAAAATCGCTATGTAAATCCTATCGTTGCGCCTGATTACCTGCAGCAGGACTTTCTCAAAATCACGCCGCACGACTATTTATCACGCGTAGCACCACTCACCGAAGGGGAACATATTGTTGAAGCCCTGCTGCCTTCGGCTGAAGAAAGCCACTGGCTGCACATTCAGGCGAATGAACCTTGCCTATTGATCGAACGTCGAACTTGGTCTAAACATCATAATGTTACCTTTGCAAAATTGCTGTTTCCCGGAACTCGACATCGTTTAAAAGGACATTTCACCTCATGAATCAATGGCAGATCATACGATGGGCTGATTATCACGCGATGCCTTGGAAAAATGGACAAGGCGTTACGCAGGAGATCATGCGAGTGGACTCCCCAAGCGGGCGCGATTTTCGCTGGCGTTTATCCATGGCAGAAGTTTCCTCTGACGGTGATTTCTCCAGCTATACGGGATATCAGCGCATCCTTTCCATTCTGGAAGGCGATGGCTTGCAGCTAAAAATCGATGGGCGCATCGAGCCACCGATTTTGACCTGTGGGATCCAACGTTTTTCCGGCGATAGTCGCGTGAGCAGTACGCTGCTCAATGGCAAAGTGCGCGATCTGAATTTGATTTACGACCCACGCTATTATGGCGCACGCCTTCAGTGGGTGACCACCAGCCCGAAGATGCCGCCACTCCGCTGTCACGCCAGCACCATTATTTTATTCTGCCACGACGGAGAAATTTCACTGACGCCAATTGGCGGCGGCAACTCTATTACGCTTAACCGCTACGACAGCGCCGTGCTGGTCACGCCTCGCCCACAAACTCACACCGTTGATTTAGACGGTCACGGTCATCTTGGGGTCTTTGAATTAACCGGATTTGATGAATAAACCCGAGAAGTCTTAATCTTCATTAACCTAAAATGATTTATTCCTGTTAATCATGTCAGTCTTACGCACGATTGGTTAAACTATTACCAATCGTGCGGTATGAGGCCGTTCGCTAACAGGAGGTTGTCGATGTTTACCGTTATTCCCGTCTTAGTGGTTGTTGCGTTGGTCATCGTATGGTCAGGGATTAAAATCGTGCCGCAAGGCTTCCAGTGGACCGTCGAGCGCTTTGGCCGCTACACCAAAACATTAATGCCTGGCCTGAATTTAATCATTCCATTCATGGATCGCGTCGGTCGTAAGATCAACATGATGGAACAGGTTTTAGACATCCCAGCCCAAGAAATCATTTCAAAAGATAACGCCAACGTCACTATCGATGCCGTTTGCTTTATTCAGGTTATCGACCCTGCGCGCGCCGCCTATGAGGTGAGCAATTTAGAACGCGCCATCGTCAATTTAACCATGACAAATTTTCGAACAGTTCTGGGCTCGATGGAACTGGATGAAATGCTGTCACAGCGCGACCACATCAATGGTCGTTTGCTGCATATCGTTGATGAAGCCACCAATCCTTGGGGCGTAAAAGTGACGCGTATTGAAATCCGCGACGTGCGTCCACCGGTCGAACTGGTTGCCTCCATGAACGCCCAGATGAAAGCCGAGCGAACCAAACGTGCAGATATTCTCGAAGCGGAAGGTGTACGTCAGGCAGCCATTTTGCGTGCCGAAGGTGAAAAGCAGTCTCAGATCCTGAAAGCCGAAGGTGAACGCCAGTCCGCATTCTTGCAGGCAGAAGCGCGCGAACGTGCCGCTGAAGCTGAAGCTCAGGCCACCAAAATGGTGTCAGAGGCGATTGCCGCTGGGAACATTCAGGCGATTAACTATTTCGTGGCACAAAAATATACTGACGCGCTGCAAAAAATCGGTTCTGCCACTAACAGCAAAGTGATCATGATGCCGCTGGAAGCCAGCAACCTGATGGGCTCCATCGGCGGTATCGCTGAATTGCTGAAAGAAACAGGCCCCGTTAAAGGCAAATCATAATGATTGATTACATTGCCCAAAATCCGCATGGTTTTTGGCTGTCGCTGGGCGGTGTGCTACTAGCTGCGGAGTTGTTAGGCGCTGGCGGGTATCTGCTGTGGTGCGGCATTTCAGCCCTATTGGTCGGCCTGCTAACGTGGGTACTGCCATTTGGCTGGGAATGGCAGGCCACGCTGTTTGCGATCCTCACTGTCGCCACCGCGCTACTATGGTGGCGCTGGTTACGGCGCAGTCAGCCGGTAGCAAGAAATAATGATGATCTGCTTAATCAACGTAGCCGACAGCTTATTGGTGCGCGAGCCACGCTTGAAGCCCCTATCGTCAACGGCAATGGACGCATTCGTATCGGCGACAGCAGCTGGCGAGTGACCTGTTCGCAGGAGTTACCGATCGGGGCCGTTGTAGAAGTTATCGACGTAGAAGGTATTACGTTAGTGGTGAAAAGTATTTAAGTTGCTCTCTCCCCCGCGCAGAGGTTTGCCGGGGGAAAAGCCACTTACGCCTTATGTCCATGGCAGCAACCCGCCAGATTATTAATGATCGGACAATCTGCACTTTCATCGCCGGGGCACTCATCGGCTAACGCCATCAATCGGTGGCGCATTTGCTGCAATTCTTCAATATGCCGTTCCAGTTCGGCCACTTTCTCTAACGTGCGCCGCTTAACGTCAGCGCTGTGGCGGCTTTTGTCATGAAAAAGCCCTACCAGTTCACGGCATTCGTCCAGCGTAAAGCCCACCTGCCGCGCCTGCCGCAGCAACGTGAGCTCTTCAATATGTTTTTCACCGTAGAACCGATAGCCATTGTCAGCGCGGTTTGGCGCGGTCATCAGCCCCTTTTCTTCATAAAAACGGATAGTTTTACTGGTGAGTCCGGTTTTCTTGGCAACCTCACTGATGTTCATTCTGCCTCCCCTCTTGACCTTACCCTTGCAGGAAGGTTTAAGCTTAGTCCAAGTGAAGAATACCATGTGATTCGCCCACCAACACCACGTGTTCGCAGGGCAATACCCGAGAGGATTTTATTATGTCACAAACTCAATTGTTCGCGCTGCAAGGCCTGTCCTGCATGAACTGTGCGAAGAAAGTCAAAACCGCGCTTGAAGCGCGTTCCGATATTGAACTGGCTCAGCTAAATAATCCACGCTATGCCAAAGTCACCGGCGACGCCGATGCTCACGCGATTATCTCAACCGTAGAGCAAGCGGGTTACCATGCCACGGTTGCGGGAACGCCTGACGTAGCGCTGGCGCTAAGCGGTTTAAGCTGCGGCCATTGCACCGCCAGCGTCACCAAAGCGCTGGAGGCTGTTGCGGGCGTTGATGCGGTTGAAGTTTCATTAACCGACGCCAAAGTCTATGGTTCCGCCGATGCAACCACGCTGATTAATGCCGTTATCGCCGCTGGCTATGAAGCGTCATTATTGCCAAGTGGAGAAAGCCACCCAAAAACTGAGCCGCTGACACAGTCTGCAACAGCAAACTCGACAGCACCACAAGCGCCGGAAACTCTGGCAGCGGCTGAAATAATTTCTCCGGCGACTGCAACTTCGAACGCTTCTGACGATGACGATAGCGTTCAGCTGTTGCTCGATGGCATGAGCTGCGCGAGCTGCGTATTAAAAGTACAGAATGCGTTACAGAGCGTGCCTGGCGTTGAACAAGCGCGCGTAAACCTTGCCGAGCGCAGCGCATTGGTCACAGGACATAGCGATCCAGATGCCTTGATACACGCCGTCGAAAAAGCCGGTTACGGCGCTGAAATCATTCAAGATGAAGAAAAGCGTCGGGCGCGTCAGCAAGAATCCGCAGAAAAGTCGGTGAAAAAATTCCGCTGGCAGGCCGCTCTGGGCTTAGGTCTAGGCGTGCCACTGATGGCATGGGGGCTGTTCGGCGGATCCATGGAGCTCACGGCGAGCAACCAAAACAACTGGCTGATCGTTGGGCTGGTTACCCTTGCTGTGATGGTATTTGCCGGTGGGCATTTCTATCGCAGCGCATGGCGTAGCCTGATGAATCGTAGTGCCACCATGGACACCTTGGTCGCATTGGGCACCGGGGCCGCGTGGCTCTACTCCATCACGGTAACGCTGTGGCCGCATGTGTTCCCGATGGAAGCGCGTCACCTTTACTACGAAGCCAGTGCGATGATTATTGGTTTGATCAACCTTGGTCATGCCATGGAGGCCAGAGCGCGTCAACGCTCTTCCAAAGCGCTTGAGCGTTTGTTGGATTTAACCCCGCCGACCGCTCGCGTAGTCACCGAAGAGGGTGAGAAAACATTACCGTTGGCCGAGGTTAAGCTTGGCATGACGCTACGTTTAACTACCGGCGATCGGGTTCCGGTTGATGGTGAGATTATTACCGGCGAAGTATGGATGGATGAAGCCATGCTGACCGGCGAACCGATTCCACAGCAGAAATCCTCAGGCGATCCGGTGCATGCAGGTACCGTAGTGCAAGACGGTAGCGTTCTGTTCCGTGCGGGTGCTATTGGCAGCCAAACAACGCTGGCACGCATCATTAAGCTGGTACGCCAAGCGCAGAGCAGCAAGCCTGAAATTGGGCAAATGGCTGACCGTATTTCCGCAGTTTTTGTACCCACCGTGGTTGGGATTGCGGTATTTAGCGGCCTTATCTGGTACTTCTTCGGCCCACAGCCGCAGATTGTGTACACCTTGGTGGTGGCGACTACGGTACTGATTATTGCCTGCCCATGCGCCTTAGGCTTAGCAACGCCAATGTCGATCATTGCCGGTGTTGGGCGTGCCGCTGAGCTGGGTGTATTGGTGCGTGATGCCGACGCATTACAACGCGCCAGTGAACTCGATACGTTAGTATTCGATAAAACCGGTACCTTGACTGAAGGCCAGCCAAAAGTAGTTGAAATTCACACCTTTAACGGTGTAAGTGAAGCGCAGGCATTGCAGTGGTCTGCGGCCTTAGAAGCGGGTTCAAACCATCCATTGGCTCGCGCAATCACAGAACGAGCGGATCGTTTGGTCATACCTGAAGTTACCCAGTTCCGCACATTACGTGGTCTTGGCGTGAGCGGTGACGTTGATGGACATACGTTGCTGTTGGGGAACGACGCGCTAATGGAGCAGCAGCAGGTTGATACTTCTGAGGTTAAATCCCTGCTTAAACAGCAGGCCGAACGCGGGATAACGCCGGTACTGTTATCCGCAGATGGAAAGCCTGCCGCATTGCTTTCTATCCGTGACCCGCTAAGAAGCGACAGCGTGGAAGCATTACAACGCTTACACGGTTTGGGCTATCAGTTGGTGATGCTAACCGGCGATAACCCACTCACCGCAAATGCCATTGCTAAAGAAGCGGGTATCGATCGGGTCATCGCGGGCGTTCTCCCTGAAGGTAAAGCCGATGCGATTAAAGCGTTACAGGCTAAAGGACATAAAGTGGCGATGGTCGGCGATGGTATCAACGACGCCCCTGCTTTAGCTCAGGCTGATGTGGGTATTGCGATGGGCGGCGGCAGCGATATTGCCATTGAAACCGCTGCAATTACGCTGATGCGCCATAGCCTGAACGGCGTGGCTGACGCGGTGGAGCTTTCCTGTGCCACGCTGCGCAATATGAAGCAAAACCTGTTAGGCGCGTTCGTCTACAACTCGTTAGGCATCCCAATTGCCGCCGGCGTGCTGTATCCGTTAACCGGAGCCCTGCTTAGCCCTGTGGTTGCAGGAGCGGCCATGGCGCTTTCATCCATTACCGTGGTGAGCAACGCCAACCGCCTGTTACGCTTTAAGCCCAAGTCACAGTCTAAATGAGATTTAAATAGACATTGAAAGACACAAAAAGCACCGACGTTTCGGTGCTTTTTTTTGCCTTTACCTTCACACTGCACGTAGCATAGAAAAAAAGGCAAAGGTGACTTATGACTCAATGGCTGCGAAAGTTCGCGCTCTGGTTGGGAATTATTCCCACAACCACTTATGCCTATCCAGCGCTTGATATCCATCTTCAAGGCGGTATCCATCTGCATCTGGTGGGAAGTATTCATATGGGTACTGAAAACATGTCGCCTCTACCCGCGGCATTAATTCAGCGTCTTAAACGCGCGGATGCGCTGATTGTTGAAGCAGACATAACCCAAGCATCGCCCTCGTTTGATACCGGAGAAGTCGCAGAGGCTTTGGAGTCGCAGCTTTCACCAGAGCTTTGGCAGCAAGTCTTACAGCGCTGTCAAGAAACGGGCATTCCCGCCAACGCGATTCAACATTATCCAGCGTGGCGCACGGCACTGACCCTGCAGGCACAGCAGGCGCATCAGCTTGGTTTGCGTTCTGAATATGGTATCGACTACCAAATGCTGCGCTTTGCCCAACAAGCGTCGCTGAAAACCATGGAGTTGGAAGGCGCCGATACTCAAATGGCGCTGCTGCATGCGCTGCCCGATAACGGGATCGTACTGTTAAAAGACACATTGGCACACTGGCATACCAACGCTCGCCTGCTGCAAACGCTGATCGGTTGGTGGATTTCACCCACGAAAACTATGGCAACGACAGAGTTGCCGGCCACGTTTAGTGACGATCTCTACCAGATTTTGATGGGGGAACGAAATCATAAATGGCAAGAAATGTTGCTCGCTCTGCCGGCGGGAAATTATGTGGTGGCGGTAGGCGCATTGCATCTATACAGCGAAGGAAACCTGCCCGAGCTGCTGGCACCGTATGTGATTCATTAGGCGAAAAAAATGGCCAATATTTCTATTGGCCAGTCAAAGAGGAATTTCATTATTATCGTTATGCTGCAAGTGCAAACATGGCGTCTGCCCTTACAGTTTCCCGCATAGATTAACAATGCAGCAGTGATTCTGGCAACGGTTATTCTCTATATGGCACCGCACTTATGCATATAACGCACGAATAAATAACTCTCCGAAACTGACTCCACGAAATAACAGCGCTATCATTGCGTGATTCGTCATCGTAGAGGCTTAGAAAATGACTCCCGCAGTACTTCTTCTTGAAAAAAATAAGGTCCCTTTTACTCTCCATCAGTATCATCACGATAGCGACGAAACCAATTTCGGCGATGAAGTCGTGCGTAAATTGGGTTTGAACGCCGAGCAGGTCTACAAAACGCTGCTAGTCTCACTCAACGGTGATAGCAAGAATTTAGCCGTGGCGGTAACACCGGTGGCCTCAATGCTGGATTTAAAAAAGGTCGCTAAGGCGCTGTCGGCTAAAAAAGCTGACATGGCCGATCCTCAGATTGCACAACGCGTAACCGGCTATCTGGTCGGCGGTATTAGCCCGCTTGGACAAAAGAAACGTTTGCCTACCGTGATCGACAGCGGTGCTCAAGAATTTGCCACGATCTTTATTTCAGGCGGAAAGCGTGGTCTGGATATTGAGCTTGCAGCTCAGGATCTTAGCCGTATGACCAGCGGCAGCTTTGCGGAAATTGCCAAACGAGATTAACGAGCCCTGCATGTGGCAAGACTCGTTAAATATTCAAGGCAGGATCAGTTCTGAGGATTGAGCTTTTGCACTTCAGCCTTGGCCTTCGCCAACTGAGCTTCAAAAGCAGGGTTATTGTGCAGAGTGGCAACAACCGCGCTTCCTACTACACGCGCAGCATTGACGTCGCTCTGCCAGTGATAACCACAGATCACACGGCTTTGCCCAAGCTCATAACCACGCTTGAGAATTTCATTCTGTCTTGCAGGATTCACTTCCGCTAGCACCAGCGCCACTGACCAGCCGATCGTGGTGTGACCCGAAGGATATGAACCATTGGTGGAGAGCTCTTTTTCATCTTCTGGACGGCAGGTTGCTTCTTTATAGAAAGCAAAAGGACGCACACGATTATAGTGCTGCTTCGCTGAACGCGTTGCGTATTCACCCGCATCTTCTTTCATCGTCGTGATCAGCGTGAACGTTTCAGGGTTTTTTTCTTTAGAAATAGGAATGCCAAAAGCGGTGGAGAAATTTCTCGCCAAGCTATCTTTAGACACATCAGCATCATCGTAAGCCTGTTTACCACGCTCGGTGCTGCGCAGCGCTTTGCCTTCATCGTAATGCGCTTTATCGCTTAAGAAATCGATGCTGGTGTAAGACGGCGGTGGCGGTAGCAGCTTTAAGCTGTCAGGCGCTTGTTCATATTTAAGATAGTGATCGTCGGCAGCCATGCCGTAACCAGAAACTAATAAACCAACTAACGTCGCTAAAACAATTTTCTTCATCAGTGTGTTTCCTCCTGTCTGGCATCTTAAGCACTCTTCTTTCATCTGACCGTGACAGCGATAACATTTGCGCCACAAATGAGAATAGATATTTGATAACTAGAGTAAAAGTGCCGCTGAACAGAAGAATGCAATCCAATGCAATACTTAGAAACGCAAAAACCCGCACTAGGCGGGTTTTCGGTTCACAGCAACTCAGAGGTTACTGCGATGGCTGTTGGCTATTACAGCGCAACAACGTTTACTGCTGATGGACCTTTAGCGCCGTTCTCGATAGAGAACTCAACTTTTTGGCCTTCATCAAGAGTTTTGAAATCGTTGCTCTGGATTGCAGAGAAATGTACGAATACATCTTTGCTGCCATCTTCAGGAGAGATAAAACCAAAACCTTTACCAGCGTCAAACCATTTTACTAAACCAGTCATTTTATTAGACATAGATACTTCCTTTATTTGTTTTGTGTGCCGCAATGATTCAAATAAATCATGCAGCGAAGGTGGTCGTCTTCAAAGAGTTACTTATTGAAAAGTTCTTACTTAGCACTTAGGAGAAGACTCACAAGAAGAAGAGGTATCTATGCGGATAGCGCTTGAACTGAGGACTGCTTTACTAAAACTGCGTTCATAAGGTCTGTGTTTCAAACCGATGACGCTATTTACTCATACCCACCCTCAGTTATCAAGAACTATTTTCAAATAATAATTTTCTCATCTAGACGGCTAGACTGGTGGAAGTTTAGGTGTTCGCAATCTTTGCGACAGGTCAGAGGGCAGAAATCTGCCCTCTGAATCAGTTTAGCGTCGGCGGATTAATTCGCCGATTTATAAACAATCTCCCCCTTCGGCTCATAGTCTGCGACTTTAAGCGGAGAGTGTTTTTCGATGTACTGTTTCAGCACTTCAGCATCGACGAACCCCGTATTCACATAGCTTGGCCGATCGCTCACAATAGGGTAATCATCGCCGCCGGTGGCGTTAAAACTCAGCAGCGCTAAACGGTAGATTTTGTCTGCCTGCAAAGGCTCACCTTTGATTTTCACGTCGCTTACGCCCTTCCCATCAGCGACTAGGCTCACATTAGCAAACTGCGCATACGCCCCTGAATCGACTTTTTTATTGGCGACCACCGCCAGATATTTTTCAAGATCAAGGCCGTTCATCTCGACGTAAGCCACCAAATTGCCGAAAGGCTGAACTTTCAGCACATCTTTGTAGGTGATATCGCCCGGCTCAATTGAATCTCGTACCCCGCCACCGCTCATCACGGCCAAATCCGCCTGTGTGCGCTCCATCTGCGCGGCAAGTAGTAAACGCGCCATATTGGTTTGTTCGAAGCGAACTTTGCTACGATCGCCCATTAATTTGCCATCCACGCTGCCAACTTTGACCTCCAACTGCGCTTTGCCCTTCTCTTCAAACGGCGTTAGCAGTTTCAGCATCTGCGGATTTTCATCAATCTTGTGGGTGTAGTAAGCACGCTCGGTTGTGCCGTCTTCTTTAGTCACTTTCTGACTCAGATTAACGGGGATGAGCTGGTAGTGCTGCAGCGTCAGCTCGCCGTTGCGGAAGGTAAAATCAGCTCGCCCAACGTATTTACCCCACTCATGGGCCTGTACGATCCAAGTTCCATTTTGACGATCGGGCGCGCACGGCGTTCCCGGCACATAATCGGCCTGCTTTTGGTTCTCGGACGCCATACAAACAGGATCCTGTGAGTGGCCTCCAACGATCATATCGAGATATCCGGTTGGCAATTTTCTCGCCATTTCAACGTCGCCTGGCGCGTTCGAACCGTGGTTGCCGTTGTCATAATGTCCCATATGCGTGGCGGCAATAATTACATCAGGCTTTTCGTTTTGTTTGATCTGCTGGATCAGCGTTTTTGCTTCTACCGCAGGATCGCGGAATTCGATACCTTTTAGCAGTTCAGGGTTACCAATTTTGGCCGTATCGTCGGTGGTTAAGCCGATTACCGCAATTTTGATATCTTGCTTATCGAAAATCTCATACGGCTTAAACAGACGCTTTTCCGTACCTTGCTGATAAATATTGGCGGAAAGTAACGGGAACGTGGCCCATTTTTCCTGCTGGCGCAGTACCGATAGCGGGTTATCGAACTCATGATTGCCGATAGCCATTGCGTCATAACCCACGAGGTTCATGCCACGGAAATCAGGCTCGGCATCCTGTAAATCAGATTCAGGAACACCGGTATTAATATCGCCGCCGGAAAGCAACAAAACGCTACCGCCCTGCGCTGCCACTTCATGGCGGATCTGATCCACCAGCGTCTTTTGTGCCGCTAAGCCATATTCACCGTTGGCGTTCTGCCAAAAATGGCCGTGATGATCGTTAGTATGCAGAATGGTGATGTTATAGGTTTTATCTTTTTCCCATGCTGCTGCCCACGTTGGCACCAATGCCAGAGTGACCGCTAACGCACATGCGGTGCCTTTTAAAGCCAATTTCATACGGATTCTCCGTGTCGTCATATTCATCATCCCAAAGACTTTCTCATTATTATGATTATCAAATTCAAATCACTGCGCTTGATACCAAGTCTAAAATTCTAACGGCAAGATGAGGGGATCTTTTCATTTTTTTGCGAGCTATTTCAAATTACGCCGCTCATTTAGCCTCAATAGCCGGTAAATAGTCCATATGAAGGCAAAAACAACGGTTGACCAAGAATGATAAACTTTGTCATTGTTAGCGTGATGTCTATCCCTATTTATCTGCCTGCATAAATAGCTCTTTAACTGACGAAATCATAAAAACAGACTATGACTGACCGCATCGATCCAGTGTCCGAGTCCGTGACACAAAAGCCCGTCAATCGCACCTCGTTTTCCATACTGGGCGCTATCAGCGTGTCCCATTTGCTAAACGATATGATCCAATCGCTGATTCTGGCGATCTACCCTATTCTGCGCGGTGAGTTTTCGCTGAATTTTGCACAGATAGGCCTTATCACTCTGACCTATCAACTGACTGCCTCTATGCTGCAACCGTTGATCGGTATGTACACTGATAAACATCCGAAACCCTACTCTCTGCCAATCGGTATGGGATTCACCTTAGCGGGGCTTTTACTGCTTTCCGTTGCGCCTAGTTTTGAAATTGTGCTGATCGCCGCCGCATTAGTGGGTACGGGGTCGTCTATTTTCCATCCTGAGTCCTCCCGTGTCGCGCGTATGGCCTCTGGTGGACGCCACGGCCTCGCGCAGTCGGTGTTTCAGGTGGGCGGTAACTTCGGTAGCTCGCTCGGCCCCTTGCTAGCTGCAGCGATCATTGCACCTTATGGCCAAGGAAATATTGCATGGTTCTCTCTGGCGGCGCTGTTGGCTATTGTTGTTTTGCTTCAGGTCAGCAAGTGGTATCAGCAGCAAACCCGACAAAGCAAAGGTAAGCCTAAAGGCCACGGCAACGTGAAAGTGCTTCCACGCCGCACCGTAGTGGTTTCTTTATCCATACTGCTAGTGCTGATTTTCTCGAAATACTTCTATCTCACCAGCATTAGTAGCTATTACACCTTTTATCTCATCCATAAGTTCGGCGTTTCGGTACAAAGTGCGCAAATACATTTGTTTGCCTTCCTGTTTGCCGTTGCCGCCGGAACCATTATTGGCGGGCCTCTGGGCGATAAGATAGGGCGTAAATATGTTATTTGGGGCTCTATTCTGGGTGTCGCACCGTTTACGCTGGCTTTACCCTATGCATCGCTTTACTGGACTGGGGTTTTAACCGTGATCATCGGTGTGATTCTGGCATCGGCGTTTTCAGCCATCTTGGTTTACGCGCAAGAGTTGATTCCTGGCAAAGTTGGGATGGTATCAGGCCTCTTCTTTGGTTTTGCCTTTGGTATGGGTGGCTTAGGTGCCGCAGTTTTAGGCTATGTTGCCGATTTAACCAGCATTGACTTGGTTTATCAAATTTGCGCATTCCTGCCATTACTCGGCATCTTGACGGCATTATTGCCAAACATAGAACATAAAGACGCTAATTAGACTTAATAACCCGACTTATCCTGTAGGATTGGTCGGGTTTGCTTTTTCTCAAAGCCGCGTGCTGCATGCGGTTGTATCACAAAACCTCTCTTTACCGCCGTTGGCGCGTTTTTTTTCTAAATTAAGACTTATTTCCCAAAATTAACTCAGCAGAATTTCGATAAATACAATAAACTTATTACAGATACCTGTGAGTTTCACTCAGCCAATGCACATTGATTGCGCTAAAGGAGTGGAAAACGCCGGATTTATACACACATTAATTGAAGTTGCAGCGAGCTATCCAGTGCTGCTTCAAGTTAAGAAGGGTATTAATTATTTAGCTGTTCGTGCAGTGCTAGAAGGAGTCTAGATGCATCATTCAACCCCGCTTATCACGACAATCGTTGGAGGCTTAGTTCTCGCCTTTCTTTTAGGTATGCTGGCAAATCGCCTGCGAATATCCCCTCTGGTGGGCTATCTCGTCGCAGGCGTGCTTGCTGGCCCATTCACCCCTGGTTTTGTGGCAGACACCTCGCTTGCCCCTGAACTGGCCGAAATTGGCGTTATCCTGCTGATGTTCGGCGTTGGTTTGCATTTCTCTCTAAAAGATTTGATGGCGGTTAAAAACATCGCCATACCCGGCGCTATTGCACAAATTGCAGTGGCGACATTGTTGGGTATGGGGCTTTCGTCGTTGTTGGGTTGGGATTTAGTTACAGGCTTAGTGTTTGGCTTATGTTTATCCACCGCGAGTACCGTGGTGTTGCTGCGCGCTCTGGAAGAGCGGCAGTTGATTGACAGCCAACGCGGCCAAATCGCCATTGGCTGGCTGATCGTTGAAGATCTCGCCATGGTGCTTACGCTGGTTTTGCTACCTGCTTTTGCCGGAATTATGGGCGAAGGCCAAGATATGCAGCTCAAAGATTTGCTGATCGAACTGGGTATTACGCTGGGCAAAGTCGTGGCCTTTATCACCATTATGATTGTGGTAGGTCGCCGTTTGGTGCCGTGGATTTTGGCGAAAACCGCCAGTACCGGTTCTCGCGAACTGTTCACGCTCTCCGTTTTAGCGCTGGCAATGGGCGTGGCATATGGCGCAGTGGCGATCTTCGACGTTTCCTTTGCGCTGGGTGCGTTCTTTGCAGGGATGGTGCTGAACGAGTCTGAGCTTAGCCATCGTGCTGCTCACGATACGCTTCCACTACGCGATGCCTTTGCGGTTCTGTTCTTTGTTTCCGTAGGGATGCTGTTTGACCCGATGATTCTGGTTGAACAGCCGCTGGCGGTGTTGGGCTGCTTGGCGATTATCGTCTTTGGTAAATCCGTCGCCGCATTCTTCTTGGTAAAAATGTTTGGTCACTCCAAGCGTACTGCTCTGACCGTTTCTGTGAGCTTGGCGCAGATCGGTGAGTTTGCCTTTATTTTGGCGGGATTAGGCATTTCGTTGAATATGCTGTCACCAGAAGGACGGAATTTGGTGCTGGCGGGCGCAATCCTCTCCATCATGATTAACCCGCTGCTGTTTACACTGTTAGAGCGCTATCTTGCCAAAACCGAGACCATTGAAGACCAGAGCCTGCAAGAGGTCACAGAGGAAGAAGAGAAGCAGATCCCCGTTGACCTATGCAACCACGTGCTGCTGGTTGGTTACGGGCGCGTAGGCAGCCTGATTGGGGCTAAGCTACACGATGCGGGCGTTCCTCTGGTGGTTATCGAGAACTCACGCCCTCGCGTTGAAGCGCTGCGTGAGCAAGGTATTCATGCCGTGCTAGGGAATGCGGCTAATCCTGAAATCATGGAGCTGGCGAGAATTGACTGCGCACGCTGGCTGCTGCTCACCATTCCAAACGGCTATGAAGCCGGTGAGATTGTGGCTTTCGCCCGAACCAAACGCGATACGCTGGACATCATTGCCCGTGCGCACTACGACGATGAAGTGGCCTACATTTCAGACCGTGGCGCCAATCAGGTGGTGATGGGGGAACGCGAAATTGCGAACAGCATGCTGGAATTGTTGCAGGTCGATAAGATGACGGATGCGGATAAAATGCAGGAGTGTCCGATCTGAATGGGAACGGTGTAGGTTTCGTACGCCTAATCCACCGAAATCTACATATACACTGTACAGGCGTCCGAGTCGGGGGGCCAATCGCTGCCCCCCGACTCCCCAGCTTGGCACCGCCCTTCAGCCTGCTTCGCAGGTGCCCGCATCTCGTCATTCCGGCTTTAACGGAACGAACGGCAATCGCCATCCTGGCTCCTCCGTTCTTTCGCCGACGTCCCTGTCGGCGAATCCTAGCCTACATTCCTCTATTCGGCTGAAGAACAACGTGCCGGAAAAAGTCAAAGTTAAAGCAAAATGCGTGTCTGGTTTTTAGTTTAAGTATTGGCATGGAGAGCCACCGGTACAGGGATGTACCGGTGGAGTTTGGGGCGCCCTGGATGGGCGATACCAAACCGGAGCGGAAATGGCGTCTCAGATAAAAGCGCGCGAGTGCAGAGACCACGCGCTGGTGGTCTCTGCCCGTACGCCTTCACTGATGTGGCAATAATGCTCGATATTGACTGGCGGGCGGAACGTTACACTCCAGCGACATAAATCAATAAGCAGAGATAACCACTTACCTCTCCCAGTACGACTCTTCCAAACTATCTTCTCGTTCCGGCAGGCCGCGCGTTAGGCGCGGTGAATGCTGGTTAAGCACCTGATAGCTCACGCGGTTAGCGTATTTACAAACCTGCGCCAGCGAGGAATACGTCAGATAAGTGCGTTGATGTTTGCTGGAATTTGGCACGTTGGTACGGTGGAAACCGTTCGCTGCAACATCATGTAGCAAGGCGGCGAGAGCACCGTCGCCAGCCCCGTTGGTATTCATGATCTTCTCAGGGCCGCCCATGTATGGCGCGATATGCGAATAGATTTTAAACGGGTTTTCGCAGGCGATTTTGCGCATCGGACGACTGAATTCATACAGGTTAAATTCTGGAATCACGCCCGGCAGCAATGGATGCTGAGTCTTACGTTTACCTTCTTCTTCTGTATAACCCGCCATATACAAGCCAACCGGCCCTGCGGTGCACAGCACCAGATCAACCCACTCCAGCGCTTTATCTGATGCCGCCAGCGGATCGTTAAACCCGGTTAAGGCTTCCGCTTCTTCTTCATTCATCGCCACAACCGTCACGTTATCGCGCAGGAAATCACGCCACCACTGCGGATCGTCAGCAATCACAAACTTGGTGCCTAGCGTCAGCACCACCGGTACATTGTGTTTTTTTGCATACTCGATGGCTTTCATAGTGGCATCGCGCATCGGTTCACCCGGCTTGCAGCGCACCAAATAAGCCGTCAACACCAGTGCAGAAGCACCAGCGATAACTTCTTCAGGAATGCTTTCAGGACGCAGCTGATTCATCATCCCCGGACTAATGGCAAAGGTACGTTCACCGTTATCGCTAATTAAGGTGAAGCAGCGACCAATCGCGCCGTCAACGCCTTGCAGATAGTTGAGGTCGGTACGACTGGAGGTGTTGCACAGATAGCGATAGGCGTAGCTGCCAATTTTCACGTTGCTGCACATGACGCCCAGCAAAATGGAGCGATCGTCAGCCAAAACGGAGTAATTGTGCATGGTGTTGCCGATAGTACCGCCGGCAAACTCATGGGTGATCAGCTGATTATCTTTTAACTCTTGATACAGCGCTTCCGCTACATCGTCTTCAATTACCAGAGAATGTCCCTGACTTAGACGGTAACGGGTAATAAAATCGTCGCTGACTTTCGCCTCAATATCCACCAGCGTTTGGTCGATGCCGACTACGTAGGAGGTATCAATTTCGCTTTTTTGTGTTGCATGCAACAACGGATCGCGCGCGTTTACAGGAAAGTAGTGTTTAGATTTGCGTTGGCCAGGGAATTTCATCAGTGTCGTCAGCAGTTATGAAGCGTTGTTAATAACGGGAAGCCGAGAATTCTAACACATCACTTGCTTAATCGTCAGAGTCGAAGACTCCGACGCTAAACTTTAGCCAACGCGATCATGCAGAGTGCGCCACCTGCTCCATCACCAGTTGATAAAACAGTTCGATATGCAAAGCGTCATCGTTGAGCGCAGGAATATATTCAAACTGCGTTCCTCCCGCTTCGATAAAGAACTCTTTGTTTTGTACTTTGATCTCTTCAAGCGTTTCCAGACAATCAGCCGAAAATCCTGGGCAGATAACCTGAAGATGCTTCACCCCTTTGGCAGGAAGCTGTTCAATCGTTTTGTCAGTGAACGGTGTTAGCCATTGTTCACGGCCAAATCGCGACTGATAGGTCATCATGTAACGCTCAGCGCTGAGTCCTAAGGCATCTGCTACTGCACGAGTGGTTGCACGGCAACGCAGCGGATAATCATCCCCCTGATCGGCATAACGCTGTGGAATTCCATGGAATGAAAACAGCAGCATATCGGGCTCACCATGCTGGGCAAAGCTGGTTTTAATTGTCTGGCTCAGCGCCGCAATATAGGCAGGATGTTCTGCATAATCACGGATAAAGTTTAACGACGGAATACGGCGCATCTGAGCAAAATGCCTAGCGACCGCATCAAACACGGCGGCGTTGGTCGAACAGGAATATTGCGGATAAAGCGGCAGTAGAATAATGCGATCGACACCGGCGTCATGCAGCTTATCAATTGCGCTTTTCAGCGCAGGCTGACCATAGCTCATGCCCAGTTCAACCGGAATGTTAGGCAAACGCGCCTGCAAAGCGGCTTGCTGACGGCGGCTATACACCATCAGCGGTGAGCCTTCATCCATCCAGACGGATTGATACAGTTTAGCCACCCGAGGAGAGCGGATCGGCAAAATGATACCGTTTAATACCGGCCACCAGATCAGGCGAGAGACGTCTACCACGCGTTTATCGCTAAGAAACTCAGCGAGATAACGTTTAACCGCTGACGAGGTTGGAGCCTCTGGCGTGCCCAGATTCACTAATAGTACGCCGAATTTTTCTTGCCTCATGCGGTCCTCGGTTTTGCATTATCTTGATAGATTGGAAGTTTTGATATTGTAACCAAAATGCTGCAAATCCCAACCAATTACTCTTATTGGTCAACATCATCAAAGCGTGGATATAGAAAAGGCGGCTATTTATTAGCCGCCTTTCATCGCTCTAGACCAAAATCGCCTAAAATCGTTTTAGCCCAGAATTAACCTAGGATTGTTTCCAGCTCAGCACGAACCGCTGCAACAGACTGAGTACCGTCTAATTTAACGTACTTGGTCTTGCCGTTCGCGGCTTCTGCGCTGTAGTAACCGATCAGCGGAGCCGTCTGCTGATGATATTCAACCAAGCGCTTACGTACGGTTTCTTCCTGATCGTCCTTACGGGTAACCAGTTCTTCGCCGGTCACGTCGTCTTTACCTTCAACCTTCGGTGGGTTGAATTTAATGTGGTAAACACGGCCAGAACCCTGATGCACACGACGACCGATAATACGTTCAACGATCAGTTCGTCAGGAACATCAAATTCCAGTACGAAATCAACGTTGATGCCCGCTTCTTTCATGGCATCAGCTTGAGGAATGGTGCGTGGGAAGCCATCTAGCAGGAAACCGTTGCGGCAATCTTCCTGAGTGATGCGCTCTTTAACCAAAGCGATAACCAGTTCATCGGTTACCAGCATGCCTGCATCCATGATTTCTTTTGCTTTTTTGCCCAGTTCGGTACCGGCTTTCACTGCTGCACGCAGCATGTCACCTGTAGAGATTTGCGGAATGCCGTATTTCTCCATGATGAACTGTGCCTGAGTGCCTTTACCTGCGCCAGGAGCGCCAAGCAGAATGATACGCATCGCGTAAATCCTCTTAAATTATTTTTTATAAAATTCAAAAACACTAAACCTTACCATTTTTGTGACCGCTACCTCAAGGAATCGGGCCGCTGCTGAAACGTGAAACTCGTATAATAAAACGGGCGCGAGTGATTTTTCTCTCACCCGCGCCCGTTTTGGTCTGATTCTCAGCGAATAAACGTTAAAGATAAACGCGCATATATTCCGACAAACATAGAATAGCCATCGCCTGACCATACGGCATCGACGTCAGCGGGATCTGGCGATAATAGTCGTGGTCTCGCCCCATCGCCGTACCAAACGAAACGTTAGTTAATTCACCCTCGGCATTAATATGCTTAATCACACCTTTCACCGCTTTTTCCGCCGCGTGCGCATAGTCTGCGCTGATATAGCGTTTACGCACCGCTTTGAGAATGCCGTAGGCAAATCCGGCGGTGGCAGACGACTCAACGTAGGAGTCAGGATCGTCGAGCAAGGTATGCCACAAACCGCTGTCATCCTGACATTTCGCCAATGCTGAAACTTGGCTTTCAAGTACCTGAATCAAGAAACGTCGCGTTGCATCATATTCAGGGAGATCCAGCAGATCGATAAATTCAGGGATCACCATCGTTAACCAGCTATTCCCTCTCGCCCAACGCGCTTTGGCAAAGTTGTGGTGGCCCTCAAACGTCCAGCCGTGAAACCACAGACCAGTTTCACGCTCCATCAGATGCTGGGTATGAACCAAAAACTGATACTTAGCTTCTTCAATGTACTCAGGTTTATTCAGCAACTTACCAATTTTTGCCAGCGGCAACACGCTCATCATCAGGGTGTCATCCCAAAGCTGCTGATGGTTCTCTTCCGCTAGCGTCACGTGCTGCATACCACCACGTTCGGTGCGCGGCATTTCATACATCACCCATTCGGCCCAGCGCTCTAAGTAAGGCAGCCAGCGTGGATCTTGAGTCTCTTCATAGCGATAAGCCAGCGTCAGAAACGGACACACTGTATTCACGTTTTTGGTGGGTGTTCCCTCTGCAAAGCGGGCGGTAAACCAGTCATCAATAATCGCGCGCATCTCTTGATCGCCCGTTTGCTGGTAATACTGATAAATACCGTAGAGGCCGATACCGTGCGTCCACTCCCAACCTGCCCAGCCTTTGGTATCAATCACTCGCCCATCGTCCAAGCGCAGCAGGAACTCTCCGGTTTCGTCGCTGATATTAATCAGATTGTCAGTCATCTTACAGATGAGCCCCTTAAGCTCATCGCGAGCGATAAAGCGCTCTGGCTGACGCAGTAATGGGCTATGTTTTACCGGGTATACGAGCATGGGAACTCCCTTAATTAATTCAGAAAATAACTCAAATTTATTTCACGGTGTCTTTTCGCTACGCTGCTCAGATTAGGCATTTTTCAATATATGCAGCGATTTAGGCGCAGGCTTGTCACGATTGAGATAGCCAATATTGTTGTTACCCCATAGCGATTCATATGGCATACCTGCCAGCAGTTCGACGGTAGCTTTCGCCTCTGGCGTGATCTGTTCGGGCACGATATGCCCTGCCTCACGCATTTTGATGGTTTCTTCGCGCAGTACGCTGTGTGTTTGCAGATTGAGCTTGAAACGTAAGGAGATATAAAAACCGACGCATAGCACACAGACGGTGCCTACGCTGAGGATCATCAGAATGGTGTGACCGACTGCCGGTGCCTGCTGCGCCTGACCCGAAACAAAACCGGAGAGCTGCATAACTATCCCAACTAACATCACCGCACAGGCCTGAGAGGCTTTGCGGGTGAGCGTCATAATGCCGGCAAAAATGCCTTCGCGGCGTTGCCCAGTGATCACTTCGTCAACGTCAGCAATATAGGTGTAGGTATTCCACGGCACATAATTGATCCCACCGCGTCCCAATCCTGCCACCGCAGAAATCAACAGCAGCAGCGACATCGCGTCATTCATGCCCGCGTAATACAGCACGCCATAAGACAAGGCGCTAAGGCCGAACAACACCACCACCAAGCGATAAGAAGGCGCAGGGCCAAAACGGATACACAGCGGGATCATGCCAATGACCGCAATAAACTGCATGATGGCCATGGTTCCCATCAAGCTAGAGGCTACGGTAGCGCTTTGCATCAAAACGAAAACTACGTAGTAGGTGAACACCGCGTTAAAAACATCCTGGGCAATATAGCCACCGAGATACATCCCCAGATGCTGGCGGAAAATACGAATACGCAGCGTTGAGGTGAGTTCCACGTTCAAACGTTTCAGGCTTTGCAGCAAAGTCAGTTTTTGCTTCTCCTGCTCGGCTCTTAGTTGAGTTTCCGACATTTCTTCTCGCGGCCGTTCCCACGTATAGAAATAGACCAGCGTTAACACGCCTGCACAGATGACCGAGAACACCAAGCTTGCATAGAAAAAGGAGACAGCGTTATCTTTGCCAAAATAAGCCAGCAGAATTCCCGGTAGAAACGCCGCCAATATCGCGGAGAGCTGCGCCAAGCCAATTCGAGCGCCGGAGAATTTGGTTTTCTGTTTAAAGTCATCGGTCATTTCTGGCACCAGCGTTTCGTACGGCACCAAAATCATTGAGTAAACAACATCAAAGAAAAGATAGGTCAGCAGATAGTACCAATAATGCATCTCGCCAACCCACATCAGGCTGTAGCTGAACACCAAAGGAATACCGAGCAGAATAAAGAATTTACGCCGACCAAAGCGCTTGCCCAAACGCGTTGAGCCAAAGTTGTCGGTTAAAAAGCCCATCAAAGGACTCACTGCCGCATCAAGCACTCTCGCCATAGCAAAAATAAACGTGGCTTCTATCGGGCTTAGTCCACAAAACGTGGTGTAAAAATAGAGGAGCCAAGCCGCCGTCAGCGCCGTGGTGCCTGCACCGAGAAAATCTCCGGAGCCGTAGGCCAAATAATTGATCAGCCCTATTTTGCGTGTCTTTTGCAATGGCATCGTCATCACTTTCGTTCCCCGTAGTGTCTTATCTGAGCGCTCCGCCACTATTTCCGTCATTCACGAAATAGCAGAGGGAACTCTTCCTATGGGTCTAAAGTAGGTTTATGACCGACTGAAAACCTTTGTGCTTTTGCCACCTGATGACGGTAAATGGCAAAAATATAAAGAGATTACCGATCAACCTCTCCGTTTTTATAAAACAGCGTTTTGTTTTTATCAAAGCGGATATTCAAAAATGCAATGCGCGGCGCAAAAATAGCGGGTAATAGAAGAGAAAAGCGGCAATGACAGAATAAAAAAATGCCGCCCCGTATCACGGAGCGGCATAGGTTATCACTTGATTAACAACGATTAAGCCAGCAGTAAATCGTTCACGCGTTTAATGAACTGGTTCGGATCTTCCAAGCTACCGCGTTCAGCCAACAGTGACTGATCCAGCAGCAGTTCAATCCATTCACCAAAGCGGGCTTCGTCTTGCTCATCAGCGGCACGTTTCACCAGCGCATGATCGGGATTCAGCTCAAAGATGTATTTAATTTCAGGCGCATCCTGACCAGCAGCAGCAAACAGTTTTGCCATCTGAGTGGTCATTTCATCCGCGTCGGTAGTGACTACCGCAGGGGTTTCGGTCAAACGATGCGTCAGACGTACGTCTTTCACACGATCGCCCAACAGAGTTTTCACGCGCTCAACGAACGGCTCCAGCGCTTTTTCAGCTTCTTTCTGTTCGCTGGTTTCTTCATCTGCCAGCTTATCCAGAGATTCATCTTTTTTGCTGACGGACTGGAATGGCTTACCATCAAACTCGGTCAGGTAGCTCATCATCCATTCGTCGATGCGATCGGAAAGCAACAACACCTCGATGCCTTTCTTACGCAACAGCTCCAGATGTGGGCTGCTCTTCGCGGCGGCATAGCTGTCGGCCGTGATGTAGTAAATCTTCTCTTGGCCTTCCACCATGCGGCTGATGTAGTCGGTCAGAGAGACGTTCTGCACAGCGCTGTCGTTATGAGTTGATGCAAAGCGCAGCAGCTTAGCAATGGCTTCAGCATTGCTACCGTCTTCGGCTGGGCCTTCTTTCAGCACCAGACCAAACTGCTGCCAGAATTTCTGGTATTTCTCAGCATCGTCTTTGGCCAGTTTATCCAGCATCTGCAACACGCGTTTGGTCAGCGCTGCACGCAGGCTTTGCGTCACGCGGCTATCTTGCAGAATTTCACGCGAAACGTTCAATGGCAGATCGTTAGAATCTATCAGGCCACGCACAAAGCGCAGGTAGTTCGGCATGAACTGTTCGGCGTCATCCATAATGAATACGCGCTGCACATACAGTTTCAGCCCGTGCTTATGGTCGCGGTTAAACAGATCCCACGGTGCCTGCGCAGGAATGTACAGCAGGCTGGTGTATTCCTGCTTACCTTCAACGCGGTTATGGCTCCAAGTGACCGGATCGGTAAAGTCATGGGCAATGTGCTTGTAGAACTCTTTGTACTCTTCGTCGGTCACTTCAGACTTGGTACGCGTCCACAAAGCCTGCGCCTTGTTGATTTTTTCCCACTTCTGCTCGCCGTCTTCGCCTTCGGTGGTCAGGATCTCAACCGGCAGCGCGATATGGTCAGAGTATTTGCTAATGATATTGCGCAGACGCCAATCATCAAGGAACTCATCTTCGCCTTCGCGCAGATGTAAAGTGATCTCAGTACCGCGCTCTACTTTTTCGATATCAGCGATGGTGTAATCACCCTCGCCTTCTGATTCCCAGAATACCGCCTGATCGGCGTTAGCACCGGCTGAACGCGTGCGAACGGTAACTTTGTCTGCCACGATGAAAGCAGAATAGAAACCGACACCAAATTGGCCAATCAGCTGGCTGTCTTTGGCTTGATCGGAACCGATAGACTCCAAGAATGCCTTGGTACCCGATTTCGCAATCGTCCCCAAATTGTCGATAACTTCGTCACGGGTCATCCCGATACCGTTATCGCTCAGAGTCAGGGTGCGATTTTCTTTGTCTGCTGAAATACGGACGTGCAGATTACCGTCGCCTTCATACAGCTCAGGGCTCGATAACGCGCGGAAACGCAGTTTATCGGCCGCGTCGGATGCGTTGGAAATCAGCTCGCGCAGGAAAATTTCTTTGTTTGAATAGAGTGAGTGGATCATCAAATGCAGAAGCTGTTTGACTTCTGACTGGAAGCCACGGGTTTCTTGGCCTTTCATAATTTTGCTTTTACCTCAATGGATAGCACTCAGAAAAAAATGTTTTACCCTTCATTGTTCAAGCCGTATGTGCGTTAGCTGCGTTTATTCACCCAAGTCACATAGTTATCTATGCTGCTAGGGACTCATAAACTGGCTGCCTTCCTACAACTCGAACTATTTTGGGTAGAGTGGTTAAAAAATGGGGATGGGATGTTGAATTTCAAGGGTAAAAAATACAATCGAGGAAAAAAGAAATGCGACGTGTAACTCAGATCACTTTATCAGTGGATAAATTACACGCCGGTCAGGCAGAGGTTAAAAACGAACCGGGTTGCGTCCGGCCAGAGAGTGCGACAGCGTAGTACCGTCAACCATCTCAAGCTCACCGCCAACGGGAACACCGTGGGCAATGCGGGAAGCCAATACGCCGTGAGCATTGCACATTTCAGCAATGTAGTTCGCGGTCGCTTCGCCTTCAACCGTTGGGTTAGTAGCCAAAATCACCTCGGTGAGTGACTCCTGCCCCAAACGCTCTTCCAAGCGATCTAAACCGATATCCTGCGGGCCGATGCCGTCCAGCGGGGACAAATGCCCCATCAGAACAAAGTAGCGACCTGAGAATTGCCCGGTTTGCTCTATCGCATGGATGTCTGCTGGGCTTTCGACCACGCAGATTTGTCCATTTTCTTTACGACGCGAGTTAGAACAAATCGTACATATATCCTGTTCGGTAAACGTACGACAGTCTTCACAATGGCCGATTTCCGACATCGCTCGGGTGAGCGCCTGCGCCAGACGCATTCCACCGCTGCGATCGCGCTGCAGCATGTGGAATGCCATGCGCTGCGCCGACTTCGGGCCAACGCCCGGCAGGCAGCGCAGTGCTTCCATTAATGATTCAAGAAGCGGGCTGGTTTGCATCAGAATGGCATCTTGAAGCCCGGCGGCAACTGCATACCGCTGGAAACTGAAGCCATTTTTTCTTTCTGAGTTTCTTCAATACGGCGTGCCGCATCGTTGAACGCGGCAGCGATCAGGTCTTCCAGCATCTCTTTATCGTCTTCCATCAGGCTTGGATCGATTTCGATACGACGGCAGTTATGCGCACCGTTGATGGTCACTTTTACCAGACCCGCGCCAGATTCACCGGTCACTTCCAGCTGAGCGATCTCTTCCTGCACTTTCGCCATTTTGTCTTGCATTTGCTGGGCTTGCTTCATCAGGTTGCCCAATCCGCCTTTACCAAACATAGTGTTCTCTCTTTGCGTGGGGCTGTGTCGGCCTCGTGCTGACACAGCGGTTAAACAGGGCGGATGCTCTCTTCATCCAGTTCGGCGTCAAAGAAACGTCGCAAAGTCTGGATGTTGCTATCCGCAGCAATGGACTGGCGAGCCTGCGCCAGTTTTTCTTCGTAAATCGCCTGCCGCCATTCCAGCGGCGTGAGTCGCTCTGGATTATCGTCTTCGATAATCGTCAGCTCAACCGGGCGACCATAATGTTCACTCAGCGCCTGAGACAAAGTCTGCTGCGCAGAAGCGGAGTTTAAATGACGTTGCGAAGAACGTAAATGCAGAAGCACTTTGCCCTCTTCTGCCGGTTCTCGAAACGCATTCAATGCCAGTTGCTGAACCAGTTTTGGCAGGCGTAGCTGATTTAACTCGGCTGCCCATTCATCACGGGTCAACGATTCCTCAGCCAGCTTGGCGGCCAGCTCAGGCGTTTTTTCATACTCTAGCGCGGTGCGCAACGCTTTCGGCGTAGCAATTTCTTCGCGTTTGACCTCTACCGCTTTGGTTTGTGCTTTCCAACGGTAGGCTTCTTTCTTAGACGGTTTCGCTTCTGCCGCGGCAGCTTGACGCTGCTGGCTGCGCTCCGTCACTGAGGCCAAACGCTCCAGTGCTGAGCTTGCCGGCCGCGCGGTTACAGGCGCTGCCGGCTCATTCTTTTTTGGGTCAGTTCCCCCACCCGCCTTTTGCCGTAGCTGACTTCGAGCCTGCAAAAGCTGGGCTGTGGCATCCGAAAGCCCGGCCGGTTTTGCCGCTGGCTGAGCCGGAGGCACGTTCTGCGGTTGGAACTGCCCCGCTGGCGGCATAGTGCTCTGATTCGGTGCTGCATTCTGTGCTGGCATATAACCTGACATCGCCGAATGAGCCCCGCCTTGTGCAGGCATGGTTGGCAACGCCGTTTGCGGCGCGGCAACAGGTTCAGCAATCACGGCTTTGGGATGAAACGCCAGCGCGCGTAGCAGCGTCATTTCTACGCCCATGCGACGATCTGGCGCATAGGTTAACTCTTTGCGCCCTGTCAGTAACACCTGATAAAACAGCTGCAAATCTGACGGCGGCAGCGTACGCGCCAATTCACGCAGGCGCTGCTCAACGGAAATATAGTGGCTGTCTAGCGCATTTGGCAGCAGTTGCAGCATCGCAATGCGGTGCAGCAGAGTCAGGGTTTCAATCAGCAGATTTTCCCAATCCACTCCGCGTGAAGCCGCCTGTTCAACCAGCGCCATGACTTTCTCGCCATCGGCATCCACCAGCGCTTCAATAATAGCAAGTGGCTGCTCGTCATCTAGGGTGCCGAGCATCTGACCAACGGTTTCTGCCGTGATTTGCCCCAGCCCCATCGCAATCGCCTGATCGGTGAGGCTTAGCGCGTCACGCATACTGCCTTCGGCGGCACGCGCCAATAGCTGCAATGCGCGCGGCTCGGCGGCAAATCCTTCCGCGGTGGAAATTTTTTCCAACTGGGTGCGGATCTGCTCAACGTCCAATGCCTTGAGATGAAACTGTAGGCAGCGAGACAAAATCGTTACCGGTAGTTTTTGAGGATCCGTCGTTGCCAGCAGGAATTTGACATGCGGAGGCGGCTCTTCCAGCGTTTTCAACAGCGCATTAAAGCTGTGGCGGGAAAGCATGTGTACTTCGTCGATCAGATAGACTTTGAAACGGCCACGCGCAGGCGCGTATTGAACGTTATCCAGCAGATCGCGGGTATCTTCAACTTTGGTGCGCGAAGCGGCGTCAATCTCGAGTAAATCAACAAAACGGCCCTGCTCAATTTCACGGCAATTATCACATACGCCACAAGGCGTTGAGGTGATGCCGGTTTCGCAGTTAAGCCCTTTCGCCAATAGGCGCGCGATGCTGGTTTTACCCACGCCGCGGGTGCCGGAAAACAGATAGGCGTGGTGAATACGCCCTAAAGAAAGGCCGTTTGCTAGCGCGGTCAGAACATGTTCCTGACCCACGACGTCAGAAAACGTTTGTGGACGCCACTTACGGGCAAGTACCTGATAGCTCATTGATACTCATCATTGATTTGTAAGGGGTAATTTCAGTATGACTGCAAAAACCGCGATGCTGATCGGGGTTATCATATACCGACCGGGGGCTCATTCTGTTCAACGAACTCGTTATATATGGCGTTAAACAGAAAGATCTCAACTTATGATTACGCTCAGCCGCATTATGACGAGCTATCTTTGTATTGTAACAGCAGCTTTATGTTGATTCCTAATTACTTTCGGCCCGGCGTGCGGCACGTTTTGGAGACCGCATACATATCGCAAATTTTACTGTCTACAAAATACAAAAGCCCCGTATAAACGGGGCTTTATTTCAGCGATTGTTGATGCTTGTCACCGATTATTAATGACCAGCAAAGTCAACGAGGCTATAGCAATTGATGCCTTGTGCCGTCAGGCGAGCTTCGCCGCCCAGCTCTGGCAAATCAATGATAAACGCGGCATCGGTCACCACGCCACCTAAACGACGGATCAGTTTCACCGTGGCTTCGATGGTGCCACCGGTAGCCAAAAGGTCGTCAATGACCAAAACGTTATCGCCTGGCTGGATAGCATCCTGATGGATTTCCAGCGTGTCGGTACCGTATTCCAGTTCGTAGCTTTCGCTTAACGTAGCACGAGGCAGCTTGCCCGGCTTACGCACAGGAACAAAGCCTACGCCCAGCGCCAGAGCCACAGGTGCTCCGAACAAGAAACCACGAGCTTCGGTGCCCACGACTTTGGTCACGCCGGTGTTACGATAGCGTTCAACAAGCAGGTCGATGCTCAGTGCATAGGCTTTTGGGTCTTCCAGCATGCTGGTGACATCGCGGAACAAAATCCCTGGTTTTGGATAGTCCGGGATAGTCTTAATGCTTTCTCTAAGGAATTCGATTTGTTGTGCTGTAGCGGTCATAAAATTGTTGCCTGATAAAACAGCGGGTCCGGGCTAACGCAAGCCACCTGAACTTCCCCCGATACATGGCCTGTAGTCTCAGACCTACGGTGTTCGGTATAGAGCAAAGGGACAGGGAGGTAACCCGCGCACGAAAACGCTCAAATCTATTGAAACTGGCGAGCAAATGCAACTGTAGAGTTCATTTCACGGTGTTTTTTCTTGCTCTGCATCAATTACCGGCAGGCGCCACATAAAGAAGAGCAGGCAGGCCAAAATCACCAGCAATAAAATTCGAACCCACCACATGTTCACCAACCACAACGAAAGCGCAAAGGTCAGAATAATAAAAATAATGGCCTTTGGCTTAGCTCTTGATGGCAAACCACGATGTTTTTGCCAGTGGCGTAAGTAGCTGCCAAACCAAGAGTTATACAATAACCAGCGGTGGAAACGCGGCGACGAACGAGAAAAACACCACGCCGCCACCAGCAGGAAAGGCGTGGTCGGTAATAAAGGCAAAATGGCGCCTAGGCAAGCCAGACCAAATGCGATCCAGCCCAAAACAATGAGTAATATGCGTTGCATGATGTCTCTTGCCCTACTCCCCACGACTCCATTACCATCTGATGTTACATGAGCATTGCACCGAAAGTCATGGGGGATAACTACCCCGCCCTCCTCTCTGAGCCCGATATTCACCGCTAAGGTACCTTTGATGTCAAGCCAACAGCTTTTACAGGTGTTAGAACAGCGCATCATCCAGCTGGAGCTTTCACTGAAAAACAGCGGTTATATACCGACCCGCCAACCACGTTTTGATCGTGCTCTTTTTGTCAGCGCCGAAACTGGGCTAAAAGATTATTTGCAAGAGCTGCGCGGTAATTTTGCAAAACTCACCGATGCCGTTAAGCGTAACCACCCACAGCAGGTCAGTTTTTTAGCTGAACGTTTAGTCGCTCAGATCGAAGCGCTACAGCGAGAGTTCGCCACCCAGCAGCTACGCCGCCAAGATGCTAAAAACCGGCGCTCGCCGCTGTCTATTCTGCAGCAAAAACTGGCAGAAAATCAGGGCTATGAACGGCGCTTAAATGACATGCTCTATGAACGAGAAAGCCAGCTTGGCCAGTGTCAAACGTTGCAACAACAACAAGGTATTCAGCAAGAATTAGTGGCCTTAGAAGGACGTTTAAGTCGCTGCCGCCAGGCGCTGAAAAAAATTGAAAAACAAATAGAACAAATGGAGCTCGGCTTTTCCTAAAATTCTGAAAATAACCCATTTATGCAGAAAGTCGTTCTATTCATCCTACAAACAAATAAAATGGTCTGGCCTTCATTGTGAGGGCTTATTTCTATCTATAATTATCAAAGCTTTCTTCTCTGATATCGCGCTCGATATCATCGGGGTTGGCGCTGAATGTTTGTTTGAGGGAGACGTATCATAGGCATTATTTCTTGGGTTATTCTTGGTCTTATTGTCGGTATTTTGGCTAAATGGTTCATGCCGGGTAAAGATGGCGGTGGTTTCTTCATGACCATTATTTTAGGTATTGCAGGCGCATTAGTCGGTGGCTACATCAGCTCATTCTTCGGAATGGGAAGCGTCACTGGTTTTAATTTCGCTAGCCTGATCATTTCAATTCTGGGTGCTATGCTGTTGTTGTTCATCTATCGCAAATTGAAAAACTAAGGAAAGGTTATGTCACTCGAGAAAGCAGCGCCTGAAGTGCAACTTGCCGTCGATTTGATCTATCTGCTGGAAAGCAACGATCTCGGTCCTGAAGTCGTGTTAGCAGCCTTAGAAATAGTAAAAAAAGACTATCAGGCTAAATTGTCGCTCAAAAAACACCAAACAATTTCGCCGCTCAGCAACGTATAGCATCTCGAGTCATATCTTAAGGAGCCAAATGGCTCCTTTTTTTCAAGAATAATCTGTATCGAATGTGTTTATTATAATTAATATATACTCTGGTTTGTTTTTATAAAATTCCTATTTACTTATACCATTAACACTTATTGGTTATATTATATTTATCATGCTAACCATAGTTAGAAATATCTGAATAGATTTATTTTATAACATTGGAAATAAAACTTCCTAATTATGTTTATTTTCTGGGAAAAAGTCATTCCATTACGTTAATTAATGGCGGAAGAGTCATTTCCTTAATACGTTAAATTGATTTCCCTCAAGATCATTTTATGATCGATGAAATATTATTATTCATGTTGATATACTCATTACTCCTATAAAGTTTTATTATAAATAATATATTATTTATGCCCAAAATAATTGGAGTTGCATCACGGCGGCAAGAGAACGAATCCCGATGAACTTACTCAAGTAAGTGGTTCGGGTGAGTGAACGTAGCCAACACAGATGCAACTTCAAGTATGAAGGGGATATTTTGGTAAAGGACTTACCTCCAGATAACTATTCTGGTTACTCAATGCAACATAAGCCTCTTAATTTATGATTTCTACTTTGCAAAAACCATGGTCAGTTAAAAAGCAGGTTCACTTAGCGATTCTCACGCTGGCTCTTCCACTGATCGTTCTCTATGTGTGGTTCTATCAGCACGTGAAGCAAGAGACGTATCATAATATCGATGAGACGCTAGCTTTCATCGCACATAATACGGCTATGCAGTCAGTTGATCGTCAAATTAAAGATATCAAAAATAGCGTCATTGCGCTTGCAACCCAAGCCTCGCCAAGTGAATCACGTATGTTCATTGATTCAGATGAGAGCAATCTAAAGAAAATTGTTTCCTATGCCATTAATGCTAATCGCCATTTTACCAACATTCTAGTGTGGGTCGATGGTGTCGGGTTTAACAGTATTCCTAAAATAGAGTCTCCCACATACGATCCTAAAGAACGCCCTTGGTTTCCTCGCGATACCCTAAAAAATAACTGGGTACGTTTCTCTATGCCCTATAGCGATGAGTTTACTCATCATAACGTGTTGACCATATCGAAAAACCTGAATGACGAACAAGGGGTTCGGTATGGCGCGTTATCGATGGATTTAGATTTGGCCGCAATGAGCCTGCCATTAAAAGAGATAGCCTTACCATTAAATGGAAAGTTGGCCGTAATCCATCATTCTGGGCAGATTGTCATGCACGCCAATCCTCAAGAAATTACCTTGCCTATTGCTCATCCAGAATGGTTGAAACAAATGAGTGATGCTGAAGGCTATTTTTATGACGAAAATTCAGGTATTCACGTTTATTACCATTCATTTACCAACCCCGACTGGCATCTTATTCTTACCGTAGAGGAGAATAAGATTGAGGCGTTGATTGCAGAGTCGACGCAACCGATGTTGATATTGGCGATTGTCACGGTGATGCTTTATATCACCGTGGCGGTACTTTGGAACACGAGCCTACAGCGGATGCTCAGTGAACTGCTGGCAACAATACGCAGTGGCAGCATGGACGAAAAAACATCCGATCTGGCTAGCGTCTATTCTGAAATTAAAAAACAGCACCGAGCCAGAGCCGAAGCCAATAAAGCCGCTATTGAAGACAGCCTGACGGGATTATTTAATCGCCGCTATTTTGATGAGCGTTTGCCCAGCCTGATTGAAAATAGAGTCCCGTTCTTTTTAGCCATGATTGATATTGATAATTTTAAACAAATCAACGATCGCTTTGGTCATCCGGTGGGCGATGAGGTTTTAAAATATATCGGCAAGGTCGGTCAGGAAATTGCGGGGCCTCAAGGATTGTTGTGTCGTTATGGCGGAGAGGAATTAGTGATGCTGATTTTGAACAGCGATGCTAGCAGCGTGGTGCACCTGCTTGATAAATGGCGCATCACCATTGAGCAGAAACAGTGGCACGAAGCAGGCTTACATGTCACCTTCAGCGGTGGACTTACGAAATGGAGTGGTGAAACCGCAGAGGAAATACTGAAAATTGCTGACGATTATTTATATACCGCTAAGCATAACGGGAAGAACACTATCGTGACGAAGGCTTAGCCCTTAAGCAGCAAAATACGGCGATATTTTCCACCTGCATGGAAGCTTACAACGTTTATTTAAGTCAGAACTCAGGGCTTAAACAAATACCGTAAGCTTCCATCGGGATTCAAATCACGCCATTACCACGACGTGATTACGCTAATGATTCATTACCTGCTTTGCCGTCCAGATCTTTTTTGATCACCTGAACTTCCTTACCTTCTTGGTTATGCAGATACACTTCCAGCTGATTAAACGCGATATTAATATCGTTTTCACGACATAGCTGATCGATTCGGCGGTTCAGCTCATCAACCGTATAGCTGCGATCGCGGAGTTCACGCACGTATAACCGCAGCTCATGATCTAATGTGCTCGCCCCAAACGCCAAGAAGAACACCTGGGGTTCGGGATCGTTCATCACGCGTGGGTTTTCTTTAGCCGCTTGCAGAAGAACCTGCTTCACTTTGTCCAGATCGGAACCATAAGCGACCCCCACTTTTATCAGTAAGCGGGTTGTAGTATCGGATAATGACCAGTTGATCAGCCGTTCTGTCACAAACGCCTTATTCGGAATAATCACTTCTTTACGGTCAAAATCGGTGATCGTGGTGGCGCGAATACGAATTCGGCTTACCGTTCCAGAGAAAGTCCCGATAGTAATGGTATCGCCAATGCGAATTGGGCGCTCAAAGAGGATGATGAGGCCAGAGATAAAGTTTCCGAAAATCTCCTGCAAACCAAAACCTAGACCAACCGATAATCCGGCAGCTAGGAACTGCAGCTTGTCCCATGACACCCCTAGCGAACCGAAGAAGATTATCGTCCCCACCACGATGATCAGATAGGTCAGAACCGTGGTGATGGCATAGGAAGAACCTTGGCGCATTTGAATACGCGAGAGCACCAGCACTTCAAGCAATCCCGGTAAGTTGCGCGTTAAGATATAGGCAATAACCACCGACACCAAAGCAAAGAGCACGCTGCCTAACGTCACGGCCTGTAAGGTCTGGTTTGCACCTGAACCGCTGCTGTAGTGCCACAGGGTGATGCTGTCGAGGTAGGAAATCACCGTAACCAAATCGGACCAAATCCAATACAAAACGCAGCCAAAGATGAGGAATAGCACCATCGTTGTCAGACGCAATGACTGGCTATTAATTTGATCAATCGCCAATGGCGGTTCTTCAACCGGCTCTGAGCCCTCCGCGCCTTCACGCGCGGTATTTTGCTGACGACGAGCCAAAGCGCGTCGGTAGGCTAAACGCCGTGCGGCAACGCTCAATCCACGGATAGCCGTCGCATAAATAATGGTCCATAGCACCATTAAATAGAGGCTATCGAGCCAACGCAGTCCTAGACTTAGCGTGGTATAGAGATAGCCGAACGCGGTAAGCACCATCAGCACCAGCGGCGTCATGGCTAACAGCGTCACCATAATGAGTCGTACGGTATGAGAGTTTTTCTCGCGCCATGCATCGCGACAGATAGGAAAAACAAAAGCGGTAATCAGTGCCAAGGTAATAAGCACTGCAACCTGACCAATCACATCTTCACTCAAGCGCAGCGGTGCTTTTTCGCCCAGCACACACCAGAAAATCAGCGGGATTAACGTAACCCCAACTCGGCGAGTCACGCGGCGATAGTGCGCGCATAGCAGCGGAGAAAGATTAAAATGTTTTTCCGATACCCCTTCCGGCGCTAGCAGGCGATATGTGGTGCTAATAACCATCCAGAACATGGCAAACTGCAACGACAGCGACCATATGAAGTTATTAATACTAATATCCGAGCGGTAGCACCAAAAACCCAGCGCCAGTATGAATAGCGTGCCGGGTAATCCTTTCACCATCAGCAGTCCAATGGCTTTTGGCGTATGCAGCTGTGTATCACGTTTCAGCTGGCCGACTTCGTTGCCAAGCTTTTCCAGCAGCTCATTAATTTTACGATAGCGCCAACGGAAAAGGCCGAAGAGGATCAGCAAGGGAATGAAAACGAACATGGAGCTTAGCGCGCCTTCAGCCAACGCCCCCGGCTTGAGGTCAAAGTGCAGCGAATTAGCCTGAACTTTTAGGGCATTAGGAAGGTCCATAAACCAATTGAGATTCATTGACTTATTGCTGCTGACCCAGAAAATTTGCTGGGTCAGCGTATGCTGAAGGTATTCATTTACACTCAGCAACTGCTGCTGATTGATCTGCAGGCTAATGGCTAAGGTTAACTGGCTGCCGAGCTGCTTATTGAGCTGATCCAACAGCTCGCGGCGAGCATCAACAATATCTTCTAGCGCGCTAACCACATCGTCAGACGGCTTATCCTTATTTTGACTAAGCAACTGGGTGACATAATCCGTTCCTTGGAATAGCGCATCTCGCTTTTCATTGATGTCGAACTGTTCCAAACGTAAGTCGGCAATCTGCGTAGCAACATCGTTAGTCAGTTTTTCCGTCGGCAGATTTTGTTGTTGCTGATAGAGAATGCGCGACAGCAGCAAACTGCCTTTCAGCACCGTTATCTGCTCTTTCAAATTGCGCTCTGCCTGTAGAGAGCGGTCTAGCCAGTTTTTGATACGGATATTTTCCTGAACCAGCGTATTCACGCCCTCGGTCGCTTCGATTAACCGCTTACTCAATTGGCGGTTAATATCGAGCTCGCGCCCAATAATAGGATCCTGCTGAATATCCTGAGTGGCGTCATCAGGGTTTTGCGCTTCCTGCGCCGTCTTTTCAGACTGGGTTAAGCGCTTGCCGTTTTCTACCTCGCGAACCAGTTGAACCATGTGTTCTAACTGATTGATTCTGGCATTGGCGTAATCACGCTGCTTTTGCAGGGAATCTTGTAATGCAGTGTTAGCCGACAAGCTTTGGCGCTGGTAGTCGAGGGACATGTTCAGCATCGCCATTTGCGTATTCAGCATGTTTTGCTGTGTTGGACGCATATTGCTGGGATCGGATAACGCGTTTCGGATTTGTTGTATCTGTTGTGACGTCGCCATCATGCTGCTTTGCGCACGCTCTGGCTGGGTCTGAAGAGAAATAAGCTGGCTATTAAAATTGGCTAAGTCTTCCTGCGCGCTTTGTAGGTCATCCAGCGTGCTGCCCATCCTGTTTTCTAGCTGGCGCAAAGAGAGCGTCGACAGCGACGAACGCGTGATGGCTTCGCTATCGGCCTGTTGAATAGATTCTAATCCGCTGAGCGCCTGATTTAGCTTGAGCGGAGCTTGTTGAATCTGCTGTTTAAGCTGCTGGCTTTCCTGCTTGATGCGGTCGATACCGTCGAGGTATTCGAGCGTTTTCATCAAATCCTGTTGCGAAAGCTTTTCTCCCGGCGACAGCGATTTCTGCTTACTTAAAGAATCTAACTGGTTCTGCACTTCAGCCCGCGTCGATATATCGCCGCTCAGTGCTAACGCATAATCAGGAACCAATAAAATAAGCACACTAATAATTAGTGAAATTAAATAAAACTGTGCGCGCCGAGTTAATTTAACAGAGCGTAACGTAATGCTGCCAGCCATCATGGGAAGAGATCGTTTAACGGGAAGAGTAGATTAGCGTAGCACGAAGATATTAAGACAATGAATAGGCAAAAGCCGAAAATGAAATCTATTTTTTATATAATAAATAAGGACGACATTTGTGTGGGAATTAATCCCTATCGTCCTCGTTAAGGTTCAATGCAAAATTAGAACGTAAGCACCTTGTCTGCGGCTAGCGTCCACTGAGCCAGCTCAACCAACGTCCCAATCTCAACCCCGTCAATCAACGGTAATGTGCTGATTCCACGGCCATCGGCGCAGGTTTTACACAGTTTAAAAGGCACCTGCTGAGCCGTCAGAATTTCAATCATCTGCTGGAGGTTATAGCCTTCATGGGGCTTTTGTCCGGCTAAACCCGATGTGACAGCATCAGACATCAAAAAGATTTTCAGCTCAATCTCGCCCTGCTGCTCTTTCATCGCAATAGCCAAGCGCAGCGCGTTAAACAATGATTCTTGGCCATAACCGGCCCCATTGGCGATCAAAACAATTTTCTGCATTAGGATTTCCCTCTGTTCAGCGGCGTCATCGCTACCGTATATGCCGGCGCTTCAAACGGCATGCTAACAGCGCCATGCAGGAGATGTTCGCTGTACTTGATCATGTCGATAAAGCTGTCGACCATAAATGAAGCTTCTTCTTTTAAATCAAAGCTTTCTGGTAAAAATAACCAGCTTTCCATTATACCCGTTATATACGAACGCATCATTACCGCTGTGCGCCGAGTATTAAGTTCGGCAGGCAACTGTTGACACTCAATACAGTTACGTAGCACATTTTCGATGCGCTCAAAATTTTCGAGGTACAAAATCTTGCGAATATCAGCTAAAGAACGCATCTCGCCGACAAATTCGCATTTATGAAATATAATTTCCATCAACGCTTTACGGCGTGGGTCATCGACGGTTGCGACTAAGATATAAATTAGGATTTCGCGTAAAATCCTAAGTGGATTATCTGGATACTTTGCTTGATACTCTATCTCTAAGTCACTGACTTTTGATTCGGTCAGGTTCCAGACTTCATTAAAAAGGTCTACTTTATTTTTAAAGTGCCAATAAATTGCGCCACGCGTCACACCAGCTGCGTTGGCAATATCCGTTAGAGAGGTAGCGGACACACCGCGTGCGGAAAACTCACATACTGCCGCTTCAAGTATTTGCAGTCGGGTTGCTTGAGCTTGCTCTTTGGTTTTTCGTGCCATGGCGTTATATTTTTAATGTGCTTTGATTTACATACATTCATGAATGTATGTACCATAACATGCAGTTTTAATTAGCGCAGCAATGGGTTTTCACAAATGAATCAATACCCATTTAACAATCGAACTCTTGAGGTTATCTATGAATAAAAACAGAGGGTTAACGCCTCTGGCGGCCGTGCTAATGTTTTCTGGTAGTTTACTTCTTACAGGATGTAACGACGAAAACGAGCAAAAAGGTCAGCAAAGCGCACCTGAGGTGGGTGTTGTGACGCTGAAAGCTGAGCCGTTGAACGTCACCACTGAGCTTCCTGGACGTACATCTGCATATCGCATCGCAGAAGTTCGCCCTCAGGTTGGCGGTATCATCCTTAAGCGTAACTTCGTGGAAGGCAGCGACATCCAGGCCGGTTCTTCCCTGTATCAAATCGATCCAGCAACTTATCAGGCCGCTTATGACAGCGCACGTGGCGATTTGGCCAAAGCTGAAGCCGCCGCAAATATCGCTCACCTGACAGTCAATCGCTATAAGACATTAGTCGGTACTAAGTACATCAGTCAGCAAGAATACGATACAGCTGTTGCCGACGCGCGTCAGGCGGATGCAGCCGTTACCGCAGCAAAAGCCGCGGTAGAAACTGCACGTATCAATCTGGCTTACACCAAAGTCACTTCGCCAATCAGCGGTCGTATTGGTAAATCCAGCGTGACCGAGGGGGCTTTAGTGACCTCTAATCAGGCTAATGCGCTGGCAACCGTTCAGCAACTTGACCCGATTTATGTCGACGTGACTCAGTCAAGCAATGACTTCCTGCGTTTAAAAGAAGAGCTGGCTAACGGCACTTTAGAGCAGGAAGGCGGTAAGGCTAAGGCTGAACTGGTGTTGGAAAATGGACAGGTTTACGCACAGAAAGGCTCTCTGGAGTTTTCTGACGTCACCGTTGATGAAAGCACTGGCTCAATCACTATTCGCGCCGTGTTCCCGAATCCTAAAGGCGATTTGTTGCCTGGCATGTTTGTGCGCGCTCGTCTGGATGAAGGGATCAAAAACAATGCGTTGCTCGTACCTCAGCAAGGCGTCACCCGTAATCCTCGCGGTGAAGCAACCGTCATGTTAGTCGGTGCCGACAACAAAGTTGAAAACCGTACCGTAACCGCAGCGCAAGCCATCGGTGATAAATGGTTAGTGACCGATGGTCTGAAATCCGGTGACAAAGTGATTGTGACTGGCTTGCAGAAAGTTCGTCCAGGTGTGCAAGTGAAAGTAGAAGAAGCTTCTGCAGGGAACGCTTCAACAAAAGATGCAGCGGCTAGCGAACCGAAGAAGTCTTAAGTGATGCTCGTTGCTGATACATTGATAAAAAGGAGCCAGTAATTCATGGCTAAGTTTTTTATAGATCGACCTATATTCGCCTGGGTTATCGCCATCATTATCATGCTGGCCGGTACGCTAGCGATTATGAAACTACCGGTGGCGCAATATCCAACGATTGCCCCTCCGGCGGTGTCGATCTCCGCAGTCTACCCTGGTGCTGATGCGCAGACGGTGCAGGACACGGTGACACAGATTATCGAACAGAACATGAACGGTATCGATAATCTGATGTACATGTCCTCTACCAGCGACTCATCGGGTAGCGTGTCGATCACGCTTACCTTCCAGTCTGGTACTGACCCGGATATCGCACAGGTTCAGGTGCAGAACAAATTGCAGCTAGCAACGCCGTTGCTGCCGCAAGAAGTTCAGCAACAAGGGATCAGCGTTGAGAAATCCAGTAGTAGCTTCCTGATGGTTGCTGGCTTTATTTCTGATGACGGAAGTATGTCTCAGGATGATATCGCCGACTACGTGGCTTCCAACATTAAAGATCCGATCAGCCGTTCCGAAGGGATTGGTGACGTACAGCTGTTTGGTGCTCAGTACGCGATGCGTATCTGGTTAGACCCAAATAAGCTGAACAACTACCAAATGACCCCTCTGGACGTGATCAACCAGATCAAAGTCCAGAACAACCAGATTGCAGCTGGCCAATTAGGTGGCGCTCCTCCGGTTCCTGGTCAGCAGTTGAACGCCTCAATCATTGCGCAAACGCGCTTACAGACACCGGAAGAATTCGGCAAGATCCTGATGAAGGTTCAAACCGATGGTTCTCGCGTGCTGCTGCGTGACGTAGCCAAGATTGAGCTAGGCGGCGAAAACTATAACGTTATCGCACGCTTTAACGGCAAACCTGCCGCAGGTCTGGGGATTAAACTGGCAACCGGTGCTAATGCACTGGATGCCGCTGAAGGGGTTAAAAAAGAGCTGGCTAAGTTGCAGCCGTTCTTCCCTGCCAGCATGAAGGTTGTTTATCCATACGACACCACGCCGTTCGTTAAGATTTCCATCAACGAAGTTGTGAAAACGTTGTTGGAAGCTATCGTGCTGGTGTTCTTGGTTATGTATCTGTTCTTACAGAACATTCGTGCAACCTTGATCCCAACCATCGCGGTTCCTGTGGTTCTGCTAGGGACGTTTGCTGTTCTATCCGCCTTTGGCTATTCGATAAACACCCTAACCATGTTTGGTATGGTGCTCGCGATAGGCCTCTTGGTGGATGACGCCATCGTTGTGGTGGAAAACGTTGAGCGTGTTATGGCCGAAGAGGGCCTACCACCAAAAGAAGCAACGCGTAAATCCATGGAGCAGATTCAGGGCGCCTTGGTGGGGATTGCGATGGTACTGTCCGCAGTATTTATCCCAATGGCATTCTTCGGTGGTTCAACCGGTGCGATTTATCGTCAGTTCTCCATCACTATCGTTTCCGCGATGGTGCTGTCAGTACTGGTAGCAATGATCCTGACACCGGCTCTGTGTGCCACCATGCTTAAACCGATCGAAAAAGGCAGCCATGGTAAAACCACCGGCTTCTTTGGTTGGTTTAACAACATGTTCGATAAGAGCACCGAGCACTATACGAATTCCGTTGCTGGCATTCTGCGTGGTACCGGTCGTTATCTGCTGATTTACCTGATTATCGTTGTCGGTATGGGTCTGTTGTTTGTCCGTATGCCAACGTCATTCTTACCGGATGAAGATCAGGGTATTGCTCTGACCATGGTTCAGTTACCGTCTGGTGCAACGCAAGAACGTACCAACAAGGTTCTGGCGCAAGTCACTGATTATTTCTTGGATAAAGAAAAAGCCAACGTTCAATCCGTCTTTACCGTGAGTGGCTTCGGCTTCAGCGGTCAAGGTCAGAACAACGGCTTGGCCTTCGTCAGCTTGAAACCTTGGGATGAACGTACCGGTGCAGATAACAAGGTTCCAGCCATTATCGCCCGCGCGACTGGCGCATTCAGTAAGATTAAAGATGGCTTGGTGTTCCCATTCAACCTGCCAGCAATTATCGAACTGGGTACGGCTACCGGCTTTGACTTTGAACTTATCGATCAGGCTGGCCTCGGCCACGAAAAACTGACCGAAGCACGTAATCAGCTGTTAGGCATGGCCGCACAGCATCCAGACACCGTGGTTCGTGTACGTCCAAACGGTTTGGAAGATACGCCGCAGTTCAAGATCATTGTCGATCAGGAAAAAGCACAGGCGTTAGGCGTTTCGATTTCAGACATCAACCAAACGCTGTCTACCGCGTTGGGTGGTACTTATGTGAACGACTTCATCGACCGTGGTCGTGTGAAGAAAGTTTACGTACAGGCTGATGCGCCATATCGTATGCTGCCAAACGATATCAATAACTACTATGTCCGTGGTGATTCAGGACAAATGGTACCGTTCTCAGCGTTCTCATCATCAAAATGGGAATATGGTTCTCCGCGTCTGGAACGATATAACGGCCTGCCATCCATGGAAATCCTTGGGGAAGCTGCACCGGGTAAAAGTACCGGTGAAGCAATGGCTCTGATGGAAGATTTGGTGACCAAGCTGCCTACCGGTATCGGTTTTGACTGGACAGGAATGTCCTATCAGGAACGCCTATCAGGTAACCAAGCTCCGGCGCTGTATGCCATCTCGCTCATCGTGGTCTTCCTATGCTTGGCTGCATTGTATGAAAGCTGGTCAATTCCGTTCTCCGTTATGCTCGTGGTTCCATTGGGCGTTATCGGTGCACTGTTGGCAGCAACGATGCGTGGTATGAACAACGACGTTTACTTCCAAGTAGGCTTGTTGACGACCATCGGACTTTCGGCCAAGAACGCCATACTTATCGTCGAGTTTGCTAAAGACTTGATGGATAAAGAAGGTAAAGGGCTGATTGAAGCGACGTTAGAAGCGGTACGCATGCGTCTACGTCCAATTCTGATGACGTCTCTGGCGTTTATGCTGGGTGTTCTGCCATTGGCTATCAGCTCCGGTGCCGGTTCTGGTGCACAGAATGCGGTAGGTACAGGCGTAATGGGCGGTATGGTTACTGCAACTATTCTGGCCATCTTCTTCGTACCGATGTTCTTTGTGGTCGTTCGCCGTCGCTTTAACAAAGGCGGTGAAGACATTGAACATAGCCATCCCGTTGACCATCAGGTGAAATAATTTATCTCCTGCTCAAAAGGCCGCATATGCGGCCTTTTTTATTGCCCTTCTCGACCATTTCTCACCAGTTTAAAAATCCTGTTCAACAATCCGCTTGCATCGGCAAAAAATGCGCCGCATAATAATTGTTATGTTATAACATAAATAAAGAGTGAGAAATGAAAGCCAATATCCATCCAAACTACCGCACCGTGGTTTTCCACGACACAACCGCAGATGCTTATTACAAAATCGGTTCAACAATCCAATCCGATCGCACTATCGAATTGGATGGGGTTAGCTATCCGTATGTCACGCTAGAGGTCTCTTCCGCTTCCCATCCTTATTACACGGGTAAGCAGAAAGAGTTTTCTAAAGAAGGCAGCGCAGCTAAATTCCAGCAACGTTTCGGTCACTTTATGACGAAGAAAAAACCTGTAGAGGTTAACTAATGCAAGTCTTAAGCTCATTACGATCCGCAAAAAAACGCCACCCTGACTGCAAAATTGTAAAACGTCATGGCCGCATATTTGTTATCTGCAAGTCGAATCCACGCTTCAAAGCCGTACAGGGAGGAAAGAAAAAACGCTGAATATGTCTGTTTTTACTCACCACAGCCCCACATCGTGGGGCTGCTCCCGCCTCTTCATCACACTGCTCTCTTTACCCTGCCTTATGCCTAGTCTTACTTCCAACATATTGAAAAAAAAAGAATCAGCGCTCTAGGACTTAGTTCTCACACCAAGACTCATAAACTCTGCGTAATAAAAAGTAAAATTCACTTGGTTAGGTACCTATTTGTGCAATAATCATAGAGAGATAATTATTTTCAAGTCATTACCCGATGTTTAATTAGTTAAATGCCTTTAGAATCGCAAGGTAATTTGTTTTAGAGTTGTCTGAAAAGCGTTTAAAAAACACGCAAAACGCCTTAATTAAATACTTATTAACACAAATTATCGCCAATCTAGATGTGCTTTTGCTATGATGTTGCGGCCTTTAGTAATGCTTATGGTTGTAAACTGCTTTTGACGTTTATTGTTGTGGCTTCACGGCAACATAGACTAATTCGTTGAGACAACGTTGAGCAAGGTGGAGGCATGATATGGATGAATACACGTCTTATCAGCACGATATAACAGAGCTGAAATACCTCTGCAATATGCTGTATAATCAGGGAATGGAAGTTCTGAGTGATAGCCATCATGGCTGGGTTAATGACCCAACTGCTGTAGCTAATCTGCAACTAAATGAATTAAACGAACATATCGCAACGTTTGGTTTAACGTTCAAGATTAAGTATCCAAAGAGTTCAGAATTAACTGAAATATTAGATGAGTATCTTGACGAAACTTATAGTCTGTTTAGTAATTACAGCATAAATGAACCAGAACTTAAAAAATGGCTTAAAGCAAAAGGCCGTATTTTGCGTTATTTAGCGGGTGAAAAACCAGCATCCGCGTTGAATTTTTAACCTTCGAACAGGAGTTTTTATGACTAAAATTGATTACCTTATGCGTTTACGCAAGTGCACAACGCTAGACACCCTAGAGCGCGTAATTGAAAAAAACAAATACGAACTCTCCGACGATGAGCTAGAAACATTCTACTCAGCCGCCGACCATCGTTTGGCCGAACTTACCATGAACAAACTGTACGATAAGATCCCTGCTGAAGTTTGGAAGTATGTACGTTAATTAGTTAATCTAAGTTGTCACTTAAGAAATTACCTTTATTTATTACTTAACGATTAATAAACACTTTTATCAATTGGATTAATCACCAATGGTTTTCCATTTGTATTTTTGCACCTTACATTAGGTGCTACTGTTTCAGCAGCCAGAAAGAAAAACAGTAAAGGCCAATGACGTATATATACGCTGGCCTTTACTTGCTCTATTCACCTGATAAATCCGTACTACGCCGCAATCTATCTAGGTCAATAGCCTTTTCTTTAATCACATTTAGCTTGGTTTCAGCCGCGACAAGGCCCCATACAGTCCCCTGCTCTTGTTGATAAAACGCATTTATCGCTAGAAAGTAATCATCTTTGTATTTAACCCACCCTCTTTGCGCGATTTTTAGTTTTGCCTGTGCAACTTCGGATTGATCTTTGAGTAATGATTTATACTGTTTATTTAACTCAGCATCCCACGCTTTCATCGCAGTCTGATAACAGTCAGAAATATCTTGTGTCGCAGAAGCCGCATTTTTACAGAGCGCCAAAGCAGCATCGATATCTTTGCCCAAAGGCGTTTTGGCATGTACTGATAGACTGCATGAAAACAACACTATCGCCAGTAACCCTTTCTTCATCACGATAACCTCATTAATTCACCCAATAGAAAGAATATATACAACTTCTCTCGCACTTGCGTATTACCGTTGTGGCAAAACGATGATGATTAGGCAATACAACGGGTTTGAGAATAGGTCAGTAACAGATGAAAGAACCGAAAGGTTTTAAAGCTAAGATAATTACAGAGGTATAAATGGGTGGAGGCCCTGCCAGCTACATCCCGGCACACACGTCGCCTGCTGCGGCTGCTTCCTTCCGGATCTGACCGAGTTCACAAGTTAGCGTTGCGGGAGAACCAACAGGGCCTCCATTGATGAGCGACTGAATTTGCTACTGCATAACGTCATGCATAACTTCAGTGCGGGGGCATTATCAGTGATGCCTCCGCGAAATGCAAGGCTAAGGCTGTCGAACGTCGTTTTATTAAACAATCATTCAATCCATCAGCCCCTTATGGCAAACTGAGCCCATATTCCGAGCCACTAACTTTGAACTTCAACGTCTTATGCCAAAAGATAGCCCATCGATACCTGAAGATAATTTTCGCCAACGTGTTTTGATGTCAATTCACGCTATCCCCTTTGGCAAGGTAGCGACATATGGACAAATAGCTCGCCTTGCGGGCTCCTCACGTGCGGCACGGCAGGTTGGTGGTATTTTACGCAAGCTCCCCCAGGGTTCCTCGATTCCTTGGTATCGCGTTGTCAATCGCAGCGGCAACATCTCTCTGATTGGCCCTGATTACGTACGTCAGCGTACCGCCTTGCAAGATGAAGGCGTCACCTTCAACGCTAGCGGCGTTATCGATTTGGCTCTTTACGGATGGGATCCGTCGCAGCTATAAAAAAACCTGCCACAATGGGCAGGTTTTCTATATCGCCATCGCCTAAACGAATATTAGAAAGGTGATGCTCCCTCAACCTTCTTTTTTTCGCTCAACACGGTGGCTGCACCATCAGCAGAAACAGGCACCAAGACCAGATCTTTCTGCGTGCCAGCGTTGTTATTCACCACTTCATTCAGGGTATCGGTGATGAAGACTAAACGACCGTCGACTTTAATTGCCGCGCTCAGGTTAATACGCTGGTTTGGCTGAATATCCTGAGGATTGAACGGCAGAACAAAGTTATAAGGTGGCTGTTTGCCATCGGTGCGGAACACTTTCTGTGACAACACACGAGCAGGCGCATCCGCCAGAGAAACATCGGCTAAAGTGACCGTAACTTCCGCATTCGGTGGCAGAGCGATGCGCTGACGAATATTCACGCTACCGCGTACCGCTGGGCCGCTAATCTGCGATGCATCTGCAGTCACTTGATTACCCGGAGCCGGCGTTGGAACATCAGCGGCATTTGAAGAACAGCCAGCAACCGTTGCGGTCATCAGTACACCACCTACAATTTTCCAGAGTTTCATAAGTTCGGTCTCCTTCCTTTTATTTTTGTTATCGGATGCCAATCTACAAAAGCACATTGAGCAACCGATACGAGCCTCTTAAAATAGTTTCTTAAACTACGATACTTGATAAGCATGGCACAAAGCGCTGAGTTTTCCAGTTTTATCTACTTTACATTAACATTTTCAGATAATTGAACCCTAGAAACGATGGCACCCCCTTAAATAGTTTTGTGATAAGTTCTGCCATAATTGATAATGCAATTGGGGTTTTCGCTCCTGTTTTCAACACTGGTTAATTAGGATCTCACTCATGAGTCAGGCATTAAAAAATTTACTCGATCTGTTAGATCTGGAAAAAATCGAAGAAGGGATCTATCGCGGGCAGAGTGAAGATCTTGGCTTACGTCAGGTTTTTGGCGGTCAGGTGGTTGGTCAAGCGCTCTATGCCGCGAAACAAACGGTGCCTTTAGAACGCAATATTCACTCCTTTCACAGCTATTTCCTCCGCCCCGGCGATAGCAGCCAGCCGATAATCTATGACGTTGAAAATCTGCGTGACGGCAATAGTTTCAGCGCGCGCAGGGTAAAGGCGGTGCAGCACGGTAAACCTATTTTCTACATGACGGCATCTTTCCAGACTGCAGAAGACGGTTTCGAACACCAAAACGTGATGCCCGATGTACCCGCGCCGGAATCATTAAAATCTGAGTCTGAAATTGCCAGTAGCATGGCGCACCTTATCCCTGAAGCCGTACGTGAAAAATTTACCTGTGAAAAACCGCTTGAGATGCGTCCGGTAAGTTTCCATAACCCTTTGATGGGCAAAGTAGAAGAGCCAATCCGTAACGTTTGGTTCAAAGCCAATGGCGAAATGCCTGACGACCCACGTATTCATCAGTACTTGCTGGGTTACGCGTCTGATTTCAACTTCCTACCAACCGCCTTACAGCCACACGGTAAAGGGTTCTTAGAGCCTGGCATGCAGGTCGCAACGATTGACCATTCGATGTGGTTCCATCGCCCGTTCCGCTTGGATGAGTGGCTACTTTATGCGGTCGAGAGCACCTCAGCGTCTGGCGCTCGCGGTTTTGTGCGTGGACAATTCTATAACCGAGCCGGTGAGCTGATTGCGTCTACGGTGCAGGAAGGCGTAATCCGCCAGCGTTCGTAAAAACGAGCATCACTCATAACGCAAAAGGGCGGATTTCTCCGCCCTTTTCACCTCTGCAATTGAACGATAAAAAAGGAAACTACTGGTTGTACGCGTTCTCACCGTGACTGTTGACGTCTAAGCCTTCACGCTCTTGTTCTTCCGGCACACGCAGGCCAACACAAACATCGGCAATCTTGAAGGCAATTAACGCTGCCACACCGGACCAAACAATGCAGACCACAACGCTAAGAGCCTGCACGCCTAACTGATGACCCATCGTCACCCCTTCGGCATAACCGGTTCCTCCCAAAGACGTTGCAGTTAGGATACCCGTGGCTAAACACCCCACGATACCGCACACGCCATGTACACCGAATACGTCACAGGTATCATCCACCTTCAGCCAGCGTTTCAGCATCACCACGCCCCACAGCCCAGCGATACCCGCAATCAGGCCGAGCAACAGCGCGCCCCCCACTCCAACGGTGCCTGCGGCAGGCGTTACCGCAACCAGCCCAGCGATACAGCCAGAACACGCGCCCAGCAGAGAGGGTTTCCCGCGCGTCATCCACTCAGCTAATACCCAAGACAGAATCGCCCCCGCCGTCGCTACCACCGTATTCACAAAGGCCAGCGCGGCAATTTCATTCGCTGCACTTGCCGAGCCTGCGTTAAAGCCAAACCAACCGATATACAGAATCGCAGTTCCCATAAAGACCATCGGTAGGTTATGAGGCTTGAAGGCTTCTTTGCCAAATCCTGCACGCTTACCTAACAGATACGCACCAACCAAACCTGCAATCGCCGCATTAATATGCACAACCGTCCCACCCGCAAAGTCCAGCGCTCCGTCTGCCGCTAAATATCCACCGCCCCACACCATATGAGCCATCGGAATATAAGAGATCGTGAACCACAGTACGGCAAAAATTAGCACCGCCGAAAAGCGAATACGTTCTGCAAACGAGCCCACAATCAGACCAACGGTAATACAGGCGAATGAGCCCTGAAACGCAACGTGGATCATCTTGTAGAATGAGCCGGTTAAATCGGTTAGCCCAATCCCTTTCAGCATCACTTCATCTAGGTTGCCAAAAATGGCGTTACCGGAACCAAATGCCAAAGAGTAGCCATAGACAATCCACAGCACGCAGATGGCGGCAAACGTCACCATCACCTGCGTCATCAATGACAGCACGTTTTTGGAGCGTAATAATCCACCGTAAAATAGGCCAATACCGGGGATGGTCATAAACAGAACGAGCGCAGTACAAATCATCATAAAGGCGTTATCAGCCTTATCTGCTACGGCTGGCGTTGCGGCCATGGCGGCACCGGGTAGTAATAAAGCACTCCCCAGAGCTAAAGTGGATAAGCGTGTTTTCATCATTAATCCATCCCTATCTGTGTGAGTTATTAATTACAGAGCCGCTTCGTCGGTTTCACCGGTACGAATGCGAATAACGCGCTGTAGTTCGGCAACAAAGATTTTCCCGTCGCCAATTTTTCCGGTATAGGCTGATTTGCTGATGACATCGATCACCTCATCGAGCTGATCGTCAGCAATCGCCACATCAATTTTTACTTTGGGCAAGAAATTCACGTTGTACTCTGCCCCACGGTATAACTCGGCGTGGCCTTTCTGGCGGCCAAATCCCTTCACCTCGGTAACGGTCAATCCCTGGATCCCAACAGAGGAAAGGGCTTCACGTACGTCTTCCAGTTTGAACGGCTTAATCACCACGGTTACAAGCTTCATACGGCCTCTCCTCACATGACTTCGAATAATTTCGTCTACGCATTGATATGAGCAAAGGCTATGCCAACTTTGCATAAGGTTAGTCCGCGGAAGAAAATGCTGGTTTTAGGGAGGGAAAGACACGGTTACAGTAGATAAAACGTGAGGCATTTCTCAAAAACGCACCAATAGCGTGCAATCAGGGAATATACGGTGCATTTTTTTTACACAATTCAAAGCTACGATGCACTGCAAATGCACAGAGGCAATTGCCGTGATTGACGCTGCAGAAAACAAAAAGCCGGTGCTATGCATCCGTGGCATAACAACCGGCTTTGTAGCGATGGACAATATTTAGATCGTCGGTGATTCTTGATGCAATCCAGCCGCCAGCGCCTCTCCCACCAATTGCAGCTGATGCATTTGGTAGTAACGTCCCTGCTTCGCTAACAGCTCATGATGCGAGCCTTGTTCTACCGCCTGTCCTCGGTGCAGAACAAGAATAGAGTCAGCATCGACAATGGTCGACAAGCGATGAGCAATAACAATTAAGGTTGTTTGCTGGCGAATCACATTGAGCGCTTTCTGAATTGCCTGCTCGGTACCGGAGTCTATATTGGCCGTAGCCTCATCCAGAATGAGGATTTGAGGAGCCTGAACCAGCACACGCGCCATCGCTAACAGCTGTTTTTGCCCCACAGACAAATTATTACCCTGTTCACCCAGCTGGGTTTGAATCCCCTGCGGCCAGCTTCTGACCAGCGGTGCAAGCTGGACATCCTCCAGCGCTTTCCACACCTGATCCTCGCTGATATCACGGCCAAGCGTCACGTTATGCATAACCGACTCTGCCATCACCACAGGATCCTGCTGAACCATAGCCACGCCTTCACGCAGAACCTGATGGCTCAGCGTAGGGATCGATCGGCCATCAATACAGATCTCACCCTGATTAACCGGATAGTAACCCATCAGTAAATTAGCCAGCGTCGATTTACCGCTGCCGGTATGCCCTACCAAAGCCACAAATCCGCGCGATGCAATGTGCAGATTAATATCCTGCAAAACTGGGCGGCCTTCCCGATAGGCAAAAGTCACGTTGTTAACATCGACTCGCCCGCTCTGCAAAGGCTGAATGTCGCCGCCGTAGTTCTGTTGAGCATCATCCATCAACTCGAAAATGCGCTCCCCGGCAACAACGGCCTGCTGCATCATGGACTGTTGGCTGGTGAGCTCAATCAAAGGCTCATTCAGACGACCTAAATAGTTAATGAAAGCATAAAGCACGCCCACGCCAATCGAACCTTCGGCGCTGAAGCCAAACATCATTAACAATCCACAGAGGATCATCGCGGAGAAGAGGCTCAGCAACGGTCGCAGCAAAAAACCTTCCAGACGCAGTGTTTGCATACGCGCCTGATAATGAGAGCGGCTAACCTCCCCCATTTTCTCACCAAAGCGCGCCTGCTGGCGGAACTGTTGGATAACGCCCATGCCGTTGATCACTTCGTTAAAACCATCATTGATATCAGCAAGATAGCTACGAACGCGACGTACAATCGGCGTGCTGTAATGTTGATAAACCGCCATCACTACAAACACGGCGGGGAAAATACAAATAGAAATCAGTGCCATTCGCCAATCAAGGGTAAACATGGCCACCAGCATCGCACCAATCAGCGCCGCGCTTTTCAGCACCGTCGCCACCACCGTGACATAAAGATCTTTGATCACTTCAGTGTCGTTGGTCACTCGCGAAATAAGCTGCCCAACAGGCTGATTATCAAAAGCGGATAGAGGCTGACGCAGCGCAGCATCCATAACGTCGGTACGTAGCTGTTGTACGACGCCAACCGCCGCACGGTTGAACAATAATGCCTGCGCATACTGCAAGCCCGCGGCGGTAAATTCAAGCAGCAGATATAACAGTGCTAAGCCTGTCACCAACCCAAGTCTGAGATCGCCTTTGGCAACCACATTATCGATGAAGTAGCTGATGATAATCGGGCCACAAACTTCCGCAGCCGCAGCCACCCATAGCATAACCACGGCAATCGCCAACGGTTTTTTGTACGGGCCACCATAGGCGAGCAGGCGTTTCAGGGTGGGCCAGAGCTGTTTGATATTACGCATTATCTGGCTCCTGAATCTGCGAATCGGGTTCATCAAGCTGAGCTTCAATTTGCTGGAAGCGATGCATATCTCGATACCAACCGCGCTGTTGGCTCAGTTCAGTGTGCAAGCCACGCTGAGCCACAACGCCTTGCTGCAGAACAAGGATCTCGCTGGCTTCTGTCAGCGCAGAAAGACGATGAGCGCTGATAATCACCGTTCGATTCTCTCCCCATTCGCGCAGATTATGCAGAATTTGATATTCTGTGCGGCCATCAACCGCCGATAGCGCATCGTCGAGGATCAAAATCTCGGCATCTAATAGCAATGCTCGAGCGATAGAGATGCGCTGCTTTTGCCCACCGGACAGCATCACACCACGCTCTCCCACTTCGGTTTGATAGCCTTCGGGCAAGCGCAGAATATCCTCATGTACGCTGGCGAGCTTCGCCACGCGTTCAATGTCTTCTTGTGTTGCATCAGGTTTACCTAATGCAATATTCATGGCAACAGAATCCGAGAACAGGAACGGTGTTTGGCTCACCACGGCGAGCCGAGCGCGCCATTCATCAAGACGCAGCTCACGCAAAGAGATGCCGTGGAAACACACTTCCCCTTGGTCGGGATCAAACTGTCGCTGAATCAATGAGAGCAACGCGCTTTTGCCCGCGCCCGTTGGTCCGCACAGGCCTAGCATCTGACCCGGCGCGAGATTGAATTGGATGTTATGCAGTACAGGATGAGTCCCTTCGCTATAAGCGAAACGCTCGATATTAACACTAAGAGCACCTCGCCCCAGTGGTAAAGACCGTTCGCCGTCTTGAACGGTTGACGGCTCGGACAGCATGCTGCGAATACGGCTATAGGCCGCGCTACCGCGCTCCACGATGTTAAACATCCACGCTAATGCCAACATCGGCCAAATCATTAAGCCCAGATACATCACAAAACTGGTCAATTGCCCTAACGTCAGGTGACCATGAATCACCATCACCCCGCCGCCGCCGATCGCCAGCAAGTTGGCACAGCCAATCGCGATAAAAATCGTCGGGTTAAAGCGTGCATCGACCTTGGCCACGTGCATATTGCGGACACCGGCTTCAGCTGCAACGTCGGCAAAGCGTTTCGACTGATGATTTTCTAAACCAAAGGATTTAATCATGCGAATGCTGGTCAAGCTCTCTTGAGCCTGATCGTTGAGCATAGAGAAAGCCGCCTGCGCAGACTTAAACCGCGAGTGTAGCTGCGCGCCTTGATGCTTAATGACCATAGCCATAATCGGCATTGGAATAAGAGACAGCAGCGTCAGCTCCCAGCTTATTTGGGTGCTCATCACAAACAGCACCGCCAAGCCCATAACCAGCGAGTCCACCAGCGTCAATACACCTTCACCCGCGGCGAAAACAACGCGATCGACGTCGTTGGTCGCTCTAGCGATCAAATCGCCGGTACGGTGGCGGTGATAAAATGAAGGGGCTTGGTTACTGAGCTGACGATAATATTTTTCACGCAGTTCAACGGCCAGCAAATAGGACGCACCGAATAGCAGCACTCGCCACACATAGCGCAACAGATACACCACCACCGCGACGAGCAGTAAAATACCAATCCAAAACGCCAGCGTTGTCGCAGGCATATGCTGTTTTGACACGCCGTCAATCACGATGCCAACAATGCGCGGCGGCACCAGCTGCAAGATAGCGATAACGACTAATAAAAGTACGGCTCCCAGATATCGCCGCCATTCACGACGAAAATACCAGCCTAGTTGGGCAAATAATCTCACGTATTTTTATTCCATAGCCCGCTATGGGCTTTGATTTTGAATGCTGTATATATAAACAGCACTAGGATAACACCGATAGGAAACTTAGGTAACTGCGTGATGGGCAAATTTGTGTGCTTTATTCACCCACGGGCAAAAACGTGGTGCTTTTTATTTGTTCCATCGCAAAACTGGAAGTGACGTCACTTAAGCCTTTCACCGCATTCACCAATCGCTTATAAAAAGCATCGTAGCTTTTCATGTCCGCAACCTGCACCTGCATTAAATAATCGTACTCTCCTGCCATGCGATAAAACGCAAGGATTTCAGGCATGTGCTCAACCTGCTGCACAAAATGATGATACCACTCACTGCTGTGATGCTGGGTTTTGATCATAACAAACGCGGTCAGACCAAGGCCAAGCTTATCCTTGTCTAGCAGCGCCACACGCCCAACGATATAGCCCTCATCTTCTAGGCGTTTTAGGCGTTTCCAGCAGGGCGTAGAGGTCAAGTTGACCGCATCGGCCAACACCTGCAACGACTGAGTGCAGTCGCGCTGTAAGAGTTCCAACAGTTTTCGGTCTGTTTTATCTAACATATATCACTTATGGAGAAATATTTTCTCTTATTAGGCCAATATGAAGTCTATATAGCAACTTCTTTTTCTGCAAAATCCGATAGTCTTATCCCATACGTTCAGACTGACTCACATAGGCCATTATCATGAACAACGCTTGGGTAAAGCACGCTATCAGCGAGATCGAAGCCGATTTTCAACGTTCGGCAGACACACACCTTATTCGCCTAAATCTTCCTACTTTTCCCGGCATCTATTTGTATCTGAAAGATGAGAGCACGCATCCAACCGGCAGCCTGAAACATCGTCTAGCCCGCTCACTCTTTTTGTATGGGCTATGTAACGGTTGGATTAAAGAAGACACCACGATTATCGAAGCCTCTTCAGGCAGCACCGCCGTCTCCGAGGCCTATTTCGCTCGACTGCTGAATTTGCCGTTTATCGCTGTGATGCCGTCATGCACCGCACGTAAAAAAGTCGAACAGATCGAGTTTTATGGTGGCCGCTGTCATTTTGTTGACAGCGCCAGCCAGATTTATGCGGCGTCAGAACAGTTAGCCAAAGAGTTGAACGGCCATTATATGGATCAGTTTACCAATGCTGAACGAGCAACCGACTGGCGTGGCAACAATAATATTGCCGATAGCATATTTCGCCAGATGGAGCGCGAGCCGCATCCGGTTCCCGCTTATATCGTCATGAGTGCGGGCACCGGCGGCACGTCTGCAACCTTAGGCCGCTATATTCGTTACCAAGGACACCCGACTCATCTGATGGTGGTCGATCCTGAAAACTCGGTGTTTATGGATAGCTATTTGCAAAAAGACCGCACCATTACGGGCACCTGTGGCAGCAAAATCGAAGGTATCGGACGACCACGCGCTGAGCCTTCATTTATCCCTGAGGCTATCGACAGCATGATGCGGGTTCCAGATGCCGCCAGCATCGCCACTATCCATTGGCTGCAGAAGGTATTAGGGCGCAAGGTCGGCGCTTCGACAGGAACAAATATGTGGGGTGCATTAACGCTGGCACGTCAAATGCGCGATCGTGGCGAACAAGGCGCTATCGTTACCCTGCTCTGCGACAGCGGTGAACGTTATTTAGACACCTACTATGATGCTGATTGGGTGAAAACGAATATTGGCGATTTAAGCCAATATACCCAACAGTTGGAAGCGATGTAGCTTACCTATTCTGTTTAAAGCAGAAATAAAAAACCGGGCTATACACACGATGTGTAGGCCCGGCGGCTGTAAAAGAATCCTCGTTATTCGGGGGAATGGTGAGGTTTTTTTGGTGAACTCAGCCAATTGTTTAACTGTTGTGCCACCGCCTGTTGCTGGCAGTGACCAATAATCTCTAAGTGTGGCAAGCTGGCTTTAAGCTGCGGCAATGCATTACCCATGATGTAGCCTTTACCCACCATGCCCAGCATTTCTCTGTCATTCATCGCATCACCAAACGCCATACAATCAGCAAGATCGATATCAAGATGGTCGCATAAATGACTCAGCGCAGAGCCTTTGTTAGTTCCTGCGGGCAAAACTTCTAAGCAATCGTAGGCCGAAAAACACAGATCAACAGCCTTGCCAAAATGCTGACGCAGCCGCGTTTGTAAAAGCGTTAAAGCATCGTGATCGCCACAGAAACAGATTTTACTAATACCATAAGCCGGTAGAGCACGCAGCGGCGTGATTTGATAGCCAAAACCATTTTCCACATGTGGAACTAAGAGCTCTGGGCGCTCGACTGAAGTCAACCAACCATCATCTCTAAAAACGTGAACTGAGGCGGGGGTTTCCCAATGAGAATGCAAAACCTCAAGCGCAATTTCTGGCACTAAATCGCTGGAAAATAAGTTATTACCCTCGCGGTCGTGTATCCGCGTGCCATTGCCGGTAATCATATAGCCCTGCAAACCTAACCGGCGCGCGATAGTGCGCACTTCGAGAAAATGGCGCCCCGTTGCAAACGTCAATGCAATCTGGTTCTCAGATAAACGATGCAGCACATCTAAGGTTTCAGCCCCAACCTGATGATTAGGCATCAGCAGTGTGCCATCCATATCAAAGGCTGCTAAACGAACCATACCGAAACCTCTTTTTGTGACGAATCATTTTTGTGACGAATATAGTGAGATAAACAGTATGGCGTGGCATTTACGGAACTAATAGTGAACAATTGAAGAAAATTGTTCAGGATTTAACGATGCGCCTGCTGCAAAGACTTAGCCAATATCAACGTTTAAACCAGTTCGCTGGCGATGCTCCTATTCAGACAACCGTGGCTGAACTGGCTGGGGTTTTCTGCTGTAGCGAACGCCACGTGCGTACGTTGTTAGCCCAGCTTCAAGAGCTGAAGTGGTTGGAGTGGCATGCAACAGCGGGCCGTGGGAAACGCGCACGTTTGCACTGCGTTATTCCTGAACAACAGCTTCGAGCCAACCTAATGCAGCAACTGCTCAACGCGGGCGACCATCAAAATGCATTAAAGCTGGCCGAACGTGACCCTATTCATCTCAATGAACTGCTTATGCCGCATCTGGGCGGTCAATGGGATGCGGACCTTCCTACGCTGCGTATTCCGTACTATCGAACGCTCGAACCTATCGCGCCGTTGGCGCTAACCGGGCGCGCCGAACAGCATCTTGCCCATACAATCCATGCCGGGCTCACTCGCTTTGAAACCGGTAATCCTCATCCACAGCCCGATTTAGCACATCATTGGCAAACCAGCGCCGATGGTCTGCAGTGGCAGTTTTTACTGCGTAGCGATTTGCGCTGGCACAATGGACAACCTATATCTGCCGAACAATTGGTTCAGCGGCTAAAACAGCTGTGCCATCATCCTCGCTGCGGGAGTTTTCTGAGTAGCATCGCGGATATTTCTCTGCCCCATGCGCTATGTATTCGTTTTACCTTAAAGCGTGCAGACTATTGGCTTGCTCACCGTCTGGCTGATTTACTCTGCCTTTTGCCTCATCCTGATTATCCTGAAATTGGCGCGGGGCCTTTTCGTCAGATCAGCTCGTCAGACATGCTCATTAGGCTTGAGCAGCACAGCAGCTATCATCTGCACCGCCCTTACCTGCATGCGATTGAATATTGGATCACATCCAGTCCAGAGCAGGCGTCAGCCTCCAGCAGCCAGCATCCGGTAAAAATAACCATCGGGCAGTATGAGGAATTGGCTAGCGTGCGTCCGGTACAGCGCAGCACCAGCGTCGGCTTTTGTTATATCGCTCTCAATCAGAAGCGCGGAAAACTCACAGCGGCTCAAAGCCGTTACCTCACGACGCTGATACGCGAGGAAAATACGCTCAATCATCTCCCGATTGAAAATGGTTTGATCGCACGCAGCAGCGCAATGCTTACTGGCTGGCCACTGCCGGAACCTACTCCTGAGCCGATTACGCTGCCCCCGAAGCTCACGTTGCTTTACCATCCACCGGCAGAGCTCACCGCGCTTTCCGACCGACTACAGGAACGCTTAGCACAGGCTGGATGTGAGTTAGAAGTACGCTTCTATGACGGTAAGCGTTGGGAATCTAATGAGCAGTTTGCCGACGTCGACATTATTTTAGGCGACAGATTAATCGGCGAGTCGCCGGAAGTGGCCTTGGAGAATTGGCTGCGGATTGATGTGCTTTGGCAGGCGATTTTGAGTGACGAAGAGCAGCAGCAATGTTGTTCGGTGCTTGATGGCGTGCAACAGTTAGCGGACGAAACGCAGCGCCACCATGCTCTACGGGATTATTACACCCATCTCATGCAGCAAAGCATCATCATGCCGCTGTTTAATTACCAGTATCAAATCAGTGCACCTCCTCGCGTAGAAGGCGTGACGCTTACCGCCTATGGGTGGTTCGATTTCTGTCGTGCATGGGTTCCCGCGCCTACGGATGAATAGTCTGGCTGTTCATCTCTTTCCATAGCCGTTACCATAGGCAGCGTTATGGCAGGCAATTTTATTGCCTGCCTATCTTTTTTTAGATTGATAGAGGTAAGGCAATGAAACGCGCGGTGGTAGTATTCAGTGGCGGTCAAGACTCCACAACTTGTTTAATTCAAGCTTTGGAACGTTATGATGAAGTGCATTGCATCACTTTTGATTATGGCCAACGCCATCGTGCTGAGATTGATGTGGCACGCGATCTCGCCATTAAGCTTGGCGCATCAGCGCATAAAGTGCTCGATGTTGGCTTGCTTAACGAACTGGCGATAAGCAGCCTTACCCGCGACAACATTCCGGTTCCAACCGAAAGCGAAGACGGTATTCCAAATACCTTTGTGCCTGGCCGCAATATTCTGTTTCTGACCTTAGCCGCCATTTATGCTTATCAAGTGCAGGCCGAGGCCGTGATTACCGGCGTATGCGAAACTGATTTCTCCGGCTACCCAGACTGCCGTGACGAATTTGTGAAAGCGTTAAACAAAGCAATTGTCTTAGGCATGGCGCGCGACGTTCGTTTCGAAACCCCGTTGATGTGGCTGAACAAAGCAGAAACGTGGGCACTAGCCGATCATTACCAAAAACTTGATCTGGTGCGTCAGGAAACGCTCACCTGCTACAACGGCATTCAGGGTGACGGCTGCGGTGAATGCGCTGCCTGTCATTTGCGTTCGCACGGGCTCAATGATTATTTAGCGAACCGCGCGGCGGTTTCTGCAAGCCTGAAAGAAAAAACCGGTCTGTAAGATTTTTGTCTATCGTTTATAAGATCGAGATACACGGGTCTACCACACCGCGGGGCGGTTACGGAACACATCCATGTGTTCCTCCCTAAAGGGCAACGCTTACGCGTTGTTCAACTTTGCTCCAGGCAAAGTTGTCGGCGGCTTACGCCGCTACGCCCCCATCGGTGTGCTCCCCCTAAAATCAAGCTATCATGATCAACATCAACCTATAAGATCACGTTTCAATGAGCCGCTATATTCTCGTATTGGCGGCTCATTTTATGATTTTCACTTATCTCCGCTCAATTCCAGCAAACGGTCGCGTAATGCACCTTCTAAAGGCAATGCTTTTTGCGTTCTCAGATCGGTACAAACAAACGTTAAAGCAGCATCAATGATAATTTCATTGTCTGAAGTACGAGTGATAGTTTGATTTAACACGCCGCTGCGCCCATTAAGCTGATGCAGCTTACTCTCCACCACCAGCTCATCATTTAGCACCGCGCCGCGACGATAGTTGATGTTGAGATTCACCACCATAAACGCGATGGCCTCCTTCATCATCCAATCAAAAGCACCGTGGTCTTCAAGCCACTGCCAACGCGCCTCCTCAAGGAACTCGAGGTAACGGGCGTTATTAACATGCTGATAAACATCTAAATGATATCCTCGAACCTTAATGATGGTTGCATTGCTCATCGTTCATATGGCCTTTTCCAGTAGTTGACTGAAGCGACTGCAAATATGCAGTCGCCTGCTCAGCTATTTTTAATTCTTAGCGCACTATTGAAAGTAGCAGAGCGCTAAAAAACCAAACTGGTTTGACCACTGAATTTTGTGCTCGATCACAATTTTAAGCGATCGCGGTTACGTGCGATTAATGCTGCGCCAATTCCTTTCACCTCTTCCAATTGCTCGATCTGGGTAAAGGCCCCGTTTTTCTCACGATATTCCACGATCGCCTGCGCTTTCTTCAGGCCAACACCGTTGAGCGCCGTTGCTATCTCTTGCGCACTGGCGGTGTTGATATTGATGCTGGTTCCCACAGCACCCGGTGAGGCATCTTTAATTACCGGCTGAGGGTCCGTGGCTTTTTGTGTTTGTTCAACGTTAGGGGTTATAGGTTTAGCAGGCGTCGCTGATTGAGCCTGTAACGGCAGCAGCAAGGCCCCTGTAAGCACAGCCCATACCCCGATTAATTGCACCATCATTTTTTGCTTTTTCATGCTGAAGTTCTCCTGTTGTGTGTCAGCGAACACAGAGTGCAGCAGGAAAAAAAACATAACAAACACCATTCTCCAGATATGGAAAAGGCCGCATAAGCGGCCTTTTGAGATTGCATCAGGATGCAAATTTAGTGCGATGCTTACTGCATTTCGCTCGCTGCGCTGCCTAATTTAATTTTGGCATTTGAACGCAGATTATCCATCAGAGAGTCGAAGGTAATGCCGGTTGCACCGGTCAACATCTGAGAAGAGAAGGCTTTAAGTTCTTCATTACTCATATGACCCGACTTAACCGCATCCAATTGGATCAGCACGATGTTGTCTTGACGATCTTGGGCCAAACCATAAACCGGCTTGTTATCTTTTGGCTGCGCCATGGCAAACACGGTATCGGCTAACTGACGATCCTCAGAGGCTCGCGTCAACGTCTGCTCTGCACCGAAACTAATCCCCGCAGCTTTCAGCGCTTCGTCACCTTTACCTGACTGCAATGCGCTCAGCAGTTTGTCGCCTTCATTACGTGCCTGCTGGATGGCTTTCTGACGCTTCACCATATTGGTGATTTGATCTTTAACCTGATCCATCGGTTTAACCCCTTCTGGCTTATGACCAGAGATACGGATCACAAAAGCACGGTCGCCTTCGGCGCTGATCACATCAGAGTTGCTTCCTGGAGCGCCATTCTCACCAATCAGAGAACCATCGAAGATGGCCTGAGTAACGGGTTTGAAGTTCAGCGCTGCAGGAACGCTGTCGCGTGTAAACCAGCCAGTTTCAATCGCCTTCACGCCGGCCGCTTCTTCTGCGCCCGCCAGTGATTCATTATCGCTGGTTGCAGAGTCACTCACTTTTTGCTGTAACGCATAGTAAGCATCCAGCGCTTTCTGTTGTTTTACCTGAGTGGCAATATCCGCACGGACTTCAGCCAGAGGTTTTACCTGCTCTGGTTTCACGTCATTCAGGCGAATAACGAGGTAGCCAACGCTTGATTTTACCGCGCCTGACAGCTGACCTTTAGTGGTTAACTTAGCGCCCAGAATTTCATCTGGCGTAGTGCCCGGCTCTAGCCATCCCAACTCACCGCCGTTTTTACGCGAGATGATGTCAGTAGATTTCTCAGCAGCGACTTTAGCGAAATCAGCACCGCCGTTCAGTTCATCCAATACCGCTTTAGCATCGGCTTCAGTTTTTACCTGAATAACGCTGTAATCTTTGCGCTCCGGCTGGGTGTAGCTGGATTTATGCTGATCGTAATAAGCTGCGATATCCTCATCAGAAACGGTAATTTTGTCCTGAATCGCCGCGGCATCCATTTCGATATAGCTAACCTTCACTTCTTCCGGCGCAATAAAACTATTTCGGTTTTGCTCGTAGTAGGATTTCAGCTCTTCATCAGTAACCTGCTGAGCTTTCTCCAACGCTTTGATATCAATCGTTGCCAAACGCACATCGCGTTGCTGCATCGTTAGCGCTGCCATCGCTTCAACTTCTACCGGCAGCGTGAAGCCCGTTGCGGTGTAAGCCTGAATCAGCTGTTGGCTGGTGAGCTGCTGGCGAACCAACTGCGCATAGGTATCTGGGCTCAATCCCATATTGGCAATAATGTTCAGATACTTAGCATTGTCGAACTGGTTGTTGGTCTGGAAGTAAGGCATTGCCCAGATAGCTTCTTTCACCTGCTCATCGCTGATCCCCAGACCCAATTTCTTGGCGTACTGATCAAGCAGAGTGTCATCAATTAGGCGATTAAGAGCCTGCTTGCGCAGTTCCTTCATATAGCCTTCGTTACCTGCCAACACTGAAAATTGGTCGCCCAATTGCTGCTGTAAGCGACTACGTTCGCTTTGAACCGCTTGCTCAAGCTGACCACGGCTAATTTCCTGACCATCGACCTTAGCCGCATAGTCACCGGAACCGCCGGTCAAATAACCCCCTACCCCGGTCAAAACAAATGACACGATGATTAGGCCCAGGATGATTTTGAGCACGACGTGATTAGCGGCCGCGCGTAAATTGTCCATCATAGTGTGGCAACACTCCGCTGTGATTGTGGGTAATACAGTAATTTTTGTCGGCTCAGTCTATCTGATTCGTAGCCAACACTGCACACGTAATACGATAAAATTGGGCTATAAGATCAAAAACCTATCCCATTAACCGAATCGACCTACTGGGAAAGGCTCTGTTTCCATGAAACTTCAGCCATAAAAAAAAGCGCATCAGTTATGATGCGCCTTGTATTTTACCCTAGCAACTCAGCCACGTCAGTCTAATGTTTCATTGTTTCCACTCACGTGGCTTCATAACATACAAACAAATTCAGACGGTTGAGTCAGACGCATTATTAATTAACAGCGTCTTTCAGTGCCTTGCCAGCACGGAAACCAGGTACTTTGGCAGCAGGAATGCTGATTTCTTTACCTGTCTGAGGGTTACGGCCAGTACGTGCAGAACGTTCGCGCACGTCAAAAGTACCAAAACCGACCAGAGCAACAGAATCACCGCTCTGCAAAGACTCAGTAACAGACGCAATAATCGCATCTAATGCACGGCCAGCTGCTGCTTTAGAAATATCTGCGCCTTCGGCAATCTTATCGACCAGTTGTGACTTATTCACTCTTTCATCCCCTTTAGAAATCTTATGCCGTACTGGAATATTGTCCTTAGGGTACGGCTGCGCTGCAGTTATATCAATCCTGTCAGTTCATGGCAAGACACATGAGATGCGGCTTTTCCTAATTTGACAGGGCTCTAAGTTAGCTGCACAAAAAAATGCTGGCAAGTCCGAAATAGACTGCCAGCATAGGTTTTATCAGCGGTTTATGCGATATATCACTATTTCGCAGTAACCACTTCCATTCCGAATGGTGAATTTTGCAGCGCCAAGGCTAAAACTTCATCAATTCGCTTCACCGGATGGATATCCAGATCGGCCAACACGTTGTCTGGAATCTCTTCCAAATCGCGTTTGTTTTCGTCTGGGATCAGCACGGTTTTAATTCCACCGCGGTGAGCTGCCAGCAGTTTTTCTTTCAAACCACCGATAGGCAACACTAACCCACGCAGCGTAATTTCACCGGTCATAGCAACATCGGCACGCACAGGATTACCGGTTAAGCATGAAACCAGCGCGGTGCACATCGCAATACCCGCACTTGGACCATCTTTCGGCGTAGCACCTTCAGGCACATGGACGTGAATATCACGCTTTTCGTAGAAATCAGGGTTGATACCCAATTTCTCAGCACGAGCGCGTACCACGGTCAACGCCGCCTGGATGGATTCCTGCATGACTTCACCTAAAGAACCGGTATACGTCAGCTTGCCTTTGCCTGGCACGCATGCGGTTTCAATCGTCAGCAAATCGCCGCCTACTTCAGTCCATGCCAAGCCAGTAACCTGACCCACGCGGTTTTCACTGTCCGCACGGCCATAGTCGTAGCGCTGCACACCTAAGAAGTCTTTCAGGTTGTCGCCGTTGATCTCAATATGCTTAACGGATTTATCCATCAGCAGATTTTTAACCGCCTTACGGCACAGTTTTGAGATTTCACGTTCCAGACTACGCACGCCCGCTTCACGCGTGTAATAGCGAATAATGCCGCTAATTGCGCTGTCATCAACCGTCAACTCACCTTTTTTCAGTGCGTTGCGTTCCAACTGTTTTGGCAGCAGATGCTGTTTCGCAATGTTGAGCTTTTCATCTTCGGTGTAACCCGACAGACGAATCACTTCCATACGATCCAACAACGGCGCAGGAATGTTCATCGAGTTCGATGTTGCCACAAACATCACGTCAGACAGATCGTAATCAACTTCCAGATAGTGGTCGTTGAACGCGATATTCTGTTCTGGATCCAGAACTTCCAGCAGCGCTGAAGCCGGATCGCCACGCATGTCCGAAGACATTTTGTCGATCTCATCGAGCAGGAACAGTGGGTTTTTCACCCCAACCTTGGCCATCTTCTGGATCAGTTTACCCGGCATAGAACCGATATAAGTACGACGATGGCCGCGAATTTCGGCTTCATCACGCACGCCACCCAGCGCCATACGGACATACTGACGCCCCGTAGCACGGGCAATAGACTGACCCAAAGAGGTCTTACCGACCCCTGGAGGCCCAACCAGACAGAGGATAGGCCCTTTAATTTTGCTAACACGACTCTGAACCGCTAAATATTCCAGAATTCGGTCTTTGACGCGCTCAAGACCGTAATGATCGGTATCCAGAATTTCCTGCGCTTTATTTAGATCTTTTTTGACCTTGCTGCGCGCATTCCACGGAACCTGAATCATCCAATCGATATAGCCACGCACCACGGTTGCTTCAGCGGACATCGGCGACATCATCTTCAGCTTTTGCAGCTCGGCTTCCGTTTTCTCGCGCGCGTCTTTCGGCATTTTTGCCGCTTCGATTTTGCGTTTCAGCGCTTCGAATTCGTCTGGCGTGTCGTCCATTTCGCCCAGTTCTTTCTGAATCGCTTTCATTTGCTCATTCAGATAGTACTCGCGCTGGCTCTTTTCCATCTGCTTTTTAACGCGGTTACGAATGCGTTTTTCAACCTGCAGCAGATCGATTTCAGACTCCATCATCGCCATCAGATATTCTAGACGCTCGGTCACGTCTGACATTTCCAGCACGGCCTGCTTGTCGTTTAACTTCAACGGCATGTGTGCAGCAATGGTATCTGCCAGCTTAGCCGCATCGTCAATACTGTTGAGCGATGTCAGCACTTCTGGTGGGATCTTTTTATTCAGTTTGATATAGCCTTCAAACTGATTAATGGCGGTACGAACCAGCACTTCTTGTTCGCGCTCGTCCATTTCTGGAATTTCTAAATATTCAGCCTGTGCAGCAAAATGTTCACCACTGTCAGATAACGTAGTGATTTTCGCACGCTGAAGTCCCTCAACCAGCACTTTGACGGTGCCATCGGGCAATTTCAGCATCTGTAAAATAGAGGCAACGGTACCTACAGAGAAAAGGTCATTTACCCCTGGTTCATCCGTTGAGGCTTCCTTTTGCGCGACCAGCAGGATCTTCTTGTCGTGATCCATTGCGGCTTCTAGGCACCGGATTGACTTTTCCCGGCCTACGAACAATGGAATCACCATGTGCGGATAAACCACCACATCGCGCAGAGGCAATACGGGGATTTCTATGCGTTCGGAACGCTCAGGATTCATAGAGCTCTCTCTTAGTTTAGCTTCCGCCAGGTTATGGGAATCTTACAACCCGTTTTACGTTGTTGCTTCACCCAGTTTGTATCTGAGTATATGGGGATGTTTACCAGGGATTCAACGCAAACAACAACAGAAAAAAAAATGGGAGATAAAATCCCCCATTTTATTGATAACCCATCAGTTTACTGGCTAATTATTCGCCAGAAGCTTGTGCTTCTGGTTTGCCATAAATCAGCATTGGCTCCGCCTGACCTTCAATGACGTTTTCGTCGACAACCACTTTTTCGACGTTTTCCATTGATGGTAAGTCGTACATCGTTTCCAGCAACGCGCCTTCAACGATAGAACGCAGACCACGAGCACCTGTTTTACGCGCCATCGCTTTTTTCGCGATAGCCGTCAGGGCTTCGTCACGGAACTCCAGATCTACACCTTCCAGATTAAATAATGCCTGATACTGTTTGGTCAGGGCATTTTTTGGCTCTTTCAGGATCTGAATCAGCGCGTCTTCACTCAGTTCACGCAGGGTAGCGACAACTGGCAAACGACCGATGAACTCAGGGATCAGACCAAATTTGATCAAATCTTCTGGTTCTGCCTGAGCCAGCAACTCGCCTTCGGTTGCTTTTTCAGACAACGCTTTAACCGTTGCGCCAAAACCAATACCGGTGCCGGTATTCACACGCTGGCCAATCACTTTATCCAAGCCGGCGAAAGCACCGCCACAGATAAACAGGATCTTAGAGGTATCAACCTGTAAGAATTCCTGCTGTGGATGCTTACGGCCGCCCTGAGGTGGAACCGCAGCGATAGTACCTTCAATCAGCTTCAGCAATGCCTGCTGTACGCCTTCACCTGAAACATCACGGGTGATAGACGGGTTGTCAGACTTACGAGAAATCTTATCGATTTCATCAATGTATACGATACCGCGCTGTGCTTTCTGAACGTCGTAATCACACTTCTGCAATAGCTTCTGAATGATATTTTCAACGTCTTCGCCCACATAACCGGCTTCGGTTAGGGTCGTTGCATCAGCCATGGTAAATGGCACATCAAGGAAACGTGCCAGCGTTTCCGCCAGCAAAGTTTTACCGCTACCGGTTGGACCGATCAGCAAGATATTACTTTTGCCCAGTTCGACACCGTTGCTGCTATCGCCGTTACGCAGGCGCTTGTAGTGGTTATACACCGCTACCGCCAAGACTTTTTTCGCCTGTTCCTGACCAATAACGTAATCATCTAAATGGTTACGGATTTCATGCGGCGTTGGCAGAGAGCTGCGCTCACGGTGTGGAGCAACTTCTTTAATCTCTTCGCGAATGATGTCATTACACAGATCGACACACTCGTCGCAGATATACACTGACGGCCCGGCGATCAGCTTACGAACTTCATGCTGGCTTTTGCCGCAAAAAGAACAGTACAGCAGCTTGCCTGAACCGTCTTTGCGCTTATCTGTCATCAGTAAACCTCTTTCATTAAGTATCTGTCCCGTCGAATCAGCCTATTACGGCTAAGACCGCTCAACGGCAGTGCGACCAATCTGCGCAAAACGGCCTATCAGCGTAGTCTATGTAACCCATTAGCGCGATGCGGGCATCGCTCCGCGCTTTATATTCACTATAGTATATCGGCAACCCGCCGTAACATGATAGTCACGCTATCGGCGGCTGGACGAGATAATAGGTCTCACAGACGTCCTGAATCTAGGCCGTAGTCTGACACAATCAGCCGCGGTGAGTCATTACCGAATCAACCAAGCCGTACTCTACAGCTTCGTCCGCTGACAAGAAGCGGTCACGTTCGGTATCACGCTCGATTTCTTCGAGCGATTTACCTGAATGTTTTGCCATTAGCTCATTCATACGAGCTTTAACTTTCAGGATTTCTTTGGCGTGAATTTCAATATCCGTCGCCTGCCCTTGGAAACCACCCAACGGCTGGTGAATCATCACGCGTGAATTTGGCAGGCAGAAACGCTTACCTTTCGCCCCTGCCGTCAGCAGAAACGCGCCCATGGAACACGCCTGTCCCATACAGATGGTGCTCACATCGGGTTTGATAAACTGCATGGTGTCATAAATTGACATGCCTGCAGTAATAACGCCACCCGGTGAGTTGATATAAAGATGGATATCTTTCTCTGGGTTTTCTGCTTCGAGGAACAGCATCTGAGCCACGATCAGATTTGCCATGTGATCTTCAACCTGACCAGTCAGGAAGATGATTCGTTCTTTCAACAGACGGGAAAAAATATCGTATGAACGTTCGCCACGCGAAGTCTGTTCAACAACCATTGGCACTAAGGCCATGTGCGGTGCTAAATCACGCTCGCCACTGTATGACATTAACCGTCTCCTATAGAAATCACTTTGGCATTATTTGCTTTGATTCTACTGTAGATAAACTATGTTGACCATGCTCAACTGTCTGTGTCTGTTGTTATAGGTTAGACACTTAGCCAATATTTGGGGACAGTAATCAAAGAAATAAACCTTTTCCCATAAAAAAACCTTCGCCCAAGAGCGAAGGTTTTTATTACTTCGGAACGAATAAGCCGTTCAGAGCAACATTACGCAGCCTGAGTCTGGTTCATCAGTTCGCTGAAGTTGGTCGCTTTTTCAGACACTTTAGCGCTAGCCAGCAGTGCTTCAACAGCTTGTTCTTCCAGAGCAACATTACGCATGTTGTTCATCAGCTCTTTATTTTTGCTGTAGAACTCAACCACTTCTTTTGGATCTTCGTAAGCAGAAGCCATTTCTTCGATCAGCGCTTTAACGCGATCTTCATCAGCTTTCAGCTCTTTCTTGGTGATAACTTCACCCAGCAACAGACCTACAACAACGCGACGTTTAGCCTGTTCTTCGAACAGTTCGCGTGGCAGTTCCAGAGCTTGTTTCTCGTTGCCACCGAAACGCTGTGCAGCCTGACGACGCAGAACGTCAACTTCACCGTCAATCAGTGCAGCTGGAACGTCGATGTCGTTTGCTTTAACCAGACCGTCGATAACCTGAGACTTGATACGGTTACGTACTGCGCCTTTCAGTTCGCGTTCCATGTTTTTACGCACTTCAGCTTTCAGACCATCCAGAGAACCATCAGCAACGCCGAAACGTTTGATGAATTCTTCGGTGAATTCTGGCAGTTCGCGTTCTTCAACTTTCTTCAGAACGATATCGAATTTAGCCGCTTTACCTTTCAGGTTTTCAGCGTGGTAATCTTCTGGGAAGGTCACTTCGATAGCGAATTCTTCACCCGCTTTGTGGCCCAGAATACCTTCTTCGAAACCTGGGATCATACGACCCTGGCCCATTGCCAGAACGAAATCAGAGGCTTTGCCGCCTTCGAAAACTTCGCCGTCGATAGAACCGGTGAAATCTACGGTTACGCGGTCTTCAGCTTCAACTGCACGTTCGATTGCAGTCCAAGTTGCCTGCTGCTTACGCAGGGTGTCCAGCATCGCGTCAACGTCAGCGTCAGTTACTTCAACAACTGGCTTTTCAACTTCGATGCTTTCCAGATCTTTCAGATCGATCTCTGGGTAAACTTCGAATTCAACCGCGAAAGAGAAGTCTTCGCCCAGTTTGTATTCGCCTGGTACATAGTTAGGCGCGCCAGCTGGATTCAGTTTTTCTTTGATGATCGCATCAACGAAGTTACGCTGCATCAGATCGCCCAGAACGTCCTGGCGAACAGATGCGCCATAACGCTGAGAGATAATGTGCATTGGCACTTTACCTTTACGGAAGCCGTCGATACGTGCTTTTTTAGCCACGTTGACCAGCTCACTGTTTACTGCTTTTTCAATGCTGTCGGCTGCAACAGTAATATTTACGCGGCGGCCAAGGCCTTCGGTGGTTTCAACAGAAACTTGCATCTTATACCTCAAAAAATCACAGTGCTCGGTCAACTCCAGAAGTCGTTTTCAATGAAGAAAACCCGACTTCACAGAACCGGGACGGCCGCTTTCAGCAGAACCGTGTTCCCTGTTTATCCCTTCTTACTTGAAGCCGCTACGGTGTTGGCTGCGGTTATTCACCCTAATCACTTACCGGTGTAAGCTCATCGGGATTCACTCGCTGGCCGCCTAGCAACAACATCAAGTACTTTGGGCGTAGAAGCGTCCCGAATACATTCAGGAAAAAATAGACGCGACATTATAGCGATGCATGAGCGATGAGTCGAGAACCGCACGCCAACTGTCCGCGGCGTGATTCACAGTTTCGAGCGATACCTCGGCAACTCGGGTACAACAGTAGAACGTTGTAGCGCCAAGTTCCACGGGCCAAAGTCACGAAATCGCGTGCGCACCTAAGTCATAAAGTTGCTACACAAAAAGAAACGGCCACTCGGGCCGTTTCTCGTCAAACACGCTATTAATACAGCAAAAACGGCTAAGAGTTCCACCTTCGTGGTAATTTACTTGCCTTTTCGCCGCCTATTTAAGCAAGTTAGCTTAGGCTAGGGTGCCAGCCCCGCGACAGGGTGGTGATGCAGGAACCGTATCTTGCAACGCCTCCCACTCTTTATGGGTATAGGTATGTAAGGCTAACGCATGCACACCATCAGCCAGTTCCTCTGACAGAACGCCATATATAGAACGATGACGCGTCAAGAAGCGCTCGCCTTGGAAACGATCGCTAACCATGACAACTTTAAAGTGACTTTCAGAACCTGCCGGTACGTTATGGCGATAGCTTTCATCAACCACCTCAAGATAGAAAGGTTCAAACGCGGCGCGTAACTTTGCTTCTATCTGTTCTCTCATCATAAGATATCCCCTCATACTGCATCGGCAGAAAGAGCGCTGCTCTTAATGGAATGTATTTCCTTCTCGGAACGGCTAAGCCATCACAAGTATTATCAGTGGCAGCCCGCATCAGGGGCGGACAAACGCCCAATCGGAAAACACATCTTAACGTTAAGCGTAGCTGTTTTTTCACAACTAACGCCGCTACAAAACATTTTTATCGTGTTTTGCGTAGCGTAACTTATAAAAATTTTCTGTCTATCATTCAAATGGGTGGCTTTAAAAGTCAGTTTAATGTTTAAACAGAAAGACAAAACGCCACCACGTTAGTGATTTCATTATCCTTAAGATAAAAATATTTATAGGGGGCTTCAACATCCCAATGGCAATGCTATGATGGCGGATATTTTGTCCGTAAAGCCCGTTGGCTCGTCATAATCATACTCAGTCATAACTCAGTCATAGATGAAGGATGAGCACGGCGTCTTCCCACGTAAAATGGTTATTAACTCGATGAATATGATCAAAAAACTGTTTTTCCCGCTTTTGGCCGTTTTCGCTTTGGCCGGATGCGCAACCAGCACCAATACAATAGACGTTAACCCTAAGATGGCCTTGCCACAGCAGGATCCAACCTTGCAAGGCATCACGATCAGCATTAACGGTGCGGATGTTCGCCAAGATAAGGCGCTGGCAAAAGTTAATCGCGATGGTGAGTTAGTCACGCTGACGCCTTCACGCGATCTGCGTTTCTTGCTGCAGGAAGTGTTGGAAAATCAGATGACTAAGCGCGGTTATATGGTCGGTCCAAGCGGCGCTGTTGATTTGCAGATCGTTGTCAACCAGCTGTATGCCGATGTGAAAGAAGGCAATCTGCGTTACAACATCACCACCAATGCTGATATTTCTATCATCGCACAGGCGAAAAATGGTAATAAGCAGGTGAAAAACTATCGCTCTGTTTACAACGAGCAAGGTGCATTTACCGCATCGAATAGCAAAATCACTAATGCCGTCAATAATACCATGTCAGACATCGTATCTAACATGGCGCAAGACACTAGCATCAGCGACTTCATCAAAGCCAACGCACGTTAATCTCTATGCTCAGAGCCATTCGTTTTGCCGGATAAGAGCACGATCGAATGATGATGAGCATACGCCGTTTTCACCCCGCTCTGCCCGACCTTGGGCAGAGCATGGGAATCAATTGAATGTCTAATTCAAACTTAGCTATTTTCACCCAGCGTAATACGGTCATTTTATTACTGTTGGGTTTTGCCTCTGGCCTTCCTCTCGCATTAACTTCCGGTACACTTCAGGCTTGGATGACCGTTGCCAACGTCGATCTCAAAACGATCGGATTCTTTTCACTGGTTGGTCAGGCCTACGTTTTTAAATTCCTATGGTCACCGATGATGGATCGCTATACGCCTTCCTTCCTTGGTCGCCGCCGTGGCTGGCTTTTAGTGACTCAAATCCTGCTACTTATCACCATCTTTGCCATGGGATTACTCAATCCTATCCAGCATCTGTGGTGGCTGGCAGGATTGGCCGTCATCGTCGCATTCTGCTCAGCCTCCCAAGATATTGTCTTCGACGCCTATAAAACTGATTTGCTTAGCGCTGAAGAACGCGGAACCGGCGCGGCTGTTTCCGTTTTGGGCTATCGGCTGGCGATGCTGGTTTCCGGTGGGTTAGCGCTGTGGTTAGCCGATCGCTATTTTGGCTGGCAAGGCACCTATTGGCTGATGGCTGGTTTAATGCTGATCGGTATCGCTGCTACGCTATTTGCTCCAGAACCTCAGGTATCAGCGCCTGCACCACGCACGCTTGAACAGGCCGTGATTGAGCCGCTTAAGGATTTCTTTGGCCGAAATAATGCGTGGCTAATTTTATTACTCATCGTGATGTACAAGATGGGTGATGCTTTCGCCGGCAGTTTGAGCACAACGTTTCTGATTCGCGGTGTCGGATTCGACGCGGGTGAAGTTGGTATCGTCAACAAAACGTTAGGGTTGTTTGCCACCATCGTTGGCGCCTTGTTTGGCGGCGTACTGATGCAACGCCTGTCCCTTTTCCGCGCATTGATGCTATTTGGTATCTTGCAAGGGGTATCCAATTTTGGCTACTGGCTGCTGGCGGTGACCGATAAAAACCTGCTCACCATGGGCAGCGCCATTTTTCTGGAGAACCTCTGTGGGGGAATGGGCACCGCGGCATTCGTCGCACTGTTAATGACGCTGTGTAACAAGTCATTCTCAGCAACCCAATTCGCTCTATTGTCGGCGCTTTCAGCCGTAGGTCGTGTCTATGTAGGGCCGGTTGCGGGTTGGTTTGTTGAATTACATGGCTGGCCGTTGTTCTATCTTTTCTCGATCGTCGCCGCCGTTCCTGGGCTCTTGCTGCTGGTCGCCTGCCGCAAAACCTTGGAATACACACAAACCACCGGTGAGTTCTCGCGCCGAACCCGCTTTGCTCGAGCCTATAAGCTGGCCTCTCAATCACTGTTGGTCGGATGCATTTTGATTGCATTATGGCTGCTTGGGCTGCTCGTAGAAACTCTTTCTGGCTCGAGTGCTGATGTCCTCATGGATTGGCTGTTAAATATTGGTTTATTGCTGAGCTTATTTGGCATTTTACTTGGCGCGGGTTTGGATTATCGCAGCCAGCGCGATCTACAGCCGACAATTTAATTCCGTAACTAAATTAATTTAAGTCTTAAAATAATAAAAAAAACGCTGCCTATATTTTAGGCAGCGTTTTTTTTATTATTCAAATTTGCCGCTTAATTATCCATTAAATAATTTTCTACTGATATTTTTCTGTATTTTCACACCTAAGCAACTGTTCAATTTTCACGCTAAATTCATTTAGACGTCAGAAAAATGAAGAACAAAAAATTAACAAATAGAGATCTCTTTCACGTTTCGTGCCTTCTAAGAGAATAAATAAACCTAAATGTAACGAGTTACATATCCCTACGATCTGTGTCACATATTCCTATTTAAAGCTGGCAATACATGGGCTAACCGCAGATTAGGAGCTAGGCTAGAAGTGACAAAACGTGATTTCCAGAGGTACGTAAATATTTTTTGTTACATTTACTTTGTTACAACAAAGTGAAAATAAGCCTCTGATTTGATAGCTACATTTCGCCTTAAACACACCATGAAATGCGACATTTAGAACAAACAAACTGGACTTTTTAAACAATGGAGTGACAGACCTTTAAGAATGTTTACAGATCTGCAACCTTCCCGTAAAATGCCCCTACATTTGGGACGACAGAGAGCCTTCGATTGAGGTCGTTAGATGAGACTCAGTAAATTAAATAAAAGCTTTGGGATATTATCTTTAATCGCAGCCTCGGCCTTGCTGAGCGGTTGTGATATGGCGCTTCTGGATCCTAAAGGACAAATAGGTCTAGAGCAGAGATCCCTGATACTGACTGCCCTTGGGCTGATGTTAATCGTGGTGATTCCAGTAATCGTAATGACAATTGTATTTACGCGTAAATTCCGCGCGTCAAATACTGATGCCAAATACACTCCCAACTGGTCTCACTCTAATAAAATTGAAGCTGTCGTTTGGACAGTGCCAATTATCATTATCGCTATCCTCGCAACATTGACGTGGAAAACGACTCACGAACTTGATCCGTATAAACCACTGGTCTCCGACGTTAAACCAATCCGTGTTGATGTAATTTCACTCGACTGGAAATGGTTGTTCGTTTATCCAGACTTGGGGATTGCAACCGTTAATGAACTGGCTTTCCCAGCCAATACTCCGGTTAATTTCCGCATCACGTCAAACTCGGTGATGAACTCATTCTTCATTCCGCGTTTAGGTGGGCAGATTTACGCGATGGCAGGCATGCAGACCCAACTGCATTTGATTGCCAACGAACCGGGTAAATATAACGGGATTTCCAGCAGCTACAGCGGTCCAGGATTCTCTGGAATGAAGTTCACCGCCATCGCAACGCCCGATAATGAAACCTTTGATCAGTGGGTTGCCAACGTTAAGAAAGCACCTAATCAGCTGACCACCATGGCTGAATTCGACGCATTAGCGAAGCCAAGTGAATACCATCCGGTTGAATACTTCTCTAGCGCTAATCCAGAATTGTTTGTCGATGTGATTAACAAATTCATGGGCAGCAAGAAGATGGACATGAAGAAAGACGAGCATATGGATATGGACATGGGTGAGCACGCTCACGCAGGAGCCGAGGAATAACAGATGTTTGGAAAACTAACACTCGACGCCGTCCCGTACCATGAACCGATTGTTATGGTTACGGTTGCCGGCATTATCTTAGGCGGTCTGGCCCTTCTGGCTTTGATTACCTATTTTGGAAAATGGAAATACCTATGGACGGAGTGGCTAACTTCGGTTGACCATAAACGTCTGGGTATCATGTACATCATCGTGGCGTTTGTCATGCTGCTGCGCGGCTTTGCCGATGCCATCATGATGCGTAGCCAGCAGGCGCTTGCGTCCGCCGGTGAAGCCGGATTCTTGCCACCGCATCACTACGACCAGATCTTCACCGCTCACGGCGTTATCATGATCTTCTTTGTAGCAATGCCGTTCGTGGTAGGTCTGATGAACGTCGTTGTGCCGTTGCAAATCGGTGCTCGCGACGTTGCCTTCCCATTCCTGAATAACCTGAGCTTCTGGTTCACCGTTGCCGGTGTGGTTCTGATCAACCTGTCGCTGGGTGTGGGCGAATTTGCTCAAACTGGCTGGTTGGCCTATCCACCGCTATCAGGTAAGGAGTACAGCCCTGGCGTAGGGGTCGATTACTGGATATGGAGTCTACAGATATCCGGCTTGGGCACCTTGCTGACGGGCGTTAACTTCTTTGCCACCATCATCAAAATGCGTGCTCCTGGCATGTCTCTGATGAAAATGCCGGTTTTCACATGGACCGCATTGTGCACCAACGTTCTGATCATTGCTGCCTTCCCGATTTTAACCGTTACCGTTGCTTTACTGACGGCTGACCGCTACCTCGGCACCCATTTCTTCACCAACGATATGGGCGGCAACATGATGATGTACATCAACCTGATTTGGGCCTGGGGCCATCCGGAAGTGTATATCTTGGTTCTGCCTGTCTTCGGTGTGTTCTCCGAAGTGGTGGCAACCTTCTGTAAGAAACGTCTGTTTGGCTACACCTCGCTGGTATGGGCGACCGTGTGTATCACCATTCTGTCGTTCATCGTTTGGCTGCATCACTTCTTTACCATGGGGTCAGGTGCGAACGTCAATGCGTTCTTCGGTATAGCCACGATGATTATCTCGATTCCGACCGGGGTAAAAATCTTCAACTGGCTGTTCACCATGTACCAAGGCCGCATCGTGTTTAACTCTGCGATGCTGTGGACTATTGGCTTCATCATCACCTTTACCGTGGGTGGTATGACCGGAGTTCTGCTGGCTGTTCCTGGTGCAAACTTTGTTCTGCATAACAGCCTGTTCCTGATTGCGCACTTCCATAACGTGATCATCGGCGGTGTGGTATTCGGTTGCTTCGCCGGTATGACTTACTGGTTCCCGAAAGCATTTGGCTTCACGCTAAACGAAACTTGGGGCAAACGCGCATTCTGGTTCTGGATCATCGGCTTCTTCGTTGCCTTCATGCCGCTGTACGGCTTGGGCTTCATGGGCATGACTCGTCGTCTGAGCCAGCAAATTGACCCTGCATTCCATCCTCTGCTGATGGTTGCTGCGGGCGGCGCTGCGCTGATTGCATGCGGTATTGCCTGCCAGCTGATTCAGATTTTCGTGTCTGTTCGCGACCGCGATCAGAACCGCGATCTGACCGGCGATCCATGGGGCGGCCGTACGCTGGAGTGGTCAACGTCTTCTCCACCGCCGTTCTATAACTTCGCTATCGAGCCACAGGTTCATTCGCGTGATGCATTCTGGGAGCTGAAAGAAGAAGGTATCGCTTATAAGAAACCAGAAAAATATGCACCAATTCATATGCCACGTAACACTGGCGCAGGCGTCATCATTGCAGGCTTCAGCCTCGTCTTTGGTTTTGCCATGATTTGGGACATCTGGTGGCTGGCGATTGTCTGCTTCCTGGGCATGATTGCCACGTGGATCGTGCACAGCTTCAACGATGATGTTGATTACTACGTTCAAGTTCCTGAAATTGAAAGTATTGAGAATCAACACTTTGAACAAATTAGCAAAGCAGGCGTGAAATATGACAACTGATACTTTACATCATACTCACGGTCAGGAGGCCCATGCGGAGCATGGGCACCACGACGCCGGTGACACGAAAGTGTTCGGCTTCTGGGTCTACCTGATGAGCGACTGTATTCTGTTCGCGAGCTTGTTCGCAACGTATGCAGTCTTGGTCAACGGCACCGCTGACGGCCCATCCGGCAAAGATATTTTTGAACTGCCGTTTGTGTTGGTTGAAACCTTCCTGCTGTTATTTAGCAGCATCACCTATGGCTTCGCCATGCTGGCGATGAACAAAGGTAAAGTAGGCACCGTAAATACCTGGTTAGGCTTGACCTTCCTGTTCGGTGCAGGCTTCATCGCGATGGAAATCTACGAATTCCATCACCTGATTGCCGAAGGTTTTGGTCCAGACAAAAGTGCATTCCTGTCTGCCTTCTTTACCTTGGTTGGCACGCACGGTATTCACGTTACCAGTGGCCTGATCTGGATTATCGTGATGATGATTCAGGTAGGCAAAAAAGGCCTGACCGCGCGTAACCGTACTCGCCTGATGTGTCTGAGCCTGTTCTGGCACTTCTTGGACGTGGTGTGGATCTGCGTATTCACCGTAGTTTATCTGATGGGGGCAATGTAATGAGTCACTCACCTACAACGGGTCACCATTCTACAGACAACAACGGTGCTAGCCACGGCAGCGCAAAGTCTTACATGATTGGCTTTATTCTGTCGGTCATCCTTACGGTTATCCCGTTCTGGATGGTGATGGAAGGTACCGCTTCGCACCAAACGATTTTGGTTACCGTGGTGGCGATGGCAGTGATTCAGATTTTTGTTCATCTGGTGTACTTCCTGCACATGAACACCTCGTCTGAAGAGCGTTGGAACCTGATAGCTCTGGCATTTACCGCCTTGATTATCGCCATTGTTGTCGTTGGCTCACTTTGGATTATGTACAACCTCAACATCAATATGATGGTCCACTAAAGAGCTGCCTGTGATGATGAAGCAATACCTGCAAGTAACAAAACCGGGCATTATCTTCGGTAACCTGATTTCGGTTATCGGTGGATTCTTCCTGGCCTCGAAGGGGAGCTTAGATGTTCCCCTGTTCATCGCGACCATGGTAGGCGTGTCGCTGGTTGTCGCCTCGGGCTGTGTATTTAATAACTACATTGACCGAGACATAGATAAAATTATGGAGCGAACCAAAAACCGCGTTTTGGTGAAAGGGTTAATCGCGCCTAAAGTGACATTGACCTACGCTACGCTGTTGGGCCTTGCCGGTGTTGCACTGTTATATGTTGCGGCTAATCCGTTAGCCGCGCTGTTGGCAGTGATTGGCTTCATCGTCTACGTTGGCGTTTACAGCCTGTATATGAAGCGTCATTCCGTATACGGTACGCTGATTGGCAGCCTGTCTGGCGCCGCTCCACCGGTTATTGGCTATTGCGCCGTCAGCAACGAGTTTGACGCCGGCGCGCTGATCCTTCTGGCTATTTTCAGCCTGTGGCAGATGCCGCACTCCTATGCGATTGCCATCTTCCGCTTCAAGGATTATCAAGCTGCCAATATTCCAGTATTGCCCGTGGTTAAAGGTATTTCGGTAGCTAAAAACCACATCACGCTGTACATCGTGGCGTTTATGGTTGCCACGCTGATGCTGTCTCTAGGCGGGTATGCTGGCTATAAATATCTGGTTGTTGCAGCCGCGGTCAGCGTGTGGTGGTTAGGTATGGCGCTCTCTGGCTATAAGAAAGCGGTGGACGATCGCGTATGGGCTCGCAAACTGTTTGTGTTCTCCATCGTGACCATCACTTGCCTGAGCGTAATGATGTCGGTTGACTTCCAGTCTCCGGCAACAGAAAGCCTGCTAACGATGCTGCGTTGATCGTTTAGTCTTAATGGTTAATCGTAAAAAGCCGGATATCTCATCCGGCTTTCTTTTTCCCCCTCCCCCGCTGAGTCCTTAGTCTGTTCAAAACGGGTAAGGTCAAGTAATCTAGCTCGGCTTTAATTACAATAGATACTATTCCTCGGGAATGCTTTCCACCAACTGCCTCCAGAGCAGTGCTCATCAGAAAGCACCAATAACAAGAATAATTTCAACGCAGTGAAACGCTGGGTTGTTCCCGTACTAAAAGAAACTGAGGTTGTAATGAATGATTTTCAGATGACACCAGAGGAACGGAAAGCCACCTGGGGTCTAGGAACCGTATTCTCATTGCGTATGCTTGGGATGTTTATGGTTTTGCCGGTGCTAACCACCTATGGTATGTCTTTGGCGGGCGCTTCCGAAACGTTAATCGGGCTCGCGATTGGAATTTATGGCTTAACACAAGCCGTCTTCCAGATCCCATTTGGCCTCTTTTCCGACCGAATCGGACGTAAACCTCTGATCGTCGGTGGACTACTGATATTTGCTCTCGGCAGCGCCATTGCGGCCATGACAGACTCAATATGGGGCGTGATCCTTGGCCGCGCTTTACAAGGCTCGGGAGCTATTGCCGCCGCGGTTATGGCGCTGTTATCCGACTTAACCCGTGAGCAAAATCGCACTAAGGCGATGGCATTTATCGGCGTCAGTTTTGGCGTCACCTTTGCCATTGCAATGGTCGCAGGCCCGATTATCACCCACGCAATTGGCCTCTCCGGGCTTTTCTGGATGATCGCGCTGCTCGCATTAGGTGGCGTTATCATCACGCTCTTTTGCATCCCAACGCCGCGCCATCACGTGCTGAACCGTGAATCGAGCATGGTGAAGGGCAGTTTTAGCAAAGTACTGGCAAACAGCCGGTTGCTTAAGCTTAATTTCGGCATTATGTGCGTACATATTTTACTGATGTCGAGCTTTGTAGCGCTGCCACCGCTCATGGAAGAAGCGGGTCTGGCAAGGGATAATCAGTGGAAAGTCTATTTAGTGACCATGCTGATCGCATTTGTCTGCGTTATCCCTTTCATCATCTATGCTGAAAAACAGCGTCGTATGAAACAGGTATTTCAGGTGTGCGTTATTTTAATGCTCGCCGCTGAGGTAATCCTCTGGTACGCCGATTTAAACCTGTGGGGCATTATCTTTGGCGTTCAAGTTTTCTTTATTGCATTCAATGTGATGGAAGCGCTATTGCCTTCACTGATCAGCAAAGAGTCGCCCGCTGGATATAAAGGCACAGCGATGGGAATTTACTCCACCAGCCAATTTCTCGGCGTGGCCATCGGTGGGAGCTTAGGCGGATTCTTATATTCACATAACGGCGCGGCAACCGTGTTTACCGGATGCGCAGTGTTGGCCGTGATCTGGCTTGCGGTTAGCATGACGATGAAAGAGCCTCCTTACGTCAGCAGTTTGCGCATTGTTATTCCCGACACGATCCCTGCAACGCCAGAATTAGAACTGGCGCTTAAACAACTGCACGGCGTGGCTGATGTGGTGCTTATTCCTGAAGAAAAAACGGCGTATGTGAAGATTGATTCTAAAATCACCAACCGCGGCGATATTGAGCTGTTTGTGGCGGGGCAGCATTAGATTTAGGCCTGTTTATCTGATGCTTTTGTTTTTCTTGTTGGATGAGATACACGATAGAGCCGCCAGCAAGGATGCTGGTGGCAGGTTGAGGGCGCACAGGACGTGCGCTCCGAGACCGGTCGGACAAACAACTCGGTAAAAAGCGCGAGAGTCGAGAGGTTGCGTGCCAGCAACCTTTCGTTGGACGCCTGAACCAGCATTTTCATGGAAACCCAAATGCTAATTGGCGTCCGAAACCTTACGCGATTCTACAAACCTTACGCCTAAAACAATTTGTTAATCGCGGAAGTTATTAAACTGGAATGGTTGTCCCAAATCTGCACCACGAATAAGGGCCATAACGCCCTGCAAATCATCGCGTGATTTACCCGTGACACGCACTTGTTCACCCTGAACCTGCGCCTGCACTTTCAACTTGCTGTCTTTAATCAGCTTAATGACTTTTTTCGCCATTGCGCTATCAATGCCCTTTTTCAGCGTGGCTTCAATGCTGTAGGTTTTACCGCTGTGTTCTATCTGCTCTGGGATCTCTAATGCAGCACCATCGATGCCACGTTTCGCCAGTTTTTCGCGCATAATATCCACGAGCTGGTTGACTTGGAAATCAGAGATGCTGGAGATTTTTATACTTTCATTTTTCTCATTCAGCTCAAAGCTGGCTTCAACGTTGCGAAAATCCCAACGGGTTCCTAGCTCACGTGAAGCGTTTTCTACGGCGTTACGAACTTCTTGAATATCAATTTCAGAAACGATATCGAATGAAGGCATGTTAAATCTCCTCTCGGTTGAATGCCGAGCATAATAGCGGCTTCCTCCGACGATGCAAGACCAGCCACCGTCCTTACACCATAACCAATGCTTCTCACTGCGATCTGCGTCATAAAAGTTTATACTGATAATATCCATCATACTTCAAGCTGCATCTTTGTTGGCTGCGCTCACTCGCCCGAATCACTTACTCGAGTAAGCTCATCGGGACTCGCTCTTTTGCCGCCGCGATGCAACTCGAATTATTTTGGCTATAGATTGAATATTTCTGCTTTGCGCGCAAATCGCCTGATGCATCGGGCAGGAGGCCAAATGAAAATAACAGTTCTTGGTTGTGGGGCGCTAGGGCAGCTATGGTTATCGGCACTGGAACAAGCTGGGCACGATGTTCAAGGCTGGTTGCGCGTGCCTCAGCCCTACTGTCCAGTTAACATAATCCAACTTAACGGGCAGTCCTACAATAAAAACCTCGCAGCGAACGACCCTCTGCATTTAGCCGAAAGCCAAATTTTATTGGTTACGCTAAAAGCTTGGCAGGTATACAACGGTTTGGTTCCGTTGCTGGCAAAAATCCCCCCTCATTGCCGAATTATCCTGCTGCATAACGGCATGGGCAGTCAGGATGAGTTACCAAAGCTGATTGAACAACCTCTATTTCAAGGGGTAACCACCCATGCCGCGCGCCGTGATGGCAATACGATTATCCACGTTGCCGCGGGTGCGACGCATATCGGTCCAACGAACTCAGCCGCTATTGGGCAAAGCAACGTTGCTGAAGTCTTGCATCAGGCGCTTCCTGATGTGGCATGGCATGACAACATCATGCCCGCTATTTGGAAAAAATTAGCCGTTAACTGCGTTATTAATCCATTGTCGGTCATCTATAACTGCCGCAACGGCGATCTGCAAAAATACATGCCGCACGTAGAGGCCATCGTAAAAGAAATCTCCGATGTCATGGAGGCTGAAGGGTATCGAACATCCCCCGAAAGCCTATTGCATTACGTGACCAACGTGATGTGCATGACCGCCGATAATTACTCTTCTATGTACCAAGACGTGCAGGCACAGCGACATACTGAAATTGACTACATCACCGGCTATCTGCTCAGGATGGCACGTAAGCACGGGCTTAGCGTTACTGAGAATGCCCATATTTTTGAAACCATTAAACGAAAGGAACAAACCTATGAGCGCATCGGCTCTGGTGTGTCTGGCTCCTGGTAGCGAAGAAACTGAAGCAGTAACAACCATTGATTTGCTTGTTCGCGCGGGCATTAAAGTCACTACGGCAAGTGCTGCCAGCGATGGCGAATTAGTCATAGTCTGTTCACGCGGCGTTAAACTGCTAGCAGATAAACCACTGGTTCAGGTTGCCGATGAGTCTTATGACGTGATTGTTTTGCCCGGTGGAATGCAAGGCGCCGAGTGTTTTCGAGACAGTGAATTAGTCGTTGAGAAAGTGCGTCAAATGCATCTAGAAGGAAAACTGGTCGCCGCAATTTGTGCTGCACCAGCGTTAGTATTGGCTCACCACAAACTATTCCCAATAGGGAATATCACCTGTTTCCCAACGCTGAAAGATCAAATCCCCGAAAATCAGTGGATCGACAAACGCGCTTACTTTGATGAACGCGTTAACCTGCTAACCAGCCAAGGGCCGGGAACCAGCATCGATTTTGCGCTAAAGATTATCGACGTGCTTTTAGGCAAAGAAAAAGCCGCCGAAGTGGCAGCTCAGTTAATTCCCGCATCGGGGATCTATGACTATCAGGAGTGGTAATCCAGACATCTTGCCAAGCGTATAATCTGCGTTAGCGGCGAAGTCAGTTTGAGCTCGGCCAGCGCACAGCAACCGGAGCGTACATTCAGTACGTGAGGATTGCGAGCACTGCCCGAGTTCAAAATGGCAAGCTAGCAGATTACGGGCGATACACCTTAACGTTGTTATATCCCTGCTCTTTCAGATACAGCGCCTGCAAGCGGCTCATCACGCCACGATCGCAGTACAACACATAGTTGCGGTTCTGATCGAGATCGCCAAACTGAGTAGCCAGTTTGTAGAATGGTAGGCTTTTCACTTCTAGCCCTTCAATCTTCAGCGGTTTGTCTTCTTGTTCGTCGTTAGAGCGAATATCCAGAACTACTTCATCACCGCTTAGTGCATCAACGGTTTCAACTTCGACCACCTGCTCGCTGGTTTGCTGGGCGATTTCACGGATATCCATGTTTTGCGCTTCGGCCACCACACGTTCAAGAATGTCGAAATCGAAGTTTTCTTCTTCAGCTTCAATCTTGGACTTCACGGCTTTTACGGTTGGACTTTTTGAAATCACGCCGCAGAATTCAGGCATGGTTTTGGCAAAATCTTCAGTCCCAATTTCACGAGCCATATCAATGATATGTTCTTTATCGTGCGAAATCAGCGGGCGCAGGATCAGCGTGTCGGTTACGCCGTCAATCAAACGCAAATTGGTTAGCGTTTGACTTGAAACTTGTCCCAGTGCTTCACCGGTAACCAAAGCCTGAACGCCATAACGTTCTGCAACTTTCGACGCCGCACGCATCATCATGCGCTTGAGGATAACGCCCATTTGGCCATCATCGATTTTCTCCAGAATTTCACCCACCACAGGGGCAAAATCGATGGCCACAAAACGCACACGATGAGAGCTGCCAAAACGGTTCCACAGATAATGAGCGACTTGTTTGACGCCAATTTCATGCGCAGAACCACCCAGATTGAAGAAACAGTAATGTACACGGCAGCCACGGCGCATCAGCATATAGCTGGAAACGCCGGAATCGAAGCCACCGGAAATCAGCGACAGCACATCTTCCTGCGTACCGATTGGGTAGCCACCTAAGCCTTCGTAGCGACCTTTGATCAGCAGCAGGCGGTCGTCTTCAATTTCCAGATGAACGGTGACCTGAGGATGGGACAGTTTTACCTTAGCACTTTCAATATGCTGATTTAGACCACCACCCACGTAGCGTTCAACTTCAATCGACGTAAAATCATGCTTACCACGACGCTTAACACGCACGCAGAAGGTTTTCCCTTCCAGCTTGTCACGATACATTTCAAGCGTTTGCTCAAAGATGTTGTGCATATCGGTGTAAGGGCAGTCATCAACTTCTAAAATGTGATGGATCCCAGGGATTCGTGTTAAAGCATCACGAACCTGTTCGGTGCGGCTTTCATCTTTAGCGCGAACTTCGATATGATCCCAATGGCGTACGATAGCCACTTCATCAATTTGTTTTTTCAGAACGTTGCGAATGTTCCCGGTAAGGATCTTAATAAAGCGCAAACGCACTGATTGGCTTTTGATAGTAATTTCTGGGAATAATTTAATGATAAACTTCATGATGGCAGTGGCTATTTCGTCGTGATTTACGTTAAAAGGGCTTACACTGCATGCTAAGAAATTGAGGACGCAATGTACAAGGCGCGCAGTATAGCACTAACTTGCTCACTGGCGCACTGAACCTCATCTCACGAGTTTAAAATCCGTAATTTGCCAAGTCCTACAGACTCCGGTAACGTGGCAAAAAATTCTGTCACTCCATCGCAGAACCGCTATTTATTGCAGAACAACATTACAGAACAGCGAAGAAAAGAAGACTATGGCAAAAAAAGCACCCGCCGCGCCTAGCTTTGAACAAGCTCTGAGCGAACTAGAACAGATTGTGACTCATTTAGAATCTGGCGAACTGCCATTAGAAGACGCGCTCAATGAGTTCGAACGTGGCGTTCAGCTTGCACGTCAAGGGCAGCAGACGCTGCAACAGGCCGAACAGCGCGTACAGATCCTACTCAATGACGATAAGGACGCCCTTTTATCCCCTTTTAACGCGGATCAAGAATAAAACATGGTTGTTTTTGAACAGTTACTCAAAACCTATCATCAACGCGCCGATGCCGCGTTAATACACTATATTGACCCACTGCCCTTTTCTGACGGGCAATTGGTCGCAGCAATGCGCTATGGTGCACTGCTCGGCGGAAAACGTCTTCGCCCTTTCTTGGTGTATGCCACCGGCGAAATGTTCGGCCTTTCGTTAGATAATCTGGATGCCCCCGCTGCGGCCGTTGAATGCATTCACGCCTATTCGCTGATGCATGACGATTTACCCGCTATGGACGACGATAATCTGCGTCGTGGTCAGCCCACCAGCCATATTAAATTTGGTGAAGCCCACGCGATTTTGGCCGGCGATGCGCTGCAAACGCTGGCGTTCTCGATTCTAGCCGATAGCCCAATGCCTGCGGTTGCCGTTACCGATAGATTGGCGATGCTTAGCGAACTGGCGCAGGCCAGCGGCGTGGCAGGCATGTGCGGTGGCCAAGCGTTAGATTTAGAGGCCGAAGGTAAACGCGTTGATTTGCAGGCGCTTGAGCAAATTCATAGCCACAAAACCGGGGCATTGATCCGCTGTGCTATTCGTATGGGGGCCTTGGCCGCCGGCGATACCGGACGCGCTGCGCTGCCGTTGTTAGACCGTTACGCTCAGGCCATCGGACTTGCATTCCAAGTACAAGACGACATTTTAGATGTTATCGGTGACAGCGCTAAAACGGGCAAACCTCAGGGCTCAGATCAAGAATTAGAAAAAAGCACTTACCCTGCATTGCTCGGCCTCGAACAGGCCCAAAATAAAGCGCTCGATCTGTATAAAGATGCAATACATGTTCTCGAAGAGCTTGAGCAACACCACAGCATTGATACTCTGGCGTTAAAATCCTTAGCCAGTTTCATCATTGAGCGCGATAATTAAACCAATAAAAATAGAAACCGCCCTTCGTGCACGTTAAAACGCTGATGGGTTGGAGTCTATACCCGAAATAATCAGAGTTGCAGTCAGGCGGCAGGTGAACAACACCTTAACAACGCGCATGCAGCTTGAAGTATGACGGGTATATATTGAAAAATGTAATTCAGACATGAGCCGCTAATGAGTTTTGATATAGCCAAATACCCGACACTCGCACTGGTTGAAGATCCTAACGATCTTCGCCTACTGCCGAAAGAAAGCCTGCCAAAGCTGTGCGACGAACTTCGTCAGTATCTGCTCAATAGCGTTAGCCGCTCTAGCGGGCACTTTGCCTCAGGGCTAGGGACCGTAGAACTGACGGTCGCGCTGCACTATATCTATAACACCCCATTTGATTCACTAATTTGGGATGTCGGCCATCAGGCATATCCGCATAAAATCCTGACTGGGCGCCGCGATCGCATTGCAACCATCCGCCAAAAAGGCGGTTTACATCCGTTCCCATGGCGCGATGAAAGTGAGTACGACGTGCTCAGCGTGGGCCACTCTTCGACATCCATCAGTGCTGGATTGGGGATGGCCGTTGCCGCCGAACGGGAAGGTAAAAACCGTCGCACAGTTTGTGTCATTGGCGATGGTGCTATCACAGCAGGCATGGCTTTTGAAGCCATGAACCACGCCGGCGATATCAAAGCGGACATGCTCGTTATTCTGAATGATAATGAAATGTCGATCTCCGAAAATGTGGGCGCGTTGAATAACCATTTGGCCCAATTGCTCTCCGGCAAACTCTATTCCAGCCTGCGTGAAGGTGGGAAAAAAGTGCTATCCGGCTTACCACCGATCAAAGAGCTGGTAAAACGTACCGAAGAGCACCTTAAAGGCATGGTTGTCCCTGGCACCTTGTTCGAAGAACTCGGTTTTAACTACATTGGCCCCGTTGATGGGCATGATGTGCAAGGCTTGGCCGCCACGCTAAAAAACATGCGTGATTTAAAAGGCCCACAGCTGCTGCATATTATGACCAAAAAAGGCAAAGGCTACGCCCCTGCCGAAAAAGATCCTATCAGCTGGCACGCGGTACCTAAATTCGATCCAGCCAGCGGTACCTTGCCAAAAAATTCAGGTGGATTACCAACCTACTCCAAAATATTTGGCGACTGGCTGTGTGAAACGGCGCTCGACGACAGCAAATTAATGGCTGTCACGCCCGCCATGCGTGAAGGGTCTGGCATGGTGCGGTTCTCGAAAGAATACCCGCAGCAATATTTTGACGTTGCGATTGCCGAACAGCACGCCGTCACATTCGCCGCTGGCTTAGCCATCGGTGGCTATAAACCGGTCGTCGCCATTTACTCCACGTTCCTGCAACGTGCCTATGACCAAGTCATTCACGATGTGGCGCTGCAAAAGCTTCCGGTGATGTTTGCTATCGATCGCAGCGGTATCGTAGGCGCCGACGGGCAAACGCATCAGGGTGCCTTTGATATCTCATTCCTGCGCTGTATCCCTAACATGGTCATCATGACACCAAGTGATGAAAATGAATGCCGCCAGATGCTGCACACCGGGCATCAATATCAGGAAGGCCCAACGGCTGTACGTTATCCGCGAGGTTCAGGCACGGGGGCAGCGTTAGAACCTTTAGCCTGTTTGCCAATTGGCAAAGGCATTGTTCGTCGTCAGGGAGAGAAAGTCGCCATACTGAACTTCGGCACGTTAATGCCAGATGCATTAATCGCCGCCGAACAGCTAAATGCCACCGTCGCTGACATGCGCTTTGTTAAACCACTTGATGAAGCATTAGTGTTGGAACTGGCCGCGACGCACGATGTGCTAGTGACGCTAGAGGAAAATGCCATTATGGGCGGTGCCGGTAGCGGCGTGAATGAACTGCTGATGGCTAAGCGTAAAGTCGTCCCTGTACTTAACCTTGGTTTACCCGATAAATTTATCCCGCAGGGTACTCAGGCTGAAGCATTGCATGAAATCGAACTTGATTCGGCAGGCATCGTCAGCCAGATCGAGCGTTGGTTACAAGACTAAACTTCATTGCCCAAATAACAAAGCTACCTTTCGGTAGCTTTGATTTTTTTGCACTTAACACACAAGCTAAGCCAATATTAAGACTCGCTTGGCGCACGCCAGTCATCGGCACCAGAAGTACCGGAAACGGTATGTTCCCAAGTAATTTTACGATATGCCAAAGACACTTTGACTAACTGAGTGAATTCAGCTTTAACGGCATCTTGGCAGTGTGGCATGTGGCAATCAATATCAACAATTGTGGCATCATCCAAAATGGTTGAGAAGAAATGCTCTTGTTTACCCTCAATGGAAGTGCGATACCATTTCAGCTCAACTTTCGGCAACATCTCGCCTGAAGCTAATGCGTTATATAGCAAAGGCACGGCTTTGTTCAACGCAACGGTGAAACGAAACGGCTTATGAACACGCTGGCCAGAAGGCTGACCTGACTGTGGGTCGGTTGGTACAGTCACAATGTGTTCAAATTCCTGCACTAGCATTTGGTCTTCATGGCCCTGAACGTAAATGTTACCCACAGAATCAGAAGTGAATGCGCCAGACGTAATATTTCCCTGCGTTTTACCTTGGATGGAGATATAACATGGAGTAGGCATTGCAATATCCTTATAAATAAACCGAACTGAGTTAAGAGGGATGTTCCTTAAAAGAAAAAGGGAAGTGCGTCTTTTTCTTTCTGCATGCTATCTGCCTATCTGAGAAATTTGTTTCCAACCATTAAAATGAATGTAAGAAAATATGAATAACATTATTCGTAAACTAGAAAAAAACTTCCATTTTGAGCGTTTTAATTGTGAAAAACCTAATAATTAGATTAATAATCTACAAAAACCATGTGCTAAGTTTTTTATACACTGGAGATAAAACGCCCTTCCGCCAATAGATGGAATTACGCGACCAAAGAATTTTATTTTTTGAGCACTGCGTGCGCTCGCCCTATGCAGAGCGAGGCTTGATTGAAATAACGATATTAAGAGACGACATCTCGAACCACTCAATAAAACCAGTCATTCGGATGAATAAACATAGTTAGCGAAGAAATCACAAGTCAAAGTTTATGCCTTCGGCGGCGTTCCTTCCTCATTTGCGACAACAACCTCTATCTGGATTAGCGCATCTTTAGGTAAAGCAGATACGCCAATAATTCTTCGTGCAGGAGTACCACTTGGGAAGAATGTTGTGTAAACGCTATCTACTGCGGAAATATCTGCAATATGTTTAAGGGCGATATTAACTTTAACAACGTCACCCATCGTGTGCTCGATGCTCTCTATAATTGCCTTAATATTTTTAAGGCATTGCTCAGCCTGCTCTTTGACACCACCGGCGACTAATTTGCCGGATTTGGCATCAATAGGCAGTTGAGCTGACAAATGGTTGTAATGAGAAAAAGCGACAGTCTGTGTAGACAGAGGGCATTTTGGCGCATTGTCCGTATTGTGTGGTTCTACAATGAGCCCATGTCTATCTTCAACGGCCTGCGGCGGTGTACCGTCGCCGTGTGACACCACGGCTTCAATTTGCACCAAAGCCCCCATAGGTAACCCTGACGCAACAATCACCGCTCGTGCTGGAACATAGCCCAAGGTTCGGGCAATCGCTGAGTCGGGAAAAAATGTAGCATAAACTTCGTTGACGGCTTCAAGATCCGAAAGGTTTCTCAGGAAAATACTTATCTTCACAATGTCATCAAAGGACACGTCAATACTGTCTACAATAGCTTTAATATTCTTTAAACACTGCTTAGTTTGCTCTTTAATCCCCCCCTCTACCACTCTGCCGGTTATCGGATTAATAGGTAATTGGGCCGAAAGATTATTATAATGAGAAAAAGCGACTGTTTGTGAAGATAGAGAACTCACTGGCGCATTTACCGTGTTATTTATAAGCTTTATCAGGTCGCCAGTTTGTGGGGCGTTTGGAATTGTGCCCTCTCCGTTTGAGAGAAGTGCTTCAATTTGCACTAACGCCCCCATAGGCAAAGCATCAACCGCAACAACCGTTAGGGCGGGAACATAGGTTGGGAAGAATGATTTATAAACTATACCTACGGCGTCAGCATCTTTGATATTCTTAACGAATATAGTGATACGAATAATATCACTCATAACATGTTCGATGCTTTCTACAACGGCTTTAATATTGTTAAAACACTGCCCGGCCTGCTCTTTTATACCACCTGCGACCAATTCACCTGATTTTGGATCAATAGGCAACTGAACTGAAAAATTATTATAATGAGAAAATGCGACAGTTTGTGAATGGAGTTCGATATCGCTTGGTGCATTCTGCGTGTTTCTTGCTAAGACTTCATTGTAGCCGCTCATAGTGATGTTCACCGTTAAAAATTAGAGTTTAGTGGGTTATGTGGCAAACAAGACTCTACAGCGCTGTCGATCATTGCTGCGGTTGCATCCACGTAACAAACATTTGAACTTCATAAATTATGAAGCCTTTATTTCAAGCAAAATAAATGCCATGCGTTGAAGCGCACGGCATTTATTTTTTACTTAGCTAGTCATTATCGATGCGACAGAATATCTTCGTCACCACCCACTCGCATTTTGATACTTTCCAGTATCCACAGGATCAGCTCCTCACCGCTAATTTTGTCGCGGTATTCAGGAGGTAAATCCCGAGTATCAATTTCCCCGTCAATCATAATCAGCGGTTTTAAGCGGTTGCCCAGTTCAGTACCGCTAGGCAGCCATTGGAATTCACGCCCGGTCGGGTTGAGTTTATCGTAGCTGGTATAGAGTTCCCCTTTAATCCCACCAACAACCACCGTGGTACTAGGGAAGAAGGTTCTGAGTAGTTTGCCTTTGGAGATGCGACTATCTAAAAAAGGTTGTTCATCTTTATTTAAACTACGCACATCAATGGTAATACGGCTCGAGGTATATTTCCCACCTGTGATGCCACGCCACGTAATGCCATAACTATCTTGCTTCTCAAGGCGCCCTGGGTAATATTGGTACTCGTTGTCAAGGCAATAGCCTTGATCATAGTGCGGATAAACATGATAGGCTATTTTTTTTATATCCCGCATTTGAGCATCAGTTTTGTTTTTTAACTCCTGATCTAGTCTATCGGCTGATAGTGGACGAGGGATTTCTATCGACCTTCCTGTGACTAATATCCATTGTTTACGCTCGGGGACTGATTTTAAATAATACGGATGAAAGCGATATAAAGAACTCATCCCAATATCTGGATTCTTTTCTGTATTTGAATACTCCAATATTATCTTAGGATTAGAGTCCATATTTTTGTGCACAATGCGACTACCCTTGTTGTACTCACTATCTTTAGATATTTTTTCATTAATATAATTAATCCAGTCTTTTTCTATATTTGGATAATCAGCTCTGACTGCCCTTACAATTTCAATGCTAAAGCTGTCAAAGGAATAACCGCCACTATTCATATACATAAAGTTAGGTAATTCAATTTCATAACGGCCAAAGCAGTGTTTTTGCGTGTGAAGTTGAGTACTCATAGCAGTATCCTTACGAAGAGAGTGTGGCCCACAGCCGGTTGTTGATAACACCAAAGTGCTAAGTAATAACCACGATAAATGCCGCATAGCTAATTCCTTTTATTTTTTTGGCGCGCTAATTTCAGCGTTATAGGCCCAACTGGCGGTTTGTATGGATTTTATAAGAAGACTGCTCGATACAATTTTATATTTACAACACGACAAATACATTAGTCATATAGCTATTAAGGAAAAATATACGTTTGAGTCGCTAACGCCATGCATATAAATAATGGCGTTAGCTTAAAGCAGGCTATTTATCGATGAGATAGAATATCTTCGTCACCACCCACCCGCATTTTGATACTTTCCAGTATCCATAGGATAAGCTCCTCACCGCTAATTTTGTCGCGGTATTCAACGGGCAGATCGCGAGTATCAATTTCACCGTCAATCATAATCAGCGGTTTTAGGCGATTGCCCAGTTCAGTACCGCTTGGCAGCCATTGGAATTCACGCCCGGTCGGGTTGAGTTTATCGTGGCTGGTATAGAGTTCCCCTTTAATTCCCCCAACAACAACCGTGGTACTCGGGAAGAAGGTTCTGAGTAATTTGCCTTTGGAAGTGCGACTATCCAAAAACTCCTGTTCATCTTTATTTAAGCTCCGAACGTCAATAGTTATATAGCTAGAAGTATCTTTACTTCCCGTCGTACCGCTCCATGTAATTCCGTAGCTATCTCTTTTTTCTAAGCGCCCTGGATAATATTGATATTCATTATCAAGGCAGTAGCCTTGTTCGTAGTGAGGATAGGCATGGTAGGCTATTTTTTTTATATCCCGCATTTGAGCATCAGTTCTGTCTTTTAACTCCCGGTCAAGTCCATCGACTGATTGCGGGCGAGAGATTTCGATTGTCCTCCCCGTGGCCAATATCCATTCCTTACGTTCAGCGAATGATTTTAAATAATAGGGGTGAAACATATAAATAGAGTTTAATCTTTTAGATACTTCCTTTGATGTATCAATATACTCTAGCATAAGCCTTGGATTATTCTTCATATCCTTATTAATTATTCGACTTCCGGGAGAAATAGCCACATCGGTTGAAACTTTGTTGTTAATATAATTAACCCAATCCTTTTCAATAGTTGGGTAGTCCGTTCTGACTGCCCTTACAATTTCAATGCTAAAATTTTCAAAGGAATAGCTTCCGCTATTCATATACATAAAATTAGGCAATTCAATTTCATAAAGGCCAAAGCAATGTTTTTGCGTGGGAAGTTGAGTATTCATAGCAGTATCCTTACGAAGAGAGTGTGGCCCACAGCCGGCTGTTGATAACACCAAAGTGCCAAGTAATAACCACGATAAATGCCGCATAGCTAATTCCTTTTATTTTTTGGCGCGCTAATTTCAGCGTTATAGGCCCAACTGGCGGTTTGCAGCTCCTTATATACCGCTGCACGAATTTTTTCGTCTTGATACAGGCTATCGTGATATTCACTGCATTCGACCTCCGTAGCCCCTTTCGCCGCCGACAGCGAAAGCTCGCCGTCACCAACGCTGCTGCCTTTTTGCAGCACAAACTCGGTTGGCAACACGGTTAAACTAGTCGTTGCCCCCGTCAGATACAGCGTACCCTGCCCGCTATCTGCCAGTGAGCTAAACAAATGGGTACCTAATACCGAGTCAATGCCGTTGAGCAGGCCGCTGGCGTTAGCCACTCGTTGACCAAACTTTTGCCAGCTATCCGGTGTTCCCAGTGGAGTCACGCTCTGTGCCTGCCAAACCGCTTTATCTCGCGACATAGGCTTACTGTTCTTGCCGCTCAATTGCTGAGTTTTATCTAGCCCTCCAGCTCCCAAAGTCGAATGAAATAATGAGGCATTTTTTAGATATCCAGACACAATCCGAAAATTATCATCGCAACGATCAGACTCAGCACAAAGCTTCTTCCCATCAATTGCTTTATACCAATGACTTTCATTTTGGTATTCCACATAGGTATCACTATCCACAACCATCGCCACCGGATCTGGGGCTTTTTCTCCCTCCACCAATGAAATAGACGGCGGCTGATAGCAAATCCATCCTTTCTCATAGCTATTATTGGGCAACACTTCCAGCGCGCTTTGGCTGTAGCTCAGTACCATGGTGATTTCTGCCGCATTGGCACCGAGCACCTGATTACTGATATAGGCCAGCGCCTTATCTTTTGCAGCCTGATCGTGCTTGCTCCAGTCCACCGATACCGGCGTTTGCATACCCGCACGGAACCAGCAATAGATATCTGGCATACCATCTATTGGCAGGCCAACATGCACTACTTTAATTAACTGAGATTTATCAAAGGAGGGGATAGCCTTTTTAATAACAACAGCACTGCCACGCGGTGTGCTTTTATCACTGGCTGCTGCTGCCGGGTGATTTTGACTGTCGGCATTATCAAAATTCTCCTTAGAGTTTGAATCCTTCTGAGAAGAATTTTCGCCAGAACCACTCCCTCCCGACGTCTCCGGTGATAAATCCGCAAGCATCGCCCGCACCACTTGCCCACCCGCCCCATGCGAAATAATCAGTACCTTTTCAACCGGCTTTTTGGTCATCCATGTACCGTCGCCGCCGTCATCTGAGGTTTTGTACATCGCCATAATCTGTGCAATACGGGTCGTGAGCCGCTGAGCACCGTCGGCACAGCCCTGCATCCAGTTAAAGCCCACCACGTGTAAGGGAAACGCGTAGCCTCCCATCACCTTGGCAAAGTTGGCATCCGCTCCCCAGGGCGGTGGCGATTGTTTACTTGAATCGGTGGAGGGAGCCGCCGGAGGCGTCGGAGCTGGCGTTGACACTGAGGTAACCGTTTTAGGCGCGGCAGTAGCTGCAGCAGGCTTGGATGCCGATTTATCGCTAAAATCAAACAGCGCTTCAATGGCAGCCAACAAGTCTTTCAGCGCTTTTCCCGTTGGCATTACTGGCTGGGGGATATCGCCCGGCAAATTCTGCCCCGCAACGCTAACGTCTTTGATATTAAAACGCGCATCCAAATGGCGCTGTAGCGTCATCAAAAATTCACCGTATTGATGCCAGCACACTTCCCCCCACCCCTGTTTAAAGCGCTGATCAATATCCTGCACCCGCACCGAGGTCATGGTGCTGAAATAGAGGGTATCTGCGCTGCCTTTGGTTGCATCTTGGCTGATTTCAAGCAGGCTATCATCGCGGCCAATCTGCGTTCCCACCAGCATTTCCCTGCGTTTGCTCGCATCACGAAACATCCATTCCAATACCGAAATGGCCCCCCACACGTTACGCCCAATGCGCAAGATATCCTCAGCCTTCCCCATCGCCTCAAAGACATGGGTAATTTCTTTTTCGATGTGGGCAATTTTGGCTTTTATTTCTGCAAGTTGGGCCTTGAGTTTACTGGTAGTTTCTTTGGTATCGCCCACCGCATCGGTGCTGGCTCCCTCAAGCCGCTTGCTAAGGCTATCAAGACCGAGAGCCTTAGCGATTTTTTGGCTCATCTGATACAGCGCCATCAGCGCGCCGTGTAACTGCGTCAATTTTTCCTGCAGCGCCAGCAGTTTTTTAACCAAAGGGGAGGCATTAGCCATCGCAGTCTGTTTGGTGATCATCCCGCTTAAATCAATCGCAGCGGTGCCCAGTGGGGTGTGGTAACTGCCCATTCCCGCCATCGGATCCCACACCGTTTTATGATTTCTGGCATTAGATAAACGCGTTCCTAAGATATCCGGCACAAAAATCACCGGAATAACCACTTTCTTGCACTGGCATTCGCCACGACATTCATGATCGCTCATGCCGTCACCTCCTTATTTTGCGGATACATCATAAAGATTTGATGTTCCAGTTCATCGTCAACCAAGCTGTAACGCTGGAGCCGTTGATGTGACCATAAGGGATTAGGATCTGGGCTTATCCAGCGCTGTATTGGGCCAAAGAAGTCCGTTAATCGGAGCGAATCGAGTGTATTAAGCCAATGAGAAAATACGCGTGGATCGTGAAAACGAAACCGACTATTCCGGTCATCATGTTGCTTGATATAAAGCAGACCTTGCAGATGGGTAACAAGGTCGTTGGCATCACCGTCTGCGACCAGCCATAACGTATTGATCGCGTAATTTGGGCGTGATAGCAGGTATTGCACCATGCGCGGTTTGGCCCATGCGGCTATCAGCCACGGACCATGGCTTTCCAAAGAACGGTCTGCCGCATTGAACAACGAATAATGAGCAACATCCAAACCGCTAGCAAAACCCTGAGGTGCAGCATCTACTGCGCCGTCAATGATGGCCCACAGCGGCAACCCAGCCTCGCACCAGCGATAGATAGCGCTGTGAGTTACATCCAATACGGTTGACGTCTGTTTAGCCGTATTACGTTGTTCTAACTTCGCCATTTGCAGCAGCGTATTTAGCCGTACGCTATCAATCTCCCCGGTATGTAGTACATCGCGCACATCAGCAAGTTGCCAAAATGATTCACCGCCGCGATGCGATATTTCAATCCATATCGGTAGCCGGTAATCATCCATCACCTTGTAGTGTTGAGCCAAAGCAATAATGGTTTCTAGCCGCCTTTCACCTTCCTCTTCGAGCAATATAGGAGGAAGGTCCTGTATGGCCATCACCGTACGCAACGCATTCCCTATCAGCGTTTGCTCGCGCCCACTCTGAAGATTCTCTTGATCTTGTGCATTCAAATACCAGTGTTTCTTTTCCATCACGCTGTCCCTAGCCGATGATAAGACCCGGATCGCCCTGGACGATCACTCCGCCGTGCTTTGTTGATGACCCCATAACAGCGACTGCAATCCCATTTACCGTCAGTAACGGACTGCCAGTAGCGATAATGTCGGGGCCGCCGACAGCACAGACACATTTGTGGCCAACCAGCGCAACAGGTATGCCGTTAACCGTTAATGCCGGATCGCCTTGTATGATTGGCCCACCAACATGAAAAGGAATCGGACAAACATGTTGATGACCAAGTAATGCAACGGGTACGCCCATTGTTTTCTCCCTATCACAATGACTGTAAACAAATTGGACAAATTTCTGAAAGGGGATCGCCATTCATTGCCGTGGCACTTAAGGCCGACATCGAACTGCTCCCACCGCTGGTAATACGCGTAACGGCCTTGATATTGACCAAATTCGACGATAGCGAAATGCCTGAGCTATCGATGACAATCTTGCCGCTAGGGCCTTGCAATACCACGCTTTTTGCCCCTTGCAATACCAGATCGTTGGTGTTGATCAGCACCTTTTTATTGGCCAGTAGCTCATAGGTTCCCGCTACCGTGTGATGGTGATCTCCCGCAATCTCCTCGGAAAAATCCGCACCCATTTTATCTTTACGCTGATTAAGAACATGAAACAAATACTGATTATCTATTTGTATTTGTTGGTTATTCATCACATTTATCATCTGATCGTGATGGATGCGTTCGATATGGTCGTGAGTGACATCGCTGGTTTTATCGTTGCCAATTTCCTCAACCTGGTCGTGCTTGATCGTTTTAGAGCGATCTTGCTCGACTACGAGGTATTGGTTGTTTTTAACTTCAGTCTGCTGATCTTTTTGCGCATGCAGATAGACAAGCTGTTGCCCCTGCTCGTCTTCAAATGAGAGTTCGTTATAACCGGCCCCTTTGTGGGTATCGGTGCGCAGCACGGTGCGCGTTTTATGCATAGGCAATGCGTGGGGAGGAACATTAACAACGTGATAAGTACGGCCAGTAATAATCGGTTGGTCGGGGTCACCCTCTAAAAAATCGACAATAACCTCATGCCCAATACGCGGCACTGCCATAGCACCATAGCGGCTGCCCGCCCAACCTTGGGCGACACGGATCCAGCAAGAGCTGGTTTCGTTCCCTTTGCCTTCAAGATCCCAAGGAAACTGAACTTTGACCCGCCCCACTTCGTCACAGTAAATTTCTTCATTTTCCGGTCCAACTACTACCGCCATCTGTGGCCCATCAACACGCGGGCGCGCATTAGGTAAAGGCCGCCACGTTTGACCATCTGGGATCATCAAAAAGTAGCTTTCCAGAAAAGTCCCCGTAGCACCGGCTTCTTCCCTTTGTGATTGTGGTTGCTGCCCTTCCGTTTTGAGCGAAATAATTTGCCACTTCTGGTTGAATGGCTCATGTGAATGAGAAGTCATGGCAATGCACTGACCTGCCATCAAAGCAGGGCTATCTGAACGCCCCCGTGCTTGCATCGCGTCCTGCCGCAGTGCGTCCAAACGATATCCCGTGTACGCCAGACCATTAAAATCCGTTTTATATCGCCCAGGAAAATCATAATGCAACGCTTCACTCCGCTGATGATCGCCCCGACTATGCTCTTGATAAAGCATTTCCCATGCCGGATTTTTGAAGGTGTACTCTTTAAGCAATACCTGCGCTGTACGCACGTTTTCTTCATAGCTAAAACGCTGAATACTTGCGCCCTCATTCAATCCGCGCTGATGCGGATTATAGGGAAGCGTTTCTCCCATTGGTAAAAAGGTACAATCATCAACAAACACGATTTCCTGTTTATTATTTTCAAAACGAAAATACCAAGAAATACCTTCTTCAGCGGCTAATCGTTCAATAAATGCCAGCGTTGATTCACGGTACTGCACGCAATATTCCCGCATTGGATGTTCATAACGCAGTTGGAAACTAAACTGAATGACATTAGCCTTGCGCAACAATGTAGTAATAATCTGTTGCGGTGTTTGCTGCTGAAAAATACGTGACGAATGCTCTAAAGACAGCGTCCATATAGCGGGTCGTAATGTGACGCTATATCGCGTGCGTTCATTTCCCGCATCGCTGTGGGAAAAGCGACTAATCACCCCATTTATTCGCCGCTGAAGCGCACCGTTGTACCAGATTTGTAGCTCAGCGGTATTATCGAGTACTCGGCCAAAACTGATTTTCTGTAGCACACTCGAAAGCTCAACCAATAACGAATAAACCTGTGAGAGTCCTTCATCAAGGGTAAAGCTGACTACGTTAAATGTGTGTTCAGGCAATGATTGAGTGGTAAAGGTGAACTGTAATCCCGTGTTATCAGACATATTGCCCCCTAGCCTCTGGCTTTAGCCAAAGCAACAAATGCGGCGATGTGCTGGTTAGCGGCCAGCGATTGGCAGGTGCTGGAAACATCAGTGCCATCCGCGGTTATACTTTGCTCAACTTTTTGCCCCATCTGATCGAGCTTAGCGTTATACATCCCCGTAGATTCACCGTTCGGGTAGTATTCGCGGCTATCCCAGCCCATATCCATGGCGGTAACAATAGCAATCATGCTCAGGGATTTATTAGCGGGTATATCTGCCACGCCGCAGTGGTCGCGTAGGTAAGCAGCACTGCCGATTAAATCGGCCAATCCGCTCATTTGTTCCTGCACGGAGGGCGTTGTGCCGCTCTCCGCTTGGCTCGCGCTAATTAAAATAGCGAAACTCAGTGCACCTATTTTTATCCATGCATTCTTTTTCATTAACTCGTCCTCGTTAATAAATACGCGGTGTAACATCACTCAAAACTCTATTATTGAGACTCTATTATTGAGACTCTCTTTCTTTTGCTGCTTGTAATAATAAATAACGTGCCTGTAGCCCTTTTAGTTGATCATCAATTTGGTGCAACTGGGCAGGTGAAGGTTTCACGCCTTGCTGATTTTGCTGCTCTATTTGCGTGAGCAAATAAGCCATCGGTGGAGATGCGCTTAATTGACTTTGAATGTTGTATAGCCCTGTTTTAAGGCTAGAGATCGTCATATAACCGCGGTGTAGTTTCTCTGATTCTAAGAGCTCATTCAGTAAGGCTTGCACTGCCTGTTGGGTAGATAAATAGCCTGTATCTTTGGCTACCGCCGATAGGTTTTCTAACTGTTGTCGCCATTGGGTAGAAACGCTATTTTGTGGGTAGACTTTTTGTAGCAATTGACTTATTTCCTGCCCACGCTGTAAGTCATTTATCGGAGAGGCTTGAGCAATATCCAGTAATTTTTGCTGGTAAACGCGAAGAATCTTTTGTTCTTGTTGCTGCAATTCAGCGTTGTGAGTCATCGCTTGATTGATCGGCATAAGCTCAGGCTCTGGCTGTGCGGCCGCTAAAAAATGTGCCACTGGCGCTTCTGGTTCCCACAGGTGATAGGCCAATACGCCCCCAAGCGTTAACACGCATCCTGCTACCATGCCCGATAGCACCGGGATCCATGGGAAACGCTTTTTAGTTTTCAGGGCATGAATTGAAGTAAATACTTGTTGGGAATCTGTCGTTGTCGGTATGGCGGAGGAAAAAGAGGAGTTCGTTGGCGCTTCTTGCTGAGGCAGATAAACCAGCGGCAATACCACGGGGGGCTCACTCGCATACGTACTCGCCGCCGCTTTGCTTTCTTTTACGCACTCTTGTAAAAAGTAAAGCAAGCTATTGATCAACATAACGTTGATCTCTTTGTGTTGTTGCAATTTATCGCTCACGCGCTTTAGCGCATATTCGGCTCGAAATACATCTTGCATCGTTTCCGGTGAACGAACGAGTTGTCGTACAAGTGCGCCCACTCGAGCGGCAAACCAATCAAGCATCTCATTGCGTGCTCTCATCGCGCCCGTACTTGGCCAGAAGGTCTCCCACTGCGACACAATAAGAACCGCCATGAGCTCACAGCCTTCGGCAAACCCGTTCCATCCATTTAAACGAGTTCGAGCCATCGAGTAATAAACCACGCTTTGTAAATCAACGCCGTTTTTAGTAAATAGAGCAACCCCAAGCCGTTGCACCAAACTCCAATCAACCGGAGGATGCAAAGGGTGAGTCATCTTATTAATTTCGCCTCGGATACGCTCAAATTCATCAAAATCGCGCGGATCTTTTCCTGTTGCTACTTGTTGATAATCAATATTAGCCATATGCCTAACATCAGTGCCGCCGGAACATCACCAACGACACTGATATTCTCCTGATCAGTAAAGTTGGTCAGTCAGAGTAAATTGACTGAATAAGCCACCAGCGAACGGGTTATTTGATGCATCCATAAATACGCGGTAGGTCATCGTTCCGTTATCTACAGAGAAACGAACATCAAAACTGCTATCCTGCACGTTGGTCAGTTCACCCTTATCCCATAAACGGAACATCGCCCATGGCCCAACATAACCAACGCTGCGCGGGGATCCTCCACTGATATCAGGAACGAGCGTTAACTTACTTTCATTTCCTGCTCGCATGGTATTTGGCCAGACCAAATGTGCCGTATGGCTATTTCCTTGGGTGTAGTCTAGTAATTGACCATCCAAATTCAGTACCGCACGACGTTTGTTTGAACTCAAATCGACCGGAGCAACGGCAAATTGAATACCAAAGCCATTTTGTGCTGAGAAGAAGGTTGAGCGGATTTTTTCACCCTGCTCCAGCGCCGTTAATATTTCAGGGCGGATCAGGCTATTACCTTCACGATCCAAAGAACCGCTATCTTCAATAAAGACCTTGAGATTATTTTTATAGAAACTATCTAAGGTTCCATTTGGAGCAAAGAAACGCTCCATATCGCTCAACGCCACTTCTTTGGTTGCCTTAGGATCGAACGGATAACGATCGGCCATTTGAGTGGTAAACGGCGTGACTACGGTTTTAGACCATTCGGCCTCAAGTGATTTTAAAGCCAGCGCCGTTATCGTATTCCAACTGTTTTCAGCCAGCTGCGCTACCCAACGCCCAAGTGGATCTGACAAATTTTTAGATAGCTGTTGAGCGGTAAAGAAAGCATCGGCGTTATTCTGCTGCAACCTCATCTGTACCAGAAGCAACGCCGCTTTACCCGGTTCTGGGGCGTTACTGATTCGATGCAGCTCATTGCTCATTTCATTGAGTGCTTTATAGGCCTGCTGGACTTGGCCGTTTTGATCGTCACCATTTTCAACCAGCGCATTTTGCTCGGAGAACGAACGGCTAATACGATTGAGTAGCAGGTACTCTGGCTGATTATCGAGTTGATTAAGCGATTCTTTTTGCGCTGAGTTCAGTACCTTATTAGCCACAGAGTTTTCCTTTTGCCCTTTGGCTACAACGACTGGTGGTGTTTTGACTTCGCTCGCTAGCGCAGCCACTAAATGAGGCTGAGTATTATCGCCAAGTAAAACAAGCGTCCGCCAAAGAGGCTGGCCGTTGTTAAGTACCGCATCTAACGCATCTGAAGCCTGCTCAACATCATCAAAAGGCCTAATGCTCAGGTTATTAACCGCATTACGCCAAGTGCTGGTGTAATCTCCCACATAGCGTTCTGTGATTTGACGTTCGATCTCGGCCTTATCCGCATCGCTATAATCGACGTTGTCGGTTAAACCCAGCACCCATGAATCAAGTGCCGTAATAGAAACCAACTTATCAGTTTGTTTTACAAAGAAACGGCTTAGGCCATAACGCGTCCAGAACTGAGGCAATTTGAGGAGTTCTTCATTGTCAGCGACGAAAACCGTATCAAACTGAGCACCAATCTCCGTACGCAAGTCCATATCCTGAGGAAGCTGAGTTTTCGCCTTAATAATGAGATTTTGGTAAACCCGCTGATACAAGGGTAATTTGCTTAATTCTATTTGAGCAGAGCGGATTGAAGATGCATATGGCTCATACGTTTTGATAGCTTCAGCATTTGATTGGCTACGATCCAGTGCCCAATCCGTATGTTGCAACGCATAATCAAGATGCGTCATCAAGCGCTCTTGTACATCACGTTGTCCGGTATATGCGGTTTGCCAACGAGCGCGCATATAATCTTCCACTAGCGGAATATTACGACCGCTCTTGTCATCAATCATGCGCATAATACGCAATAGAGCGAGCTTCTCTTCGCTATTGGCCGGAGCGTTATCAAGATGCTGTTGGAGATCTTTCATCAGCACTGGCAAGAAGCGCGACTCAAGCAATCGTAAATAGGTTTTTTCGACTAATTGACCAATTTTGGCCCCTTGATAGAGTCCCATATCTGACATGAACTGATTTTTCTCACGATAGTCACCGTAAGACATCGTCGCATCGCGAATAAGATCCATATGAGGCAGCCAATCAGCCCCCAATGGTAGTTTACTCACCGGTTCACCTAGCTTTTGAAATTCGCTCACTTTATTAAGCGCAACTTCACCAGCATGGTAGTTTTTCAAATAATAATAATACCAACCACTCAGTAATAGCAGAGCAAAACCACCTGAAATCACGGCAATAAGCGTCAGGTTATGACGACGAATTTTGACATGTTCATGATTTTCACCCGCCAAATTAGGCTCAGAAAAAAGAACCTGATTAAATAGCTGGGGTATGAAATAGCTGCGCTGATTATCTTGATTTGCCCACACATTTTTATGACTAACGTGGAGCTTATAGTGACGGCATACCGCATCGCTGAAAAAATCGCTGCGTCTATTTTGCTGTAAGCTAGAGGTGAAATAGCAGCCACGAATCAGCATTTGCCGGCCGGGATCACGATTATAATGTCGTTTTAATCCCGCAATCAGCTCTTCAACAACCAGTTTAATACCCGCAATTTGCCCCACAAAATTAAATAATGCCGAACGGAGATCGAGCGACGTGCGGTGCACCATTTGATCCGGCATCAAATTATTAAAGTTTTCCTGCCATTCTCCCCAAAATTGGGTTAGCTCCCGTCGCCAGGCATCCTCATTAGCGTCATCTAATGCAAACGTGATCCCTAATGTTTCATCAAGCCGTGAGCGGTCAAGAATAGGATAGATTGTCTCGAAGCCGGTCAATACATCTAACTTAGTGAAAACTAAATAGACCGGTATACGACAAGCAAAACGATCGCTCATTTCCAGAATATAGGCCTGCCATTTTTGGGACCATTCACGTCGCCCTTCTGCCGTCATTTCCATTATTTCTTGGATATTAATGGTCAAAATCGCACCATTAAGAGGCTGACGCTGGCGCACTTTCATTAACCAATCTTGCAAATTTAGGCGTAATGCATGACCTCGAGAAATTTCATTACTTTTTTCTTCAGTACTATTCTGGCCAAAAAACTCACCGGGAGGATCTATTATTACAGCCTTCTGTGTTAACCAAAGTTGTAATGTTTTTACGCCTGAGCCTTCTTTATTTGCAATAGTTGGTGTATCAGCGGTGCCAATGGGAATAATTTGATTAGATTTTTGAATCAGACTCGTTTTCCCGCTTAAACTTTCCCCCATCACGATATACCACGGCCGTGCATACATCGCATTTCGGCGATGGCTTCGCTGCTGGTACTGTGCTAACCATGTTTGCAAATATCCGGCTTGTTGTTCCGTACTGTTTTTGTAGGGTTCAGATTCATCCTGCTGCTGAATAGCTGCAGTTTTGGAAATTTGCGAATAAAGATAAACAATCACAACCACCAGCGCGAGCAACAACATCCCTAATGTCGCGACGACTTGGCGGCTTGGTGTACTGAGTGGGGATAGGTCGCCGATATGCCACCGGGGCCCCCACCACCAAATACTGAATAGACCAATAACCCATAATACCCAGAGGATCGTTAATGAAAATGTCGGACGAGGTAATGAAAAAGGGATCCGAAAGCGCAATAAATTACGGAAATAACGTACAGGTGTTAGCAAGTTAGAGGTAAATGTGGAAATTGAAGAGATAATTGACTGAACATTCATGATACTGACTCCTCTGTGGTAACAACAGAACGTTCAGCTACGTGTTCTTCTAATTGAGAGAGCAATGAAGGCTCCCAATCTGCAAGGGTTACACCATGACTATTACGCCATAAACTCTCAAAATGCTGGTTGGATAATGTCGTCATCCCTGCTTCCATAAGAAGTTGCGCAATTGTCAGTTGGTTATAAAACTGCTCACGAGGTTCCTGTTCGCGCGATTGCTGGTTTTCCAATTGCTTCAAGGCCGCACTCAAGCCATGTTCACGATATTGCGCCCAAACACTTTCATAAGACCCCGTCGAAATATCCGTATTCTTCTGCTTTTCCTCAAGCCATTGGCGCGTGTCATCGCCAATAAACGGCGTTCCATCACTAAATGTCATAGAATTCAGCGAGGGTATTTTTTCGAGTAGCCGTTGTGCGGACTGCCTTATTGATTCAGCAACCGCGGAATACCCCAATTGACGGGCAATTTGAGCAGAGAAAAAGTGTCCATCGAACCAATACGGAGCCAGCGTGATACTCGTCTCTATCTGCTACCAGAGGGGTATTCCAGCATTCGCTAGCGCAGTTCGGTAGTCGGCAACACGATCGTGAGAGACTGCCGCAAGCTGCGTAGTCCGCCCATCCTTGCACAACGGGGCGGTCTTTAAGGTGTACCAGATTGCATGGCGGCGTAGGCTATAGCCGATGGGATCATCAGGCTGACTTTCACAGAGAAGCTCAGCGACCTTCAACAACGTTTGCTTCCATACACGATCGGAATCGTGCTGAATCTCTACTTTAGGCATCAATGAAACAACATTTTGCTCAGTTTGAGGCGCGGTACTATTGATCTGGCCTTGTGGTATTGGCGTATCGGCCTTCGCTGCCACAACCTGTTCAAACTGAGGAATAAGATGAGTGACCTCACCTGCTAATGCAGGATCAACCGACTCAAACAACTTTTGCAGTTGAAGCAAGCCATTGCGGACCAGTTCGCGAGAATGGGCATCAGCGTGTTGACAGAAATGCCCAGCGCTGCCAGAAAAACGCTTGATCACCTGTAGTAATAGTCGATGGCGTAACTTGCTATCATGAGGCCACGCCTGTGCGCCAAAGCGGCTGACATAATCAACGAGCAAAGTACAAGCCAGGGCAATATTTGAAGGTTCTCCGCCATGCTGTAACGTCCGCAGGAAATGAACCATAATCCTCATGTCTTTACATTCGGACTCTAATAAGTGCAAACATCCATTTTGGAGTGCAGCAATATCCACCTGCTCGTGGGATAGCGAGCCAAGCTTAGCTATCTCTGTATCAATAAACTCCCATTCAGGAAAATCATCAGGGATCCGAGCAACGATATTTGCTTCTGGTAATAACGCCAAAACTCTCTGACGCCATGGATGCTCCATCAATACCGTATCTTCAATTGTGGTCATTTTTATTACATATCCCTGTATTTACCGGCTTATCCCGCCAGTATTTTGTTATTACCAGTGACACGCCTTACGTAGCGGCTGTAGCGTTGTTTGGAGGTTATTGAGTTGGAAAGTTAATCCGTTTAGCGCCTTTTTATTCGCAATGAGGGTGAGCGTAGCGCTACCAAATAACTGCTGAATTTCGGCTATACCACTAAGTCCACGGCTGGATTCGAGACGATAGCCACTCGAACGCCAAAACCAGCGCGTATCAATGTCATTCTTGCTAGTTCTTAATGTTAAAGGGCTTTCTCCATTCCCTAATGGCTGGTTAAATACCAGCTGCATTCGAGTAATATTTTCCACGCAGCTGATAGCTAAAATAGCCTGCACGGAGCCACCCTCTTGGCTCGGGGTTGTCATCAATAAAATGGGCTCACCACTGTTATTATTGAGCTCACGTAATAGCAAGGTAGGGTCATTTGAAGAGCGTTGATGTTCTTGAGCCATCGCCAACTGCCATGCCTCGTCAGGTTTATCGGTTTTAGCGTTACCAAGAGGTACGCCAACATTCTGCATTTTGGGGTGCCATGCTTGGTCATAGCACTGTAAACGAGGCAATGGAAAAGGCTCATTACGGCACGCTTCCATCGCTCGCTGCACATCAGATGATAATAATGTGCTGGCATCTGGCTTTTTAGGTTTTTCCGCAGCAAAAACCAGACACGGAATGAGCGCAATAATAAACAGGCTTCTTCTTAGTTTAATTATCATTTGGATAGCCCTAATCTCTTACATTTCATATCTAATGAACGGCGGGAAATTGCCAAGCTGTTAGCAACTCTCTCTTTATTGAAGTTTCTTCTATGAAGTCGATGACTAATCACTGCCTTTTCAAAAACAGAGATCACCTCTTTCAGAGTGCCGGATTGCGTATAGTCAGGTGCGGCAATAGGCTCTGCGCCCAGACTATTAGTTAACCTTTCTGCAAGAATTTCGTGAATGGCTGGTAATTCCGCATCCGAATATTCGAGCAGCAAAATCTCTAGCAATGTTTTCAACTCTAAGACGTTGCCAGGGAAGTGATAAGCATGAAGGAGAGTGAGCCATTCATTAGGAATGACAAATATCGGTTTATGATGCTGCTGGCAAAGCTCTGAAATAATACTGGGTACCAGAAGATCGAGATCTTCACGCCAACAACGTAGCGGTTGCAGCATTAATGGGTAATGATTAAGGCGTAAATATAAAGAGTGAAACGATGGCACCGTAGCGGCCAGAGCTGATAGGGATTGGCAACTCGTGGTTAGCATACGGAATTGGCTTACAGCGATGTCATAATTTTGGCTAGAGTGTACCTCTCCACAATCAAGAGCATGCTGTAATCTTCCATACCAACAAGGCGCAAGTTGATCAATATTTTCCAGCAGCAGCGTTCCGTTGTTTGCCTCTATCAAAGCGCTTTCACTGACATTATCAGCGCCAAAAAGGCGCATACCCTGTTGCTGCAAATCTAAACTATTACAATCAACAACAACTAAATCCCCTTTCCGTCGTGATAACGTGTGCAATAAAGCCGCTAGCCTGCTTTTACCACTGCCGCTCTCTCCTTCTATACTGATAGGAGCTTCGTGCGCTATAGCCACCTGAACTTTTTTACGTAATTGGCAGATATACGAACTTCTACCAACGAATGCTCGTTGCACCGTATGCGATATATTGTTGATTTCTATCTGTTGGACATATGAAACTTCATGGCGGGCATTATTTTTAGACACCAAATCAGCTGTCTTTTTTAAATGCTTAACTTGCAATAAATACACCTGTAATAGATAGAAAAATGCATGCTCAGGCTGTACTAAGGTATTAAGAACCGAAGGCATATCGAAAATAGCAAATATACCTACTAGCCGCTGTTCATTATCAAAGAAAGGCTGAACAGATAATCCACACTCTTTACCCATATTTTGTACAAGCGCTCTAAACTCAGGGTGCTCAATTCGCACCCCGTAGTTTAACGTTGACCAGACAGCTGATTTTCCCGTGCGCATAACTTGGGCAAATGGATGACTAAAATCGTCAAACTGTAATTTTAGTATCGATTCACCTTTGCCATTTGAATAACACGCAAGATCTTGCTTACTCGGTGATATATAACCCACAAGTAAATAAGCCCCAGGCGCCCATTGCAAAATACATTCGCAAAGCGCCTGCCCTAATGTTTCTAAACATTCACATGACAACAGGGCCAGCGTGGCCTGCTGCGCAGAAACATTCATTAGCTATCTACCTCAATGCTGAACTCTCCGCTTTTCACACCGAAATGAATTTTCGTAATAGCTTCACCGGAGGCCAAGCGCTGTAATAAAACGAGTGATACCGGGGGTAACAACACACCATCAATGACCGATTCCAGCATGCGTGCGCCATTCTCTTTTCGATGCGCACGCAACAAGATTTCTTCATGCACTGCCTCGTCAATCACAACCTCTGCATGAAAACGCTCAGCCAACGTTTTATTCAGGTGAGCTAATTTACTCGCAACAATTTCCCTGAGAACATCAGGAGCCAATGGCAGATACGGAATCACTTCCATTCGCGCCAATAGAGCTGGTTTGAAAAACGCGGCGAGTTCAGGATAAAGAGCATCTTGAATTTCTTCAGGTCGATCATGTAATTCATCGATAACCTGATATCCCAAGTTTGAGGTCAGGAAAAATACGATGTTTTTGCAATCAATTATCCGACCTTCACCATCAGCAAGTTCCCCTTTATCAAAAGCTTGATAGAAAAGATTCAGAACATCGGGATGTGCTTTTTCAACCTCATCCAGTAATACAACTGAGTATGGCTTTTGGCGAATAGCCTCTGTCAGAATACCGCCTTCGCCGTAGCCAACATATCCAGGAGGGGAGCCGATCAGCCGAGAAACGGTATGTTTTTCCTGAAATTCCGACATATTAATGCTGGTCAACCAAGCTCGCCCACCGAACAACAGATCGGCAATGCGCAAAACGGTTTCAGTCTTACCTACGCCACTTGGCCCCACCAGCAAGAATGCACCTAGAGGCCGTCCTGTTTTACGTAAATCTGCACGTGCAGTTAATAAATGACGATGCAAATGGCTCAGCGCTAAACCCTGCCCTTTGATATCTTCCCCTAAATAGTCAGGTAGCTCAGTAATCACTTTAAGCTCACTGCGCGATATTTGATTTAGGGGAACACCTGTCCATTCGGCAATAACAGAAGCGATAAGAAGTCGGTCAACGTGAGGAGAAACACTGACGTTTTGCAGCTGTAATTCAGCTAGTTCATGCTCAAGTCTGACTAAGTTTTCCGCCAACTGCGGCGTACTTTCGCCAGCTAAAATAGCTTGCCGTTGTTTAATGATATCAATGACCAGCGTTTGCTGTTTTTGCCAAGTCGCATGCTGTTCATCAAGCTCATTTTTTAATATTTGCTGAAGCTGATAAAGATCGCTCAATCGACTAGCGTGGTCGTTTAATCCAATACGCTGTTCACGCTCTATATTGGAAATTTCAAGCTGGCATTCACATAGCTGCGTTTGCAAAGCGCTAATATTGCGAGGCGGTGTTGTCATATTTATTGCACACCGAGCACAGGCGGTATCCAATACATCTATCGCTTTATCGGGTAGCTGACGTCCAGATAGATAACGGGCGCTGAGCTGTGCAGCAGCTTGAATAGCATCTTCATTAATGAGGACCCCGTGAGCGTCTTCATACCGAGACTGTAAACCTCGCAGAATAATCGTTGCCTGCTCAATTGACGGCTCTTTAACCTGTACTATTTGGAAACGACGTGATAGCGCAGCATCTTTTTCAATATATTTTTTATATTCATGCCAAGTAGTCGCCGCTATCGTTTTAAGCTCACCGCGCGCTAATGCAGGCTTAAGTAAGTTTGATACATCTAGCCCACCTTGTTGGTTTCCTGCGCCTATTAATGTATGAGCCTCATCAATAAATAAAATAATAGAATGTTCAGCTTCTAGGACCTCTTGCATAAGCCCTTTGAAGCGTTTTTCGAATTCACCTTTTACCGATGCCCCCGCCTGCATTGCACCTAGGTCTAAACTCAGCAACTCACTGCCTTGTATTTTTTCAGGCACCTGATTTGCAATAATGCGTAATGCCAGTCCTTCAATGAGTGCGCTTTTTCCTACTCCAGCCTCACCCACCACAATCGGGTTGTTTTTTCTACGGCGGCATAAAATATCGATCATTAAATCAATTTCAGCGTCGCGACACAGCACAGGATCCAGCTTTCCAGTACGGGCCTGTTCTGTCACATTCAAGGTAAAGCGAGATAAAAGCGAACCGTCAGAGTTCCCATTTGGGCCAGATGACGTGCTTAATTCCCCCTGAGTTTTAGCTATCGGAATCTCTGCGGAGTCTTGAGTTAATGCAATAAAATCCTTCGCAATCTGCTCTCGATTTAATTCATCCAAACGATAGCTAATTTCTACCGGTAAATAACGATGGCGATGATGCAACAATCCAAGAAGCAGCACGCCACTACGCAAGTTTTCATGCTTTAACTCAATAGAAGCAAGTAGCCAACTATCTTGTAGCCACTCCACGAGCAAAGGTGAAAAACTCGGATAACTTTGTGGGTAGGCTGAATGGTCGACGGGCTGATTTAACAAACCTTGCTTAAAGTCATCTAGGTTTACGCCAAGTTGGCCAAATATCACCCGCACATCACACAAAGGCGTCTCAAGCAGCTGATATAAAAAATGCCCGACCGTAATTTCCGTAGCCTGCTGGTTTAAACTCCAGGCCGCGGCATTTTCTAGAGCATTACGCGCTACGGGATTAAGACGCTCAACTAAAGCAGGAAGATCAATTCTAATCACTTACTTCTCCTTGTGAAAATACGGGTAAAGCGAGCTATCTACGCTTTTCCTCATCCATGAATAATTTATGGCAGCAAATCATTTAACCGAGTAATAATGTCTTGAGTCTGATTATGTAAGCCCCAGGCAAACATGCCGTAGCTAAATAAAGCCACCGTCACCAGCCCCCAGAAAACTTTTCTCCCGGTTAAATACCGATTCAAGCGATACCGAGATTCACTGTTAGATTTCCCGAAATGCACGACTGTGGCATTCAGGATTTCTAAACCACGGGTTGGGTCAATTTTGTTCAAAATCTGTAGTTTTTGGTGAATATTACGCAGAATTTTTTCTCTATCTTCTTGATATTGCATTGTCATCCGATAGCGCCCTTGAAAACCTAAGCACAAACATAGATGTATAAACGCTAACAGATCACGATATCGAGCCGGTTCGAGAAGCAACCGATCTATCAATTGAAAGCATTTCTCGCCTCCCCAAGTCTCACTATGGAAACGGACTAACAATGTATGTTGCGCCCAACCATCAACTCCCCACGGTCTTGCCATCACCATTTCGTCGATGAAGGTGCAAAAAAAGTAACTCCAAGACAGCAAAATACCTGGCTCATAATTTTCAACCTCAAGCCGCTGCAGCGTATTTCTAATCTCTTGCTCCACTTGAGCAATCAAGGGAGGGATCAGCGGCGGCTCATTCAATGACTTAATCCGATTAATAAGCCCAAGCAACGGCGCAGAAGCTTCAATCAGTGGGTTTCGATGCACTAGGCAAGAAAGCGCATCGTCGCTAGTCGCATGTTCCACGCCAGCCGCCCCCGAAAGAAACTCAGCGCTATTTTTCCCCGCATTGTCGTTATTAATAACGATATCCATTGATGTCATCTCCTAATCGCCCAAAACTGCATATCAAGATTTGGGAACTTCCCACCGATATGGAATGCAAACCCACTATCCTTAGTCAGTTCAGGCCAATGTGGACTTTGGCGATCGAGAGAAAAATAGATGTATCCACTGTGGTAAGGCAGCTGCCTTGGCGTTGAGGTGAGTAACCGAAGTTGAATACCTTGGGTATGCGAGCTTACCAGTTGCATGATTTTCTCTGGCGTCGCCACTTTACTTTGTTGTACAAACTGTTTGCTTAATATGTCTAACGGCATGTTTGCACGAATAGCCAATACAAATTCTGCTTCTTGCAACAACTCAACTTGACCGACTACCGCTACCAGCACACCAAAGCGCTGCTCGCGCAGCTGCAATGACACTGCCCGCGGCGAAAGCACAGTACTCAATGCTTGGCGGAGCGCTAACATCAGCGGTGTATAGCTAAGCTGTAAATTGTCATGCCGATACACAGGCGTATCTATTGGTAATCGAGATGCATCCGTAAATGTCATCATCTCGCCACAAAGACCAATCAGTTCATGAAATAAAGGCTCAGGATGAAGAGTTGCCCGGTGTGTTAAATGTTGTAACCGCGGTTGGACTCTATTTAGCATTTGCAACAACATAAATTCAGCTACATCAGCAACACCTTGTTGGTTAGGTGAACCAATACGTTCAGCCAAGTTTTTGGCTCTTTCTGTTATTAACCCGCTAATTTCTGATAAGAAACTTTTTAATCGTGGTGTCGCACTAATTGAAAGACAGGTTGGGATAAACTCGCTGTCCAGCAAGATGCTGCCATCGGGGCGTTTATCCGCAATTTTTGCAATTGGCAAAGCGGCATAGGTGCTTCGATCTTGACTCTCCAGCATAAGACGCAAGTTCACTTTTGCCAGCGGGAGTTCGGTTATATCCGCGCTCAATGAATAGAGATCGCGGACATCTTCTTGGTGTGATTGAAAACGAGAGTGGTTTGGCCCAGAACGATTCTGTAGATTGACCTCCGCAACATGATCGTTTGCCAATGCTTGCACCAAGTAAACAGTTTGTCCGACTAAACTGGCATCGTTAATTTCAAGCGGTAAGGGCATCACATCTTCATAGGGTAGGCTAAAAACACTGCCATCAGGCATAACCCCGGAAGCACTACTCAATGTAATTCGGCCAAAGCTAAGATGATCATCATTGATTTTCAACTCGGTAACCCCCGAGAAGTGCTCTCCTAAAGCAGAGAATCGGCTATGTAATAGATAATCAATGTGACGTTGTTGCTGTTGGAAATGCTGCGGTTTAATAAATAAACCCTCACTCCAAATAATACGGTTACGTGTCAACATAATTAATCCTCGCTTTCCTTGCGTACATCAATATCAGCCTTGTGCAAATGCACTAGCACTTGGTACTTGTGTCCTATGGGGGCTAGCTTTAATACTTTCTTCCATTGAGCACCATTAGGCTTACTGTAATAAGCAGCTACACCGATATAGTGAACTTTGCTATCTAACTCAGTCGGATAAATATACTTATACTGGCCTGGCAATAGCGTGAAGTCCTGATGGTCAATATAGTTTTTCCCTAGAACCTCTTTCATATCCTTTGCAGTCAACTGATCATAATCGGCAGCTAACAATTTGGAGTCCTCAGACATTAATATCACCTGAAAAGCTAGCGGAGAGGCTTCATTGTCACTATTTGGATTTATGTCATCGTCCGCCAACAATGTTAATCCCAAAGTAGATGACAATTTACTTGCATCAGGCTCTTCCTTGCCAAACCAAGGTCCTTTTCCGCATCCACTCAATAACAATATCGATAGGAGAATAGCGGATACTTTTTGCCATAGGATCATTAAGATTCCTCTCCTTGAAGCTGGCGCAAAGTTTGGTCATAAACTTGCTCATAGACTTCATGAAATAATTTTTCTACGCCAATTTGACGCCCAGAAAGCAACTCGTTGAAATAATGCTGATACATTTCCCAGATCCAATTTTGATCATTGATACTTGCCATGTGGTCTCTGCGATAACGCTGAAATCGAGCCATTAAAACAGAAGGCGAAAAGCTCTGAATGACAGAAGAAAGAGCTGCATCAATAGCTCTATTTGAAGCCTGATAATGCAGTCTCATGTGAGTAAGGCTTTCTGCAACTGCCGCTGAAGGAGTGAGATGAACCTGGCTTTTTTGATCGCCATAAAGAGTCTCTACCGTCTCTTTATAGTTCAGCCCTAAACGCAACGGATTATCTTCGATCGGTTGTAGCTGTTTTTTGGTATTTTTTTGAGCTTGATTGAGATCTAATAGTCCTTGAATGGCCGCATTTAATGTCCGACCTGCCTCTTCAAGAAAACTATTCGCTGCCTGACTGTCTCTGAAAGGTAAAAACTCGCCTAACCCACGTAATACGGGCGTCAAAGCAACATTCTCAAATATATCAGCATTACTTTCATTCAATGGCGCTGAATAAAAAGAGGATGGAACATCAAGATACTCATCATCCATCATATGTTCTTCTTGCGAAGTAACAACCGGTTCTGTGCGAGCCATTAATGGATTATCTAACAAATGAGAAGATGAGTTATCGGCCACTGAGTTACGATTCACACCTAATGTACTTGGTTCAAAAGATTGCATATTCGATTCTTTTATTGATGTGCTTAAATTATATTGAGATGCAGCATGATTCGTTGGTTCATTGATGACACGGTTAACATTATTCATTTCTTCAGTACTAATGATATTTTGCAGCTGCAAATAGTCTGGCGCCGCCGGAGAGTGCTCATTTAACTGCAAATGAACACTAAGATTTAAATCTCCAATACTTATAGAGTCACTCTGAGATAATGCGATTAACTTTTCTGAAGGGCAGCCATGATTAGAGTGATTAATCAGGCAATTACCAATAAGATCTTGCAAGCAGAATTGCCCATCACTCCAAATAATATTGGCATTTAGTGGCTTAATTTTCTGTGCAGAGTCTTGCAATAACCAATGGTTACCGACACTAACAGGTTCGCAGCCAAAGCTTCCCCCTTCGGTTGTAAATACATGCATCCTATCAATGCTTCCACGCAACGATTTAATATCTTTGATATAAAGAGTTAATGTTGCAGATGAAAATGTAGAACCATCCATGTTGTTACTCCTGAACACTTATAATTACACGGGGAATGACTGGAGGCTGACCAAGAAATGTCGTCCATCCTAATAAGCACCCTTTATCATGACCTAAGCAGGTTCTCACTGACTGCTTTGGTGCTAGTCCAAGCTGTAAATCCCATGCCAACTGGTCTCGCAGAATAAATGCAACAAAAGTGACTAGAGGTCGATAAAGATCGCCATTAGGTAAAAAGCGCAAAAAGTGAGCGTGAGAAAGATCATGAATGCATAGCGTAAATTTTCCACAAACGTCAGGTGAATAATCGCCAATAACGAAATTCCCACGCAGATCAGAGTTTAATTCACCTAAACGATTTTGTTGGTGTGGCACAATTGGAACCCGGCGATATTGCCAACTCTCTACTTCAATGTTTGGCAAATCAAAGCAATGAGAAATTAATCCCGACACAACGTCAGGAGATCGACCCGGCGCAGCAAGCAGGCCAGAATAGGCCAACATTTTGCTGTGATTAACCGGGATCACATCGCGTAAAGTTCGGCTCCCTAAGCCAACTAACGAAAACATCATCTGAGAAAAACCATCATTACCATCTGCCTGATAACGAATGTAATAGCGATATTTTCTCCAAGCTAGATGCAATAACATCAAAAAGCGATGATTAAAAAAATCAATAAAATGATAAAGATTGCCGTCTTGCTGCGCATACTCCCAAGCCAGCCGTTCTAAATAATAACCGGGCAATGGGGACTGGCTGCCATGAAGTCCCAAAAAGGAAACTTCTAAATCATAGCCTCGCCCATCCTTTTTCAAAGATACGACATCGCTAGAAGGAAACCCCAAAGATGCACAAGAAGAGAAACGGATAAACTCCTCGCTAGCAAGCCTTCCCTTCTCACATTCAACCTGCTGATTTTCTATTTTGTATAAAAGCTCAACGAGTTGGTAGAAGTTATAATGTTGAATATTTGTAAGTTCTGTCATATTAGTGGCCGACTTCCCAATTGAAGTGGCCAGCGATAACTTGCTTGGCTGTCTGTATTAATTACCGTTAATTCATGGAAAGCATTTACACTGGCAAACAAAGAAAAAAATCTAGCAAGGACGCTGCCAAATAAATACATATCTCCTTCACTAGAAAATGCTGATTGCTTCATATACAGCGTTGACTGAATACCTCTAACCGGTTGCCCTTTTATCAGCCTATCAACAGGCTTAGTTTCTAATCGTTCAATCCCTGACAAACGTCGCTGGGATATTTTAGAGGCTTGTTGATCGTTCATTGCAGGGAAATCATAATTTCTAATAATTTGTAACAACGCGTCTTTGTTCAACAACGATAGATAGTTAAGTGATAAGTTTGATACTAACGTCCATTGTAATCCGCCATCCATAATGGGCCTAAGTGGCAAGGTAGGATGAGTTATATTTTTAAAACTAACAAATGGAGGTGTATCACTATAACTTACGTTAATATCGCCAATACCTAATCTTGTAGGAACTCGGCGGTTAGAGCATAACAACTCTGCGGATATCGTTTCTTCATCATCAGTTATTACAGATTCATCCCCGCGAACAAATGTAATGCTATGCTCTAGGCCATCGAATTTAAGTGCGTTGTGAACGCCTAGATGATAGTAACGTGTTGAACGCTCTTTCTCATATTCAGTTTGATGACGAAAACTTTCAAATGGGTGATAAATACGAGCGGGCTTAGTTTCGTTGCGCTGTTCATGCCCATGTTTTGTCAGCCATCCTTCTATTTTTTTTACTGAAAATATTTCATAAAACTCTGGTCGTGAGTGGCTAGCTCGTAATGGATAACTAACACTTCGCCCATCTAATTGTAGAGGCTCGCTGTGATGTGGAAATAGATTAACAGCAGGGGCACAATGTAATCGTAAGCTATCAGAGTGGATTTTTACATCTGCTGGCAATGGTTTATCAAAATAAAATGATATCTCTATTTTTCTAACTGGTTTTTCTTGTGGTAGAGAGCCAAATCCTTTGAAGTCTAAAAATAATAGGCTCTCAGGAAAACAAAAGTAATCTTGTAATATTCTGTATCCGGAATATACATTTTTTGGATATGGCAAAAGCGCGTCTTGATTATTAAAACCAACAGGCGAGATATCTATATTTGGCACAGAAAACTCAACACCATCTAGCAATACAGCCGCAGATTTAAAATGATGTAAAAACCATAAATATAATTGAGTTGCACTATGGTCATTATTACCAAGATACATCCTCATGTTATCTAAACTTATCTTTTCCAGACTAATTTGACCAAAAACGTCAAATGACAAAGTCAGTTTTCCATTTTCATTGCTGTTATTTGACTGTATACCATTTAACTCAATGGGTAGGATCCATACATCCCGACAGGTAGAGAACTGGCAGGATAATCCATCTATCGCTTTAGCCCCTAATAAAACATTTTCTGAAATATAAGCGGCCTCACTGATCGATTGTTCCTTCGGTGAAAACTGAATTATTGTCATGCTTGGTACAGAGCGTAAATAATTAGGCCAAAGCATATTAAGGAGGCCATGAGTCAACTCTGGAAATTCATCTTCAATTTTTTCTCGCAGGCTCCCAGAGAGAAATGCGAACCCTTCCAGTAATCGTTCAACATCAGGATCGGTGCTTTGCTCCGATAAAAAACGTGTTAGTTGCGGCCATATCTGAGAAAACTCAGCACCTTGATTACGTAAATATGCCAGCTCATCTCTAAAATAATCTTCTAGTTTCATATTTAATTATTTAGTTTAGCGCAGCTGATAACGCGAGCTATCATCGAGCTGAATATTAAAGTTGACGACACTGTCTATATCTTCGAATTGTATATGCGCCTTGACCTGAAAAAATAACGTTAGCGGATCGCTCTCTTTATTAAAGGTGGCAACATCCACTGATCTTACTCTTGGATCAAAGTTCTCAATACATTGTTGAATCGCTTTACAAACTGAAGCAGATATATCGACAGAGCTTCCTGTTGCATCATTAAAATCTACAACACCTAGTTCGGGGCTACTTTGGCAACATCCTGGGCGTGAGTTCAACACGTCGTTAAGGTTTTGTTTCAGCGACGTAAGTAGGTCACTGGACTTGTCCAGTGACCTTATCGATGCACCTTCATCAATACGCCCAAACAAGCTACACGCCCGAGTTCTTTGCCAAGGGGTGAGTGCAGGCATACAACTATTCCTTATCTAAGCGACCGACGAGAGATAACTCAAAACTTGCGCCCATATATTTAAAATGCGGGCGCACAGACATTGAAACTTGATACCAACCCGGATCGCCATCAACATCGCTCACAGTAATCGATGCTCCGCGTAATGGACGACGACTGCGAACCTCAGATGGCGGGTTTTCTTGATCGGCCACAAACTGGCGAATCCATTGGTTGAGTTCTCGCTGTAAGTCCTGTCGCTCTTTCCACGCCCCCAGCTGTTCTCTCTGTAGAACCTTAATGTAATGAGCTAAGCGGTTCACGATGAACATATAAGGAAGTTGAGTACCTAATTTATAATTGGTCTCTGCAATTTTCCCTTCGCGAGTAGGTGGGAAAACTTTGCATTTTTGTATTGAGTTAGCAGAGAAGAAAGCCGCATTATCACTACCTTTACGCATGGTTAAAGTAATAAAACCTTCTTCAGCAAGCTCATACTCTCTGCGGTCTGTAATCAAAACTTCGGTTGGGATCTTTGATTGTAACTGTCCAAGAGAATCGTAAATATGCACTGGTAGATCATTAACACTGCCACCGCTTTGAGGCCCGATAATGTTTGGACACCAACGATATTTAGCAAAACTATCCGTAATATTAGAAGCTAGCAAATATGCAGTATTGCCCCACAGATAGTGCTCGTGGTCGGCATTCACATCTTCCTGATAATCAAATGACTTAACTGGGTTTTCATTGCGATCATACGGTAGACGGAGTAAAAATCTTGGGGCAGTTAAGCCAATATAACGAGCGTCTTCCGTTTCTCTCAAAGCTCGCCATTTCACATAAGCAGGCCCCTCAAAAACGGCTTTTAGCTCTTTGATTGCAGACAATTCAGTAAAGCTATTCAAACCAAAGAACGATGGTGAAACTGAAGATAAAAATGGAGCATGTGCCATCGCGCCTACAGAGCTAACATACTGCAGCAGTTTCATATCTGCCGAACTTTGATTAAACTCATAGCTGCCAATAATTGAAGCAATCGGTTCACCACCAAATTGCCCATAGCCACTCGCATAAACATGCTTATAGAAACCCGATTGAGAGATTTCAGGTGAATACTCGAAATCATCCAAAAGCTCACTTTTAGTGGCATGCAAAATATGATTTTTAATATTTTCTTTAAAATCAGTACGATCAACGAGTAATTTCAAAGACCGCCATGACGACTCTAGCTCTTTAAACCGTGAGCTATGTAAAACTTCATCCATCTGCTTACTGAGCTTGCTGTCTAGCTCGGCAATCATACGATCAACTAATAATTTGTTGATAGGCTCGTTATTGCTTCCATTTTCTAAGATATTGCTAATAAATGCTGAAACTCCTTGCTTGGCAATATCATAGGCATCGTCGCCAGGGGTCAGTCGTGTCTGAGCCATTATTTCATTTAGTAATGAAGGTGAATACTCACGCTCTTCAACGTTGTATCCTTCTAATTCTGTTTCTGATGACATTGGGTTAATTCCTTTTTTACACTCAAAACATTCTCAGAACAAATAACATAATAATGTTATTTAGATTCACCAGCAGCAATAGACATATTTAGCTCGCTTAATAGCTGGTCTCTTAACGATTCATCAGACAATAACGATTGTAAGCGAGAACGAAAGGCTGGAATATTCCCTAATGGCCCCTTTAATGCCACCAGTGCTTCTCTAAGCTCTAAAAGTTTATTTAGCTCTGGCACCTGACGGGCGACACGGTCGGGGGTAAAATCAATCATTGATTCAAAGTTAAGCCGTACGCGTAGGTCGTCTTTAGCATTGTCTTCTAGGCGATTTGGTACATCCATATCTAGCTGTATATCAGCTTCCTTCATTACCGATGAGAAGTTATACTTATCGATAGAGACCGCAGGCCTCTCCTCAATTAAAGCATCTTCTGTTGTCCCTTTTAAATCGCCAATAACAAGCAGATTTAAAGGTAATTCAACTTCATCATGCTGCTCCCCCGTAGATGGAACATACTTTATATTAATTCGTTCCTTGGGAGCGACACTACCTTCTGATTTCTTATTCATATAATAATCCGATTAGTCAATGAGAAAAATAAAACTAAAAACGGATTGCTTCGCTAGCAATCTATGCAATAAGTTTTATAACATTTTTTATTATCTATTATAATTTCTAAAAATTTATTTATTCATTCAATACAATTAAACTAAGTTACATAAATAATTTCATCAAATGAAAAGTGAGTTAATATTCAAAATACAAATAAATCCAAAGAATATAAATTCACGCCACCACAAATAATATGAAATCAATCATCTTTGATATTCTGATGGTATACATCCATAATCAATTAAACACATGACTATAAATACAATTTACTCATACTAAAATATTGTAGTGAGACATTAGGAGCCGCAATCCACTACACCTAATTTGGCAGCACCAGTGCTTATGTTTAGGCCGTATGACATATGGTGAGCCTAGCCGTGATAACCATGCTTGGACCTCAAACAAAAAGAGCGGCTTGTTCCTACAACAGTAACCCTATGAATCAGGTAATTATTTTTCGACAAGGCAAATATCGGTTCGGGTTGCAATACTGCGGCAAGAACACCATTACCACATTAGATATTCAGATAAAATATGAAGAAATTACAGAGTTAGAAATGACATATCAGTCACGTACGTACGTACGCAGGCAGGCAGGCAGGCAGGCAGGCAGGCAGGCAGGCAGGCAGGCAGGCAGGTTGCTTTGAGTGATTCTTGGAGAGAAATAAACCAATTATTATAAAATGTCTAAGTAGGTTATCGCACAGCTTCTACGCCCTGCAATAACCTCTGAGGATACATTAACCAAATAACGCTATCGGCCAATGATGACCAATCACATAGATAATCACCGCGGAGAGGACACCCGCCACGATATCATCCACCATGATACCCATGCCGCCGTGAACATTACGATCGAACCAGCGAATTGGCCACGGCTTCCAGATATCCAGCACACGAAAGACTAGAAAACCGCCTAGCACCCATTGCCAACTATTGACGGGTAGGGCCATCAGCGTTATCCACATGCCAACAAACTCGTCCCACACAATGCTGCCGTGGTCGTGTGTTTTCATATCCTTCGCCGTGCGATGACAGATATAAACCCCGATGCAAATACTAAACATCACGACCAGCGAGTAAAGCTGCCACGGTAGCTGGATCAACAATAGCCAAAACGGGATTGAGGCTATAGACCCCATAGTCCCGGGCATAATCGGGCTCAAACCGCTGCCGAATCCTGTTGCTAGTAAATGCCACGGGTTGCTCATGCGCAGGCGCGCTTTCGCAGCCTGGCTGTCGTACTTGCTAATTTTTGCCAAAATGGTCAAATCCTTGAAGATCTAATTCCACCTGAGCGTTACCACGCCAGAACCGCATACCATCAGCCGCTGGGGCAATTTGTCCAATGCAGGTAAAATCAGCGCCCAACAAGCCTAGTGCAACATCTAACGCACCACGATGCAGCTCAGGAACGGTAAAACATAGCTCGTAATCTTCGCCGCCGGACAACGCCCACCGTAGTGCCTGTTCCGGTGTTGTATTATTCGTTAAGCTTGCTGACATCGGTAAATCGTCTAGGTAAAGATTAGCACCACAATCGCTAGCTTTCAGAATATGCCCCAAGTCTGAAACAACACCATCAGAAATATCAATCGCCGAGCTGGCAAGATCTCTCAATGCTTGTCCTTGTAACACGCGCGGATGGGGTCGCAGATGGCGATGAATTAGCGCATTACGCTCCTCATCATCTTCTACCGAAAGTCGATTCTGTAAAATAGCTAATCCAGCGGCGCTATCTCCTAACGTACCGGTAACATAAATCCAATCACCGATACGGGCGCCGCTGCGCAGTAATGCGCGCCCAGCAGGCACTAGGCCATTGATGGTGTAGGTGATGCTTAACGGGCCGCGGGTGGTGTCACCGCCAATTAGCTGCATACCGTAATAATCAAGCTGCTCGAATAAACTATCGCTAAAACGTGCAAGCCACGGCTCATTGATTTCAGGGAGCGTCAGTGCCAAAGAAACCCATGCAGGATCTGCCCCCATAGCCGCCAAATCGCTCAGGTTTACAGCTAAAGATTTATAGCCTAAATCGGCAGGATCGATATCAGGTAAGAAATGAATGCCAGATACTAGGGTATCGGTGCTGATTGCAATCAGCTGTTTTTCAGAAACGGAAAGCAGGGCACAATCATCACCAATTCCCTGCTGCACATCCCGACGAGCCGTCCGATGACGGTTAAAGTAGCGGGCAATAACATCAAATTCGCCGCATGCCATAACACATTTCCTGAGTGGTTTAATGATACTACTCTTCTATGTTTACCTAATTTTGCCCAACAAAAAGGCCGGAGAACCGGCCTTTTTGGGTGTACGAAATGGCCCGAGGGCTTCCGTCAGGTAAACCTGAACAGCAATCTTATCTTTTAGATTTACGAATTGTTGGAGCAACTTTATCCAGTACGCCGTTAACAAACTTGTGGCTATCTTCAGCGCCAAAAGTTTTTGCGAGCTCAATACCTTCATTAATTGCAACTTTGTAAGGGACGTCTTCGCGCTTGCTCAGTTCAAACAGAGAAATACGCAGAACCGCTCTCTCAACCTGACCCAATTCTTCCAACTGACGCGATAATACTGGCGCCATCAGGCCATCCAAATATTCTGCGTTAGTAGCGACACCAGACAATAGCTCACGGAAGTAGCTAATATCGACATCTTTGACGTCCTGCTCTGACAAGAACTGATACTCAACATCAGCAATGTCGTTTTTGGATATCTGCCAAGAATAAAGTGCTTGAACAGCACATTCACGGGCGCGGCGGCGAGCAGCAGGTTTCACGGAATTCCCCTTACTAAAAATCAGGCTTTAATTGCTTTAAGAACATTGATCATTTCGAGAGCGGTCAGGGCAGCTTCTGCACCTTTATTGCCCGCTTTAGTCCCAGCACGTTCAATGGCTTGTTCGATACTTTCGGTAGTCAGTACGCCAAATGCGACAGGTACAACGCTGTTCATGGCTACACTTGCCAGACCAGAGCTGCATTCTCCTGCAACAAATTCAAAGTGGGCAGTACCGCCACGGATTACGGTTCCCAAGGCGACAACCGCATCATAGCGGTTAGTGTCGGTCAGCGCGCGAACGGCTAATGGCAGTTCGTAGGCACCCGGAACCCAAACTACAGTGATATTGTCATCAGAAACCTGGCCAATACGTTTCAGGGCGTCAATCGCACCTTCCAGCAAGCTGTCGTTAATGAAATTGTTAAAACGCGCAATAGCGATAGCAACACGAGCCTGTGGAGCAGCAACAACGCCTTCAATCGTTTTCATACAGTTTCCTTAAAATCTTTATGTTCAATACCCCTATCTCTCTTCAGAGCGAATAGGGGGGCGGATTCTACCACATTCTTTCGTCCCCTGCTCAGGTGCATTTCGCTAACTTGGGGCAGGCGATGAGATGAAACAAAAATAAAGCAGTAAAAACAACGCTCAGAGCATGATTAGTACGCGTTACGTAGTACAACACGTAAATCTGAGCCCACAGGCATCACTTCGCTAAATACAAACTGAGGTGCATCCGCCAGTTCAGTCAAACCAGGTAATACGCACAAACCGCGCGCGCTATCGCCCAGCAGTTTTGGCGCAATATAAACAATCAGCTCATCGACTAAGCCAGCCTGTAGCAAAGCTCCGGCCAAGGATGCACCAGCTTCCACCCAAACCGAATTGATCTGCTGCTTGCCCAGTTGCATCATTAACACAACCAGATCCAGCCCTTGGCCGTACTGTGGAATAGAGAGTTGCTTGACACCTTCTGGCCACACTTGTTCATCAGGATGAATTCTTGCCAACAGCGTCTCGCCCAGCTGTGAGACAATTTTATGCGCTGGTGTGACGCGGTTTTGGCTATCAACAATAACGCGTAGCGGTTGGCGAAGATGCTCTTTCGGGTAGGCCTGCTGAGTCGTTACATCTAATTCATCCCAGCGCACGGTAAGTGAGGGATCATCAGCCAGCACCGTGGCGCTGGAGCTCAATATTGCTGAGCTCTGGGCACGGTATCGCTGCACGTCCTGCCGTGCCGCAGCCGACGTGATCCACTGACTTTCGCCAGATGCCATCGCCGTTTTGCCATCTAAAGATGCCGCCATCTTCAGTTGCACAAAAGGGAAACCAGTCCGCATGCGTTTGAGAAAGCCACGGTTGACGGCTTCGGCTTCATTCATCATCAGACCATGACTAACATCGATACCTGCTTGTTGCAGCTTGAATAGACCGCGTCCTGCGACGTTGGGGTTCGGATCCTGCATTGCCGCAACCACTCGGCTGACGCCAGCAGCGATTAACGCATCGGCACAAGGTGGTGTGCGTCCGTGATGGCTGCATGGTTCAAGGGTGACATAGGCCGTTGCGCCGCGGGCTTTCTCCCCTGCCATACGTAACGCATGAACCTCAGCGTGAGGCTCACCGGCGCGTAGGTGATAACCTTCCCCTACAATCTCATTGTTAAGAACGACAACGCAGCCAACATTGGGATTCGGCGTGGTGGTGAAACGCCCACGGCGTGCTAGCTCAAAGGCTCTCGCCATATAAAATTCGTCGCCACGCTGCTGATCTTGCTGCATAAATATCGTCCAAAAATGAAATAAACGCTAAGCTGGTACTGTCAAATATTGAAAATAGCCTAGTCCTGTAGTTTCGCGATTTCTTCGCCAAACTCGCGGATGTCTTCAAAGCTACGATATACGGAAGCAAAGCGGATATAGGCAACTTTATCGAGTTTTTTCAGCGCATCCATGACGAGGTTGCCTACCATTTTAGTAGGAACTTCGCGCTCGCCGGTGGCACGTAACTGAGATTTAATATGGCTGATCGCCATTTCAACGTCATCTGAGTTTACAGGGCGTTTTTCTAATGCTTTTAAGATGCCACTGCGTAACTTATCTTCGTTAAACGGTTCTCGAACGTCATTACTTTTGATGACGCGAGGCATCACCAGTTCAGCAACCTCAAAGGTGGTGAAACGTTCGTTACAAACCAGACACTGGCGGCGGCGGCGCACTTGAGTACCATCACCAACCAAACGGGAATCAATAACTTTGGTATCAACGGCGGAACAAAATGGGCAATGCATAGCTCTTCCTGAAAGGCCTGAGATAACGCTAGTGTACCCCGAAGTGACATAACAACAAAAGGAAGTCAGTTTACCAATTATGCGGTAAATAACACATTTCCATCGAACATTGACCAATGAGTGCTATTTAATGCCTTTTCTGCACTATTTGTTGTCTCATTGTTGTCTCAGCGCTAATCGTTCTCAAGTTTCAAGAAACCTGAATAGACAAACTTATTACGCATTATTTCCAGCAAACTATACTTATTGATATCGGAAACAAAGCAATTAGCATGTGACATTCAGAGCAAAGGCGATTAATCTTTTATCTATGTCCATAATAAATCGAGCGATCTATGTCTATATTCCGCCCTTTATTCGTGCTTGCCCCTTTGGCATTGATGCTAACGGCATGCGCTTCTGATCCTAAAACTGAAGCTCTTCAGTCTGAAGTTCAGGAGCTGACACAAAAAGTCCAGAAACTAAGCACTGAAGCTGAGTATCTGGAGCGTCAGAAAGCGATGAACGAAAATAATGAACAGCGTATTTACCTGATCCCTGCGGCTAATAGTGACGCATTAGGGATCACAAGTCTTGGTCAACTACGCATCTTAATCAGCCATCTTGAGCCTGAAGCAGACGGCAGCAAAGCCGTATTGCAGATCAAAACGGCCAATGGTTCGATTTTGCCTAGCTTCACCGGCTCTCTGGAATGGGGTACGTTAAATCAGGCAACGCTGGAACCTGACCAAAGCAGTATCCTGTCGCAAAATATCAGCTTCACGAGCCCTGCTGCACCAACCAATGTCACCAGCATGGAAGTCCGCTTCAGCGATATCTCGCCGGAGAACCTTGGTTTCATCCGCCTCAGTGGCTTAGAACGTCAGTAGTTTTACGCTGACATGCAAGCATAAAAAAACCCCGCCGAGGCGGGGTTTTTTGTCACTCTAACCGACAGTATTTCACGGTTATTACGGCAGAATTGACGGCTGATCCGCCCCTTCTTTTTCTACCTTCTGCTGCAACATGTGTTCACGCTTCATGCCAAGTTTCAGCGCCAGCGCGGATGCGACATAGATGGAAGAGGCCGTACCGATAGAAACACCGATCAGCATGGTCAGCGAGAAGCCCTTCAGCATCGGCCCACCGAATAAATACAGCATCAGGATAACCATCAACGTGGTGCCTGAAGTGATCAATGTTCGATGTAACGTTTGTGTCAACGACACGTTGAAGATTTCGTAAGGTGTTCCGCGGCGGATCTTGCGGAAATTCTCACGAATACGGTCGGAAACCACGATACTATCGTTAAGTGAGTAGCCGATAACCGACATCAGCGATGCGACGATGGTTAAATCGATCTCAATATGGAACAACGACAATACGCCCAAGGTGATGATCACGTCATGCAACAATGCAATAACCACCCCAGCAGCTAAACGCCATTCGAACCGAACACCAACGTAGATCAAAATGGCAAGCAGCGCTACCAACAGCGCCATCGCACCGTGCTGTGCCAGATCTTCACCAACGCTCGGCCCGACAAACTCAATACGCTTTACCGTTGCATTCTGGTTGGTGGCCTCGTTAATCACGCCAAGGACTTTGCTGCCTAACGCTTCACCACTCGCTTCGCTGGTAGTCGGAGGCATACGCACAACAATGTCACGGCTGCTACCAAAATTCTGCAACAGCGGATCAACGAAGCCGGCTTTCTGCAAAGCATCACGCATCATGTCCATATCCGCTGGTTTTTCCAGCGAAACTTCGATGACGGTACCACCGGTAAAATCGAGTCCTAAGTTGAACTTATTCACGCCAATAATTGCGATAGAAAGTATCAACAGAAAACCAGAAATACCGAAAGCCCAGTAGTCCCAGCGCATAAAGTCATAGACTCTACGGCCGTAGTTTAATTGCTCAACACTATATTCCTGTGCCACAACGCACTCCTCAGATAGACAGCTTGTTGATGCGCTTGCCGCCGTACAATAGGTTTACGATGGCACGAGTACCGATGATGGCGGTAAACATTGACGTCGCCACACCAATACCGGTCGTGATCGCAAAGCCTTTAATTGCCCCGGTGCCAACGGCATACAGGATGATGACCTTGATAAGCGTCGTAACGTTAGCATCAAAAATGGAGCTGAATGCGCCTTGATAACCTTCGTTGATCGCCTGCTGTACTGAACGCCCGTTACTAAGTTCTTCCTTAATACGTTCGTTTATCAGTACGTTAGCATCTACTGCTACTGCAAGGGTTAACACAATCCCCGCAATACCCGGCATGGTCAGAGTCGCCCCCGGCAGCAGAGACATAATCCCAACGATTAGCACGAGGTTAGCCAGCAACGCAGAGGTCGCTATCAGACCAAATTTCTTATAGAAGAACAGCATGAACAGGATCGAGATAACCAAACCAGCCAAGCACGCTTCCAGACCTTGGGTAATATTCTCAGCGCCTAGAGTCGGGCCGATAGTGCGTTCTTCAACGATCTGAATTGGCGCAATCAACGCACCCGCGCGCAGCAGCAACGAAAGCTGACGTGCTTCATTCGGGTTATCGATACCGGTGATACGGAAGCTATTCCCCAAACGAGACTGAATAGTCGCAACGTTAATCACTTCTTCTTGCTTAGCCAGAATTGATTTGCCGCCCGCATCTTTCTTACCGCTGTCTTTATACTCAACGAACAGAGTTGCCATCGGTTTACCGATGTTATCCTTCGTAAAGTTAGACATCGCGCTACCACCGGCGCTGTCGAGCGAGATATTAACCTGAGGGCGGTTAAACTCGTCTTGGCTCGAGGTAGAATCGGTAATATGATCGCCGGTCAGGATAACGCGCTTATACATCACGATCGGACGCCCATCACGTGTGTACTTCACTTCGGAATCGCCCGGCACACGTCCACTAGCAGCAGCAGTGCTGTCAGCATTCGAGTTTACCAAACGGAATTCCAAGGTCGCGGTTGCACCCAGAATTTCTTTTGCACGTGCAGTATCTTGAATACCCGGCAGCTCAACCACGATGCGATCTGCACCTTGACGCTGAACGAGCGGTTCGGCAACACCCAACTGGTTGACGCGGTTACGCAAGATATTGATGTTCTGCTGAACAGCATATTCGCGAGCTTCTTGCAGACGCTGATCGGTCATTACTGCTTTCAGACCATTATCGCCAACCTTGCTAAAGACTAGATTATTAAGGTAACGAGGCGAAAGATAGCTGCTCGCTTTATCACGAGTCGCTGCATCACGGAATGTAATCAGGACGCCATTGGAGGAACCGTCAGTTTTACGGATTGTTGAATATGGAATGCCCTTTTCACGCAAATCACTGCGCAGCATATCCATACTTTGCTCTTGCAGTTTGCTCAGAGCCGTTTCCATATCAACCTGCATCAGGAAGTGCACACCACCGCGCAGATCCAGACCTAACTTCATCGGTTCCGCGCCAATGGCTTCAAGCCACATCGGCGTTGCCGGAGCAAGGTTCAATGCAATAACGTATTTGTCGCCCAGCATATCCATCAGCACTTCACGTGCACGGAGCTGAACGTCAGTATCTTTGAAGCGTGCCAAAATGGCACCATTTTCCAGCGCAATAGACTTGCTGGCGATGTGCTGTTTTTCAAGCTCATCACGGACTTGGACCAGTGTTGTTTCACTGGCGGCGACACCGCGCGCGCCAGTGATCTGAACAGCCGGATCCTCGCCATAAAGGTTAGGAAGTGCGTAAAGCAGACCAACGGCTAGCGCCACGATCAGCATGATGTACTTCCACAAAGGATAACGGTTTAACACGGCAGTTCCCTTAGGGAAAATCAAAAAATTACAGCGCTTTCATCGTACCTTTCGGCAGAACAGCGGTCACGAAATCACGTTTGATGATAACTTCGGTGGTATCGTTCAGAGCAATGGCAATGTAACCCGTCTCAGCAACTTTCGTTACGCGACCGATCAAACCGCCGTTGGTCAGAACTTCATCACCCTTGCTGATGGCATCCATCAGTTTTTTATGTTCTTTCGCACGTTTCTGCTGTGGACGCAGGATCATGAAATAGAAAATCAGGCCGAACACTACCAGCATGATAACCAAAGAGTACGGGCTGCCCTGAGCCGGTGCCCCAGCAGATGCCACAGCGTCGGAAATGAATAAACTCATCTAAATATCCCTCATTATTAACTACAGATTGAATGCAACTACAAACAGCCAGAAACAAGCCATTCTAAAAGCCGGCAGGTATCGCTCCTGCCGGCCTAAATTTATTTGGCGCCCACTGGCGGAACAGGTTTACCCTGTCGACCATAAAAATCGGCCACGAACTCGTCTAATTTACCGTCTTCAATGGCCTGACGTAAACCAGCCATCAAACGCTGATAATAGCGCAAGTTGTGGATCGTGTTTAAGCGAGCACCAAGAATTTCATTACAACGGTCAAGGTGATGCAAATAAGCACGGCTATAGTTGCGGCAGGTATAGCAATCACACTCTGCATCCAGCGTTGTGACGTCATCTTTATATTGGGCGTTACGGATTTTTACAATACCGTTGGTCACAAACAAATGACCATTACGCGCATTTCGAGTTGGCATCACGCAATCGAACATGTCGATTCCGCGGCGTACACCTTCCACCAAATCTTCCGGTTTACCTACGCCCATCAGGTAGCGAGGCTTATCCTCAGGAATTTGCGGACAAACATGTTCCAGAATACGGTGCATGTCTTCCTTTGGCTCGCCCACGGCCAAGCCGCCCACAGCGTAACCATCAAAGCCGATATCTACCAGCCCTTTTAGTGATACATCTCGTAAATCTTCGTAAACACCGCCCTGAATAATCCCGAACAGAGAGTTTTTATTGCCCAGTTCATCAAAGCGCTGACGGCTGCGTTTTGCCCAGCGCAGAGACATCTCCATAGAGCTCTTGGCGTAATCCCAATCAGCAGGGTACGGCGTACACTCATCAAAGATCATGACGATATCAGAACCCAGATCGTACTGAATTTCCATCGATTTTTCAGGACTTAAGAAAATCGGTGAGCCGTTGATCGGGTGGCGGAAATGGACACCTTCCTCTTTGATTTTACGCATTTTGCCTAGGCTAAAGACCTGAAAACCACCGGAATCGGTCAGAATAGGACCTTTCCACTGCATGAAGTCATGCAAATCGCCGTGTAGTTTCATAATTTCCTGTCCTGGACGTAGCCAAAGGTGGAAAGTATTACCCAGCAAGATTTGTGCGCCGGTTTCTTTCACCTCTTCTGGCGTCATTCCTTTAACGGTACCGTAGGTCCCAACAGGCATAAACGCAGGTGTTTCAACCACGCCACGATCGAAAATCAAACGACCGCGACGAGCACGGCCATCTGTAGTATCTAATTCGTACTTCACTCAAAACCTCCAGCATCAGAAAAACAGTCTGATGTTGCATTCCTAATGGAAAGAAGCCCTATTCAACATACCCGTCAGAGCGGGAAGCTAAACATTTTATGGGCAAAAATTGGCCCGTATGCTGCGTCTTATCAACAGCTCTACGGGCCACGAAATCACTCAGCAGAGATTTTTTCTTGCTCTGCTAGCTCGCTACGGGTAATAAACATGGCATCCCCATAGCTAAAGAAACGATATTCCTTCGCCACCGCTTCGTGGTACGCATGCATAGTATTTTGATAACCCGCAAAAGCAGACACCAACATGATCAACGTAGATTCAGGCAAATGGAAGTTGGTTATCAGAGCATCAATCACCTGATAGTGATAGCCCGGATAGATAAAGATTTGCGTGTCATCAAAAAATGGCGTGATGAGTGCATCTTTTGCCGCCGCTGCCGCGCTTTCGATCGATCGAACGGACGTTGTTCCTACCGCAATAACGCGATTGCCACGCGCCTTACATGCCAGCACAGCATCAACCACATCCTGTGGCACTTCGGCATATTCGGAATGCATGGTGTGATTTTCGATGGTATCAACACGCACTGGCTGGAACGTCCCCGCGCCAACATGCAGTGTCACAAAGGCCATCTCAACGCCTTTGGCGCGTAGTTTTTCTAGCAACGGCTCATCAAAGTGCAGACCCGCAGTCGGTGCAGCTACGGCACCAGGACGGGAACTATAGACAGTTTGATACAGTTCACGGTCGGCATCTTCGTCAGGACGGTCGATATAAGGTGGTAATGGCATATGACCCGCTGCATTCAGGATCGTCAGCACATCACGACCGTCGTCAAAGCGCAGTTCAAATAACGTGTCATGACGTGCAACCATGGTGGCACGAATATCTTCGTTATCCCCCAGCAGCAGCTCAGCCCCAGGTTTAGGCGACTTCGAAGCGCGCACATGTGCCAATACTCGGGTATCGTCCAGCACACGCTCAACCAATACTTCTAGTTTACCGCCACTGGCTTTGCGGCCAAACAGACGAGCAGGAATAACGCGGGTATTATTGAAAATCAGCAGGTCGCCTGCTTCAATTTTATCCAGAACATCAGTGAAAACGCCGTGCTCTAATTTTCCCGTTGGCCCGTCTAGCGATAACAAACGGCACGCGCTACGCTCTGCTTGTGGATAGCGAGCAATAAGGTTATCGGGAAGTTCAAACGAAAAATCAGAAACACGCATGGTTAGTATTCACTCTATATATAGCAGACGTAGGAGCACGCAAAAAACAGGCCGCTTAGTCTAGAGCCGCAAGCGTTCGGCTGCAACTGTTAAGCGGTTAAGGATGTTATTAGTCTTTATTAATAGGAATCCTTACCCACATAAAAACATGGATTAAACATCTTCATTCTCATTTATAATGGTTAGATGAATTTTCTCGCACACCTTCATCTTGCCTCACTGGCCAACAGCTCGCTGTATGGCAATATTTTGGCCGACTTTGTCCGCGGTAACCCACAGGGAAATTACTCAGAAAAGGTTATCGACGGCATATTCATGCATCGCAGAGTTGATGTGATGATCGACCGCCTCCCGCAAGTTTTAGAGGCGAAACGCTTTTTCCGCGAAGAATTTCGCCGCGTTGCGCCCATCACGCTTGATGTCGTATGGGATCATTTTCTCGCCCTGCACTGGCAAGAATTGGAGCCAGACATCTCTCTACATGCTTTCGTTAACCGTGCTCAAATTGAAATTGTGCCGATGCTGCCAAATTCTCCAGAGCGCTTTCAAAACCTCAATGCTTATATGTGGCAAGAGCGCTGGCTAGAACGCTACGCTGAACTGCCATTTATTGCCAAAGTGTTACAAGGTATGGCAAATCGCAGGCCGAAACTCGGTGCGCTGGCGGGATCTTTTAACGATATCGAAAATAACTACACCCTTCTTGAGCAAACATTTTGGCAGTTTTATCCACAAATGATCGCCCGAGCAAAGGCAAAGACCCTATAAACACTGACGCTGTTAACAGTTAGTGCGTTTCCCTATTGCCCTTTTTTACAAAAGCGCTATGTTATATACCAATCTTTACTTTTACCCTTTTGCATTATTGATAGGTAAAAGCTATCTTATCAATCGGCGCTTTACGCTTTATTCACCAACGTTTAATACGTATAGTGACTCCCGACCTAAGAATTTAATCATCCATCCAACATACAATTAACAGGAGTTAATATGGTCCTGGTTACTCGTCAAGCCCCTGACTTTACTGCCGCTGCCGTACTGGGCAACGGTGAAATCGTTGAAAACTTCAACTTCAAAGAATTTACTAAAGGCAAGCCAGCGGTTGTCTTCTTCTGGCCAATGGACTTCACTTTCGTATGTCCTTCTGAGCTGATTGCTTTTGATCATCGTTACAAAGAATTCAAATCCCGTGGCGTTGAAGTTGTTGGCGTTTCAATGGACTCTGAATTCGTTCATAACGCATGGCGTAAAACCCCTGTCGACAATGGCGGCATCGGTGAAGTTCAGTATCCACTGGTTGCTGACATCAAACACGAAATCATGCAGGCATACGGCATCGAACACCCAGAAGCTGGCGTTGCTCTGCGCGGTTCATTCCTGATCGACAAAGAAGGTGTGGTTCGCCATCAGGTTGTTAACGACCTGCCTCTGGGCCGTAACATCGATGAAATGCTGCGTATGGTTGATGCGCTGCAGTTCCACGAAGAGCACGGTGATGTTTGCCCAGCTCAGTGGGAAAAAGGCCAAGAAGGTATGGGCGCGTCTCCAGACGGCGTCGCTAAATACCTGTCTGAAAACGCTGCTAAACTGTAATTCAGTTAGCAATGTGAGAAAAGCGGCCAATTGGCCGCTTTTTTATTAGCTAAAGGATGTATTAGGCAGCAGACCACTGCCAGACAGTTGCACTTTCGGTAGGTAAAGTCAGTTCGATATAGTCAGCCTCTTGAGCCAATTTCCCCTCGCCGTCGAATTTTTCCCAACTGCCCGTCGGAATTATTGGCGAATTAGACAAAACACAGTGTCCTTCGCCATCTCGTTGCAGAGCAATGAGCAGCGTTTCATCTTCATACTGACGAACAAATACCAGCGTATTGGCGCGAGCATGTACCACCATGCATCCGCCTCGCCGTAATGCGTTACTGTGGTGTCTTAAGGTGGTGATCTGTTTAGTTAACGCCAATAAATCACCGTCCCAGCGTGACTCATCCCACGGGAATGTTTTACGGCAAAACGGATCGTTGCCTCCATCAAGACCAATTTCATCACCGTAATATAAACATGGCACGCCAATCCAGGTGAAGAGCCAAACTAGCGCCATGCGCATACGCTGTGGTTTATCGGCCAATAAAGTTAAAAAGCGCGCGGTGTCATGACTATCCAGTTGATTGAACATAGCCAACTGCTGAGTATGCGATAAGCCTGCCCGGTAGCCGTCCATCCACTCGGCACACTGCTGAGCATCAAGCTGGATCAGCTGATAAGCCACATCAACCCCGGCTAAAAACGAACGCACTGGCAGCGCAAACCCCATATAGTTCATCGCGCCATCTTCCACACCAGCCTGCAGCCAGCGCCGCGCATCACCAAAGTGCTCACCAAATACATAAGCGTGGGGATTTTCATTTTTTACCGCACGATACATCCCAGCAAGGTGATGCAAGTTACCCCGTGCAGTCCCTCCTTCCCCCAGCATATGCACCACATCAAGCCTCCAGCCATCAATGTGGTAAGGCTCTCTCAACCAGTGCCGCAGTACGCTATCGTCCGCCTGATAAACGCTGTCCACCACGGCCTGACTCGAGAAGTCAAGCTTGGGTAACGTTGAGTTTCCTTTCCAATCAAGCACTCGTCCGTCAGCGGTAAAAGTGAAACGTGTACGATGAGGAGAGGCAAGATCGTAAAATGCCCCACCCGTACGTTGCTGATAACGATCAAACCACGGATGGGTATCTCCCGTATGGTTAAAGACGCCGTCAAGGATCAGACGCATGCCCAACTTTTGCGTTGCCTCACGCAGGCGTACCAACGCGTCATTACCGCCAAGATAGGGATCGACCTGATAATAATCTTCAGTGTCATATTTGTGGTTGCTAGGAGCGGTAAAGATCGGATTGAGATACAGAGCTGTAACACCAATCTCCTGCAGATAAGGTAAACGTTCGACAATTCCGTCTAAATCACCGCCGTAAAAAGTGGAAGAGGCATTTTCCTCCGTCAAAGGATCGTCCCAGTCTTTGCGAATTACCTTGCGCTGCACTGCATGGTGATAATAACTGTCATTTTCCACCGAATGATCCTGTCCGCTCGCGGCGAAACGATCGGGGAAGATCTGATAAAAAACTTGATCGGCAACCCACTCCGGCGACTGCGTAGGGATCTCTACCGCAAATTGCTCCATCTGCGCTGGAGGAACGACACTGAAGCCCTGCGGCCCAAACCACTGCTGCCGATCGTCCCACAAAAATTTAAAGCAGTAGCGGCGTACGGCTTCACCGGCCAGCAGCGTGAGATCGGCCTGATAACAGATAAAATGCCCCTGTTTTTCTGGCTGCATCGTCAACAGCCACTCTTCATTATCGGGCTCGCATCTCAACATAACCTGCTGCGGCAGTTCATCGTCTCCCTGCACCCAAAGACGGATCTCAAGATGCTCCGCGTGATAACGTACATACGGTGGTACCGGTAAATGCCAGGCAAACAACATAAAATTATCCCCCACGAATGATTAACGCAGAGCATGCCACGTTGCGATTAGGCCGCACTCCTCTATAACCACTTTTTATAGGGATGAGCGAGGGGGAGGATAGCGATGATTATGTTTATATTGGTGCTTTGCTTCGCTTCTGGTTGACTGAAAACGCCAAGTCGTTAGCCTATGTCAGGTTATTGCGTCAAAATATTTGAAAGAAAAGGGAAGCTCAATGCACAACACACTGAAACGATGGCTAGAACAGTATGGAATCGAGTTCACACATGTGACTTCGCTCATTCTTGTTATTGGCCTCATTATGGTGACTGCGGTCATCATTCATCTGCTTTTGCATCGGGTGCTACTTTCTCGCTTAGAAAAGCGCGGTCAGCACAGCAAAATGCTATGGCTGAAAGTGATTACCCAGCATAAGCTTTTTCATCGCGTAGCCTTTACGTTACAAGGCGTTATCGTCAATATCCAAGCGGTATTCTGGCTACATCCCGGCACTGACGCGGGCGATGCCCTGATTATCTGCGCACAAATGTGGGTAATGCTGTACGCGCTACTTTCATTCTTTTCGCTGTTGGATACGCTACTCGATCTCACGCGCAGTATGTCTATCGCAGAGCAACTGCCTTTGCGAGGTATATTCCAAAGCCTAAAATTGGTTGCGGCAATCATCATCGGCATTTTGATGATTTCGCTTCTGATAGGCCAGTCGCCGCTGCTATTAATTAGCGGTTTGGGGGCCATGGCTGCGGTGCTAATGTTAGTGTTTAAAGACCCTATCTTAGGTTTGGTTGCCGGTATTCAGCTCTCTGCAAACAACATGCTTAAGCTGGGTGACTGGCTGGAAATGGCTAAATATGGTGCGAACGGTACCGTTGTTGATGTTGGTCTGACGACGGTCAAAGTACGCAACTTTGATAACACCATCACCATGATCCCAACCTATGCGCTGGTGTCTGATTCTTTTATCAACTGGCGTGCTATGTCAGAATCCGGTGGGCGTCGAATCAAACGCAGTTTGAATATTGATACCACCAGCGTTCACTTTATGTCAGATGAAGAGCATCAACGGCTGATGAAAAGCGCGTTGTTGGCACCTTATATCGATGCCAAAACCCAAGAGATCAAGACCTATAACAATGGGTTGCATGCCGATCTCAGCTCACCGCTAAATGGTCGGCGGATGACAAATTTGGGTACCTTTCGCGCCTATCTAATTGCCTATCTCAATGCGCATCCGCAGATCCGTAAAGACATGACTCTCATGGTTCGGCAGCTTGCGCCAACGTCTGACGGTTTGCCTCTGGAAATCTATGCTTTCACCAATACAACGGTGTGGGCTCAGTATGAAAGCATTCAGGCCGATATTTTTGATCACACTTTCGCGATTATTTCCGAGTTTGGACTGCGCGTGCATCAAACCCCGACAGGTAACGATATGCGGGCAATAGGCCGCACACAGCTAAACTAAGGCCCACACATCCCTTACCTTCAGCTGACATTTCCTCACAGAATTGTTTCTGAAGGTAAGGAAGCGATGTCAAACATGGCCAAAAATGTCCACCCCCTTCCCTTATAATCAAAACCTGTTATCAATAGCACTCCTTTTATTCACATCAACGGAGGGGAAATTGTTCAGTACACTTTGCCTTAGTAAACTAAGGGCACACCTGATGCCATTTTTGTCTGCGCTGATCCTGATGACCAGTCTGCACTCTGCCGATGTCGATATCAGTAAACTTGCCAGTCAAAATAACCAAAGCTATTCTCAACTCACTAGCGATTTACATGACGTTCGTGAAGCGCTAATTCTCAGCGTACGTGAGTCTCGGCGAGAAGAGCAAGATGAAGAGCACCATGAGGTCACTGCACCAACTGCAAATGCCCAATCAGGTAGAAATCTACGATTAGGTTGATAAGGCCTCTACACGTCTAACCCCCCATAAAAAAACGGAGCCATTTGGCTCCGTTCTCATTTCATCAAGGTTCTGGCTTAATCTGAGATCTGTTTCTTTTTGTCCTGCGATGCAACTTTGGCTGACTTCTTCACTAGGCAATAGCCTGCCAGCAACACCACAACCCAAACCAATCCAGCATAAAGCGACACTCGGGTATCTGGGAAATAGCCAATCAGGCCAATAATAAACACCAGGAAAATAATACCGATGACCGAGGTAAATATTCCCCCACGTAATGGGAATTCCAGTGCTTTAACTTGTTCAGCGCTTAAGCTGCGGCGGAATGCAATCTGAGAGAAAAGGATCATGATCCACACCCAAACAGTAGCAAACGTTGCCAGCGAAGCAATCACCAAGAAAACATTTTCAGGCATGATGTAGTTTAGATACACCGCGATCAGCAAGGCTAAAACCATCACCAATACCGTTACCCACGGGATGCCACGGCGAGAAACCTTAGAGAAAATCTTCGGCGCATGTCCCTGCTGAGCCATACCATGCAGCATTCGGCCCACACCAAACACATCGCTGTTAATCGCGGACAACGATGCCGTAATCACCACGAAGTTCAAAATCCCAGCAGCTACGGTAATCCCTAAATGCTGGAACGTCAGCACAAACGGACTCCCCTGCGTGCCGACCTGATTCCATGGATAGATCGACATAATTACGAACAACGTACCAACATAAAACACGAGAATTCGCAGCGGTACCGAGTTGATAGCTTTAGGAATCGACACTTTTGGATTTTCAGCTTCACCCGCCGTGATGCCGATAATTTCGATCCCACCGTAGGCAAACATCACCAACTGCAGCGAGAAAATCATGCCAACGAAGCCGTTACTGAAGAACCCGCCGTTGCTCCACAAATTGTGGATCCCCGTCGGCTGGCCGCCGTTTCCAATGCCCCAGAAGATGATACCAATGCCCGCGACAATCATGATGATGATAGTGGCAACTTTGAAGAAGGAGAACCAAAACTCAAGCTCGCCAAACACCTTCACGCTCATCAAATTAACCGCACCGATGATCAGTACGACGCTGAGTACCCAGATCCAATGCGGAACCGCGGGAAACCAGACACTCATATAGATGCCAAACGCGGTAACATCTGCAATCGCGACAATCAGGATTTCAAAGCAATATGTCCATCCGGTGATATAACCCGCCATTGGCCCTAGATAATCCTGCGCATAGCGAGAAAAAGAGCTGGCCTGAGGATTATTGACCGACATCTCACCGAGCGCACGCATGATAATAAAAGCGACAACGCCGCCTATCAAATAAGCCAGTAAAACACTCGGACCCGCCATTTTTATGGCATCAGCAGAGCCATAAAACAGTCCAGTACCAATGGCCGAGCCTAACGCCATAAAGCGAATGTGACGCGTATTAAGCCCACGTTTCAGCTGGTTGGGTTGTTGTTGCATACAAAAATTACCCGTTAGTACCTGTCAAAAAAAACACGGGCGCTATACGCCCGTGCTGCAAATTAACTCATATTTTTTGATTATAAATGCACAGAGTTCTGAATACACTATCTAAATATGTAATGAGTTCCGTCTGGAGTAATCTTTAGTTATGCACCGCAACGTTACGCGCGCCCATGGTGCGGTCATAAATGCCCATCACAACCAGAACCGCTAATGACGGTGGTAACCATGCTAAGCCTTGACCTGCCAGCGGCAAATGCTCCGTCCATGCTGGCATATAGGATGACAACGCAGAGCTTTTCAGCGCATCCAAGATGCCAAATACCAAGCTAATAACCATTACCGGCGAAAATACGCGCGGAGCGGAATTCCACCAGCGCAGAGTGAAGCTCAACACCACCAGCACAATGCACGGCGGATAAATCGCGGTCAGAACTGGAATGGAGATTTGAATCAAATGGCTCAGGCCTAGATTCGATACCACCATAGAGAACAGACCCAGAATAAATACCAGCGTACGGTAGCTGAATGGCAAGTACTGAGCGAAGAATTCGGCACACGCACAGGTCAGGCCTACGGCCGTTACCATACAGGCAATAAAGATCAGCGCGGCTAAGAACAAGCTACCGACACCACCAAAGGTATGCTGAACATAAGCGTGTAAAATAACCGCCCCATTTTGAGCATCTGGCACCAACTCACCGCTGCTCGAACCCAGTTTGAACAGGCTCAGATAAACCAGCGTTAAGCCAATACCTGCGATTAACCCTGCCCAAATAGTGTAACGCGTCAGCAAACGGGTATCGCTTACACCGCGGGAACGAGCCGCGTTAACGATAACAATACCAAACACCATCGCACCAAGCGTATCCATTGTCAGATAGCCATTAACGAACCCGCTGGAGAACGGTACCTGTTGATAAATTTCAATCGCGGGAACATGAGAACCTGCAGGCCACAGAACAGCGGCGATCCCCAGAACGGCCAGCGCAACGATTTTCAACGGCGCTAAAATATGGCCAACGGTATCCAGCAATTTGCCCGGATACAGAGAAATAGCCACGACCAAGGCAAAGTAAACCACGCTATAAATCAGCAATGGGGCTGCACCGTCGCCGGTTAGAGGCGCGATACCGAGTTCAAAAGAAACGGTTGCCGTACGCGGAGTCGCAAACAATGGCCCTACGGCTAGGTAGCAGACGGTTGCCAGCAGCAAACCCGCCTTACGGCCAATTGGCGTGCTCAGCGCATCGATACCGCCACCGACTTTCGCCAAAGCGACGACGGTGATAACAGGCAAACCTACTGCGGTGATAAGAAAACCGATAGCCGCAATCCAGACATGCTCGCCAGACTGCAACCCTACCATCGGAGGGAATATGATATTGCCTGCGCCGACAAACAGCGCGAAGGTCATGAATCCTAATGCCAGGATATCTTTAGAAGTTAAACGATGAGTCATAATGAGATGTCGTGCTGCCTTATAACAGTTTAAAGAGTTTCAATCGAATAATGAGCCGCGGAGAAATATCCTTACAGATGAGAGATATGCCGACAGAAGAAAATAGCGTTATAGGACGATCGCCTTTTTCTTCATAACTTCATAATTCACACCAACACATAAACGCCGCTCTGTCTTGATTTCATAACCCTGACTTCCCCTGAGAGAAGCCATTGGTGTGGGTTACACCACCCGACAGATGATTACTGTATAAGTTATTAGCTGGCGTTATATGGCGACTACACCGACAAGTAAACACGTTCTGGCAGGTAAAAGACAAGAGCTAAATTCACTTGCGGAATCATCATCCAGAGAAAGTTGGCAGACCAGTTAATGATTTGGCATTTTAAGAGTATCACCATACATAAATTGCCCCTTAGGGTGGTATTCTCTGCGGATGATTGTTCAATAAATAACCCACGCATAGAATTTTACACTGCGAGAGACCATGGCAAAAAAATAATGTATATCGCTATCAAATGGTAAAAATGAATAAATAAAATACATAAAAATCAATTTGTTAATTAACAATGAAAAAGAAATAGCCGCCAGAAAACACTGGCGGCCATAAAACGCAGATTTCGTTAACTTATGGTTTAACTTAGAGAGAAGCGAGAGATTGCGGCTTTCCTAGCAGATAACCCTGAATATAATCAACACCCAGTGCTTTTAACTGAAACTTCTGTGCTTCATCTTCGACGTACTCAGCAACCACTAAAAGCTTTTTCAAGCGCGCAATCTGACACATCGCAGAGACAATCTGCTGATCGATCGGGCTATCGATCAATTCACGAACAAAGCTGCCATCAATTTTTAAGATATCAGCTTCAATATTCTTCAGGCGATCGTAACTGGCAAAACCAGTGCCAAAATCATCGATAGCAATTCGGCATCCCATCTGTCGGAGCTGTGACAGTGTTTTTGCCGTGAGCTCTTTAGACTGCGTAATATTACTTTCTGTTATTTCGAGAATGATCTGGTAGGCCTCAACCTGATACTTGGCCAACAAGCGGGAGATATCCTGCACCAGCGTAGGTCTAGCCAGCGTTGACGGAGTCAGATTGATCGAGAAACATGCAGCAGGAAAGCGCTCACGGTTTAAATTAATAAACTCCAGTACATGAACAAGTACCCATAAGTCGACATCGTAATTCAGACCAAATTCAGCGACGACAGGGAAGAAGTCGTTAGGCATGATGATATTGCCATCTTCATCATGCAGGCGAAGCAAAATTTCGTGATAACGATCGCCTCGAAACCCTTCAATAGGCTGAGCCATCAGCATAAACCGATCTTTATCCAATCCTTGCTGAATATGATGCAGCATCGCCACTTTGCTATGAATACCCTGCTGCAAGCTCTGAGCATTGAGGTGGGTGGATTCCGCATTCCCTGTAAGTAGCGAACGCTCTGCCATAGAGCTCAACTCGCCAATAACGCTATAAATATGAACCAGCGGCTGGCGAACCGTGCAATAGCCGATTCCATAGTGCAAACGTAGTGGTAAGCCGTTCCACAGTAAGCGGAATAGCTTCATCGCATCATTAAGGCGTTTAATCGTTTCGGGCGCATTTCGATTATTAAGACGCAAGACAAGATCGTAACTCGGTAACTGATACACATCTTCGTCAGCCGCCAACACTTTTTTGATCATGCAGGCTAACCGTTGCTTATATTCAAGCTTAAGCTGCATGCCATACGTGCGGCAAAGCGTATCGAGATTCGCAATACGTAGGAAACAAACAACCGAACGCTCATGCTGCTGCAAGTCATATTGTAGGCAACGAAGGTTCGGCAGTTGAATGACGGGATCGATCATTGATGCCCGCTGGGTCTTTTCATAAAGACGACGTTGGCGTGTATTCACTGCCGCCATCAGAATAATCGTCAGCGTAAACATCACCATCATCGACATAATCAACGCCAGGCTATGAACCAAATTATCCCATTGTACAAAACCGTCATAGTTTAGGAGTAACGTGATCACCGATGCTGACCACACCAAGCTGGTGAGCTGATATCCATAGCGCATCGCACCAAAAAGCATTAATGGCAGCAACAGCGTTAACGTGTAGTCAGTATAAAAAATACTGCTATCGTCAGTGGCAGGAATAACCAACACGGTTATCATCGCTACGAGCAGCAACAGCCAGATCTGAATTTCCCATGCCGTGACACCTTGCGCGATTTCCTTACGGCAACGATTTACAATGACGCTAAGAAAACGCGGCTTAAGAACAACACGCAGCAGGTAATAACACGCAGGTACACCCGCGAGACAGGCGAGTACCAATGCTTGGTAGCCAATCAGCGTTCTAATAGAAAAAGGTGCCGATGCGGCCATTTTTTCAACGGGTTCGAAAATGCCTAGAGCAACAATTATCTGAATCAACATCAGGAAGACGAGCGGCAATACGACAACCATCCAAAACAGCCGCGGCAACATGGTTTGCATTCGGCCAAAGCCACATGACCAACGCCGCCCTACATGCTTCAGAAAGCCATACCAGCTAATACCAAGCGAAAGCACTAGCGCAGTGGCAACAAGTGCCCCCGGTAAATAACCTATCTTATAGATATAAAGACCAAAGGAGACAACGGCTAGCGCTGGCATCACGCGCCAGCTAAAAATCATTAATAGCGAAAGTGAAACCGCCATTGGTAAGAATAAAAGATAAACGACACCATCACTCGTGACGAGATGAGGAGATACAAAAAGGCTGAAAGGTAATAATACGAGAGCAAAAAGCAGGGGAGTCCCCCACCAATAATTCAAACGATGCAGTAAATATTGTAATTGGCTCATGGATTAGACTTCAACAGGTCCCGAGGTCACTCCTTGCTACATGTTCTAACACGGTCATAAAGCAACTTATAAAATAGAACCCGTTGAAAAAACAATGATAATTAAAAGTGGCTTCCTAATCACTCTTTTGAACTCAACCTTTGGAGTTCAGAACGTCAACCCAAGCCCATTGTAATGAAATACATCTGAGAGCGGCCTGAAATATTATGTAACGGCGCATTCTACCTTTTGATAATGATCAAAAAACACTAAATTCAATCATAAATTATGCTTAATCCAGATTTATCCTGTAAGTCACTCTCAGCATACATGACACAAAAAGATTAAATAATGAACCAATGTTAAACCATCATTTAAAAAGCAACTAAAATGCTAGACGCTGTCAGCGTCGAAAATTACCCTATTAAACGTTAAGCAGTGTGATGAGATAACTCATTCATAGTATGAAATATTTTTATCACACGGTATCCTATGATTGACGCCCGAGCCCGACTATGCCTAAATCAGAGACTGATATCTCTAAAACGAGATGATTAGATAGTGATGAATATTCATAAATTAAAACGACGTACTAACGTCCACATGACCAAAATTGTATTGCTAATCAGCTTCTTTATTTTGATTGGCCGCTTAGTTTATGCCTCCTTTGGTGCGATATCCCATCATCAGGAAAAAAAAGAAAATACAACGCCTGCGCCTACTGAAAAATCTCAGCCTTTACAGATGAATACCCCAGAAACGTCGTCAGTGGATAAAAAAGGGGCACAACCCTAGTCTGACGACTACTATCTAAGAGCTCAATTCCCGCCTGCTGCTTAATAATTAATAAAAAAGGAATGATTTTTCCAATGCCCGTCATTGCAAAAAATAGCGTCAAACAACGCGCAGAAGATCGCTTCCGTATCCTCCAGTTACTACTCAATAATAAATCGTTATCTGAAGGGATACTCGGTAAGCTTGAAGACCCCTCGCAGCTCAACAATCCCGAACTTCTCGACCAGACCGCAGAAATAAAATCGCTAGTAAATAAACTCCCTGCGCCAGACTTGGCGGATACACTAGAAGCACTTCCTGCAGAAGAAAGACACGCATTATGGCGTTTGGTTGGAAAAGAAAAACGCGGTAAAACGCTGGTTGAAGCCTCTGAAAGCGTCTGGGACAGCCTGATCGACGAGATGAGTGACAAAGAGTTACTCAAAGCCCTGCAATCACTAGATATTGATGAACAGGTTTATCTCGGACAATACCTCCCACGCAATTTGATGGGACGCCTACTTACGTCCATGGAACCAGAGCAACGCGCACAGGTTCGAGAGGTCATCCGCTATGGTAAGCATACCGTTGGCGCGATTATGGACTTCGAAATCATTGCCGTGCGCCCTGATATTTCTCTCGCTACCGTGCAGCGTTTTTTACGCATGCGCGGAACCATTCCGCTCAATACTGACAAACTGTTTGTCACTGACCGCACTAACCGTCTGCTTGGCGAGCTCTCTCTAACCACGGTCTTGCTGAATAAACCAGAGGCGCTGGTTGGTGATGTCATGGACAAAGACCCTGCAACTTTTGATCCCGAAGATAATGACGAAGATGCAGCGCGTACCTTTGAACGAGATGACCTACTCAGCGCTGCCGTGATTGATGGCAAAGGCAAGCTAATGGGACGCCTAACCATCGAAGACATCGTCGACGTCGTTTATGAAGAGAGTGATACCGATTTACGTCGTATGGGCGGTTTAAGCGCCGAAGAAGATGTTTTCGCTCCCGTAACAAAGGCGGTCAAAACCCGTTGGGCATGGTTGGCCATTAACCTGTGCACGGCGTTCGTGGCTTCACGCGTTATCGGCTTATTTGAGCACACTATTTCGCAGTTGGTGGCGCTTGCGGCGTTGATGCCTATTGTGGCAGGAATCGGCGGTAACACAGGAAACCAAACTATCACCATGATAGTTCGGGCCTTGGCCTTGCAGCACATCCAGGCCGGGAATGTCTCATTCTTATTATTACGCGAACTGGGCGTGGCGCTGATTAACGGCGTGGTCTGGGGCGGCATTATGGGCGTCGTCACTTTTTTGCTTTACCACAATGCCGCTATGGGTGGCGTCATGACGTTGGCAATGGTGCTAAATTTGCTGATGGCCGCGTTAATGGGCGTCATTATCCCGATGACTATGATGCGTTTTGGCCGTGATCCTGCCGTGGGTTCCAGCGTACTTATCACCGCGATCACAGATACCGGCGGTTTTTTTATTTTCCTCGGTTTGGCAACGCTATTTCTGCTTTAACACCTCGCTAACTTTCAAGCTAGCGCACAGATTCTTTCGTTGTCTTGTGCGCTACAGCTAAACACCTCACAAGAGATAAACCAGAATTCATTTGCTATGCTAATTAATGTTGCACATGATGACATTTAGACTAATATTCGTGAAAATGCTAACGCAATAAATATCAGATAAATTAACGTATTGAACGTGTCACGTACACGTCATTAAGGCAGGGGTATGGATGTTAGTTTAGATGTTGGCGATGAAAAAAAGCCCTATTTTATTGTGACGCTTACCGTTTTCGCCGGTCTGATTTATCTGCTTGCCTGCTTCTGCATCACACTCACTCAGCACGACACCAACCTAGCCTCTTTGTGGTTCCCTACGGCGGCAACTATTGCCTTTTTATTCCATCATAAAAAGCATCAATGGCCTTTTATATTGCTCGCCGCTCAGTTAGCCACCATGGCAGCTAATTGGACATTTTTCCCTATCAGCCTCTTCTCGGTTCAACTCGCTTTGATCAATCAAGTTCAGGCGGTGGTATGCACCTTGCTGTTGAGCCGATTCCTAAATCATAAATCGCCAATTAACGGGCTCTATACTTGGCTCAGATTTGTTATTTGCAGCGTTATACTCGCACCGTTATTTAGTGCAACGTTAGCCGCAACCATTGTTTCACTGCATGGACTTGCGCCATTCAACCAAATTTTTGGTGTCTGGTTTATGTCAGAATCGATCAGTGTGATGGCGCTAACACCGGTTGGACTTCTCTATTATCGCGGCTTTTGGCGTAAGAGTCTTAATGAGCGAACGCTGACAGAAAGCATCATGATCATTGCGATTGCGATGGTTTCTTGTTTTTACGCCATGCAGTATCTGCCCTTCCCCTTCACTTTCGCCATCATTCCTATGCTTTGGGCCGCCATTCGCCTGCCGCTGCTACAGGCGTTTACCAGTTTTTTATGTGTCATAGTCCTGCTGGCGATCATGATGGCCTATCACGTGGTAGATATACGTTCAGCCTACCCTTCCGTGAATGATGTGCTGGTTTATACCCCGCTTCTGCTGGTGCTGTTGCCCGTTAACTCGGTTGCGGTACTGATGCACGCATTCCGCCTAGAGCGCGACCACATCGAAGAAAGCGAAACCCGTTTTCGCAACGTGATCGAATTTTCAGCTATCGGTACCGCATTGGTTGGCCTTGATGGCCGCTGGATTCAGGTAAACCCTGCGCTTTGCCAGATGCTGGGCTATCCTGCGCGCACGCTAACCGACATGACATTTCAAGACATCACGCACCGCGACGATTTAGAGTCCGACCTCCATCAACTAAATGCGTTAGTGGAAGGAAAGATTAGCAGCTACAGCATGGAAAAACGCTACTTACACAGTTCGGGTACCAGTATTTGGACCCTGCTCAGCGTTTCCTTAATTCGTGATCCTCAAGGTGAACCGCTGTATTTCGTATCGCAAATAAAAGACATCAGCGAAATAAAGAATAACGAAAGATACAAACAACAGCTTTTAGACAAACTGCATGAAGAAAAAGAGCGTCTGCATATCACGCTGACGTCGATCGGCGACGCGGTGATCAGTACCAATAGCCTGATGCGGGTGACGTTTATGAACCCCGTTGCAGAAAAGATGACCGGTTGGACACAACAGGAAGCGCTCGGTTTACCCATCGACAATATCGTGCATTTGTATGACGGTATTGATGGTGACAGCGTTTACCCGCTGCGTACTGATGAAAGCAGTCATGCCAGACGAGCCGAAGATCGCTTGATCCTAAAAAACTTACAAGGCACGCATTTCGATGTACAAAGCAGAGTTTCCGAGCTCACCACGATCAACGGGAACGTAATGGGCTATGTGCTGGTATTCCAAGATGTCAGCGAATCTCGAGAATTGCTACGCAAGCTCTCTTATAGCGCATTGCATGATCCACTGACCGGGCTACCGAACCGAGTTAGCTTTGAACAGGCTCTGAAACGAGCCCTCCGTCAGGCCGTAGAGGAAGAACGCTCCCACGCGCTGATATTCCTCGATCTAGACCGATTTAAGGCCGTTAACGACAGCGCCGGCCATGCCGCTGGCGATGCCCTATTGCAAAAAATCAGCCAACTTATGCATTCAAATATCCGCACTCAGGATATGTTAGCCCGCCTAGGCGGCGATGAATTTGCTTTCATTCTTATCGATTGCGAAGCAAGCAAAGCTAAAGAAATCATTGCACATATCATTCATCAGATAAATGACTACCTCTTTGTATGGGAAGGAAAACTTCATCGCGTTGGCGCCAGTGCAGGCATGACGCTTATCAACGTAGGCAACGCCCTGGCCGTTGATCTGATGAATCAGGCCGACATAGCGTGTTACACAGCGAAGCACAGCGGACGTGGCAAATTAATGAGCTATGAGCCCAAACACAAGCAGCACTTAAACTATGGTAAAGGGTTACTTAGCGCTGAAGATATTGATGATATTTTGACAGAAAACCGCATCAACATTCAGGCTCAGGGCATTGCGCCGCCCAAAACACCTCAGTCTATCGCGTTTTATAACCTCGATCTCATCCCTCATAACGCCGTAGGGGTGAATATTTTACCTGAGCTATTTCAGGAATCTTGCTTCCAAAATCATCGCCGTGAAGAGGTCGACCGTTGGTTGCTACGTGAAGTGCTAGAAAACCAAGCGCATGCTTTGAAAAACAAAGGTATTAGCATCGCTATTCCTATTGCCACCGGTAGTCTATGCAACTCAGCATTTATCGATCACATGTTTGAGATGATTCAAGCCTCGCCGCTTCCGCCTTCACGATTAATGCTTCGAGTGCCTGAAAGCGCTCTTAACGAAGATTACGCACAAGCGCAGCCTGTGCTTAATAAACTCACAGATCTAGGCTGTCGTTTGATCGTTGAAGACTTTGGCCGCAACCTCAGCGTGATTGAACGTTTGCAGTCAGTCAAAATCGAATATGTCATGATCACGCCAACGCTTATCACCAACGTACATTGCAACCAAATGGACGAAGTGCTGGTTTCGATCATCCATGGAAATGCATGGCGTCACGGCGCGCAGACTATCGCAGGACCCGCCGACATACAGGCTTCCCTGCTGACTCTCGACAGCATCAAAATCGATTTAGCCTTTGGCAATATGATTCAAGAAGTTAAACCGCTTTCATCCGTTCTACAGGACGGATATTTCGGCATTAACTAGAGCGGAATATCGGCACCCTCTCGCTTCAAAAGCCAGGCTTTCCTATCGATGCCGCCCGCGTAGCCGGTTAATTTCCCTGAGGAGCCAATGACTCGATGACACGGGATCACGACCGACCACGGGTTATGTCCGATTGCTTGAGCAACGGCCCGCACGCCTTTAGGATTACCGACTTTCAACGCCACGGCCATGTAGGTACAGGTTTCACCGCAGGGAATTTCGCTTAATGCTTGCCATACAGCCTGCTGGAATGGCGTGCCACGCGCCGCCAACGGGAAGTCAAAGCCATCGCTGTCGCCGGAGAAATAAGCCTGTAGCTGCTGACGTGCACGCTCAAGTACAGGGTGATGATTGAGCTCCCGATGCTGACTAAAATCAGGCAGATATTTTTGCCCATCAAAATAGACGCCGTGCACACTGTTATCATCAAACAAAATAAACATCTGGCCCTGAGGCGTTTTAAACTGACTGTAATTCATCATAATGTCTCCATTGTCCAAGCGTCGTTATGCCAAAGATGCAAATTGGCATAGGCACGCCATGGCCGCCATCGTTCGGCATATTTCACAATTTTACTCGGCGTCATCTGCGGGAAACGCTGTTTAATCAGATAATCGCCCTGTAAGAATGCATCTGGCCAACTCCACGCGCGCATCGCAATATAGGTAGCGGTCCAACTGCCGATCCCTGGAATAGCGGTGATAGCCGCAATACTCCCTTCAATATCCAGAACATCTTCTAGGATAAGACGCCCTTCACTCACCTCCTGCGCCAAACGCACAATGCTGGCGGCGCGTTTAAGTGGTATTCCGATAATTTTGAGCTCTTCCGCTGACAGTACAGCCAACCGATTAGCATCGGGGAATATGGCATTCAAACCCTCTAACGGTGTATCTACAAACTCCCCCCAACGCTCAGCAATCGCCGAGGCAAATTTCGCCGCCATTTTTACGCTAACCACCTGCCCTAAAATAGCCCGTACCGACTGTTCAAACGCATTCATGCATCCCGGCAAACGTAATCCTGGATTGTGCAAGGCGAGCTCACCTAAGCCTTCAGCGATGGCCTGCGGATCAGCATCTAAATCTAACAATTGGCGAACTCGGCGCAGCACTTCTGGCGCATGCGCCGTTAAAGAGCTCGAAATCTGCACCTTGACTCGGCATCGCTGAGCATCGGGGCGCAAAGCAATCCATCCCGAATCCTGCCCCACGCGTAACGTGCGCTGATATTCACCCTCGTCCGTCACGTTATCCACACCGGCCACGCAGCGCGCCTGCAGGAACCCTAGCATCCAGCCCCAATCATAGGGAGGACGATAGCTAACCGAAAGCATGAGTCCTTCTTCTTGCTTCGTCTTATTGGCACGCAAAGAACTGGGCGTCATTCGATACCTCGCACTGAATAACTCATTAAAGCGTCGCAAACTACCAAAGCCCGCGCTGAACGCCACTTCCTCTAACGGCAGATGGCTATCCATCAAAAGCCGTTTGGCCTGCAGTAAGCGATAAGATTGCGCATACTCAATCGGTGAAGCACCAAAATGCTCGGCGAAAACCCGTCGTAGCTGGCGATCCGAAATACCTAAACGCGTCGCCAGTGCCTCACAGCTATTCTGCGTTAAATAGCCCTGCTCGATTAGCTGAACCGCAACCTGTATATAACGATTAGAGAGATCGACAATGGATAAGCCGGGAGCGAGCTCTGGGCGGCACTTTAAGCATGGGCGATAACCATCGCGCTCAGCCGCCGCTGCGCTAGGATAAAAATGACAGTTCTCTGCTTTTGGCGTGCGCGCTCCGCAAACCGTACGACAATATATTTTTGTTGATGACACTCCGACAAAAATACGCCCATCAAATTTGGGATCGCGTGCTTTTAATGCGGCATACCAGATTTCATGATTACCGTTCATATTACCCCCCGCTTATTCTGTACACAGCTTATCCTTAATTATCCGTTCTGACTCGCGGAAATCGGACATTGATATCACCATAAGATCGCCACCACCGCATGCCTAAACAGGAATGACGGGAGGAGTTCATTGATGAAAACGGCACAATAGAGTAAAGTCGCCGCCCTTCATGGCATGGGGAACGCAGGAGAACATATGTTTATTGGATTTGATTACGGTACCGCAAACTGCTCCGTCGCAGTCATGCAAGGTGACCAACCTGAATTACTACCGCTTGAGCAGGACTCTCCGTATCTGCCCTCAATGTTGTGTGCGCCTACGCGTGAAGCAGTAAGCGAATGCTTACATCGCCATTGGCAAGTGCCAACCGGCAGCGATGAAAACCAACAATTATTGCGCCGTGCGATAAATTTTAATCGGGAAGAAGATATTCCCGTCACCGCAGATAGCCTACAGTTTGGCCTAAAGGCGCTCAGCCTGTATGTAGAAGACCCAGAAGAGGTTTACTTCGTCAAATCACCGAAGTCATTCTTGGGTGCCAACGGCTTGAAACCTCAGCAAATCGCAATGTTTGAGGATTTGGTGTGCGCTATGATGTTCCACATCAAACGTCAGGCGGAGAGCACGCTGAATCAATCAATTACCCAAGCGGTTATTGGGCGTCCGGTGAACTTTCAAGGCACCGGCGGCGAAGAGGCTAACGCACAGGCACAAGGTATTCTTGACCGTGCTGCCCATCGCGCAGGTTTTCAGGATGTGACTTTCCAATTTGAGCCCGTTGCTGCTGGGCTTGATTTTGAAGCAACGCTGAACGAAGAGAAAAAAGTGCTGGTCGTTGATATCGGAGGGGGTACAACCGACTGCTCCGTCCTGCTGATGGGCCCGCAGTGGCGCGATCGCACCGATCGTCATGAAAGCCTGCTGGGCCACAGCGGCTGCCGCGTGGGCGGTAACGACTTGGATATCATGCTGGCCTTTAAACAGCTCATGCCGCTGTTGGGCGCGGGTGGCGTCACCGAAAAAGGCACCGCGCTACCTGCCTTACCTTATTGGAATGCGGTCGCCACCAACGACGTTCCCGCACAAAGCGACTTTTACAGCACGGCGAATGGCCGCATGTTACGTGATTTAATCCGTGATGCCGCTGAACCTAGCAAGGTTGAACTTCTGCTGAAAGTTTATCAGCAGCGCCTAAGCTATCGCTTAGTGCGTAGCGCAGAAGAGAGCAAAATTGCGCTTTCTCAGCAAGATAGCATCAGCACAACGCTGGATTTCATTGCCAACGGCCTAGTTCAGCACCTCAACGTTCATGAATTAGCCGAAGCCATCATGCAGCCTCTAGAGCGCATTCAAGAGCAGGTCAGCAGCGCATTAACCGTCAGCAACATCACGCCTGAGGTCATCTATCTAACCGGGGGAAGTGCTCGCTCACCTCTGATTCGTGATGCGCTGGCGCGACAGCTGCCGGGGATCCCAATCGTCGGTGGCAACGACTTTGGTTCGGTAACCGCCGGTTTGGCACGCTGGGCGCAGCGTATTTATCGCTAAATGTAAGTAAATGCCAACTTACCAATGAAATGTGGCACCTATTGAACATCATCTGTAGGTGCCACGTTTTTTGTCTGCTGGGCGGCGGCATCAAGACGTTCCGTCAGCCTGCGAATTGCTTCTGTGAGTGCCTGAATCTCTTTTTCTTTCAGTAGATCGATTTTTTCGTGCAACAACTCGATTTCCAGCTCCGCTTTCACGTTAATCTCAAAATCATTTTCCGCCCTTTTTCTATCCATATCACTTTGCCGCGTTTGGCTCATCATAATGGCTGGTGCCGTATAGGCCGCCTGAAATGAAAGCAGCAAATTCAACAGGATAAATGGATAGGGATCCCACGCATTATGGCCAAACCATGCATTACCAACCATCCAGCATGCTAGCAAAATGCTTTGGATGATGATAAACCGCCACGAACCAATCACGCTGGTAACGCCATCCGCCATCCGCTGACCTAGCGTTAAAGCCGGTACCGAAGTGCCGGCAACATTCGTGGCCTTTTTCTGATTCAGGAACTTTTCTCGACGTAAACGACGCGATTCACGCAGCTTTTGTAGTAATGAGTTATCGTTAATATTCATGGAGTTTCTCTGCAACAAACATCAATAGCTTTCATCGTGGGGCAATTAAACCGATGACAGGATACTCCCACTTTGGCAACGACATTCGAATTCGTCAAACATGCCCAGGCAAAGTCGATAAAAAAAAGCAAATCAGATATCTATTCTCATTTGCGATACATGATTCAACTCACGAATTAAGATTGAAATTTAGTACTTCAGTGAACGATTAAGGCCAAAATCGGTTGTGAATTTGTTAGCTTTTTGGGCATGTTTTTTGCCGGAGCTAAATAAAACGAAAAAATAGCACGAAAAGCAAAAAAGAAAGGCCTCAAGTACGCTTACACATCTTGTCAGATTGTCCCCCTTGGGGCAAAATACGCGCCCTGCAAATGGCCGATGTATAAAATGACATCGGTTATTTTTTTGCATCAGGTAATGAGTTTTATAACTGAGGCCGGCTTAAAACCGGACATGATAATCGCTATTTAGCGGCACATTTAGCCGCGCTACTACTGAGGAAACTTAGATGGGGCAATCATTCGCTTTCGCGCCGGGATTCACTGGCATGCGCTGCAGCAGCAGCGACTACGGGGCTGGAGCTTCTTTCTCCGCTCGCGCTTCTTTTACATCTCCCCTGTCCGAATATTATTCAATTATTAGTAGTCTCTTCACACGAAGTTTTCCTGTGATCTCTCCGCTTTGCGCAACATCGAACCAAAAAGTCGAGAGCATGGGAGGACTGCGTCATGGCGATTAATACCGCACCTCAAAAACGTGTCGAACTCCGTAAAACATTGACGCTTGTACAAGTCGTCATGATGGGGTTGGCCTATCTGCAGCCGATGACCATTTTTGATACCTTTGGTATCGTTAGCGGTCTCACTGATGGCCACGTTGCCACATCTTATGCTATTGCACTGATTGCAGTGTTGTTCACTGCGGTTAGTTACGGAAAGCTGGTTAAGCGCTTCCCGTCAGCTGGCTCAGCCTATACCTACGCGCAGAAGGCGATTAGCCCGCACGTTGGTTTTATGGTGGGTTGGTCTTCTCTACTTGATTATCTGTTTATGCCGATGATCAACATTTTGCTGGCTAAAATTTACCTTGAAGCAATTTTCCCAGGCGTACCGTCTTGGATTTTTGTGGGTGGTTTAGTCACGCTGATGACCCTATTTAACCTACGAGGCATTAACCTCGTTGCAAACTTGAACTCCATCATTGTGGTGATTCAGGTTGCTATCATGATTATCTTCTTGGGTCTGGTTATCCACGGTATTTACGGTGGTGAAGGTGCCGGTACGCTGATCAGCAGCCGTCCATTTATCTCTGAGAATGCGCATGTGGTGCCAATGATAACCGGGGCGACGATACTCTGCTTCTCGTTCTTAGGCTTTGATGGTATCAGTTCATTGTCTGAAGAAACGCCAGATGCAGGGCGCGTTATCCCGAAAGCAATTTTCCTGACAGCGCTGATTGGCGGTGTGATCTTTATCGTGGTGTCGTACTTCTTACAGTTGTACTTCCCAGATATCTCACGCTTCGCTAACCCAGATGCATCACAGCCAGAAATCATGCTGTTTGTAGCAGGCAAGTTCTTCCAGTCCATCATTCTGGTGTTCTCCTGCGTCACGGTACTGGCTTCAGGTATGGCCGCTCACGCCGGTGTTTCTCGCCTGATGTACGTTATGGGCCGTGATGGCGTGTTCCCTGAGCGCCTGTTCGGATACATCCACCCGAAATGGCGTACTCCTGCGTTCAACGTGCTGTTGGTCGGTTGCATTGCCTTGTCAGCGGTATCATTTGATCTGGTGACAGCCACGGCGCTGATTAACTTTGGTGCTCTGGTGGCGTTTACTTTCGTGAACCTGTCAGTTATCTCTCAGTTCTACATTCGTGAAAAACGTAATCGTACGCTGAAAGACAACATCAACTATCTGCTGCTGCCGGTATTAGGCGCTGCAACCGTTGGTGTACTGTGGGTAAACTTGGAAGAGAGCTCTATGACGTTAGGTCTGATTTGGGGCGCTATCGGTCTGGGTTACTTAACCTTCCTGACTCGCCGCTTCCGTCAACCGCCTCCGCAGTATGACGCTGAAATCGCTCAGTAAAAACTCAACCTGATAAACTAAAAAGCCCGTTCACTGAACGGGCTTTTTTATATCTATTAGCCAATCGACAAACGCGCCTAAAGCCGTCTGCACATGCGCGCATTCTCAAGCTGCTGTCCGCCGACCTCAACGTTTTGGCAATAAACAATCTCAAAACCATAACGCGTGAAGAAAGGCTGGGCAGTAAGGCTTACATAAGCATAAATTTCAGGAAGGCTACGCAGCTGCGCTCGTTGCAGTATTTCATCCATCATCGCTCGAGCGATGCCCTGATGCGCAAATGAAGCTGATACGTAGAAATGATCGATTAATCCATCAGGCTGCAAATCGAAATAGCCGGCGATCTCTCCGTCAACTAAGGCTACGGTCGGTTGAATACGCTCAAGTACGTCCAGCCAATAATTAGGATCCGCACTAGCCTCAATCCATGCCGTTCGCTGAGCGAGATTATATTCACCCACGGTGAGTTGAGAAACCGCAGACTCATACACTAGCCGCAAAGCAAGCGCATCAGAATGATCAAACAGGCGAAATTGAATCTGCGGCATAAGACTAGGCCTTGGTAGCCAGCATAACGCTGGAGGCTTTAATCAATGCAATTACGCGACTGCCGGCGCTTAGCGCCATTTCCTCTGCGCTTTCATTGGTAACAACGGAAGTGAGTTCAATCCCCTGATCGGTTTTCACATGCACCGTTGAGTTCACAGCCCCCTTAAGAAAGGCACTCACTTCACCGGCGAATTGATTACGGGCAGAAAATACTAAACCACAATCCTCTGAAGCCAAAATAACCCAAGGCGCCTTGATTAACGCGACAGCGTCTTTGCCTTTGCTTAACCCCATGGCTTGTTTGCTCGCGTGAGTGACGACCGCCACAATTTTCGAGCCGCCGTTTAAGGTCAATTCAACCTCGTCATTGACGGCTCCATCCGCGACAGCTGAAATGACGCCACTCAATTGGTTACGTGCTGAAACAGACATTTTGCTCTCCTTGATTAAACAAACTGTATTGAGGACACAATGATGCAGACTCTAAACAACTCACGTAACATCAAGGAGATAATTCAGGTTAGTAAGACGAACTCACATTGATGTTGCTTGAAATTCACGAATCTAGACCGACCCTTAATACTAACAGAAGTTAATCGCAGCAACAGAGACCAACCCGATCTATTCAGCCAGCCACTTCAGCACCAAAGAAGACTTCGTCTGCGCGACGTGAACGTTCATAACCAGAGTAATAATATTCCTGCAAACCACGATCTTCGCTGCCGTGGAAAAAATCAGCAATGGCATCACGTTCTAGTCCGTAATCGCGCGCCAACTCCCCCGCTCGGCAGGCAGCCATATAACGATTTTCAACCCGTTTGCCAAAGCTGTGTGCAAATCCACAAACGAAACCACGCCGATAGTCGAAGCAGTGCTGGCTCATCTCATTGGCCGATTTAGGTTCATAAGCCCTTACGCCGTCCATCACACCTTCGCCAAAATGATTTTTCACATCATCCTCCACGACTCATTCACCATGAGAGATAACCTCAATAAATTGCTATCGTTGAGCAAATAGCAATCGTTATATAAAACATTATACAACGATTATATCAATGAAAGGTATACCCTTCGCGAGGTAGGCTAAAGACAAGTCTGAGAATCGAATGAGGGTCAATTCAAGTGTATGACGATCATCGTTCAACCGAGTATAATCACGCGCTTGATTCGAGAACCGCATCATAACGCTATTCTGTAATCACGAAATTCTGTTATTACTCAATTTTGTCACGACTACATAGGGGAAGAAAATGGCTGATGAGTTTGACAACGCCAGTGCACTGGAAGAATTAGAGCGTGACCTCGCTCTTGCTAACCGCCAAAAGACGCAGATGCCATTTACCGGTATGTGTTATAACTGCCACGAAAAAATTGAAAGTGGCAACTTTTGCGACAAAGACTGCTGTGAAGATTGGCAGAAAGCGCAATGGGCTAAATCACAGCGCCAACGTTAATTTTTGATTTTAATATCAATAATATAACGTCACAGTTTTAGTAAACTAACGGGAAGGTCAGAGATGTCATCAACGCCAGCCGAAGTGTGTTATCACGTCAATAAACCGATCACTGTGGCACAGTTTTCACAATTGTTGTCTGAAACAACGCTAGGCCCTCGACGCCCGCTAGATAACCCTGAATGTTTGGCTGGAATGTTAGAACATGCAGATATCTTAGTCACTGCATGGGCTGGTGAGCGCCTGATTGGCATCGCTCGTTCGGTGACAGATTTCAACTACTGCTGCTATTTATCCGATCTGGCGGTATCAGAGTCGGTGCAAAAAAGCGGCGTAGGTAAGGCATTAATACAGATGACGTGTCGCCAGCTGAAACCCAACTGCAAAGTTATTCTGCTGGCAGCACCGCTCGCACAGGAATATTACCCACGTTTGGGCTTTGATCAACACCCAAGCGCGTGGACCTGCACCGCCGAGAGTCTTATCTAATTTCCCACTAAACCCTATTTCAATCACAAATTCATCATAAACATCTGTTCTATGAATGGTTTGTGATTGAAAACTGATCGTGCTCAATACTCGGTTTTTCCTGATTGTTAATCTATTATTTCGGATATTAAATTGATTGACGCTTATGGAAAAGCATGATGCTTGAGCAATACCTAAATATTTTTTTTCGCGCTGTCTTTGTCGAAAACATGGCCCTAAATTTCTTCTTAGGCATGTGTACGTTTTTGGCTGTCTCAAAAAAAATCGAAACGGCATTTGGGCTTGGGCTCACCGTTACCGTATTATTAGCCGTTGCTACACCGTTAAATAATCTCATCTATAACTATCTACTCAAAGACGGCGCTTTAATTGAAGGCCTTGATTTAAGCTTCCTCGACTTTATTACCTTTATCGGCGTTCTTGCCGCACTGGTGCAAATATTAGAAATGATATTGGATCGCTTCTTACCTGCACTACACCATTCGCTGGGTGTGTTTCTACCGCTTTTAACCATTCACTGCGCAATATTTGGTGCAACCATATTTATGGTTCAGCGCGAATATAACTTCACCGAGTCATTTGTATATGGCACGGGATGTGGGCTTGGCTGGCTACTTGCGATTGTCGCGATGGCGGGTCTGCGGGAAAAAATGAAGTACTCAAATATACCCGAAGGAATGCGTGGATTAGGTGCAGTATTTTGCACGGCAGGTTTAATGTCACTTGGGTTTATGTCATTTGCCGGCATCAATCTTTAAACAGCCTAGAAACTCAATTAGCCATAAGTGCGAAATGATGCATCCATTGTCTATAAATGCATCATTTGTATGATTTATCCAACGTAACGTGAACAGCGTCACAATGAAACACCGTTTTGAAGTATAAAAAGGATCCATACCGATTCATATTTCAAGGCAAATCTCATGACTACGACTGTAAAAAATTATATCTCAGACAATAAATCAACTATCGATACGCTTGTTTTACGCTTTTGCTGGGGCGTAGCCGCGCTCGGTGTTATCGCCTGCGTTTTGCTAACTAAAATGTATTGGTAAATGAATTCCTAGATTTACTCTTAGCCAAAAAAATCCCCAACTGAGATAACGCCGTTCGTTTAAGAGATCGAGATACACGGGGCTAGCGCACCGCGGGGCGCTCCGGCAGCTAAAGCTGCTACGACCCCATCGGTGTACTTCCCCTAAAATCACGCTTAAGTGAATGGTGTTACCAACTGAGGGGATTTTTTTAGCTGCGTTAAGCTAACAATATTTTCTGTAACTCGTTTAACGAGCTCACTTGATAGCTTGGCGAAATACCGTCTGGCAAAGCCGCTCCAGTTGTATTTAGCCAGCAGGTATCGATACCTGCATTGATACCGCCCAAGATATCTGAGTGAGGGTTATCACCCACCATTAAAATGCGCTCTTTGGGCGGATGATTCATCTGTGAGAACGCATATTCAAAGATCCCAACGTCTGGTTTAGCAATCCCAACTTGCTCAGAGATCACCAACGTAGAAAATGCATCCTTCATCCCTGTTCGTTCCAAACGCACCGTTTGCAGCTGAGTAAAACCATTGGTAATAATGCCCATATTGGCCTTACCGCTCAGCGCATTCACTAACTCTCTGGCGCCAGGTAGCACATCGCATATATCAGCCATCGCCTGCAGAAAGGCGTTATTGATTTGGCAAGCGGTCACGCCTAAGCGTTGAGCCCAAAGCTCGAAACGCGTGATCTGTAGCTGTTGTGCGTTGATACGGCCATCTTGATAATCCACCCACAGTGGCTGGTTAACCGCCTGATACTCTGCGTAATCCTGATCGGTAAAATCAACGTTAAAACGAGAGAACATCAGCTTTAAACCTTGAAAAGCATCAAAACGGAATAACGTCTCATCAGCATCAAAAAGAACCCAACTGTACTTCATGGCACTCGCCTCTCTCGTCATTTTTCTTTTCGCTCACTAAGCACTGAAATTATCAGACTTAAAAATTCGGGGCTTAGAATAGCGCAAACCCCGAACATTCGCTTAAGAAATGGTTCGGGGTTTAGTATTTAATTAAAATAATTTATGAGCTAATTAGGCGTAGAGAGAAGTGTCTCCAACAGGCCGTGTTTTAAATCGGCGATGCAGCCATAAATATTGTTCTGGCGCGCGCAAAATTTCTTTCTCAATCACGCTATTAATAAATTCAGCGGCTGCCTGTTCATTATCGTAAGGATAATCTTTCAGGCCGGGCTGAATAATAAGGTGATAGCCGCTGCCGTCTGGCTTACGGATCAACACCGTTGTCAGTAGAACAGGCTTAGCCAGTTTAGCGATAGTAAAGGTGCCGTTTGTGGTAGCCGCTTTTTTAACTGCAAAGAATGGAGCAAACGAACTTCCCTTCGGCCCAAAATCTTGGTCTGGGGCAAACCACACAGCCTCACCGGCTTTAAGCGCATGCACCATACCACGCAGATTACGACGATCAATCATCGCTTTATTCGAACGAGAACGTCCACGGGTTTGAACATACTCCATCACTTTATTGTTGTGTTTGCGATACATTGCCATCATAGGGCGACAAAGCCCCATTACGCGTCCGCCCAACTCAAGCGACATAAAGTGTACGCCAATCACCATCACGCCACGGTTTTCCGCTAAGGCTGCATTAAGGTTCTCAATTCCGCTCACATCAAACCACTTCTTGATGCGCGCATCAGACCAAAACCACGCCATTCCGGTTTCTAGCAGCCCGATGCCTAAAGACGTAAAATTATCCGTCACGCGAGCGTCTAGCTCTTCAGGTAACAGTTCAGGGAAGCACAGTTCGAGATTACGTCGTGCAATCGTAACACGGCGTTTTAGGAAACGTTTGGAGATACGCCCCATCGCTCCGCCAAGACGGCGAATGATAGGGTAAGGTAGTTGAACTAATAAATATAACAAACCTAGCCCAAACCACAGCGGCCAATGGCGCGGGTGCAGCAAGCTTGTTGAAAAACCAGAGTGTTTCACAATAGACCTTCTTTCTTTATACATAGCAGTTTGCGTATCGCATAAAGAATAATTTATCTATAGCGGTACATATAGTGTTTGACTCACTGCATTTGATTAAGTTGCAGCAAAAATAAAACTTAATAAATTTTATTTTATTCGCACAGCAGATTTATCTTATCTGTCTTAATTTTCAGAATGATACTAGATTTACAAATATTAACGTTGAGAATACACAACCAGACAAAATAAAACGGGTCCTGAATAAACAGGACCCGTTTTAATTAAATGATTACCGGTTTAGCAACTTAGGGTTACCCAAATTTGCAAACTCTGGTGGTCACTTAAAAGCAATATTACAGAGCTACAACGTTAGCTGCTGAAGGACCTTTCTGGCCATTTTCAACAGTGAACTCAACACGCTGGCCTTCGTCCAGAGTTTTGAATGCGGTGCTCTGGATTGCAGAGAAGTGAACGAAGATGTCTTTGCTGCCGTTGTCTGGAGTGATGAAGCCGAAACCTTTACCAGCGTCAAACCATTTTACTAAGCCAGTCATTTTATCAGACATGATATTTCCTAATATATTTAAAGTAGAGTCGCCGCTCTCGGGCGAAAAAGGTCTGTTCTATCAGAGGACGTACGGGAGCACTAAAGAAGGAAATTCATGAGCGAAGTGATACACATCGCTAAACAAAGAACTGCTTTACTAAAATGTCTTTCATACTGGTTCTGCATTACAAACCGAGAGCATTAACGCATGTTTGGTAGTTTTACGCAAGCACTATCACAAGAATTTTCTCAAAAGAAAAAAAAGACAATAAAATCAACGAAACAAAACCACATTTTTCCTTGAAAAATAATCATACCCATAGAAATAATTTCTGGCGTGAGTATGTATCGAAAAAATAATTCGACCTGTACGCAAGATCGTTAACAATCACAATTAGCGGTTTATGATAAGCAAATATGCACGCGGGGATCTTCAACGTGCATTCATGGAGAACTTATTTTAAGAGTACAAATGACTTTAATAATACGATTCAATCATCGCTATATTTTCTTGGTTAAGCATTTTCTTATCCGAACGCATTATGCCCAGAGATATATCAAACAAACACAGCATAAATGGAAGTTCGTAAAGTTCCTCAAGTAAATCCTGGTAATGGCTATCTCTAAGAAATAGAGGTGCTAATAATCTATGATGCTCAATCGTATCTGAAATAAGAAAACACACTACCATCAACAATACAGTCCATAATGGAATACTTTGATGTTTTATTCTTTCGGCAATTTCTTTTCGTAATGCAGGTAATAATAGCATCAGCAATAAAGTGCCAATTAAAATGACGGAAATTATTCTAAAATAAATTTTAGGTGTCTCTGGGAAAAAATCCCTACCCCAGCTAATGCCTCGGCCAAACAGCACTACCCACCACACCGTAGCCCAGCACCAGAAGGCTTTTTGCCGTGGAGCAAGCGTTAAAGGTTTCATATAAAACCATGTAAAGAACGCTCCAAAAAGTAACCACGCTGATTGCACATCTTCAATAACCTGCACCACCACACCATGAGCTAGGGGAAGTTTAAACACAGCAAGGAAAGGAAATGTAACAGCAATGATAGCGAGAACTGCCGTAGCAGGTGAAAGTGTTTTATTTATATTCATAGGAATATTCATAGCATTTTAAGATCTATTTATTCTGCAGTCCTATCAATTTAACAATGCTTTGTCAGTGACATTTTTCAATTTGTGCTTAGGTGTAAATATTAACCTATAAACATTACCATTATTTATCGCAATATGAATTCAGCACAAATTGCTCATCTAAAATACATCGAATAAACAATTAGCTGTGCCAATACAGATGGTATTTTAGACATGGGAATAAAAATACGCACTTTATGTATAGAATATAATAAGTTTTTAAACGCAAAAAACATAGGCATGTCAGCCTATTTTTCACTCTCGCCTTGGCACAAGGCCGCATCACCTAATGCAATTAATTCATCCAGTAAGCTGGTTAGCTGAACCATCTTTTCCGTTGAAAAAGCCCGTTCAATCGCCTGATATCCCTCTTCAACCTGCGAGCGTGCTTTCTCATAAAGGTTTTTACCTTCAGGAGTGAGTGAAACATACAGCTTACGCTGATCGCTTATCGGCTTTAAACGCAGGATAAGACCATCTCTTTCCATGCGCGTCAAAATACCGGTCAAGCTCGGACGCACAATGCAGGTTTTGCAAGAAAGCTCATGAAAATCAATGGAATTATCAACGGCTAATACTCGAATGATGCGCCATTGCTGTTCCGTAAGGTTATGGCTTTTCAAAATGGGGCGGAAAAAACCCATCGCGGTTTCCCGCGCCTGTAGAAGGGCAATAGTCAAAGATTCATGCATAGATTCACACTCTTAAGAAAAGCCAACCAAGAATAAAGCTTGGTACATTTTAGGCATTCTACATGGACTTATCATGAGATCAAATTGAAACTCATTAATAACTAAATAATTATTTATTCAGAAAATATTTGTTTCAGTTAAGTTTCAAATAAACAAGCTTAAAAACACATATAAAACATAACAAAATGATTTAAAAGAAAATAATTTATTTAAATGTAAAAACATTGTTACTAAAATCACACTTCAGGCTGATTTTATTGCCTAAATGTTAAACAAGGATTAAAACATGATCATTAACATATTAATAAAAACCTTTTCTCGTACCGATACGACCATTTTCAAAGGAGTCGTTCATGAAAGGCACCATCTTTGCCGTTGCGCTCAATCACCGTAGCCAGACAGAAGCTTGGCTTGATGCATTTCAGCAACCGCCTTATCAAACACCGCCCAAAACCCCAGTTTGGTTTATCAAACCTCGCAATACCGTTATCCACGGCGGCGATACAATTCCAGTTCCTCAGGGTGAAAGAGTACAAAGCGGAGCCACTATTGCGCTGATCGTTGGAAAAACCGCCCGAAAAGTCTCCACCACCGATGCCGCAAATTACATTGCGGGCTATGCGCTGGCTAACGATGTGAGTTTGCCGGAAGAGTCCTTTTATCGCCCAGCCATCAAAGCCAAATGCCGCGACGGCTTCTGCCCGTTAGGCGAATTAGCCCCGCTAGCCCATGTCGATGCCGTAGATATCATCACCGAAATCAATGGGAAAGAAGCCAACCGCTGGACAACCAAAGACCTGAACCGCAGTGCCGCAGAGCTCCTCAGTGCCCTGAGCGACTTCGCCACTCTACAACCGGGGGATGTCATTTTATTAGGAACTCCCCAGCAACGCGTTGATATCCAGCCAGGCGACAGCATCACCATTAAAGCGGCAGGCCTGCCAACACTTGAAAACAGCGTACGCCTACAGCTCAAAAGGACGGGAGAAACCGTATGAAACACGCTCGCATTCGCCATCAAGGGCAAGATTTTAACGTCACTATCGACGAGCAGCACCGTGCCTGTTTGCCTAACGGCAGCAAAATTTTGACTGATGACGTGCAATGGTTGCCCCCCGTTGAAGGCACGCTATTCGCGTTAGGCCTGAACTATGCCGATCACGCCGCCGAGCTGGCCTTTAAAGCCCCAGAAGAGCCCCTTATTTTTATCAAGGCACCGAACTCTTTAACCGGCCACCAGCAAATATCGGTTCGCCCCGATAACATTGAGTACATGCACTACGAAGCCGAACTTGTGGTAGTCATTGGCAAGCCTACATTTCAGGTCACGCCGGATGAAGCCATGGACTACGTTGGCGGTTATACCGTGTGTAACGATTACGCTATTCGTGATTATTTAGAAAATTACTACCGCCCTAACCTGCGCGTAAAAAGCCGCGACACGCTAACGCCGATCGGCCCTTGGATCGTTGATAAAACAGACATTCCCGACCCACATAATTTAACGCTCAGCACCTATGTAAACGGTGAGCTACGCCAGCGCGGTACCACCGCTGACCTTGTTTTCGATATCCCACTCCTAATCGCTTATTTAAGTGAATTTATGACGTTACAACCGGGCGACATGATCGCCACCGGCACGCCAAAAGGTCTGTCAGATGTGGTGCCGGGCGATGAAGTTATCGTTGAGGTTGAAGGCGTTGGGCGCCTGATGAACCGCATTATTAGCCAAGCCGAATATGAGGAAAGCCTGCGATGAAAAAAATAAATCATTGGATCAACGGTAAAAACGTTGCCAGCAAACAGTATTTTGAAACCACTAATCCGGCTAATGGCGAAGTATTAGCGGAAGTCGCCTCTGGCAGCGAAGACGAAATCAATCTTGCCGTGGCTGCCGCGAAAGAGGCATTCCCTAAATGGGCCAATCTGCCGATGAAAGAACGTGCGCGTTTAATGCGTCGTTTAGGTGAGTTGATTGACGAAAATGTCCCAGAAATTGCGGCAATGGAAACCGCGGATACCGGTCTGCCAATTCATCAAACGAAAAATGTGCTGATCCCGCGTGCTTCGCATAACTTTGAGTTTTTCTCTGAAATTTGTCAGCAGATGAACGGCAAAACCTATCCCGTCGACGACAAAATGCTCAATTACACCCTCGTACAACCCGTCGGTGTTTGCGCGCTCGTTTCGCCGTGGAACGTCCCGTTTATGACCGCAACATGGAAAGTCGCGCCCTGCTTAGCACTTGGCAATACTGCGGTGTTGAAAATGTCCGAGCTTTCTCCCCTAACCGCCGATCGCCTAGGCGAATTAGCGCTTGAGGCTGGAATTCCTGCAGGCGTGCTAAACGTGGTTCAAGGGTATGGCGCTACGGCGGGCGATGCATTAGTTCGCCATCACGACGTACGCGCAATCTCTTTCACCGGCGGTACCGCGACCGGTCGCAACATCATGAAAAATGCGGGCTTGAAGAAATACTCTATGGAGCTCGGCGGCAAATCACCGGTGCTGATTTTTGAAGATGCCGATATCGAACGCGCCTTGGATGCGGCTTTATTCACCATCTTCTCCATTAACGGCGAACGCTGCACCGCGGGCTCACGCATTTTCATTCAGCAAAGCATCTATCCCGAATTTATTAAACGTTTTGCCGAACGCGCTAACCGCCTACGCGTTGGCGATCCACAAGATCCTAATACTCAGGTTGGCGCGCTCATCAGCCGCCAGCATTGGGAAAAAGTCTCCGGCTATATCCGCTTAGGCATTGAAGAAGGCGCCACGCTGCTTGCCGGCGGCCCAGATAAGCCGAGCGATCTACCCGCCTCGCTTAAAAATGGCAATTTCTTACGCCCAACCGTACTGGCTGATGTCGATAACCGTATGCGCGTGGCACAGGAAGAAATATTTGGCCCCGTGGCCTGCCTGATGCCCTTCAAAGATGAAGCCGAAGGCCTGCGTTTGGCCAACGACGTGGAATACGGATTGGCCTCCTACATCTGGACACAGGACGTCAGCAAAGTGCTGCGACTGGCGCGCAGCATCGAAGCCGGCATGGTGTTTGTTAACACGCAGAACGTACGCGATCTGCGCCAACCGTTTGGCGGCGTCAAAGCCTCTGGGACCGGACGCGAAGGCGGAGAATACAGCTTTGAAGTCTTTGCTGAAATGAAAAACGTCTGTATCTCGATGGGCGATCACCCCATCCCTAAATGGGGCGTCTAGCACCAATTCCCCAGCGCTCACGCTGGGGCCTCCGCAATGTATTAAAACGAGAAGCGAGGAAATATGGGAAAGTTAGCCTTAGCGGCCAAAATCACGCATGTTCCATCCATGTATCTGTCTGAGTTACCGGGCAAAAACCATGGTTGTCGTCAAGCCGCCATTGATGGACATAAAGAGATTGGCAAGCGCTGTCGGGAAATGGGCGTAGACACCATTATCGTGTTCGACACCCACTGGCTCGTGAACAGCGCCTATCACATTAACTGCGCAGATCATTTTGCCGGCACTTACACCAGCCATGAACTGCCGCATTTCATTCGTGATATGACCTATGAATACAACGGTAATCCTGAACTCGGGCAGCTTATCGCCAAAGAAGCCTGCGCGCTGGGCGTTCGCGCTCAGGCTCACAATATCCCTAGCCTATCGCTCGAATACGGCACGCTGGTTCCAATGCGTTATATGAACAGCGACCAACACTTCAAGGTAATTTCTATCTCGGCGTTTTGCACCGTTCACGCCTTTGAAGACAGCCGCAAGCTAGGTGAGGCCATTCTAAAAGCGATCGAACAATACGATGGCACCGTAGCGGTTCTCGCCAGCGGCTCACTTTCCCATCGTTTTATTGACGATCAGCGCGCCGAACAAGGCATGAACAGCTACACCCGTGAATTCGATCACCAAATGGATGAACGCGTGGTCAAGTTATGGCGTGAAGGAAAATTCAAAGAGTTCTGCGACATGCTGCCGGAATATGCCGACTACTGCTACGGCGAAGGCAACATGCACGACACCGTTATGCTGCTCGGCATACTCGGTTGGGACAAATACGACGGCAAAGTGGAGTTTATTACCGATCTCTTTGCCAGTTCGGGAACCGGGCAGGTCAACGCCGTTTTCCCCCTGCCAGAACACGCTTGAGGCCACGCCATGCCACATTTCTACGCTGAATGCACCGACAACATCCGTGAACAGGCTGACCTCCCCGCGTTATTTGCCAAGGTTAACGCCGCGCTTGCCGCCACCGCTATTTTCCCTATCGGCGGGATCCGCAGCCGCGCCATCTGGCTAGACACATGGCAAATGGCAGACGGAAAGCACGACTATGCCTTCGTGCACATGACGCTAAAGATTGGCTCAGGACGCAGTTTAGAAAGCCGCCAACAGGTCGGTGAAATGCTGTTTGAACTGATCAAAACCCACTTCGCCACGCTGATGGCAAGCCGCTATCTGGCGCTCTCTTTCGAAATCGAAGAGCTCCACCCGCAGCTTAATTACAAACAAAACAACGTGCATGCCCTGTTCAAGTCTTAGCTATAAATCGCCCTCTCGCATGCAACGAGAGGGAAAGCGTCAGCGGCCAACATCATAAAAATAACAAGGATCCATCATGACATCGCCTTTCACCACCCACTCATCGCGTGGGCTACTTCGCCATCAGGCTTACATTAATGGCCACTGGCAAAGCGCCACCGATGGCCGCACTTTTGCGGTCACCAATCCGGCAAACGGCGAGACCATTGCCGAAGTCAGCGATCTATCCGCGCATGAAACTGAAGCAGCCATTCGTGCAGCCGCCGACGCACTGCCGGCATGGCGCAAGCAAACGGCAAAACAACGCAGCCAAACGCTGCAACGCTGGTTTCAGTTGATTATGCAAAATCAGGCCGAACTGGCCGAATTACTCAGCTTAGAGCAGGGTAAGCCACAGTCCGAGGCGATGGGCGAAATTGCCTACGGTGCTAGCTTTATCGAATGGTTTGCCGAAGAGGGGAAACGCGTTTATGGCGAAACTATTCCCTCTCCCCTACCCGGTCGGCGCATCAGCACCATCAAGCAGCCCGTCGGCGTCGTTGCCGCTATTACGCCGTGGAATTTCCCCAACGCCATGATTACCCGCAAAGTTGCGCCAGCGCTGGCCGCTGGTTGCACCGTGGTATTAAAACCCGCGCCGGAAACGCCGCTCTCGGCGCTGGCCCTTGCCGCTCTGGCACACGAAGCAGGGATTCCCGCCGGTGTGTTTAACATCGTCACCGGCACCGATGCGGCGGCGATTGGCAACGTATTAACGCAAAGCTCAATCGTACGGAAGCTCTCATTTACCGGCTCCACGCGCATTGGAAAGCTGCTGATGCAGCAAAGCGCCGCCACGGTGAAAAAGCTCTCGCTAGAGCTCGGAGGCAACGCGCCGTTCATCGTTTTTGACGACGCAGATCTTGATGCGGCTGTCCAAGGCGCATTGGCTGCTAAATTTCGCAACAGCGGGCAAACCTGCGTGTGCGCCAACCGCATTCTAGTGCAAGACGGCATCTACGATGAATTTGCCCAGCGTTTAACCCGCGCCGTTAGCGAACTGCGCGTTGGCCCTGCGATTGAACCCGCTTCCCAACAAGGCCCTTTAATTAATCAAGCGGCGATTGAAAAGGTACAGGCACACATCAGCGACGCGGTTTCACTCGGTGCACACATTCTTACCGGCGGAGAAAAACACGCGCTGGGTGGGCTCTTTTTCCAGCCCACCGTCATGAGCCATGTCACTGAATCCATGCGCATTGCGCATGAAGAAACCTTCGGTCCGGTGGCTCCCCTCTTTCGTTTTCGTGACGAAGCCGAAGCCATTCGCTTGGCGAATCAAACTGAATCAGGCCTCGCCGCCTACTTCTACTCACGCGATATTGGCCGTATTTATCGCGTGGCCGAAGCGCTAGAAAGCGGAATGGTTGGCATCAATGAAGGGCTGATTTCAAACGAAGTCGCGCCGTTTGGCGGGATTAAACAATCGGGTTTGGGGCGTGAAGGTTCGCGCTACGGAATCGAAGATTATCTGGAAGTGAAATATCTCTGCTTTGGCGGAATTGAGAACAACTGAGGTGCCTATGACGGCAAATAACGCAATGTTAACGAAAGAAACAATAAGCCAGATCGCCCACCGCTTGCATCAGGCTGAGCAAAGCCGTGAGCAGATCCGCCAGATATCACTCGATCACCCGCAGATCACCATTGATGACGCCTACGCGATCCAGCGTCAGTGGGTCGATCTCAAAATCAACGCAGGCCGCGTACTCAAAGGCCACAAGATAGGTTTAACGTCAAAAGCCATGCAGGCCAGCTCGCAGATCAGTGAACCCGATTACGGCGCACTGCTTGATGACATGTTTTTTCAAGACGGAAGCGACATTCCCATCGATAAATTTATCGTGCCGCGCATTGAGGTCGAGCTGGCCTTCGTTCTGGCGAAGCCTTTACGTGGGCCAAACTGCACGCTGTTTGATGTGTATAACGCAACGGATTACGTGATCCCCGCGCTTGAGCTCATTGACGCCCGCTGCCACAACATCGACCCAGATAGCCAACGCCCACGCAAAGTGTTCGACACCATTTCGGATAACGCCGCCAACGCGGGCGTGATTTTAGGTGGTCGCCCCATCAAACCCGATGCATTAGATCTGCGCTGGATCAGCGCGCTGATGTATCGCAACGGCGTGATTGAAGAATCGGGCGTTGCTGCCGCCGTGCTCAATCATCCGGCCAACGGCGTCGCATGGTTAGCCAATAAGCTTGCCGCTCACGATGTGCAGCTAGAAGCCGGGCAAATCATTCTCGGTGGCTCATTTACCCGCCCTGTGCCTGCCCGACGCGGCGACACCTTCCACGTGGATTACGGCAACATGGGCTGCATTAGCTGCCGCTTCGTATAAGGAAAACCTCATGTCCTCGACCCTACATAACAGCTTTAAGCAGGCCCTCAAAGAAGGGCGCCCACAGATTGGCTTATGGCTTGGTCTGTGCAGCAGCTACAGCGCAGAACTTTTAGCCGGTGCCGGTTTTGACTGGCTACTGATCGACGGAGAGCACGCGCCTAATAACATACAAACCGTGCTTACCCAACTACAGGCTATTGCACCTTATCCTAGCCAACCTGTGGTACGCCCTTCATGGAATGACGCGGTACAAATTAAACAGCTGCTCGACATTGGCGCACAAACCTTGCTGATCCCGATGATACAAAATGCCGACGAAGCGCTGGCGGCGGTACGCGCCACCCGCTATCCGCCGCAGGGGATCCGCGGCGTTGGCAGCGCGCTAGCGCGCGCATCACGTTGGAATCGTATTCCTGACTACCTACAGCAGGCGAATGAACAGATCTGCGTTTTGGTGCAAATCGAAACGCGCGAAGCCCTACGCAACCTGCCACATATTCTGGATATTGAAGGCATCGACGGCGTATTCATCGGCCCTGCCGATCTAAGCGCCGATATGGGATATGCGGGCAATCCTCAACACCCAGAGGTCAAAAGCGCGATTGAAAACGCGATTTTGCAGATTAAAGCCGCAGGCAAAGCGCCGGGGATCTTGATGGCGTCGCCAGAGGTTGCCGATCGCTATCTCCAGCTCGGCACGTTGTTTGTTGCCGTTGGCGTTGATACTACCCTGCTAGCCCGCGCGGCTGAAAATCTGGCGGCACGTTTTGGCAAGAGCAACGAGCCACCGACCTCCGCGGGCGTTTACTGAGTTCATTCTGAGGGGAAAGGCAAATGAGCGATTCAACATCAGCGGTATCTAACGAGGCCGAGCCAGCCCATCGGCATAAAAACCTTACAGAACCGCAGCAGCGGGTTATCAACAAACTCTTCCGCCGTCTGATCGTATTTTTATTCGTACTGTTTGTATTTTCATTTCTCGATCGTATCAATATCGGTTTTGCCGGTTTAACGATGGGAAAAGATCTCGGCCTTAGCGCCACCATGTTTGGGCTCGCGACCACGCTGTTCTATGCCACCTATGTGATTTTCGGCATTCCCAGCAACATTATGCTGGGCATCGTCGGCGCACGTCGTTGGATCGCAACGATCATGGTGCTGTGGGGGCTGGCGTCAACGGCAACCATGTTCGCCACCGGGCCGCACAGTTTATATGTGCTGCGTATGATCGTAGGTATTACCGAAGCGGGCTTCCTGCCTGGGATCTTGGTTTACCTCACCTACTGGTTCCCTGCCTATTTCCGTGCCAGAGCCAATGCGCTGTTTATGATAGCTATGCCTGTGACCACCGCGCTCGGCTCGCTGGTTTCCGGCTATATTTTGTCGCTCGACGGCATTCTGAGCCTGAAAGGCTGGCAATGGCTATTCCTGCTGGAGGGTTTCCCCTCGGTGCTATTAGGCATCATCGTTTGGTACTACCTTGACGATAAGCCGTCGAAAGCCAAATGGTTAACTCAGGAAGATAAAGACTGCCTGCAAGAGATGATGGACAGTGATAATTTGCAGCTGGTTCAGCCTGAAGGAGCGCTTAGCCACAATGCCCTACAGCGGCCAAGCATGTGGCGTGAAATTTTCACCCCGATCGTGCTGATGTACACGCTGGCCTACTTCTGTCTCACCAATACGCTGAGTGCCATTAGCATCTGGACTCCCCAAATCATGCAGAGTTTTAACCAATCGAGCAGCAATATCACGATTGGTTTACTCGCCGCTATTCCGCAGTTTTGCACCATCGCGGGAATGATTTGGTGGAGCAAACACTCCGACCGCATGCAGGAACGAAAACACCATACCGCGCTGCCGTTTTTGTTCGCCGCCGTCGGTTGGCTACTGGCTTCAGCCACCGATCACAACATGATCCAGCTATTGGGGATCATCATGGCCTCCACGGGCTCATTTAGTGCGATGGCGATCTTCTGGACAACGCCCGATCAGTCGATCAGCCTGCGCGCCAGAGCCGTTGGGATCGCAGTGATCAATGCCACCGGCAACATTGGCTCAGCGGTGAGCCCGCTGCTGATTGGCTGGCTTAAAGATCAAACCGGAAACTTCAACTCGGGACTCTACTTTGTCGCAGGGCTGCTGATTGTGGGCGCGATCATTATCTGGCTGATCCCGATGAAAGGCTCGCGACCACGGGCAACGCCATAAGATATCCCCCAGATCTAATGTCGTTCATTTAAGCCTGATATTAGGGGAAGGACACCGATGGGGTCGTAGCGGCGTAAGCCGCCGGAGCGCCCCGCGGTGTACTAGCCCCGAGTATCTCGATCACTTAATCGATCAGCACTTCCCCTATCTTCCTATGGCAAGAGGAGGTTAAAAAGGGGCGAGAAATCTGTTGCTCCGCCATCAAGGAATAGCCATGAGCCAAATAACCAACATCGACATCAGCAAAGACTACGACGAAACGCAGGGATCTGATGATGTGCATTACCAATCATTCGCCCGCATGGCAGCGTTCTTTGGGCGAGATATGAAGCCGCACCGCCATGACAGTTTTTTCCAAATGCACTTTCTGAATACTGGCCAAATTGAGCTACAACTCGACGACCACCGCTATTCGGTGCAGGCACCGCTGTTTGTTCTCACGCCGCCCTCGGTGCCACACGCATTTTTCACCGAGCCAGACAGCGACGGTCATGTGCTCACCGTTCGCCAAGAGCTGATTTGGCCGCTGCTGGAGGTGCTCTATCCCGGCAAACGCGATGCTTTCGATCTGCCAGGTATTTGCCTATCACTGGCCGATAAACCTCAGGAATTAGCGGCGTTAGACCACTACTGGGCACTGATTGCCCGCGAGTCCACCAGCGAGCTGGGAGGACGCGAGCATACGCTAGTACTTTTGGCACAGGCGGTGTTCACCCTACTGTTACGCAATGTTCCGCTCGACGAACAATCCTCCAGCGGAATGCGCGGAGAAATGCGTGTTTTCCAGCGTCTTAATCAGCTTATCGACGAGAATTTCCGTCTACATTGGTCAGTGCCGGAATATGCCAATAAGCTCGGGATTACGGAGTCGAGGCTGACAGACATCTGCCGACGCTTCGCCAACCGCCCCCCTAAACGCTTAATTTTCGACCGCCAGCTACGTGAGGCCAAGCGCCTGCTGCTGTTTAGCGACAGCGCCGTAAGTGAAATTGCTTATCAGCTTGGATTCAAAGATCCCGCCTATTTTGCCCGTTTTTTTAATCGGTTAGTGGGCTGTTCACCCAGCGCCTACCGTGCCGAACAGATCGCCGTTTCACACTGATCCAGTACAAAATTCGTGCTGGATCACATTCTTCCAACAAACCGCCACTCTCGCCTGAAAAGTACCAGTGATTACCTCAAAAGTATCTTCCCGAAACCCTGTTTAAACGCTTCAATTAAGAAACAAAAACAAAACAATAAATTAACAAACAGCCAGTGAACGCCTTTCAGAAGGTCGTTCTTGGATTCTGACCCTACTGTGAGGTAAACATGAAACCTGAAGATTTCCGTGCCGACGCCAAACGCCCGTTAACCGGTGAAGAGTACCTAAAAAGCCTGCAAGATGGCCGTGAGATCTACATCTACGGCGAGCGAGTCAAAGATGTCACCACTCATCCGGCATTTCGCAACGCCGCGGCATCGGTAGGTCATCTGTATGACGCCCTACACAAGCCCGAGATGCAGGACAAACTGTGCTGGGGAACCGATACCGGCAGCGGCGGCTATACCCACAAATTCTTCCGCTTCGCGAAAAGCAGCGACGATCTACGCCAGCAGCGCGATGCTATCGCCGAATGGTCACGCTTGAGCTATGGCTGGATGGGACGGACACCCGATTACAAAGCCGCATTCGGCAGCGCATTAGGCGCAAATCCTGCATTTTATGGACAGTTCGAAGACAACGCCCGCCATTGGTACAAACGCATTCAGGAAACGGGGCTCTATTTCAACCATGCCATCGTCAACCCGCCTATCGATCGCCACAAACCCGCTGACGAAGTGAAAGACGTTTACATCAAACTCGAAAAAGAAACTGATGCTGGCATTATCGTTAGCGGTGCCAAAGTGGTAGCGACCAACTCGGCGCTCACTCACTACAACATGATCGGTTTTGGTTCTGCTCAGGTCATGGGCGAAAACCCAGATTTCGCGCTGATGTTTGTCGCACCTATGGACGCCGACGGCGTCAAACTCATTTCACGCGCCTCTTACGAAATGGTGGCAGGTGCCACCGGCTCCCCTTACGACTATCCGCTCTCCAGCCGCTTCGATGAAAATGACGCGATTCTGGTGATGGATAAGGTCCTGATCCCATGGGAAAACGTGCTTATCTATCGTGATTTCGACCGCTGTCGCCGCTGGACAATGGAGGGGGGATTTGCCCGCATGTATCCCCTTCAAGCCTGTGTGCGTTTGGCGGTTAAACTCGATTTCATCACCGCATTGTTGAAAAAAAGTCTGGAATGTACCGGAACCTCTGAGTTCCGTGGCGTACAGGCCGATCTCGGTGAAGTTGTCGCGTGGCGCAATATGTTTTGGGCGCTGAGCGATTCGATGTGTTCAGAAGCCACTCCGTGGGTGAACGGCGCTTATTTACCCGATCACGCCGCGCTACAAACCTACCGCGTCATGGCTCCAATGGCCTATGCCAAAATCAAAAACATTATCGAGCGCAACGTCACCAGCGGCCTGATTTATCTGCCGTCCAGCGCGCGCGATCTCAACAATCCAGAGATAGATAAATACCTCGCCCGCTATGTACGCGGCTCAAACGGTATGGATCACGTTGAGCGCATCAAGATTTTAAAACTGATGTGGGACGCCATCGGCAGTGAGTTCGGCGGTCGTCATGAGCTTTATGAAATCAACTACTCAGGCAGCCAAGATGAAATCCGTCTGCAATGTCTGCGTCAGGCACAAAGCTCCGGCAATATGGATCGCATGATGGCCATGGTTGATCGCTGTCTGTCGGAATATGACCAGCACGGTTGGACCGTTCCACACCTGCACAATAACAACGATATTAATATGTTAGACAAGCTGCTGAAATAATCAGTAGCGGGAGGCCAGTATGTCTTTAGAAAATGAACACCGTCTACGTTTTCGCGATGCCATGTCCAGTCTGTCGGCCGCGGTCAACATCGTAACCACCGATGGCCCTGCGGGTCGCTGTGGGATAACCGCCACCGCCGTCTGCTCAGTAACAGATACACCGCCGTCGCTGATGGTATGCATCAACAGTAACAGCGCGATGAACCCCGTGTTTCAGGAGAACGGAAAACTCTGCGTCAATGTGCTTAGCCATGAGCAAGAACTGATGGCGCGACATTTTGCGGGGATGACGGGCACCAGCATGGAAGAACGCTTTAGCTGGGATATCTGGACCAAAGGCATTCTCGGCCAACCGATGCTGCGCGGAACATTAGCCAGTCTCGAAGGCGAAATTGAGCAGGTACAAACTATTGGTACACATCTGGTGTATTTGGTGCAGATCAAACAGATCACGCTGAGTGAAGCGGGTCATGGGCTGATTTACTTCAAGCGCCATTTTCATCCGGTGATGCTCGAGGCCGTCGCAGTATAAAATTGCCATAGGCTCGCTGTATATCAGGCCAAGCAACATCGCGTTTGCTTGGCCATTTTTATCCAGTTACTTAAGCGCTTTATTTACCCGCTTCGGCTTGGTCGACAGCCAACAAATAATCGCTCCGGCGGTGACTGCGCAAACACCTAACCAGAAAGTGGGCGGCAGCAAAGAAGATAAAATCAGCGACGCAAATAACGCCGAAAGGATAGGCGTAAAATAGGAAAGCGTGGCCAACAGATTAATATCCCCTCGAATCATACCGATATTCCACGCCGCATAGCCAAAGCCCATCGCAGCACCGGCCATGGCAATATAAAATGCGCTATGCAAAGAAATAGTAAAACTCTCAGCCCCGCCTAATAACCATTTAATCCACAAACAGACGGCGGTAAGTGCGAAGAACAGCGCTGCTGCATTTTGTCCGTTGGCATATTTGTTGGTCACAACGCAATACACCGCCCACAGGATAGCGCCAACAAACGCCAAGACATAGCTAACCGGATGAGCAACGATATTCTCCGCCATGCCAGAAAGTGAGGCTAATGAACCGCCGCTTATTACCACCGTGACGCCTAATAACGACAGCAACACGCCCAACAATAAACTGATTTTTAACCGACCACCGCTACACAAAAAAGAGAGCAACACGGTAAAACTCGGCCATAAATAGTTAATGACTGAAACTTCAATCGACTGGGCTCGCGTGGTGGCATAACCCAATGCCAAAGAGAGGCAAACTTCATAGCTCGCAAACAAAGCGCCACCGGCCAACAAATAAACCGGCTTAAAAGCCCGTAGCTTGGGAGAACCCAGCAGAATAAAGAGAAATACAGAACCCGCAGTATAAATTAACGCGGCACCTGCCACTGGGCCAACACCTTCGCTAACGTTACGAATCAGGCCCACGATAGTGCTCCAAAGCAAGATGGCCAAGATACCACAGGCATTTGCTTTTGTTCTGCTACTGCTATCCATGCTGCCTCGCAGTGAATAAAAGAGAAAAAAATTTGGCCCAAAAAGATAGCGCTGATTGGGCGGCTCAAGTTAAGCATTCTCACGTATTCAGATAGATAAATCCAACAACATCATCATGGATATTATCCAGATAGCCATAAACAGCGCTGCGCTGGCAAACATAAAATCAGATGATTTATCATCTAACTTCATTCTAAAAAAGTATTTAGCACAATATGTTAAATACAATAATTTGCGTTAGACCTAACCACGAACCACCGAAAAACAATATCCACATAGCTAATTAAATTTAAAACAACAGGCAAAATAGCCAGAATCATTAATTAACCTAAATTTATTCTTAATTCTAAAAATAATTACTCACCTAATCAAATGAGAATGATAATGAGTATCATTCGATCTAAATCTTTGCTAGCATCCTGTCCGCAACAAATGCAGTTCAATCCAACGAAAAAAATAAAATGGAGGCTCCGCATGGCATTAGCGGAAAACTTTTTGGCACAGTTCACCCTTTTGAACGGCAAGTTCAACAGGATGCTAAAACCATCTCTGGCACTATTACTCAGTTTCGGTATAGCCCAATACGCAAGTGCTGAACCACTCATTAACGAGCAGGGAAATACGGTTCAAAACGTGTCTACCGGTGGAATTTCATCGCTGGATCTTTCTATTTTCGGCATGTATCAGCAGGCTGATATTGTGGTGAAAAGCGTGATGATTGGATTAATCGTTATATCCGTTATCACATGGACCATCTTATTTGCCAAAAGCATTGCGCTGCTGCGCGCTAAACAGCAATTACGCCGCGAATATCGCTTACTGTTTCCATCTAATTCTTTATCCACGGCCTGTGAATTATCGCAGTCCTTCGCCGAGAACAGCATAAGCGCCGCCCTATTACGCGATGCTCAAGATGAAAAACAGCTTTCAACCCACGCAGCCGATCTTAACGGTATTAAAGACCGAACCAATTTCCGCCTCGATCGGCGCGTTGCGGCCTATGGTCGCCAGCTTGCCAAAGGCAACGGCTATCTCGCTACTATTGGTGCAGTGGCACCGTTTATCGGCTTATTCGGCACCGTTTGGGGCATCATGAATAGCTTTATTGGCATTGCACATTCGCAAACGACCAATCTGGCCGTCGTTGCGCCAGGCATCGCCGAAGCGCTACTGGCTACCGCCATGGGGCTGATTGCTGCGATCCCCGCCGTGGTGATTTACAACCTGTTCAGCCGCATGATTAACGAACATCGCGCACAGGTGGGAGACGCAGCCGCGCAAATTCTGTTGCTGCTAAGCCGCGATCTTGACCTCAACGCGCCCCAAAAGCAGGTGAGATAGCGGTATGGCACTGCACATTCATGATTATTCCGCTGGCGAATCCGCTGAAAGCCGTGAGCTTCACGACATCAACGTCACGCCTTTCATCGACGTTATGCTGGTCTTGCTGATTATCTTTATGGTCGCAGCCCCACTGGCTACCGTCGATATTCGCGTGAACTTACCGGCATCCTCGGCACAGCCGCAGCCACGCCCAGATAAGCCGGTCTATCTGACCATTAAAGCAGATAAACAGCTTTATCTCGGTGATGCGCTAACCACCCGCGATCGGCTCAGCGAGCAGCTCAATGAGCAAACCAAAGCAGACAAAGACACCACCATTTTTCTGCAAGCAGACAAAGCGGTGGACTACGCCACACTAATGACGGTGATGGATACGTTGCGCACGGCGGGTTATCTCAAGGTGGGATTAGTCAGTATGGAATCGGTCGCGCCTTAACCTGCGTTGAGCTACCCCTACTCGTT